>NZ_CM170151.1:1992500-2060000 GCF_057221655.1 Paenibacillus sp. plas6 | reverse complement strand
TGAAGAAGTGTTTAGCGACGATTAACATTCGTCGAAATCAACCGCTAAGGTTGTTCAAGAATTCGACTAAATGTATGTTCTTCAGCTAAACACAAACCATCGAAGTTGAAGTGAAGCCTACGAATTGGGTAGGGGAGCGTTGAATACGGGTTGAAGTCATACCGTAAGGAGTGGTGGACTGTATTCAAGTGAGAATGCCGGTATGAGTAACGAAAAGATAGGTGAGAATCCTATCCGCCGTAAGCCTAAGGGTTCCTGAGGAAGGCTCGTCCACTCAGGGTAAGTCGGGACCTAACGCGAGGCCGAAAGGCGTAGTGGAAGGACAACAGGTTGAAATTCCTGTACCACCGTAGTTGTTTGAGCGAAGGGGTGACGCAGAAGGATAGTGACGCGGACTGATGGATGTCCGTCCAAGCAGTGAGGCTGGTGAGTAGGCAAATCCGCTCATCGAAAGGCTGGGCTGTGATGGGGAGCGAAAATTGCAGTAGCGAAGGTCATGAGTTCAGGCTGCCAAGAAAAGCCTCTAGTGAGACGAAGGTGCCCGTACCGCAAACCGACACAGGTAGGCGAGCAGAGCATGCTAAGGCGCGCGGAAGAACTCTCGTTAAGGAACTCGGCAAAATGACCCCGTAACTTCGGGAGAAGGGGTGCCCCGGTAGGGTGAATAGCCCGAGGGGGCCGCAGTGAAAAGGCCCAATCGACTGTTTAGCAAAAACACAGGTCTGTGCAAAGTCGTAAGACGACGTATACGGGCTGACGCCTGCCCGGTGCTGGAAGGTTAAGGGGAATGGTTAGGCGTAAGCCGAAGCTATGAACCGAAGCCCCAGTAAACGGCGGCCGTAACTATAACGGTCCTAAGGTAGCGAAATTCCTTGTCAGGTAAATTCTGACCCGCACGAATGGCGTAACGAATTGGGCGCTGTCTCAACGAGAGATCCGGTGAAATTTTAATACCTGTGAAGATGCAGGTTACCCGCGACAAGACGGAAAGACCCCATGGAGCTTTACTGCAGCTTGATATTGGACTTTGGTACGATCTGTACAGGATAGGTGGGAGCCTAGGAAGCATGAGCGCCAGCTTGTGTGGAGGCGCCGTTGGGATACCACCCTGATCGTATCGGAGTTCTAACCTGTCGCCCTGAATCGGGCGAAGGGACCGTGTCAGGTGGGCAGTTTGACTGGGGCGGTCGCCTCCTAAAGCGTAACGGAGGCGCCCAAAGGTTCCCTCAGAATGGTTGGAAATCATTCGAAGAGTGTAAAGGCAGAAGGGAGCTTGACTGCGAGACCCACAAGTCGAGCAGGGACGAAAGTCGGGCTTAGTGATCCGGTGGTACCGAATGGAAGGGCCATCGCTCAACGGATAAAAGCTACCCTGGGGATAACAGGCTTATCTCCCCCAAGAGTCCACATCGACGGGGAGGTTTGGCACCTCGATGTCGGCTCATCGCATCCTGGGGCTGAAGTAGGTCCCAAGGGTTGGGCTGTTCGCCCATTAAAGCGGTACGCGAGCTGGGTTCAGAACGTCGTGAGACAGTTCGGTCCCTATCTGTCGCGGGCGTAGGAAATTTGAGAGGAGCTGTCCTTAGTACGAGAGGACCGGGATGGACGTACCGCTGGTGTACCAGTTGTTTCGCCAGAAGCACCGCTGGGTAGCCAAGTACGGAAGGGATAAGCGCTGAAAGCATCTAAGCGTGAAGCCCCCCTCAAGATGAGATTTCCCAAGTAGTAAGACCCCTTGAAGACGACGAGGTAGATAGGCTGGGGGTGGAAGTGCAGCAATGCATGGAGCTGACCAGTACTAATCGGTCGAGGGCTTATCCTAAATGATTCGTAAGATGAAAACTTTCTATCCAGTTTTGAGGGTGTAAACCCCATGTTTGGTGACAATGGCGAAAGGGAACCACGCGTACCCATCTCGAACACGACCGTTAAGCCTTTCAGCGCCGATGGTACTTGGACCGAAGGGTCCTGGGAGAGTAGGACGTTGCCAAGCAAAGAAGAAGTCTACTGCATTTGCAGTAGGCTTTTTTTGGTTTTATAATTTCATAAAATTTTTCTGATTTTTATTAACTTTTTGGCTAATTATTCCGTTAATAAAGTAGACGGTATTGAAGTAAGAAAGGGATGATATTTTGTACACAGAAAGATACCAAAATTTATGGTTAAGATCGGCAAAAAAAGGTTTAGTGTTCTTACTTGCAATGGTTATGGTATTTTCCTCCATGTCAATGCTAGTTAGTGCAGCAGAGGAAAAAGTAACAGGAATTGAATTTCTTTACGACGAAACTGATTATGATAGCAGTACAAATTCCCTGCAATTATTAATTGAAGGTGAAAAAGTAAATTTAGAAGTACTAGCAACTATATCAAGTTCAGATGGTACATCTAAGAAAAACGTTACGTCTCAGGTAACATGGAAATCATCAAATACTAATTATGTAAAAGTGGAAAATGGTGTTCTTACTGGTGTAGGTAAAGGTAAGGCAAAAATTACAGCAACGTATAACAACCATTCAATCTACATTAATGCTACATCAGATTATTTTTATGACACTGTAACTATTATGGATAATAATTCTGCTGCACCTGCGAAAGCTGAGGGTGAGGTTGGAAAAAGCTATACATACAAGTTAAGTGGAACAAAAAATGGAGTAACTGAAGATATTACTGCAGAAGCAACATGGACTACCTCAAATGCTTCTGTTGCGACAGTTAATGAAGGAACAATTAACTTTGTTGGTGTAGGTACAGCAACAATTACAGCTAAGTATAAAGGTAAGTCAGACACGATTGCTATTACAGTAACTTCACCATATAAGTCTATTGTAATTACGCCAAATGAGCAAATTGAACTTGAAGTTGGCGGCGACGATTATAATTTAGCTGCAATTGCTACATTAAAAAATGGTGAAACTGTTGATGTCACTAAAGATGGAACATGGACAAGCAGTAATACCAATGTCGTTACTGTTGAAGAGGGAGTTATTAAAGCAGTAGCTGCAGGTAAAACTACAGTTAGTGTTTCTCATCAAGGAACTTCATCATCAATTGACGTTGTTGTACGTAATGTTTATCAGTCTATTCGTCTAAGTCCAGAAAATGAATATCATATGTTTATTCATGAAGATCCATTGCAAATTAAAGCAGAAGTATTAAGTAATACAAATGTAATTTCTGATGTTACACAATTAGCACAATGGACTACTTCTGATCCAGTTGTAGCTAAAGTTACTAATGGGGTTGTTACTCCTAAAGCAGTTGGTACGACTAAAATTACAGCTTCATATAAAGGTGTAAGTCGTAGTATTACGGTTACTGTCTATCCAAGTATTACTGCACTAACTGTGGATACTGAATCAGTTGACGGTTTTGTAAAAAGCAGTGAAAAGCTTCCAACTGTTAAAGGAAAAACATTTGATGGTTCATTAGTTGATGTTTCTAAACTTGTACAGTGGACTTCTAACGATGAAAAAGTAGCTATCGTTGAAGATGGCAAATGGGTTGCTAAGCAAATTGGCGAAACAACACTTACTGCTAAAATAAAAAATATTGAAGCAGAAGTAAAAGTGACAGTTAATAAAAAACCTGTTAAGCTTATTCCTGATTCTTCAAATCTAAATATTGTTCTTGGCAAGGATACTGCATACCCTAAAATTACTGTTGTTAATGAGGATGGAGAGGAAGAAGATGTTACTAGTAAAGTAACATGGTCAACTTCTAATGAAAGTCTTATCCTTAAAGAAACTCAAATGAAGGGTACAGAAGTTGCTACAGTTAACTTAACTGCAAAATATCTAAATAAAACAACAACAATTAAAGTAAGAATTGATGAAGAAATCGTTAAATTAGAAGCTGATCCAGAACTGTTAGAACTTAATCCAAATAAATCTAAGTCAGTTAAAATTGTTGGCTATTATAAAGATGGCAGATCAGTTGTCTTAAGCTCAAAAGTTGAATTAAGCAGTTCTGATACTAAAGTAGCTTCTGTTAAAGGAAAATCAATTAAAGCTTTATCAGCTGGAAATGCTTTAATTACAGGAACTTATCAAGGAAAAACTGTTAGTATTAAAGTTGTTGTAACACCTAAGCTAAAATCACTTTCGATTTCTGATAAAAATACTAATCTTACTGTTGGCGGAACATTTACTGTTAAGGTTACTGCTAACTACGTAAATGGCAGCCCTGTTGATGTGACAGAACAAGCAGTTTGGACTAGTTCAAAAAGCAGTGTTGCAACTGTGAAAGATGGTAAAATTACTGCTGTAGGTAAAGGAACAACTACAATAAAGGCAACTTACGGCGGCAAAAGCGTATCAATTCGTGTAGTTGTAAAATAAACGATTATGAATTAAGCAGGATGAAAAACACTGACGTTTTTCATCCTGCTTATTTTAAATGATAAAGGCAAGAATAATAAGATTCGTTTAACATGATCATTTGAATAGGAAAGAAAAAGATGAAAAATATTTTTGTTACAGGCTATAGCGCATATGAGCTAGGAATTTATATTCAAAAAAACAAGGTGATCAAATATATAAAAAAAGCTTTTATAAAAAAGATCGTGCCGTTGCTTGAAGAAGGCTTACAATGGATCATTACACCAGGACTGTATGGTTTTGATTTATGGGCGACCGAGATTGCAATTAAACTGCGAGATACACGATACCCTTCTCTGCGAATTTCAATGCTTCATGCTTATATGAATCAAGAGCAAAATTGGAATGAGGCAAAGCAGCAGTACTTTAATGAAATAAAGCAACAGCTTGATCATTTTGATATTGTGAGCAAACAGCCTTATCTGGGTCCTTGGCAATTTCAAGCGAGAGACCAATTAATACTAAATAAAACCGATGGTATGCTTTTATTTTATGACGAGGAGGCTGCAGCAAGTAAAGTTAAATATATAAAAGAAAAAGCGATCAAGAAAGGTGAGCAAGAACATTATCCTATTATTACGATTACCTCTGATGATATAAATGAAATTATAGAAGAGGAACAGTATCATCAATTTATGGAAAGAGACATATGATGATAGATAGCTTATCAGAACTAGCTGATTTAAAAATAAAAACTCCGCTGTTTTTTTGATGAATCATATAAAGGTATACGTTTAAGGTTAAACATCAAATTAGTTGCGGAGTGATATGCTATATTTAATTGTACAAAAAACTATGGTTGAAATAGATTGACTTCTTTAATTTGCATACGAATAATTCCAGCCCGAGTTTTCTTGGCGTGTTTACGGAAAGCTAAAGTTAACATAAGCTTTGGAGTAAGCAGCCAGATATGCCAAAAAATAAGGCTAAGCATAAGCGAAGGAGAAATCCAAGGATACATGACTCCGATAATAATCGCCCCTAGCCAAAATAACTGCGTATGAATTCTGCGAAATACAAAAAAATTAATATCATTGGCAGGTTTAAATCCAGTCCAAGGTGGAGTAATGCTCCATTTCCACTTGCGATCTGCTGCCTCATGAACATTGATAAAGGCAAGTAGAATAATAATGAGATGTATAATTTGCATTGCTACAAAGCCAATTAACCAATTAAACACCCCATAAAGCTCATAAATACCGTATTCAAATCCTAGAGCAATTAAAGTGCATAGTAAGTAGCTTATAAGCATTTCATTACGAACAACGATTCGTTTAATAAGCTTATATTGATATATTGTAGCAGTTGGATGATCAGTAAGTGACCGCTTCATAGCGTACTCCCTTCATAGTAACTATTTTTTATATCGGCTAAATCAGATGGACGTTTAACATATTTGCACATCAATTTGCTAAATTGCATATGGTATATTGAAAATGAGAAGTATATTTTCATAGAATAAGCATCATACTATGAATAATATGCTGTAGAGGTGAGATTATGGCAAATGCAATTGAACAAGTGTGCACAATATGCGGCAATGAAAGTGAAACAGGTATTCATATAGTATCTAGCTTTATTTGTGCGCGCTGTGAACAGGAAATGGTATCAATAGATACAAAGGATGAACGGTATCCGTTTTTTGTTGCTCGTATGAAAAACATTTTTATAGAAAATGCAAATGTGCTAAGCGACTGAGCAAATTCAGTCGTTTTTATTATGTTTATGTGCAAGCTTATGTTACAGTATGAGTAAATAGCAATAATTGAGGGAAGATAAAATGAATCATATTTTATGCCAAGCACCATTATTTGAGCATTTAGTAGAGTTTTCCTATACAAAGCCACAATCATTTCATGTTCCAGGACATCGAAACGGCAACGTTTATGAACAGCTAGTCCATAGATTTACCGAGGAGCAACAGCAATATATTAATGCTTTAACTAAACTAGCTAAGTTAGATGTAACGGAGCTTTCTCATACAGATGATTTACATGATCCGCAAGGTGTTATAAAACAAGCTCAATCACTTGCTGCACAATTATATGGAGCCTCTCACAGTTTCTTTTTAGTGGGGGGAAGTACTGCAGGGAATTTAGCTTTAGTACTTTCATTATGTGATTCCGGGGATACTATTATTGTTCAGCGAAACGTACATAAGTCTGTAATTAATGGCTGCAAGCTTGCAGAGGTACAGGCTGTTTTTCTTACTCCTGAGATAGAAGAGGAAACAAAGCTAGCAGTTGTTCCATCACTACAAACCGTAGAACAAGCAATTCAGCGTTACCCCCATGCTAAAGCAATTTTTCTAACTAATCCAAATTATTATGGGCTTAGCGTTGAACTAAAACCATATATTGAACTGGCACATAGCTATAATATCCCGTTAGTCGTTGATGAGGCTCATGGAGCACATTATGGTATTGCTCCAAACAGTCCTAATACTGCACTTGCCTCAGGAGCTGATGCAGTCGTACAATCAGCCCATAAAACGTTGCCTGCCTTAACAATGGGGGCTTATTTACATATACAAAGTGAACGAGTAGACGCTAACGATATACAGCAACAATTAGCTATAATAGAAAGCTCAAGTCCATCGTATCTGTTAATGGCTAGTCTTGATATAGCTAGAGCGCTCCTGCAAAGCTATGGTAAAGAAATGTTTGCCCAGTCCTATCAGTTACTTCAAACATTTATAGCTTGGCTTCAGCAAAACAGCAGACTATCTGTTAAGCAGTTATCTTCGCAAAAGAAAGTTCGTCAGGATCCATATCGTATACTGCTTTATGATCAGAGCATGGAAGTAAGCGGAGTAGAACTGCAAAAAATGCTTGAGCATGAAGGAGTTTGGGTGGAAATGGCGACAGCAAGCTATGCCGTGTTAGTTTGGCACATGGCAATGAGTGCTGAGCAACTGGACAAGCTTCAGCAAGCTATTTTAAAGATTGATCATCACCTCAATAACAAGATCAATTCAAAAAAAATGAACGATATCAATAGCACTTTGCCACTTCAAATAAGTAATAAGCATATTGTAAGTAAACCTGTTTCTTTTAAAAGAAAAATGAGGACAAATACTGCGCTGCTTAAGCTAGAACAATCAGTCGGAAAAATTTGTGCAGAGCAAATTATCCCTTATCCGCCAGGGATACCTATTTTATTTGAAGGTGAGCAAATTACAGAAGAACATCTATTAGAGATTAATCAATATGCAGCATTCCATGTTAAATTTCAAGGTGCTGAAGGATTAAATCAAGGTCTTATTAAAGTATTTACGGATTAGCATATATAATAAATGACTTGTCTGTTACAATAGAATGAGAGAATGATTAGAATAGGAGCAACAGCGTTGAATAAAGGTATATTTATTTCGTTTGAAGGTGGAGAAGGAGCGGGTAAAACCACGATCATTCAGCGTGTGCAGCAGGAGCTTATTGCCCGTAACTTAAATGTACTTACTACACGTGAACCTGGTGGCATTCCAATTGCAGAGAAAATACGCAATATCATTTTAGATCGCGAGCATACGATGATGGATGAACGGACTGAGGCTTTGTTATATGCAGCAGCCCGACGTCAACATTTAGTGGAAAAGGTGGTCCCTGCATTGCAAAGCGGCACCATTGTATTATGTGATCGTTTTATAGATAGCAGTTTAGCTTATCAAGGGGTGGCTCGCGGGTTAGGAATCGATCAAATATGGGCAATCAATCAATTCGCAATTGGTGATATGATGCCCGATATTACGATTTTCTTAGATGTTACACCAGCAGTAGGTTTATCGCGAATTGCCATGGCTGCAGGCCGTGAAGTAAATCGTCTTGATTTGGAGAGCAATAGCTTTCATCAAAACGTGAGAAAAGGATATTTAACGCTATGTGAGCAGTTTCCAGAGCGAATCATTAAAGTAAATGCTGATTCTAGCCCAGACGAAGTATATGAGCAGGTTATTGCAGTTATTTTAGCTTATTTAGAGAATCATAACGGGTAAATTAGCTTTATAAAAAATAGCCCGTTTCACTTCACTGGAAAAAGATATAACACATTTAAGCGTTTTCACTGTATGATATATGGTATAGTATAAGCAACTATGTAATTGATGCATATAATGATATAAAAGCTAATCTGTAAAGTTAGCGCAGGCAAGAAAATGCCAGATTGAATTTTATTTTAGGAGGGATATTATGAAATTGGTGATTGCGGTAATACAAGATAAGGATAGTAATCGTCTTTCTAATGCACTTGTTAAGGAAGGCTTTCGTGCAACAAAGCTAGCAAGTACAGGTGGATTTTTACGTGCAGGCAATACTACCTTTATGATCGGTGTTGAAGATGAACGAATACATGAAGTATTTAAAGTCATCGTTAACAATTGTAAAGTTCGTGATCAATTGGTAACACCAGTTTCGCCTATGGGTGGAGCTACCGATTCGTATATTCCATTTCCTGTTGAAGTACAAGTCGGAGGAGCAACAGTGTTTGTTATACCGGTTGAAAGATTTGAACATTTTTAAAATGGGAAGTGATTGTTGATGAGGGTAGATCAAAGTTATAGGCCTCTAGGGCAAAGTCGCACAACGAGCGGTTCTGTTGCAAAACCAGCAGCATCAACTTCATTTTCAGATTTTTTGATGCAAAAGGATCGTGCCAATTCGGTAGACGAGCTTCAACAAAAAATTAAAAGCATTCAGGAGCAAGGCGATCGATTGGCTAGACATATGACCGTGCGTGAGCTAAAGCTCTATCGTAATATGATTAAGCAGTTTCTTGAGGATACACTAAGACGTGGTGTTGGACTAAAGGAAGTTCGCGGTTTTGATCGGCGCGGACGGATTAAACGTTACAAGCTTCTAGAAGAAGTAGACAGTAAGCTTATCTTATTAGCAGAGGAGCTGCTTGAGACAGAAGAAGGCAGAATAGAGCTACTGCACACATTAGGTGAAATTCGAGGGCTCTTAATTAACTTTGCATTTTAATTGAAGGAGTTAGACAATGATTTCAGAGGAAGCCTTGGAGCCGCAATGGAAAGCAAAGCGAATATTACAGCATGCGTTAATTGAAGACCGTATTGCTCATGCTTATCTGTTTGAAGGTCCTGCAGGAACTGGAAAGCTGGCAACTGCTAATGCTTTTGCTAAAGCACTGCTCTGCTTAAATCCGACAGGTGGTAAGGCTTGTGATTCTTGTCTCGAATGTCGTAAGTTCGACAATGGTAATCAATCAGATGTTCATTATATCGCTGCAGAAGGCCAATCAATAAAAATAGATCAAATTAGACAGTTGCAACGTGATTTGGCATATCGTACATCAAGTAATCGACGTGTGGTGTACATTATTGAGCAAGCAGAAAAAATGACTGTACAAGCAGCAAACAGTTTACTGAAGTTTTTAGAAGAACCAATTTCCCCAGTTGTTGCAATATTAATTACGAGTAATGAGCAAGCAATGCTTCCCACCATACGTTCTCGTACAATGAGAGTTCCCTTTACTCCATTGTCTCCCGACTTTATGCTGGAACAACTGATTAAAGAGGGAGCTGCCCCAACGCTAGCAAGAGCAGCTGTTCAACTAAGCTCGGGAATTGACGGAGCAAGGGCAATACTAGCAAAGAATGGGTTTGCAGAAATTAGAACGCTAGTGATACAATTAGGAAAGGAAAGCATTACAAAGTACACTGCAGCAATGGTAACCGCTGCACAGAAGCTATTTAATAAAGGGGACTTTGCAGATCAAATAGAGCTTGTGCTTGCGCTACTGTTGCTTTGGTATAAAGATATGACACAATTTCAGGCCGGCAGAAAAGATAGAATTGTATTTATTGATGAGCTGGACTGGATTAGTGCACATGCTTTTACACGTTCGTTTGCTGGTTGGGTTGCATGTATGGAACATGTACTAGAAGCAGACAAGCGTATGAAAGCAAATGTTACGCCACAGCTTTCTTTTGAGCAACTTTTGGTAAAATTACAGGAGGGCTAATCCTTGTATAATGTAATAGGTGTTCGCTTTAAGAAGGCGGGAAAGATATACTACTTTGATCCTGACAATCATCCTGTAGAGAAGGAGCAACATGTTATTGTTGAAACGGCTCGCGGAATTGAATACGGAAAAGTAGTTATCGGACAAAAGCAGGTTGGAGAAGAAGATGTTGTTTTACCGTTAAAGCGTGTTATACGCATTGCTAACGAGGCTGATGCTCAAGTTGTTGATGAAAATCGCAACGCAGCAGCACAAGCTTTTACAACTTGCTTGGAGAAAATTCAAAATCATCAGCTTCAAATGAAGCTAGTCGATGTTGAATATACATTTGATCGCAACAAAATTATCTTTTATTTCACAGCAGAGGGTCGCGTAGATTTTCGTGAGCTTGTAAAGGATCTAGCTAGTGTATTCCGTACAAGAATCGAATTGCGGCAGATTGGTGTTAGAGATGAAGCGAAAATGCTTGGCGGAATCGGGCCATGTGGACGAGTACTATGTTGCTCATCATGGTTAGGTGATTTTGAGCCTGTGTCTATAAAGATGGCAAAAGATCAAAATTTATCGCTAAATCCAACAAAAATATCCGGACTTTGCGGACGTTTAATGTGCTGCTTGAAATATGAGCATGATAACTATGAAAGTGTGCGAGAAGAGTTGCCAACTGTTGGAAAGCTTGTTATTACGTCGTATGGAGAAGGTAAAGTAACAGGAATTAATCCTTCAACAAAAACCGTCTTCGTTCAATTATTTGATTATCCAGGAAAGCCAAAAGAGCTTTCTTTGGACGATGTAGTTACCAAGTAAGGACTTATTTTTTGTAGCTTAGCATGTAACTCTGGGGTGGATACTTAGAGATGAAAGATATATTCGTACAATTGAATGAATTAGAAGATCGTGCTGGAGCTATGCACCAAGAGCTCGGTTTATTAAAGCAGCAGGTCGTTGCCTTGCTAGAAGAAAATCAACGATTATTACAAGAGAATGAACAGCTTAGAGCCATTTTACGACAGGAGCATGAACAACAGGAACAGTCTGTTCAAGCTGCTGTAACTGATAAACATGCAGATGAAGACACCACTCAACATGCTGAGGGTACGCATGAAATAGGCGAAGGTTACGATAACCTGACTAAGCTTTACTACGAAGGATTTCATATCTGTAATGTTTATTATGGACATCTTCGTACCGAGGGAGATTGCTTATTTTGCTTATCTTTCCTTAATAAATAAAATTATTTGCCGCTCCTTATGTGATATGCTCCCCTCAAAGTAGACACCTGAAATAACAAAAATCAGGACTACTTTTGAGGGGAGTTTTCTATGAGTAGAAAAGGAAAAGGAATTAGCTATGAACTAAAATTAGAGGCAGTAGAAAAATATCTCCGTGGACAAGGAAGTCTACGAAGTATTGCACGTGAATACGGAATCGGGAAAACTACTTTTCGGCAGTGGATCGCGAATTATGAATCCATGGGTCCATCAGGACTTCTCACTACGAATACAAACAAACGATATATTGCAGGGTTGAAAACCGCAGCGGTCCAAGCATATCTTCGTGGAGAAGGAAGTCTGGAGGAGATTTGCAAGAAATTTAAAATCCGTAGTAGAACACAGCTTCGCAACTGGATCACGTTGTATAATAATGGTCATATAGATCGATGGGAAAAAAGCCAAGGGAGAGGGTTCTATATGACCAAGGGACGAGCTACCACATTGGACGAGCGAATCGAAATGGTAAGCTTCTGCTTAGCTAAAGGCAAAGACTATGGCTTAACCATGGAGAAGTACAACGTATCCTATCAACAGATTTATAGCTGGGTACGTAAATACGAAGAACGAGGTGTAGATGGACTCATTGACAGGCGGGGGAAACGTAAAACGCTAGACGAAATGAGTGAAGTCGAACGGTTACAGGCAGAGAATAAAATGCTTAGAGCCGAAATCGAACGAAAGGAAATGGAGAATGCGATCTTAAAAAAGCTTCAGGAAATCGAAAGGAGGCGGTACTAAGCGGAGTACGCCAGGAAAAGCTTTACCTAGTTGTAAAAGAGCTTCATGAACAAGAAGGATATCCGATCGCAAAGATTTGCGAGTTCCTGGACTTAAACAGATCATCCTACTACAAATGGCTACGCCGCGAAAAAAGTGCTCGGGAGCGAGAGAATGAAGACTTGCTCCACAAGCTTGGGGCTATCTACGCAGAAGTTTATGGGATATATGGATATAGGCGACTGACAGATGAACTGAACGCAAGGTACGAGACCCAGTACAACTACAAGCGAATTTACCGCCTGACTCAGCTAGCTGGCATCAAAGCGGTGATCCGGAGAAAGCGTCCACATTACCAGCGTTTCACACCAGAGGTTACGGCAGAAAACATATTGAATCGAGACTTTACGGCTGAGAAACTAAATGAGAAATGGTTAGCTGATGTCACAGAATTCAAGTATGGCAATAACGAAAAATTGTATTTAAGTGCGATTCTCGATCTGAAGGATAACAGCATTATCTCCTTTGCCATGGGCAAGAGCAATAATAACCGACTAGTATTCGACACCTTTGACTTAGCCGTATCCAGATACCCTGATGCACGCCCCATCTTTCATAGCGACAGGGGATTTCAGTATACCAGCAAACAATTTAAAGCCAGATTAGACAAGGCGGGGATGGCGCAGAGCATGTCGCGTGTAGGTCGTTGTATCGATAACGGCCCAATGGAAGGGTTCTGGGGCATCCTCAAATGTGAGATGTACTACCTGAACGGACATTTTGAGAATTACGAAAGCCTTGCTAAGGCAATTGAGGACTACATACACTTTTACAATTACAAGCGTAGACAGAAAAGGTTAAACAAGCTGCCTCCGATGACCTACCGTCAGCAGCTTGAAAATGCAGCATAAAAATGGACCCCGTAATTAACGGAGTCCAGACATTACGATTTTTGTTATTTCTACTGTCTACTTGACAGGGAGCAGTTCAATGCTATGTAAGGGCGGTTTTTTTTGAGAAGATTGAGAATAGTTTGAAAGGGGAATATGATTGACGAACAAGCAGGAGGTTCCACTTTACGGGGGAGAACGAATTGACGATTTACTGACGGAGTCAGGATTAAAAATTATTCAAAGCAGAGAAGTGTTTAGTTTTTCCATTGATGCTGTGTTGCTTTCACGCTTTGCTAAGCTACCAAAGCGAGGAAGAGTGGCTGATTTTTGTACTGGTAATGGTGTTATTGCCTTGCTATGCTCCGATAAAACAGAAGCGAAAATTGACGCTATTGAAATACAACCAAGACTTGCCGATATGGCAAGACGAAACGTATTAATGAATGGCTTGCAGGCTCAGATTGAAGTGATCGAGGAAGATCTGCGTGAGTATGCGCTCCATGCTGGCAATGGGATATATCACGCGATAACTGTCAATCCTCCTTATATGAGGAGTGCAGCAGGAGATAAAAATGAAAATGAACATTATGCAATTGCTAGGCATGAGTTAACTTGCACAATTGACGATATTGCAAAAGCAAGTTGCAAGTTGCTTCGTCCAGGTGGAAAGCTATTTATGGTGCATCGACCATCACGTTTAGCAGATGTTATCGTTGCTCTAAGAAACTGGAGAATAGAACCTAAAATTATTCAATTTGTTCATCCAAATAGTAAGGGTGAAGCAAATATCGTGCTAATTGAGGCAATTCGTGATGGCAAACCAGACCTTCGCGTACTGCCTCCACAAATTGTATATAATGAAGCGGGAGAACAAATGATATGAATATTCAAAAAAGCTTTCAGGCTAGTACAGCTTACGGTACTCTTTATCTTGTTGCAACGCCGATTGGCAACTTAGAAGATATGACAATGAGAGCAATCCGTACGTTGCAGGAGGTATCGCTTATTGCAGCTGAGGATACGCGAAATACACGTAAGCTGCTAACACATTTTGATATAAAAACAAAATTAGTTAGCTATCATGAGCATAATAAGGAAGCTAGCGGGGCAGAGTTAATTAAATTGTTGCTGCAAGGAGAAAATATTGCTTTAGTGAGCGATGCGGGTTTGCCTGCAATTTCTGATCCAGGTGCTGACCTTGCTCGAGATGCAATCGAAAACGGAATTAATGTTGTTCCTATACCAGGGGCAAATGCTGCACTTTCTGCATTAATTGTTTCGGGACTAAATACTGATCGCTTTAGCTTTATTGGTTTTTTACCACGAGATAAAAAAAGCATTACTTCAATCTTAGAAGAAGTCAGTACATATCGGGAGACACTTATTTTTTATGAATCACCTTATCGCCTTACGAAGACACTCTCTTATATGCTGGAGTGTTGGGGGGATCGCCATGCATCAATCGCACGTGAATTAACGAAAAAGCATGAAGAATTTGTTCGAGGCAAATTATCTGAATGCATCGCTCATTTTGAGCAACATGAGCCGCTTGGTGAATGCTGTATTATAATAGAAGGAATGAGTGAGGATGAGCGTATAAAGCTAGAAGCAGAGTCACAAAGCTGGTGGCAAAAATTAACTTTAGATGAACATGTGCAGCATTATGAAGCTACGATGTCTCACAAAGAAGCATTAAAAAAAGTAGCAGCAGATCGGAATATATCTAAGCGCGAGGTGTACAATCAAATTCATAAATAAAAAAAGACCTTCCTGGCAAATTGTGTCCAGGAAGGCATCAAGGAGTATAAAAAGGTTAGAATTAACATGTCGATAATTATAGTATACCTTATTTTTTTTATTTTGTCACAGGAGATGGCATTTCTGATAAACAATTTTGGCAAACAATTTTTCCTTTAAAGTAAGTCACGTCTTCAGCATTGCCACAGAAAATACAAGCAGGTTCGTATTTTTTCAACATGATACGTTCGCCATCAACGTAAATTTCCAATGCATCTTTTTCGCCAATGCCAAGTGTGCGGCGTAGTTCAATTGGAATAACAACACGACCTAGCTCATCTACTTTACGTACAATACCAGTTGATTTCATCATTAAATTTTCCGTCCTCTCACAAATTGAATTCTGTCATAATTCGACATTGTTCGTGTTAAATTACAATAATAATACCAACTCTTACCAATAGAGTCAATATCATTTTTTGCCGTAATAATTACGTATATAGATTAAGAATTCATCATATTTAGATGATTTGTTCCATGTAATAGAATACTATATTTTCGACAATTTGCATATATTTTTACGACATTATTCGACAAAATTAATCAATTAATTTGACAAAAATTTGAACAAGGAGGGGGAATATATCTTATGCTTAAGGAAGAAAAAGTATTTAAAGATCCTGTACACAGTTATGTGTATGTACGAGAAAAGTTAATTTGGGACTTAATTAATAGTAAAGAATTTCAACGTTTACGGAGAATTCGTCAATTGGGGACTACATATTTAACTTTTCATGGTGCAGAACATAGTCGATTCTCTCATTCATTAGGTGTTTATGAGATTACAAGGCGGATTATTTCTCAATTTGAGCGAAACAGCTATCCTGATTGGCCGAAAGAGGAACGAATTGTTGCCTTATGCGCTGCCCTGCTGCACGATATTGGACATGCTCCATTTTCTCATTCAATAGAAGATATTTTTGAGACGGATCATGAAGATTGGACTGTAAAAATTTTATTGGGGCAAACAGAAATCAATTCTATTCTTTCATCTTATTCCTCCGATTTACCACAAAAGGTAGCGGATGTTATTAGAAAAACGTATGATCAATCAATTGTAGTTAGTCTTATTTCCAGTCAGCTTGATGCAGATCGTATGGATTATTTATTGCGTGATGCATATTTTACAGGAACAGATTATGGAAACTTTGATTTAGAGCGAATTTTACGTGTACTTCGCCCGCATCAAGGAACGATTGTTGTGAAGGAAAGCGGGATGCATGCCATTGAGCATTATTTAATGTCGCGTTATCAAATGTATTGGCAAGTTTATTTTCATCCTGTTACACGAAGCTCGGAAATTATTTTACGTCAAATATTTAAACGAGCTAAACAATTATATAAGGAAAATTACAACTTCCAATGGATGGACGATGCGATATTTTCTTTAATAGAAGGTACGATTACACTTAAGTCTTACTTGAGTCTAGATGAAGCGTTAGTTCAATACACATTTAGTCGTTGGCAGCATGAATCTGATTCATTACTAGCAGAATTGTGTGAGCGTTTTTTAAATCGAAAACTATATAAATATATTACATTTACAGCAATGACGGATGAATGTATGGAAGAGATAAAAACTTCATTTATTGACATCGGACTTGACCCTGAATATCATATGGAAATTGATTATCCGATCGACCGTCCGTATGACGTATATCGTTTGGAAAAAACGAAACATCACGGCAATGAAAAAGCTCCAATTATGCTATTAGAAAAGGATGGAAGTTTGTCAGAAATTGCTTCAAAATCGGATATTATTGCCTCAATCAGTGGTCTGCATCATGGTAGTTACCATTTGTATTATCCGGAAGAAGCGTTAATTAGACATCGTCACCAATTAAGTGCTAAAATGAAACAAATTTTTAATATATAAGGGTAGGAGAGCAGTTTACAAATGGTTAAATTATTCGACACACATGCTCATTTAGATGCGCCTCAATTTGACGAGGATCGCGAAGAAATGATCGCGCGCGCTAGGGAAGCGGGAGTAGAGTTAATTGTAAATATTGGATTTGATCGACATACAATTCCAACAACAATGGAACTTGCAGAAAAATATGATTTTATTTACGCTGCTGTTGGCTGGCACCCAGTCGAAAGCATCTATATGGAAGATGGAGATTTGGCATGGATAGAATCGCTTTGTCAGCATCCAAAAGTAGTTGCAATTGGTGAAATCGGACTTGATTATCATTGGGACACATCGCCTAAAGATGTACAACATCGCGTATTTAGAGAGCAAATTGCTTTAGCAAAAAAAGTAAATAAACCTATAATTATTCATAATCGAGATGCGCATGCTGATATTGTTAACATTCTTAGGGAGGAAGGAGCTGCTGAGGTCGGAGGTATTATGCATTGTTTCTCTGGAAGCTGGGAAGTTGCAAAACAATGCCTCGATATGAACTTCTATATTTCCTTCGGCGGACCTGTCACTTTTAAGAATGCAAGAGTGCCTAAAGAAGTGTTAAAAAATGTTCCAATTGACAAATTATTGATTGAAACAGATTGCCCATATCTTACACCTCATCCATATCGTGGTAAGAGAAATGAGAGTGCTTACGTGGCACTTGTGGCAGAAGCAGCTGCACAAATTAAGGAAATTTCCCTAGAGGAATTAGCGCAAATTACATTGCAAAATGGAAAAAAATGTTTCGGAATTGAGTAGAAAGCGCTGAAAATCAAAGAAAAAAAGACTTTTCGTACGATAAAACTATTTTTTGTTGCAGAATTTAATATATTATTCTCATTTAACCTAGTTTTTTAATAAAAATCGCATTTTATCTGTTCTTTACAAGTCCACCTTTAACAAGGTATGATTCATTTCAGTACTTTGTACTCTGTATTGAATTTCCAATTTTCTCAAATACCTCGTTCTATCGTTCTATTGATTTTGCATAAACAAGAAATAGAGATCATAGAGATATTGATGAGAGAGGAGGACAATGAGAAAATTAGGAAGCGTGCAAAATGCACGCCATATAGGTGTAGTCACGTCAGTTGTAACATGCAATAATTGGCGGCGGGGCTATGAAGGAGGACCGATGAAGTGGGATTATTTCCAGTAAAGGACACCCATGGCAAACGATCATCCAGCATGACTTTCGCAATGCGATGGAAGCATGGAAACTTGCGTTTGATTATTTTGAGCATTTCAATCTCAATCGCTATGACTTTCATGTTTTTGGTGTTGTTGTACGGGCAGACGGAAAAGAACGTCTCCTTAGTAGTGAACGGAAAAGAAACCGTTGTGACGACAAAACAATGGGTTCTGCAACGCCTACTGGATGAACAAGCTATTACGTTAGGACCTCATGATGAAGTATCGACATCACTCAACACCCCTATTAAGGATGGCGATGTAATCGAAATTAATCATGCGATTCCGATTAACGTAGTAGCGGACGGAAAAACGTCTAAGCAATACACAACAGAGAAAACGGTGCAGGCAGCGATCAAGCAGTTAAATATATCGATTCGCAGTCAAGATAAAGTTGAGCCTTCACTGGATAGTAAATTGAAGGCTAATGACACGATTAAAATCGTACGTGTTGAAACCAAAGTAATGTCTCAAGAAAAGACAGTGCCATTCTCTATTGTGAAGAAAGAAGATAACAGTTTGACCAAGGGGACAGAAAAGGTAGTACAGACAGGTAAGGTTGGAGTTGTTATCGAGCAAATCGAGCAGCGCTATGAGGATGGCGTACTTGTAGCTGATTCAGTGATTAATGAAATCGTGAAAGAAGAGGCAGTTGATCAAGTTATTGCTGTTGGCACAGCCAAAGCGAAAGCAGCAATAACAACGCTGTCTAATAAAACTGATTCAGCACAAACAGTTACCGTTGGGGATTATACGTTTAAGGCTTCACAGGTGTTAAAGAATGTTACTTTAACCGCTTATACCGCAGGACCTGAATCGACTGGAAAAAGAAAAGGCGATAAAGACTACGGAATTACAGCCTCAGGAACAACGGTAAAAGAAGGGCGTACAATCGCCGTCGATTCTTCAGTCATTCCAATGGGCTGGTGGGTTTATATCGAAGGAGTCGGCTTAAGAAGAGCTGAAGATACAGGCGGAGCCATTAAGGGCAACAAGATTGACGTTTACTTTGATGATGTAGACACAGCTACAAAGTTTGGCAAGAAAAAAGGTGTGACGGTATACGTCATTGGACCGAATAAGCCGACAGCAAGCTAGTTATCGACTTGCTCTAGCTGGTCAATCATTGAACATATGTATGATATGACGCCTCCTAAGCTACAGAATATGTGGCGAAAGGAAGCGTCTTTTTGTGTACGCTAATCTTTTTTCAAACAGGCGTATTTAAGGCAGTTATTTATGTTCGTGACACCTATCGGCTATACTAGATGAGAAGGTTATACATTGGGCCTGATAGAAGGGTGGAAATAAGGTTGATAAAAGAAGTAATCGTTGTAGAAGGCAAAGATGATACCGTAGCAATTAAGCGTGCTGTAGAAGCGGATACCATTGAAACAAATGGTTCTGCGATCGGAGAAGATGTGCTAGCTCGTATTAAATTAGCCAATGAACGACGCGGTATTATTATTTTTACAGATCCTGATCATGCGGGAGAACGAATTCGCAAAATTGTAGCAAGCCATGCACCAGGCTGCAAGCATGCGTTTTTACCGCAAGAGCTTGCTAGCTACAAAGGGGATATTGGAATTGAAAATGCGAGCCCTGAAGCGATTCGTCAAGCATTGTCGTCATTACGTACGGAAACGGACAACATTGAGGGAGAAATCACTCTTGATGATTTAATGAAAGCAGGGCTCCTCGTCCATCCTCAGGCTTCAGAACGACGTCTGCAGCTCGGTAAGCTGTTAGGCATTGGTTATGCAAATGGAAAACAGTTTTTTAAGCGTTGTACAAGCTTTAGTATTACAAAAGCAGAATTCTATGCAGCAGTTGACCAATTAGGCTATAGGCTGGAGGAAAACGACGTATGAAACAATTAGAGGTGTCAACACCGAAGCGAACAAAAGAAATTATTCAAAAGCATGGATTTTCATTCAAAAAAAGCTTAGGACAAAATTTTTTGATTGATAGCAATATTTTAACAAGAATTGTGAACGCTGCTGAATTAAGCAAGGAAAAAGCCGCGCTCGAAATAGGACCAGGAATTGGTGCATTGACTCAACGACTAGCTCAAGCAGCAGGTAAAGTAACTGCGATTGAAATTGATCAACGTCTTATTCCGATACTGGAAGAAATTTTGCAGGATGAGCAGCATGTTAACGTCGTACATGGTGATGTACTGCAGCTCGATCTAAAAAAGCTGTTTTCTGAGTCATTTAGTGGCTATGATAAAGTAAGTGTCGTTGCTAATTTGCCATATTACGTAACTACCCCGATTTTGATGAAGCTGCTAGAAGAAAAGTTGCCGCTTGAGCATATTGTTGTTATGATTCAGAAGGAAGTTGCACAGCGAATGGCAGCCAAACCAGGCGGTAAAGATTATGGCAGCCTGTCCATTGCAGTGCAGTACTACTGTACAACAGAAGTGGTTTGTACAGTTCCGCATACCGTGTTTATCCCGCAACCTAATGTTGATTCTGCGGTAATAAAGCTTACTTTACGTGAACAGCCTGCCGTTCAAGTTGAAGACGAAGCATTTTTCTTTAGAGTGGTGCAAAGTGCATTTGCCCAACGACGTAAAACTTTAATTAACAACTTATTGATGCTAACTGGAAAAGATCAACGCGAGCAGCTTACGAAGCTTTTAGATAGGATTGGAATTGATCCGGGACGTCGGGGAGAAACGTTAAGTCTTGAAGAGTATGCAAAGCTAAGCGAGGCATTAAATGCGTCTGGTCTTGTGAAATAGATTTTCTTTTCGTTTGAACGATAAGTAAGCACCATTCCTCTTGATCATCCATACGATAGATGAAGAGGTGATTAGCCTATGAAGCAAGGTGATCTTGTCGTTCGTCAATCCTATGGCGGAGATGTTATTTTTCGCATTGAACTGTTGCAAAGTGAAAATGTCATATTAAAGGGCTTAGATTATCGTCTGTTGGCGGATGCGCCAATACATGACTTAATGTCTATACATGATTCAGCATATCGCTATCATTCGAGTATGGTGCGTCATCGTATGAATCGAGCCTTTAGACAGATGCATGCTACAATAGATCGTTTGCCAGAATACAAACCGCATTTTGAGGAGAGAACAGGCAGCGATGAGGATAGTTTATATTTTGAATGGCCAGGTAAAGTATTGCATCTAGATGGAGATGCCAATTACTTAAAAAAGAGCATGCAGTTGTATGAAGCTATGAAGGTACCAGCTGAAGGATACTTTGTTAGTGAATCAAAAATGGCGGATGCTCTAATTCATTTATTACCGCAATATGAACCCGATATTGTTGTAATTACAGGACATGATGGCGTGCTGAAAAACCGCCAAGGTGTTGATTTGACAAGCTTAAGCAGTTATAAAAACTCTCAGCACTTCGTTAATGCTGTCCGTATTGCAAGGGAATATGAGCGTAATCGTGATAGTTTGATTGTTGTTGCAGGAGCATGTCAATCTCATTATGAGGCACTTCTGCACGCAGGAGCAAATTTTGCTAGCTCGCCAGGCAGAATATTAATTCATGCCTTAGATCCTGTATATATTGCGATTAAAGCCAGCTATACGCCACTACGAGATGTTATCGACTTACCGGAGCTCGTTTCAAATTCAATTAGTGGGATTGATGGAGTAGGCGGCATTGAAACATTTGGACGGTATCGTGTCGGTTATCCACGTCCACGATTCCACGGATAAAAGGCTAACTAACGATGATTTATCGGAATTTATAAAAAATGTTTGAAAAGTATATTTTACCCGTTGACAAGAAATATATTCGGCTGATATAATATTTTGCTAATTTGACAAGACCCCCTTTTTTCGTTATAATGTACTAGGAAAGAGGTGGTAGTCGCAATGGCAAAAAATGCGCTATTGGATATAAAACGTAGTTTAGAATCTCATGTTGGTTCAAAAATTATGCTACGAGCAAATGGTGGTCGACGCAAGACAGTTGAGCGTACTGGCACGTTAGAAGAAACCTACCCTTCTGTCTTCATCGTGAAACTTGATGAAGATCAGCACGCATTTAAACGCGTGTCCTATAGCTATGCAGATATACTAACGGAATCGGTAGAAGTTACAGTATGTAATGACGAGGGACAAATTCGTATTGCTCATATTCAGCAATAACCTAGATTCACGTATTGTATAGATAACATGATTGAAAGTATATAAAGACGCGATTGTTTGCGTCTTATTTTTTTCCTGAAATTGCAATGCATTGCTGCTTCCTTGTAGCACATACTAGGTCTATACTTTTTTTTCAAAATAAACTCAGTGTAACTTGCACGCTATTGTGTGTATTAGTTAAGTATTGAGTTTTAGGAGGGCTTAAGCATGGGTAGACGGAAATCAGTAATGTCTGAACAGCTAAAGCTAGAAATTGCCCGTGAGCTTGGCATCCTGCCAACCGTTGAGCAACATGGCTGGGGAGCGATTAAAGCAAAGGATGCAGGCAATATTGTTAAACGTGCAATTCAAATGGCTGAAGAAGCTGCAGCGCGCAATGCTAAGCAGTAATGATAAGAGCTAAGGTTTGCAGGCATGATGTGTGCAAGCCTTAGCTTTTCTTTTATTCCTTTGTTATAATGTACCTATGCTAAAATGGACGGGTGAACAGGGAATAATGAAAATTTATGAAAAGGCTCCAGCCAAAATCAATTTAATATTAGATGTTTTACGCAAGCGAGAAGACGGTTTCCATGAAGTTGAAATGATTATGACGATGGTTGATTTGGCTGATAGATTGGAAATGGAACCATTAGCTCGCGACCAAATTATTATAAGCTCACAAGTTGGCTATATTCCACTGGATGAAAAAAACTTAGCTTTTCAGGCAGCACAGCTAATTAAAGAGCGCTATGGCGTAAAGCAAGGAGTTTATATTCATCTTGATAAAAAAATTCCGGTTGCTGCAGGTTTAGCAGGTGGTAGCAGCGATGCTGCCGCAACATTGCGAGGATTAAATCGTTTATGGAAACTTGGTATTTCTGAAGAGGAGCTATGCCAATTAGGAGCAGAGCTTGGCTCAGATGTGCCTTTTTGTGTAACTGGAGGTACAGCGCTAGCTACTGGAAGAGGAGAAAAGCTAGAGCGAATTACTAACCCTCCGCAATGCTGGGTTGTACTTGCTAAGCCTCCGATAAACGTCTCTACAGCCGATGTCTACGGCCGCTTTAGAGTAAACAAAGTTGAAAAGCATCCTTCAGTATCAGAAATGATTGCTGCTTTAGAAGCGGGATCCTTTAATTCAATGTGTAATTCTCTTGGCAATGTTTTGGAGCAGGTTACGCTGAATTTATATCCTGAGGTAAGACAGCTTAAGGAAAGTATGATACGGCTTGGAGCTGACGGTGTATTAATGTCGGGTAGCGGTCCAACAGTTTTTGGTCTAGTGAGTAAGCAGGCGAAGCTGTCGCGAATTTACAATGGATTGCGTGGGTTTTGTAAAGAGGTATATGTAGTGCGTATGCTGACTTAAAGTAGATGTAGCTTAAAGGTGATGACGAAGAGGAGCGTTGCAGTAAAGTCGGCATCGAATTTTGAATTCAGCGGAAATTTGCGGTGCTCACGTGCGAACTGCGTACGCTGCGCTCCAAAATTGCTTTCATCTAGCCTGAGCTTTTTTGTTGTGGCTAAAAAATAGAATTTTGAAAGCTTACGGATGATGTTTGACGCAAAAAACTTGATTAAATCCGTATAATTATGTAATATTTACTTTATAATATTCGGATTTAAGGGGAGAGAATGCGTTGAAAAAATTAAAGCGTAGCTCACGGCTTGTAGAAATGACACAGTACTTGCTTGCTCATCCCCATACGTTGATTTCTTTGACCGCCTTCGCAGAGCGTTATCAATCTGCAAAATCATCCATTAGTGAGGATCTTGCAATAATTAAAGAAGTGTTTGAGGAGGAGGGCATAGGTCAACTCCACACATTGGCGGGTGCTGCCGGTGGTGTAAAATTCAAGCCGATGATGCCAAAAGGTACATCACTTGCTATTATAGAGCGGGTATGTAAGATGCTGCAACAACCTGACCGTGTGCTTCCCGGTGGTTACTTGTATATGACAGACATGCTAGGTCAGCCCGAGTTGTTAGCTGATATAGGTAAAATGTTTGCTACTGCTTTTGCAGATCGGGAAATTGATATTATTATGACGGTTGAGACAAAAGGAATTCCTCTTGCTTATGCTACAGCAGCTTGTATGAATATTCCTGTTGTTATTGTTAGAAGAGATAATAAAGTGACCGAAGGATCAGCAGTGAGCATCAACTATGTATCTGGGTCAACGAAGCGGATACAGACAATGTCTCTAGCAAGACGAGCGTTAAAAGAACAATCTCGCGTACTAATTATCGACGATTTTATGAAGGTTGGCGGAACTATTCAAGGCATGATTGATTTACTTCATGAATTTAATGCAACGGTGGCTGGAGTTGGAGTTTTTGTAGAAGCCGGTGGAATTGAGCATGAGGAACGACTACTACAAGACTATGTGTCATTAGCTAAATTAACTGCGATTGATTTAAAAACAAAGCAGGCTGAAGTAGTACCTGGAAATTATTTTGCTTAATTTTGCTAAAAAAAGAAATTAAGAGCACTGTTTGAAGAAAAAATAGAGCTAGTTCAGAGATAGTCGATTTTGTCGATAGTTAAGCTAAATCATCGCAAATTGTCGAAAAGCGGCGATAATTCTATTATGCTAAAAAATTTTTTAAAAAAACAATAAAATTTTCCAAAAAACAAGGAGGATTTGGATTTGAAATGTGGAATTATACACCAAGTCTCCAATAGACAAAGGTGGTGAACACAATGCAAATTACAGATGTAAGACTCCGCCGCGTGAACTCTGAAGGACGTATGAAGGCAATCGCATCTATCACGATTGACAACGAATTTGTTGTTCATGATATTCGTGTAATCGATGGCAACAACGGTATGTTTGTCGCAATGCCTAGTAAGCGTACTCCAGACGGAGAATTCCGCGATATCGCTCATCCGATCTCTTCTGCTACAAGAGAGAAGATTCAATCTGCTGTATTGGCAGAATACGAGCGTGCAGCTGAAGAAGTTGCAATCGAAGAAGTTGTATAACTTATTCAAAAGTACAATGATTACCAAGGGGGAGAAGAGAGCTAACGCTCTCTTTTCTTTTTTTGTATAATGATATATAGTGTTGTGGGTTAAATGACAAAGGAGTGTGTCTTATGAAATTAATGTCAATCATATTGGCAGCAGGTCAAGGCAAACGAATGAAGTCTAAGCAATATAAAGTTCTTCATCATGTTTGCGGAAAACCTATGGTAGGCCATGTTTTAGATACAGTAAAAGAAGCGAATAGTGAGCGTATTGTTGTCGTGGTTGGCCACGGAGCAGAGCAAGTAATGGCTTATATTGGAGACAAAGCACAATTTGTTAAACAAGAGGAGCAGCTTGGAACAGGTCATGCAGTGCAACAAGCAGAAGCATTGCTTGGAAATGAAGAGGGAACAACGATTGTGATTTGCGGCGATACACCGCTCGTCAAAAGCAGCACAATTAAGCAAATGCTAGAGCTTCATCAACAAAGTGGAGCAGGGGCAACAATTTTAACTGCAACATTTGAAGATCCAACAGGTTATGGTCGAATTATTCGTAATAGCGAGGGCTTTGTTGAAAAAATTGTTGAGCAAAAGGACTGTTCGCCAGAGGAAGCAGCAGTGCGTGAAATTAATACGGGTACCTATTGCTTTGATAATAAAAAGCTGTTTGCAGCTCTTAGTAAAATTAACAATAACAATGCCCAAGGTGAATATTATTTAACTGATGTTATTAGCATCTTAAAAGCAGCAGGGGATGTTGTACAAGGCTATAATACAACTGATCTAGCAGAAGCGATTGGCGTTAATGACCGTGTCGCATTAGCTGAAGCAGAAAGCTTAATGCGCGCGCGAATAAATCGTCAGCATTTAATCAATGGGGTAACAATTATTGATCCAGCTTCAACCTATATCGAAGCTGATGTAAAAATTGGCGCAGACACTGTTATTTATCCAGGAGTTATTTTGCGCGGTAATACAACAATTGGTGAAGACTGTGTCATTGGTCCTCAATCTGATATTACAAATAGCGTAATTGCTAATGGAGTACAAGTGAAGCATTCTGTACTTGATCAAGCAACAGTTGATGAAGGAAGCAGCATCGGACCTTTTGCTTACTTGCGCCCTGGAAGTAAAGTAGGTAAAAATTGCAAAGTCGGCGACTTTGTTGAGTTAAAAAATGCATCGCTTGACGACGGCAGTAAAGTTTCTCATCTTAGCTATGTAGGGGATGCTACTGTAGGTAAAGATGTCAATATTGGCTGCGGGGCAATTACAGTAAACTACGATGGCATTAATAAGTTCAAAACTGAAATTGGTGACGGAGCGTTTATCGGAAGCAATGTTAACTTAGTTGCACCGGTTAAAGTTGGTGAAGGAGCCTATGTAGTAGCAGGATCTACTATTACGAAGGATGTACCTGCTGGTGATCTGGCTATTGCGCGTCAACGTCAAGAAAATAAACCAAGCTATGCTGAAAAAATTAGAGCGAGAGCTAGAGCGAAGAAGGAATCGAAGTAGAGGAGCGCAAGCAAAATGAAATGGATTGTAGGTTTAGGCAACCCTGGCTCCAAATATGAAAAAACAAGACATAATGTCGGTTTTATGGTCATTGATGAGCTTGCTCGCAGATGGAATATCAGTGTTACGCAGAACAAATGCAAAGCGTTAATTGGCGAAGGACATGTTGCCGGTGTAAAGGTCGCTCTTATTAAACCGATGACGTTTATGAACCTATCTGGGGAGTCTGTACGAGCCTTTCTTGATTATTACAAGCAAGAAATTGATGATGGGCTAATTGTTTATGACGATATGGACACAGAGATTGGTAAAATTCGTCTGCGCTATCAAGGAAGTGCAGGCGGTCATAACGGTATAAAATCAATTATCGCTCATTTGAATACACAAAACTTTAATCGTGTGCGTATGGGAATTTCTCGACCAGAGCCTGGATTTGCTATTGTAGACTATGTACTGAGCAACTTCTCTAAACAAGAGCAAGAAGCTTTATCAGCTATGATTAATCATGCATGTGATGCGATAGAATATAGCTTAACGCATCATTTTCAGGATACAATGGGTAAGTATAATAATAAGTAATAGATTGAGTAGAAATGGGCATACTGAAGGTATAAATGATCTTCAGGAGGCATAACATGGCTGTAAACTATATTTGCAGATATTGCAAAACCGAGATAGGCTCCATTAATGGCGGGGTTTCCGAGGAGCAGTTAGGTCTTCATTCTTTGACCGCTGCTGAACGTCAAGAGATGGTAACTTACAATGAGCATGGTCATCTTGTCGTGCATTTAGTTTGCGATTATTGTAACGAAGCATTAAACAGCAACCCTGAACTCAATCTAGTAAACAATCCTTTACAATAGTGACAATCAATCAAGTTTTAGGGGCCGTCCATAAAACAGTGATGTTTATGGATGGCTTGTTGTGCAGTTTAGGAAAACATGGTTACAGCATGAGTTGAGCACTCTTGTAGCTAGGAAATGAGGTGCCTCTACGCTTTGAAAGCGCTAATTGATTTAATTAATGAGGATTCAGAATTAAAATCTGTTGTTACTGGTTACGCAAAAGGCATGAAAGAGCAAATGGTATCTGGACTTGCAGGTTCCTCACGTCAGGTGTTTCTTGCTGCCTTGCAGCAACAGCTAGGTAAGCCGTTGCTTGTCGTAACCCATAATATGTTTTCAGCTCAAAAAATAGCAGAAGATTTACAAGAATGTTTATCGAGTGAACAAGTGCTGCTTTATCCAGCAAATGAATTAGTGGCTGCTGAGGCAGCTATATCTAGTCCTGAAACGCTGGCACAGCGTATGGATGTGTTAATCTCGCTAGCTAAAGGCTTTCGCGGGATTGTTGTCGTTCCATTTTCAGGAATACGTCGCTATTTACCTACAAAAGAAGCGATTATTGAAGCTGAACTTTCGATTGCTGTTGGCGAAGAGCTATCAACGGAGCAGTTTATAAATAAACTAGTTGAGTTAGGATATTCTCGAGCAGATATGGTAGAAACGAAGGGCGAATTTAGTGTGAGAGGCGGGATTATTGACTTTTATCCGCTGACTTCAAAGCTAGCGATTCGTGTAGAATGGTTTGGCGATGAAATAGACTCTATTCGAACCTTTGATACAACAGATCAGCGCACAGTGGATCGCTTGCAGCAATATACCGTTACACCTGCTCAAGAAATTCTTGCCACCAAAGAACGAATGGTAACAGCAGCAAGACATGGTGCTAACCTTTTAGAGGCTCAACTAGACAAAATGAATGATCGCACAGCAAAAGAAAGGCTGCGCGAGGAAATAGAGTCTGAGCTTGGCAAGTTAAAAGAAGGAATCTATTTTTCAGAAATATATAAATATATTTCCTTGCTCTATCCAGAAAAGCAGACAATTCTTGATTATATGCCTAAAGACATGCTGCTAGTGTTAGATGAACCTAGCCGATTAATTGAGACGGCAAGGCAGCTTGAACGTGATGAAACAGAGTGGAACTTACATCTGTTGCAAAACGGCAAATCGTTGCCGAGTCTAGTACTTGCACGCGATACGAATGACATCTTACAGCATCGGCCGTACCCAACGCTATTTTTACAATTATTTTTAAAGCAAATTCCGCATACACAGCCACAAAATATCGTAAATATAACAACTCGTACTATGCAAAACTTCCATGGACAAATGAATGTGTTGAAGTCAGAAATGGAGCGTTGGCATAAACATGGCAGTCATATATTTATGCTTGCTGGAAATAAAGAGCGCCTAGAGCGGATGCGTCGAGTGCTGGAGGATTACAGTATTCATATACCAACTTTGCTGGAAGGAAACTTGCAGCAGGGCTTCGAAATGCCGTCCTCTAACCTTGTCGTCATCACTGAAGGGGAAATGTTCACACAAAAGCAGCGTAAAGTAAGACGTGTCGATAAAAAGCTTGATAATGCGGAGCGCATCAAAAGCTATACTGAGCTTAAAGTTGGTGATTACGTTGTTCATCAAAACCACGGTATCGGTAAATACGTAGGTATCGGTACGCTAGAAATAGGCGGCATTCATCGTGATTACCTGCATATTGTTTATGCAGGTGGTGACAAGTTATCTGTTCCTGTAGAGCAGGTAGACCTTATTCAGAAGTATGTTGGATCAGAGGATAAGGAGCCAAAAATTAATAAGCTTGGCGGCAGTGAATGGACGAAGGCAAAAAATAAAGCACGTGCATCAGTTCAAAATATTGCTGATGATCTAATTAAGCTATATGCTGAACGTCAAGCAACTCCAGGCTATGCATTCGCACCTGATACAGTTTATCAGAAGGAATTTGAGGCGATGTTTCCATATGAGGAGACAGCTGATCAGTTAAGAGCTATTGAAGAAATTAAGCGCGATATGGAAAAGCCAAGACCAATGGATCGTTTGTTATGCGGCGACGTTGGTTATGGGAAAACAGAGGTAGCGATACGAGCAGCCTTTAAAGCTGCTATGGAGGGTAAGCAAGTAGCTGTATTGGTTCCGACAACGATTCTTGCTCAGCAGCATTATGAGACGTTTAAGGAGCGGTTTAATGGTTATCCGATAAATGTACAAGTACTGAGTCGATTCCGTTCACGCAAAGAGCAGAATGAAACAATTAAAGGCGTAAAAAATGGAACGGTTGATGTAGTAATTGGAACACACCGACTATTATCTCAAGATATTGTATTTGCTTCTCTTGGCTTAGTCATTGTCGATGAAGAGCAGCGCTTTGGCGTGACGCATAAGGAAAAGCTGAAAAAGCTGAAAACAAGCGTCGATGTGCTAACATTAACTGCTACGCCAATTCCTCGTACACTACATATGTCAATGTTGGGGGTTCGTGATTTATCCGTTATCGAAACTCCTCCAGAGAATCGCTTCCCTGTGCAAACCTATGTGTTAGAGCATAGTCCGGCGCTTGTTCGTGAAGCGATTGAGCGTGAGCTAGCACGAGGCGGACAGGTATATTACTTATATAATCGCGTACAAGGTATTTATCAGATGGCAGAGGAAATAAGTGCGCTTGTACCAGATGCTCGAGTGACCGTGGCTCATGGTAGAATGAGTGAGCAGGAGTTGGAAAAAACGATTCTTGACTTTCTAGACGGAGAGTCAGATGTTTTGGTTAGTACGTCAATTATCGAAACTGGCGTCGACATCCCTAATGTAAATACGTTAATTGTTCATGATGCCGATAAAATGGGACTATCTCAGCTTTATCAGTTGCGTGGACGTGTCGGGCGCTCTAATCGAATTGCTTATGCTTATTTCACCTATCAACGTGATAAGGTGTTAACTGAAGTTGCAGAAAAACGTCTACAATCAATTAAAGAATTTACCGAGCTTGGTTCAGGGTTTAAGATTGCCATGCGCGACCTTGCGATTCGTGGTGCAGGGAATCTGCTCGGTGCAGAACAGCACGGCTTTATTGCCTCTGTTGGTTTTGAGATGTTCTCGCAAATGCTTGCTGAAGAAATTAAGCTTAGAAAGCTACAAATGGGCAGCGAGGAAGTCGAAGAGAAGAAACCTATTACGACAAACATCGATTTAAGTGTAGATGCTTATTTACCAAGCGAATACATTTATGATAGTATTCAAAAAATTGAAATTTATAAGAAAACAGCGTCAATTACAACGATAGAGGAATCTGACGATTTAATAGGCGAATTAATAGACCGTTTTGGAGATTTACCGCAGCCTGTATTAAATCTAATGACAGTTGCTCGTTTAAAAGTGCTAGGTTCGACTTTAGGAATTGTTAGCATCAGTAGCCGCAACGATGATTTTCGTCTTGTGTTTGATAGCGCACCGAAGAAAAAATCAATTCGTAAAGAAATTGATAAGCTGTGCTTAAAGCTGGAAAATCGTTTCAAGCAGGCACGTGATGATGAAAATCCGTACTATGTTGATTTACGAGGAAAAGGATTGACGATGGAGCAAAAGCTTTATCTTACAGAAAAGTTTTTGTTCGATTATCTTGATGTTTTACAGAAAGAAGACGCTGTTCAAAGAAGCATACCTTCTTAGAATTGGCTTTTTAGCTTAGGAATCTGCTACAATGGGTAGCAGATTCTAATTTTTGAAAGGGGCTTACACATGCTTTACAATTTTACAGCTAAGAAACAGAAACGTAGTAAATGGCTAATGCTGATGGTTTCGGGTATTATGGCAATCAGCTTGCTGGCAGGATGCGGCAAGGACAATGATAAGCTTAACCCAGAAATAAGCTTTGAGGCAGCAGGCGGTGAGGAAGTTGCTACATATAAGGACGGAAAAGTAACCGATCTTGAATTCAACAAATTCAAATCATCTCTAGCCTTTTCCCAAGGTATGGATCCATCTATTCTTGATATGGAAGGCTACCGTGAATATATGCTAGAGCAATACGTTATTTATAAAGTACTAGCTGGTCGCGCAACTCAGGAGCAACAGGATGCTGCTAAGGAAGAGGCATTAACAAGCTTCTCTCAATTTGAAGAAAGTATGGAAAGCAGCGGTATGGATCTTAAAGAGCAACTGGAAAGCTACGATTTGACTCGTAATGATGTAGCAACTTTCTTTTTGATGGGAAGCGCAGCTACAAAGTACATTGAATCACAAATTACTGATGAGATGATGAAGGCTGAGTACGAAGAAAATAAAGCGGATTATACGCTATTTGATATTCGTCAAATTGTTGTTAATCTTTCTGTGCAAGATGCAACTACTGGTGACACAGTGACGCGTACGGAAGCAGAAGCTTTGGCACGTGCACAAGAGGTTAAACAAAAGCTGGAGGCTGGCGGCAGTTGGGAAGAGTTAGCCAAGGAATATTCTGACGATACAACCACTAAAGACAGCGGCGGTGTATATACCGATTATTTTGGCGGGAGATGGTATGACGAGGTGAAGCAAGCAGCTTATACACAAGAGCTTAACCAAATTGATGAACCTGTGTTAGCTGCTGACGGTTATCACGTTATTATGGTTGAAGGACGTGATATTTTAGACTTCGAAAGTCTACCAGAAACAACAATTGATATGATTCGTTATGTGTTGTCGAATGATGTAATGAATAAATTTATTACGGACGAGCTTCCTGGCTTGGAATTAAACATTAATTTACCTCCAGTAGAAGATAAAGAAGGAACAGACGCTACTGAAGGCACTGAGTCCACTGAAGGAACAGACAGCACAGAAGGCACTGACGGTTCAGAAAATGCTGGTAACGATGCAGCAAGCGATGAAGGAGCTGCAGAACCAGAAGCAACTGATAATGCTGCGCAATAATTACTAAAGATGGTTAGCAGCTAAAAATTAGACATGAGCTGCCCTCGATTAGACTTACAACAGTCTATGGGAGGGCAGTTTTTTATTGCGGAAAATAAGGAGTTATGAATAAGAAGTTATGATTGGGCGGTTGATCACAAACTTTGCAGGAAATAGTCTAATGTGGACGGTCAGACTGTTTGGAACTAATTAAAATTCATTACTCATTATGTATAAGATGACAATGTAGGATAAATACTATGGTCAGATTCAGATTTTGACTGCGCTGTAACAGTTAATAAGAAGCTGTCCAATTTGAAAAAGTACATTGGTCATTGAACGAAGCGCTAGTTATCAGCTGGCTTGTTATAGCTGTCATTGCTGGCATAATCGGCGCGGTCTAAAACTCTAATTGTACATTTAGGTTTTTATACAAGGGCATTCCAGGCCATGTTAAACGATATGAAAGAGAGGTATATAGGATGAAAGCTACTGGTATTGTTCGTCGTATTGATGATCTAGGTCGTGTTGTTATTCCTAAGGAAATTCGCCGCACATTAAGGATTCGTGAAGGAGATCCATTAGAAATTTTTGTTGATCGCGATGGTGAGGTTATCTTAAAAAAATATTCTCCAATTGGCGAACTTGGTGATTTTGCCAAGGAGTATGCGGAATCCTTATTTGAAAGCGTAGGACATACAACAGTGATCTCAGATCGTGATTCCATCATTGCAGTAGCAGGTGCATCAAAGAAAGAATTGCTTGATCGTCCGATTGGTAGTATCCTTGAAGCCTGCATGGAAAATCGTAAGACACAAATTGAAGCTAACGCTGGCAACTATGAAATTATTAAGGACCATCATGAAAATTATAGTTCGTATGTTGCGGCCCCTATTATTGCAGGCGGAGACCCTATAGGAACAGTTGTTATCATCAGCAAGGACGAAAGTTCAAAAATTGGACAGCTAGAGCAAAAAATGGCGGAAACAGCAGCAGCGTTTTTGGCCAAGCAGATGGAGCAGTAGTCGACATTTTTCACGTGAAACATATAAGCTTCCTCAGCTATTATTGGTTAGATGGCAGAGGAAGCTTTTTTCACCTATAATGGAGGATGTAAAAAATCGAGTTATAGGAAAGTACGTGATCATCACTTGAGTAAATGGCGAAAGCTTACAGGGTTTGGTGCTTTATGGTTAACGGCAGCTACACTCTTAACAAAGCTAATTGGTGTGCTGCAAAAAATACCGCTGCAAAATTTAGCGGGAGATTCTGTATTTGGAATTTATAATATCGTTTATCCAATTTATCAAATGATGATGGCTTTGGGGGTTGCAGGCATTCCAACAGCGTTAGCATCTTACATAGCAGGTCAACAACGACAGGAACAAGAGAACACATTTAGGATAGCTTTACTCTTAAGCAGTATTGCCTCGTTTATTATTGCACTTATGATGCTAGCTTTAGTTCCTTTGTTTGGAAAGCTGATTGGATATGAGGAAGTAAGCGGTTCTTTGCGAGTATTGGCAATTGCCCTTTTCCTTACGCCAAGCATTGCTGTTTTTCGTGGTTATTATCAAGGGATCGACGATGCCAAAACATCTTCTATTTCACAATTAATTGAACAGCTTGTACGGGTTACTTGTATGGTGCTGCTCTTATGGCTGGGTTTGCAACTTAATTGGAGCGATTCAACAATGTCCACAGCAGTGATGTGGGGTTCTGTAATCGGTGCTTTCGCTGCGTTAGTTTGGTTTAGTATGCGACAGCCTCGCCGTTATCGTATACGTCAGCTGCATTCAGCGTGGAGGCAGGAGGCATTTAAACTATTACGCTTAGCATTGCCAACAGCGCTAGGAGCGATTGTAGTACCGATTGTTGCGGTTGTCGACTCTTTTACGATACCTCGTTTATTAGGAGCGAGCGGAGCAAATATGGCCGAGGTGATGACGTTATATGGACAATATAGTCGGATTCAGCCGCTTATCCAGCTTGTATCTATGCTGCTTGCAGCATTGGCAGCAGGTTTTTTACCGCGCTGGCTGCAGCAAGCAAGTGCTGGTACAAGCAAACAATTATTAGGCAGGCGCTTGCTGCTTATTCATCGTACGACATGGCTAGTTAGCTGTGGAGCGGCAGCGGGATTATTTTTGTTAGCCGAGCCGATTAATATTATGCTTTATGTGGATAGTGCAGGTATTGAAACCTTTCGTTTATTGGCGCTTACTGCTGTTGCCAGCAGTTTATTAGCAGTACTTGCTCCGCTATTGCAGGGTGCTGGAATCGTTAGGTTGCCGGTTTATTTGCTGCTTATCGGGGCAGTAGGAAAAATCGGATTGAATTACTTGCTTATTCCGCAATATGGGATTAAAGGTGCAGCCATTGCTGCCAATTTAGCTCTATTCATTCCAGCTTTGCTTGGCTGCTGGATGCTCTATCGCACGGCGACAAGGATGCAGCTTGGCTATGAAAAGGCAACTAGACGTTTTTATCGAGAGATCCTCACTCCATTTGTTACAGTTATCGTCGGAATAGCAATAATGTGGGTTGTGTTGCAGCTGTTTAAGCAATTGTGGTGGACAGAGCTACAAACAAGAATTGATATGACTTTTTATAGTTTAGTGACGGTTAGCGCAGGGGCAATTGTCTATGGCATTATTTTGTTACTAAGTCGCACGCTAAACAGCAAGGAATGGAAAGAGTTAGGATAAATGTTGGACAACTCGTATGCACCAAATAAAATTTGAGCAAGCTTAACCTAGAGAACGGAGGAGTTGGTAAAGTGAAACAGATTACAGTTGTTGGATTAGGATCAGGCAGTGCAGATCAGCTTACACTTGGCATTTGGAAGCTGCTAAAGTCAGCAAATACTATATATCTTCGCACAAAGCATCATCCTGTAGTATCGTCACTCGATGAGGAAGGGATCGCTTATCAAAGTTTTGATGATGTTTATGAAAAGCATAGTAATTTTCCAGCGGTATATGAGGAAATCGTTGAAACATTAATTGCAAACGTAAATAAGTTTGGTGATAAAGAAACTGCTCATATCATTTACGCGGTGCCAGGTCATCCAATGGTAGCAGAAAGCACCGTGCAGCAGCTTTTAAAACGTTGTGAGGCCGAAGGTATTCAGTTAACGATACGTGGCGGAGAAAGCTTTTTAGATGCTGCATTTAGTGCGCTCAAATTTGATCCAATAGAGGGTTTTTGTTTACTAGACGCTACGAATTTGAAACCAAGTCATTTGCAACCAGAGCTGCATACGTTAATTGGTCAAGTATATGACCAGTACACTGCTTCTGATGTTAAGCTGGCATTAATGGAGCGTTATCCTGATGATTACGAAGTAATCGTTGGTCATGCTCTGGGGGTAGAAGGTCAGCAGCAAATTGTAAAGCTGCCAATTTACGAGCTGGATCGAATTGACGGTTATCACAATTTATCAGTTATTTATATACCGCGCTCCACAGATGACGCATTGCGCAATCGTACGTTTGATCGTTTGCATGAAATTGTAAACATTTTACGTAGTCCAGGCGGCTGTCCATGGGATATGGAGCAAACGCATCAGTCGATTCGTAAAAACTTTATCGAAGAGTTATATGAAGCGTTAGAGGCAATCGATGCTGACGATCCGGAAGCAATGCAGGAGGAGCTTGGCGATGTATTATTGCAAATTATGTTGCATAGTCAGATGGAAGAAGAGGTCGGCAGTTTTTCCGTCTATGATGTGCTACAAACATTAAACGAAAAGCTTGTTTATCGTCATCCTCATGTATTTGGTGATAATGCTGCTAGTAATGCTGAGGAAGCACTAAAAAACTGGGAAGCAATGAAGGCGAAGGAGCAGGAGAAAAACGGAATTGCCGATAAACGTCCTTCTGTGCTAGATGGTATTCCAAAAGATTTACCAGCGCTCTTAACGGCGTATAAGCTGCAGAAAAAGGCTGCAAAAGTTGGCTTTGACTGGGATGAGATTGATCCTGTACTTAATAAAATTGCAGAAGAGTTAGAGGAGCTTAAAGCAGAAATTGCTAGTGGCAATAAAGATAAGCAAGCTGCTGAGCTAGGTGATTTGCTATTTGCTGTAATTAATGCTTCTCGTTTTATTGAAGCCGATCCTGAAGCTTGTCTAGCACAAACGAATCTTAAATTTAAATCTAGATTTCAATATATTGAAGAGCAGCTTCGTATAAATGGTAAAAGCTTTGACCATACTAATCTAATAGAGATGGATCAATGGTGGGAAGAGGCCAAGAAGCAGAGCGAACAATCATAAAACTACTGGATTTAGCATTCTAAAGTCGTAGTTCAAAAAGACTAATATTAGACTAAAGTCGTCAAAAAGACTGTTAATTCAGCAAATCTTGTAAAATTTTAATAGAGGCAAGAAGGATTTTGTAAACTTTAGTTGAATTATTAATCTTCGTGAGAACAGGACGTACATACTGGCCCTCACTAATGGCGCTAGCCCCAAACTACGTATATATTGTCGGGAGGAATATAGCTAATGAACAAAACAGATCTAATCAATAACATTTCTGAAAAAAATGGTCTAACTAAACGTGACGTTGAAACTGTAATTAATGGTTTTATTTCTGAAGTAACTGAAGCACTTGCTAAAGGTGATAAAGTTCAACTAATTGGCTTTGGTACATTCGAAACTCGTAAACGTTCTAGCCGTGTAGGTCGCAACCCGCAAACAGGTGAAGATATAACAATTCCTGAATCAACAGTTCCTGCTTTCAAAGCTGGTAACAAGTTGAAAGAAGCAATTAAGTAATACGATGCGACTTGATAAATTTCTCAAGGTATCAAGACTCATTAAGCGTCGTACGGTAGCAAAGGACGTGTCCGAGCAAGGGCGGGTTTGGATTAACGGTCGCGAGGCTAAGGCAAGCAGTACAGTGAAGGTCGGTGATGAACTGCAAATCCAATACGGTCAAAAAATCGTGACGGTTAGAGTAGAGCGAATTGCTGAAACCTCACGCAAAGATGAAGCTGCTGGAATGTATACCTTGCTGAAAGAAGAAGCTAGACCAAAAGAAAATCTTCTAGATTGGGAATAGACAGAAAAGAGGCTGGGACATAACTAGTCTCTAAAGCAAGAAAAAGGTGAAATCCGCAAGTGGATTTCACCTTTTTCCTATTTTAAGTTCTATTTTCTCTGTACTCGTCTACGTTCGTAACACATATTTTCTTAAATTTACTGCCATTAAGGCTAGTCCTATCTCATGTTCTACTTTTCGTTTTCCACGAACTGAAAAACGAGTGAAACCTAAATTAGCCTTCAAGAATCCAAAAACTGGCTCTACGTCGATTTTACGTTGACGGTAGAGTTCACCTGTTTTTTCTTCTGAAAGCTGTTCTTGTACATATATTTTTTGTTGTTCCCAACGATCGTTTATTAACAGTTGTCGATTTCGTCCTTCTCCTGCCTTTGTGCAGCTTGTTCGGAAGGAACAGCCTGTACAATCCGAACATGAATAGATCTTAAACTGACGTTGGAACCCGCCTTTATCTTTACGAGTAGCATAGCGTTGAAAGGTGAGATATTGATCATTAGGGCAGGTATATCGATCTTCCTCCGTATCGTACTGCCAGTTTCTCGGTTGAAAGGGATCGTTCTTTACCTTCTTCTTTTGTTCGCGCTCATACATCGTATACTTCATCAATGGAACACGCTTGCGATTGGTGATGACATCCTCATAGTTTTGTTCACTTCCATAGCCTGCGTCCGCCACGATGTAGGTAGGTAAGTCGAAGTATTGGTTTTCAATTTCATTAAGAAAAGGAATGAGCGTCTTCGTGTCTGTTGGATTAGGATAGATCCCATACGCCAGTGTATATTGTCCTTCTGTCGCAATTTGTACGTTGTATCCAGGCTTTAACTGACCATTCTTCATATAGTCATCTTTCATCCGCATAAACGTCGCATCCGGATCGGTTTTCGAATAGCTGTTTCGATCTCCAAACTGTTGTTGATGCTGCTTGTATTTTTTCTTTCGTTCAATCCATTCACGGACTTGCTTGAGCATTTGTTTTGGCACTTTACGCTTGCTTCGTAATTGCTTTCGTTCGCTCGTATTTTCGGATGCTTCCATCTTTTCTGTATAGCTTTCAACCACGTGTTCGAGGTGTTCTGCGATCTCCAACAAGTTTTCCGTAGAGAGTTCCTGCTCATGTTCGAGCTCTGGAATAATCTTTTGTTCCAATAACTCGTTGTACAATTGATTCGACTTCTCGATTAGACGAGTATGATGCTTGTCCACGGCTTTTTTCCATACAAACGTAAACTTGTTGGCATTCGCTTCAATCTTTGTACCATCAATGAAAATCGCTTCTTGGTGAATGATCTTTTCTTCTACTAACTTCGAGCGAAATTGAACAAAGCACTGGCGGATTAATTCCTTCATCTCAGGATGAACACGGAAACGATTGATTGTGCGGTAGCAAGGTTCGTAGCCTTGTGCCAACCACATCATCCGAATACTGTCTTTCGTTAGAGCTTCAATTTTACGACCAGAAAAGGCAGATTGGGTGTAGCCACATAGAATGATCTTGAGCATCATGCGAGGATGATAGGATGGACAACCATCACGACGAACAAACGAACGAAACGCTTCATCGGGAATACTTTCGACCAAATGATGAATGGCAAACGCAATATCTTTTTCATTTAATTTAACTTCTAAATTTAGAGGCAAAACTAATTGGTTCATGTTATACTGTTTGTACATAAGGAACACCTTCTTTAATGTTTTTGTAGGAGTACTAAAATTTTAACAGATGGTGTTCCTTTTGTGTTTAAAAATTTAACGGCGATGACATTTTACTTTCGTAAACGTCACCGCCGTTTTTAGTTAGGCTGGGTTATTTTGTCCCAGCCTCTTTTTTTATTGGTTTACTGTTCTAAATTTGCCTCCAGCTCCATACGTTTAAGTAAGGAGATTAATGGAAGTGGAGGACGAGTCTATGTCGGAACTGCACAAGAAGCCTAAACAGCAAGAGCTAAAGCTCACTAATCGTAAGCTATTGGAGCTTACTGGTGTAACAAAGGTAGAAAGCTTTGATAGCCAATTATTTTTACTGAATACAGAGCTAGGGATGTTGACGGTTACGGGGCATAATTTGCACATGAAACATTTAAGTCTTGAGCAGGGGTTAGTTTCAATAGAGGGTATGATCCAATCACTCGCCTATTCTGATGGAGCCACTGCCAATAAAGGCAAAGGCTTATTAGGTAAGCTATTCAAATGAGTCTAAGTATTCAATGGTTAACACTAGGCGTCATGCTGATGTCTGGGATCGGCATGGGAATTTTATTTGATGGCTATCGGGTTGTATCCACTGAGCTAAAATTCCCGCGTTGGACGCTTTCATTGCTAGATCTAGTATATTGGATCGTCTCGGCTATTCTCGTATTTAGAATGCTATATGCAAGTAATAATGGCGAGGTACGTGCATATGTATTTATCGGACTAGCTTTAGGGGCATTGCTTTATTACTGGTTATTTAGCAAATTTACAGTTAAGCTAACCCACTGGATGATAGCCGCAGTCAAATGGCTAGTGGCATTAATCATTAATATTTTCCATTACACCGTTGTGAAACCGCTCTTGTTCATATGGGCAGTACTCCATTATTTTTTCAATCTTGGGACTAAGCTCACTATTGGAATTGGTAAATTTGTGCTACAATTACTACGTCCTATCGTAAAGTTGCTGCTATGGATATTGTCACCGATCACGAAGCCGCTATGGAGAAAACTGTCTCCATATTGGCAAAGCCTTCAGATCAGCGATAGGCTACGTCAATCATGGCAGGTGGTAAAGAATAAGCTGCCGTCATGGTTAAGGAGGGAGTAGCACATGGTGCAAGCAAAAACTGTACAAGCTGGAACAAAGCGTAGATTAAGAATATGGCTATTTCTCATTGTGGCGTTTGCAGGCTGGACGATTTATACGTTAATTAATCAAATGAATCAAAAAGATAGCTTGAATGAAAGACTAATGACACTGCAAAATGAACGCAATCAATTACAGCAGGAGATAGATGGTTTAAAAAATCAAGTAATGCTGCTCAATGACCCTGAGTATATGAGTCAGCTTGCAACAAAAGAACAAGGTATGCTCAAAGAGGGCGAACAGCAAATTTTTAGTGAATAACCATGACGCCTGTCTGTTGACCTGATTTCGTTCCTTCGGTTATAATCACGATATAAGCTCTTGTTTAGCTAAGCTGACAGGAGAATTAATAATACTTTAAGAGAGGAACATTTTATTTTATGGCAATTGAAGTGGGCGCCAAATTAGAAGGAAAAGTGACAGGTATTACAAATTTCGGAGCTTTTGTAGATTTATCCGGAGGTGTCACTGGGCTGGTTCATATTTCTGAGATCGCTGATAACTACGTTAAGGACGTTAAGGATCACCTGAAAATTGATGATGTTGTTACAGTGAAAGTAATTAATGTGGACAAGGATGGAAAAATCGGCCTTTCGATTAAACAAGCTGTTGAACGTCCAGCAGGAGAAGCTGCATCTCATTCAGGTGGGAATAGTGGCGATAGATTCAATCGTTCTGGTGGTAATAGTTCCTTCGAACGAAGTGGACGTCCATTCAACAAGCAAGGCTTTGGTAAGCCGAGTAACACAAAAACTTCATTTGAGGATAAAATGTCTAAGTTCTTAAAGGATAGTGAAGAGCGCATTTCATCTTTGAGAAAGAATACTGAAGGCAAACGTGGAGGCCGTGGCGCAAAGCGCATGTGACATGATATTTCATTCCTAACATATAATAAGCAGAGCAAATGTTGCTCTGCTTTTTTTTGTTCCTTTTTCTGCGATGATAGCCATTTTGCAAAGGATGATGTCGAGAGTTTGTTAGAACGAAAACTTTTAGCCACTTTTCACCATATGGATTTGTATCTCTTGATCATTCGTCAATAATTTGAGCCTGTAGCGACAAAACAAAGCATACGCTGCATTCGCTGATGTTAAGTTTAACCCCTTACAAAAACTGAATTTGCTAAGCTTCCGACATCAGTTGCAAGAGCTTGGTTTTTGTCGGAAAAAACTTTTTTCAGGCTTACGTTATCTGACAAACATTGATTGTCCAAGCCACTATAATGAGGAACACAAGTGAATTACTCTATCATGTCTACCAGAAATTAAATCTAAGTCTAGTGATAGTGTAATTACGTAATAGACTGCTAGTCTATTGTGAAGATGCGGATAGAGAGTTACACAATCGTATGGAAAATAAATGATGGTGGTGTAAAGATGAAAAAGAGTGAAGGCGCACTATTAAGAGTGAATGTTAGTGAACGGTTAATGCAAAACAAATGGATGCAGGCGATGTATGAGCAAATTGCGAATAAGAAGTGGCATATTGTTCTTGTTACACTCGGTTTTTTGCTTGGACGTACGGTTATATTGGATTCATTAATTTCATTTGCAGTTGCTTACTTCGCTGTAGTCTATTATATGCGAAGGGATGTTGCATTTTACTCAGGAGCTGCAATCGTACTCGGTAGCATGTTAGCTATTAAGCCAGCACCGCTCTGGATGGCGTTAGAACTGCTTGTTGTTTATTTATTGTTTCGCGGCTTGCAAGCATTTGAAAAAGTGTCAATATCCAAGGTTCCGCTTATCGTATTTATTTCCGTCATTTTAGTCCAGCTATTCCATGCGTTTATTGGAAATGTCGTTGATTGGTATAACTTAACGATGGTTCTAATTGAAGCTGGTCTTGCATTTGTGTTTACTCTTGTATTTATTCACGCTTTGCCTGTAATAACACTAGCTCGCAAAGCTGCCAGATTAAGAAATGAAGAAATTATTTGTGTCATGATTTTGTTGGCTTGTGTAATGACAGGAACCGTCGGCTGGTCGATTCAAAGTATTTCGATCGAGCATGTGTTGTCTCGCTACATGCTGTTAATCTTTGCGATGGCAGGTGGCGCGCCATTAGGTGCGACAGTTGGAATTATAGCGGGGCTTGTTATAAGCCTAGCTGACTTTAGTGCAGTACTGCAAATTGGTGTGCTGGGCTTCGCAGGTTTATTAGCTGGCTTGCTGCGCGAGGGTGGCAAGATGGGCGCGGCATTTGGCTTATTGCTAGGATCAACAATACTAACAGTCTATATTGGCACACAAGAGCAAATGTTTACTTCAGTATGGGAATCTGCACTGGCTGCGTTGTTACTACTATTAACTCCGCGCGGAATAATTGGCGCGATAAGTAAATATGTGCCTGGTTCGGTTGAACATACGAAATCACACTATGAGTATGCCAAGCATATTCGCAACGCAACGGCATCACGAGTCATGCATTTTTCAGAGATGTTTAAAGCACTTTCTAATAGCTTTTATCCTAATTATGTTACGGAGAAGGAGCTAACCCACGAGGAGCAAGTGACGCAATTTATGGAAGCGGTGGCAGAGGAGAGTTGCGCCAATTGTCATCGCCAAAAGGTTTGCTGGGGAGAAAAGCTGTTCCAAACAAGAAAAATGATGAGCGAAATGATGAGCAGTATGGAATCAGATCAGCACGGTCTAAAGGAATCACCGAAAGCATGGCAAAGTCACTGTATACATGTGCAGGAGGTGCAGCAGGCGATGCGTCACCAGTATGAGCTATATCAGCTTAATTATAAATGGCAACGCCAACTGCATGAGCTTAAAGGGCTTGTAGCAGACCAATTGCTTGGCGTCTCTCAAGTGATGGAGGATTTATCGAACGAAATCAAGCGTGAAGGACAAGCACTTCACAGTCAAGAAGAGCAAATTAAGCAGGCTGTAGAAGCCTTAGGATTGTCTATTTATAGTATTGATATTATTAGCTTGGAGGTTGGCAATGTAGAAATCGAAATTCAGCATACCTTTGATCAAGGCTTTCAAGAATGTCGAAAAATTATTGCTCCACTATTAAGTGAAATATTAGGTGAAAATATTACTGTAAGAAGTGAAACAGCTCTTTCGCCTCATAATAATTTACAAAGAGCAGTCTTTACTTCGGCAAAGCAATTTGAAGTGGATATTGGTGTTGCAGGAGTAGCTAAAGGTGGTGATCTATTATCTGGAGATAGCTTTAGTATGATGGAGCTGGATAGTGGCAAATTCGCGGTTGCAATAAGTGACGGAATGGGCAACGGTGAACGTGCCCGCCAAGAAAGCAGTGCGGCGCTGAATATTTTACAACAGCTTTTACGCTCAGGAATGAATGAGCAGCTAGCAGTAAAGTCTGTAAATTCTATTTTACTATTGCGTTCACCAGAGGAAATGTATGCAACAGTTGATTTAGCAATTATCGATCTCTATTCTGCACATACAACATTTTTGAAAATTGGCTCGACGCCAAGTTTTATTAAGCGGGGGAATGAAGTTATTCCAATTGTCGCTAGCAATTTACCAATAGGAATTATTCAAGAAATTGATGTTGATTTTATTCATATGCAATTGCAAGCAGGGGATATATTAATTATGGTAAGCGATGGCATCTATGACGCACCAGGCTATGCCGTTAATAAGGAGCTATGGATGAAGCGAGTAATTACTGAACTGCGCACAGATAATCCGCAAGAAATTGCTGATTGTTTGCTGGACAGAGTTGTACGCCATCATGATGGAGAAATTCATGATGATATGACGGTGCTTGTTACGAGAATTGATCATTATGTGCCGCAGTGGGCGACTTTCAAATGGCCTGGAGTTGGTAAAATTGAAAGGAAAAGAAATGCTGGCTGAGCATTTCATGCTTCATAAATAATAGCCCTTTTTAGCTTACAGGCTAGAAAGGGCTATCTGCTGTGCTATGGACTAGTAGAATTAGCATTGTTAACCACAACTCATGTATAATAAAACGTATATAAGCTAGAATGATAGGGTTAATCTTCTTTTTATCAGGCAATGCTATTAGTAGGCGTAAGTCCTATTATGGTTTGCAGGATAAGGAGGAGAATGCAATGAAGCAAATTCTATTAATTACAGATGGTTGTTCAAACGTAGGAGTAAGCCCGATCGTTGCTGCTGCTCACGCAAAGTCAGAAGGAATCGCAGTAAATGTTGTCGGTGTTGTTGATCATGGTGAGCTTGGTGAATACGGTGCTTCAGAGATTCATGAGATTGCTAGAGCTGGAGGTGGCATTAGCAGAATCGTTCAAGCAAAGGAACTTGCACAAACCGTTCAAATGATGACACGAAAAACCGTTGTTCAAACGATCCAACTAGCTGTTCAAAGAGAGCTGCAAGCAGTGTTAGGTAATGACTCCATTGAGGCATTGCCACCTGAGAAGCGAGGAGAAGTCGTAAAGGTAATGGATGAGCTTACAGAAACGAGTGATTTACAAGTTGCCCTTTTAATTGATGCTAGTGCTAGTATGAAGCCTAAACTGGCATCTGTAGAGGAAGCGATCCATGACTTAATGTTAAGTTTACAGGCGAGAGCTGGTAAAAGTGAAATCTCAGTTTTTCATTTTCCTGGATCAAAGCAAGAGGATTGCGTGTTAGATTTGGACTGGACAACACATTTGAAAGGAGTGCACTCCATCTTTCCTAAGCTGCATATGAGTGGTACAACACCAACTGGACCTGCTCTAATGAAGGTGGTTGAACATTTTATAGAGAGCAAGCTGTTGCGTGACAGAGAAATGGAAGGGATGCGCGGTGACGACGTCATTTAATTTGCCGATAAAAAAAGGCAGTGTCATTGTAGGCAAATGGAAAAAAGGACAGTATCGAGTCGAACGTCTGCTTGGTGAAGGTGCAAACGGCAAAGTATTTTTAGTGTCGAAGGATTGGCAATGGTACGCATTGAAAATTGGCCAAAGCACTGTTGATTTGCAGTCAGAAATTAATGCGTTAAGAGCATTGTCGCAAAATAATAGTTTGCGGAAAGTCTATCTCAAGGATGTCGATGATTGGGTCACGCCACAGGGGAAGGAAATCCCGTTTTATACAATGCGCTACGTACAAGGAACAGATATCGTTAAATATTTATCATTACACGGCAATGAGTGGTTTCCGATAGTGGGACTTAATTTGCTCCGCTGTTTGTCAGAATTACATCAAGCGGGCTGGGTTTTTGGTGATCTAAAGCTAGAGAACATTATTGTTGGGCAATATGGGGAAACAGAGCTAATTGATTTTGGTGGTGCTACACAAATCGGTAAGGGAGTTAAGCAATTTACGGAAATTTATGATCGAGGTTATTGGAATTGCGGCTCCCGCTCAGCCGATCCACAGTATGATCTATTTTCTTTTGCCGTGCTCTGTTTACATTTATTTGCTCCGTTCAAGCTCCATCAGTTGACGAAAGAACTATTACCGCAAAATCGCTCTAATGAAGAGCTGATGGAGCTGGTTAAGCAGACAACGCCTCTTAAACCTTTTACGCGCTGGTTAGAAAAAGCATTTAACGGGAAGTTTACTAGCAGTAAGGAAGCAATGGAAGAATGGAGAAGACTTGCGCACAAACAAAATGCGTTAACTAAGCAAAAAGCGACGCCCCGTTGGTTAAAAATATTGATTGCTGTTTCAATCATTACGCTCGGATTATCGGCTTCACTCTATGTATTGGACTATACTGGCTTACTAAAATAAAAGGTGAGAAGCATGAGGATTGTTGAAGAAGTAAAGGCAGTACTTGCTGAAAGTGGTTTATTGAAAACAAATGCAACTATTGTCGTTGCTGTGTCAGGCGGTGTTGATTCAATGGCATTGCTGCACGTGATGCATCATGTGCTGGCTTCAACAGAGCTGACATTAGTTGCTGCTCATGTTAATCACGGGTTTCGTGTAGAAGAGTCCGCTGCGGAAGCCAAGCTGGTGCAAGACTACTGTAAAAAACAAGGTATTAGGCTAGAAATAGCGGAGTTAAATATGCCGGAATATCTTCAGCACAATAAGGAAAACAGTCAAGCTGCCTCGCGTGCAAGAAGATATCAATTTTTTCATGAAGTTGCAGCGAAATATAAGGCTAGCGCAATAGCGCTGGCGCATCATGCGGATGATCAGGCGGAAACCATTCTTATGCATGTTTTGCGTGGTACAGGGCTGAATGGACTTAAAGGAATTGTACGAATGCGGAATGAAAAAAACGTGGAACTAATTCGCCCTTTGCTACGTATGAGAAAGAATGAACTATTAGCATACTGTCAACAGCAAGCGGTTCCGTTTCTAGAGGATAGCAGCAATAAGAGCAGACATTATCAAAGAAATGCGCTTAGAATGGATATTATCCCTCAACTCGAACGCTTTAATCCTCAGCTTGTTACTTCTCTCTGCCGATTGGCGGAAATAGCAGGAGAGGATGAAGCGTGGCTACAGGAGCAATGCGAGCAGCGTTTCAATAAAATTGTTTCCAGGGATGGAAATAGTTATATTATTCGTTGCAAGCAGTTAAACGCCGAGCCGATTGCTTTACAAAGGAGACTTATTAAACTAATATTAAGTTATCTGTCGCAAGATGAAGATGTTGTGTCATTTGAAGGTGTTGAACGAATAAGAACAGTGGCGCGACTAGACACTAAAAGTGTAGGCAGAATGGATATTGGTGCAGGTTTAATCTGTGTTCGCGAATATGAACAATTACGATTTGTACATATTAAGGATTATGAAAATGCAGGCTCTGTGATAACGCCATTACTTCTATATCAAGAGCAGTTGCCGTGCGAGCTGCAATATGGAGATTGGCTTATTCGAGCTTGTCTAGTTGACAAAAATGAGCAGCCACAGCTGCGTTCTAAGTACGAAGCTGTATTTGATATTGATGCACTTACGATGCCACTAGTGATCCGCAAGCGAATTAATGGAGATCGCATGCAAGTTTTAGGATTAAAGGGCTCAAAAAAAGTGCAAGATATGTTCGTGGATGCTAAAATTGCAGCAGCAAAGCGTGATCATTATCCTATTATTGCTGATGGATCTGGTGAGATTTTATGGTTGCCAGGTATTCGCCGCTCATTGTTTGGACTTGTTAACGAAAATTCAAAATGGTTACTACATCTTAAATGTGATCGGTACTGGTCATCTGAAAGCGATGAATTGGAATGAAGCACGTTTATGAACATAACATAGTTTAGTGTAGGGGGATCACAGTTGTTAAACGATATTGAGAAAGTACTATATAGCGAAGAAGACATTGCACTTAAGGTTAAGGAGCTGGGAGAGCAGCTTACAAAGGATTTCGCAGATCGCAATCCGCTTGTAATTTGTATTCTTAAAGGTGCCTTTATTTTTATGGCAGATCTTGTAAAAGAAATTAAAATTCCATTGGAAATTGACTTTATGGCTGTTTCGAGCTATGGGCAATCAACGAAATCTTCTGGCGTTGTAAAAATTATTAAAGATTTGGATGTCTCGGTTGAAGGTCGTCATGTCCTAATTGTAGAAGATATTATTGATAGCGGCTTGACTTTGAGTTACCTAGTTGATGTATTAGAGCATCGCAATGCAGCTTCCGTAACGATTGCTACATTGTTTGACAAGCCTGCTCGTCGTACGGTAGATTTACAGCCGCATTACAAAGGCTATACGCTTCCAGATGAATTTGTTGTTGGCTATGGTCTTGATTATGCAGAAAAATATCGTAACCTTCCGTTTATTGGTGTTTTAAAACCGGAAATCTATTCTTAACCACGCATGTAGTCTCCGAGCAACCTCTATTGTGATGGAAAGTCATGCTATGGTAAAATATTTTAAGCGTCTGAGAGGAGGTAGGGGATGAAACGGTTCATCCGTAATACAGGTTATTATTTAATCATTTTTTTAGTTACGATAGGGATTTATAACTACATCAATAATTCAAGTGATTCATCTAAACCTATAAGATTTGATGAGCTGATTACAGCGATCGAATCTGGTAAGGTAGGAGAAATTACTTTAAAGTATGAGGATGAGTCCTATTTAGTAACTGGTAAGTATAAGGATGCTCCTGCTGATGGCAGTAGTCAAAACTTTACTTCGCGAGCTGGGGTAAATGCACCAGATCAATTTGAGCAGTTAAGGCAGCAGTATAATTTTACATTAAAGTATGAAAAGATGAAGACAGCAGGATTCTGGACGAATTTCCTAATTACGATAATTCCGTTCGTGTTGATGATTATCTTATTCTTCTTCCTCATGAATCAAGCTCAAGGTGGCGGCGGTAAAGTTATGAACTTTGGTAAAAGTCGAGCCAAGCTATACAATGAGGAGAAAAAACGCGTAACATTCCAGGATGTTGCTGGTTGCGATGAGGAAAAGCAAGAGTTAGTCGAAGTTGTTGAATTTTTGAAGGACCCGCGCAAGTTTAATATGGTAGGGGCACGTATTCCAAAAGGCGTGCTGTTAGTTGGTCCTCCGGGAACAGGTAAAACATTGCTAGCACGAGCTGTTGCTGGTGAAGCAGGCGTACCGTTCTTTAGTATTTCCGGTTCTGACTTCGTAGAAATGTTTGTTGGTGTCGGTGCTTCTCGTGTTCGTGACCTGTTTGAAAATGCAAAGAAAAATGCGCCATGTATTATATTTATTGACGAGATTGACGCTGTTGGTCGTCAACGTGGTGCAGGTCTTGGCGGCGGTCACGATGAACGTGAACAAACATTGAACCAAATGCTTGTTGAAATGGACGGTTTCGGAGCAAACGAAGGAATTATTATTATCGCTGCAACGAACCGAGCAGATATTCTTGACCCAGCCTTACTTCGCCCGGGGCGTTTTGACCGTCAAATTACGGTAGATCGTCCAGACGTGAAAGGTCGTGAAGCGGTACTTAAAGTGCATGCACGCAATAAGCCGCTAACAAGTGACGTAAAACTTGATGTAATTGCAAAACGTACAACAGGTTTTAGTGGCGCTGACCTTGAAAACCTATTGAATGAGGCGGCTCTACTTGCAGCACGCCGCAATAAAAAAGAAATCAATATGGTTGATATTGATGATGCGATTGACCGTGTTATCGTAGGTACAGAGAAGAAAAGCCGCGTGATCAGTGAGCGTGAGAAACGTATCGTTGCTTATCACGAAGCTGGTCATACTGTAGCTGGATTTTTCATGGAACATGCCGATCAAGTTCACAAGGTAACGATTATTCCGCGTGGACGTGCTGGTGGTTATGTGATTATGCTACCTAAAGAAGACCGTATGCTTGTAACGAAAAATGAACTGCTTGACCGCGTTTGTGGTTTGCTAGCAGGTCGTGTTGCCGAAGAGCTATTTATTGGTGAAATCGGTACAGGTGCATACAGTGACTTTAAACAAGCAACAGCTATTGTTCGCAGCATGATTACCGAATATGGTATGAGCGACCGTCTTGGACCAATGCAGTTTGGTAATTCGCAAGGTCAAGTATTTTTAGGTCGTGACTTAGGTCATGAGCAAAACTACTCTGATCAAATCGCTTACGAAATTGACCAAGAAATGCAATCAATTATTAATAGCTGCTATGAACGTACGAAAAAGTTGCTACTAGAGAAAAGCAAGGAAATGCACCTTATTGCAAATACTTTGCTTGAAGTGGAAACACTTGAGCTTGAGCAAATTAAATCGTTAATTACTACAGGCGAACTGCCTGAGCCATTCTCTGGTGGTAATAAAAGTAATAACGGATCAAGCAGTAGCGCTAATAAAGAAGCGACAAATGTAGCTGAAGTTACAACGACTGAGCCAATTGTCGATGAAATTGGCGATGTAAAAGTACGGATTCAGAAGCGTGAGCAAGATGAATCAGAGAAGCAGCAAGGCATTGTTGAAGAGCAACCGTCTAACAATGACGACAAGAAAGAATAACACCATTAAGTAGTTAGACGCTAACCGAAAAAATTAGGATAGGCTGTATTGTTAGCATATTGAGCTTGCAATACAGCCTATTTATTTTTAATTACATTTTTTTCTTAAACATTGATGAACATTTGCGCTCAATTCCATTGACATGAAGCGGTAACACATGTAAATTAAATCTTGAATCATTTGCAATTGTTCACAAACTTTTAAAAGCTTTGGTAGCGACTAGAAAAGTAAGTGCATGATTTCACAAAGTTGCTACTCATGGAAGTGCTTTACTAACGCATTCTTAAGGAGAGGATTATTGTGGAAACTTTGGCGCTTGAACGCAAGCAGGAACAAAACCGCCTATTGCGTGAACGCTTGATGGAATTAAAAAAAGAGCGCAATGCAATTATTCTAGCTCATTATTATCAGCGCGATGAAATTCAAGAGGTAGCAGATTTTAGAGGAGATTCCTTCTTGCTTGCGCAGAAAGCTGCACAAACGGATGCTGATACCATTGTATTTTGCGGTGTTCATTTTATGGGAGAGAGTGCAAAAATATTAGCACCTAACAAAACAGTAATTATTCCAGATGAACGCGCAGGCTGTCCAATGGCAGATATGGTGAATGTAGAAGGCTTACGTAAGCTGAAAGCACAGCATCCGAATGCCACAGTTGTGACATATATCAATTCTTCAGCAGAGATTAAAGCAGAGACAGATATTTGCTGTACGTCTGCCAATGCAGTTAAAGTCGTTAATTCCGTAGAAAGCGACGAAGTGATTTGGGTTCCTGATAAAAATCTTGGTCATTATGTACAACAGCATACCGACAAAAAGATGATTATATGGGAAGGCTATTGCAATACGCATGATATGTTAACTGTTAAAGATGTTGAAGAAATGAAAGCACAGTATCCAAATGCACAGTTTGTTGTTCATCCTGAGTGCCGACCTGAAGTCGTGGCATTAGGTGACTTTGTAGGAAGTACAACAGCAATTATTAAATATTGTAAGGAATCACCATGTCAGGAGTTCATTGTTGGTACAGAGGACGGTACAGGATACCAGCTTCGTTTAGACAGTCCTAATAAAAAATTCCATTTTGCATCGAAATATCTTGTTTGTCCAAATATGAAAGTGAATAACCTGAAAAAGCTGGTGAAATGTTTAGAAACGATGCAGCCTCAAATTTACGTGCCGCCTCATATTGCTGACCAGGCACGTCAATCATTGGAGCGCATGCTACTAGTTAAATAGTAGCATGCGTTATTCCTATTATGAAGGGAATTGACGGAGGGTACTACAGTGATACCTAAATATTTAGTTGATATTGATCTACAGAAAATGCCGATTGTCGACACTGATGTTATTGTGATCGGCGCAGGTATAGCAGGCTTATTTACCGCATTGCGCGCTAGCGAAACGTCAAAGGTAGTTCTGGTGACAAAAAAATCATTGCTTGATAGCAATACACGCTATGCACAGGGGGGCATTGCTGCGGTAATTTCTGAGGATGATTCGCCGGAATATCACTTACAAGATACATTAATTGCCGGCGCAGGATTATGTGATGTTGAGGCTGTTAATGTGCTTGTGCATGAAGGTCCAATGGGTGTAGAGCATCTTATTCAGCTTGGGACGCATTTTGATATTGAAAATGGCGAGTATGCTTTAACAAAAGAAGGTGCACATAGTCAGCGTCGAATTTTGCATGCAAATGGTGATGCGACAGGATATGAAATTGTTCGTGCTCTATCAGAAAGAGCAATTGCTTCACCAGCTATTGAAGTATGGGACAATCACTTTATTATCGATCTTGTAACAGAAAACAATGTTTGCTATGGAGCTATCGTTCAAAAGGATAACGGTGAACGGTTGTTTCTTCGTGGAAAAGCGACTGTGTTATGCTCAGGTGGAGCAGGGCAGCTTTATCGCTATACAACAAATCCAGATGTAGCAACAGGTGATGGGGTGGCAATGGCTTATCGTGCCGGTGCGACGATTCGTGATATGGAGTTTGTGCAGTTCCATCCTACTGCCCTTTGTTATCCTGGTGCGCCACGCTTTTTAATTTCTGAAGCAGTGCGTGGTGAAGGTGCAATTTTGCGTAATATTAAAGGCGAGCGGTTTATGGAAAAATATGATGCTAGACTAGAGCTTGCTCCACGTGATATTGTGGCACGTGCGATTGTAAGTGAAATGGAGGAAACTAAATCGACCTTCGTCTATATCGATATTACACACGAATCACCAGAACTAGTTAAGCATCGTTTTCCAACAATCTATAAAACTTGCCTCAACTATGGCTTAGATTTAACAACAGACTGGATTCCTGTTGCGCCAGCTATGCATTATTTAATGGGCGGCGTACAGACAGATTTAAATGGTGAAACAAATATTTCTCGACTTTTTGCTTGTGGTGAGGTATCTTCTACTGGCGTCCATGGGGCAAATCGTCTAGCTAGTAATTCCTTATCAGAGGCAATTGTATTTGGTAAACGTATTGTTGATAGAATTGCAAAACTAGAGCCTATCGAATATACTCCGCATATTGTGTATAAAAGCGCTCGACAGCCGCATGCTATGCAGCCTTTTGTTGAACGTCGGCTTAAGCTGCAAAAGGTAATGGTTCGTTTTGCTGGTTTGAAGCGTAATCGGGAAGGGCTGTTAAGAGGTTTAGAGGAGTTGAATCGACAATGCTCAATTTTTGATACGGAATTAATGGAGCGTGCTGAGTTTGAGTTTGCCAATATGCTGACATGCGCATTGCTCACGATGACCTCAGCGCTTTATCGTGAAGAAAGCCGAGGCGGTCATTATCGTGAGGATTTTCCAGAACGAGATGATCTAAACTGGAATAAGCACACCATTATGAATCGTAATCAAGGGCAATTAGAAGGGTGGATTCAACATGTTTGAATGGACAACAGGCGGTTATGCTGAGGATCTAAAGGCACAAATTCGCAATTGGCTTGCTGAAGATATCGGAAATGGCGATATTACAACGGAGGCAACTATTCCAGCAGATTCGCAAGCTAAGGCGATTATTCATATGAAAGAGGCAGGAGTTATTGCTGGAATTCATGTAGCTTCATTAGTATTTGAAGTCGTTGATAAGTCTTTGCAATTTAAAGCATTGGTGAACGATGGTGATTTTGTTGATAAGGGTACTGTCATTATCGAGGTAGAGGGCAGCACGCGAAGCTTACTTACAGGCGAACGTCTTGCACTGAACTTGATGCAGCGTATGTCGGGGATTGCTACAAAAACGAAGCAGTTTGTTGATGCCTTGCAAGGCTTGCCAACTCGTTTAGTCGATACAAGAAAAACAACGCCAGGTCATCGATTATTAGAAAAGTATGCGGTGCGCGTTGGCGGAGGTCATAACCATCGTTTTGGCTTGTATGATGCTGTGATGATTAAAGATAATCATATTAAAGGTGCTGGTGGCATTACCGCTGCAGTAAAAGCAGCGCGTCAGCGTATTCCTCATACGATGAAAATTGAGGTGGAAACCGAGTCGATGGAGCAAGTTCAAGAGGCACTTGCTGCAGGTGCGGACATTATTATGCTTGATAACATGTCAAGCAGTGCAATGAAGGAAGCGGTTATGTATATTAAAGCACAATCTCCACATGTTATAGTAGAAGCATCTGGCGGTATTACGTTAGACACCATTTATGAGAAAGCTGCAACAGGAGTAGATGTAATTTCTGTTGGAGGTTTGACATACTCTTTTCAGTCGTTGGACATTAGCTTAGATTTGAACGAGAAGAAGGGTGGAGCAGCTACGTGATTTTAGTAATTGATGTCGGTAATACAAATATTGTTTTAGGCATATATCAAGGAAAAGAGCTCCTGCATCATTGGCGGATAAGCACCAATCGTTCAGGTACCGTGGATGAGTATGGCATTATGATTCATAATCTGTTTCAATATGCTGGTCTAAGCTTAGACAGTATTAAAGGGGTTGCTATCTCTTCTGTTGTCCCTCCATTAATGGGACTGCTGGAGCAGATTTGCTTAAAATACTTGAAAAAAGCTCCGCTAGTTGTTGGTCCTGGTATTAAAACTGGACTAAATATTCGCTATGAGAATCCACGTGAAGTAGGCGCAGATAGAATCGTTAATTCAGTGGCGGCAATTGAGAAATATGGCGCGCCGCTTATTGTTGTTGATTTTGGCACTGCCACTACATTTGATTATATTGATGCTGATGGAAATTATTTAGGCGGGGCAATTGTTCCTGGTATCGGAATTTCTACTGAAGCTCTGTATCAGCGTGCTGCTAAGCTGCCGCGCATTGAGCTGGTAAAACCGAAAAGCGTCGTTGGTCGAAATTCAGTTGCCTCTATGCAAGCAGGCATTATTTATGGATATGTTGGACAGGTTGATGGAATAGTCAACCGAATAAAAAAAGAGCTGCAAGTTCAACCGCGTGTAATTGCTACAGGAGGGTTAGCAGACTTAATTTATTCGGAATCGGAAACAATTGAAGAAGTAGACCCAATGCTTACACTTGAGGGTTTACGCATTATATATGAACGAAATCAGGAGTGATGAAATGGCTGAGAAAGATGTATTAGTGCGAGGCACTGCATGGGATGGTAAATTGCGTGTGTTTGCTACACGTATTACAAATATTGTTGAAGAAATGCGCAAGCGTCATGATATGTTCCCTACAGCAACAGCAGCTTTAGGACGTACTACCGCTGTTGCTGCAATGATGGGAGCTATGCTTAAAGGCAATGAACGATTAACAATTCAAGTTAAAGGTGATGGCCCAATTGGTCAAATCGTAGTCGACGCTAATGCTGCAGGAGAGCTAAGAGGCTATGTCGATCATCCGCGCGTTCATCATGCTAGTAATGAGCATGGTAAGCTTGATGTTGCTGGTGCTGTGGGTACTTCCGGAAATATCTATGTAACAAAGGATCTAGGGTTGAAAGAGCCATATCGCGGTAACGTACCGATAATTTCAGGAGAGCTTGGAGAGGATTTTACTTATTATTTTACAGTGTCTGAGCAAACTCCGTCTGCTGTAGGTGTAGGTGTACTTGTTGATGTCGATAACTCTGTTTTGCATGCAGGTGGAATTATTGTACAAGTATTGCCCGGCTTAAGCGATGAAGATCTTGATCGGCTAGAAGCTGCAGTTGCTGCATTACCGCCGGTAACAAGCCTATTAGATCAAGGAGAAACACCTGAAGGAATTATTCAGTGGCTAGTTGGTGATAATTATGTCATTCATGAACAAATCGAGCCGCGCTTTCAATGTAAATGCAATAAAGAGCGGGTTAGTGCTGTTCTTCTTAGTATAGGTAAAGAAGAATTGCAGTCGATCATTGATCAGGATGGTCAAGCTGAATTAGTTTGTCACTATTGCAATGAAAAATACCACTTTGATCAAGCAGAATTAGAACAATTACGTGATCAAGCAACACTTTAATTAAGGATTTGACCTAGAATGAAAAAATACGATTGGTTAAAGCTGGCCGTTATTGTTCAAGCAATTGGGATGACTGCGCTTGCCGTCGTTGTAATGGTTTATTATATTCCGTATTTGGCTGCAAATAATAAAAACAGCGATACGAATCAACTACAGGGCGATAAACATCAAGAGGATGAAGTTATCGCAATTATTGCCGATAAGGAAATATATCGTCAACAGCTTGTTGATGAGATGCTCGAGCTGTACGGCGACCAAATGTTAGAGCAGATGCTTATACATGAAGCAATTCGTATGGCAGCAGATGAAAAAGGGATAACATTATCTGCTGATGAATTGAGCCAAGCACTTGCCGAAGCAACTGACGGCTATGAGAGTGAAGAACAGTATTTTGAAATGATGAAGCAGCAGTTTGGAATGTCGCATAAACGAGTGATGACGGAGATAGAAGACGATGCATTACTTATCAAAATTGCGACACACGATATTGAAGTAAGTGAAGAAAGTATTACGGAATTTTTAAAAAATCATGCGAGTGAACCGAAAAGCATATATACACTTAACTGGATATTAACGGATACTTATGAGCAAGCTAATGAAGTGATAGATAAAATTAGTCAAGGTGCAAATTTTGCAACTATGGCAAAACAATATTCAAAAGATCTATATAGTGCAGAGCAGGGTGGTTATTTGGGAGAAATCGAAAGTGACGATCCGTTTTATGATGCAGAGATCTTAATTGAAGCAGAAAAGCTAAAGGTTGGATCGATCGCTGGGCCGATTGCAGTTTCAGACGGTTATGCGATTATTCAACTTCTTGGCAAGCAAAAAGAAGCTGTTAAATCAGAAGCTGAACAGCGAGCATGGGCCAAGCAGCAGCTAGCTTTGCAGCAAATCGGCTCATTATCAGAGTTTAAGCAAGAGCTGCTTAATCATTATGTAACGGTAATACGTAAATAAATTACACAATCATTGCCATTAGATCGCATAATCTTATTGACAAACTAGGTTTTAAGTTGATAAGATAGTATTAATAAAAGCCAACTAATTTAGTCGGAATAAGGAGGATTAATATCCATGCCAAGAATCGTTAATAGTGTTACTGAACTTATCGGAGATACACCACTCGTTCGTTTAAATCGTTTAGTTCCAGAAGGTAGTGCAGAAATTTATGTTAAGCTAGAATATCAAAACCCAGGTGCAAGTGTAAAAGATCGTATTGCAATTAGCATGATCGAAGATGCTGAACAAAAAGGTCTAATTAAACCAGGTGATACAATTGTAGAACCAACTAGTGGTAATACAGGTATCGGACTTGCTCTAGTAGCTGCTGCAAAAGGTTATAAAGCAATTCTAGTTATGCCTGAAACAATGAGTATTGAGCGTCGCAACTTGCTACGTGCTTATGGTGCTAACCTTGTATTGACTCCAGGCGCTGAAGGTATGAATGGTGCAGTACGTAAAGCTGAAGAGCTAGTTAAAGAAAATCCTGGCTACTTTATGCCTCAACAATTTAAAAACCAAGCTAACGTAAAAATTCACCGTGAAACTACTGGTCCGGAAATTGTTGAAGCAATCAACTCCTTGGACGGCAAACTTGATGCATTTGTTGCTGGTATTGGTACTGGCGGTACAATTTCTGGTGCGGGCGAAGTATTGAAAAAAGCATTCCCTGGTATTCAAGTTGTTGCAGTTGAGCCAGCTTCTTCGCCATTATTATCTGGCGGTGCTCCTGGTCCGCACAAAATCCAAGGTATCGGTGCAAACTTTATTCCAGATATTTTGAATCGCGAAATTTATGATAAAGTTATTACAGTTGAGAATGAGGAAGCATTTGAAACTGCTCGCCGTGCTGCAAAAGAAGAAGGTATTCTTTGCGGTATTTCTTCTGGTGCTGCTATCTTTGCTGCACTTAAGGTTGCTAAGGAGCTTGGCGCTGGCAAACGCGTTGTTGCTATCGTTCCAAGTAATGGTGAACGTTACCTAAGTACACCGCTTTTCAATTTTGATAACTAATTTATAGACCGTTATGTATTCAAGTAGAGGAATGCCAATAACTATTATTTGGCGGCCCTCTACTTTTTTATTGCTAAAAATTGCAAGGTTCTATGTATTCATCTTTATTTTTTTCAAGCAGTTTTGTATACTAGGCGAAAGTAGTGTGATCGGAGGATTGCGATGATACTGACGTCTTGGGAAAATTGGAAAAAGTGGCATCAGGAAGGATGCTATACCATACTCCCTTATATAACAAGGATTGAGCTTGAATTTAAGGATTATGGCTATGTTGCAACATGGACAGAGGCTTGGAAAGATGCCTCACCATATGCTTTTGTATTAGAAAGCGGCAAGGTTGGCAGATACACCTATCTTGGGCTAGCTCCTCAAAGTGTAATTCAAGGGACAGCTCAGCAAGCACAGGTTATTCATTATGCTGAGGATAGTGATTATGAGCAGGAATGGCAAACGATAGAGGGCAAGCCGCTTGATTTAGTCCGCGCTTGGATGAAGCCATATCGGAGTCCGCGTGTAGATGGAGCGCCAAAATTCAATGGAGGCTGTGTTGGCTTTTGGGGCTACGATGTGATACGTACGATTGAACGGTTGCCAGAGTTTGCTGCGCGTGATTTATCAGTTCCTGATTATTTGTTTATGCGTATGAATGAAGTCTGGGTACTAGATCATGAAGAGCAGGCTGTTTATTGTGTTTATCATCGCCCAATTGAAGCAAGCTGGACAGAGGAGCAGTTAAAGGCTTGTTATGAGCGAGCGGCTGGGCATGCCAGTAGTATGCTTGATTACTGGTTAACATGGTTTGAAGGGGAAGAGCAAAGAATGCTTGCTGAGCAAGAACGAGCCTATAAGCAAGGGATTATTGATAGTGAGAGTCTGCATATTGATATTGAGCAATTGCAAGACTTACGTTCACCTTTTAATAAACAAGCGTTTATGAGAGCCGTGGAACGGATTAAGGAATATATCGCTGCTGGAGATGTATTTCAAGTTAATCTATCTTTGCGCCAAAGCAAGTCGCTTTCCGTAAGCCCGGCGGAATTGTACGAATGGTTAAGGATATTTAATCCTTCTCCATATATGGGCTTTATTTCGACTCCTAAGTTTCAGCTTGTTTCTGCTTCACCTGAGCTGCTTGTTGAGCAAGTGAGCGGAAGGTTAGCGACAAGACCGATCGCAGGCACTCGTCGTCGTGGACGAACGGCTGAGGAGGAAGAACAATTTGTAAATGAATTGTTAAGCAGTGAAAAGGAAATAGCTGAGCATATTATGCTAGTTGATCTAGAGCGCAATGATCTTGGTCGTGTGTCTGCATACGGTACAGTAAAAGTTTCTGAGTTAATGGTGATTGAGCGCTATTCCCATGTGATGCATCTCGTATCACAAGTTGAAGGACAACTAGCAAACGGTAAAGACAATTATGATGTCATTGCTGCAACATTTCCTGGCGGTACGATAACTGGCGCTCCTAAAATAAGAACGATGGAAATTATTGAGGAGCTGGAGCCTGTTCGTCGTGGACCATATACGGGTTCGATTGGCTGGATTGATTATAATGGCGATATGGAATTTAATATAATTATTCGTACAATGGTAGTAGCTGATGGTGAGGTACATATTCAAGCAGGAGCTGGAATTGTAATTGATTCTGATCCTGAACGTGAATATTATGAATCACTCAACAAAGCGAAAGCTCTATGGAAAGCCATTCAATACAGTGAAATTGAAAAAAATCGCGTTTAAAATGTAGAGGAGGAGTTCTGATGATACTTGTAATCGATAATTATGATTCATTTACTTACAATTTAGTTCAATATTTAGGTCAATTAGGACAAGAGATTGTCGTTAAGCGCAATGATGAAATTGATATGGCTGGAATTGAGGAGTTGGCACCAGATCATATAATGATTTCTCCAGGTCCATGTTCCCCTAATGAAGCAGGAATTAGCTTAGAAACCATTCATCACTTTAAAGGGAAGATACCGATTATCGGTATTTGTCTTGGGCATCAATCGATCGGTCAAGCATTTGGCGGCGAAGTGGTACGTGCTGAGCAGCTTATGCACGGTAAAACATCGTTGATTCATCATGATGGAAAGTCTTTATTTGCTGGCTTGCCTTCACCTTTTACAGCTACGCGTTATCATTCATTAATTGTTCGTCGTGAAACATTACCAGATTGTTTAGAAATTACTGCAGAAACAGAAGAAGGGGAAATTATGGGCCTACGTCATAAGGAGTATCCGATTGAAGGCTTACAATTCCACCCTGAGTCGATCATTACTGAGCATGGCTTAAAAATGTTAGAAAACTTTTTGCAAATGCGCGCTGTGAATGCATAAGACGGTGAACAATGATGAGTATCATTTATGTTAATGGACAAATGATGAATTCTGAACAAGCCATGGTCTCCGTGTATGACCATGGCTTTTTATACGGGTTAGGTTTGTTTGAAACATTTCGCACTTACGGCGGGAAATGCTTTTTATTAGAACGCCATATGGAGCGTCTGGCAGAGAGCTGTGAACAGTTAGGAATAAAACTAGTACTGAGTGCGAGTGAAGTACAGCAGATTGTCAGCAAGTTACTAATGCTTAATCAACTGAGCGAGGCTTATGTGCGGTTAACTGTAAGCGGTGGAACGGGTGAGTTAGGTTTACCGACTGCCAACTATGAGCAGCCAACGATAGTGATTATGGTGAAAAGCATAGCTAGTCCAACGCTGGAAGCTTGGAAACAAGGTAAAGCATTGCAGCTTCTTACGACTAAGCGCAATACCCCAGAAGGTAGCTACCGTTTTAAATCATTACATTATATGAATAATATATTGGCAAAGCGAGAATTGCTTTCTATGGGTGAGCGTACAATTGCTGGTGCAGAAGGCTTAATGTTAAATGGACAAGAGTATCTCGCAGAGGGGATTGTAAGTAATTTATTTTTTGTGCATAATGATCAAATCTATACACCTCATCTTGATACAGGAATATTGCCAGGCATTACAAGACAGTTTGTCATTGAATTAGCCGAGCAGCTTGGCTTCACTGTTGAGCAGGGCTTTTATCGTTTTGAGATGCTGACAGAAAGTTCAGAGATATGGATTACCAATTCAATACAGGAGCTTGTGCCAATTACTACTCTAGTAAACTGGGATGGAACACGGAAACTTATTTCTCAAGGTGAAGCTGGACCAGTTACTAGTCAATTAGCTGCAGCCTATCGTAGGGCAACCGTAAATTAATCTATTTATATAATATATAATGAAGAAATTTGTCGTAAAAAGTCGAGGTGTCAAATTTGAAGCAACCATATAAAAGAAGCTACACGTTTAACGAACATGCCAGTTTGCGGCTCGGAGAGCGTACTTTAATTATGGGAATATTAAATGTTACGCCAGATTCCTTTTCAGATGGCGGTAAGTATAATTCGATTGATAAGGCGCTGCAGCATGCGGAGCAGCTTATAGAGGAAGGCGCGGATATTATTGATATTGGTGGTGAATCAACAAGACCTGGCTTTACACCAATATCTGTAGAAGAAGAGCTTTCCCGTGTTATCCCTGTTATTGAAGCGATAAAACAACATTTTCCGCATATGCCATTGTCGATTGATACATATAAGTCACAAACGGCAGCGGCTGCGCTTGAAGCAGGAGCACATATTATTAATGATGTTTGGTGCCTTAAATATGATGGCTTAATGGCAGAAGTAGCTGCACGCTTTGGATGCCCAGTAATTATAAGCCATAATCGACGTGAGGCTGTATATCAAGATGTTGTAGCTGATGTAATTTCAGATTTGAAGCAAAGCGTTGCTGAGGCGTTAGCTGCAGGGGTTCCGGATGAAAACATTTGGCTAGACCCTGGAATTGGCTTTGCTAAAAACTATGAGCAGAATTTAATGGTGCATGCTCATTTAGAGGAAATTGTGGAGCTTGGGTACCCTGTTTTGCTAGGAACATCTCGCAAGAAATTTATTCGTGATACACTTCAGGTGGAAGCTTCTGAAGCGGGTGAAGGAACATTAGCGTCGAATATTGTCGGAATTTTGCAAGGATGTCAAATTGTGCGGGTGCATGATGTTTCAGCGATGAAAAAGGCGGCAATGTTAGCTGATGCAATTGTACAGCAACGTGTACTTAAAAAGGAGCAATAGCATATGGATAAGATGATATTGAAAGGGATGCGATTTTACGGGTATCACGGAGTTTATCCGGAAGAAAATCGTTTAGGTCAAATCTTTTTTGTTGATTTAGAACTTGTTATGGATATGAAGCAGGCTGCAAAAACAGATGATTTACAGTATGCACTTGATTATTCAGCATTGCATGCGTATGTAAAAGGCATTATGGAGGGCACCCCTTTTAAGCTAATAGAAGCATTAACTGCTCATCTTGCATCGAGCATACTAGAGACTTATACTATGGTGAATGAAGTTACCGTTCGTGTTACTAAACCGCATCCACCGTTTGATGTGCAATTCGAAGGGGTAACAATTGAAATGAAGAGAAAGCGAGCCGAATATGTATAAGAAGGTCAATGAGCAGATCGCTTATATCGCACTTGGTTCCAATATGGGTGATCGAGAGCAAACATTGCTACGAGCAATTGCGGCTCTTCACGCTCATTCGGATATTACAGTTAAGGCGATATCAGCTATATATGAAACAGATCCTGTCGGCTATACAGATCAGGATGCGTTTCTTAATATGGTGATTCAGGTGACAACAACGCTTACTCCAGAGCAGCTGTTGCAGCAACAGCTTCTAATTGAGCAGAAGCTTGGCAGAGTTCGAGATATACGTTGGGGACCTCGTACGATAGATTTAGATTTATTATTGTATGGTCAACATACTGTGCAAACTCAGTTTTTAACATTGCCCCACCCAAGAATGATGGAGCGAGCCTTTGTGCTTGTACCACTTTTTGACGTGCTCGAGGCAGAGCATCCGTTGTATCCACAGGTACAGCCAATTGCTGAGGAAGCGTTGAAATTGAGAAAGGAAGGCATTACGTTATGGAAAACGATCAGTTGGCCCAGCGAGTTCGAGCATTTCGTAAACTAAAGGGCTATACACAAATAGAGCTAGCAAAGGAATTAGGGATCTCTGTTGCTGTGCTTGGATCGCTTGAGCGTGGCACGAGAAAGCAGGATGATAAATTATTAAAGAAAATTGCTGATACATTAGGAATTAGTTATGAGGAGTTGGTATTAACAAGAGAGGAGTGAGATGCATGCTGAAAATCGGTCCGATTGAAATGAAAAATCAGGTTGTGCTTGCCCCAATGGCAGGAGTATGCAATCCTGCCTTTCGATTAATTGCTAAAGAATTTGGAGCGGGGCTAGTATGCGCTGAGATGGTCAGCGATAAAGCCATCTTGCACGGGAACGAGCGTACGATGGAAATGTTATATGTCGATGAACGAGAAAAACCGTTAAGTCTGCAAATTGTTGGCGGGGATCGAAGTTCGTTAGTGGAAGCAGCTAAGATTGTTGATAAACAAACGAATGCTGATATTATCGATATTAATATGGGTTGCCCTGTTCCTAAAGTAACAAGTTGTGATGCTGGTGCACGCTGGTTGCTCGATCCTAATAAAATATATGAGATGGTGGCAGCTGTCGTAGATGCCGTTGAAAAGCCGGTAACAGTAAAAATGAGAATTGGCTGGGATTCCGAGCATATTTACGCTATAGAAAATGCTTTAGCGGTGGAGCGGGCCGGTGGTAGTGCCGTAAGTGTGCATGGGCGTACTCGCGAGCAACAATATACCGGTAAGGCAGACTGGAGTGTCATTAGACAGGTAAAGCAGGCTGTTTCAATTCCAGTTATCGGGAATGGGGATGTGTTTGAGCCCGAGGATGCGCGCCGTATGCTCGATGAAACAGGAGTCGATGGCGTAATGATTGGTCGTGCTGCGCTAGGAAATCCTTGGATGCTTTACCGTACTATCGAATATTTAACTAACGGTAAACTTCCCCCGGAACCTACTCCTGAGGAGAAGATTGAGGTAGCTGTGCTGCATATGGATCGTCTTATCGCTTTACGTAATGAGCGCATTGCTGTGCGAGAAATGAGAAAGCATCTGGCATGGTATCTCAAAGGGCTTCCAGGTTCGGCGCGAATTAAGGATCAAATTAAGGAAGAAACAAGTCGCGATGCGCTTGTTGAGATATTGCAAAGATATGTTAGCTCCTTAAATGTGCAGAAACAGCAGTCGACAGCTTAACAGGTACAAGAGTATAAGGGCAATCGCGGATATTTTATAGTTTTTAAACCACCGCATTGACATTTCCTTCTCGTATGCAATATAATCTTGCAATATAAATCGTAATAGCGTATACATTTCAGTCGGCATGTTAACAAATTTCCGTAATATATTAATTAAAAGTGAATTCATACTTGGTATGAAAATAAGTCACATGTTAGGGGACTTGGAAAGATGAATGATAAGGAAACAATTCTTACTCAAGATGGTTTGAAAAAGTATGAAGAAGAATTAGAAAACCTAAAGTCTGTCAAGCGTCGTGAAGTAGCAGAGCGTATAAAAATTGCAATTGGCTACGGAGATATTAGCGAAAACTCTGAGTACGAAGATGCTAAAAACGAACAGGCATTTATCGAAGGTCGTATTATTCAGCTAGAAAAAATGTTACGTAACGCAAGAATCATTAATAACGACGAGATTGATGTGGATACTGTCAGTGTAGGCTGTACAGTAACCGTAGAAGACCTAGAGTTTGGGGATCGTGTAGATTACACGATTGTTGGAACAGCTGAATCAAATCCGTTTGAAAACAAAATTTCCAATGAAAGCCCTCTAGGTAAAGCTATTTTAGGTCAGAAAAAAGATACAATCGTTGAAGTTAACGTTCCAGCAGGCACTATTCAATATAAAATTGTAGATATTAAAAAATAAGGTATAATGATTACAAGAGAAAGCTTCCCTAAGGAAGCTTTTTGAGCGTTTATCGCAAGATTCAAGGAGATGAGAATTTTGGAACATGATAACAATGTACAAGAAAATGCACAAGAACTAAGCGAACTGCTGCAAATTCGTCGGGATAAACTAGATTCCTTAAAGGAACTTGGGATAGATCCGTTCGGAAGTAAATTTGAGCGTTCGAATAATGCGGAAGAGCTGCTGAAAGCATATGCTGATGTGGACAAGCCTACACTTGAAGAAATGGGTGTAGAGGTTAGCTTAGCAGGTCGAATTATGACTAGACGCGGTATGGGTAAAGCAATCTTTGCCCATATTCAAGATTTAAGCGGTCGTATTCAAATTTATGTACGCAAGGATACAGTTGAGGCTAACCAATTTGCTGCGTTCGAGATGCTTGATATTGGTGATATTGTAGGCGTAAAAGGTAAAGTGTTTAAAACGAATACAGGTGAAGTATCTGTAAAAGTTAAGGAGCTAGCAGTATTATCAAAATCATTGCTGCCGCTTCCTGATAAACATCATGGTTTGAAGGATGTAGAACTTCGCTATCGTCAACGTTATGTTGATTTGATCGTCAATCCTGAAGTTCAACAAACATTTATTTTGCGCTCTAAAATTATTCAGTCAATGCGTCGTTATTTGGACAGCTTAGGTTATTTAGAGGTTGAAACTCCAACTTTGCATGCCATTGCAGGGGGAGCAGCGGCTCGTCCTTTTATTACTCATCATAATGCACTAGATATGCAGTTATATATGCGTATCGCAATCGAGCTGCATCTAAAACGTTTGATTGTCGGCGGACTTGAAAAAGTATACGAAATTGGACGAGTATACCGTAATGAAGGAATGTCAACAAGACATAATCCTGAGTTTACAATGATTGAATTGTATGAAGCATATGCGGACTACAAAGATATTATGGCTCTAACAGAAAATATGATTGCTCATATTGCTAAAGAAGTTCTAGGCACAACCGTAATTCAGTACCAAGGTATGGAAGTTGATTTAACACCTCCATGGCGTCGAGTTAGCATGGTTGATCTAGTAAAAGAAATTACAGGTGTTGATTTCAGCGTACAAATGAGCGATGAAGAAGCACATGCACTAGCTAAACAGCATAATGTACCTGTTGAGCCGCACATGACATTTGGTCATATCGTAAATGCTTTCTTTGAACAGTTCTGTGAGCATACATTAATTCAACCGACATTTGTAACAGGTCACCCTGTAGCAATTTCACCACTTGCGAAAAAGAATGAAGAAGATCCACGCTTTACCGATCGCTTTGAGCTATTTATTGTCGCTCGCGAGCATGCGAACGCATTTAGTGAGCTTAACGATCCAATTGATCAGCGTGAACGCTTTGAAGCTCAGCTTGCTGAGAAAGAGCAAGGTAATGATGAAGCACACGAAATGGATGATGATTTCTTGCGTGCGCTTGAATACGGTATGCCGCCAACAGGTGGATTAGGAATCGGTATTGATCGACTTGTTATGCTATTAACCGACTCTGCATCTATTCGTGACGTACTGTTGTTCCCGCATATGAGACCATAATTAACAATTGCATAGTACAACTAAGAAAACGACTCTTACCTTTGAAGGTGGAGTCGTTTTTTCTTAGTTGCATTTTTGTTGTAACGAAATCCTCTCTACTTAGTCTTATAAATAGAAAGGAGGAGCGACACTGATTGATTTTGCTTTTATATACGAGCAGTACTTTAAGGACGTATATCGCTTTGTTTATTCCATGTGTGGAAATGAAAGTATAGCTGAAGAGGTGACGCAGGAAACGTTTGTAAAAGCATTAAAAAATATTGACTCTTATCAAGGAAGAGCACGAATGAAAGTATGGTTATGTGAAATTGCCAAAAACACGCTTTACACTTATCAAAAGAAGCACAAGCGATTTCTGGCTTGGGAAGAGAAGCAGGAAAAAGGAGGATATCAGGTCTTTGCATTGGAAGAGGCTATCGCACATAAAGAAACAGCTCTAAAGATACATGCCATTTTACATAAGTTAAAAGAGCCTTACAAAGAGGTGTTTACATTAAGAATATTTGGTGAGCTGTCCTTTATAGAAATTAGCTCATTGTTTAACAAAACAGAAAGCTGGGCAAGAGTAACTTTTTTTCGTGCCAAAAGAATGATTGTCAAAGAGTTAGAGGAGGAAAACGTACAATGAAAGATGTTTCTTGTGATGTAATTCAAGATTTATTGCCTCTATACGCAGATTCATGTTGCAGTGAATCAAGCAAATTATTAGTGGAGGAGCATCTTAACGGGTGCGATGCTTGTCGCCAGCAGCTTCATATGATGAAGGCAGATATAATGCCTATCCAACCAATTAACAAAGAACAAGAGGCTCAAGTGCTTGGACAACTCGCAAAAGCGTGGTATAAATCCAAAAAGTTATCATGGATAATGGGAAGTGTTGTTGCAACCATCCTATGTGTTGGATTAGTCATGCTGTATATTGGCTTAACACAATGGTATGTTGTTGCTGTAGCCCCAAAAGATATCGAAATTAGTGAAGTATATCAATTAGCAAACGGAAATATATCTTATCGCTTAAAGACTAAAGATGGGTATGAAATTAATAAAATGGTTGAAAAAAGCGATAATAAGGGAATCGTCTATATTCAAGCTTATCGTTCAGTTATAAGGAAAAAAGTAGATGGAGGTCAAAGTTATTACGATCAGTTGAAAATTATCGATAAAAACATTGTAAGGTTTTTTAGTATAGTAGAATCGAGCAAATTAGAAAATGGTGAGCCAATTGTTATTGATATATTAAATGCCGCTAATGAACAAGATCCAAGCATCAACATCGATGGTTATATAAAGAAGG
>NZ_CM170151.1:1837500-1990000 GCF_057221655.1 Paenibacillus sp. plas6 | reverse complement strand
AATATTTACTCTCAAAGTAATATTCAAACATTAACAAGCGAATTGACTAGCAAGCTGTTTCTTTTTCTCGACGACTTTGCCCGAAAGGGCGATGGAGGAGAAAAAAGAAACAACGAGCGAATAGGTTAAGCTAATAAGAGCGCACGGAGGATGCCTAGGCACTAGGAGCCGATGAAGGACGTGGCGAACAACGATACTGCCTCGGGGAGCTGTAAGCAAGCGTCGATCCGGGGATTTCCGAATGGGGAAACCCAGCTGTCGTAATGGACAGTTACTCCTAACTGAATACATAGGTTAGGTAGAGGCACACCAGGGGAACTGAAACATCTAAGTACCCTGAGGAAGAGAAAACAATAGTGATTCCGTCAGTAGCGGCGAGCGAACGCGGAAGAGCCCAAACCAAGAAGCTTGCTTCTTGGGGTTGTAGGACAGCTCACACGGAGTTACAAAGGAATTGATTAGACGAAGAGGTCTGGAAAGGCTCGCTATAAAAGGTAAAAGCCCTGTAGTCAAAAATTAGTTCTCTCCGAGCTGGATCCTGAGTACGGCGGGACACGTGAAACCCCGTCGGAATCCGGCAGGACCATCTGCCAAGGCTAAATACTCCCTAGTGACCGATAGAGAAGCAGTACCGTGAGGGAAAGGTGAAAAGCACCGCGGGAGCGGAGTGAAAAAGAACCTGAAACCGTGCGCTTACAAGAAGTCAGAGCCCAATTAAGGGGTGATGGCGTGCCTTTTGTAGAATGAACCGGCGAGTTACGTTTGCATGCAAGGTTAAGTTGGGAAGACGGAGCCGCAGCGAAAGCGAGTCTGAATAGGGCGAAAAAGTATGCAGGCGTAGACCCGAAACCGTGTGATCTACCCCTGTCCAGGGTGAAGGTGCGGTAACACGCACTGGAGGCCCGAACCCACGCACGTTGAAAAGTGCGGGGATGAGGTGGGGGTAGCGGAGAAATTCCAATCGAACTCGGAGATAGCTGGTTCTCCCCGAAATAGCTTTAGGGCTAGCCTTGGAGTCGAGTATCATGGAGGTAGAGCACTGATTGGGTGCGGGGCCCGCGAGGGTTACCAAGTCTAGTCAAACTCCGAATGCCATTGATATATATCCAGGAGTCAGACAGTGAGTGCTAAGATCCATTGTCAAGAGGGAAACAGCCCAGATCATCAGCTAAGGCCCCCAAGTGTGTGTTAAGTGGGAAAGGATGTGGAGTTGCACAGACAACCAGGATGTTGGCTTAGAAGCAGCCACCATTTAAAGAGTGCGTAATAGCTCACTGGTCGAGTGACTCTGCGCCGAAAATGTAACGGGGCTAAACACACCGCCGAAGCTATGGCAAGTCGTAGGTTTCACTTCTTCTTTGAAGAAGTGTTTAGCGACGATTAACATTCGTCGAAATCAACCGCTAAGGTTGTTCAAGAATTCGACTAAATGTATGTTCTTCAGCTAAACACAAACCATCGAAGTTGAAGTGAAGCCTACGAATTGGGTAGGGGAGCGTTGAATACGGGTTGAAGTCATACCGTAAGGAGTGGTGGACTGTATTCAAGTGAGAATGCCGGTATGAGTAACGAAAAGATAGGTGAGAATCCTATCCGCCGTAAGCCTAAGGGTTCCTGAGGAAGGCTCGTCCACTCAGGGTAAGTCGGGACCTAACGCGAGGCCGAAAGGCGTAGTGGAAGGACAACAGGTTGAAATTCCTGTACCACCGTAGTTGTTTGAGCGAAGGGGTGACGCAGAAGGATAGTGACGCGGACTGATGGATGTCCGTCCAAGCAGTGAGGCTGGTGAGTAGGCAAATCCGCTCATCGAAAGGCTGGGCTGTGATGGGGAGCGAAAATTGCAGTAGCGAAGGTCATGAGTTCAGGCTGCCAAGAAAAGCCTCTAGTGAGACGAAGGTGCCCGTACCGCAAACCGACACAGGTAGGCGAGCAGAGCATGCTAAGGCGCGCGGAAGAACTCTCGTTAAGGAACTCGGCAAAATGACCCCGTAACTTCGGGAGAAGGGGTGCCCCGGTAGGGTGAATAGCCCGAGGGGGCCGCAGTGAAAAGGCCCAATCGACTGTTTAGCAAAAACACAGGTCTGTGCAAAGTCGTAAGACGACGTATACGGGCTGACGCCTGCCCGGTGCTGGAAGGTTAAGGGGAATGGTTAGGCGTAAGCCGAAGCTATGAACCGAAGCCCCAGTAAACGGCGGCCGTAACTATAACGGTCCTAAGGTAGCGAAATTCCTTGTCAGGTAAATTCTGACCCGCACGAATGGCGTAACGAATTGGGCGCTGTCTCAACGAGAGATCCGGTGAAATTTTAATACCTGTGAAGATGCAGGTTACCCGCGACAAGACGGAAAGACCCCATGGAGCTTTACTGCAGCTTGATATTGGACTTTGGTACGATCTGTACAGGATAGGTGGGAGCCTAGGAAGCATGAGCGCCAGCTTGTGTGGAGGCGCCGTTGGGATACCACCCTGATCGTATCGGAGTTCTAACCTGTCGCCCTGAATCGGGCGAAGGGACCGTGTCAGGTGGGCAGTTTGACTGGGGCGGTCGCCTCCTAAAGCGTAACGGAGGCGCCCAAAGGTTCCCTCAGAATGGTTGGAAATCATTCGAAGAGTGTAAAGGCAGAAGGGAGCTTGACTGCGAGACCCACAAGTCGAGCAGGGACGAAAGTCGGGCTTAGTGATCCGGTGGTACCGAATGGAAGGGCCATCGCTCAACGGATAAAAGCTACCCTGGGGATAACAGGCTTATCTCCCCCAAGAGTCCACATCGACGGGGAGGTTTGGCACCTCGATGTCGGCTCATCGCATCCTGGGGCTGAAGTAGGTCCCAAGGGTTGGGCTGTTCGCCCATTAAAGCGGTACGCGAGCTGGGTTCAGAACGTCGTGAGACAGTTCGGTCCCTATCTGTCGCGGGCGTAGGAAATTTGAGAGGAGCTGTCCTTAGTACGAGAGGACCGGGATGGACGTACCGCTGGTGTACCAGTTGTTTCGCCAGAAGCACCGCTGGGTAGCCAAGTACGGAAGGGATAAGCGCTGAAAGCATCTAAGCGTGAAGCCCCCCTCAAGATGAGATTTCCCAAGTAGTAAGACCCCTTGAAGACGACGAGGTAGATAGGCTGGGGGTGGAAGTGCAGCAATGCATGGAGCTGACCAGTACTAATCGGTCGAGGGCTTATCCTAAATGATTCGTAAGATGAGAAACTTTCTATCCAGTTTTGAGGGTGTAAACCCCATGTTTGGTGACAATGGCGAAAGGGAACCACGCGTACCCATCTCGAACACGACCGTTAAGCCTTTCAGCGCCGATGGTACTTGGACCGAAGGGTCCTGGGAGAGTAGGACGTTGCCAAGCAATGAAGAAGTCTACTGCATTTGCAGTAGACTTTTTTTGTTTAAAACATTATTGATACGCTCATTTCATTGTCATAGTTCATAACGTGATTTCTGTTAAATTTGCAATTGATACTCATTTTAGAGTATAATCCTGTAAATTATTAAAGGAGGCCTAATATGAGTATGATAATAAAGCCATTAGAACAAGAGCATTTTGAGCAAAGCATCAATTTATCGCAGTATGCATTTCAATATGTTTTACCACAAGAGCAGCTTAATTATTATCGCGACACCTTTATTAGCAAAAATCATATTAAAGTCGGAGTCTTTGATGGAGATAAATTGTGTGCGCAAGCTACGTTGCTCCATCTTCATACTTATATTGCAGGACAAGCTTTTCGCATGGGTGGTTTAGCAGGTGTTAGCACATGGCCAGAGCATCGACGTCATGGTTATGTTGCTAAATTATTAACAGACCTTTTAATACGTATGCAAAAAAATGGTCAAAGTATATCTATGCTGCATCCTTTTTCTTTTGCATTTTATCGAAAATTTGGTTGGGAATGTTATGTTAGTCAAAAGACAATTGAGCTAGGGACAGAGCAACTAACATCGATTATAAAAAATCAGCGCAATAGCAAGCTGCCAGGTAAAATAGTCAGACTTAATGATTTGCATCTTTTACAACCTGTATATGATCAATACGCACTGCGTTACAATGGAATGCTGCAGCGTTCTCCGGATTGGTGGAAAAATAGTATTGAGAGAAGAAAAAAAGGAACATACGCAGCTTATCAGGATGAGAAAGGAAACTTACAAGGCTACATCATCTATGAAGTTGCTAATCGTCAAATGAACATTCATGAATTTATCTATCTGACAAATACAGCAGAGCAAGCATTACTTTATTTTATAGCACAGCATGACTCAATGGTTGATAAAGTAAGCTGGATTACACAAGAGGACGACGCATTTGTCTTTGGGCTAGATAATCCAAGAGTGAAGCAGCAAATTAATCCTTATTTTATGGCTCGCATTGTCGATGTAGAAGCGTTTATTCAGCAGTTTCCTTTTATTGGAACCGGTAAAGAGGAGCAATATATAGTATCAGTGACAGATGAACATGCTGCTTGGAATAATGGAATTTTTAAATTAACGGTAGCTGCAGACGGAAAAGCAACAATTAGCAGGGCGGATAATACAGAGTCAGATTTGTTTATTACAATAGGCGGATTAACTGCTTGGTTGTTAAATTATCAAAATGGGGATACTTTAATTAGGTTTAATAAGTTAAGCGGAGATTGCACAGCAATAAAACGATTGCAAAATCAAATTCCAGTTCAGCGTACTTATTTAACTGATTTTTTCTAATTTCAAGAAGATTTAATCTTTTTAAAATTAGGTAAAATATGCATTTTTCGCCCTTGTAAGCACATTGACAGCCCCTAACTCAAGTGATAATATTGCAATAATATACGTGAGAGACATATAAATTTAAGGGAGGAACATACTCGTGTGGGAAAATAAATTCGCTAAAGAAGGTCTAACTTTTGATGACGTGCTGCTCATTCCGCGCAAATCTGAAGTGTTGCCAAGAGATGTTGATGTATCAGTTCGTTTGAGTGATACTGTGAAACTAAATATTCCATTGATTAGTGCAGGAATGGATACAGTTACGGAATCTGCTTTGGCGATTGCGATAGCGCGTGAGGGCGGAATCGGTGTTATTCATAAAAATATGACGATTGCTCAACAAGCGGAAGAAGTGGATCGTGTTAAAAGATCTGAAAGTGGAGTAATTACAAATCCATTCTCTTTAACTCCTGAGCATCATGTATACGATGCAGAGGAATTAATGGGTAAATATAGAATCTCTGGTGTTCCGATTGTTGATGAAAACCAAAAGCTAGTTGGTATTATTACAAATCGTGACTTACGTTTTGTGCATGACTTCTCCATTAAAATTAAAGAGGTTATGACACACGAGCAGCTTGTAACTGCTCCAGTAGGTACAACATTGCAAGAAGCAGAAATTATTTTACAACAGCATAAAATTGAAAAGCTGCCAATTGTCGATGAAGATAATACTCTAAAAGGTCTTATTACTATTAAAGACATTGAAAAAGCAATTCAATTCCCTAATGCAGCAAAAGATAAACATGGACGTTTACTATGCGGTGCGGCAATTGGTATTTCAAAAGATACTTTTGAACGTGCAGCAGCATTAGTCGAAGCTGGTGTTGACTTAATCGTAGTTGACTCCGCGCACGGACATTCTGCAAATATTTTGAATGCTGTTCGCGAATTAAGAAATAAATTCCCAGAATTAACAATTGTTGCTGGTAACGTAGCAACAGGTGAAGCGACTCGCGATTTAATTGAAGCAGGTGCTTCTGTTGTTAAAGTTGGTATCGGACCTGGTTCAATCTGTACTACTCGTGTTATCGCTGGTATTGGTGTTCCGCAAATTACAGCGATTTATGATTGTGCATCAGTAGCTCGTCAATACGGTGTACCGATTATTGCCGATGGCGGTATTAAATATTCTGGAGATATTACAAAGGCAATTGCAGCTGGCGCAAGTGCAATTATGATAGGTAGCTTGTTTGCAGGAACAGCTGAAAGCCCAGGGGAAACTGAAATTTTCCAAGGCCGCAGTTATAAAGTTTACCGTGGAATGGGTTCACTTGCTGCAATGAAAGCAGGTAGTAAAGACCGTTACTTCCAAGAAAACGAAAGCAAGCTTGTACCAGAAGGTATTGAAGGTCGCGTAGCATACAAAGGACCTCTTGCTGATACTGTACATCAATTAATTGGTGGTTTACGTTCAGGTATGGGCTATTGCGGTACAGCAACATTAGAACAACTAAGAAATGATACACAATTTATTCGAATTACAAATGCTGGTTTGCGCGAAAGCCATCCGCATGATGTACAAATTACAAAAGAAGCTCCAAACTACTCATTGTAGTTGTAAAGAAGACCAAGGCAAGACAGAAACTCGTCGCGCCTTGGTCTTTTTGTATATACACAAAGTTTTATAGCGAACGGTTAAAATAATTAAAAATGAATTAACTATATTTGGTTTAATAGGCACCTGTAAAAAGTTTAATTCCCCCTGTAAATTATGTTACAATAACACATGGACAATCTAACGGGAAAAGGGGAATAAAGGTGTTGAAATCTATGGGGAAAGTTCGATTATTATCGATCTTTATGCTTTGTGCGATGATTACGTTTGTATCACTTGCAACTAGCACTCAGCAAGCAGGAGCAGTCGGTTATAATAATAGACCGAGTACGGAAAACACGCTAGGCTTGCAAGTAAAATCGGCGATGCTAATTGAATATGAAACAGGACAGGTATTATATGAAGTTAATCCAGACCAAGCATTGCCAATAGCAAGTATGACGAAATTAATGACAGAATATATAGTAATGAAGGAAATTAGCAACGGTCGTTTGAATTGGGATGATGTCATCACAATAACACCTGAAGCAGCCGATACTCACCCGTCAGAGTCGCAAATTTATTTGGCAGCAGGAGATCAGCATACGGTAGAAGAGCTTTATATTGCGATGGCAGTAGGTTCAGCTAACGATGCTACGAAAGCATTAGCCATTGCGGTAGAGGGAAGTATTCAGGCATTTGTAGATCGTATGAATCAAACTGCAGAGGAAATGGGGCTTACATCCGCAGTATTTACAAGTGTGACAGGGATTGAGGAAACAACGATGATGTCTGCTCGTGATGTGGTGACACTAGCGCGCAATATTTTGTTAGAGTTTCCTGATTTTATAAAATATTCATCTATTCAAGAATATAAATTCCGCGAGCGCGACACTGCTCCAATGATTAACTTCAACTATATGTTGGGTACAAATGTTAATAAATCGGGATTAAAACATTTAGCTTATGAAGGTGTAGATGGATTAAAAACTGGTTTTATTAGTGCGGCGGGCTATAACTTTGCTGGGACAGTCATGCGTGATGGTACACGTTACATTAGTGTTGTAATGGATACTCGTTCTAAAGATGCTCGTTTTCTAGAGACTGCTACACTGTACAACTACGCATTTGCGACATTTGAAAAACAAACTTTGATCGCTCCAAAAAGTGAAATAGAAGGCTACGAAACGGTTAAAATAAAAAAAGGTGTTAACAAAACAATCCCAGTTGTTACTAGCAAAGATATTACTGTAATTACAATAAAAGGAACAACACCTGAGCTTGAATTAGTAAGTGCAGAAATGTTAACTGAAGATGAGCTTGTAGCGCCAATTTCTGCTGGCACAAAAGCAGGTACGTTAACTTATAAATTCATTGATCATAATGGTCAAGAATTACAGTATCAGGTTGATCTAATTACGACTGAAGATGCTGAAAAAGCTTCTTGGTTTAAGTTGTTTTTCCGTGGAATAGGCGAGTTTTTCTCAGGACTTTTTGATAGTATAGCAAATATATTTTAAACCCGAGTGAGATACAAGGAAATAAGGGCTTGTCGAAGTTCGTTCATTCCTGTAAAATCAATGCTTAGAGTAATAACGGCGAACTATTTCGGTAGAGACGTATTAGGAGGAGATATTGAAGATGCAAACAGGTACTTTTCGTGTAAAAAGTGGTATGGCAGAAATGCAAAAGGGCGGCGTCATTATGGACGTTATGAACGCAGAACAAGCTAAAATTGCTGAAGCTGCAGGTGCTACTGCGGTTATGGCGTTGGAGCGTGTTCCATCAGATATTCGTGCTGCTGGTGGCGTAGCTCGTATGGCAGATCCTACAATTGTTGAAGAAGTTATGAAGGCTGTTTCTATTCCAGTTATGGCAAAGGCTCGTATTGGTCATATTGTGGAAGCAAAAGTTCTTGAAGCTATGGGTGTAGACTACATTGATGAGAGTGAAGTATTAACACCAGCTGATGAAATTTTCCATATTAATAAAAATGAATTCACAGTACCTTTTGTGTGTGGTGCTAAAGATCTTGGTGAAGCACTTCGTCGTATTCAAGAAGGTGCTGCTATGATTCGTACAAAAGGAGAGCCAGGTACTGGTAACATTGTAGAGGCTGTTCGTCATCTTCGCTTGATTAACGGACAAATCCGTAAAGTACAGGGCATGTCTAAGGACGAGCTTTATAATGAAGCAAAACTGCTAGGTGTTCCTTACGAACTTTTACTAGGTGTGCATGAGACTGGTAAGCTTCCAGTTGTTAACTTTGCTGCTGGTGGCGTTGCTACTCCAGCTGATGCTGCGTTGATGATGGAACTTGGTGCAGATGGTGTATTCGTTGGTTCTGGTATCTTTAAATCTGATAATCCAGAAAAATTTGCTCGTGCAATTGTTGAAGCAACAACTCATTATCAAGATTATAAACTAATTGCCGAAGTATCTAAAAACTTAGGTACACCAATGAAAGGTATCGATATCGCTAAACTTCACGCTACAGAGCGTATGCAAGATCGCGGTATCTAAGTAAAAATTGAGCAAATCTTTTGGTTATTTGTATCAGCTTTAGTTTGATCATTCGTTATGAAGAAAAAAATAGACAGACCCTAAGAGCCGAGCTGTCCCAGTTATCTGGGCGGGTCGGCCTTTGCGAAAAAAGGGGAGGTATTGGATATGAAGGTTGGAGTATTGGCGCTTCAAGGGGCTGTAGCGGAACATATACGCAGTCTTGAAGCAGTTGGAGTAGAAGCAGTACCGGTTAAGCGAATCGAGCAGCTAGATGAGCTGTCAGGCTTAGTTATACCTGGTGGCGAAAGCACAACAATTGGTAAGCTAATGCGCAAATATGGCTTTATTGAAGCAATTCAAAAGTTTCATGCTGCAGGTAAGCCTTTGTTTGGTACTTGTGCCGGTCTTATCGTGTTAGCTGAACGTATCGAAGGTCAAGAGGACGCTCATCTTAAGTTAATGGATATGACAGTAGCTCGCAATGCATTTGGTCGTCAACGTGAAAGCTTTGAAACTTTGCTTTCTGTTAAAGGAATTGATGAGCCGATTAATGCCGTTTTTATTCGTGCACCATTAATTAAATCGATAGGTGAGGGAGTAGAGGTGCTTGCAGAATTTAACGGTGAAATCGTTACTGCTCGTCAAGGTACGTTATTGGCTTGCTCCTTCCACCCGGAATTAACAGATGATGTTCGCTTGCATCGTTATTTTGTTGAAATGATTAAAGAAGCATGCGCATAATTGCGTATGATGTGGATAGAGGACGCAAGCTGTGCAGCGTTCTATAACAGAAAGGGGATTCCCATGTTAGATGTTAAATTGCTACGTTCTGATTTTGCCAAAGTTGAGGAGGCGTTGCGCAATCGTCAAGCATCGTTGGATTTAATTGCACCGTTTCCAGAGCTTGACCAGAAGCGTCGCGAATTAATCCAAAATACTGAACAATTAAAAAATCGTCGTAATACAGTTTCTCAGGAAGTCGCTAAAATTAAAAAAGAAGGCGGAGATGCTGAAGCGCTAATTCTTGAGATGAGACAAGTAGGCGATAAAATTAAAGAGCTTGATGAAGAGCTGCGTGTACTTGACGCACAAGTCAATAAGCTATTGCAAGCTATTCCTAACATTCCGCATGAATCTGTTCCAGTTGGCGAATCTGAAGACGACAACGTGGAATTGCGTCGTGTTGGTGAGCCTACACAGTTTTCCTTCGAACCTAAAGCGCACTATGATATTGCTGCTGAGTTAAATTTGTTAGATTTTGAGCGTGCTGCTAAAGTAACTGGCTCTCGTTTTGTATTTTACCGTGGGCTAGGAGCTCGTTTAGAACGTGCGCTAATTAGCTTTATGATGGATTTGCACAGTAACGAACACGGATATGAAGAAATTTTACCTCCATATATCGTAAATCGTGACAGCTTACTTGGTACAGGGCAATTGCCTAAGTTTGAGGAAGATTTGTTTAAAATTGCCGATACAGATTACTTCTTAATTCCGACTGCAGAGGTTCCTGTAACGAACATTTTGCGTGACGAAATTTTAGATGCATCTGCGTTGCCAATTAAGTATGTTGCATACAGTGCATGCTTCCGTTCAGAGGCTGGTGCTGCTGGCCGTGATACAAGAGGGTTAATTCGTCAGCATCAATTTAATAAAGTCGAATTAGTTAAGCTTGTAAAGCCTGAGGACTCTTATAACGAGCTAGAAAGTCTTACAGCAAATGCAGAGAAGGTACTGCAGCTTTTAGAGCTTCCTTACCGTGTTATTGTACTTTGTACAGGGGATATGGGCTTTGGCTCAGCTAAAACATATGATCTTGAAGTATGGTTGCCTAGTGCAAATATGTACCGTGAAATTTCATCTTGCACAAACTTTGAAGATTTCCAAGCTCGTCGTGCTGGTCTTAAATATCGCCCAGAGCCTAAGAGCAAGCCAGAGTTTGTTCATACTCTTAATGGTTCAGGTTTGGCGGTTGGCCGTACAGTGGCAGCTATCCTAGAAAATTATCAGCAAGAAGATGGATCAGTTGTTGTTCCAAAAGTACTTCGTCCATATATGGGTGGAATCGAAAAAATTTCTCCAAAAAAATAAAAAAACTTTTAAAAGGGGGTTGCAATCCCCCTTTCCACTGTGATATACTCTTTCTTGTCAGCAAAACAAAATACTTTGTGGAGAGATACCGAAGCGGTCATAACGGGGCGGTCTTGAAAACCGTTAGGGTGCAAGCCCACGAGGGTTCGAATCCCTCTCTCTCCGCCACTATTACTAAAGACACACTTGAGAATTTTCTCGAGTGTTTTTTGTTTATATGGCATTTAAAGCAAAATAAAAACGCTTCTTGGCTTGTTACTAGGCAGAAGAAGCGTTTTTTCATATTTATTTTATAAAACGGAAAGTAAGAGGATAACGATAAGGTTGTCCTTGATAGCTTTTTACAGTACCAATAATTAATAATACAATCCAGACAATATATACGATTGGAACAAGAACTAGCCCAACTAAAAGCAGGAGAGAAAAAGATGCGATTAAATGATAAATTGTAAATGAAATATTAAAGTTTAGAGCTTCTTTGGCATGCTCAGAGATAATAGGGGATTGGTCTTTTTTTAATAACAAAATGAGAAGAGGACCGATAAACCCGCAAAGTAAATTCCAAAACGAAAAAATTAATCCAATGAATGCAGAAGCATGTGCTAACGTAATCCATAGCCTTTCATCTTCATTCCTGTACATTTAAAAACCTCCAATTTGAAATTTTCACTGCCCTTACAACCACAATATGACAGCTCAATTAAAATATACTATATTAGCAAAATAAAACGATAGGAGATTAGAACTATTTGTGGAAATCATGCTTTTTTGCTAAAGATTTCAAAAACGATAATGTAATATGAGACGAATATATCAAAACAAATATGAACATTTTCGAAACTAAAGCTTAGGACATATTAAGTATTGTAAATATTGGTCAAATAACGGTATAATTTGATAAGTACTCACTATTTTTGTCGTAAAATGGCTTTTATTCGCAATAATGTATCGACAATAATCAACATACATTCTAACATAATCTCTCTATAATTAGTCTAAACAGTAACATATTAAGGAAGGGTGGGCGAAGCGAGCAATGGAAAAAAATTTAATTGAACTTCAACTTCAATCGCTTCGGGACAAGCTATACGAAGTGGTAGAGGAAAAAGGAAGCTTCACACACCCTGCTGTACTTGCGATTAGCGAAGAAGCTGACCAATTAATAGTTGCCTTGCAAGCGATGAAGCAATATGGTGATCAGTGTAATTCGTACGAATCTAATCGTTCAAAAACCACGGTTTAATTGCTCTTTTTACGTTTCATACGAAGCTCTCTAAAAAATAAAGTGAGCAGATTCGCACACTCATTCTGTAGCACAAATCCTGTAAGTTCAGTTTCATGATTGAACCGAGGCTCTTGTAATAAATTCATTAACGTACCAGCACAGCCTGCCTTAGGATCATGTGTTCCGTATACAACACGCTTGATACGGGATTGTACAATTGCACCGGCGCACATTGGACACGGCTCAAGTGTTACATATAAGGTACAGTCTAACAAGCGCCATGCATTTAGAGTTTGGCTAGCCTGCTGAATGGCAATGATTTCTGCATGAGAGACAGGATTTTGCTGCGTTTCCCGAAGATTGTGACCACGACCAATGATTACACCTTCTTTCACAATGACAGCTCCGATCGGAACTTCTCCAAGTCTCTTTGCTTTTTCTGCCTCTGCAATGGCTTCTTTCATCCATAGTTCATCTTGATTAAGATACATAGTTTTCTCCTTCTACTGATTTTTCTTCACGTAAATGTTATGTGTACATATATATTTGGGTTATCATTATAGACTTATCCATCGAACAAACATTCTTTGTTAACATACTGTGCACAATTCTGTGGATAACTTTTAATTATCCACAATTTATTCCACATATCGTCCACTTAATTCACAGGAAATTGTGGAATATGTTAATAGATTGTTGATAAGTTGAATAACTAAGGGTGTGAGTCCATGTCACTAAAATATAAACTAAGTATAACTATATCAGGATTATTACTGCTTGTAATCGTTATGTTTCAATTATTATGGGATTACAATCAACGACAAAAAAACTACGATTTACTTGCTCAATCATCCTTGCAGTTATCCGAACTAATTTATCTTCATAATACTGAAGGTGAAATAAATAATGAACAGAAACTAATCGATTTGTTTCAAATTCTTCGTGCTAGTAAACCTTATTTAATCGACGTTGCGATTATTGACCATTATACAAATGAAATTTTGCTTTCTGCTGGTCAATCGTCACGGTTTCAAGAGTTTATAACAGGAATCATTGATGATGAGCAGTCATTGTATCAAGTTCATCATATTACCGAAAACAAAAAAAGTTACTATTTAACGGATTATCAATATAATATCTCAAGTGATAAACGCGTTGTAATGTTATATGATGAGCGACTGTTTACAAAAACGTATAGCAATGATAAATATCTATTTTTTTCTGCACTTTTGTATACGCTTTTTATTACAAGTATAGCAAGCTACTGGATGGTTGCTCGAATGTTAAGGCCACTAAAAGATATTGTTTGGAAAGTGAATGAAGTATCATCTGTGCGTTTTCAAAATTCTATTCCAGTAACTTCTAAGGATGAGTTTGGTCTGCTTGCATTTAAAATCAATGCAATGAGCCAAAACTTAGGCATTTATATGAATAAGCTTCGCCATTCGTTTGATGAAAATCGTCGTATGAGAATGTATTTAGAATCATTTATTAATCATTCTCCCGATGCGATATACATTATGGATGATAAAGGCTGTATTATGCAAGCGAACCAAGCATTTGAAGATTTATTTGGTTACGAAGCTAGCGAAGTGGTAGGCGTACATAATCCGATAGTGCCCAATCATTTAGTAGAGGAGGAAGACGAGCTTAAAAGTTTGGTATTAAGTGGCCAGCCGATTAAGCCAATTGAGACATATCGTCAAACAAAAGAAGGAGAAATGATACCTGTTAGCATTACGATTAGCCCAATACGTGATGTGAGCAATGAAATTATCGGCTTTGCCAACATATGTCGCGATATGCGCCATCGTCATCGCATGGAGGAATTGATGCGTCGTTCAGAGAAATTAAATACTGTTGGACAGTTAGCAGCTGGAGTAGCACATGAAATTCGCAATCCATTGACGACGTTAAGAGGCTTTTTACAGCTTCAGGAGCAGACACATAAGCTGAATATTAATCATGTGCAAATTATGTTGTCAGAGTTAGAACGTATTAATTTAATTGTTGGGGAGTTTTTAATTTTATCTAAGCCGCAAGCAGTTAAATTCAAATATCGAGATGTCCGAGAAATTATACGAGAAGTTTGTGCCTTTATGAGTAGTGAAGCGCTTATGCACAATGTTATTTTTGAGGAAAATTATACAACTGACGACTGTCATATTCCTTGTGAGGAAAACCAGTTAAAGCAAGTATTTATCAATGTGTTGAAAAATGCGATTGAGGCAATGCCAAAGGGTGGACGTGTGCAAATTACAATAACTCGTCTAGCAACGCATATTAGCGTACAGATTACCGATGAAGGTATAGGTATGGACGAGGAGACATTAAAGCGAATTGGAGATCCATTTTTTACGGCAAAGGAGAATGGTACGGGACTCGGCGTGATGGTCAGTCAGAAAATTATTCAATCTCATCAGGGCTTAATGGAGCTTAGCAGTCAAGTGAATAAAGGAACAACGGTAAGAGTATTGCTGCCATTAAAGGAAGGTAGAAAGTTCGCGGAAGCGAGCAATCTGTAGGGAGCGATCTTTAATATGGAAGGTGTGATTCATCTTGAAAGCTGTTGTTTTTGGAGCAACAGGGTTAGTAGGCACAGAGTTAGTGCGCTTGCTGTTAAACAATAAAACGTTCCGTAAAGTTATCGTTATTGCTAGAAAACGATTAAGTATTGTGCATCCACGTTTAGAGCAGCAGCGTATATCTTTTGATGAATTAAATACCTGTCCGGCGCATTGGTTTGAAGAAGCTGTTGTTTTTTTGTGCACTTGGCACGACCATTAAGCAAGCAAAAACGAAGGAAAATTTTGAACTGGTCGATTATCATTATGTTTTGCAAATTGGAAAGCTTGTAAAAAAACATCATGCGAAAAAAATGCTGGTCATTTCAGCAATGGGAGCTAATGAAAAATCTATTTTTTTCTACAGCAGAGTTAAGGGGAAAATGGAAAGAGCCTTGCAGGAGCTGCAGCTTCCTCAATTAATCATTATTCGCCCTTCACTTATTCTTGGTTCGCGTAAGCAGTTTCGCTTTGGTGAAGCGTTGGCTGGCAAACTAAGCAGTTGGCTATCTTTTGTATTTAAAGGTAAAATGAGAAAGTATAAGCCGAATGAGGCAAAACATATTGCGATGGCTATGACTAAGCTAGCCTTACTATGTGAAGAGCAACTTCGCATTATTGCTAGTGATGAAATTACATATTGGTCAAAGAAAAGACTATAAAGTGCTCTTAGTTACGTGAATCAAGAGGTGGCAGCATTGAGAATTAACAAATTTATAAGTGAGACAGGAATATGTTCACGCAGAGAAGCTGATAAATTGGTTGCAGAAGGACGTGTGACGATTAATGGCTTTAAGGCAGAGCTTGGCAGTCAAGCCGAATTAGGGGATGATGTACGGATAGATGGCCGGTCCCTAGGTAAACAGAAAAAACATGTATATATTGCTCTACATAAACCAGTAGGAATTACGAGTACAACAGAACGTCATGTGAAAGGGAATATTGTTGATTTTGTAGGACATAAGGAGAGAATATTTCCAATTGGACGCCTAGATAAAGATTCCGAGGGTTTAATTTTAATGACCAATGATGGAGATGTTGTTAATCCGATCTTGCGCTCCGAGGGCAGGCATGAAAAAGAATATATTGTAACCGTAGATAAGCCGGTTACCGAAAGCTTTCTTAAAGAGATGGCTCAAGGCGTATATATTTTAGGTAGTATAACTTTGCCCTGTAAAGTAAAGCGAATCGGAACCTGCAGCTTTAATATTATATTAACCGAGGGACGTAATCGACAAATTCGCCGTATGTGTGAGGCGTTTGGTTATAAAGTGTTACGCCTTAAAAGAATAAGAATTATGAATATCTTGTTAGGCGATCTTCCGAAAGGTAAATGGAGAGACCTTACAGAGGAAGAGAAGCGGGTATTATCTCAAGAAATTGGATATGACCTCACTTAATAAAAAAGGGGCATACAGGCGGAACTGACCCCCGTTTTTGAGACAGGGATCAAAACACCTTCTAAGAAGCCAGTTCTCGATACTCGATCGGGGACTGGTTTCTTAGTTTCGCTTGAATGCGAAACTTGTTATAATAATCAATGTAATCTCTGACTGTCTGCTCTACGATGGCGGTCGTAGTACAGGTTAAATGGTCAAGATAGAATGTTTCACACTTTAGGGTTGCGTGAAACGATTCGATGGGGGCATTATCAGCGGGTGTACCTTTACGGGACATACTCATGATCATGCCTCTTCGTTTAACAGCCTCCTGATATGCTGCAGACGTATAGACAGATCCTTGATCGCTGTGTAATAGGCAGCCAGGCGGAAGAGCTGGTAGTTGTTCTAACGTATCTAGCACGCAGTGTACATCTTGTCGATGACTAAGCGTGTAGGCTAGAATCTCCCCGTTATACAAATCCTGAATACTGGAAAGATACAACATTTGACCACCAAAGGGCAAGTAAGTAATGTCCGTTACAAGTTTTTGCAAAGGAGATTTCGCCTTGAAATCTCGTTTTAATATATGCTCTGCCACTTGAGCTGGTTGTCCTATACGGTGACGTTTCTTTGGCTTTACACGACATTGTAAGCCATACTGTTGCATGATCCGCTGTACCACTTTATGGTTCACACGTTTGGTGCGATTGACGAGTGCTGTGATCTTTCGATAACCTAATCTAAATTTATGAGAGATGCAATACTCACGAATGAGTGCAACAAGTTCATCGTCTTTTTTACAGATGGGACGCTTTTTCCATCGATAATAGGTTGCTCTCGATATGTTTAAGGTTTCACAAACCAGCCTAACCGATAACTCAGGATGTTCGTTGATAAATGAGATAGCTACTTCTTTGTCCACCTCCTTTCCCACGCCTTGAACTTTTTTAGCACCTCTAGTTGTTGTTGAAGAAATCTAATTTCGGCTTGTAATTTTTCTACTTCAGAAGCATATTCCGCTCCTTTTCCATACGAATATTGTTTACCAACAGGCTGTTCCAAGCGATGTAATTCACCGTTACGATACCACTTCATCCATGTCTCAACTTGTGAGTCGTTGCGTATATTCAATTCATCTAGTACCACTTTCATAGGTATTCCTTGTAATCTCATTTCAATAGCTTTCATCTTAATTTCGATTGGATAACTCACTCTAGTTCTCAAAACAAAAACACCTCCAAGTTGTATTCATATCTTACGACATGATTTACATTTCTTAAAGGTGTTTTGATTTTGTCTCACTTTATGGGGTCAGTTCCAGCCGTTTTAACGGCCTGTATGCCCCTTTATAATGAAATACTATTGATTGTTGTTTACTGATAAACTTTGTTGCTTATTGGGATCAACATAGTTACTAACAATAGCTAACTCAACACGACGATTTTTTGCTCTGCCTTCGGCAGTATCGTTAGATGCTACTGGATGATATTCTCCATAACCTACAGCACTAAAATGCTTAGGATCTAGCTTCTCGTTCAGTAGCATAATATCCATAAATCGTACTGCACGCATTACACTTAAATCCCAGTTAGAGCGAAACTTTTCGTTACTAATTGGAGCGTTGTCTGTATGTCCAGAAATAACTACATTAAAGTTAGGATATTCTTCAAGCATTTCTGAAAGCTTTACTGCAAGTTCTCTACCTTCTTTGTTAACGGTTGCTTCGGCCGAATTAAATAGAGCATTGTCGCGTATTGTAATGACTAATTGTGACATATTGAGAGACGTATCTAAGCTAGTACTAAGCCCATTTCCAGCAATATACTCATCAATTTGTTGTTTTAATTGACTTAAGTCAGTTTCACTTTGCTCGATTAATTGCTGAATTTCTTGCTCGCTTAGTTCGTTTTGAGATTCTTCATCTTCATTGTCTTTGCCACCAAGCAATTCATCCATATCATCGCCGCGTTCAACTACTGATGGCATTTCCAGTACACCTGTACCACTATTAAATGCGACGTTAAAAGCTTTAGATAACTCTTCGAATTTTTTAACATCCACTTGATTCATTGAATATAGAACAATGAATAATGCCAGCAGCAGCGTAAGAATGTCGGCATATGGAACTAGCCACGATTCGGAAATATGTTCTTCTTCCTCATGCTTCCGCTTTTTGCTCATCGTCTCCTTCCTCCTTCGCTTTCAATGCTTGGCGCTCAGTTGGTGTTAAGAACACCGATAGTTTTTGTTCAATTGCAATTGTAGAAACACCAGCTTGAATAGATAGCAAGCCTTCTAGCATCATAAGACGAATTTCAATTTCAGCTTTAGAAAGACGTCTTAATTTGTTCGCCATTGGATGCCATAGGACATAACCAGTAAAAATACCTAGTAGTGTTGCCATAAATGCACCAGAAATTGCATGCGCTAATGATTCCATATCACTCATGTTTGCTAGAGCGGCAATCAAACCGATAACGGCGCCAAGTACCCCTAGTGTAGGAGCATAGGTACCTGCCTGAGTAAAAATTGCAGCTCCTGCTTTGTGTCGCTCTTCGGTTGCATTAATATCTTCTAGCAGGACATCTCTAACAAGGTCCTGATCATTACCATCAATAATCATACGCATTCCATTTTTAAGAAAAGGATCATCGATTTCATCAACACGTGCCTCTAATGCTAATAGACCTTCACGACGTGTAATACCGGCCCACTCTACAAATTGCTTAATTAACTCTTCGCGTTTTGGAAGAGGGCGCTCTGTAAATAATAGTTTAAATAATGCTCCTACTTTCTTTAGTTCGTTTAGCGGAAAAGCAATAGTTACCGATGCGATCGTTCCTACGATAATAATCATGAACGCCGCAGGGTTAATAAACGCACTTAAGCTTGCTCCTTTTAGTACCATACCTACGAGTACAGCCACGACACCAAGAATAATTCCGATAATAGTTGTGTTTTTCATCTTACACCTCGATTAATCCATTTTCGACAATACCCTACTCTATTCTATTATCGTCAAAATAATGTGATCACATTAGAGTAATTTTGACAAGTTAATAGAATTGCTTAAAATATGATATTTTATGATTTGTTTTATGGCACTTACTATATATAGTAACAGCAGGAAACTAAATTCTACAAGAACAATTCTTACAGAAATAACGACATTTCCTACATAGTGTGTCATAATAGGTGGGAATATTAATTTAAGTTATTTAACAGGAGGATATTTACATGGGAGTGCGTCATGCTCGTGAATATAGCGAGATTCTACAGGAATTGACAACAGCAATTGCGTTGATTGAAGACTGTTATTTGTTTTTTGAAATGGAACTAGCAGAGTGGGAAATTCTCTCAGTAAAAGAACAAAGAGAAGTGCTAGAGGCGTTGGCTGATGACGTATTTTATGGCTTAGGAGAAGAACCGGAAATTGAGGTAGGCAGCGGTACAGTTGTTTATTTAGCACCTCAACATTTAATAGAAATTGTTGCTAGAGGCGAACGACAAGCTGTAGTTCATCTTATTTAGTTTAGGCGTTGTTAATTTGATAACTTTTCGAAGAATTTACAACTGATAAAGGGTGCATAGTAGTGAAAAAAATATTATGGCTTGGCTGCTTGTCATACCTAGTTATTGGCATAGCTCATATTATTGGCGGATCGATATTAGAACAAATTGTGACGCACTATGAAATAACGTATGCACAGGGCGGACAATGGATCATGAATCAATTTTTTGGTTACTTGGTTGGTGTTTTGCTTGGTCCAATGCTTTCAAAAAAGTTTGGTAAGCGGATAACCGTTATTATAGCTTTTACTTCATTAACACTAGCTGAGGCAGTTTACAGCATGTTTCCTCCATGGGAACTGATGTTAATTGTAGCGCCGTTTGCCGGTTTTGGATTTGGGATGATTGAATCGGTCATTGGTTCATTAATTATTGATTTATTTAAAGAACAGACAGCATCAGCAATGAGTCGGTTAGAAACCTTTTTTGGCATAGGAGCTCTATTCATTCCATTAGCTGCAGCGGTATTGATACGTTATCAAATTTGGGAATGGTCATTTCCAATTTTGGCGGCGATTAGTGGTTTAACCTTACTTCTATGGGCGAGTTTATCGTTTGGTAAAGATGTGGATACAATGATTGCTCAGCCTTCTAATCAGGTTGGTGAAGCAAGACAGGTAGCTCTAAAATATAAGCGCCGTGCAATTCCTTTCTTAATTTTAGGGATGATCTTTTTCTTCTTATATGTTGGTGTAGAGATGAGCATATCTCATTATTTACCGTCGATTATGATTGAGCGCAGCGGTTTATCAGATTCAAGCGCTGCCAGCATGCTTGGCTTATTCTGGTCGTTTATGGTTATTGGGCGCTTAGTATGCGGTGCATTAGCTGATCGCCACGGCTATATCAAATATTTAATTGGTTCTATGGCCATTGCTGTTTTAGCGTTTATTGGGATGGTGTTATTTAAACAGCAATATGCACAGTTTACGATGATTGCATTAAGCGGGTTAGGCTTCTCAGGAGTGTTTGGTATTGCTTTAGTTTATGTCAATGCTTGTATCCGCGGGATGACTGATCGTACGACGAGCTTACTTGTTGCTTGCGGAGGGATTGGCGGAGCACTGCTGCCTAAGCTGACTGGCTGGCTAATGGATAATTATACTGCAGCGTTAACTGTAAGCTATGTAGCCATCTTAGTTGCTGTAATGCTAATGTTTATGATTTTTATGATTTTAGTTGGACGAAATCAAAATTTACAGCAGTAGAGTAGCTTGTGCTTGAAATTGAATATGGTAAGATGGGCTGTCCTGAAACGTAAGAATTACTGATCGATTAGGCAGCCCATTTCATTTTTAAAAGAATAAGGCATCATAAAACGATGACAGTTGGCATAGCTTTATAAGGAACAATAAAAAAGACTCGTACTCTAGCGATGAGTGCACTAGAGACAAGTCCTTATGTAATAAATCTTTAGTTACTGCCTTCAACATATTTTGCATATTGATCATCTGATAATATGCGTCTTGCAGTCACGTAACGTGGCTTGTAGTAAGAAGAATCTAATGAATCAACCGTAACTCCTTTAGAAGTTGAAGCATGAGCAAATTTTCCATCTCCTACATAAATGCCAACATGTGTGATGCCACCGTTGTTAGATCCGCTTGTATCAAAAAATACTAGATCCCCAACGCGTAAATCAGATTTTGCAACTTTAGTTCCTTCACTAGCTTGATCAGCAGAACGGCGAGGCAAATCAATATTCATTTTTTCAAATATGTATCGAACAAATCCTGAGCAATCGAAACCGCTCGTAGTATTACCGCCGTACTTGTACTTTGTTCCCTTCACATCCTCAATATTGTCTAGCATTGAAGACGAGCTTGCAGAAACGCTTGTTGCTGAAAAAGTAAGAAATAGAGCTAAAGCCATCAACATCATGCCAAATTTCTTCACAATTAAGTCTCCTTCCGGTATTGCCGACGAGGTTAGCTGAAGGGTTCGGTCGAAGGACTCCCTATGAATCTACTAATTTTGTCTAAGAGATTCAATTCACCCGAAGTGGTTCCCCCGTTCCTTACACAAAGCGTATAAGAATTAGGCATAAGAACTAAGTTATTTACAAGCTATATAATAAACTGAAAATTTAATTCTGTGTAAAATGTGAGAAGATTTTAATCGTTTTCATTTTTCTCATAATCGATTAGTGCTCATTTCAAGCTAGAAATGGGTGTAATTTCATAAAAATTTGTGTATCATAGGAGGATAAATATTCGTTGTGTGAAAGGTTGATCAAGATGGATAACACTAATGAAACGAAATCGGCGTCTTCTAATTTTATTAGAAATATCGTTATCGAAGATTTGAAGGAAGGACGTGTTAATGAAATTATAACGCGTTTTCCTCCTGAACCTAATGGCTATCTACATATTGGACATGCCAAGTCGATCTGCCTTAACTTTGAATTAGCAGATGAGTTTAAAGGAAAAACCAATTTGCGATTTGATGATACAAATCCAGTTAAGGAAGATACAGAATATGTAGAGTCCATTATGGAGGATGTAAGATGGCTCGGCTTCGAATGGGATGGATTATTTTACGCTTCTGATTATTTTGAAGAAATGTACAATCGTGCCGTGTTACTAATTAAAAAAGGTAAAGCCTATGTTTGTGATTTGTCAGCAGAAGAAATTCGTCAAACACGTGGAACGTTAACTGAGCCAGGCAAAAATAGTCCTTATCGCGATCGCTCAGTTGAAGAGAACCTCGACTTATTTGCTCGTATGCGGGCAGGGGAATTTAAAGATGGCGAACGAGTACTGCGCGCAAAAATCGATATGGCTTCTTCTAATATTACGATGCGTGATCCTGTTTTATATCGTATTGCGCATGCCCATCATCATCGTACAGGTGATGCATGGTGCATTTATCCGATGTATGACTTTGCTCACCCAATTAGTGATGCAATTGAAGGAATTACTCATTCCATCTGTACGTTGGAATTCGAGGATCATCGTCCATTATATGATTGGGTAATTGCAGAATGTGAGATGGAGGCAACTCCTCGTCAATATGAATTTGCCCGTTTAAATATTACTAATACGATAATGAGTAAGCGTTATTTAAAAATGCTTGTTGATGAAGGCATTGTAGACGGCTGGGATGATCCTCGCATGCCGACAATTAGCGGTATGAGACGTAAAGGATATACGCCAGAAGCAATTCGCAATTTTTGTCGTGAAATTGGTGTTGCTAAAGCAAATAGTACAGTAGATGAACGCAACCTAGAGCATTTTATTCGTGAAGATTTGAAGCTGAAGGCACCACGTACAATGGCTGTTCTTGATCCGATTAAAGTTGTGATTACGAACTATCCAGAAGGACAAGTGGAATATCTTGATGCTGAAATTAATGCCGAAAACCCTGAGATGGGTATTCGTAAAATTCCATTTTCACGTGAAATTTATATTGAGCGTGAGGACTTTATGGAAAATCCGCCAAGTAAATACTTCCGCTTATTTCCTGGAAATGAAGTGCGCTTAAAGCATGCTTACTTTATCGTGTGTAATGAAGTGATTAAAAACGAGCAAGGGGAAATTGTTGAGCTTCACTGTACCTATGATCCGGAAACGAAGTCAGGAAGCGGGTTTACTGGCAGAAAAGTAAAAGGGACAATTCACTGGGTCGAAGCATCGACAGCTATTCCTGCTAAGCTAAGACTATTTGAGCCGCTGATTGTTGAAGCGCCAGAGCTTAAAGATAAACCGTTCCTTGAACGAATCAATCCAAACTCGTTGCGTGAGGTTAAAGGGTTTATTGAAGAAAACATGAAGGATGTAGCTGCAGGAGATAAGTTCCAATTTTTCCGTCATGGTTACTTTAGCGTAGATAGAGCGAAATCAGAAGATGGATTACTTGTTTTCAACCGTATTGTATCGCTAAAAAGCTCATTTGATCCGAAAAAAGCTTAGTTGCTGCAAGATAGCTGGGAGCACGCTTAATGCGCGCTAAGGTTATAAATGCAGTAAAGCATTTGTTGCGATACATGTTGAAATGTTAGAGGAGTGTTATAACGTTGAGCAAATACTGGAGTCCATTGACTGCTTCACTGGAGCCGTACGTACCCGGTGAGCAACCAAAGGATAAAACATATATTAAGTTAAATACAAATGAAAATCCTTACCCGCCGTCGCCTAAAGCGATAGCGGCAATGACGGCGGCGATTAATGAGGATTTGCGGTTATACCCTGACCCAAACTGCGAGGTGCTAGTAGCAGCACTGGCGAAACAGTACGGCTTAACATCTAAGCAAGTTTTTGTTGGCAATGGTTCTGATGAAATTTTGGCTTTTGCTTTTGCTTCGTTTTTTGATCCAGCCAAACCAGTATTGTTTCCGGATATCACATACAGCTTCTATAAGGTGTATGCAAAATTTTATGGGATTACACCGAAGCTAATTCCGCTTGATGAGCAATTTAATATTCCAATCGACCAATTTAAAGGAGAGCATGGCGGGATTATTATTCCTAATCCTAATGCACCGACTGCGATTCCACTAGGGCTTGATGCTATTCGTCAGCTTATTGAGCAAAATCGTGATCAAGTGGTCATTGTCGATGAAGCTTACGTTGATTTTGGTGCAGAGTCAGCCGTGCAGCTTGTAGACGAATACGATAATTTGTTAGTGATTCAGACTTTATCAAAATCTCGCTCACTAGCTGGCTTGCGCGTTGGCTTTGCTTTTGGTTCAGAGCAATTGATCGAGGGCTTAAATCGTACGAAAAACTCATTTAACTCTTATACTTTGGATCGTGTTGCACTGGCAGGGGCAGTTGCAGCAATAGAGGACAAGCAGTATTTTGCAGAAACTACAGCAAAAGTAGTTGCTACGCGTGAGCGTATAAGCAAGTCTCTGCAGGAGCTTGGCTTTCTCGTAACACCTTCTAAAGCAAACTTTTTATTTATTTCTCATCCTGTAATTCCAGCCAAGCAGTTATTCGAAAAGCTGCGCGAGCAAGGGGTGCTTGTTCGTTACTTTGCTTCCCCGCGTATTGATAACTTTTTACGTGTTAGCATTGGAACTGATCAGGAAATGGATAGCTTTTTAGCGGCAATCCAGCATAATCTTGCTGAATTAAAGGGATAGTATTATATACAACAAATAGGGATGCTCAGATCGTCAGTTATTACCTGACCTTCCAAGCATCCTCACTTTATTTAAATTGGAATGATGAACATTGAAGTTTTAGTAATTATGCCAGAGGCTTAGAATGTACTGATATTGACAATGAGAACTGTAACGGTTATTATTACAGTATAAAGCAGGGAGGTTCACTGAAGTGAATAGTGAATTTACAATTGCAGTACACAGTTTAGTATATTTGGCTAATTTACCTGATAAGATGGCCAGTAGCGAAATGATTGCTGACAATGTAGGCACACACTCTGCTCGTATTCGTAAAGTAATGAGCGGTATGAGAAAGAGTGGCTTCGTGAATACTAGAGAAGGATCAGGTGGCGGTTATCGCTTAACGATTGATCCTGATACGGTGACATTGGCAGATATTTATCGCGTAATGGCTCAAGGTTCATTAATTCCGAGCTGGTGTTCTGGCAATCCTAATGGGGATTGTATGGTTGGCTCTAATATGAATGCTGTAATGTATGGAATTTTCTGTACTGCTGAAAAGAAGCTGGAGGAGCATTTCAGTCATATTACGATTGGCGATGTACTGAAGCAAATCCATGCATGCTAAGCACCTTACGGTGTGCAGGGTATTGCCCTTAATCATATACTTTAGATTCGAAAGGATGAATAAAATGGCAGTTGTTCTAACAAAAGATAATTTTAATCAATCAATCGAGAGCGGTGTAGCACTAGTAGATTTCTGGGCTCCATGGTGCGGACCTTGTAAAATGCAGCTTCCAATCGTGGAAGAGTTAGCAACTGAGCTTGAAGGTCAAGCTACAATCGGTAAAATCAACGTTGATGAGCAACCTGAGCTTGCAGCTCAATTTGGCGTTATGAGTATTCCAACACTTATTCTATTTAAAGACGGTCAGCCAGTTGATAAAATGGTTGGTCTACAAAGCAAAGATGCACTAAAAGCGAAAATCCAAAACGCTTAAATTTGCATAGAAGACGTAATAAGCGCAATGAAGGAATCGTGCGTTTAAGTAACAACAATAAGGCTGTCCCAGTGATGTCAGTTTGTCATAGGGGCAGCTTTGTTTGTGTTGCCTCTTTCATTGTAGTGGTCGCTAATGTATAATGACGAAAGCTAAGTACAAGCGGTAGTAGATACTGTTAACATGAAAAGTTTGAGGAGTTGAACGTATGGGTCTTTCTTGTGGTGTTGTTGGATTGCCGAATGTCGGTAAATCAACATTATTTAACGCAATTACGCAAGCTGGTGCTGAATCAGCAAACTATCCTTTCTGTACAATCGATCCGAATGTTGGAGTTGTAGAAGTTCCAGATCCACGCTTGGATAAATTGGTTGAGCTGGTGAAACCAAATAATATTGTGCCGACAGCATTTGAATTTGTTGATATTGCAGGCTTAGTTGCTGGTGCGAGTAAAGGCGAAGGTTTAGGGAACAAGTTCCTTTCTCATATTCGTGAAGTTGATGCGATCGTTCACGTAGTGCGTTGCTTCCAAGATGAAAATATTACACATGTGGCAGGGAAGGTTGATCCAATTAGTGATATTCAGACCATTAATTTGGAGCTAATTCTTGCTGATATTGATTCTGTTGACCGCCGTATTGAGCGTTCTCGTAAAAATATGAAGAGCGGCGATAAAAGATTTGCACAAGAGGTTGAAATATTAGAGCGCGTTAAGGAAGCATTGTATAATGATAAGCCGGCTCGCAGCTTAGATTTAAGCGATGATGAGCTTGCTGTAATTAAAGATTTACATTTGCTTACACTTAAGCCTGTGCTATACGCAGCGAATGTAAGTGAGGAAGATGCTGCTAATGCCGATAATAATGAGTACGTAAAACTAGTTCGTGAGTATGCGGAAAAAGAAGGAGCAGAAGTCGTTGCAATTAGTGCAAAGGTAGAGTCTGAGATTGCTGAATTGGAAGGCGAAGATAAAAAAATGTTCCTTGAAGAGCTAGGACTTGCTGAGTCAGGTCTTAATCGTCTGATTCGTGCTGCTTATAAACTGCTTGGTTTATACACGTACTTTACGGCTGGCGTACAAGAAGTACGTGCATGGACGATTCGTAAAGGCACGAAAGCGCCACAAGCAGCGGGAGTTATTCATTCCGACTTTGAACGCGGCTTTATTAGAGCGGAAGTCGTTTCTTTCGAGGATCTTGCCGCTGCGGGCTCTATGGCAGCTGCACGTGAGCGTGGTCAGCTACGTCTTGAGGGCAAGGACTATGTTGTTCAAGATGGAGATGTCATGCATTTCCGCTTTAATGTATAACTACATCTAGCTTGCGATATGTGTAATAGGCTATCGTAATTTACAAGTAAGTGCTTCGCAGTCCTATAATCATATAGCTGACGAGGCACTTTTTTTATAAAAATGTGTATAATAAACAGAAGAACTAGCTATAAATGTGGATAAGTATATAGGTAAATGTGTATATATCGTTGTGGATTGTGGATTATTCTGTGAATAAGTCGGATAAATTGTGGATAACTAAATAAAATTGAACTTCCAAAAAGCTATGATTCAATGCAGTGAATGGATATGATATAATATTAATTATCTTATTTTGAGGAAAATGACTGAGGTGAAGGACTGTGTTAGATCGTTTACAGGCACTGGCTGATCGATATGAAAAATTAAGCGAGCTGCTATGTGATCCAGATGTTTCAAGCGATCCCAAAAGATTGCGTGAGCTTTCTAAGGAACAATCCGACCTGCAGGATGCGTATGATGCTTATATTGAATATAAGCAAGTTAGCCAGCAGCTCGATGATGCTAAGGAAATGCTTGGGGAAAAGCTTGATGATGAAATGCGTGAGATGGTGAAAATGGAAGTGGATGAGCTGTCTCAGCGTAAAAAGGATTTAGAGGAGAAGGTACGCATATTGCTTCTGCCAAAAGATCCAAACGATGATAAAAACGTTATCGTAGAAATTCGCGGTGCTGCTGGTGGAGATGAGGCTGCACTGTTTGCTTATGACTTGTATCGTATGTATACGAAATATGCTGATTCACAGGGATGGAAAACGGAAATTATGGAGTATACTGAAAATGATCTCGGAGGTTTCAAAGAGGTTATTTTTATGATTACAGGTAAAGGTGCGTATAGTAAGCTGAAATACGAGAGTGGAGCGCATCGCGTTCAACGTATTCCTGTTACGGAATCAGGCGGCCGTATTCATACTTCAACTTCAACAGTTGCAGTTATGCCTGAGGTAGAGGAAGTTGAGGTTGAAATTTTAGATAAAGATATTCGAATCGATACGTTCTGCTCTAGCGGTGCTGGCGGTCAGTCCGTTAACACGACAAAATCAGCAGTTCGTGTGCTTCACGTTCCTACAGGAATTATGGCAACATGTCAGGACGGTAAATCGCAAAACGATAATAAAGTAAAAGCTCTACAAGTTTTGCGTGCACGTATTTATGATATGCGTCGCCAAGAAGAAGAAGCAAAATATGCTGGCGAACGTAAAAGCAAAGTTGGTACGGGTGACCGTAGTGAACGTATCCGTACGTACAACTTCCCGCAAAGCCGTGTAACGGATCATCGTATTGGCTTAACTTTGCATAAGTTAGATGCTGTTATGAATGGTGATATTGACGAAATTATTAATCAACTGACGTTAGCTGAGCAAGCTGAAATGCTTGAAAAGGAAACAATGGGCGTTAACGCTTAGCATCAACGTCAAATAAGCGTAAGCAAAGCGCGGTGCCTAACGAGGTTAGGACTGCACGGTGCTTGCGCTTTTTTACTATCTTAATCAAGATGGGAAAGGTACGATAAATCAATGACGAAATCTGATCTGAAGCCAGTTCAATGTATGGTTGACGGATATACATTACGACAGCAACTAAACCTAGCGACGGCTTACTTAAATGAACAGCAGGTGGAAGAAGCAAGGGAGAACGCTGAGCTGCTTATGTTACATCTATTGCAGATAAGTCGGGCACAATTCATTATGCAGTGGCAGGAGCTTTTCCCACAGCAATATTTATCCAGATGGGGAGAGCTGCTATACCGCAAAGCTCAAGGAGAGCCTCTGCAGTATATTATAGGAGAAGCATGGTTTTATGGCAGACAGTTTGCAGTATCACCTGCCGTGTTAATACCGCGACCTGAGACAGAGCTGCTTGTGGAAGCAGTATTGGAGCATGCACGGCATAATTGGCAAGACGATGAATTGCACGTGCTAGACGTAGGCACAGGCAGCGGAGCAATTGCAATTACATTACAGCTTGAGCAGCCTAAATGGCATGTCATTGCTTCGGACTTATCGGAGGATGCGCTCAAGCAAGCCAAAGCTAATGCTCAAAATCATGGGGTCTCTTCACAAATAAGCTGGGTGCAGGGCGATTTGCTGCAGCCGTTTTGTCAGCTAGCAGGGAGCTTGACCTACGGCGGACAGCCTATTGATATTCTTGTCTCCAATCCGCCTTATATTCCTACTGGTGATCTGCCTTCTTTGCAGCGTGAAGTGCAGAAGTTTGAACCACATCTAGCGTTATTTGGCGGGGAGGATGGATTAAAGCTGTATCGGGAGATGGTTGCTTGTTTAGCAGGATTAACGAAGCGACCACGTATGGTCGCATTTGAGCTAGGCATTCATCAGCCGGTAATAGTAGCTGAATGGCTGCGTAATATTGGAGAATGGAATGATATTGAAATTATAACCGATTACAATGGAATCCAGCGTCATGTCATCGCTGTAAGACGATAAGAAGTACACGAAAATAAGAACTGAACAAAAAAAGGTAAGAAAAAATAGATTAATAGGTTTAGAGGAACGTCAATTTGGAGATGATAGAGCTAGAGACGTTCCGGAACGCAAGCAAGTACATTTTAGCGGATGTACGAGAGGAGCTTGTGTATGAATCATTCTATTTTTTCTTATCGTAAAGTATATGGGTATATTGTTCTTATTTTAATGATTTTAGTAATGAGCTGGGAAATGCAAAAAGTTGATGCGGCACTTCATATGGAGAATATTCCAGAGGAGTCGATTCGTCTGCGAATTTTAGCTAACTCGGATTCTCCTCGTGATCAATATATTAAAGCTATTGTACGAGATAATGTTGTAGCAACGATGAATAGCTGGGTGACTGAGCCGATTAGCGTAGAGCAAGCTAGAGAGATGTTACAAGAGCGCGAAGCTGAACTACAGACAGTGATAGCGACTACTTTGAAAAAATATGGATATACTTATGGCTTTACAACAACGATTGGCCAAGTGGAATTTCCAACCAAAATGTATGGACAGCTTGTTTACCCAGCTGGAATGTATGAAGCGTTACTTATTACGCTTGGGCAAGGAGAAGGTCGTAACTGGTGGTGTGTATTGTTCCCGCCACTTTGCTTTATTGATGCTGTAGCGGGTGAAGCGACTGCTGGTGCTACAGTAGCCGCTAGCGAAAATAGCAAGCAGCAAGCAGAAAGTGCAGATAATAAGGTTAAGGAACAGTCTGTAGTTATCGCAGATAACTCCACTGAAAATAAGGATACGACAGAGGTAGAAGTTAAGTTTTTTATCGTTGAGCTGTTTGAAAACTTCGCTTCTTGGTTAGGATCCTTATTTGCATAGTGAAAATGGTAATCTGCTTTAGGAAGGATAAGGTTGTCCTAGTATTAGAGATAACAATTAATAGCAAAGCGTTGTTAAGCTGTTCAGTTTGTCAGTTGATACTGATTATCTGGACAGCTTTGTTTTATGTAACTGCGTTTTTATTAAAATGAAATGCGCTGAGCATGGAGTGGAATACGCATGAAATGGTCATGTTATGCTATAATAGCATGGCAAATAATGAGAGGATCTGATAGAAGTGACATATACTAAGCTATGGACAATTGATATAGATCAGCCTGCATGGCAGCAGGAACTTGCTGAAGCAGCAAAGGAGCTAGCTCAGGGTAAGCAAATCGCCTTTCCTACTGAAACGGTATACGGGTTAGGGGGCGATGCAACAAATGATAAAGCAGTGCAGGGGATCTTTTCCGCTAAAGGCAGACCAGCAGACAATCCATTAATTGTGCATATTTGCGATCGCCAGCAGCTTGCACAGTTCGTCACAACGGTTGAGCCGCTCGCTGCACAGCTAATGGATGCATTTTGGCCAGGTCCATTAACGATTATTTTGCCAGTAAAGCAAAATGCTTTATCTCGTTATGTTACAGCAGGATTGCGCACCGTTGGTGTGCGTATGCCGGATCATCCAGTAGCGCTAGAGCTAATCAAGCAGGCAGATGTGCCGATTGCTGCACCAAGCGCCAATACATCTGGGCGACCGAGTCCAACTACAGCTTCTCATGTGTATCAAGATTTAAACGGAAAAATAGCCGGAATTGTTGATGCGGGTGCAACAGGTGTAGGGCTGGAATCTACTGTAGTGGAGCTGTTGAACGGAGATACAATTGCTGTTTTGCGTCCAGGCGGCGTTACGCTTGAGCAATTGCAGGAGGTTTGTCCGCAGGCGACGGTTATTAGTGAAGGAGACCAAGAGGTACAAGCGCCGCGTGCACCTGGTATGAAATATACGCATTATGCTCCGCAAGGAAAACTGACAATTGTTAAAGGAGACGATGCAGCAGTATCAGGTTATATTCAAGCTCAGCTTGCCGATGCAGCTAACGCTCGTCGCGGAGTACTTTGCTTTGAACAGCATGCTCATTTATATCAGAATGCGGACCTTGTAATTAGTCTAGGAAATGCAAATCAGCTTGCTGAAGCTGCGGCACGATTATATGATGCTTTGCGTCAGTTTGATGAGCATCATATTCAATATATTTGGTCAGAAGCAAGTGAAACGAAAGGGCTAGGGGCAGCGTTGATGAATCGTTTGCTCAAAGCTGCAGGTCATAGCGTTATCGAAGTTTAAGAATTAATTAGAAAATAGAAATAGTAGTAAACATTCCTCGTTTGTCCGCATATGCTTGTACAAGGATATTAGACAAGGGGACTGTGCGATGGAAATGAACATTTGGCTGGGGCAGCTTACGACGATTGCGATGATTGCAATTGCACTAAGTTTTGATGCATTTTCACTTGGTATAGGAATCGGGCTGCGAGGGATTCGTTATTTGCATATTTTGCGAATGGGCATAATTATTGGGCTGTTTCATATGATTATGCCAGTTGGCGGTATGCTTATGGGGAAAATGATGAGCGCAGTTCTTGGTGAATGGGCTGTACTTGGAGCTGGACTATTGCTAATTGTACTGGGCACAAATATGATCGTTAACTCATTCAAAAAAGAGGAAACTAGCGTTTTTAGTCACCATAGTTTTTGGGGATTACTATTGCTTGCTTTTAGCGTCAGTGTAGACTCATTTTCGGTTGGCATAACACTTGGAATGTTTCACTTGCCGCTTTATATTACAGTGCTAATATTTGGCTCTTGTGGTGCGTTCATGTCCATGCTTGGCTTAACGCTTGGTAAGCGTGTTGGGCATACATTGGGCGATTATGGGGAAATGCTAGGAGGTATAATTCTCATCGTATTCGGCATCTGTTTTGTTGTATAATGAAAATCATAAAGGAGTTGATGAGGATGAAGCGAATTTTGTTCCTATGCACAGGAAATACCTGTCGATCTCCGATGGCTGAAGCGTTTCTCAAGGGGCTTGCTCATGAGAAAGGGTTAATTTTAGCAGTGCGTTCAGCTGGTATCTCAACTATAGACGGTCTTCCCGTATCAGCTAATTCGCAGCACGCTTTAAGTAGACGTGGCATCCAACATCAAGGTAGCTCAGTGGCGATGAAAGAAGAGGCATTGCAATGGGCGGATATTATATTGACGATGACCACTGGTCATAAGCGTGAAGTGCTGCGACGTCATCCAGAAGTGATGGATAAGCTCTATACATTAAAGGAATTTGCTTATATGGATGTTGCTTTACAAGCTAAATTAAATGAGCTGGAAACGTTATATTCAGAGCTGCAAATGCAAAAAGCGCTTGGTCAGCCAATTGATGAAGAAAAGCGTAAACGTATACAGGAGCTTGAAAATTCAATCCCTAGCTTTGATATTGCTGATCCATTCGGCGGATCACAAGAAGTTTACGATGCTTGTGCCGATGAACTAGAGGAAAGTATATTTAAGCTAGTAGATAAGTTAATTGCCTTACGCAATAAAGCACAAGATTAATTCATTAGACAAACGTATATTTATTAAGGATAATGATTGATATTTATTGATAAGTAGTATATGATTAACATAAATGCAAGGACTTCGATGTAACTGGCGACGAGAGTGGGATAACCACGATGGAGCATCGAAGCATACGGCCGGTCGCCTGGGCAAAGAGCAGCGTGCTATAAAAGCATGTCATGCTCTTTTTGTCGTTTTTTGCGGATATATTCAAAAAAGCGTTATACTAATAATAAACAACAACTTGTTTACGTTTTGAATGTGGCTTGTGTTTACATTCGGAATGATGATTTTTTTGATTGAAGGGGTGTTTACTTTGAAAATAGCGATAAGTGCTGATCATGGCGGCTTTCGTCTAAAAAATGAAATTTTACCTTTTTTGCAATCTCTAGGACATGAAGTGGTTGACTTCGGCTGCGATTGCGATAGTTCAGTGGATTATCCAGATTATGCAATGCCTGTTTGCGATCTTGTAGCAGAAGGCAAGGCAGATCGCGGGATTTTAATTTGTGGTACAGGTATTGGGATGTCTATCGCGGCAAACAAACGAGCAGGAATTCGCTGTGCGCTTGTTTCAGATACCTTTTCAGCGCGTGCCACACGTGATCACAATGACACCAATGTACTAGCCCTTGGGGAACGAGTAATTGGACCTGGTCTTGCACTTGATATTGTGAAAATTTGGTTGGAAACACCATTTTCTAATGGTGAGCGTCATGTCAATCGCATTAACAAAGTAATGGAGATTGAGAAACGCTATATTAAAGGAGAGTAATCGCGATGAGTGCTTCATTGACTACGATTACCGAACAAGTCGATCAAGTCGTTAGTGAACTTATGGAAAGATGCCAATGGAAAAAGCCTAAGCTGCTTATCGTTGGAGCAAGCACTAGTGAAGTGGCAGGACAGCATATTGGCAAGGCAGGGGCAAGTGAAATTGCTGAGGCAATTTATGCTGGACTAGTAAGCGCAAGGGCAAAATACCCGTTTATTCCATTGTTTCAATGCTGTGAGCACTTGAATCGCGCGATTGTTATTGAACGTGACCTAGCAGAAACGTTGAACTTAACAATTGTAAGTGCTAAGCCGATCCCTAAAGCGGGAGGGTCGATGGCTGCTTATGCGTATACTCAGCTAAGAGACCCTGTATTAGTTGAGAGTATTGCTGCTGATGCTGGTATTGATATTGGCGATACGTTTATCGGTATGCATTTGAAGCAAGTCGTTGTACCATTCCGTGCATCTTTAAAGTCCATTGGCGAAGCACATGTTACGTTAGCATTTACCCGTCCAAAGCTAATTGGTGGCGAACGGGCAGTATATGAATAAATAACTTAAGATTTTTGAGGAGGATTTATAAATGGAGCATTTACGCAAGCAAGATCCAGAGGTACTAAAAGCTTTAGGTTTAGAATTACAACGCCAACGCGACAATATTGAATTGATCGCATCAGAAAACATTGTAAGTCCTGCAGTTTTGGAGGCGATGGGTTCTGTATTAACAAATAAGTATGCTGAGGGTTATCCAAGCAAACGTTACTACGGCGGCTGTGAGCATGTCGATATCGTTGAGGATATTGCTCGTGAGCGTGCTAAGGAACTATTCGGCGCTGAACATGCGAACGTTCAACCTCACTCAGGAGCACAAGCAAATATGGCAGTTTACTTGGCTGTATTAAAACCAGGTGATACTGTACTTGGTATGAACCTAGCTCATGGCGGTCACTTGACACATGGTAGTCCTGTTAACGCTTCTGGATTGTTGTACAATTTCGTAGCATATGGTGTACAAGAGGATTCATTTACAATTGATTATGAAGAAGTTCGTAAGCTTGCATTTAAACATCGTCCACGTCTAATCGTAGCAGGTGCAAGTGCATACCCACGTATTATTGATTTTGAAAAGCTAGGAAAAATTGCTAATGATGTTGGTGCATTGTTGATGGTTGATATGGCGCATATTGCAGGTCTAGTAGCTGCTGGCTTGCATCCAAATCCAGTTCCGCATGCACATTTTGTAACAACAACAACTCATAAAACATTACGCGGACCTCGTGGAGGTATGATTCTTTGCCGTAAAGCATGGGCTGCTGCAATCGATAAAGCAGTATTCCCTGGCTCACAAGGCGGACCATTGATGCACATTATTGCTGCTAAAGCAGTAGCATTTGGTGAAGCATTACAAGACGAGTTCAAGCAATATGCAAAAAATGTGGTGAACAATGCTAAGGTGCTTGCCGAATCATTAACTGCAAAAGGCATTAACCTTGTATCTGGCGGTACAGACAACCACTTGATGTTAATTGATTTGCGTAATCTTAACATTACTGGTAAAGATGCAGAGCATGTGCTTGATGAAGTAGGTATTACAGTTAATAAAAATGCAATTCCATTTGATCCTACTAGTCCATTTATTACTAGCGGTATTCGTGTAGGTACTCCTGCAGTTACAGCTCGTGGCATGGATGGTGAAGCAATGACAGTTATTGCTGATGTTATCGCATCTGTATTGAAAAATCCAGGAGATGAAGCAGTTAAAGAAGCAGCACGTGCTAAAGTACGTGAACTTACTACAAAATTCCCTATCTATCCTGGTTTGACTTACTAATTTCAAAAGTTGCTAAGGCGGTAATAATATAAAAAGCTGGTGGAATGTTTAATTCCTCCAGCTTTTTTTGTCTAAGTTTGCAGCTGTGCCTATTTTCCATAAATCATTACATAGAAAAATGGTTGTTTCGGTAACATCGTGCATACAATAAGTAGCTAATTAAAAAGTGGGCAATTCCAATAGCACCGCAAATCATACAATAGCTTAATGTAAAAATATTTAACGGAATTATGAAAAACATCATTGCAAAGCCAGATAGCATAAATAAGGCTAATATTAGCTTACTAGTAGTTATTCTATTAATAAGATGAGATGTTACACCAAATATTAATATGAAATACGACGGCATAAAAAAGAGAGCGGTAGTTATATCTGAAAGCAATGGAAATTCAAAATTATTATCGTGCGGCCAATATCTATAAACGAAGTAGCCAGATCCTAAAAAGGAGACTGCTAACCAGCAATAATATAGAACAATAATCATCTATTTCCTCCTATAAAAATGAATTAGCAATAATTAGAGACATTTTGCGATGAGCTTAACTTTACGTCGTAAAGCGATCGTATCAATAATGAAATGAACAATGTTGCTTTTTCTTATTTGAGCCCCTTTTTATCATAACTGATAGTTGTGCCTTAACAGTAATCGTTCTTTTCCTCTTTCTTAACATGATTGATGTAAGACCATAAGTAAGTTAGTTGAATTTAATGCATAGAGTCCCTTTATTATGCAAATAGTAATTGCAACTGGTGATCATTAACACCTTAGATAAAAAGGGGGACAAACGATAAATGAAAATCATCAAATCAACAGTAATGATTTTGCTCATGTTTACGCTGGTATTAGCAGGATGCGGATCGGCGGCAAAGCAAGAAAGCGGAGCAGCTAGTAATGAGTTTCGTATCAATTTAAATACTGAGCCTCCAACGCTTGATCCAGCGCAGGCGACAGACCAAATCTCTTTTACCATTTTAAATGCAATATATGAAGGGTTAACGAGAATTGATGAAAATGGTGAAGTTCAGCCTGCGGTTGCTGAAAAGTGGAGTGTATCAGAGGATGGCAGAACATATACGTTTACGATTCGTTCTGATGCGAAATGGAACAACGGAGATCCGATAACAGCACATGATTTTGAATTTTCTTGGAAGCGTGCACTCGATCCGGAGCTTGTCCCAGAGCCGTCGCAATATGCTTATCAGCTTTATTATATTGAAGGTGCGGAAGCCTATAATACGGGAACAGGCGCTGTGGATGATGTGGCGGTGAAAGCACAAGATGATCAGACGCTTGTTGTTACTTTAACGACCCCTACAATCTTTTTTGAATCATTGCTGTCTACGGCGATCTACTTCCCTGTTCATCAATCAGTTAAAGACAATGAAGCTTTTGCTGCATCAGCGGATAGTATGATTACGAACGGACCGTTTAAGATGACGCAGTGGAAGCGCAATACGTCGATCGTTTTAGAGCCAAGCGATCAATATTATGCGCGTGATGAAATAAAGTTTGCTAAAGTTTCATTTACGATAGTCAATGATTCTGCATCTGAGCTCAATATGTATCAAACAGGAAAGCTTGACTTTGCGGGCAACCCAACGGGCTCTTTGCCTACGGATCAATTTGCAACTTTGAAAGAAAAGTATGGCGATGAATTCCATATTAAAGGAACAGCAAGTTTATCCTACTACTTAATTAACACGACACAGCCTCCGTTTACGAATGCTAAAATTCGTAAAGCATTATCGTTAGCAATTAACCGCGCTGATATTACAGAAAAAGTGACGTTAGGTGGACAAATTCCTGCTTATGCACTTGTTCCACCAGGAATTAGAGGAGCTAATGATGAGTTTCGTAATGAGGTGGATGGAAACTACTTTAAAGAAGATCTTGAATTAGCTAAGCAGTTGCTGCAAGAGGGGTTGGCGGAAGAAGGGTTAACCGAGATGCCAAGCTTTAGCGTAACGTTTAATACAAATGATCTAAATCAGAAAGTAGCTGAAGCAATTGTTGATATGTGGCGCAACAATTTAGGAATTGATGCGCAAATAGGCAATGAGGAATGGGGCGTATTTCTAGATAATCGTACTGCGATGAACTATCAGGTGGCGAGAGCTGGTTGGGCGGCGGATTATAATGATCCGATCTCGTTTATCGGCTTATTTACCTCAAAAAGCGGTAATAACAATACCGGTTATGCTAGTAAAGAATATGATGCGCTTGTTGCAAAAATTGATCAAACGACGGATTTATCTGAACGTGTCAAGTTGATGGCAGAGGCTGAAAAAATGTTTATTGAAACTCACTCAATTATTCCGCTTTATTATTACAGCAATGTCTATTTAATGAAGCCGGAAGTTAAAGGGGTGTACATCGATTTTAAAGGAGATGTCAATTATACACGAGGGTATTATGAGCAACAATAACCCTGAGACTAAGGGATATATGCTATGCATAGCTTATATCCCTTTCTTAAGTACTTATATGGAGGTGTATCTGGTTTGATTCGCTATATTACAGAAAAAATTTTGTATATGTTGCTTTCGTTGTTTGTTTTAGCCTCTGCAACATTTTTTCTTATGAAGGCTATACCAGGCAATCCTTTTCAAAGCGAAAAAAATATACCTCCAGCGATTAAGCAAAAGCTAATGGAGAAATATGGGTTTGATAAGCCGTTACTCGAACAATATATAAACTATATAGGTAATTTGTTGAAACTTGACTTTGGCACATCAATGAAGCAGCAATATGTTACTGTAACATCTGTTATTAAGAATGGCTTTGCCTATTCCTTGCAGCTAGGTGTACTTGCGATTATTGTCTCCGTTGTTGTTGGTGTACTGCTTGGTTTAATTGCGGCCTTAAATCACCGAAAATTTTTAGATGGCTTTACGATTTTTATTGCTGTACTCGGAGTATCTATTCCTAACTTTGTCATTGCTTCAGCGCTTGTTTATTTATTCGGTGTTAAGTTGCTTTGGTTTAACGTTACTGGGCTTAATCAACCTTCAGATTACGTATTGCCGGTAATCTCGCTATCCTTTCTTCCGACAGCATTTATTGCAAGGTTAACAAGATCCAGTATGCTGGAGGTTTTAGCCGCTGATTATATTAAAACCGCTCGTTCAAAGGGATTGTCAAGCAATATCATTTTGTTTAAGCATGCGCTGCGTAACGGCATTATGCCTGTTGTAACTTATGTCGGTCCAATGACTGCAAATATTATTACAGGGTCAGTTATTGTAGAGCAAATTTTCGGTATTGGCGGCTTAGGTAAAGACTTTGTCAGTAGCATTACTAATCGCGACTATACGCTCATTATGGGGTTGACTCTATTTTATGCCGTTATTCTAATGCTTGCTCGGCTGATTACTGATATTGCCTACGGATTTATTGATCCGCGTATTAAATTAATTCGTGGTAAAGGAGGAGCTTAATGTCCGATTACACCTTAAAAAAAGAGCAGTTTGCAAAGCTTGATAAATCAAAAGTGTTTGGTGATGAAGTTGTTCGGGAAAGTGTATCGGCGTGGCGAGATGCTTGGATCCGCTTAAAAGAAAATCGGTTAGCGATGATCAGCCTTGTGCTGCTTATATTAATTGCGATTATGGCGATTATCGCTCAATATCTTACGCCTTATGACTATAAAACAAATGATTTGTCTATAACCAATCAGGCTCCTAGTCGCGAGCATTGGTTTGGCACAGATGCACTTGGTCGAGATATGTTTCAGCGAACGTGGATGGGCACAGGCATTTCATTGCAAGTAGGTCTATATGCTGCGCTAGTTGATTTATTGATCGGCGTAATTATTGGCGGGATTATGGGGTATTATGGTGGACGAGTAGATGAAGTGCTAAATCGAGTTTGTGAAATTATGTACTCGATTCCTAGTATGCTTGTCGTTATCCTGCTAATCGTTGTAATGGAGCCAAGTATGTTAACGATAGTTATTGCCTTAAGCATTACAGGGTGGATCAATATGGCATGGATTGTGCGTGGACAAGTAATGGGATTAAAAAACCAAGAATATGTGCTTGCTGCGCGAACGATTGGTGCAAGCACAAGACGAATTATGTTTAAACATCTTATTCCTAATGCAATGGGACCAATTATCGTTACATTGACGATGACTGTTCCATCCGCGATTTTTGCTGAGGCATTCCTTAGCTTTTTAGGATTAGGTGTGCAGTCACCTGCTGCTTCTCTCGGTACATTAATTAATGATGCGCTTAAAGCGATGACTGTGTATCCTTGGCGCATGTTATTTCCAGCGATATTAATTAGCTTAACAATGTTGTGCTTTAACATTTTTGGCGATGGGCTGCGCGATGCGCTTGATCCTAAAATGAAGAAATAAATGGATTATATCATTTGAACATAGTTAGTGTATGCTTACGAAGGAGCTTTCAAGGATACGCTTGCCTTAAAGTGCCTTGAAGAGCTTAAGTCATATACTTAAGAATGATTGCTTTTCATAATCAAAGTAGTATGCCAGATAGAATTGTGAAAAGTTGCAGGAGGGTGGTAGTGTGGAGAGGTTATTGGAGGTTCAAGATCTTAAAGTAAACTTTCATGTTCGGGGCGGAATTGTACAAGCAGTTCGTGGGGTTAATTTTTATGTTAATAAAGGAGAAGCTGTAGCGATTGTTGGAGAATCTGGATGTGGCAAAAGTGTGACGGCGCAATCAATAATGCGATTAGTTCCTAGTCCGCCTGCAAAGTTAAGCGGCAAGGTGTTATTTAACGGTAAGGATCTGCTGCAGTTATCCTCTAAGGAAATGGAGGCTATTCGTGGAAAAGATATTGGAATGATCTTTCAAGACCCCATGACTTCACTAAACCCAACGTTAACAGTTGGCACGCAAATTATTGAAGGGCTTAAAAAGCATGAAAAATTAAATAGACTTGAGGCGCGTAAGCGAGCCATTGAAATGCTAAAACTTGTAGGTATTCCAAATCCTGAAAGCCGCGTCGATCAATATCCGCATCAGTTTTCTGGGGGAATGCGGCAAAGGGCAATGATTGCCATCGCCTTAGCTTGTAATCCTGCTCTTCTTATTGCAGATGAGCCTACTACCGCACTTGATGTCACAATTCAGGCACAAATTATGCGTGTAATGAAAGAAATGCAAAGCAAGCTAGGTACTTCAATAATATTAATTACGCATGATCTCGGTGTAGTTGCCGATGTATGTGATCGCGTAATTGTAATGTATGCAGGTAAGGTTGTAGAAACGGGGACAAAATATGAAATATTTAAAAATCCACAGCATCCCTACACAAGAGGATTGCTTCGTTCAGTTCCTCGTTTAGATCAAAAAAAGGATGAAGCGTTATTGCCGATTCACGGCTCACCTCCCGATTTGATATCACCTCCTGATGGTTGCAGCTTTTGTGCTCGCTGTGAGGAAGCGATGCTTGTTTGTGTCGATCACGATCCTGATCTTGTTGCTGTGGAGCAACATTCGCACAGTGAACATCGTTCTGCATGCTGGATGCTGCATCCTTATGCGCATAATGGGGAGGATAAGCATGAGTGAAAATTTAATTCAAGTAAATCATTTAAGTAAGTTTTTTAATTTAGGTCATCAAAATATACTTAAAGCGGTCAATGACCTGAACTTTTCAATAATTCAAGGTGAAACAGTAGGGGTAGTTGGCGAGTCAGGATGCGGCAAATCGACCGCTGGTCGTACAATGATGCGTTTGTATGAGCCAACAGAGGGAGAAGTGTTATTTAAAGGTAAAAATATTTATCGTATGCGCGGTGCCGAGCTTAAACAATTGCGGCGCGAGATGCAAATGATCTTTCAAGATCCGTATGCCTCGCTTAATCCAAGAATGACTGTCATGGACATTATTGGTGAAGCGCTCGACGTGCATAAACTTACAAGCAGTCGCAGTGAGCGGAAAAAGAAAGTGGAGCAGCTTTTAGAGCTTGTTAATTTGAACTATTCTCACGCTTCCCGTTATCCGCATGAATTTTCTGGAGGACAAAGACAGCGGATAGGGATCGCAAGGGCGTTAGCGGTAAATCCAAAGTTTATTATTGCGGATGAACCGATTTCTGCACTTGATGTATCGATCCAGGCGCAGATTGTCAATTTGCTTAAGCAACTACAACATGAAATGGGGCTAACTTATTTATTTATTGCGCATGACCTATCAATGGTTAAGCACATTAGTGATCGCGTAGCTGTTATGTATCTCGGAAAAATTGTTGAGCTAGCGTCAAGCGAGGATTTATATGAGGATCCAAGACATCCCTATACGCGTGCTTTAATGTCTGCAATCCCGATTCCTGATCCGGAAATTGAAGAAAAGCGAGAGCGGATTGTATTAAGTGGAGATTTACCGAGCCCGATTCATTTGCCGTCAGGGTGTCCATTTCATACACGATGTCCGCTTGCCACAGATAAGTGTAAAGTAGATGTGCCGAAATTTTTAGAGATTACACCTGGACATTTTGCTTCTTGTCATTATGCTTAAGGAGCAGCAAGCCGATCAATTCTGTTTATGCACAATTGGTCGGCTCTTTCTGTTATTAAACTTATTTAGGAGTATAATTATTGTAATACGATGACAATGCTTTAATTTATAATGCAACAAATGCTTGACAATGCTATAATAAGTGGGATTAAAAACATATTAATATAGATTGCTATATGCAAACTGTTCATAAACTAAAACTAAAGTAAATATGGGAGGCCCCATGGGTAAATTATTTATTTGCGATCATCCAATGATTCAACACAAACTAACATTTATACGAGATAAGAATACAAATACGAAAGACTTCCGTGAGCTTATTGATGAAGTTGCAACATTTATGGCTTATGAGATTACGAGAGATCTTCCGTTGCAGACGGTTCAGGTGGAAACGCCGATAGCCGTTACTGATGCTAAAATTGTCTCAGGTCGAATGATTGGTTTAGTGCCTATTCTTCGTGCAGGACTAGGTATGGTAGATGGCATTTTGAAAATGATACCGTCTGCTAAAGTGGGTCATATTGGACTAGCCCGTGATCATGAGACGTTGAAACCTAAAGAGTACTATATTAATTTGCCAACTGATGCACAGGAAAGACTGCTAATTGTTGTTGATCCGATGTTGGCGACAGGTGGTTCAGCTATTGCAGCGATTCAATCACTTAAGGATCGTGGCTGCGAACATATTAAGCTAATGTGTGTAATTGCAGCACCAGAAGGGGTTAAAGCTGTACAGGAAGCACATCCTGATGTGGACGTTTATATTGCTGCATTAGACAAAGGTCTGAATGAAAAAGGTTATATTGTGCCAGGGCTAGGGGATGCAGGAGACCGTATTTTTGGGACAAATTAAGGAGTAATTGTCCGAAAGCCAAGCTTTTGAATCCTTCTAAATTTCAAATTATAATATCCGACTTTAATGTCAAAGGGGACATTGTAGCCGTTTTGACATATGGAAATGAGTATGCATTGAACTTTTTGAACTGATTGGATTTAATGGATTCAAACGACTAAAGTTTGAGTCCATTATTTTAATGAGTGTAAAGTAGAATTGGAGTGGAGTAGGTTGTCTAAACTTAAAGTGATGACGATTTTTGGTACAAGACCAGAAGCAATTAAAATGGCACCTTTAGTGCTAGAATTGCAAAAACGTGAAGATGAAATTGAATCAATTGTTTGTGTGACGGCACAACACCGTCAAATATTAGATCAAGTATTGGAATTTTTTGAAATTGAACCTAACTATGATTTGAATGTAATGAAGGATCGTCAAACTTTAACAGAAACTACGATTCGTGTCATTGAAGGACTAGATCCTGTGTTGGAAGAGGCTAAGCCAGACATCGTGCTTGTGCACGGAGATACACAAACAACGTTTCTTGCAAGTTACGCTGCATTTTTGAAGAAGATTAAGGTGGGTCATGTTGAAGCAGGATTACGCACTTGGAACAAAATGTCTCCTTATCCTGAAGAAATGAATCGACAGCTTGCTGGTGTATTGTCAGATATTCATTTTACTCCAACAAATTGGTCGGCAAACAATCTGCGCAAAGAAAATAAAAATGAAGATACGATTTATGTAACAGGTAACACCGCCACTGACGTATTCCAATATACAGTTGATGAGTCATTTGCTCATCCGGTATTGGATTGGGCTAAAGGTAAACGATTAGTGCTGATGACTGCACATCGTCGTGAATCGCTTGGAGAGCCGCATCGCAACATATTCCGTGCAGTTAAAAGAATTGCAGATGAGTTTGAGGATGTTGCCTTTGTTTATGCAGTACATCCTAATCCTGCTGTTCGTGAACCTGCTCAAGAAATATTAGGCGGTCATCCTCGTATTCAATTAATTGAGCCGCTTGACGTTTTTGAATTTCACAACTTCTATCCGCACACCTTTATGATTATGACAGACTCAGGCGGTTTGCAGGAAGAAGCTCCGTCATTTGGTGTGCCAACTTTGGTATTGCGTGATACAACTGAGCGACCAGAAGGAATCGAAGCAGGTACACTAGAGCTAGTAGGCACAGATGAAGAGCGTGTTTATGAAAGAGCAAAGGCGTTGCTTAGCGATTCAGTATTGTATAACCGAATGAGCCAAGCTGCTAATCCATACGGTGATGGCCGTGCATCAGAGCGCATTGTTGATGCAATTTTACATCATTTTGGTAGAAGAGAGCAGAGACCTGAACCGTTCACACAAAATTCATAGTTTTTAGTGAAGATTGTATTAATATCTCAATTTACAGTATACAGTGGCACTGTACGGTTTTGCTAAGTCATTTTCCCTTGTGTGACAAGGGAAAATGCGCCTTAAGGCGCAAGGATTTTTCCTGATTTTCAATTGACAAACCTTCTCTCGCTTCGATAAAATAAATGAGGATTGACAGGAGTGTTGACTAATGACTAAGAAAAAATTAGATCAGCCGCTTGTAATGGCTGGTTTGATTGGTGCAATGGGGCTACAAGTAGCTGCCTGTATTCTAATTGGTTATTGGTTAGGCTCTTATGTTAGTAATCTCTTCGGAGGCAAGGGTTGGCTAATTGGCGGTGTTCTAATTGGACTTGCTTCTGGGATTTGGTCTGCAATCTTAGTTGTGATCAAAGTGCTGGAGGGCTCTGATGGATAATTTAATAAAGAGCGCAACACGTTGGCTGCTCTACCTTCTAGCAGTTTCGCTAATCATATATGCTGCATTCCCTAAGTGGAAGGCAGTTACATTTGGATTAGCGCTGGGTTTATTAGCGAGTGCTATGAATGCGTTTTTATTGAAACGAAGAGTTCATTTCATAGCAGATGCAGCAACGCAGGAAGGTACTGGTGGTAGAAGAGGGGGACTAGGCTTAGTAAGTCGTATTTCTACGGTTCTCTTGCTAGCGATGATAGGGTTCAAATACCCCGAAGTCGTTAATCTGCCGGCTGCTTTAGCGGGATGCATGGTAATGCCCTTTCTCATTTTAGTGGCAGCTATCATACACAATATGAAAGAAATAAAAGGTGGAAAGGGGTGATATTAATTTATGCATGAATTTCCGATAGTGGACTGGAATGGTATAAAATTTGACCTTTCAGCGATAATTGCAATTGTTGTCACCTCCATTATTGTGTTCGTGCTTGCGCGACTTGCAGTTCGTAATCTGTCAGTTGAAAATCCAAGCAAAATGCAAAACTTTATGGAGTGGATCATTGAGTTCGTACATGATACAATTGCGAGCACAATGCCATTTGACAAGGCTAAAAAGTTTATTAGCTTAGGGATGACCCTGATTTTGTTTATTTTTGTAGCGAACCTTTTAGGTCTTCCATTCCAAGTGGTAACAGAAATTCATCATGAAATCGGGTGGCTTGGAATTACAAAAGAAGTGCTTAACGAACATGGTGGGCATCTTCATATGTCATGGTGGAAATCGCCAACAGCAGATATTTCTGTTACGGCTGGTTTAGCACTAGTTGTGTTCGTAATCGTTCACGGCTTGGGCTTGAAATGGAATACAAAACATTATCTTAAGCATTACTTTGAGCCATATCCAATTTTCTTCCCGATTAACTTGATTGAAACAATTTCAAAACCAGTAACATTGGCACTTCGTCTCTATGCAAACATTTTGGCTGGTGAGATTCTAATCTCAACAATCTTGATGCTTAGCGGTTGGGGTACATTGTTCTTGGTTGTATGGCAAGGATTCAGTATTTTTGTAGGGGCGATTCAAGCGTTCCTGTTTACCGTACTTACAATGGTGTACATTTCTCAAGCAGCTATTCATGTTGAGGAAGGGCACGAACATTAAATGTATTCAACTTGCTTTGGGCTTTCATGAAAAATGAAATACCGAAGTTCGTTATAAATTAAAAATTATATTTTACCTAAATATTGAGGAGGATTTTTAAATGAGCGTATTGGCAGCAGCTATCGCAGTAGGATTAGGCGCAATTGGCGCAGGTGTTGGTAACGGTTTGATCGTATCTAAAACGGTTGAAGGTATTGCACGTCAACCAGAACAAAAAGGTTCTCTAATGACAACTATGTTTATCGGTGTTGGTATCGTTGAGGTCGTTCCAATCATCGGCGTAGTTATCGGCTTCTTGGCTTTCTTCAGCTAATACTAACGACTATGGCGGGGAAGGGTTCGCCCTCTTCGCCTTTGTTTTGATTATGTCGATCCAACGGAGGAAAGGAGTGCAGATATGAATTTTGTAGCAACAAATACTGTAATTACAATTATTGCTTTCTTATTGCTACTCTGGCTTTTAAATAAATACGCGTTTGGACCTTTGTTCGCTGTAATGGAAAAACGCAGACAGCTTATTCAAGAACAATTGAGCCAAGCATCTAGCAGCCGTGAGCAGGCAGAAGCATCTATGGCTGAGCAAAAAGCAGCTCTTGAGCAAGCTCGTAAAGAGGCATACTCTATCATTGAGCAAGCGAAATCTCAAAGCACTAAACAAGCTGAAGAGATTGTTGAAGCTGCTAAAAATGAAGCAAATAGACTTAAAGAAGAAGCACTCAAAGACATTGAGAGTGAGAAAAATAAAGCGATCTCCGCGCTTCGTACAGAAGTGGGCGGCATTTCTGTGCAAATCGCTTCTAAAATTATTGAGAAGCAAGTTGACGAGAAAGCTAATAAAGAGATCGTTGATAAATACCTTAACGAGGTTGGAGCGAAATGAGTCGCGATGTTGTAGTAGCAAAACGCTACGCACAAGCATTGTTCGAGCTTGCAGCCGCTAGCAAGATCGTTTCTGAAGTAGAACAGCAGTTAAAGCTTGTTGTCGATGCTATTCGCAGCGACGAGCAAATTTTGAAGTTTTTAGAGTTGCCTAGTGTGCAGCCTGAGCAAAAGCTTCAAGTAATAAAAGATTCCTTTGGCGACAAGTTGTCAGAATTAGTATACAACACATTGTTGCTTATGATTGAGCGTGGTCGCCAAGCATTAATTTCGAATTTATATGAAAGCTATGTGAAAATATCAGGTGAAGTATTAGGTCAGGCTAAAGCGACGATTTATACTGCGCAAAAGCTGTCTGATGCTGAGCTTGCAGACGTAGCCGCTCAATTCGAAAAAATTACTGGCAAAAAAATTGTTGCAGAGCAAGTTGAAAATAAAGCTCTTCTTGGCGGTATTCAGGTGCGCATCGGTGATCGTTTATACGATGGCAGCTTGTCCGGTAAGCTAGAGCGTTTGCAAAAAACACTATATTCCAAAGCACTGTAGATAGGGGTGAACGAATTGAGTATCAGACCTGATGAAATTAGCACGCTGATTAAACAGCAAATTGAAAAATATAAATCTGAAATTCAAGTCGTGGATGTCGGCACTGTTATCAATGTCGGTGACGGTATCGCTCGTGTTCACGGTCTTGAAAATGCGATGCAAGGGGAGCTTCTTGAATTCGCAAACGGTGTCGTAGGTATGGCTCTTAACCTTGAAGAGAGCAATGTCGGCGTCGTTATTCTAGGCCCATACACAGACATTCGTGAAGGTGATCAGGTTAAACGTACTGGTCGTATTATGGAGGTACCTGTTGGTGAAGCGTTACTAGGTCGCGTTGTTAACGCACTTGGACAACCAGTTGATGGTAAAGGTCCGATTAACACAACTGAGTTCCGCGCGGTTGAGTCTCCTGCTCCTGGCGTTATTGACCGTAAATCGGTTCATGAGCCAATGCAAACAGGTATTAAAGCGATCGACTCCATGGTACCAATTGGACGTGGTCAACGTGAGTTGATTATCGGTGACCGTCAAACAGGTAAAACAACAATTGCTATTGACGCAATTATTAATCAAAAGGGCACTGGCGTAAAATGTATCTATGTAGCAGTAGGTCAAAAACAATCTACTGTTGCCAACGTTGTAGAAACATTGCGTCGTCATGGTGCGCTTGAATACACTATCGTCGTAACAGCAAGTGCTTCTGAGCCTTCTCCAATGCTATTCCTAGCTCCATATGCAGGATGTGCAATGGGTGAGTACTTTATGTATAAAGGCGAGCACGTGCTAGTTATTTATGATGACTTGTCTAAACAAGCTGCGGCATACCGCGAGCTTTCCCTATTGCTTCGTCGTCCTCCAGGTCGTGAGGCTTATCCAGGGGATGTCTTCTACTTGCACTCCCGCTTGCTAGAGCGTGCAGCTAAGCTTAGCGATAAGCTAGGCGGCGGTTCTTTAACTGCGTTGCCATTTATTGAAACTCAAGCTTCTGACGTATCTGCTTACATTCCAACGAATGTAATTTCAATTACTGATGGACAAATCTTCCTAGAGTCAGACTTGTTCTACTCTGGTCAACGTCCTGCCGTTAACGTAGGTATTTCAGTATCTCGTGTCGGTGGTTCTGCACAAATTAAAGCGATGAAAAAGGTTGCAGGTACATTGCGTCTAGACCTTGCTGCATATCGTGAGCTTCAAGCATTCTCACAATTTGGTTCAGACCTTGATAAATCTACTGTAGCACGTCTAAATCGTGGTGCTCGTACGATGGAAATTCTAAAACAAGGTGTTAACCAACCAATGCCTGTTGAGAAGCAAGTTATCTCCATCTATACAGCAGTTAAAGGTCATCTAGATGATATTGCAATTAGCGATATTCTTCGTTTTGAGCAAGAATTCCTTGCATTCCTAGATAGTAAGTATCCGCAAATCCCTCAATCGATTCGCGATACGAAAGACCTTACTTCTGAAAATGAGAAGGCTCTTGTTGATGCAATTAATGAGTTCAAAAGAAGCTTTGCTGCTTCTGAGTAAGCTATCCTGATAGAATCGCTGTCTGCACTGAGCTTGCTCGGTGCAGACCCTTTAGCAGGTCTGATTATGGAATCAGACAACAAAGGCGGGTGAAATGAAATGGCAAAAGGTATGCGTGAAATTAAACGCGAAATTAAAAGTAAACAAAACACACGCCAAATAACGAAGGCAATGGAAATGGTTGCTGCTTCTAAGCTAAGAAAAGCACAGGATGCTGCATTAGCGGCTCGTCCATATGCTGATAAAATGATGGAGGTAGTGACTAGTATTGCTGCTGGCACTAAGGGTGTTCGTCATCCTATGCTAGAAACTCGTCCAATTCATAAGACGGGTTACTTGGTCATTACATCAGATCGTGGTTTGGCTGGTGGTTACAATGCTAATATTTTGCGTGCTGTAACGCAACGAATTAAAGAAACACATAAGTCCACTGACGAGTATGTCATATACGTAATTGGACGTAAGGGCCGTGATTATTTCCGCCGCAGAAATATGCCGATAGCGGAAGAGATTATTGGCCTATCCGATTCTCCAATATTCGGTGACATTAAATCGATTGCTGCAAACGCGGTAAAAGGATTCTCCGAGGGCTTATATGATGAGCTATATATTTACTACAATAAATTTGTAAATGCATTAACACAAATTCCAACTGCAACTCGCTTGTTGCCTTTGGATGTGTCTAGCCAACAAGAAAATATCGCTTCGTACGAATACGAGCCGTCTGCTGAAGGGGTATTAGAAGTATTATTGCCTAAGTATGCAGAAACGTTAATTTTCAGCGCTTTACTTGACGGCAAAGCGAGTGAGTTTGGTGCTCGTATGACGGCGATGGGAAGTGCAACGAAAAATGCTACGAAGATGATTAATAGCTTAACATTGACGTATAACCGTGCACGACAAGCGGCGATTACGCAGGAAATTACGGAAATTGTTGCTGGAGCTAATGCACAATCTTAAGTATAAATGAGGAACCAGGAGGGAAAGCAATGAAAAAAGGACGCGTTGTATCCGTCATGGGTCCGGTCGTCGATTTGGAATTTGAACGCGGCAATCTGCCAGAGATTATGAATGCTATTAAAATCAAGCATAAAGCTGAAGCTGGCGGCGTTGATATTGATCTAACGCTTGAAGTTGCCGTTCATCTTGGCGATAACTTAGTTCGTACTGTAGCGATGAGCTCAACTGACGGTCTAGTTCGCGGGATGGAAGCAGTTGATACTGGTGCGCCAATTACAATACCTGTAGGTGCCCCTACGCTAGGTCGCGTATTTAATGTACTAGGTGAACCAATCGACGAAGCTGGTGATGTAGTATCTGATATTAACTTACCTATTCATCGTCCAGCACCGACTTTTGACGAATTGTCTACTCAAGCAGAAATTCTTGAAACAGGTATTAAAGTAATCGACCTTCTTGCACCGTATGCAAAAGGTGGTAAAATCGGTTTGTTCGGTGGTGCCGGTGTAGGTAAAACTGTTACAATCCAAGAGTTAATTAACAACATCGCACAAGAGCATGGCGGTATTTCCGTATTTGCTGGTGTAGGTGAACGTACTCGTGAGGGTAACGACTTGTACCATGAAATGAAGGATTCCGGCGTACTTAGCAAAACTGCGATGGTATTCGGTCAGATGAATGAGCCGCCTGGCGCGCGTCTTCGTGTTGCACTAACAGGTCTTACAATGGCTGAATATTTCCGTGATGAAGAAGGCCGTGACGTGCTTCTATTCATCGATAACATCTTCCGTTTCACACAAGCAGGTTCTGAGGTTTCTGCGCTGTTAGGTCGTATGCCATCAGCGGTAGGTTACCAACCAACGCTTGCTACTGAAATGGGTCAATTGCAAGAGCGTATCACGTCTACGAAAAAAGGTTCTGTTACGTCAATCCAAGCGATTTACGTTCCAGCCGATGACTATACTGACCCAGCTCCTGCAACAACGTTTGCTCACCTTGATGCAACAACTAACCTTGAGCGTAAAATCTCTGAGATGGGTATCTTCCCTGCGGTAGATCCACTGGCTTCTTCTTCTCGTATTCTTACACCAGAGGTTGTTGGTCAAGAGCATTACAATGTAGCACAAGGTGTTAAGAAAATTCTACAAACGTATAAAGAATTGCAAGATATTATCGCAATTCTAGGTATGGACGAGCTTTCTGATGAACAAAAATTGATCGTTGCACGTGCACGTAAAATTCAATTGTTCTTGTCTCAACCATTCCACGTTGCAGAACCATTTACAGGTCTTAAAGGTAAATACGTACCTGTTAAAGAAACAGTACGTAGCTTTAAAGAAATTCTCGAGGGCAAGCACGACGACCTACCTGAGGAAGCATTCCGCTATGTAGGAACGATCGAGGAAGCCGTGGAGAAGGCCAAAACGCTTGTCTAACGAAGGGCGGGAGGAATCCACATGAGTACGTTTCTAGTTGAAATCGTAACGCCTGAACGTAAAGTATACGGTGAGCAAGCAAATATGGTGGTTGTTACAGGTATTGAAGGTCAATTAGGGATTATGCCTAATCACGTTCCACTTGTTACGCCTTTAAAAATTGCTCCTGTTACGATTAAGCGTGATGGAGGCTCAGATGTTGTTGCAGTAAATGGCGGTTTTATCGAGGTTCGCAAAGATAAAGTTGTTATTTTAGCGGAAAGCGCTGAGCTAGCTGAAGAAATCAATGTTGAGCGTGCAGAGGCTGCTAAGCAGCGTGCTGAACAACGTTTGTCGCTTGCAAAAAGCGATGAAATTGATTTCCGTAGAGCTGAGCTTGCACTTCAGCGTGCAATGAATCGTCTGAATGTTACACATATTAAACATTTGAAATAGTGAAAAGGCTGAGTGTTGCAGAACAACCGCAATGCTCAGCCTTTTTGTTTTTAAGCTGGCAAATAGGGTGAACTTATTTCATTCAGAGAAGCTCAAAGGAATAGTGCTAGCCTGCAGTTAGTCATTATAGTAAGATAAAAAGTGACTGATTGTTAATGAGGTGAAGATCATTGCCTAATTTTTCAGATTTTATTTGGTGTATACCATTATTATATTTACTTATATTTTTGATTGGGTTGGCCATCGGTAAAGCCAATTACAGAGCAACTGGACTTGTTAATATTATTTTATCATGCGCTGCATTATTGATGAGTACAGGTGTTTTTTGGGAAAGAGCGATTTATGCTAGCGATGACTACAGCTATAATTTAGAGTGGCTTGTTATCGGTGATTCAGTATTTGAAATTGGTTATGAGCTAAACAATATTGCAGCCTGGCTATTACTTTTAATTGCCAGCATAAATATTTTATTGCTACTATTACTGCATCATCGTCAGGCAGAGCAGCCTAGTTATGGCTATATAGGCTTGCTGCTGTTTGCTACAAGTGCATTAATTTTGGCGGATGATATGTTTATGTTTTTGGCTTGTGGGCTTTTAAGCAGTTGTATTATATATTTATGGCTTGCTCATCCTTTTAACAGCAGTAAACCAAAAGCAATCTTCCGTTTTGTCACTGCGCAGCTTATAGGCTTTTCTTTATTTTTTATTGCATTAGTCGGATTATATTGGTATATGCCAGAACATTCGTTACAATTTACGATGTTAGAAACGGTATTTAGTGGTCCAGCTCCTAGCTTTACCCCTTTTATGAAAAATACTATTGCGTTTTCATTAGTAACGAGTGCGCTTGTAGTTGCAGGTGTACTGCCGTATACCAATTGGATGAAGCATATTGACGTTGAACGCTCGTTTGTTAGAGTTGTTACCTTTTGCTTTGCCCAAGCTTTATTGCCAACCATTATTTTACTTAAGTTCTCGATCGTAATCGGTGAACAGAATGACATACTATGGCTTTGTAAGTGTATCGGTGCCTTTATTGTTATTTGGTGTACGTTTCGAATGCTGTTAAATGCACAGCACACATTGGCTTATATTGGGTTGATGCAATTAGGTACCATTGCCTTTGCTTTTGGTCATGGGCTATATAGCTATATTCTTCTTCAAATAACGATGATATGCTTATCGATGATCGTGGTATACGGTTCAGTAAATTATTCCTCTAGCATAATCGTATATGGTGCTTTTCTTGTAGCTATATTAACCTTAATTGGAGTACCTCCACTAAGTGGATATTGGCTGCAGCAATCACTTGTTGCAACAATTTCGACATCAGGCATTGGTTGGAATGCTGTTGCATTAGTTGTAGTACTTTGTTCTTCTTTAAGTATGACCATTTACTTTGTTACGTTCTGGAAGAATAGTAATGGGAACAAATTGAAATTAAATTGGCGGGCATTTTTTGTTGTGATTCCGGCTCTTATCATTATTGGACTTGGCTTGCTATGGCTTGTTGATCACAATGCTCTAGAACTATGGCTGTATGATGAAACAATAACGAATTCAATGCAGCTTATGCCGATGTTGTTTACGATGATCAGTGTTGGAATTGGAGTTGTCATTGCTTGGATGTTTAGCGAACGCATTACAGAAACATTTGCAGCTTCGCTAGAGAAGGTCGATAATCAAATTAAAACTAAGGCAAATAATATTGGTTATTTAATTTCAATATTTTGGGAAAAATTAGTAGATTTAGAACGGCTTATTGAACGAGGACTTGTCCATCTGTTTACGATATGGTTGCCGTATCCGATTAGATTTATTAGTAAATTGGGCGCTAGTGGAAAACTATGGCACAGTATTGCTTTAGTTCTACTATTTACGATAGCCGCATCAGCACTATGGGTTGGAGTAAGGGGGCGATAAAATTGAACAAGATGTTGTTACTATTACTACTAATTATTCCGTTAATCGTAGTAGCGGTACAAGCTCTTTTTTATCGTAGCAATCTGCAAATTTATCGTCGTCTATCTATAGTTGGAATCAGTTTGCCGTTAATACCTTTACTCTATTTGATCTATGAAGCTGTTCAGGATGGTAATCTGTCAAAATACAATATTCAGTTTAATAGTAATGTGTCTATTTTTAGCCTCAACTATGGTATAGATAGTGCATCTTTGTGGCTTACTACGATTACAACGATTGTGTTGCTTGTTACAGTATTGCTGGCTGTTTATATTAAGAAACGTCAAAAGCTATTGTATTCGCTTGTCATCCTTCTTCAAGGCAGCATGTTGCACGTTTATTTAAGTCGCGATGCCTTGTTGCTTTGCGCTAGCTTGTTATTAACTTCATTTATTACAATTTTTCTACTTGGCATTTGGGGAGAGCAGGATGGCACAAAAACTGCAAGACGTTTTGCTTACCGAATGCTTGCAGGGATCTTTTGTATTACGATAAGCTGTGTGCTGTTACTTAATATTAGTTCGGATTATTTACATTCGAGCACAGTATTATTGGGTGAGCAGCCATTGTTAGATTTGGAGCAATATATAATGCAGGAAAGCGGACTGGAACGTCAGCTAGCTTTTGTTATGATGTTGCTCGGTTTGCTTTGTCTTTTACCGATTATTGGTCTCCATCGTTTGTTTATTGATATTTATCGCTATAGTCATTTGCTTATTACGACTATTTACAGCGTGACAATAGGTACAATCGGCGTTTATATCGGTTATCGTCTTGGATTAACGTATTTTGCTGATTTAATGCAAGCGGCAAGCAAACCAATGTTATGGTTAATGACCGTTCAATGGCTTTTTTCATGTGTTAGTTTATGGCATCAAAAGAACATCAGAGGCTGGTTTGCATACAGTATATGGGGGCAATATTCGCTCTTAGTTATGCTTCTGTTAGCTGACTCTGAACTTGGGTTATCGATGCTGTGGCTGCATATAATCTCGTTCCAGTTAATGCTGGGACTGTTAGGTGGAATATTTGCTGCTTTACAGGAGCGCACAAAAAGCTTGAGCTTTGAGGGATTACGAGGACATTTAAAGCAAGTGCCTTTTTTAACTGGGCTTTTCATTGTAAGCTTACTTGGTTGGTTAGGTCTACCTGGCATGTCTCATTTTTTAGGAACCTACCATGCTGTGTTGTTCAGTTTTCCAGTAAATCGACTTATGACGATATGTATCGTGTTAGGATTTATTAGCAGTCTAGCTTTTGTTGTGCGGATGTTGGTTAAGGTGCAACAAGATAGTATTGATTTACAAGCAGAACCGATAACTGAGCTGCGATTCATTGAAGCATTTCCAATCATTTTGTCGTTAGCCTTTGTTATTGTGATTGGCTGTTATCCTATTGTTATCGTTGATTTACTGGAATCTGAATTTCATCATCTATATACATTTTGGGCGCAGCTAAATCCGAAATCCAGTCTTGCAGGATGGAATGTTTTTACATTATTTTCTTTTTCAAGTGATGTTTGGAATTATCTGGTTATCCTATCAGTGATGATGTCGCTTGCGATTTGGCTTGTTAACCATAAGCAGAAACACTTTAATCGCGTTTTATTATGGCAGGCGATTTATCACTTGCTAACGTTGCTTGTTGTTATTTGTAGTGCTCATGCATTATCTGTGTCGGTAAATGCAGAGCGGATACTCCTAATTTCATTATGGTATATTGTTGTGTTTATAGGCTATTATACTACAATTAGAGCTGTTACTAGTGAAAGAGATGCAACGATAAGTAGTATTCAAGGGCTGTATTATCGACAGCCACGTCATGCTTTTATACTTTTGCTATTTAATCTTGCGCTCATGTCTGCTCCACTAACCGGAGGTTTTATCTTCCAGCTTTCAATCATAGAATTATGGAATGCTGAAGGGCAATATGGGCTAATTATGCTGTGGCTTGTGGCACATGTATTAATGGCAACGATACCCTTAGAGGTGATTATCCAGATGTATATGACGGAAGCAAACAGCGGTAAAGTTTCTGCTATGGAATTACCAAAGGGACTAAAGGATCAAAATGGAAAGTTGCGAATGATCGTGCTAATAAGTTATCTTAGCTTACTTGTTGCTCTTGGCTTGACATTTTGGATATAGGAAGTGAGAGAGGTCGATATGAGTGAAGGGTTTCAAGGTTTATTTTCCATTATTGTTATTATTTTGAGTGTGCTGTTTATATGGCTGTTGCTTTCTGAGGTGAAATGGGATGCATTCCTGAAAAATCCGCACAGTCCAAAGGCAAAAATGCTGCAAATTGTCATTGCAATTGTATTTGGTTATTTGTTTGCCAGCTTTATCTTGCAATATTTTGGTTTCTCTACCATGCTTCAAGATTTTGTAGAATAACAATGGACAAATTAGCAAACACTTGGTACAACAAATGCTTAATAAATCAAATCAAAAGGTCGTTTGGTAAAGTAATTGCATTTATAACAAAACATGTAACAAATTTGATGTTGTCTATGTGCAACTATAATGTTAAGATGAAGCTTAATGAGTGTCTGATGCCACTCCTATTGCCGAATAAAATCAATGTCTATAAATATGATTCGCGGAGGGACGCAAGATGGCAAAAATTATCGTCCGCGGAGGTCAACGTTTAATGGGTTCGGTACGCGTACATGGTGCAAAAAATGCGGTACTGCCTATTCTTGCGGCCTCGTTATTAGCGACTGAAGGAAAAAGCATAATTCATGATGTTCCTGAGCTAGATGATGTGATGACGATTCGTCAAGTATTAAACGTGCTTGGCGCAGATACGAATTTTGAGCAGGAGACAATGACAATATCTGCAGCCAACATTGTAACAACAGAGGCTCCATATGAGCTGATCCGAAAAATGAGAGCTTCATTTTTAGTTATGGGTCCGTTATTAGCTCGTGTTGGTCGTGTGAAAATATCTTTACCTGGAGGATGTGCCATTGGCTCTCGACCAATTGAGCAGCATTTAAAGGGCTTTGAGGCTATGGGGGCAATAATTCATTTGGATCAGGGAGCGATTGAGGCTATATGTCCAGGAGGCTTGAAGGGGGCAAAAATTTATTTAGATGTAGCAAGTGTTGGTGCTACTGAAAATATAATGATGGCCGCTGCTTTAGCTGAAGGTACAACGATCATTGAAAATGCTGCTCGTGAGCCTGAAATTGTTGATTTGGCTAATTATATTAATGCGATGGGCGGTAAAGTACGTGGTGCCGGCACGGGGCTTATTCGCATTGAAGGTGTACCTAAATTACATGGTGCAGAACATACAGTAATTCCTGATCGGATTGAAGCAGGAACTTATATGATTGCCGCTGCTATTACAGGCGGAGATGTGTTTGTTGAAGGTGCCATTGCTGATCATCTAGCTCCTGTCATTTCTAAATTAGAGGAAATGGGCGTATTGATTACTGAGTACGATCATGGTATTCGTGTTCAAGCTCCTAATAGATTAAAGGCAGTAGATGTTAAAACATTGCCTCATCCAGGTTTTCCTACGGATATGCAATCCCAAATGATGGCTCTGTTATTAGTGTCTGAGGGCACAAGCGTTGTTACGGAAACGGTATTTGAAAATCGCTTTATGCATGTCGAAGAGTTTCGTAAAATGTCGGCTAACATTAAGGTAGACGGTAGAACTGCGATCGTTAGCGGTAATGCCAACTTGACAGGCGCTAAAGTGATTGCCTCTGATTTAAGAGCTGGTGCAGCGCTTATCTGTGCTGGTCTTGTCGCAGAGGGAGAGACGATTGTAGAAGGTTTGCATCATATTGATCGCGGCTATGTAGATATTGCTGGGAAACTTGCTGCGCTAGGTGCAGATATTCGGCGTATAGCTGATGAACATGAAGAAACGGTGCTTCTTAAACAAAAGCAGGAACGAATACTGCTATCGGATGTTCAAGAACTTATGGCTTAATTGTAGATTGTATAGGGACGCTGACTCTTACATTAGAGTTAGCGTCTTTTTTATTAGAAAAATGAAAAATAAGCCTCTATTATTCTATCCTAGTAGTTTTACTCATAAGCTATAGCAGAAAGAAAAATAGTTAATCAACTGCTATAGGGTGGGTGGAATTAATGAAAAAAACGCATACTACTAGAACTAGCTATCGAAGGCTACTTTGGTTAACTCTTTTATGCTGCAGCCTATTAATAGCTTTAATACTGCGTCAGCAGGAAGCTAGACAAGCACAATTGAGCAAACTGCAGGCTGATCAAGAAAAAATTACGATACAAGCTGCTTTGCGGCAAATGGATATATTTTTGGATAAAGGAATTCCAGCCTCTCGTAGAACTAGCTATAGTGAAGCGATGGGGAAGCAGCATGAACATCAGCTTAATGAGGAAACACGAAAAGGAAATTTGTCTAAGGAGGGACAAGCTAAGCAGGCTAACCTACATAGCGATGCAGAAAATACGCAAGCTGTTAATGGACAGCCGTTAATTTCTGTTAGACTTAGTGAAACTAATGAGATTGAGCAGGTTTCGTTAGAGCAATATGTACTAGGGGTGGCATTAGCCGAGCTGCCAAAAAACTTTGAAAAAGAGGCGATTAAAGCGCAAATGTTGGCGGCTCGTACTTATATTACCCGCCGCTTGTTACAGCATCAGGAAAAACAAAAACAAAGTACTTATGAAGTAAGCGATACTACAGCCGATCAAGTGTATATGTCGCTAGAGCAAGTAGAGCAATATAAGCAAAACTACCCGCAAGAGTATGAAAAATTTATTGCAGCGTTACAGGAAACCGAAGGACAGATTATTAGCTATCAGGATGAGCCAATTGATGCGGTATTTTTTTCAACGAGCAATGGATTTACAGAGGATGCTGAACAATTATGGGGAGAACCGGTTCCATATTTACAAAGGGTAGCTAGTCCGTGGGATGTACAGGTTTCGCCAAACTTTGAGACAACTTATGAATTTACATTTTCAGATCTGTATGACAAGCTGAATTTGAAACAAAGTCGTAGAACGGGAAAATTGCAAATTTCAAATGTTGTTAGAAATGCTAGCGGGAGAGTAAATCAATTAAAAGTGAATGGAGCAAGCTTTACTGGTAGAGAGCTGCGTGAAAAATTAGGACTAGCATCTACTGCATTTGAATGGAAGATTGATGAAAAAAATGAGAGTGTGAGCATTATATGTTATGGCTATGGGCATGGGATAGGCTTAAGTCAATGGGGAGCAAATGGGATGGCGATGGAAGGGTATGAAGCAGATGATATTATTAAGCACTACTATCAAGGGGTAGAGATTGATAAGCTTCAAAGCTTGTAATCAAATAATACTATTACTATTAAAAAAATATAGGATATCACGTATAAAGCTAGTTAATCTGGTAACAATGGCTAGTGAGGTGATATCAATGAGTGAAATCAATCAAAACAAATCACAACAATCAGATGAATCTCTTAAAACGAATAAAAGAGGTTCCAGTGCTGTCAAACAATCAAAATTTAAAAGGCTGCTTACGCAAAAGTGGTTTTCTCCAGCATTGTTCTTACTTACAGCAGCAATTATTGTTACCTTACTGTGGGTATATCAAGATAAACTAACCGATCAACCAACCACAGGCACTGAGGTGACTGAAGAGGGAGCTGGAGTGGAAGGTGAAGCTGGTGAACAGGTTGCCGTAAATGATCCGCTAGATGCAACTGAAGAAATTGCAGCAACAGGCGAGGATATGCAGTGGCCAGTAGCTAACATCAATGAACTGCAAGTTGAAATCCCATACTATGATGTAAATGCGAGTGCAACTGAGCGTGAAGCTGCATTGATTCAAGTAGGTACTACATTTGCACCTCATATGGGCATCGACTTTGTTCATCCTGACGGTAAATCATTTGATGTTCTAGCTGCCTTAGGTGGCAAAGTTACTCTTGTAGAAGACAATCCAATTAACGGTAATCTAGTAGAGATCAGTCATGGCAATGGCTTCGTAACAGTATATCAAAGCTTAAGTGACATTGCTGTTAAAGAAGGCGATGAAGTGAAGCAAGGCACTGTAATTGCTAAATCAGGTCGCAATGACATTGAACGTGATCTAGGTGTGCATCTTCATTTCGAAGCTAGATTAAATGGCGAAAATGTAAATCCAGGCGACTATATTGTCGAATAACGAAATGGGAAAGTAGCTTGCGTCAAATGATTGATGCAAGCTGCTTTTTTGTCATATTTGATGTAATTCCAGCATATAGCGAGTACTAGAGGACGAGCTTTTTCAGCTGTTTTTAAAATATTTATTGCTTTTATCCGTTTGTAAGCTTGGACACAACGAATATCTGACCGACCTATTCATATAATGTACCAAACTTAATACGAGTAGGGAGGCGGGAGCGTGCACGATTACATCAAGGAGCGAACGATTAAAATTGGTCGTTGCTTAGTGGAAACTAAGCAAACGGTACGAACGATCGCAAAAGAATTCGGTGTATCTAAAAGTACAGTGCATAAAGATTTGACTGAACGATTACCGGAAATTAATCCTGAGCTTGCTGAACAAGTAAAGCATATCCTTGAATATCATAAGTCAATACGCCATTTACGTGGAGGAGAAGCTACGAAAATTAAGTATAAGAAGCACGCACCGAGAAAACGTGAGGTGCTGACTGCAAGCAATACAAAGTAATTGACATAAAATATTTTTATAGGAGAGGATTTTCTGAGATTTTGGCGAATAATGTTTTTAACGGTGATTTTCGGCCAGAAATAGCGCTGGTAATGACTACATTATTCGTTGGAGGACTCAGGCCTAATGTTTAGTAAGGATATTGGTATTGATTTGGGTACGGCAAATGTATCTATTCATGTGAAGGGAAAAGGTGTCGTGCTTGACGAACCTTCTGTTGTTGCGATTGAAAGTGACACGAAGAAGGTACTTGCAGTTGGAGAAGAAGCACATCGTATGGTAGGACGTACACCTGGTAATATTGTTGCAATACGACCACTAAGAGATGGTGTTATTGCAGATTTTGATATTACTGAAATTATGCTTAAGGAATTTATTCATCGCGTCGATGGACGCACGTGGTATTCACGTCCGCGCATTTTAATCTGTGCACCCACGAACATTACTTCTGTAGAACAGAAAGCCATTCGTGAAGCAGCAGAAAGAAGCGGAGCGAAGGACGTGTATCTAGAAGAAGAACCAAAGGCTGCCGCAATTGGGGCTGGAATGGATATATTCCAGCCTAGCGGTAACATGGTTGTTGACATTGGTGGCGGAACGACGGATGTAGCTGTATTGTCGATGGGTGATATCGTAACGGCATCTTCAATTAAGGTTGCAGGAGACAAGTTTGATGAAGCGATTATGAAGTATATCAAGAACAAGTACAAGTTGCTAATTGGTGAACGTACGAGTGAAGATATTAAAATTAAAATCGGTACTGTACTTGAAAATGCACCTATTGAAGAAATAGATATTCGCGGTCGTGATATGGTTACTGGCTTACCTCAAACGTTGACAATTCGCTCCAACGAAGTGCGTGAAGCACTGTGGGATCCAGTTATGTCAATTGTATCTGCAGCGAAATACGTGCTAGAGCAAACTCCACCAGAACTATCTGCTGATATTATTGATCGGGGTGTTATTTTAACTGGGGGCGGTGCGTTACTTGGTGGATTTGATTCGCTGCTGGCAAATCAATTGAAGGTACCTGTGCTTATTGCAGAAAATCCAATGCACTGCGTTGTTAAAGGAACGGGAATATTGCTTGACAATCTGGACAAGCTAAAACGCTAGTTAACTGGTTATATCGGAACGAAGTGAAAAGAAAGGGTAAGACGCCATAGGGGGGCGTGCTGAGGTTCTTTTCGTCGTTCCGTTTGTCCTATTCACAAAGAACATCTTATGACCGATATAAATATAAGGTGAATTTTCGCATAAGATGATTTATAAGGAGCGAATAGTATGTTAAGAGGGCTCTATTCTGCCGCTTCAGGCTTAACTAGCCAACAGCGACGTCACGATACGATAACGAATAATATTGCAAATATAGAAACAGCAGGCTACAAACAAAATACAACCGCTTTGCGCAGCTTTAATGAAATGCTGCTATCCATGACAGGTGTTAATAGTAATGATAGAAAAACGATCGGTACATGGACAGGCAATGTATTTGCAGAGGAAAGTTTAACTTATCATTTACAAGGCGATTTAACAGAAACAAGAAATCGTAACGATTTTGCTATTCTTTCTAATATTAGCGTGGACGGTTTAGTATTTGATCAATCGGGTAAAGCGGTGAGAGATAACGGAGAAGTTGTATTTCAGCCGCAAGCGTATTTTACGGTGCAAAATGCACAAGGTGAAATTCGTTATACACGCGGCGGACAATTTTCTGTTAATAGTGAAGGTTATTTAACGACTAGTACAGGGGAGTATGTGCTGGGTACGAATAATCAGCCAATCGTGTTGCCTGCGGGAGTTAGTATCGAGGATCTTGTTTTAACAAACGATCGTCGTTTTATTATGTCAGATGGCACGGATACTGGTTTGCAGTTACTTATTTCACGGATCGATAACCCTAACAATTTAGTTCGTGAAGGCGATGGTAACTTTAAACTGGAAGAAGGCGAAGCTACTCCGATTACTGACGATGATGCAGTTGAAGTTCGACAAGGATACATTGAAAATTCAAATGTTGATGTCTTGCAGGCTGCAACTGATTTAATGGCTGCGCTTCGTGCATATGAAGCCAATCAGAAAATTGTTCAGTATTATGATGCAACATTACAAAAAACAGCGAATGATATTGGAAAAGTATAAAGGAGGAATGGAAATAGATGAACAGCTCAATGATGAAGGCACTGAATTCTATGAATTCCTACCAAATGAAATTAGATCTAATTTCAGATAATGTTGCGAACATGAGTACAACAGGTTACAAAAGTAAATCCACTGTATTTGCTGATTTGCTAAATACGTTAGAAAACCAACCAGAAGGTTTTGCTAAGGATGGACGATTGACTCCTCTAGGCTTTAATCAAGGCTGGGGCTCTCGCGTTACAGGTATTGCGACTGACTTCTCACAAGGTTCGCTTAATGAAACAGGAGTATTAACTGACCTGGCAATTGAAGGAAATGGACTGTTTGAAGTTCAGGTAGATAATGCTGGAAGGACGGCTTATACAAGAGATGGATCCTTCCAAATAAGTATTAATGGCGCTGGACAAGCTATTTTAACAACCTCCCAAGGTTATCCAGTTCGAGCAACATTGCCAGATGGCTCACAAGGAAGTATTATTATTCCTGATGGGTATTCTTTGAAAGTAGATGCTGATGGAAGAGCTTATGGAGTAAATGAGCGAGGCAATCAAGTATTGCTTGGAACGATCGGTCTTGTTCAACCAGTTCGTCCAGATGCTCTTGTTCAAGTATCCGACAATTTGTTTGCCGTTGCGACTGGAGCTAATGCTGATGAGGTTGTAGCTAGAATTAACCCTAATGAGCAAAATGGAATCGCTGTTCGTCAAGGTTACTTAGAGCAATCTAATGTTGATTATACGAAGGAAATGACAGACTTATTGAAAGTTCAACGTGCTTATCAACTAGCAGCAAGAGCACTTAGTTCTAGTGATACGATGATGCAGTTAGCAAACAATTTGCGTAACAATTAGAACGTAGGTGACAATAATGACTAATAGACCATATGATGCAGACTATACAACAAAGGGATCGGATCAGGAAGTGGAACGTTCTCGTAAGCAGACATTACAGCAGGAGGGTTTCCCTTCTCGTTCTGTTAGACATCGTGCTCCTGAGCAAATAGCTGAAGAAAACCGTTCTTCGGTTGAAGAGAAAAAACGATTTCCTGTATGGTTACGCGTCATATTATGGATACTTCGAAAAAGTATCGCTCCAATCATCATGATTGTTATGCTTCTTGCTGGGCTGTATATTGGTTATGTTGTTATAGGTGATCAACCTAAAGAAGATGTTTTTGAGTGGCAAACTTGGAAGCATATGTGGGATTTAATTTTTGCTGAATCATAATGATATTTAGAACCATCATATTAATCAGTCAGCGATAAGCTGGCTGTTTTTCTTTTCGTTTTATTTTCAATTTCTATACGGTTAGTCTATAATAAATGAAAAGCAAGTTTTTTCAGACAAATGGATAGATCCACACAAAGAGGCTTGCTGACGGAACATTAAAATGTATCCAACAAGCAAGCCTCCTTATCTCAACCTTCTGTTCCTGCAGGATTAGAAGGATATATATAGTATGGGATATGTGCTTGTGTTTTATACATTTTAAGAAAAGAGGTAAACTAATGTTAGATATTAATGACATTCAAAAAATAATTCCCCACAGACCACCATTTCTATTAATCGATCGTATTACAGAAGTGGAGCCTGGCGTAAGAGCTGTTGGGCTAAAAAATGTAACGATGAACGAGCCGTATTTCGTAGGTCATTTTCCAAATTATCCAGTAATGCCAGGAGTGCTAATCGTAGAGGCATTGGCTCAGGTTGGTTCTGTTGCTATGCTTATGGTGGAAGCAAATAAAGGAAAGCTCGGTTTTTTTGCGGGCATTGATGGTTTCCGCTTCCGTGGTCAAGTAAAGCCGGGTGACACATTAACTCTTGAAGTTGAAATTACAAGACTTAAAGGTTCGATTGGCAAAGGAAAAGGAACAGCTAAAGTAGATGGTAAGGTCGTAGCGGAAGGCGAATTAATGTTCGCGCTTTCTGATGCTAATGAAGACAAATAATAAAGAAGTGGATAGGAGTAAGCGTTATGTCACAGTTGTCAAATGAACAAGTATTGAGCCGATATGAAGCATGGCTTCAAGATCCTAATATTGATGAGAAAACGAAGCAAGAGCTAAAAGATTTACAAGGTCAAGAAGGAGAAATTATTGACCGTTTTTATCGTGACTTGGAATTTGGAACAGGCGGTTTACGTGGTGTAATGGGTGCAGGCACAAATCGCCTTAATGCTTATACAGTAGGGAAGGCTACACAAGGGTTAGCAAACTGGTTGTTAGCGCAAAATATAGAGCAGCCTTCTGCAGTTATTGCGCATGACTCTCGTAATAATTCCCCGCAGTTTGCCTTAGATGCTGCATTAGTACTTGCAGCTAACGGAATTCGTACATACTTATTCCGTTCGCTTCGTCCTACACCGCAGTTGTCTTTTGCAGTCCGTTATTTAAAAGCGAGCACTGGGATTGTCATTACAGCTAGTCATAATCCGCCTGAATATAATGGTTACAAGGCGTATGGTGCAGACGGTTGTCAGCTTGTTCCTGAGGATGCAGAACAAGTGATTGCAGCGATTGCTAAAGTGGCAAGCTTTGATGAAATTAAACGTATGTCTCAGCAAGAAGCAGAGGAGAAAAAACTGCTTGTTTGGCTTGATGATGCGATCGATCAAGCTTACGTTCAAACTGTAGTTGGTCAGAGCGTAAATCGTGAGCTTTTGCAGGGTGAGCTAGGAGATAAATTTAAAGTAGTTTATACGCCGCTGCACGGATCAGGCAATCGTCCAGTGCGTGATGTGCTTGCTGCTGCTGGCTTTAAACAAGTATATGTTGTCGAAGAACAGGAACAGCCAGATGGAAACTTTAGCACAGTAAAATCACCTAATCCTGAGGAGAAGGAAGCATTTACTCTAGCTATTGACCTGGCACGTAAAGTAGGAGCAGATCTTATAATCGGAACTGACCCTGATGCAGATCGTATGGGAGCTGTCGTTAAAAATAATGCTGGTGAGTATGTTGCATTAACTGGTAATCAATCCGGTGCGATTATGATTCATTATTTACTTAGCCAACTGCAAGCTCGTGGTCAAATGCCAGATAACGGTGTTGTCATTAAGACCATTGTTACGAGTGAGATGGGTGAAGTTATCGCGAAGCATTACGGTGCAACTGTAGAAAATACGTTAACAGGCTTTAAATATATTGGTGAGAAAATGACTCGCTATGAGAAAACAGGAGAAAAGACGTTCCTATTTGGTTATGAAGAAAGCTATGGCTATTTGAGCGGTACGTATGCACGTGATAAAGATGCAATCGTTGCTTCACTATTAATTTGTGAGGCAGCCGCTTATTACAGTACACAAGGTAAAACATTATATGATGTGTTGCAGGAGCTGTACGAGCAATTTGGTTACTTCTTAGAAAGTCAACAATCTCGCACACTAAAAGGAATTGATGGTGTAGCGAAAATTGCTGCAATTATGAGCAGCTTCCGTGAAACACCGCCAACTGAGGTTGCGGGAGTTAAAGTGGTTCAAGTATTAGACTATGCGCCAGGACTTGATGGCTTGCGGCCAGAAAATGTATTGAAATATATTTTAGCGGATGGTTCATGGTTCTGTCTTCGTCCGTCTGGAACTGAGCCTAAAATTAAAGTCTATTTTGCAGTTAAAGGAGCTTCTAACGAGGATGCTGCTGCTAAGCAAGCGGCACTGAGCGAAGCTGTTATGCAACGTGTAGACTGCGTATAATTGTAAGCCAACCATAACAATATACGATTAAGATTTAAGACTAGGGTTGCCTTCTGCATTTACAGTTTGGCAATCCTATCTTGTGTTAGCAACGATATCGATTAATGGAGGTTTAACGTGAACTGGAAGCTTTGGAGCAGAAAAGCAAGAGCGTTATTATGGATTGTTACGCTGATTGGTGTTATTGCTGCAATTCCTCTTGGCATATTGCGAGTGAAAATGGAAGGCTCTTCAAATACTGTTGAGTATGTATTTGATTATCGCGATCTTGAGGAAGTTGCAAATTATCAAGGTGATGTGGAAGCTTTTATTGATGAAAAATTAACTGCTCTTAAAGAAGCAGGCGTGCAGACGATGTCTCTATATGAAAGCTCATTAAGAGACTTGATGCAGGCGGGACGATTAGTATATTATTCGGAAAAAGAAATAGCTAATTTGCAGGGGCAAATGATGGATACTTCCAAAAACTATACGTACGTTATTTTTAATGGTGAATTGGAAGCTGAGAAAATTGCTCCTATCATTAAGCGTGAATTTATACGTCAAGGTGTAGAGCTAGCTGATTGGACATTTGAAAATAAGCCAGCTTTAATTATTAAAGAAGCATACAATTCAGCAATATTAAAAACACTTGATTTCGATCCAATGACAATTGAAAAGCTTCGTAATTTTGGCTTTAAAATTATTGCTCGTTTTTCAGATCGTGTTCAGCCATATGACGAAGCAATGACGGAGGAACAGATCGCTGCTTTAAGTGAACAAGGTGTAACGCGTATTATTTTTGACGGTACGCATGTAAAAGGCGCATCGAATCAAGCTGAGCAAAAAAGCATAAATCATTTTGCAGCGTTATTAAATAAATATAAAATCGGTATTAGTGTTATTGAAAACTTAAAAGCACCGCAAACCGGTACAGCAACGCTTGCTTACTTAATTGATTACAATGTTGTTCGATTGTACTCTCTTTCAGACAGCGATAGCTTTACAATGACAGCAGATGGATTAGTCGATCGATTTAAGCTAGCTGCTAAAGATCGTAATATTCGCATGTTTTTCTTAAATGTTGGTTTTAAAGCAAATGGCAATCTTGGCACGCTTGAACATTCAGTAGATAAGTTAACTCATGAGCTTGGCGGCGAAGATGGCGTTATTGCTCGTATGGAAGCTGCTGGCTACCCGAGCGGAACTGCTCAAGCATTCCAGTATGAAAACCCGACTTGGACAAAATATGTACGTATCGTTGTCGTATTGGCGGCCATAGCAATGATTACGCTATTAATCGGTGCCTTTTTACCGAATACAGAAATCGTTGTTTTCTTGCTAGGTATACTTGGCTCAGGCGGGCTTTATGTGCTTAATAGCTCATTAATGGAGCAGGGATTGGCGCTAGGAGCAGCAATTAGCGGACCAACGCTTGGTGTCATCTGGATGCTTAATCGGATTTATGCACGAACGATTGGAGAGCGTCGTATGCTAGGTGCAACTGAATGGACTTTAGGAGGAACAACACCAATTCACGATGGAAGCATTGATAAGGTGAAATGGATATTCCCTGAAATGCCTCTCGGCCGTCGACTTGGAACTGCATTAAGTTTATTTATTGTTGGTACATGCATTACTTTATTAGCGATTCCATTAGTGTTCGGTTTATTATTTAATATTACGTACAGTCTTGTTATCCAGCAGTTTAGAGGAGTAAGTGCGCTTCATCTTGTGCCGCTTGCACTTATTACGCTATATGTTTTGTTCTATCGTGGACAAGGCGCTAAAGGCGTAATCAGCCGCATTTGGAAGTTATTAATGAAGCCAATAAGCTTGCTTTGGGTTGTTGTTGCGGCTATTGTAGGGGCAGTTGGGGTATACTATCTTTCCCGTACAGGAAATAGTGGACAAGTGTCTAGCCTCGAGCTAATGGTTCGTCATTGGTTAGAAACAACTGTTGGTGTTCGACCAAGATTTAAGGAGTTTATGATTGGACACCCACCTTTAATTCTTGGACTATTCCTTGCTTTGCGTTATCGCGCATCGTGGCTGTTAATGATTGTCGGCACGATGGGGCAGTTAACGATGGTAAGTACATTTACTCATATTCATTCGCCGATTATCATTTCGACACTACGCACAGTGCTTGGCTTAGGTATTGGTATAGTGTTCGGCTTATTGTTAATTTTAGTATGGACAGTTTTGGAAGGGGCTTGGCGTAAATGGGTGTGGCCGAAAATACAGCATCGTATCGCGTCGTAATATCTGGATATTATGGTTTCCACAATAGTGGCGATGAAGCGGTATTGCGTTCGATTTTACTCGCTTTAGAAGAGCAAAGTAAAGCTGCCGGGATTAACATTACGCCAGTGGTGCTAAGTGGTGATCCAAAATGGACGAATGAAATGTACGGGGTAGAAGCTTTGCCTCGTATGCATCCGCCAACTATTTATAAGGCATTATCTTCTTCACATGCTTTAATTAGTGGCGGCGGAAGTTTGCTTCAGGATGCGACGGGATGGAAAAGTGTTCCTTATTATACTGGCGTAATCAAATTAGCCCAGTGGCTAGGAAAGCCCGTTTTCATTTACGCGCAAGGCATTGGGCCTGTAAATCGTAAGTGGCTGAATCCCCTTATTGCTTCTGCTATGAAGGGGAGTCGCTACGTATCTGTCCGCGATGCTCAGTCGGCTCAATTTCTTAAAGATATTGGTGTGCAGCAACCTGCTATTGAGGTTGTGCCCGATCCAGTAATGGGATTGCCATTGCCTACGCAAACTAGTCCTTCACTGCCTGCTGCTGATGATCTGCCACGCATCGGGATCTCTGTGCGATTTTGGAATCAAGATCGCAGCGATTTAGAGCGAATTAGTAAGGCGCTAGTTGCACTAACAGCAAAGCGCAATGTTCGGCTTACGTTTTTGCCATTTCATATCCCGGATGACATTGAAGCTTCGCAATTTATTGTGCAGCGGATTTCGAGGCAAATCGGTGATAGTAAGATAGAAATTGCTGAACTGCCAGACGATCCACAAATGATGTTAAAGGCGGTATCGGAGTGTGATGTGCTGTTTGGCATGCGACTTCATGCGCTTATTTATGCAGCAAATCAAAGAGTTCCGATGCTTGGTCTTTCTTACGATCCGAAGATCGATCAGTTTTTGAAGCGGATCGATTGCTCACCTATTGGGACTACAGAGCACTTAAACATTGAGCAATTTGTAAATGCGATGGTAGAGATTTTAGACGACCGACAAGCGTGGCAGGAGCAGCATAAAGATAAAATAAATTTACTTATTGAACAATCACAAAAACCAGCGCAACAAATCGTACAATTTTTGCGTCAAAATATATCGAGGTGATTTTCCTCATGACCAAAACAATACCAACAGTATATATTTATGATATTCCGTTTTCTAAAATGAATATGAAGGAAACGGTACAGTATTTGACCAAGCGAATTGAAGCTGGTGAACAAACGCATGTTATTACAGCAAATCCAATTATGGTGATGGCTGCGATTGAAAATCCAAGCTACAAGCAAATGATGTTAAAATCTGACCTCATTGTTCCTGATGGAGCGGGAATTGTATGGGCTGCTCAAAAGGGAGGCGATCCGGTGTCGGAGCGGGTTGCTGGTATCGAGCTGATGCATGAACTGCTCAAGGAAGGCGAACGCCATCACTGGAAAGTATTTTTGTTAGGTACAACACAAGAGATTATTGAAGCAGCTGCTAATGCATTACAACTGCAATATCCTCAAGTGCGTATTGTAGGTTATCGGAATGGTTATTTTAGTGCAGCTGAAGATGATGAGGTAGTCAAACAAATTGCTGAATTAGAACCTCATTTGCTTTTTGTAGCACGTGGTGCGGAAACACAAGAGCCTTGGATTGTTAAACATCGTTCTGCATTAAAGGTTCCGTTTATTATGGGGGTTGGCGGCAGTTTTGATGTTATTTCTGGTAAGCTGAAACGGGCGCCAAAATGGATGCAAGCGATTCATATGGAATGGTTCTTCCGTTTATTACAGGAACCTAAACGTCTACCAAGGATGATGGTATTGCCTAAGTTTATGCTTAAAGTGTTGCGTGACAGAGATAAGGTTACAAAACATATTGAAAATTAATGAAAATAACGATATTTCTCGATTTTAGATTGAATTTCATTGTAGTATTTTTTTTGAGCAAGGAGTATAATTCATCAGGATATATTTTGCAATAAGATAGAACTGGAACCAAGCACTGGATAAGTTGATAGATAGCAGCATATGATAAGGCTGAGGCAATCGACGAATTCTGTTGTTTATCCAGAGGGGGAGAATTCACATTATGCCAATTGGAATCGTTTATGCACTCGGTTTTGCAATTGCACTGATTATCGCTTTACTTATTACGCCATTAGTTAAAAAATTTGCATTTTGGGTCGGTGCGGTAGACGTACCGAATCAACGCAAAGTTCATACAAAGATTATGCCGCGGATGGGCGGTTTAGCCATTTATCTTGCATTTGTCATTACATTTTTTTGTGTGATTGCTTTCATACCCGACGGTACGTTATCAGGGAAAGATCTAAACTTACTTAAGGCTGTTTTAGTAGGAGGCTCGATCATTGTTATTACTGGTGCATTAGATGATCGATTTGAGCTGTCTGCTAAGCTAAAGTTTGTGCTGCAAATTATTGTTGCCTGCATCGTTGTGTTTGGGTTTAATATATCCATTGAATTTGTTAGCTTGCCTTTCGGTGAGAATATGCAACAAATTAATGATTGGATCGGAATTCCTGTAACGATTCTATGGATCGTTGGTGTAACGAATGCAATTAATTTGATTGATGGCTTAGATGGTTTAGCATCTGGCGTATCAGGGATTGCAATCGGTACGATTTTAATTATGGCAATAATTATGGGATTCCAACCCGTTATTCTTTTAAGTACATTGTTATTAGGTGGAATTATTGGTTTCCTTCGCTATAATTTTCATCCTGCGAAAATATTTATGGGTGACTCTGGTTCATTGTTTTTAGGTTTTTGCTTAGCGATGCTATCGTTAATTTCCTTTAAACAAGTGACATTGGTATCATTTGTCATTCCGTTATTAATCATTGGTGTACCATTATCCGATACATTTTTTGCAATTATTCGCCGACTTGTGAATAAGCGTCCGATTTTTGCACCAGATAAAGGACATTTGCACCATCGTCTACAGGATCTTGGCTTTAGTCACCGCAAAACAGTATTGCTTATTTGGGGCGTCGCTGCAATTTTTGGTACGATGGCGATTATTCAATCTGCTGTAATTAAATTTAACGGTGCGAATTGGATAACCTTCGCTGTAGTATGCATTGTCTTATTCTTAACTCAAATCGGTGCTGAGGTTATCGGAATCGTAGATAAGTCGCGTCGTCCTGTTATTAATTTCCTGCAGAAATTGGGACTTAAGCTTGGTTTCGTGAATTCAGAATCAAGAAGCAAATAATAAATTGCGGATTTTTTATAAAGTAAAGCTGCTGGAACTGTTACCAGCAGCTTTTTTTTTATGTCAAAATTTTAATTTTACATTTTTTTCATATATCTAACACTTTAAATCAAATGTTAGATAACCGATATAAGTGTTACGGAACTTTTTAAGAATACTTGCGTCTATTAAGTAAGAATGCCCAGAAAAATGTGGAAAGGACTAGATTACGATGAAGACGTTCCCCTTGTGATTTGCACTGTGTGCAATTCAAATAGATAATTAGTAATATTTGAGATGAGAGAGAGGAGATTTCACTTGAAAAAGGTTTTATCGGTTGTACTAGCATTATTATTAGTGTTAACACTTATTCCGAGCTATAACTTAACGCAAAAAGCTGAGGCGGCGGATGATGTTATCATTCCTGCATTTCAATTTCCAAATGAAAAATATACCAAACAAGAAGCGAGAGTAGTATCTACTAAATACCTTAATTTAACAGGTACAATTAATGGGGTTATTGGTTCCTCTATTAGTTATAAGGTTGAACAAATAACACTGGATAGTGACGTGCCTAGTAACTCTACTGAGGACATTACAACAGGTATTTCTGTATCTGGTAATCAGATTACAGTATCAAACATTCAATTATTCCCTGGATTAAACAAAATTACTTTTTCTGGGGTAAGAAATGGAACAAGCTTTAAAGATGTTCCGTTTTATATTGAATATCGTGATAGTCCAATACTTTATGATTTAAGAGTCGGTTTTGAAACACAGTATTATGATTTAGTGGAAAATGGCGTAACCATGCTTTATTCCAACAGTGCAGTTCCGCAAAGAACAGGAAACATCTCAATTGATGGTTATGCTCCTAATGCAACGATGGTTACTGTCGTTATTAATGGAGAAAGCTACGATTACTATGTATCCCAAACATCAAATTCATTTAGATTTGTAGTACCTCAATTGACGATTAACCAAGGGATGAACACTATTACGTTCAAAGTATCTAATGGCGGTCAAGTCATTGAAACAACTCGTCAAATAGCGTTATATACGGGGAGCGTTACTTATTTTGATGAGAAGCTGATTAATGACAGCAACGTATACAATTTAACTTATGGTGCAAGTTACTCAATTAATAATAACCAACCAACCAGAATTGAAGGTAAAGCGATTATTCCATTGCCTTTATATGATGGAAATCCATTAACAGAAGTTCCAAATGTAGCTGCTGATATTTTAAACGTATTACAAAATAAAATGACTATTGATGTCACTGCTCCTGGAGCTACAATTACTAATCCAACTGTTAATGTATCCTTTGATCCAAGTACATTGACAGCTGATTCTAAAAATCTTTTAGTTACTTACTATTATGATTTTGCGGCAAATGCGTTGCCGTTAGATAAACCAATTTCTTTCAAATATACTGCTCCAAATTTGAAAGAAACAAATGAATCACTGGAAAGACGCATTACATTGCGTGATGGCAATAAAGCATTTATTGCTGATGTGAATTATTTATCTGGTTTTGACAGCTCAATGACGATTGAAATAAATAATGATACGAAAAATGTAAGAGCTGCTAATGATACTAGATTATTGTCGCTGTCTTCTAACGATATTGATTTGACTAAAGGGGCAGAAGCTTATACTTTACCGATGGTGTTAGAGGTACTAGTATCTAACTACAATAATCTTGATCTGACAAATTTAAGAAACCTAGTAAAACTAAATGTAAATGGTAAAAATTTTGATGACAAATATAAGTTGGTATTAAACAGCAGTGGACAACCTTTAACTGATATAAAGACGACAATGGTCAATGGAGTAGAGGTTAATCAATTGCGCTTTTTCTTACAAATTAATGAACTTGATAAATCAGGTACAAATGAGTTAGCGCTTCGTATTGATTCGCCAACTACTGCAGTAACAGATCCGTTTAATGTAACAATTAAATTGCAATATGGTCCTTATGTGCGCTTTGAGAACATTGTTGACGGAAAATCTATTCCATACGACTCAATGACGCCAAATGCTGACAGATTGCTATTTGATTCTGATCTCAAAGCATTGATAGGTCGACTAATGAATGTACCTAACGCGGATGATATTGTTTACGAAACGTCAGGCTCTGCACGTCAAACTGTATTTTTATATTTGAATAACGTGCCAATTAAAATTAAGCCTGCTACGAATAGTGCTACTGGTGAAGAGAATAAATCTATTTTCGCACCTGATAGTGTAACAGTAACTATCAATGAGGATGATATTACTTACTCAATTGATTACACTAAAGCTCAAAATGATATTATTCAATACATTAATAAATCTGGTGAAAATACGGTAAGGTTTATTTTTTCAACATCTACCTATTATTATGAAAGCACAATTAAGTTCAATCTTGTGCCGAAAAACTTGCCGATTATTCCAGCTGAAAATACAGATGGAGTTTATCCGTATGTAAATTGGCCGCCAAGTGCAACAGATTCTAACTTTACGTACAGCAACGGCGTATATACGACAAAAAGATCAGAGTACAATGTGTACGGTACATTTGACTTTATTGATTTAGGTAAAGACTTTAACAGTGAAATTATTTCTAAATACAATAACATACCTTCTGCTGCCAAAGACGGCTTTATGATTCAAATCAGTAACCCAGAGTGGTCTCAACCTATTGTATGGAAATTAAGCAATGAATTAAGATTTACTGATGGAAACCGCAACATTTTGCGTAATGGAAATACCGAAGAGGTACTGGGTTCTGGTAAACCGACATATAAAAATGGAACAGCTCTTGAAGATGAAAATAAAGTTAGAGTTTACTACGATTACTCTAATGAAACGTTTTTCTTTAACATTATAGATGAAAAACTTCCTGAAGATGGAAGCCCGATGGTTTACACAATTACTGTATTTACTGCGGGTGAATCAGGACCACGTGCTACGTATCGTATGGAAGTTAACTCAATATCGATTCCTTATAACATTGAACTTCCAGTTGAGGAAAATCGTATAGTAAACCAAAACTTTGTAGAGGTTATTATTACTGCACCAGGTGCAGAGTCGATGACTATCAATAAACAAGAAGCTGAGCTAATTGATTATTATGTTTATTCTGGTAACAATGTAAAAACGGAAAAAGCTTTCCGCGCCATTGTAACGCTCAAGTCAGCTAATAAGGATATTGAGATTCCATTTACAATTAAACGGGGCGATACGACAACGACAGACAGCTTTACTGTTCGATACGTGCCTACTAACATACCTGGGGCACAGTATATGGAGACGATGAAATCATCACATAAAGTATTTAATGGTGCATTAACGTTATCGTTTGCTAAAAATACAAATTTAATTCGTTCATCGTACCTAGAAAATACCGAAGCGTTACCAACACAAGTGTATAATGGAAATAATATTTTATTCGCGATTGCTCATCCTGAGGATGGTATTGTCGATCGTCATAATTTCGAGGAACAAGCTGCAGGTTATTCTAACGATAGTACTAATCTAGGTAAGTACTATATGTCTACGCTTTTTGAAAACTATGCAGGTCGCTTTATTAAAGCGAGTCCGCTATATTGGATTGATGCAGGATTAGCAGACGATACAGATACAACGAGCGAATATGACCCTATTACAAGAGGGCTTGATCCGTTCCCATTCCCAAGATCAAGCGATGTTGCGAATTATCCTAACTTTGCAAAACGTTCTGAAAATAAAAAGCGTGAGCTAGTGCCAAGCACTCCAGGTACGTTGACACTTTCATATGACAGCAACATTGTACAAAGTGCGGGTACTACAATTACTGTATTCCGCTTTGATCCTTACAGTGGTATTTGGGAAAACATTGGCGGGGTAGTTGATGAGAAAAAAGGTACAATTTCAGTGCCATTCACTAAATTTGGTTACTATGTTGTTGCTAAATTAACTCGCAGCTATAACGACATTATTGACCATAGCTATGCTCGTGAGGCTATGGAGGCAGTGTTTGCTAAAGGGGTTATGAATGCAGTAGAACCAGTAGGACGCTTTGGCGGCGACGAATACATCACTCGCGGTGAATTTACACGAATGATTGTTAGAGCACTTGATCTGCCATTGAATTACACTGGAACACCGCATTTTACGTACTATCCAGAAACCATTACAAATCAATACAACCCGAATGCGATATACGATTACCGTTATATCGAAACTGCTGCAAGAGCGGGTATTGTTAACGGTACAAGACCAGGTTTCTTTGGTGAAGATGTTGCTATTACTCGTCAGGATGCAGCTGTAATCTTAGCGCGTGCGCTTGAACTTAAGCTTGAAACGAATGCAACAAAAGCGAAATCTGAACTAGATAAAGCATTTAAAGATGGCGCAAGCTTTGATTATTATGCAATTCCAGCCGTACTAGCTGTTCAAAAACAAGGATTTATCGTTGGTAAGCCGATTAATCCAGCGAATGAAAAAGATGGCTATGTATATGATCCTAAGGCTAGAATGCTGCGCAGCGACGCTGCAATCATCATGGCTCGTGTCATGAATAAGCTTAAAAAGCTGCCAAAAATCTACGGCTAATAACAAACAGGCATGAAATGTTGATTCATTTCATGCCTGTTTTATTAGTATGGTAAAAGTTTGATATCGACTTAAAAACTAGTACAAGCTATACTATAAAAGTAAGGTTTGGCACAAAAATCTTATATACAATTCAATTATTTTTTTTGAAAGTTAACGAAGCGCGTGCAACTTTTTAGCTGTTTATGCGTCTAAGTTAATGTAAGCCAATTGAGATTGCGTAGTACAGACTCGGAAAGATATGGAATAAAAATTGAACTTACTCTTTACGGTCTGGGCTCAACATTGTATAATGTTATAGTGATACGTGTAATCTAGCGGGCTTCTCTCTATGTTTACAAGTTTCTACAGCGGGCTCTCATATAGTATAGTCATGCTAGTAGACATTATTTAATAATTATGTGCTCTACTCCAGGAAGGGGGTGAATTGGCTATGAGTAATTCGAGCCATTTTTTATCAAAACAAAACTCTCAACAACCGAAGCAATTTAGAGGAGGAGAAAAAAAGGTTATGAAAAAAAGTTTATCTCTACTAGTTGCAATCGCAATGGTATTTTCCATGTTTGCAACGCTTGTATCTGCTGACACAGCATCCGCTGGTCAAAAGCTATTAAATACTGGTATTATCAAAGGTACTAGCCAAGGTCTTGAAGAGAATTCTGAATGGTTACGTCAAGACGTTACAGTTCTAATCGCTCGTCTACTTGGTAAAGAAGCTGAAGCTCAAGCTTTCGCTAACACTCATGGTTTTGCAGACCTTGATTCTAAATTCTACAATGGTTATGTTTCTTGGGCTAAAGAAAATAACTTCTTTATCGGTCAATCTGCAACTAAATTTGGTGTGAATGAACCAATCACTAACCAAGAGTTTGCTACAGTTCTACTACGTGTATTAAATACACTTCAAGGTAAAACTGAAGAAGTTGACTACGCTACAGCTTTCGAAACTGCTGTAGAACTAGGTCTTGCTAGCAAAGATCTTGATCCTAAAGCTAACGCTATTCGTGGCGATATCTATGAATCTCTTGTATCTGCTCTTGATTACAAAATCAACGGCAAAACTGTAGGTAACATTCTTAACCTACCTGGTTATGAACTTACTGAACTAGCAATCGTTTCTGCTAAAGCAGTAGTTAAAGCTGCTGTTAATGTTGAATTCAACACTAACGTTGACGTTCTTAAATCTGAGGATGTAACTGTTGTTGATGCAAACGGCAATAACGTTCTTGTAGAAAAAGTTACTGTTAACGGTAATAAAGCAACTGTTGCACTAAGCGACGAGCTTGAATCCGGTAAAACATATACTTTGAAAATTGCTTCTGCAACAACTGCTGAAGGTTATGTTCTAACTGACGCTAGCCAAGAATTCAGCTACAAAGCAACTGAACCAGCTACTGTTGAGTTCGCTGCTACAACAATCGCTATCGTTTCTGGTGCAACTGATGAATTAAAAGTTGTTGTTAAAGATGCTGATGGCAACGACATTACTGCTAACTACTCTCAAGATGATTTCGAAGTTCTATCCAGCGATTCTTCTGTAATCGATGGTTTTGACGCTAAAACTACTGGTGATGTTATCGTTAACGTTAAACTTAAAGTTGACGATGATGTAACAATCGAAACTGGTAACCAAATCATCTCTGTTAAAGATGCACTAACAGCTTCTATCACTGATGTAAGCTTCGTAGCTGCTGGAAGCAACACTGATGTTGACGACAACGATCTAAAAGTTTCTGTTGAAGAAACTGGTGACATTCTTTTCGCTGCTAAAGACCAAGCTGACATTGAGTATGTTTACCCTGCAGCTTCTATCACTGACGTATCTTTCAAATCTTTGAACCCATCTCGTCTAGTGGTTGACTCTGCAACTGGTGAATACAAAGCACTTCAAGAAGGTTCTGCAACTGTGCAAATTTCTGCTAAAGTTGCTGGCGTAAGTGTTACTAAATCTGTTGTTGTAACAGTTCAAGCAAAAGCAAAAGTATCTTCAATCTCTGTTTCTGAATCTAGCGTTAAAATCGTAGAAAATGCTTCTGGCATTGACTATGGTTTCAAAGTTAAAGTTCTTGACCAATATGGCGATAAAATCGCTGTTAGCGGTGCAACAATTGAAGTAACTTCTTCTAAAACTGAAATCGTTACTGTATCTGTTGATGGTGACATCACTACTGGTGAAGCTGATGTAGCAGTTGTTGGTCACAAAAACGGTACTTCTTCTGTTAAAGTGACTGTTAAAGCTGATGACAAAACATTCACTAAAACAGTATCTGTTTCTCAAGTAGCTCAAAACGGTTTTGGTGGTTATGTTGCTGAAACTAACGTTGATACTATCGACGTAACTCCAACAGCTCCAAAAGCTGATAAAGATGCTAAGAAAACTGCACAAATTTCTGTTTATCAAAAAGATAAAAACGGTAATAAATTTGCTAAAGTAACTGATAAAGTTTACTTCTCTTCTAGCGATGAAAAACTTGCTACTGTAGATGCTAACGGTCTTGTAACTGCTGAAAAAGCTGGTTCTGTTACAATTACAGTTAAAGCTGGTGATTCTGAAGATAAAGCTACAACAATCGCTACTGTTAAATTGACTGTTGTTAACTCTGCTCCAGTAATCACTAAAGTTGTTCAAGCTAAATCTACAATTACTGTTTACGATGAAACTACAAACAACATCATTTCTAAGTTGTTCGGTAAAAACGAAGCTCTTGTAGTTACTGACCAACATGGTGATGTATATCCTACTGATAACATCGTACTTGGTACAGACGCTACAATCGCTACTTCTGATTCTAGCGTAATCGATACTAACGGTAACGTTAAAGGCGAAGGTAAAGCTACAATTACTGTATCTATCAACAAACAATTCTTCGTAGTAAATGTTAACGTTAAGTAATCACTGATTACTACAAACATCCTGCTCACATTTGTGAGCAGGATGTTTTTTTATTATTTTCAATTATTCGCAACTTTATTTCCTATTTATTCGTCTAATAGATTAGAATATTTAGGAGGGATAGGGTGAGAATATGATAATTGGTCGTCATTACAGCAAGTTTAGAGCCTATGTAATGGGATTATTAATTATCGCATTAGTTTTTAGTTCGGTTCCGCAACCGATAACTGCTGCTGGTAATAATGAGGTTACATTGCAGAAGGATGTAACGGCAACTTTACAAGATTCACAAATTTTAAACACGGATTCTGGTAAAGTAGCTGCATTTACAATATTAATTGATAATAAATCTAACAACAGTATTCCACTCATTGATTACTGGGCGCGAATAAAAGCATCTGGCAATAAATCATTTGTTACACGTTTAATTGAAAGTGATAAGAAGAAGGAATTGGTTTCTTCCAAATCAAGCATTACATTAACTTTCTATGCAACGATTGATAAAGCAACTACATTAGAACAGCTACATATTGATCTTATTAAATGGGATTTTAGCGTATCAAATTATGAGCGTATTCTAGGAAGTTTGAAGAGCTCGGGAAGCGGCATTACTTCTTATAATTCCGCAAAGAAATTTTTATTTGGAAAAAATACGCTTGAAACCAAATTAGTCAACTACACATTATATCGTGACCAAAAGTATGGATATTTAAACGTTGAAGCGATAATTAGTAATAAGTCTTCCTCGTCAGCAAACCTAAATGAGCTACAATTTCAATTAGTAGCCGGTAATCAGATTTATACAGTAGAGCCTTCATTTAAGGAGCTAACATTAAAAGCGAATGAATCTAAGCGAGTAATGCTGTCGACTACTTTAGCTGTTGCCGATTTAAATAAATCATTAATGTTTCAAATTTATTCTGTTAGCGCTGAAGATAATATATCATTGCCTTTAGCCAACTTGGCTATGCCGGCAGTGAAGGATACAGCAGCCCTTGCGATTAACAAGACAAGAGCTATATATGTAGACGATAAAACAATCAATGTTAAAGCCTTAACGAGTACAGTAAGCACTTCAGAAAATAGAACTTACTTTACAACGAAGGTTGAACTCGAAAATAACACTTCATCGCCGATGGATCTTCCATCACTCGGTTATTATGTAAAAACAAAAGATGGATATTTGTATCCTCTACAGCTAGAGGGTGAGGATAAGGAAAAGGTAACTCTTTTACCTAACATTAAACAAACGGTAACGGTGACAGGACAAATTCCTAGTCAAAGCGTATTATCAACAAGTGAGCTTGTTATATTCGCTGAAAATGAAGAACAGAAAAATAAAAGTTTCCTAGGCAACTTTAAGATTGTTGTTTCTAATAGTACACAAGATGACACTGATGCAAATGCATCCAGCAAAGCCACATATGAAGGCATGGAAATTGAGCAAGTTTCCTTACAACGAACACCAAATGATTTAAACGATTTAGTAGTTGCTGAATTTGTCGTGAAAAATACGAGCAAAGAGACAAAAGCAAAATTAAATCTTAATGGTCAATTCTTATTGGACGGCGTAAAGCTACCTGTTGATAAAACGACGCTTGTTAATCTAGATCAGCTTCTAACAATAGCACCAGGTCAATCTTATCGAGTTATTGCTTATACAGAAATACCGTATACGCAGCAAGTGAAAAAATTTAGCTTTAGAATGACAGATGAAAAAGATAAGGATACTTCTAAGTATATTCATACCTTTGCAGTGAATGGCTTACAAAGTGCTTCTCTACTGGCAGCAAATCAATCTTATGAAATAGATAAGATTGGTGGACGAGGAGAAGTGAAGTTGTTGAAGTCCAATATATATAAAGGTGCACAATCTGATATTTTTTATGCAGAATTAGAATATACGAATAACGAAAGACGTTCTGTATTACCTACTCAGCTGGCAGCATATATTGAAAATTCAAATAATGATCTAATTAATTTAACATTATCAAAATACGAGCAAAAAATATTGCCAGGTGGTAAAGTGGTACTTACAGCATCTGGGGTAATTCCTAGAAACTTCGAAAAAGAGAAGCTAGAATTTTTCTTTGGCGAGGCGCTTCAACTTGGCGAAGAGAAAGGAATCGCAATTGTTAATCCGGTATATACTCAACATACGATCAAATCTGTTACACCAAAAAGCACTTTAGAGAAGCTACCATTTAATGAGTATGATCTTACTCTTCGATATGTAGCGGCTTATTATGATTCTTCGGATGAATGGTCATTAGATACAGTTGATTTGTCGTTTGAGTATGACCTAGAGGTTAGAGAAGATGCACCGTATTATAGTGATAAACATTCTGTCCTAGTTGAATTTGAGGATGTTAACACACCGAAGGTGATTTTCTCCAAACAATTTGACATAGCTTCAGGTGAGAAATCAGAGAATACGCTTGAAATTGGTAAAGGTAAAAAGGCAAGTATTCGTTATACGCATGATTTGGTAACGATGAAAAACTTCGATAAGTTTTTAATCAATGTTTACGATGTATATCAAGGCAACAAAATATTAATTGCATCTAAAGAAATGACATTTGGGACTGTTAATAATTAATCTTATTACTCCTACAATTTATTTAGGCTACTATGGGGGCTACTAATCTACTGTAGAATTTAGTATGCTAATAGAGTAGCCTAATAAGTTGTAAGAAAGGAGTTTGAGTTTGAGAAAAAAATGGACAAATACCGTTTTTGCCACTTGCTTAATTGCAGTTGGCATTATTGCGGGAACGTTGATAGGTAATGCATTGACAGTTGGAACAAGCTCAGTGACTCCAGGAACAGTTAATGATCCTGTAGTGACAAAGAGCTATGTAGATGAACAAATAGCTAAAATAAACGGCTCTGGCCTCTCAAATGATACGGAGTCACAAGCTAAGCTTGAAGTAGTAACTGTCCCGGTTGATCGCATATTGATGGTTAATGCGGGAAGTGAAGCTGTCATCCGTGTAGGAAAAGCGGTAGCTTATAGCTCAGACAGCAATGGTATATCTGATGTAACAGCAGGTGAGGATATAAAAAAAGGTTCCCCTGTTCCAACGAATCATTTAATATGGTTCCCAAGAGATGGTCGTGGTATTCAGGCTGCGCCAGACTCTAAAACATCTTTAACTGTACTTGTAAAAGGTTCGTATTATTTGGAATAATAAATTTTCATCTTCCGTCAAGCCTCTTAGACAAGCCGCTTGACGGATTTTTATTAGCAGCGGATAAATTAATATAGGAAATAAAGCAAGCTTTAACCATCGTTGCTAAACATTTATCAGGGTATAACTTCATCGACAAGCCATACTAAAGCTGAAATTATAAATACCTTTAGTATAGGAGGCTGTCATTATGGGTAGAAGCAAGCAAGTAATTGTACCACAATGTAAAGAAGCGATTAACGCTATGAAGTATGAGTTGGCTGCTGAAATCGGCTTGTATAATCCGCAAAGCGAACAGTTAAATACTGAGTTTGCCGGGGAGCTAGGGGAAACAACATTAAATATTGGAAAAATAAATTGGGAAACGGCCACAACACGACAAGTTGGTTATATCGGAGGATCAATTACAAAGCGTCTTATACAGCAGGCAGAACAAGTACTTGGAACGCTTTAATTACACGATTAAATAGACAGTTAGCTACATTGACACGTAAGTTGATTTTCTGTATCATTTAATTCAAGAGTGTTGTAAATCAACCTTTTCCTAGTGGAAAAGGTTAATTTTTTGGGTATATAGGTGGAATCTTATATATACATGATATAGATAATGGGAGGTTGAGGTGGATGTCAGTAAAAGGACGTCATTTGTTTACATCAGAATCAGTAACAGAAGGGCATCCTGATAAAATTTGTGATCAAATTTCTGATGCTGTGCTTGATGCGTTTTTGGAAGCTGATCCTAATGCGCGTGTAGCTTGTGAAGTAGCTGTAGCTACAGGTTTAGTGCTTGTTATCGGAGAAATTTCAAGTAAAGCTGATTATATTGATATTCCAGCTATAGCGCGTCGTACCATTAAAGAAATTGGTTACACTCGTGCAAAATATGGATTTGATTACAGTACATGTGCGGTATTAACTTCGATTAATGAGCAGTCGCCAGATATTGCTCAAGGTGTCAATGCAGCATTAGAATCACGCGATGGTAAAGATATGAAACAAGAAAGTGAAAACATTGGTGCTGGAGACCAAGGTTTGATGTTTGGTTTTGCTACAAATGAAACCCCTGAATTAATGCCGCTACCAATCGCATTGTCTCATCGTATCGCCCGTCGTTTGTCTGAAGTTCGAAAAAATGGAACTTTAGATTATCTTCGTCCAGATGGAAAAACACAAGTGACAATCGAATACATTGACGATAAACCAGTACGTGTTGATACAATTGTAGTATCTACTCAACATGCAGATGAAATTACATTAGAACAAATCCAAAATGATGTAATGGAGCATGTAATTAAGCCAGTTGTTCCAACAGAATGGCTTGATGAGCAAACGAAATATTATATTAACCCAACAGGCCGTTTTGTTATTGGTGGACCTCAAGGTGATGCTGGTCTTACTGGCCGTAAAATTATTGTTGACACATATGGCGGTTATGCTCGTCATGGCGGTGGTGCATTCTCTGGTAAGGATCCAACAAAAGTAGACCGTTCTGCGGCCTATGCAGCGCGATATGTAGCTAAAAATATCGTTGCAGCTGGACTAGCTGATAAATGCGAAATTCAATTAGCATATGCTATCGGCGTTGCTCAACCAGTATCGATTAACGTTGATACGTATGGAACAGGCAAGATTGCTGATGAAAAACTAGTTGAGATTATCCGCAATAACTTTGATCTTAGACCAGCAGGTATCATTAAAATGCTAGATCTTCGTCGTCCAATTTATTCAAAAACTGCTGCTTATGGTCATTTTGGTCGTACAGATATCGATTTGCCTTGGGAACGTGTAGATAAAGCAGAATCCTTAAAACTTGAAGCAGGCCTATAATCCATAATTTTAGAAACTTTTTATCCAGATTTTACGTCTAATTAGATGTAAAATCTGGTTTTTTATTTTTATTGAAGTTGCAATCCTAATCAAATGCCCTTCATTTTTATAAGGAAAAAGCCGAAAAATAATGTACGAGTGTATTTCAAGGAGTGAATTGGATGCGGGCAAATCATAGGCTTTCTTTAATTATCGTAATTTTAATGGTATTGCAGCTAGCTTTTCCGTACGGTAGCTGGCAAAAAGAAACAAGTGCAGCAACATTAGGACCAGTTATTGTAAGTACAAGTCCTAATAGCGGTGCAACAAATGTTGGACAACGTCCAAAACTGCAAGTTACGTTTGATGAAAATATTATAAAAAAGGATACAAGTAAAAAAGTATACATTTATCGTTACTCGGATAACGCAAGTGTAGATTCATATCGGATAAGCGACTCTAGTGTTACAGTTGCCAGCAATGTATTAACGATTAATGTAAATAAAGATTTAGAATTAAATACCGAATATTATGTATTAATTGAGGCAGGGGCTGTAGCAAATTCCTCCAATGATGCATTATTCGCAGGAATTAGTGACCCTAAAGTATGGAATTTTAAAACGACAGATGCAGTCGATAAAGTAAAACCAAAGCTTGTAGACAAAGGGCAGCTATGTGAATCTACTGGAACATGCAATACGAAATTGTCGATTACAAGCTCGTTTACATTGAAATTTGACGAACCTGTATATGTGTCCAGCGGCAATATTTTGCTTCAAGGAGCACAAGATAGTCGTTCAATTCCAGTAACTTCTTCTGAGATTACAGGTAGTGGTACCAATGTTATTACTATTACACCAAGCACACCATTACAACCTTCTACCTTATACACATTAACAATTACAAGCAGTAACTTTACAGATGCTGCTGGAAATCCGTTTGATGGTGGAACTTGGAAATTTAATACGGATGAAAGCCCTGTTAAGTTAGAAGGGACTTCACCAAGCAATAATGCAACAAATGTAAATGTATCGAGCAATATTGAGCTGTACTTTAATCAAAATGTAGCAGCAAGTAATAATAAGCGGGTTCAAATTCGTAATGCCTCCAATAATGAGCTTGTTTTTGATAAATTAGCAACTGATCCAAGCATTACGATTAACAATAAAGTTGTAACGATTGATCCACCGGCTAATCTAAACCCTAACACATATTATTATGTAACGATTGAGCCTGGTGCATTTTATTTGAGTGGCAGTCCAAGCGAAATTTTTTATGGACTAAGCAATGCAACTGACTTTAGATTCCAAACAGGAGTAGGAAATGATACAACCCCTCCTACTATTAAAACGTATTCGCCAGCTAAAGGTGGAAGCGGCGTAGGTACAGCAGAGAAAATTAGTTTAACGTTCTCTGAGCCTGTCTACGTAAAAAGTGGAACTATCGAGATTAGAGAATATAACTCTGGAGCATTATATCGTTCAATTGACGTGACTTCTAATCGAATTACTGGTGGAGGCACGACTGTCCTAACCATTGATCCGCACAGCGCAAAAGGGGAAACTGCAAAATCTTTTACAGTTGGTACACGTTATTATGTAACGATCAGTAAAGATGCAATTGTAGATGCTGCGGGTAATGGATTTGCTGGATTTAGCAGTAAAACGTCTTATTATTTTACTGTTTCGTCAACACAGACTGGTCCTCAACTTGTGTCATTGTCTCCTGTTAATTTGAGTACAGCTGTTCCGATTGAGGATAATGTGTTCAAATTAACGTTTGATAAACCTGTTATGGTTGATCCAGAAAATAGTGTAGCTAAAATTATTAATCTTACAAACTCAGAAAATAGTACTACTGGTACTTTAACTAATAGCTCAACGGACAATAAAGTAATTGAGCTAAGACCAGACAGTCTATTAAAAGAAAATAACGATTATTATATTAACATTGCTGAAAATTCGATAATGGATTTAGGCGGAAATTATTTTGTAGGTATTCAAAACCAATATCAATGGAAATTTAAAACAATTGGCGGAGACACTGTTGCTCCAAACAGAGTTAAAGTAGAAGTTAGCGGCAATGAAATTCGTTTAGTTTATAACGAACTGTTAAATGAGAACGTAGTGCCTTCTCCTGCACAGTTTTATGTTACAGTTGGAGGTTTAGCGCGCAATGTAAGCAGTGTAAAGATTACTGGTAATGTCGTATTTGTCACACTGTCTTCCGCTGTAAATAGTGGTCAGCAAGTATTGATCTCTTATAGCAAAGGGGATAAATCTATTCAAGATTTGTCCAAAAATATAGCAGCAGATTTTGCAAATGTAATAGTGACCAATGGATTTACAGAAACAAATCCAGTTATAAAATCTAGCAGCTATAGCGGTAGTACAATTACGCTAACGTTTAGTGAAACGCTAGATACATTGCACAGTTTGGCGTTTACACAATTTAGCGTAACCGTTAATGGAAAAGCAACATCAATTAGCCGTATTTCACAAAGCGGTACTAATTTAACGATTACATTAGGAACAAGTATTTCAGCTGGGTCAACTGTAATTGTTGGCTATACACAGGGGCTTTATCCAATCGTTGGCTTATCAAATAATAAGGTAGCTTCATTTAGTCATACAGTTGGTAAGAGCAGTAGCGGAGGAACGGTATCTGGTCCACCAGTGCTGCAAACAATTACGTTATCAGGAAGTAGCTTACTTTTGAAATATAATGAAGATTTAAAATCAAACTCAGCTCCAGGAGTTTACCAGTATGTAATTCAGGTAAATGGAAGAGTTGTGACAGCACGTTCTGTTTCCATTAGCGGAGATACAGTAAAACTTGACTTACCTTCTGCACCGGGATCGAACGATATTATTTATGTATCTTATTACTCATCCAGTCAAACATTGCTTGATAGTGATAATAACGCTGCTGCTTCATTTTCAAATCAATTAGTAAGACCTTCTTCTTCTCAAAATGACAATAATGATGAGAAGAAAGAGGAAGTAAAAGTTCAAGGAGCAGTATTAAAAGGTGATACGTTAACTGTTAATTTCTCTGGAAAGTTAGATACAACATCAATTCCTGCAACGAACAACTTCCTAGTGTTTATTGCGGATAATTCAAGACAAATATCGAATATTTCGATCTCTGGATCACAAGTGATCATCAAACTGTTTACTCCTGCTAAGGTAGGAGAGGTTGCAACAATTTCTTACTTTAATACGAATGATTTGTTGCGAAGTGAATCTGGAACGGCAATTAGCGGTTTTTCCAATGTATCTGTAGCTAACCAAACATCATTGCTGGATACGCTGTCTGATGATTATGGTTCAGCAACAAACGGACTGTTAATTAAAACTTCAGCAACCACAACGACTTCTGATGTGTCACCAGGTGGGTATACTGTAAATCGTTATACAATTAATGCTGATAAACTAAATACAGCTATTTCTACATTAGCTGATGCTAAAATGACAAATGCTCAGCTTGTATTTGAAGTTCCTGCAAGTGAACGTGCGGCGATCGTAGCATTCCCAGTATCATCGTTAGAATATGCTTCTCGCAAAGGTAACTTTACATTAGTAGTTAAGCAAGGTGCAAACAGTTACGAGGTACCTGTTTCGGCAATTGATGTAACATCTGCTTCAAGAGCTTTGAGCGGGGATGCAACAACAAATGCTGTGAAGCTTGTCATGGAAGTAGGGAACACATCAGCAACAAGCACATTAGTTACTGCTGTAAATCGCAGCGGTGCAACATTGTTGGAAGGTCCATTCTATTATGATGCATTAGTAGTAAATGGGGCACGTTCAGAGTCTGCAAAAATTAAAGGCAATTTGACACGTACTATTCAAACGACGCGTTCATTTACGAATAGTAACACAGCGGTTGTGTTTTATGACACAGTAGCAGGTCAATTATCTTATGTGCCAACATCATTTAGTCAATCTGGTTCAACAACAACAGTTCAATTTAAGCGTCCTGGAAATAGCGCGTATGTACTTGTATCCAGCAATAAGACTTACAGCGATTCATCCAAGCACTGGGGCTTAAGCTCAATTAATGTAATGACTCGCAAGTTTATTGCTGATGGTCATAGTGCAACAAACTTTGACCCTAAAACAAACATTACCCGTGGGGAATTTGCTACGTATATCGTGCGTGGTCTTGGACTTAGCGCTGATAAGGAAGCAGCGAAACAGTTCAAGGATGTTAATAGTAATTCAGTTATGGGCGGATATATCGGAGCAGCTGTGAAGTCTGGTATCGTGTCGGGCGTTTCATCAACTTCTTTTGCTCCAAATAGCTATATCACTCGTCAGGATATGGCTCTAATGATGATTCGTGCAGCAAGTTACCTTGGCTTAGATACGAAACTTTCTGGTAGTGCCGATTCTGTGCTAGCTGGCTATAAAGATAAATCATCCGTTAGCTCTTATGCTAAAACAGGTCTTGCCCAGGCGATTCAGCTAGGTATTATTTCTGGTACATCAGGGACAACATTATCACCAAAAGATAATGCAGAGCGTGTACAAGGAATAATAATGATTCAGCGTTTATTAGAGTTAGCTGGATACCTGCAAAAATAGCTTGCCCAAATTAGCTGAAAAATTATTGCTTTGTTAAACAAAAGGGGGTTGCCCAGCAAGTCAGGTGAACTGACATGCTGAACGGCCTCCTTTTTACTGTTTGCGGTTAAATTTTAAAATATCCATTAGTTTTCTAGTAAATAAATGCTAGAAAAGGGCAACTTTCTATGAATTGTTGTAGTCTAATAAATATAGATATAAAAGTAGGGAGAGAAAACAATGCAACGCTATGCGGTAAAATCTATATTTTCAAAGAAAAATGCAATCATTTTGTTATTATCGGGTGCCCTAGTTGTTACCCCTTTTCAATATTTATTACCTAATGGAATATACAAAAATACTAATGCTGTACATGCTGCGTCAGAAACAACAAAGCTTACAGCAAATGGAGAAAGCATTATTTCAGCTGGTGTAGTTCGTAAAGAATATACCTTCTCCACGAAACGTGGACAGAAGCAGGTTTCTACTGGAGTACATGTGATTGAGGTTGATCTTTCGAATCCATATATCTCTCTGCAAGCGATTAGTGGAAAAAATGGAGAGGTAGGAACTCGCACCAATATTATGACGATGGCTAGCAATTCAGGAGCGATCGCAGCAATTAATGGGGATGTATTTAATATGGGACTTGAAGGTGCTCCTTTAGGTTCACAAATTGTATCTGGTTCATTAATTGTTAGCCCATCCTTATTAAAAGGTATGTATGCATTTGGCGTTACTAAAGATAAAAAACCGTCAATCGACGCTTATACCTTTGAAGGTAAAGTTACTGCTAGTAATGGCAGCAGTTTTGAACTATCAGGGATAAATCAATCCTCTTACAGCTCTGACGTAACAGGGGAGCAATATAGCCATTATAATCGCTTATTTATTTATACAAGTGCCTGGGGAGGAGCAGAACGTCCGAAAAAATCAAGCACCACACCTACCGAGGCACTAGTTGTTGATAATGTAGTAAAAGAGATTGTGGAGAATGGCACGATTTCAGGTACTATTCCTGAAAACGGCTATGTACTGCGTGGACATAAGGATGCAGCTAAATTTTTACTTAGCTTAAAAGTAGGAGATACTGTTCAAGCTGACTACACCCTTATATCCCAAACAACAAAGCAAAAGGTTGATCCTGCATCATTTGAAATGATGGTGAGCGGACATACATTACTTGTTGAAAATGGAAAAGCGTCGAGCTTCTCGCGGGACATTACTGGAGTAAGCGGAAATTCATATACTTCTCGCACAGCAATTGGTTATTCTGCAGATGGCAAAAAAGTATTTTTAGTCACAGCAGAGCGCTCGGGCTCCAACACAGGACTTAGCTTAAAAGAGCTGCAAACTGTAATGGTAAAACTTGGTGCATATAAAGCAGTCAATCTTGATGGCGGCGGCTCAACGACGATGGTGGAGCGTAAACTAGGATATACGACATTATCTTTAGCGCATGCTACCCAGGAAAGTTCATTACGTGCAGTCGCTAATGGGATTGGAGTGTTCACTTCTGCACCGCAAGGCAAACTTAAAGGAATTATTGTTACAGGAACTCATACTATGTTGATTGGTCAGGAAGCTACATTTAATTTGCGTGGCTATGACAATTATTATAATCCAATGGAGATTAGCGGTTCACAGACTTGGACAAGTAACAACAACAATGGAGTATTTTCTGGAAATGTGTTTACCGCCAAAGCTGCAGGAACAGCTTCAGTTACAGTGAAATCAGGAGAAGCGAGCGCTACAGCAAGCTTCGAAATAGTAGGCAGCGACCAAATTAAGTCTTTAGTGTCGCAAAGTGGAACAGGATCATTGTCTGCAGGAGCACAATTGCCAGTGTCTTTAAAGGCGACACTATATAATGGCGATCAGTATACATTAAATGGTAAACATTTAACATGGGAATTTATCGGATTCAATGGTACCTTTAAAGATGGAACCATTACGGTGAACTCCGTCGATAAAAATGTAAGCACAGGGTATGCTGTAGTGAGATACGGAGAATTGGCAACAATGATTCCGTTTACAAATGAAATAGCATCCACAGTTGTGGAAAATTTTAACAATGTAGGTTATAGCATAACCAGTCAAGTCACGCCTGCAGATACGACAAAGGGCAGTGCTAAATTAGTAGCAGGATCAACTTCTAACAGCTCTGATAAAGCGTTACAGATTTCATATGATTTTACTGAAGGTACTGGAACAAAAGCGTCTTATGCTAAGCTTGGTGAAGCGGGTCGCTCATTAATGGCAGGAATTAACGCATTAAGTATCGATATTAAAGGGGATGGTAGTGGAAATTGGTTGCGTGCTGAACTCATTGATGAGAGCAATACAATTCATTATGTTGATTTAGCTAAATCAGTGAATTGGACAGGATGGAAAACGGTTAAAGTAGATGTTGATAGCAGTAAAATGCAAGGGAACGTCAAACTAAGACGGATTTATGTCGTGACACTTGATTCAACAAAATCCGGGGTTGCAGCAACTGGTGAAATTACAGTAGATAATATCGTTCAATATGCAAAAGGAGCGAGCACGGGCACTACAACTAATAAAGTGATTAAGCTGACATTAGGCAGCAAGCAGGCGGTTGTAAATGACAAGCAGGTGACTTTAGAGGCGGCTCCAGCTTTGAAGGGGGACTACTCTTACTTGCCATTGCGTTTTATTACAGAACAGCTTGGAGCAACTGTAAAGTATAATCAAAACACACAAACGGTTACTGTATTAAGTGGTAATAAAATACTTGAAATGAAAATAGGCAAGAAACAGTACACGCTTAATGGTACTCGTTATGAGGCGGAGGTAGCACCATTTGTAGAAAATGGAAGAACATTAGTTCCAGTACGCTTATTTTCTGAAAAACTAGGTTATAAAGTTACGTATAAGCATTCTGAGCGAAGCATTACTATTCAGTAGTCTGCTATGGTTGACTAATTAATTATGGTATAATTAAAAGAAATAGAGATAGAGGAGATATAATGTCGGTAGATCACCTGTCAGTTGATATTAATCGCATCTTTTCAAGAACGATACGTGTTATGGAAGAAAGCAAGTATCAAATTTATGAAGTATGCGAATCAGCAAGAAATGAGCTTGCCCTCCTGGAAAAAGAGCTTGAACAAGTCATGAGTGAGACTATAAAAGTGATCGAACAGGTCGACAAGCATGAGCTGGAATATCGGTATGCGCGGATTAGACTAACCGAGGTAAGTCGTGACTTCACTAGATTTGGTGAGCAGGACATAAAAAAAGCGTATGAGAAAGCAACACTAATTCAACTGCAGCTTGCAACAACAAGAGAGCAGGAAAAGCATTTGAAATTACGCCGAGATGATCTTCAGTTACGTATTCGAAATGTCGAAAAAAATATTGAACGCGCTGAAAGTATTGCTTCACAAATGAATGTTGTTTTAGAGTACTTATCAGGTGATGTAGATAATGTAACACGCATATTGGAATCTGCAAAAACTAGGCAACAGCTAGGTTTGAAAATTATTATTGCGCAAGAAGAAGAACGAAAACGTATTGCCAGGGAAATTCATGATGGTCCTGCACAATCAATGGCCAATCTTGTGTTGCGAACTGAAATTGCAGAGCGTATAGCGGCCAAGCGAGATTATGATGCGGTGTTAATGGAACTTGCTGATCTCAAAGGACAAGTGCGTAATGGACTTGAGGAAATTCGTAAAATTATATTTAATTTACGACCAATGGCACTAGATGATTTAGGGTTGATTCCCACTTTGCGAAAACTGTCGCAGGATTTTGAGGAAAGAGCAAAAATTCATACGCATTTTGAAGTGCAAGGCAGAGAAGTTCGTTTAAGTTCATCGATGGAAGCTGCAATATATCGTTTAGTTCAAGAGGCGTTAACTAATGTACAGAAGCATGCAGAAGCATCACGTGTAGTTATTAATCTAAGTTTTTTAACCGAAAAACTAGAAATTACAATTAAAGATAATGGTAAAGGTTTTAAAAGTTCCCCTAATCAAGACACTCAGTCACATTATGGAATTATTGGGATGTACGAGCGTGTTCAATTGTTAGAGGGCTCCATTGATATTCAATCGGAAGCTAGCCAAGGAACGGAAATAAAAATTATTATACCTTTAAAAAATAGCTAAGAAAGGAGTAAGTGGTGATATGAACAAGGGAGAAGTCAGTAACATTTCAGTAAGCGGTAAAATAAAAATATTGCTTGCCGATGATCATCAATTATTTCGTGAAGGCTTAAAACGTATTCTTAATATGGAAGCTGATCTTGAAGTTATTGGTGAATGTGGAGACGGGATTCAAGTGCTTGAATTCTGTAATCATACGTTACCCGATATTGTTCTGATGGACATTAATATGCCTATTGAGACGGGTGTAGTAACAACCGAGCGTTTAAGAGACTTGTTTCCAGAAGTTAAGGTTATCATCTTATCGATTCATGATGATGAAAGCTATGTATTTGAATCATTACGTAAAGGCGCTACTGGTTACTTACTCAAAGACATGGAAGCAGAGGCATTAATTAATGCGATACGAGCTGTTTCACAAGGATATTCTTACATTCATCCTAAAGTTACCGGCAAATTGATTAATCAATTGCGCAAGATGACCTATTTGGATGAAATTGGTGTGTCATCTTCGCAATCATTAGAAATAGGCGCTACCTATATTCCTTTAGAAGAAAGCCCGTTGACACGTCGTGAAGCAGAAGTTTTACGACTTATGGCAGAAGGTAAAAGTAATAAAATGATAGGTGAGCATTTATTTATTAGTGAAAAAACAGTAAAAAATCATGTAAGTAGTATATTGCAAAAAATGGAAGTAGACGATCGTACACAAGCTGTTATTAATTCGATAAAGTATGGCTGGGTTACATTGTAGTCTTATGTATTATTAAATTTCATTTAATTTGAACAATGGCGGTTATGATAGCTCTGTTCTCCGAATAGATATATCATAACCATTTTTGTGTTTAAAGTATAAAGTGACACCAGATTTAAGTAGTGCATACAATAAGCAAAGAGGAGGTAATGACGATGGTAAGTCTTCTGCTTTTTGTTATTGGATGCCACGTACTTACAGCTATTTTTGTTCATTTGTTTTATTGGATATGTCGGCATCGACAAGGAGAAAAACATTATGTATTGTTAGTCGATCGGCCTTATGAACAAATGGAATGGGTACTAAGAAAGTTTCATTCCTTTTCCAGATGGATGGGGATTCCTGTTCAAGTAACGATTGTTCCATCTTTTGAAAGCTATGAGCTATCTTATATGGTTGACCGCTGGAGCCGTCAATGCTTCCCAATTCACTTGGATCGCCATACAGCTGCATATGACCATGCAATTGTTATAGATTTGCATAAGGAGAATGACTTGTGCAAGCTTCCCTTCTAGTTTATACTACCGATATAACCTATATATTGAAAGCGTGAAGCACACGATTCGATCAGTTGTCGAGTCGTGTGCTTTTTTTGTAATCGTAAGAAATTGGAGGTGGAGGATATGTATTGTAAGCTTGCTTTGTTAGTAAGCAGTATGGATATAAAAATAGCTTTGCTTCCTGCAGATACGCATGGGCAGGACGAATGGAGCGATTGGGAGACTTACTTATCAGATAAGCAAATTCTTTATATTTGTAGCAATCCCTTATCTTTGGCTATAGGAGATTGGCTACAACGTCAGTTATTGCAGCTTAAGCAGAGAAGCAAAAATAAATTAATGGCACGTCACTATCAAGCTGCAGTACAAGCTAAGCTAACATCCATCGATAGCAATATAACGATTAAGTGGCAAAAAATTTGTTCGTCCCAGCAAACTGATCAGCAAGCTTATATGCAAAAAATCATGTTACGGAGGCAAGTGCTGGAATGGATTAAAGGACGGAAGCTGCTTTACGACGAGTGGCTAACTCTTTTAAATGAACAAACTGACAAGAGCAATGAGGCTAACAGTAATGACTCAGAACAAATGCCGCCAATTGCTTATGTTAGTAAAGCTGAACTTAAATATACTTGGCAATGGTTATTGTTGCAAGGTTACATACAACTTAGAAGTGCAATAGAATGGTCTGTTAATCGTAGAGGGAAGCTAGAGCTTCGCTGTTTGCGCTGCTATGAAAAGAAGTTGGAGCGAGCCAGTCAAGCCTGTCCCTATTGCGGGGAATATTGCTACTACTGCAGCTCATGCTTGCAAATGGGGCGTGCACGTACTTGCACTGCACTTCTAATTGGTAAATATAATTCCCCACTCGATAACGAGCAAGTTAACACTCCAGAAAGTTTATTACAAATTGAAAAGTTTTCCTTAAGCGATGCTCAATTAATGGCAACTACACATGCCTTACATTTTATATATCATCGAATTCAATATTTGAATGGGGGCACACGAAAAAACATTAACCACCGTGATGCTCACCCGCTATCCTCGCAATTTTTATTATGGGCAGTAACAGGGGCAGGAAAAACCGAGATGATATTTCCACTCGTAGCCTATATGGTTGCATTAGGAGGGCGAGTACTATTAGCAACTCCCCGAAGAGATGTCGTATTAGAACTAATGCCTCGCTTAAGCAAAGCCTTTCCGGAACTATCAATTGTCACACTGTATGGTGGAAGCAAGCAACGCTGGGAAAGTGGACAGCTCGTTCTGGCGACGACACATCAACTGATGAGATTTCAGCATGGGTTTGACTTAGTTATTATTGATGAGCTGGACGCTTTTCCTTATCACGGAGACGAGCGTCTTTATCGTGTTTCAGCGGAAGCGCGTACTCCTCACGGTATCACGATACTACTGTCTGCTACTCCGCCTGCCTATTTACAAAAAGAAATTAAAAAAGGAAGGCTTGCTCATATTAAGCTGCCTGTCCGCTTTCATCGTCATCCTCTGCCAGTTCCTATTCGACTAAAAGTTCCATTAGTGGTAGAACAATTGCGTTCAGGAAGCATTCCGCAGTCGCTAATTTCAGCATTAAAAAAATCTATTGCAGAAGGGGCGCAAATATTTATTTTTCTTCAACGTATTGTTCACACAGAAGCTTATGCGAGACTGTTACGTTCAATTTTTCCTTATGTAGCAATTGAGGCTACCTCATCGCAAGATGTGAGGCGAACTGAAAAAGTATTGCTGTTTCGTCAGAGGCACATTCGGATTTTAGTAACAACGACCATTTTGGAAAGAGGAGTTACTGTTCCTCGCAGTCATGTGTACATATGTGATGCAGAAGCGGAACTGTTTGACGAAGCTTCCCTTGTACAGATGGCAGGTCGAGCTGGACGGTCCAGCGATGAACCAAGTGGTGCAGTATATTTTCTTTCCCGGCAATGGAGTGCAGCACAGAAACAGGCAATTAAGCAAATAAAGGAAATGAATATGCTCGCATTACAACACGGTTATTTATTGCCCAAGTATCAAGAAATGAGCAAGCGAAAGGGAGAGGGCTAGATGGAGTTAAATAGAGACTGGTTAGGCATGATCTTATCACCACAAACAGATGCTTGCATCATTTGTAGCAACCCGATAGTTGCTTATACATTCACTAATGGTAAGCGGCCTTGGTTAACCAAGCTGAGATTAGAGCAATCGCTTTGCAGCAGTTGCTTTGCTGAAATTGCCTGGATTGATAACATATTATGCCCTTGCTGCGGACGAAGCGAACGTTGCTCCGATTGTAAGCGAAGAACTTCATCATCACTTTGGATAAATCGCAGTGCGGTACGTTACAATGAAGCAATGAAACATTGGCTGCATCGTTATAAATTTCAAGGAGATGAGCGGCTGTCGAGTTTATTAGCAACGATGCTGCGACCTGCAGTTGAGCGGGTTAGTTTCCAGCTTATTAGGCATTATGATTTAGAGAAGCCATGGAGAGCAAGTGGTAAGCTGCCGACAGCGTGGTTACAGCAGGGTTCATATTGCTGGGATGTCGTTACTTCCGTTCCGTTAAGTGAGCAAAGATTTCGTGAACGAGGCTTTAATCAGGCAGAGCAGCTAGCTTTAGAAATTAGTGATCATTTTTCAATACCGTATTATAATTTGCTTTATAGAAAGACACATAGTCAAACAAGAAATAGTCATCAAGGGCGTCAGGCAAGAATAAGAGAAAGCAATCAAAAATATAGCGGCTTAATTGAAGGTTTGCATCGTTTGTTTAAGGAGCAGGGAAAGCGTATTTCTAGAAAAAATGTGTTAAATGTTTTACTTATTGATGATGTTTATACAACGGGAAGCACGTTGCACGCTTGCTCTGATGCTTTGCTAGAAGTGAGTCCCATATCGCTCGTAATTGCTAGTGTTACATGGGCGAGAGCATAATTTTTTCATATTAATGCCAATGAATTAATGAAAACTATTTGATTTTACGATAATATAATTATATTAATATAGTAAAAGGCAAAGGAGGAATTGAAATGAAATTAGACAATTGTCCTCGCTGCGGTAAAGTTTTTGTGAAAGGAATTCATGATGTATGTCCTGCTTGTGTCCGTGAAATAGATAAACTATACGAGAAATGCGCCCAATATTTACGTGAACACAGAGGTGCTTCAATTACAGAATTATCTGAAGCTACTGAAGTATCTATTAAGCAGATTACTAGATTTATACGCGAAGGGCGAATTTCATTGATGGATGCGCCCAACTTATCTTATCCTTGTGAGTCATGTGGCGTATTAATTCAATCGAACAATTTATGTGACAGTTGTCGAAAACGGTTAATTAATGGTTCTAAAAATATTTTCCATGACACTGAACAGAATAAGTTGCAACCTGAACAAGCAGAACAAATTAAAGAAGTTTATCAAGGAATTAAACAGTATAAAGAACGTAGTTAGATTGAATCGCTATAAATAATTGTTGTAAATTAGCCGATAATACTATTAGTAGTTATCGGCTTTTTAGTTTGGATATAATGAGGTGAGCAATATGAAGATTAATGATATAAATCGGGTATCTAATTTAAACAAATACCAAAGTCAAGTGGAACACCAACAAAAAAGTTCACGGACAGCAAGAAAGGACGAAGTGCAAATTTCACAGGCTGCACAAGAGCTTTTAGAAAGCAGTCGTGCTGAAAGTACTGAGCGTGCTGAACAAATTAAAGCATTAAAGCAAGCTGTTCAAACTGGAACGTATCATGTTGAAGCTGGGAAGCTTGCAGAAAAACTGCTTCCTTTCTTTAAATAATGTCGTGGAGGTCCAACTATGGAACAATCCACCTTTTCATTACTCATACAACAGTTGAAGCATTTACTGCTTATCTATCGCGCATTGTTTACGCTTGCCGATGAAAAAAAGTCAGCAATTATCAATAACAATATTGAAATGATAAATATGCTGACAATGAAAGAAAGTAAAGCAATAAAGCCTGTTCCTGATCTGGAAAGTGGAATTCGCTCATTATTAACAAAGCTGCAGCGTGAGCTCGGCTTTAGACCGAAGCTGAAGATGACAATATCAGAAATGGTACAGTTATTAACAGATCCAGAGCAGAAGCAAGAACTAGCGCAAGTACAGCGGGAACTGGCTAATATAACGACGAAGCTGCGGCAAGCTAATGAAACGAATCAACAGCTCATTCAAATTTCGTTGGAATATGTGGACTTCTCGCTTGATGTCATTTGTGGGCCGCCTGAGGACGAAGTGACGTACAAGCCGCCAACACAAAGAAGTTATGAAACGCAAAAACGAACTGGAATATATGATCGTAAATGGTAGACAGTAATGATGAGAATTTGGAGGAGGTAAGAAATGGTTTCTACATTTCATGGATTAGAAACAAGTAAGCGCTCAGTGCTTACGCAAGCTGTAGCGATAAACACGGTTGGTAATAATATTTCTAACGCATCAACAGAAGGTTACAGTAGACAGCGCGTTAACTTAAAAAGTGCTGATCCTGTTTATGTTCCTGGATTTACTCGTCCAAACACACCAGGACAGATTGGTACAGGTGTTGAGTACAGCAGTGTAACACGTGTGCGAGACAGCTATTTAGATTTGCAATATCGTCGTGAAAATCAAGAGCTTGGTTATTATACGGTGCTGAATTCTACAATGCAATCGATCGAGTCTATTATCAACGAACCATCCGATAATGGTTTAAGTGCAGTTATGGATAAATTTTGGAATTCCCTTGAAGTATTAAATCGCGATCCGAATCTATTAAGTGCACGAGTTGATTTTATTGAAAATGCTAAGAACCTTGTAGATACATTTGCAAAAATCGGCTCATCACTAACTACATTAGAAAGCGACATTGCAAGTAATGTTGATATTAAAATAACTCAAGCAAACAATTTGTTAGAAGGAATTGCCCAATTAAATGAAGTTATTCGTAAAACGGAAGTATTGGGTGATAACGCTAATGACTATCGCGATCAGCGAGATGTATTAGTCGATCAACTATCGAAGATTGTTGATGTTCAATATACCGAGGATGCCAATGGCATGTTAAATATTTTTGTCGGTGGAGCACAGGTGGTTGCAGGCGATCAGGTTACTCCAATTACTAGTGGAGCAAACTTTACAGGAGGCGAAGTTGCTGGCTACGCAAGATCACTTGAAGAGATTGAACTTGTACGCAGTCAGTTGAATGCCTTAGTTGACACGCTTGTTCGCGGTGAAATTGAAATTACAATGCCGAACGGCTATCGCACTTCATCTGTTATGGTGGCAGAAAATGATGTTCAAGTAACCGATGATAACGGTGTTGTAACAAATTATGCGGCAGGATCGCAAATTCCTGCAGGTTCAAATATTACTTCAAGCGTAACTTTTAAAGTGAATGGTTTTAACGGAGTTCATGAGTTAGGTTACACCATTAACAACCCTGTAGAAACAGGAATTTCATTCTTTGTTACAAAAGATAATACGGCTTCGTTCACGCTTGATAATATTGCGGTTAATTCGGTTATTTTAGCGGATACAAATAAAGTTGCGGCGTCTGGACAATATATACAGGTTGGAAATAATAAAACGCCAATTAAAGGTAATAGTGATGTGGCATTAGCTTTATCGACATTGCGTGATGCGAAATTTACGTTCCCATCATCGTTAACTTCACTATCTTCTGGTACTACGGACGATTATTTCCGAGCATTTGTCAGTGGTTTAGGTACTCGTGCAGAGCAGGCAAAAACGAATTATGAAAGAAGCACTGATCTGGTTGATAATGTTGAGCTTCGCAGACAATCGGTAAGCGGGGTAAGTATTGATGAAGAATTAACTGATTTACTTCGTTTTCAGCATGCGTATAATGCAGCAGCACGTAATATTACAGCAATTGATGAAATGCTGGATCGCGTGATTAATAATATGGGCGTAGTTGGACGATAGGAGGTTAGATGATGAGAGTAACAACTGCAATGTCAAGTACTCAGCTATTGAGTAATTTGCGTAATAACAATGGAGCAATACTAGAATGGCAAAATAAGCTTTCTACAGGCGAGAGAATTAGTAAGCCGAGTGATGATCCGGTTGGTATTGGATATCAAATGCGTTATACAACAGAGCTTGCACGTAACGAGCAATATTTATCTAATGCAAAAACAGGATACGGCTGGCTAAGTCAAACAGATACCGTGCTGCAGCAAGCGCAGGATGTATTACAACGTCTTAGCGTTTTGACGAACCAAGCAGCCAATGGAACGATAACAGAGGATGTTAGAGAGCAGATTAGACTCGAAGTGCTTCAATTGCGTGAACAAATGGTAACGATAGGCAATAGCACATATGATGGACGACATATATTCAACGGTCAAAAAACAGATGTTTCTCCGTACACATCAGCTAATGCAGCAAATGAATCTACAAATAGTGGAATTTATTATTTAAGTGTAAGTCCATCTGTTCAGGTTGCAGTAAGTATTCCTGGTGAACAAGTGTTTGGTAAAGCAGGTGCAGCCGATAATATTTTCAAACTATTTGACGATATTGCAGCTCACCTTGCAACAAATGATGATAATGTTGCGCGGACTGCGCTTTCTGGAAGCTTAAATAAGATTGATGCGGCAATTGATCGAATATCACTTAACCTAGCAGAAGTGGGAGCAAGAATGAACCGCTTTGAATTGATAGAAAGTCGTATCGGTGATGAAAAAGTTAGTTTAACGACTCTAAGATCATCAGTAGCTGATGTTGATATGGCAGATGCGATTATTCAACTTCAGCTTAAACAAAACGTGCTTCAAGCTTCGCTAGCAATGGGTGCACGAGTATCTCAAATGACTATGCTAAACTATTTATAGCATGACATAGTGGTTATAACATTCAAGGATTGGAGATTTGGATGATGAGTGAAGAAACTATGACAGAGATCGTTATTAAAAGTAAACTTTATGGAGAGCTTCGTCCTCAACAGCATCAGATCTATGAGTTCGAACAAGGTATTGTCGGTTTCTCTCATCTGAATCGATTTGCTCTCTTGCCTTACGAGGATACATCATTATTTGTATTACAGTCCTTTGAGGAAGAAATGAGCTTATTACTACTGCCGGCTGTTATGAGTGCTAATCGTAACGGTTTCCATATTAACGAATCTACGATTCAGGAGCTTGGTGTTCAAAAGCCTGAAGATGTGATATCTTTCTATATCCTGCGCTTTATCGATGAGCAACCATATATTAATTCAAAAGCTCCAATTCTAATTGTGCCTAATACGCAGAAAGGATGCCAATATGTCATCAATGATGATGCAATTAGTGTACGAGAACGATTAATATTGGCAGGTGCGGAAAATGCTGATACTTAAACGTAAGGTTGGAGAAGTTGTTCGGATTGGCAATGATATAGAAGTTCATGTGCTAGCTGTAGAAGGAGATAGCATTAAACTTGGTTTTAAAGCCCCAAAGCAGGTACAAATTTTACGCTCAGAAGTATATGATGCGATTAAGGCTGAAAATATACAATCTGTATTATCAATCGGCAAGGATGCCAAGGAATTGATTAAGCAGTTAAAGCAAGGCGGAAGTACTGAACCAAAACAATAAAAAGGAGGAATTACCGTGTTTGATTCAATCAATCGTATGGATGGAACCTCAATTGATTGGAGTCAAGTGTCAGGCATACGTAAACAGACAGCAAGTGATGGCGATTTGACTTTGGGGGCTAAAGGAAATCAAGCTGAGGCTATCTCAACTTCGCAAAGCAATAAAGAAAAAATTATTAAAGAACTGGAAAAAGAAAACAATCAGTTGCAAGCACTAAATCACTCGCTTCGCATGAAATTTAATGAGGATGCTGAGCAATTTTATGTTGAAGTAGTTGATAGACGAAGTAATGAAGTTTTGGAAACAATTCCAGCAGAACATATGCTAGAGCTTGCAGCAAAGCTTAAAGAAATGGTTGGATTTTTTATCGATGAAAAAAGATAAAGCGTGATGAGGAGGAATTACTATGGGTTTAACGATTAGCGGTCTGTCAGGTTCTGGATTAGATACTACTGAAATTGTAAAGGCGTTAATGGAAGCTGAACGTATTCCTTATACTAATTTAGAGAATAAGAAGACGCGATTAGAGCAAGAGCAAGAAGTGTTTAGACAATTAAACACAAAGCTTAAATCATTGGATAGTGCTTTGTTTGATTTGGAATATTCATTTAACTTAAAAGCTTATAAAGCTACTTCTTCTAATAATGGTATCAGTGTAAAAGCTAGCGATACAGCAATACCTGGTAAATACAATATTGAAGTGACACGAGGTGTTAAATTAGGCAATGCTGAAATATTGAGTAATGACTTTCTTGAAGCGGCGAGATATGGAAAATTAAAAATTGGCGATCTCGATTTTTCTGATGCGTCATTGAGAAACGATTTAGGAATCGACAGCACGACAAATGATGAAACTTTATTACGCACCATTGCCAATTATATAAATTCTAACTCAAAATCTGCAAATGCAACAATGACCATGCTAAAAGATGATGTCAATGGTGGATTTAAAGTTCAATTGACTAGCAAAGACATTCAAAAAATAAACATTTCAAGTAATAATGTTTATTCTGTAGACAAAAATGATTTTTTAGATGCTATTAAAAACCAACCGAGCAATTTAAAAATTGGTAATCTCGATTTTTCCGGTCTAGATATTACTGATTTAAGTGATGAAGAAATTATTAAGAAAGCTGAGAAAGCTGTTAAATATATTAATGACAATTCAGAAGATACGAATGCAACTGCATATATTTCAGGTGGAAATATCAAGTTCGCTAGTAAAGATGATTCTGGTAATGTAGACATTCAAGGTATCTCTTACACTACAAGGGATCCTCTAGAAAATATTACGAACAATGTTGGTCAATCAGCAGTTTTCAAAGTCAATGGAGTGGAATATACATGGGATTCTAATGAGATATCCGATATTATTCCAGGTTTAAGCTTTACAATCGATGAAGAAGCAACTGGCGAAAAAGCAACCATAACAGTATCTGCTGATAATGACAAAATTGCAGATAAAGTACAAGCTTTTGTTGATGCCTATAACTCTGTAATTTCGTTTGTGCGTTCAAATTTGGCAAAACCTGAACAAGAGGGCGTTATTAATCCATTGCAAGGTGATTCTGTCCTTAAAGACATTAGCAGCAGATTAAACAGCATATTTAACCAGGCAACATCTGCAGGCTTTATGGAGGAAATTGGTTTAAGTATAGATAAAAATGCGCTTAGCTATGGCGGTAGTATGACGGGGACAATTACGTTTGATCGAGAAAAATTTATCTCGAAAATAACAGAAAATCCTTCTAAAGTAACAACGATCGTTAATACTGTAGCTAAAAGCATGTCGGATACGATTGCAAACACATGGACTTCGTCGACAAAGGGAATTATGCAAACTAAAATTGCCGGATATGATGCGGAGTTAAAACGTGTTGATGAAAAACTTGAAGCAATGGATCGTTCCTTGCAAATGAAAGAGGCGCGTTTAAAACAGCAATATAACAATATGGAGAAAATGTTAGCGACATTGAACAGCACCAAAGATTGGTTGACTTCTCAATTTGAAAGCTTAACTAAATCGAAATCATAGTAAATTTACAAGTAGTGTAAATTGAGAGGTGAGAACACCGTGAATGCTAATTTAGCAGGATATCAAGCATACCAGAAAAATAAATATACTACAGCTTCGCCGCATCGTTTGATTTCCATGCTCTATGATGGAGCAATTCGTTTTGCTAATCAATCCATAGAATATATTGAACAGAATAATGTGCAAGGTAAAGGAGAGTCGATTAAACGACTTCAGGACATTATTTATGAGCTGATCTCTTGTCTTAATTTTAAAGAAGGCAAGGAAATTGCTCAAAGCTTATATTCTCTGTATAACTATGTTATTGAATTATCAAATCGCAGCAGCATTGAAATGAAAACGGAACCTTTGCGCGAAGTAATAAAAATTATTACAGAGATAAAATCAGCATGGGATCAAATCGGTAAGGACGTGCGAGTTAATGGTTGATGCTAAGCAAGCATTGTTGGATGATTACTCAAATTTAATAAGTATCTTCGAGCAACAAATCGAAATTGCTTCGCAGAATAGATATGATGAGCAATTGAGAGAGCTTGAAGAGCTCGAAAGCAAGAAACATGAATATAAGCAGCGAATTGATCAACGATTAAGCGTACAACCATTAACTTCATTTGACGATGTCAACAGAGAGATAATTGGCAGCATTGAACGTTTACAGCAACTGAATGATCAATTGTATGCTATTATCCAAAGTTGGTACCAAGAAGATACTAAATCACTACGCCAAGTATCTCTTCAACGTAAAACGATACAGACTTATGGCAATCTTCGTGACAGCGACATTATTTCCTATTACTTCGATAAAAGACAATAAATGTCGACAAAAGCTAATAAAAATATTAAATTTTTTCTGATTAACTATAAACAATATTAAAGATTGTTCCGATATATATATTGTGACCACAAGGATGTGGGATAAAAACTATCATGGAGGATGATATCTATGTTTATTAACACTAACGTAGGTGCGATTAACGCTCATCGTAACCTATCTGCAAACAACACTGCAATGAACAAAACTATGGAAAAACTTTCTTCAGGTTACCGCATTAACCGTGCTGCTGACGATGCTGCAGGTCTTGCAATCTCTGAAAAAATGAAATTCCAAATCAACGGTCTTAACCAAGCACAACGTAACGCTCAAGATGGTATCTCTTTGATCCAAACTGCTGAGGGTGCGCTTACTGAAGTTCATGCAATGCTACAACGTATGAACGTTCTAGCTAACCAAGCGAAAAACGGTACTTATGCTTCTGCTGACCGCAGTGCTATCCAATTGGAAGTTAACCAATTGCTTTCAGAAATCAATGCAATTGCTGACCGTACTACATTCAACGGTATCAGCTTGTTGACTTCTAGCAAATCTATTTCTTTCCAAGTTGGTGTTAAAGCTAACGCAACTATCGCTGTTTCTACTCAAAGCATGAAAGCTAGCAGCCTAGGCGTATCTGGTCTAAGCGTATCTACAGCTACTAATGCAAGTGCCGCAATTACAAAACTTGAAGATGCTATCAAGAAAGTTTCTCAACAACGTGCGAAATTCGGTGCTGTTCAAAACCGCCTAGAGCACACTATCAACAACCTTGGTGTTAACGCAGAAAACCTATCTGCTGCTAACTCTCGTATTGTTGACGCTGATATGGCTCTAGAAATGACTAACTTCACTAAAAACCAAATTCTAGTTCAAGCTGGTACTTCTATGCTTGCACAAGCTAACTCTGTACCACAAAACGTTCTTAAGCTTCTTGGCTAAGAATTACCAATAAAAAAGCTGCCGAAAGGCAGCTTTTTTTATTAATAAATACTATAATTTTGTCGATATATAGTATATAGTGTCAACGTGAATCACAATGAAGATGGGGGGTTAATATGACTGACTTACTTCAAGATAATTTGTACTATCTCTATCAAAATAATAAAGAGATGTTTGAGCAAATACAGCAATATTTAAAAAATCAAAACGAGAAGAAATGTAAGTTGGTTGTAAGAGATAATGGAGCGGTCAATTTAACATTTGCATTTGATGATGAAATAAAGTATTTATATGACCAAACAGGAAAAGATGTTAATGATTGGCTATCAAATCATAGTGTACTAGAGCATGGGTGCTATGATGTTGTTATGTATGGTTTAGGACTTAGTCATCATTTAGCTAAGTTAATAGAAATTAATTCTAAGCTGAATTTTTATATTATAGAACCTGAAATTGATATTTTTGTTGAGGCTTTAAAGATTATTAACATTGATCAGCTTTTACAGCATCCTCAAGTTAAAATGTTGAGTTTAGGGAAAAATGATAATGATCTCAAAAAGTTTCATATTTTAGTTAATACGTACTCAAGTAATCCTAAAATTGATGTTGTTATTCCTTACTATGCTCAAATTAATATTGAAACGATGAGAAAATACTTTGATTTTAACTATATTCAGCGGGAATCTATGCTAATCGAAATTAGTTTTGAAAATACTTTTGGCTCTATTCCATACCGTAACAGCATTAGAAATCTGAAACATATTCAAAATTCAATCTCAGTTGAGAAGCTAAAAAATAAATATAAAGATTGCACTGCATTAATTGTAGGTGCGGGTCCATCTTTAGAAATTGATATTGAACATATTAAACAATTCCGAGATAAACTGCTTATAATTGCTGCAGGTTCAAGTATTCAGTCTTTGTTTTATTTTGGTCTTGAGCCTCATATCATTGTGTCAATGGATCCTGGAGAAGCAAATGCAAAAGTGTTTAAAAATGTAGAAGCTACTGATATTCCATTAGTATTTATTCCACAAATTCATTATCAGATAGTAAATGAGCGTGTAAATAATCTTGCATTTGCATTTTTTACAAATGACCCGATAACAAATTACTTGTTTTCAGATTGTAATATTGATTATAAATTCCATCCAACAAACTCTGTAACAGGCACGGCTATTCAATTAGCTAAATATGTAGGTGCGACAACAATATTATTAGCAGGGCAAGATTTATCGTTTCCAAATGAGAACTATTATGCAAAGGGAGCCAAGCACATCGATGGCAAAAAGGCCGCTAATAAAATTGCCACAAGTAGTTTAATGGTAGAAAATGTAAGTGGCTCAAAAAATAAAACGAATTTATCAATGAAATCCGCATTGGAAAATATAGAAAACTTAATTTCACAAATTGACGGAGTTACATTTATCAATACTTCTTCATTAGGTGCGAAAATAAACGGAGCAGACTTTATTCCTTTTACTGAAGCAGTTAAATATATATCACATGTTTATGATTTTTCTGATATAAAAAAAGAATTTGATATAAATGAGCCTACTAAAAATAATTTTGTAGATTTGTCAGAAAGATTAGAAAAATTTGCTGTTGCGTGTAATGATATTATTTACACTGCAAAATCCTCTTTAAAGCTTGTGCATAAATTTGACGAGTTTTCAAGAAAAAATCAAAACAAAGCTATGAATTTATTAGCTCAGTTAGAACGAGAATTTTCTAAGGTGACTGAGCACAAATTGTTTAAAACAATCATTACTGCATGGAATCGTATTGCTACAAAAAATTACGATAGAGAAGTAATTAAAATTGAAAGTGAGCCTACGATGATCGGAAAAGCAAGATTGCTAAACGAAATCGTAGTACCTTACATCGAAATTATCATTCAATCCTGCAATGAAATTATTGACGAAATAAAAAGTTTGGAAATAGGTGAATGTGATGATCAATCCATTAAAGGATAAAACAGTTTTAGTTACAGGGGGAACGGGATCCTTCGGATATAAATTTGTAGAAAGAGCTTTACAGCTAGAAGCTAAGAAAATCATTGTATTTAGTCGAGATGAATTAAAACAATATGAAATGAAAAAGAAGTTTGAAGATACTAATAAGCTTCGATTTTTTATAGGTGACGTAAGAGATAAAGAGCGTTTGTATCGTGCTTTTAATGATGTAGATATTGTCATTCACGCAGCAGCAATGAAGCATGTAGATGCGTGTGAATATAACCCTTTTGAAGCGATTAAAACGAATGTACACGGAGCACAGAATGTTATTGAAGCTGCTATTGATTGTGGAGTTGAAAAAGTTGTTGCTTTATCAACAGATAAAGCATGCAGTCCTGTTAACTTGTATGGTGCCACTAAGCTGGCCTCGGATAAATTGTTTGTCGCAGCTAATTCATATGTTGGAAATAAGCGTACTAGCTTCTCTGTAGTGCGTTACGGAAATGTGGTTGGCAGTCGTGGAAGTGTCGTTCCTTTTTTTTATAGTATTAAGCATACAGGTGTACTTCCAGTTACAGATGAGCGGATGACGCGCTTTTGGATTACATTAGATCAAGGGGTTCAATTTGTTATTGACAGCTTGAATCGAATGTATGGTGGAGAGATCTTTATCCCTAAAATTCCAAGTATGCGAATTACTGATCTAGCCAAAGCAATCGCTCCAGAATGTGAAATTAAAATTATAGGAATTCGTCCAGGAGAAAAGCTTCATGAAGCTATGATTATGGAAGATGATGCAAGACATACAGTTGAATTTAAAGATTATTATGTTATACAACCAGAATTTTCATGGTGGTCTAAACAATATTCAAATGGCGGTAAGGAGTTACCAGAAGGCTTTTCTTATACAAGTGATAAAAATACGGTATGGTTATCTGTAGATGAACTTAAACGACTTATAGAGTTTAAGTAAGCTATATAGATTGTCTTCTGCATTGCATTTTTGTTAGATAACCAGTCTGAAATAGAAATTAAAAAAAAGTTTTAGAGTCGTTGATTACAATTCCCATCTTCTATAATGTTTATTTATGGTTACATTCCTAATTAATAATCATATAATTTGATTGATTTAAAGCTATAAACTTTTTTCTAATCAATAATAGATAGAGGTTAAAATATGGGGATAAGAGCTAGATTAATAGAAAATAAAGATGTTGATCTTATTTTCGAGTGGGTTAATGACGCTGAAACCAGAAAACAGTCTTTTAACGTAGCTCGAATAGAGTATGAAGATCATGTCACATGGTTTAATAAAAAAATAACAGATCCAAATTGTATTTTTTATATTTTTTATGATGGAGACATGCCAATAGGTATTGTCAGACTAGATGCAACGGATAAAGATAAATATTTATTAAGTTTTCAAGTGGCACCAAATGCACGTAAAAGAGGATATGGAAGACAAATAATATTTATAACAGACGAATTGTTAAAAAAAACAAAGAATATTCTACCTATTGAGATAGTAGCTGAGGTTAAACAACAAAATTTAGCATCTTGTAAATGTTTTGAGGTTAACGGGTATATAAAACAAGTAAAAGAGGACAAGTGTATATATACTAAAGTTCTATATTAAGAGTATCTAAATGTTCCATTTTTATTTAATTTTATGATTCCGGATATAATAGACTTGTAGAAGATGTATGTATAATTTTACTTCTTCTAGGAGAGACATATAAACAATACTGCTAAGGTCGTGGAGAGGTACTATTTACTATCTAGTATGCTTTATGTATCAGAATTTAGAATTGAAGTCATTTTAACGTATATTATTATTAATATGAAAATAAAATGTATTATTGCTGTTGAAAGGGGTATGGTATTATGACATACTCTATTTTTTAATATTTCATTGATTTGATTAATTCTAATAAGGAAGAAATTTATCCAAACTAGATATTAGATTAGTGCCTTTATGACTTACCTGAAGTAAAAAGATTGTTCGTTTATTATTTCGTAATGTACAATCATTTTAGAAAACGCAAATTAGCATTTACAAGATTGGGTGTTATTTTATGAAGACTATAGTAATTATTCAAGCTAGAATGGGTTCTTCGCGGTTACCGGGTAAGATCTTATTGCCGCTTGGTAATCACACTGTTTTACATTATGTAACTGAGAGATGTCGTTCTATGGTTGGTATAGATGAAGTTATTGTTGCAACTTCAAAAGTGTCTCAGGACGATGCAGTAGAAACTTGGTGCATTAAAAATAAAATTCCTTGCTATCGTGGCTCGGAAGAAGATGTTCTCAGCAGGTATCTTGAAGCTGCTAAGCCGTATGCTCCAGACTATGTGATAAGGGTTACGGCTGATTGTCCGTTTGTAGATGTGAAAATGGGAGAGCAGATGCTTCAACTAGCTCAACAACATAAAGTAGACATTGTAGATTTAGGGAAAACATTGCCTAGGGGGCTAGCAATGGAAGTGATAACCTATTCTGCCTTGCAATATATTAATCAAAATGGACATGAACCACGACATAGAGAACATGTGACATATTATGCATATGAATTTAAGGATCAGTTTACTAGAGTTACCTATCAGCCACCTAACAATCGAGTACATCCAGAATTAAGAATTACGCTAGATACGGCTGAAGATTTTAAGTTAATATCTACGGTAGCAGAACATTTTAATGATCCTTATATACCAAGCGAGAGAGTTATTAAATATTTATTAGATAATCCGAAAATAGCTTGTCTTAATGCTCATGTTCAACAAAAACCTGTAATTTAATAATAAGGAAGAAAATATGATGTTAAGGTTTTTAATTCGCGCGGATGCTTCAGTTGCTATAGGCAGTGGACATGTCATGCGTTGTTTAACGATTGCCAAAGCTTTGCGAAGTCTTGGTCACCAAGTTTGCTTTTGGATGGAAAACTTGCAGGGAAATCTAATTCGTTATGTGGAGGATGAAGGTTTTACCGTAACAGAACAAGAGCAGTATGTCGATATTCTTATTGTGGACCATTATTTGCTTGATATTGTTTGGGAAAAAAAAATGCGTTCATTTGCTCGTAAAATAGTAGTGATTGATGATTTGGCAAATCGCGCTCATGATTGTGACTTACTGTTAGATCCAAACATATTGGATAACTATGAAAAGCGTTATGATGGTTTAGTACCAGAAGGTTGTAAAAAACTTCTTGGACCAGCCTACCTTATTATGAGGGAAGAGTTTATTGAAGCAAGAATAAAATCGATCATTCGTGACGGTAAAGTTAATCGTCTTCTTATCTTTATGGGGGGAAGCGATCCGACGGGGGAAACATTAAAGGTGCTTAGTGCATTAGAACGGATGCAATCATTTTTTGAGTTTGGTGTTGGTTTGCAACATATTGATGTTGTGGTAGGAAGAAGTAACACTGCTCGTCATGAAATTGAACAGAGATGTCGTCAATTAAAAGTAAGTTTTTATTGTCAAATCAATCACCTAGCTGATTTGATGCGGCAAGCTGATTTTGCTATCGGAGCTGGCGGCTCTGCGATGTGGGAGAGATGTTATGTCGGTTTACCATCTTCCAGCACTGTTGTTGCAGACAATCAACAAGCGATTACAGAGATCGCCGCTCAACTAGGAACTGTAATTTACCTAGGACGGCATGAGCAAGTAACCTCAGATACGTACTTACATCTGTTAAAGCAATTACCCGAGCTTGGCTTGAAGCTGTCGTCAATGAGCAAGCAAGGGCTTAACATTACGGCAAGTCAAGGCATTGTAAACCCTTGGCTTCAAGAAATGGTGGGACTTATTAATGATTAAAATTGGAAATAAAGAAATTGGAAAACATGTGAAACCTTTTGTTATTGCTGAAATGTCAGGAAATCATAATCAATCGTTAGATCGTGCATTGCATTTAGTTGAGCTTGCAGCAGAGGCTGGGGTAGATGCGGTTAAATTGCAAACCTATACTGCAGACACGATAACACTGGATGTGCATTCAGGTGAGTTCTTTATATCTAATGAAGAAGACTTATGGAAGGGACAATCCCTATATAGTCTATACAAGCAAGCTTATACACCGTGGGAATGGCATAAAGCGATCTTTGACAAATGTAAGGATCTTGGTTTACTAGCATTTAGTTCACCATTTGATGAAACAGCAGTAGACTTTTTGGAAAGTTTAAATGTACCAGCTTATAAAATAGCGTCGTTTGAAAATGTTGATATTCCTCTTATACGAAAAGTTGCTCGTACGGGCAAGCCAATTATTATTTCGACTGGTATGGCTACTGCTGCTGAACTTGATGAAGCAGTTCGAACAGTACGGGCAGAAGGTAATGAGCAGCTTATTTTACTTAAATGTACAAGCACATACCCAGCATCGCCAGAAAACTCGAATCTGGTTACTATTCCACATATGGCAGACTTATTTCAAACAGAAGTAGGGTTGTCCGACCATACAATGGGAATTGGAGTTGCTGTTGCAGCAGTTGCGCTTGGAGCTACTGTAATCGAAAAACACTTTACAACTTCACGCGCGGATGGTGGTGTAGATGCAGCTTTCTCAATGGAACCTCATGAATTAAAAATGCTTGTAGAAGAAACAGAACGTGCTTGGCAAAGCCTTGGTCATATTCAATATGGTCCTACAGAAGCAGAAAAGCTATCTGTAAAAAATAGAAGATCCCTTTATATTGGTGAGGATATGAAAGCAGGGGATGTATTAACGGAAAGAAATTTGAGAAACGTTCGACCAGGTTTAGGATTAGAAACAAAGTATTATGATTTGGTGCTAGGAAAATCCATTAAAAGAGACGTAAAGAAAGGAACAGCTTTAAGCTGGGATTTATTGTTATGATGAAACGAGATCAATTACTTCCTTATGGCCAGCAATGGATTGACGAAGACGATATTAATGCTGTTATTGAGGTACTAAAATCTCCATTTCTAACTACAGGACCAAAAATTTCAGAATTTGAGCAGAAGGTAGCAGAATATGTTGGTGCAAATTATGCAGTTGCTTTTTCCAATGGTACTGCTGCCTTGCATGGAGCATGTTATGCTGCTGGAGTGCAGTCTGATGACGAGGTTATCACAACTCCTATTACGTTTGCTGCAAGTGCTAACTGTGCACGTTATTTGGGAGCCAATATTGTGTTTGCTGATATTGATCCCAAAACATACAATATTGATCCGGAGCAAATTAAGAAAAACATTACAGCTAAAACAAAAGCAATTATTCCTGTAGATTTTACAGGTCAACCATGTCGTATTGATGAAATAATGAAAATTGCAGAGCAACATCGCTTAATCGTTATAGAGGATGGCGCTCACTCTTTAGGGGCGGAATATAAAGGAAAGAAAGTCGGAACACAAGCTCATATGACGATGTTTAGCTTTCATCCTGTTAAACCAGTAACTACTGCTGAAGGCGGTGTTATCGTTACGAATAGCAAAGATTATTATGAGAAGTTGAAGCTTTTTCGTTCGCATGGGATTACGACCACTCCTTATGCTAAAGAGCAAGGAGATTGGTATTATGAAATGCTTGATCTTGGGTTCAACTATCGTATGACTGATCTGCAAGCTGCATTAGGTATAACTCAAATGGGTAAGCTGGATCGCTTTATGAAACGAAGACGTGAATTAGCTGCATTATATACAGAGCTTCTGCAAGATACTAAGGGTGTTACGACTCCTTATCAATCTTCTGACTGCCAATCAGGTTGGCATTTATATTCAATACAATTAGATGAACAAGTTCTTGGGAAAAGTCGTAAGCAGATATTTGAAGAAATGCGTGCGTCCAATATAGGAGTGCATGTTCACTATATCCCAGTGTATTGGTTTCCGTACTATCAGAAATTTGGATATAAGAAGGGGCTCTGCCCAATTGCTGAGAGTTGGTATGAAGGCGCTTTAACTCTTCCTCTATATCCTAAAATGTCAGACCAAGATGTTTGTGATGTAGTTGAAATTTTTAAAAAAATAATAGCTTAGGATGATGGACAAAGAGACAAATTATCATCAGTTAGAACAAGAAACTGAAACATGAGATTTAGTGCTTATTAGAAGGTGTCTAGAGAATTATTTTCATCCATGATTTTAAATGAGAGTTTTACTTATTTGTAAAAAATTAATATTCTTACACGAATCTCTTAACACATCTGTCTTAGAACCTAGAAAGCATTTTTAAATTTCGACTTATTTTCGAGTTTTGTGAGTATATTTTGTAATTAGATTACAACTTTAAATGATCAAAACCATTCAAAAACTATTAAATTGCAACATATTATTATAAAAGTTATAACAACTTGAATGAATTCGCTTACAAAAAATTCATTGACAATTTGCACCAAGCATTGTATAGTCAAATTGTGGGCCCATAATGCAGCCACACAGCATTTATAAGACGAAGGGAATGTTTGCACATGCAAGGAAAAGTTAAATGGTTTAATGCAGAAAAAGGATACGGTTTCATTGAAACTGAACAAGGTGGAGATGTATTCGTTCATTTCTCCGCTATCCAAGCTGAAGGCTTTAAAACTCTAGAAGAAGGCCAAGCGGTAGAATTTGATATCGTTGAAGGCGCACGCGGTCCACAAGCTGCAAATGTAGTTAAACTGTAATTATAAGGCAACTTAAGCCTCTATTATAGTGAAAATGATGATCCCTCTCCAACAAATAGTGAGAGGGATTTTTTAGTTAAAATTTTGTGAAAATTTATCAGAAAATTCGAAATTAACAAAAATCTATTTTGAATCTTCCTTTTGCATATGTTATAATGTAAACATATAAAGGAGGAGTGCCACATGATCTACAATATTCGAGGACAACGTGTTCAAGTTACTGATGCACTAAGGGACTATGCTGAGAAGAAACTCAGTAGATTGGAGAAATATTTCGATCCTTCGATCACCTCCGAAGTAAACGTCACACTTTCTGTTACGAAAGGACAACATGCAGTTGAGGTTACAATACCAATTTCCGGAATGTTCTTGCGAGCAGAAGAACGCAGTGATGATATGTACGCTTCCATTGATGCAGTTATCGATAAACTGGAGCGTCAAATACGTAAACATAAAACGAAAATTAACCGCAGAATTCGCCAAAGCGGTGGAAGTAAGGCAATTTTCCAAGAGGCTAATAATGCTGTTACAGTACTAGATGATGAGGAGGAATTTGAGCTAGTTCGAACAAAACGCTTTACGTTTAAGCCAATGGACGTGGAAGAAGCGATTTTGCAAATGAATATGCTCGGTCATACATTCTTCGTATTCTCTAATGCGGAAACGAAATCAATCAATGTCGTTTATAAACGAAGTGACGGTAAATACGGTCTAATTGAGGAACAATAAAAATTCAAATAATCGCACAAGGGTGCTTTAGTTTCTGCAAATGCAGGTGCTATAAGCACCTTTTTATATTTCAATCTATTCTTATTTCATTTATAAACTTAAAGAAAATTAAACGAAATTCTTCCAATACTTGGAGAACGTAAAGTGAATACATTGCGATTAACGCAACAAACTGTTAAAATTTTAAGCATAAGTCGAACAATCGGAAGGGGAAAGCCATGCTCGGATTGGTAAAAAAGATCTTTGGTGATTATAACGAAAAGGAAATAAAACGACTAACGAAGGTTGTTGAACAAATAAATGCAATGGAGCCTCAGTATCAGGCGCTTACGGACGAACAATTGCGTGCAAAAACAGATGAGTATAAAGCTCGCATTGCGAATGGGGAATCGCTTGACTCAATCTTGCCTGAAGCTTTTGCTACAGCACGTGAAGCATCTAAGCGTGTATTAAATATGCGTCACTTTGATGTACAGTTGCTCGGCGGTATGGTGCTTCATGAAGGTAAAATCGCTGAGATGAAAACAGGGGAAGGTAAAACGCTTGTTGCCACATTGCCAACTTATTTAAATGCCTTAACTGGTAAAGGTGTACATGTTATTACCGTCAACGGTTATCTAGCTGAACGTGATAGTAAAATAATGGGTCAACTTTATGAGTTTCTAGGACTAACAGTTGGCTGTAACCTACATGGCCTTACACATGCTGAAAAACAAGCAGCTTATGCTTGCGATATTACGTACGGAACGAATAATGAATTTGGTTTTGACTATTTGCGTGACAATATGGTGTTGTATAAAGAGCAAATGGTACAGCGTCCGCTTCATTATGCGATTATTGACGAGGTTGACTCTATTTTAATTGACGAAGCGCGAACACCGCTAATTATTTCTGGACAAGCAGCTAAGTCGACAGAGCTTTATCATGCAGCTCAACGTTTGGTTGAACGCTTGAAAGAAGGCGATGACTTTACTATCGACATTAAGCTGAAAAACGTGATGTTGACAGAAGAAGGGGTTTCTAAAGCGGAGCGTGCATTTGGAATTGAGAACTTATTTGATCATGCCAATGTAACAATTAACCATCATATTCAACAGGCGTTAAAAGCGAACTATATTATGAAACGCGACGTGGATTATGTTGTTGAAAATGAGGAAGTTGTTATTGTTGATGAATTTACAGGCCGTTTAATGGCTGGTCGCCGTTATAGCGATGGCTTGCATCAAGCGATTGAGGCGAAGGAAGGACTTAAAGTTCAAAATGAAAGCATGACGCTAGCAACGATTACATTCCAAAACTATTTCCGTATGTATCGTAAGCTTGCTGGTATGACCGGTACTGCGAAAACAGAGGAAGAGGAGTTCCGTAAAATATACGGATTGGATGTAATCCAAATTCCAACGAACCGCCCAATGATCCGCGTAGATATGCCGGATGTTGTGTATAAAACTGTAAATGGTAAGTTCAAGGCTGTTGTTGAAGAAATTGTGCGCCGTCATCAAAATAATCAGCCTGTGCTTGTAGGTACAATTTCTATTGAAAACTCAGAAGTTTTATCTGAAATGTTAAAACGCCGCGGTATTAAGCATAAAGTGCTGAATGCTAAATTCCATGCTGAGGAAGCTGAAATTATTTCACGTGCAGGTCAGCCTGGTGCCGTTACAATTGCAACAAATATGGCAGGTCGCGGTACTGACATCTTGCTAGGTGAAGGGGTAGCAGAATTAGGTGGTCTGCATATTATAGGTACTGAACGTCACGAAAGCCGCCGTATTGATAATCAGCTGCGCGGTCGTGCCGGTCGTCAAGGGGATCCGGGTTCATCCCAATTCTACTTGTCGATGGAAGACGAACTGATGCGCCGTTTCGGTGCTGAAAACATAATGGCGATGATGGATCGCTTAGGACTTGATGAGGATCAGCCAATTGAAAGTCGTATGATTACTAAGGCGATCGAGTCAGCGCAGAAACGAGTAGAGGGAAGTAACTTTGATACTCGTAAAATTGTCTTGCAATATGACGATGTAATGAACCAACAGCGTGAAGTTATTTATAAGCAACGTCGTGATATATTGGAATCCGATAACATTCGCGATGAAGTTATGGAAATGATTAAACCAGTTATCGAGCGTACTGTGGAAGCACATTGCGTAGACGATATTCCTGAAGAATGGGATTTACAGGCGATTATCGATTACGTACATGCAAATTTGCTTGAAGAAGGTTCGTTAACACGTGACGATATATGGGGTAAAGAAAAAGAAGAGATTGTTGATACAATTTTCAATAAAGTAGTACAAGCATACGATGAGCGTGAGCGTCAGCTTGGCGAAACGGCAATGCGTGAATTTGAAAAAGTTATCGTATTGCGTGCAGTTGATTCCAAATGGATGGATCATATCGATGCAATGGATCATTTACGCCAAGGTATTCATTTACGTGCTTACGGTGGAACAGATCCGCTTCGTGAGTATCAATTTGAAGGCTATGAAATGTTCCAAAGCATGGTAGAAGCAATTCAAGAGGAAGTTTCTAAATATATTATGAAAGCAAGAATTGAAAGCAACCTTGAGCGTCAAGAGGTTGTAAAAGGACAAACTTCCTCGACTAGTGGCGGCGGTGAAGATGGTGCTAAACGCCCAGTTCGTCGTGAAGAGCGCGTTGGCCGTAATGACCCTTGTCCGTGTGGTAGTGGGAAGAAGTATAAACAATGCCACGGCAAATAAAAGAAGTAGCTCAAGCAGTACGACTTTGATGACGAAGCGAATTCATGGTGGCCAAATCGACGTCGAATCTTGCATTCATCGGGAGCCTGCGGTGCTCATGTACCAAATGCCGCGTACATTGCGCTCCTCGTTCCCTAGCTTCATGCAAGCTTCTCGGTCCTGAAAGCCGGACTGCTAGAGCGTTGATTAAAAGAAGTAGCTCAAGCAGTACGACTTTGATGACGAAGCGAATTCATGGTGCCAAATCGACGTCGAATCTTGCATTCATCGGGAGCCTGCGGTGCTCATGTACCAAATGCCGCGTACATTGCGCTCCTCGTTCCCTGGCTTCATGCAAGCTTCTCGGTCCTGAAAGCCGAACTGCTAGAGCATTTATTTAAAATTAGGAGATCGATGAATGATGATAGATGTTTCGTTAAAGCAAGAGTTGCGAGAAATGGTTAATCGACTTCAAACACTTAGGGGGTCTCTTTGACTTAGAACTTAAGCAAGAGATGATCGCCAACTTTGAAGAAAAAATGTCGATGCCAGATTTTTGGGATGACAATGAACGTGCACAATCGATAATTTCTGAATTAAATGCTGTCAAATCAGTTGTTGAGCAATATTATAAGCTAGAAAGTGAGCAACAAGATTTAGAGATGATGCTCGAGCTTGTGGAGGAAGAACAAGATGAGGAGATGGCAGGAGAGCTTGCAGCAGGCATTGAGGCGCTCTCTAATAAGTTATCGGATTTTGAGCTGCAACTACTGCTTAATCAACCATATGACCGCTTAAATGCAATTCTGGAGCTTCATCCAGGTGCTGGAGGTACAGAGTCGCAGGATTGGGGGCTGATGTTATATCGTATGTATACCCGATGGGCAGAAAAGCGTGGCTTTAAAGTGGAAGTATTGGATTATCAGCCTGGTGATGAAGCGGGTATTAAAAGCGTCAGCTTATTAATTAAAGGTTATAACGCATATGGCTATTTAAAAGCAGAGAAAGGTGTTCATCGTCTTGTGCGAATTTCACCGTTTGACTCTGCAGGTCGTCGTCATACTTCATTTGTGTCTTGTGATGTTGTTCCAGAAATTGACGATACGATTGAAATTGAAATTCGTCCTGAAGATCTTAAGGTCGATACGTACCGTTCGAGCGGCGCAGGTGGACAGCACATTAACAAAACAGAATCTGCTGTTCGGATTACACATATCCCAACAGGGATTATTGTTGCCTGTCAGCAAGAGCGTTCACAAATTGCTAACCGTGAACGTGCGATGAAAATGCTACGTTCCAAATTATATGAACGCAAAATAGAGGAACAAATGAAGGAGCTTGCAGAAATTCGCGGAGAACAAAGCGAAATTGCATGGGGGAGTCAAATCCGCTCCTACGTGTTCCACCCGTATAGTATGGTTAAAGATCATCGCACTTCCGTGGAAACTGGCAATGTTAATGCGGTGATGGACGGAGATATCGATATGTTTATCGATGGTTATTTGCGTAGTCAGATTAAGCAACAAGTATAAGATTAAAAAAGAGAGTTTGCATAATCAATGCGACTCTCTTTTTTCCATAAGAAAGGAAGAAAAGTATCGATGGTCCGTAAGCTTTCACGACAACCAAAACGAGAATTATCTCCTGCCTTACAGGTAAGCTGGAACATTATTCAAGTAATCATTGGTTCTTCTGTGCTTGCATTGAGCTTTAATTTATTTTTACTTCCTAACGGTATTGCAGCAGGTGGTGTAGCTGGAATATCGGTACTTGTGCAACGTCTTGCGAACATTACTCCAGCGATTACCCAATGGGTGCTTAACATTCCGTTGCTTATAGCTGCGACGATTGTGCTTGGTAAAAAATTCGGTGCCAAGGTTGTATTAGGTTCGATTGTTTTCCCGTTAATGGTACTTATAACTTCACACCTCCCGTCGCCAACACATACACCGATTCTTGCTTCAATTTATGGTGGCATAGGAGTCGGTCTTGGATTGTCAATTGTATATCGTGGTGGAGGTTCAACAGGCGGATTAGATTTAGCTGCACAAATGCTGCATAAACTTACAGGTATACCGTATAATCTTGCAGTAGTCTGCTTTGATGGTATCGTTATTATCGGTACAGCAATTGTTATTGCGCCTGAAATTGCTTTGTACGCCCTAATTTCCTTGTTTGTTACGAGCAAAACGATAGACTTTACGCAAAATGGACTTCAGCTATCTAAAGTTGCTTACATAATTAGCGAGCGCTCTGACGAATTAGAGCCAATCATTCTTCATGAGCTCGACCGTGGATTAACGAAACTAAAAGGCGAAGGCGGATATACGGGCAACAGTCGTAATGTATTGATGGTAGTAGTCGCACAGCAAGAAGTGGTGAAGCTGAAAAAAACAGTAACACGTCACGATCCAGATGCCTTTGTCATTATAAGCAATACTGCTGAAGTGCTAGGGAAAGGCTTTAAATCCTTTCAGTCCTAATGAAATCATAATGATGAAAATAGGAGTATAAGTCATCATTGTATTTTTATAAAACAATATGTATAATAATACATTATTATGAATATTCATTTTCTGTGTTCACTATTGTAAAATAAAAGAATTGATATAAATGGGTATGAGAGGAAGCGGTAGTATGAGTACGAAGCTGAGAATTGCAATTGTGGGTTCGACGGGCTATGGCGGCGTGGAGCTAATGCGCTTGCTAGAGGCACATCCTTATGCAGAAGTTACTTCAGTAATTTCTTCATCAAATGCAGGAGCTCCTGTAAAGGAAGGCTATCCACACTTGCAAGGTATTCGTGAAGAATTATTGGATGATGTCAATCCTGAACTAATTAAGCAAAAGGCAGACCTTGTCTTTTTGGCGACACCTGCAGGAGTAGCTGCTAAACTTGCCCCGCAATATTTAAATCAGGGCTTAAAAGTTATTGATCTATCTGGTGACTTTAGATTAAAGGATCGCACAGCTTATGAAGAATGGTATAAGAAACCAGCGGCTGAGCAAGAGTATCTTGATAAAGCTGTATTTGGTCTTGCAGAGGTATATGGCGAGCAAGTACAAAATGCAGAATTTGTCTCTAACCCAGGCTGTTATCCTACCGCAACGTTACTTGGTATCGTGCCTGCGCTGCAAGCAGGCTTAATTGATCCGAGTTCTTTAATTATTGATGCAAAATCAGGAGTATCTGGAGCAGGACGCGGTGTTTCATTAGGTAATCACTATTCTGAACTGAACGAAAACTTCAAAGCTTATAAGTTGAATAAGCATCAACATATTCCAGAAATCGAGATGGTTTTATCTAATATTGCTAATCAACAGGTTACTGTTACGTTTGCAACGCATCTTGTACCAATGACAAGAGGGATTTTATCAACAATCTATGCGAAGTTGAATGATGATGTAACGGAAGAACAATTGATTGAACTTTATAAAAGCTATTATGAAGGTCGCAAATTTGTACGTGTTCGTCCGCAAGGCAATTTGCCTGCAACGAAGGAAGTTTGGGGCTCTAACTATTGTGATATCGGTTTTTCTATTGATCCGCGCACGAAGCGTGTAATCATTGTTTCTGTTATTGATAACCTCGTTAAAGGTGCGGCTGGTCAAGCGATTCAAAATATGAATATTATGATGGGCTGGGACGAGACAACAGGCTTGCAATTCGTTCCTGTGTACCCTTAAATAAGGAGAAGAGTGGAATGTCAGAGGGTCAGTTATTTAATATTGTGGCGGATGGCTCCGTCACATCCGCACAAGGTTTTGTTGCGGGCGGATTGCACTGTGGCTTAAAAAAAACTGAGCGTTATGATCTAGGTGCAATTGTATGTGAAGTTCCAGCAGCAGCAGCTGCTGTATATACAACGAATATATTTCAAGCGGCGCCGATTAAAGTAACGAAGGAAAGTATTGCTGCTAGCGGCAGATTGCGTGCAGTAATCGTTAATAGTGGAAATGCTAATGCCTGTACAGGTAAACAAGGGGAAGATGATGCATTTAATATGCGCAATGCTTTTGCCGAAGCAGTAGGAGTTGCTCATAACGAGGTTGCAGTAGCTTCAACAGGTGTTATCGGCGAGTTGTTAAAAATGGATAAAGTTTATGCTGGAATTGAACAGTTGCCAAGCAAGCTGGAAGCAAATGCCCAAGGCGCAGAAGACTTTAGCCAAGCCATTTTAACGACTGATCTCGTGAAAAAAACAATTGCTGTTGAGCTAACGGTTGACGGCAAGCGTGTTACGATTGGTGGAGCTGCTAAAGGATCAGGTATGATTCATCCGAATATGGCAACAATGCTCGGCTTTGTTACAACCGATGCGAATATTGAGCCAGCAGTGCTACAAAACCTATTGCGCGAGGTTACAAATGTTAGCTTTAATATGATTACAGTTGATGGTGATACAAGCACAAACGATATGCTGATTGTGTTGGCAAGCGGCTTGGCTGGTAATGAAACATTAACCGAAGCTCATCCTGACTGGCAATCATTCAAGGCAGCGCTGACACATGTTTGTGTGCATTTGGCTAAAGCAATTGCGCGAGATGGCGAAGGAGCAACTAAGCTAGTTGAAGTACGCGTTGAAGGTGCGCAAAGTGATGAAGCAGCACAAGCGATTGCTAAAACAATTATTGGCTCTTCTCTAGTGAAATCTGCTGTATTTGGCGCCGATGCTAATTGGGGACGAATTATTGCTGCAGTAGGACGCGCGGGGCAACCTGTCAACCCTGACACAGTTGATATTGCACTAGGCGATATTGTGACCTTGCGTCAATCTGCTCCAGTGCCGTTTGATGAAGACCAAGCTCTTGAGTATCTAAAAGGCGACACTGTTGTGATTTCAGTAAATTTGAATATGGCAGACGGAAAAGCGGTTGCTTGGGGTTGTGATCTAACCTATGAATATGTGCGTATTAATGCAGCATATCGTACGTAAATCAAAATTAAACTGCTAGCCAAACGACAGAGATAAACATTGAAATGGATGATGTAGGAGGGGCAGAAATGGTGCAGCAACGCTTTGTTATGAAATGCGGTGGTAGTACGTTGGCGGCATTGCCAGCTAGCTTTTTTGCAGAGCTTCGCGATTTGCAGGCAAACAAAATAGCTCCTGTTATTGTACATGGCGGGGGACCTGCAATATCAGAAACTTTAGACAAGCTTGGCATTGAGACGGAATTTGTGCAAGGTTTACGTAAAACAAACGATCAAGTGCTAGATGTTGTTGAAATGGTACTGGCGGGTCGTATTAATAAAGAGATTGTTCGTAAAATAGAAACTAACGGTGCGAAAGCGATTGGTTTATCTGGTGTTGATGGTAAGCTAATTAAAGCTAAGCCAGTTGCCAATCATGCAGAGATCGGCTTTGTTGGTGAAGTTACGGAGGTCAATGCAGCGATTATTGAAGGCATTATGAATATGGGCTATATTCCAGTCATTGCACCTATTGGGATTGATGACAGCGGGCAGCGTTATAATATAAATGCCGATACGGCTGCAGGGGCAGTTGCTTCCCAGCTTGGCGTATCACGAATGATTGTCGTAACGGATGTGCCGGGTATTATGAAGACGATCAATGGCGAGAAAGTGACTTTGCCAGAGGTGACTGTTGCAGATATCGAAGAGATGATTGCTAGCGGGGAAATTTATGGCGGCATGATTCCGAAAGTAAGAGCTGCAATTCAATGTATTCAAGGCGATGTTCAAGAAGTAGTTATTGTCAGTGGTTCAATTGAGGGCGTTTTAACTCAAGCTGTTACAGAAGGCGGAGTAGGAACGGTCATTAAAGGGTAGAGAGGTGATTTTGGTGAGTCAAGGTACAATAGAAGCGACTAGTCAATCGTTATTCCCAACCTATGCAAGATATCCGTTAACGATTGTTAAAGGAGAAGGAAGCTGGCTATGGGATAATGAAGGCAAAAAGTATTTAGATTTTATGAGCGGAATTGCTGTTACTAATTTAGGTCATGTCCCAAAAGCGGTTAAAGAAGCATTGGTGGCACAGCTTGATTCTTTGTGGCACATATCTAATCTTTTCCAAATTCCTAATCAAGCGGAAGCGGGAAAATTAATTACAGATAATAGCTGTGCTGATGCAGTATTTTTCTGTAACTCTGGTGCAGAAGCGAATGAAGCAGCAATTAAATTAGCTCGTCGCTATCAACAAAGAGTTAAAAATAATGGACGTTTTGAAATTATTACGTTTAACCAATCATTTCATGGTCGTACATTGGCAACCTTGACGGCAACTGGACAGGATAAAGTAAAAGATGGCTTTGGTCCATTACCTGCAGGCTTTAAACATGTTCCATTTAATGATCTTGATGCTTTAAAGGCTGCGATTACTAATGAAACTGCTGCTGTAATGTTGGAAATGGTGCAAGCAGAGGGCGGTATTTATCCAGTTGATTCAGTATATATTCAAGAAGTAGCTAAGCTATGTCAAGCAGAAGGTATCCTGTTAATTGTCGATGAAGTGCAAACTGGTATCGGCAGAACAGGCAAATTGTTTGCTTATGAGCATTTTGGCATTGAGCCAGATATTTTTACAATGGCAAAAGGATTAGGAAGCGGTTTTCCAGTAGGTGCGATGGCTGCAAAAGAGTATTTACGTGAAGCTTTTACCGCTGGTACGCACGGTTCTACATTTGGTGGTACACCTATCGCTACTGCTGCAGTAAAAGCGACGTTGGAAACAATCGTTAGTCAAAATGTCGTTGCTCATGCGGCTAAGCAAGGCGAATACTTAATCAACAAGTTGCGTCAACAACTGGCAAACAGCTCTATGGTTAAAGATGTACGTGGCTTAGGTTTAATCGTCGGCATCGAATGCAAAGGGCCTGTTGCGGAGCTTATCGTGAAAGCACAGCAGGAAGGATTGCTAATTTTAAACGCAGGTCCTAATGTTCTTCGTTTGTTGCCAAACTTGCTTGTAAGTGATGCTGAAATCGATCAAGCAGTCGCAATTTTAAGTAAGCTTTTAGCTTAAAGATTTGCGTTAATATTGAATTGAAATTGCTGATGCGCTCTTGCTATGCTAGAGTGACATCAGCATTGTGCTGTATAGAAAAAGGAGGAAGCGATATGGGAAGAAGCAAAGCAGAAATTGCACAAAGCATGAAGGGTAGAGACTTCCTTATGCTTGTTGATTTTACGCAAGAGGAACTGCACTATTTAATTGACTTAGCAATAGAACTGAAGGCTAAGCAAAAAGCTGGTGAGGAGTATAAACCGCTAAGCGGCAAAACAATTGGACTAATTTTCGAAAAAGCCTCCACTCGTACAAGAGTTTCATTTGAGGTTGGAATATATCAACTTGGCGGACAAGGTCTATTCTTAAGCGGTAATGATTTGCAAATCGGTCGCGGTGAAACAATTATGGATACTGCTCAAGTATTATCTCGTTATTTGGATGGAATTATGATTCGTACGTTTGAGCATCGTAAAGTAGTTGAATTAGCGCGTGGTGCAACGATTCCTGTCATTAATGGTCTAACTGACTTATCTCATCCTTGTCAGGCACTGGCTGACTATCAAACGATTTATGAAAAGCACGGCTCTTTCGACGGGGTTAAGCTAGCATATATCGGTGACGGCAACAATATGGTACACTCTCTAATGATGGGTGCTGCGAAGCTTGGTATCGATATGTCGATTGCAACACCGGAAGGCTATGAGCCAGATGCTGATATTGTGAAGCAAACCTATGCAATTGCCGAGGAAACAGGATCTAAAATTGTAGTTTGTCGTGATCCGAAGGAAGCAATTGCGGGGGCGAACTTTGTTTATACTGACGTATGGGCAAGTATGGGACAAGAGGCAGAGCAAAAGGAACGTGAAATTGCATTTGCCAATTATCAAGTTAATGAAGAACTTGTTAAGCTTGCAGATCCAAACTTTATGTTTATGCACTGCTTACCTGCTCATCGTGGTGAGGAAGTAACAGAAGGCGTTATTGATGGTGAGCATTCTATTATCTTTGATCAGGCTGAAAATCGCTTGCATGCGCAAAAAGCGATCATGGCAGCGATTATGTCTTAAGAATTGTTGAGGGAGAGATTGAACTATGGCAAAGGATAAAATTGTACTAGCCTACTCTGGTGGTCTGGACACATCGATCATCTTAAAATGGTTAAAGGAAACTTATGATGCAGAAATCATTGCTTTCACAGCAGATATCGGGCAAAAAGAAGAGCTTAACGGTCTAGAAGAAAAAGCATTAAAAACAGGTGCTTCTAAAGTATACATTGATGATTTGCGTGAAGAGTTTGCAAAAGACTTTATTTTCCCAATGTTTCAAGCAGGAGCATTGTATGAGGGTCAATATTTGCTAGGTACTTCTATCGCACGTCCGCTTATTGCGAAACGTATGGTGGAAATCGCACGTGCTGAAGGTGCGAAATACATTGCACATGGCGCAACAGGTAAAGGGAATGACCAAGTGCGCTTTGAGCTTGGTGTTGCTGCGCTTGCTCCAGAAATTGAGGTTATTGCTCCATGGCGCTCTGAGAAATTCCGTGCGGATTTCCCAGGTCGTGCAGAAATGATTGCTTTTGCTGAAAAACATGGCATTCCTGTAACTGCATCTGCAGCTAAACCTTATTCCACTGACCGTAACCTATTGCATATTAGCTTCGAGAGCGGTATGCTTGAGGATCCTTGGTTTGATCCAAGCTCTGAGGAAAATGAGGATATGTATGTATTAAGCGTATCTCCAGAGCGTGCTCCTGACCAAGCGGAGTATGTTGAGCTAACCTTTGACAAAGGTAACTGTGTAGCGATTAATGGTGAAGCGATGACTCCGCTGCAAGTTATGGAAAAACTAAATGAGCTTGGCGGCAAGCACGGTATCGGTCGTGTTGATATGGTAGAAAACCGCTTTGTTGGTATGAAAAGCCGTGGCGTATATGAAACACCAGGCGGAACTATTTTGTTCACAGCACATCGTAAAATGGAATCATTAACAATGGACCGTGAAGTAATGCACCTTCGCGATTCATTGATTGCTAAATACAGCCAGCTTGTATATAACGGTTTCTGGTTTGCTCCAGAGCGTTTAGCGATTCAAGCTCTAGTTACAGAATCTCAAAAAAATGTTTCTGGTGTTGTACGTCTTAAACTTTACAAAGGTAACGTGATTAGCGCAGGTGTAAAAAGTCCTGTCAGCCTGTACAACCCTGATATTGCAACAATGGAAGCAGATCCTTCACAAGCTTATGACCAAGGAGATGCAACAGGCTTTATTCGTTTGAATGCATTACGCTTGAAAGTATCTGCAGGCGTTAGCCAAAATCAAAAATAAATAAAATAATAGCTACATGGCATGAAGCTGCCTTTCGTTAAGCAAAATGCAGCAGTCAGCGTCACTGCTGGCGGTGAAATAGTAAGCTCTGAAGAACGAAGTGCGACGCCTTTAAACCTGATGCTCACATTAAATTTCAAAAAGACGCATCAGGTTTAAAAAGCGTCTATAAGAGCTTACTATTTCGTAGCGATGTATTGCGAAGCGACGAGACTGCTTCTTGTCATGCATTTGAAAGGAAGGGAACTCGTGAGTAAGCTTTGGGGTGGTCGGTTTACGAAAAAAACCGATCAATTAGTTGAAGAGTACACAGCATCAATTACATTTGACAAAGCGTTAGCCGAAGAAGATATACAAGGCAGCTTGGCTCATGTAACGATGCTCGGCAAGCAAGGAATTGTGCCGCAAGAGGATGTTGAAACGATTAAAGCGGGATTATTGCGCGTGCTTGAACGAATTCGCAATGGCGAGCAACAATTTTCAATTGGTGATGAAGATATTCATATGAATATCGAGAAAGCGCTAATTGAAGATGTGGGGCCTGTCGGCGGTAAGCTGCACACTGGACGGAGCCGTAACGATCAGGTAGCAACAGATATGCATTTGTGGTTGCGTAAGCGTGTTGTAGAATTTGTTGAACTACTTCGCAAGCTGCAAGAAGCGCTGATCGGACAAGCAAAAGCAAATATTGATACGATTGTACCTGGATATACTCATTTGCAACGCGCACAGCCGATTCTATTTGCTCATCATATGATGGCATATGTTTCGATGTTTGGACGCGATATTGAGCGTTTGCAGGACAGCTATAAACGCATTAACGTACTGCCATTAGGAGCGGGTGCGCTTGCAGGAACAACGTTTCCAATAGATCGTCATTTTGTTGCTGAGCAATTAAAATTTGATCGTGTCTATGAAAACAGCTTAGATGCTGTAAGCGATCGGGACTTTATTGTTGAGTTTTTAGCGGATGCAGCGATTATTATGATGCATCTGTCTCGTTTAAGCGAGGAGCTAATTTTATGGTCAAGTACGGAGTTTAACTTTGTTGAGTTAGATGATGCTTTCTGTACAGGCAGTAGTATTATGCCACAAAAGAAAAATCCGGACGTGCCTGAACTTGTGCGTGGTAAAACTGGTCGCGTATACGGTGATCTTATCGGTTTGCTTACTGTGTTAAAATCTTTACCGCTTGCGTACAACAAAGATATGCAAGAGGATAAAGAGGGTATGTTTGACACAGTAACTACGTTACAGGGGGCACTTCAATTATTTGCACCGATGATTGCAACAATGAAAGTTAATCAGTCACGGATGCGTCAAGCGGTGAACCAGGACTTCTCCAATGCAACTGATATTGCAGACTTTTTAGTAAATAAAGGATTGCCTTTCCGTCAAGCGCATGAGGTAATAGGCAAAACAGTATTGTATTGCATTGAGAACAATAAATACTTATTAGATTTATCACTTGATGAATTTAAGCAGTTTTCAGAGTTGTTTGATGAGCGTATTTACGATGTATTGCAACCAGAGCAAGTTGTTAACGCTCGTAATGTGTACGGTGGAACTGCTAAGCCGCAAGTAGAGGCAGCAATTGCTCGTGCAGAAGCTGCGCTAAATGAAACTGCTAGCTGGGTAGCAGAGTATATCGAGCGCAGTCGATAATGATTAAATAAAAAAGAAAAAACGCAAGCAAGGCATTCATTGCCTAGACGCTTGCGTTTTTTTGTTGGTTCTTTGTGTCGATGCATGTTCTAGCATTGGATTTTGTAGACGTGTAAACAGCTCCTTTTCAGAAGCTGCTAAAATGAAAAAAGTTAGAAAATGCTAAGAAAAGGCGATCTTTGAAGGAATTAGCCATACACTGTCGAATTTATATAATTGAACTTTTTACAGGATGTGATAACGTGATAGAAATGCACGACATATGGAAAACATATGCGGATGGCACAAGCGCACTAAATGGTGTGTCGGTCAAAATAGATCGTAATGAGTTTGTTTATTTGGTAGGCCCTTCTGGCGCTGGTAAATCTACATTTATGAAGTTAATTTATCGTGAAGTGGTGCCAACAAAAGGCGAGATCTTTGTTAACGGCTTTAATATCGGCAAGCTCAAACAACGTAAAATTCCGTATATACGCCGCAATATTGGAGTTGTTTTTCAGGATTTCAGACTACTACCGAAGCTAACTGTTTTTGAAAACGTTGCGTTCGCAATGGAAGCGATAGAAGCGCCTCGTAAAATTATTAAGAAGCGTACGCTTGAGGTGCTAGATCTTGTTGGTTTAAAGCATAAGTATAAAAACTATCCTTCGCAACTATCTGGGGGCGAGCAGCAACGTGTATCGATTGCAAGAGCAATCGTTAATAATCCTGCAGTTATCGTAGCCGATGAGCCGACAGGTAACCTTGACCCAGAAACTTCAATGGAGATTATGCACTTACTAGAAGAAATTAATTTCCGTGGAACAACGATTGTTATGGCAACTCACAATAAAGATATTGTGAACTCGATGCGCAAGCGCGTCATTGCTATTGAAAATGGCAATATCGTACGCGATGAGCTAAGAGGGGAGTACGGATATGAGATTTAGCACATTTGCACGGCATACTAGAGAAGGCTTTAAGAGTATTTGGCGCAATGGTTGGATGTCCTTTGCATCAATTACTTCTATTTTTGTGTCTCTATTAATATTGGGTGCTTTTATCTTATTAGCATTTAATATGAATGGGATGGCTGAACAGATTGAGAGTCAAGTGCAAATTCGGGTATTTCTTGAGACAGATGTTAATGAAGAAACGATCGCTGATTTGCAACGTAAAATTGGCAACATTGAGCAAGTTAGTAAGCTCACCTTAATTTCGAAAGAAGAAGCATTGGAAATTTTACGTGAACGTATGGGTGAGGATAATGGCGACTGGCTTGAAGGCTATGACAATGAAAACAATCCGTTGCCTGTGACCTTTACCGTTGACGTATTTAATCCTAAACAAGTTAAAGAGGTAGCAGATCAAATTACTGCACTTGCCGCAAGCTATGAAACATCGCCAATTTCAGAAGTGAAATATGGACAAGGGACAGTAGAAACATTATTTAAAATTACAAACGCAATACGCAATGCAGGTTATGTTATCGTTGCGATACTATCAGTTACCGCAATCTTGCTAATCTCAAATACGATTCGTATGACTATCGTTGCTCGACAACGCGAAATTGGCATAATGAAAATGGTCGGTGCAACTAATGCGTTTATTCGTTGGCCATTTTTTATTGAAGGGGCACTAATCGGTATTCTCACTTCAACCTTTACAACTGCAGTAGTCCTCTTTGGTTACGCTCAAATTATTAAAGCTTTTCAGTATGATTTATCGTTTATGATGTTCCAATTAAAGCCTGTAAATGAAGTATGGCCTTTTACTGCCTTAATCATGATCTTACTTGGTTCGTTTATTGGAATTTGGGGCAGTGTTGTTTCTGTGCGTAAATATTTGAAGGTGTAGGTGAAAAAAGTTGAAGTTGAATAAGAAAAAAATAACAGCTTATACACTAATCGTTGCACTACTACTTTCGATCGCAGCAATCTCTCCAAGCAGCTATGCTGCAACGGTTTCACAAATTGAGAAGCAAATCCAAGAAAAGAATAACCAAAAGAAGCAATCCGAGGAGAGAGCAAAGCAAGCTGAGGCAGAAAAAGCTGAAGTTCAAAAAGAGCAAGCCCAAGTATTAGCAGAGAAAAAACAGCTAGAAGCTGAACGTGACAAGCTGATGAAGGAAATCTCTGTTCTAGTGAAAAAGAAAGAGCAAACAGAATCTGATATTCGTGAGGCGGAGAAGCAATTAGAGATTACAAAGCAAGAGCTAGAAGAGGCGGAGGCACAAGTTGAAAAGCAAGATGAATTGATGCAAACACGTACGAGATTAATGTACACTAATGGTGTCGTTTCATACTTGGACGTTCTATTGTCCGCAACTAGCTTTTCAGACTTTTTAGATCGCTTTGATTCTTTACAGCTTATTCTAAAATCTGACCGTGATATTTTAGATTCTTTAAAAGCGGCACAGCAGGCAGTTGAAGATAAAAAGGCTGAAGTAGAAGCTCAGCTAAGTGCTTTAGAGGAAATGCATGCTAAACTTGCTGCAGAAGAAAAAGAGCTATTGGCTAAGGAAGATGAGAAGGAAAAGCTTATCGAACAGCTTGCTCAAAAATCTGTCGAGCTTGAGCACAAAGAAGAAGAGTTAAACGAAATTACAGAAGAGGAAGAACGTAATCTCGTTAAATTAGCTGCAGAAATTTCTAAACTGTATGCTGAGAAAAAACGTATTTCTAATCCATATTCTGGTGGTAAACTGGCTATGCCGTTAGATGGCGATTATCGCGTAACTTCTAACTTTGGTGTACGTATCCATCCAATTACTGGAAAGAAAAAAGCGCATAACGGTATAGACTTTGGTGCTCCATCCGGCACACCGATCTATGCTGCTGAGTCTGGTACAGTTATCGTATCAAAATATACAAGCGGATATGGTAATACAGTAATTATTGATCATGGCAACGGACTTTGGACGCTATACGGTCATATTAAAAACGGTGGTCTTCTAGTAAGCGAAGGCGATGAAGTAAAACGCGGGGATAAAATTGCACTAGTTGGTTCAACAGGTAATTCAACTGGACCGCATTTACACTTTGAGGTTCGCAAGAACGAGGTTCCAGTTAATCCATCAAGCTATTTGAAGTAATAATGAACTTATAACATATTTATGTATCACTATTAGATAACTGGGCTGTCTATAGATTATAGACAGCCTGTTGTTATTGGATAAATAAATGAGCTACAATTGTCATATACTATGATGGTCTGAGATAGAGCATATATGAATAGGTGGTGAAAGTCGGTGCGAATAAAAGGTCGTACAGTAGCAGCGCTTCTTACAATTTCCGTGTTAGCATCGGTGTTCTTGACGTTGTTTGTTGTGGACAAGCTGGATCATGTTCCAGTTGCAGCATCAATTTTATCTGAAAAGACAGGGCGTAATACGGAATTAACTGAAGAAGAATTAAAGCAACTCAATACTGTACTTGATTTGTTAGAAACGCAGTATGTATCTGAAGTAAACCGTGAAGATATTATTGACGGAGCCATTTCAGGAATGATTGAGGCACTTGGTGATCCGTATTCTGTATATATGGATAAGGATGTTGCTAATCAATTTTCTCAATCAATAGAAGGTTCTTTCTCTGGCATTGGTGCAGAGGTGTCATTGGAGAATGGGCAAGTAGTTGTTGTTTCTCCGATTAAAGGATCGCCAGCAGAACGAGGCGGCTTGCTAGCTAAAGATATTATTTTATCAGTAAACGGGGAAAGCTTAGCAGGTTTGAGCTTACAAGAGGCTGTTAATTTAATTCGTGGTGAAAAAGGAACAAAGGCCAAGCTTGAAGTTATGCGTGAAGGTCAAGCAAATCCTATAACGGTCGTATTGATTCGAGATGACATCGATATTGAAACTGTGTATAGCAGTATTGATGAGCAAGGCATCGGGATTATTGAAATTACGCAGTTTTCACTTAATACAGCAGAACGGTTTGCCGAGGAACTTGCCGCATTAGAAGAAAAAGGTCTTAAAGGTCTTGTCATTGATGTACGCAACAATCCTGGAGGTGTCTTACAGGATGTAGTAGAAATTGCACAATTAATGATGAAGGAAGGCTCAATTGTAGTTCAAGTTGAGGATCGCAGCGGTAAACGCGATAAAACATATGCTAAGGGTGGAACGCAAAAATCTTACCCGATTGCTGTACTAACGAATGGCGGAAGTGCCAGTGCTTCGGAAATATTGGCTGGTGCATTGCAGGAAGAAGCAGGGGCTACCGTTGTTGGTCAACAAACATATGGTAAAGGAACAGTGCAAGTTAGCTTTAATTCCGTGCTAGATAATGGTGGGCTAATTAAAATGACGATTGCAAAATGGCTCACTCCAAAAGGAAATTGGATTAACGAAAAAGGGATTACTCCTGATGTTGTCGTTGAACCACCAACTATTTACAGCGTTGCTCGCTTAAATATAACAGAAGATCTGAAAGAAGATATGTTAAATGATCAAATTAGTAGCGCTCAAGTAATGCTGCAAACACTTGGTTACGGTGTAGATCGTACAGATGGCTACTTTAACGAGCTAACGAAAAAAGCAGTTCAGCAGTTCCAGCAAGATCATAGCATGCCTGTAACAGGTGTAATCAATGAAGCAACGGCGAATGAACTAGAAGAAGATATTATTGCCTACATTCGCGATGCCAAAAATGATATACAGCTGCAAAAAGCATTAGAGATTGTGGGCAGGAAATAAGCTTAGCTTGTCGAAAGGTATAAAGGTTGGTTTCTTAGTTACTGAGAAACCCGCCTTTTTTATTTTATTGTAAATTTTACTGAAATTATTAGGAAATGATGTTCTTAGGAATGAAGGGGTGAATGCAGTGGGGAATGTTGAGCTTTGGCTCATCCTGCTAGGGAAAGCAATACTATCTTTACTTACACAGCCTTTCTTCTATTGTTCATTAATTTTAATTTGTCTAATCTACGCATTCATCATTCGTATGGAGCGTTCAATGTTTTCTACTAAGCTTAGACCGTGGACGAAACCGGTATTCTATTCTATCATTGGAGGACTGGTCATTGCAGTCGTTGTGTCATTGCTATGTGCGTTACTAGGTTTTACATTAACAGTTGAGACGGTGTGGTGGCTATGGGGAGTGTCCCTATTGTTATCGCTCTTTAGTCTCAGATTAATTAATATTGCTTATAGTGCTTCAATTGTTTGCTTGTTGCACTTAATTACGTCGTTAATCGGACCTATAGAACTTCTACAGCCTTGGTCAACCGTATATGAATCGTTATTAGAGATTCGGCCAATTTCCGTACTCGTTGTGGCAGCAATGCTTTTATTAGTACAATCGGTATTAATTGCTTGGCAAGGTAATCATATGGTTAGTCCGCTATATATGTCCAGCAAGCGCGGGAAAATTATCGGCGGCTATCGCCTGCAAGGATATTGGGCGGTTCCGCTGTTATTGTTTATGCCAGTTGCAACGGAAACGACTGGTGCAGTACGGTTTGTCAATGATCAAGTAATGCCATATTTCTTCGTAGCAGGGAATGAAGCATGGCTTCTGCTTGCTTGTCCAATAATGCTTAGTGTTACGGGGATGACGCAATCGACTAGCCCTAAGCAACTGGTTAAAAGAACAGCTAAGCAATGGAGTTTGTATGCTTTTATTTTGTTAGTGATTTCTGTAACCTCTTGGTGGGTTGAACCGTTGTTGTGGGTGGCAGCAATTGGAATGCTAATCTCATTTGAATTGCTTCATTGGTTAAATTTATACAATGAAAGCAAGCTTCCGCCATGTTATGCGCCGCTTAATCAGGGTTTGCGCGTACTTGCGCTGATTGAGGACTCACCGGCTGTTCATATGGATATTCAAATAGGAGATACGGTGCTTGAAGCAAATGGACGAGCAGTTAATTCATTGGCCGAATTGTATGAAGCGATGTCCATTAATCCAGCCTTTTGTCGCTTGAAGCTGCTTAATGATAAAGGGGAAATTAAGTTTGCACAGCGCACAAGATATGCTGACGAGCATCATCAGCTAGGAATCATTATGGCACCAGATAACAATTCCAAGCATTTAGCTAGTTATCGCGAACCATCATTACTAAGCTTATTTGGGAAAAGTAAGCTGAATCGTAAAAATTCTAGAGAAACAAATAGTATAGAAATAGCGTTATAAATTGTATGTTAGTGCAATGCTTAGAAGTGGATGGTGACTCCGATGAAGATCATGCTAGTAGATGATGAAAATCTAGCTTTATTGCAATTGGAGCGTATGCTCAATAACGCCTTTATTGAACATGGAGCACAACATATTATTCAAGAAATAAATAGCTTTCAGGTGGTAAGAGAAGCGTTAGAATTTGCGAAAAAAAATCCTCCTGATTTAATCTTTCTTGATATTCAAATGCCAGAAATTACTGGGTTAGAGGCTGCAGAACGGTTTCAGCAATTACTACCAAATGTAGAAATTATTTTTGTAACAGCATATGATGATTTTGCTGTTAAGGCGTTTGAATTAAATGCAATGGACTATATTCTTAAACCTGTTGTTGCTGCCCGTTTATATAAATCGATAGGTAGAGTGCTAGATAGTTATCATAAGCGTTCAAATGTAGAGAGTGTTCAACAACAAGCTGAACAAAAGATTTATTGCTTTAATCATATTCGTTTTCAAGTGGGCGATGGTCAGATAGAGTATCCAAAATGGAGAACAGCTAAGGCACAGGAATTATTTGCGTTTTTACTACATCATCGTGGCGAATTTGTGCCGAAATATGCAATTATCAATATGTTTACACCTGAATTAGATAAGAAGCGGGCGATGACGCAACTTTATACGATAATTTATCAAATTCGGAAATGCGTTAAGGAAGCTAATCTAAAAATTAAAATCGATAACGACAGTATACAGGAAGGCTATTGCCTGCGCCTCGAGAACACCATAATTGATGTAGAGCAGTGGGAAAAAGAAATTTCTCAGCTGCAGCCACAGCAAGCTGATTATTACGATGAGCTGGAACGCTTGCTCAATCAATACGAAGGCGATTATATGGGCAATTATGATTATTTATGGGCGGAGAGCGAGCGAGAACGTCTGCGTCAGCTATGGATTACTAACGTAAAGCGTTTGCTGGAACACTTATATGCGATCAAAGCTTGGACTAGATTGCAAAAGCTGGGCGATAAGTTAATTGAGTTTAGTCCTTATGAAATTGATTACGGCATTTATATGATGGAGTCCTATGATCAATTAGGCCAATACGATAAATTAAAGCAATTTTATGATAAACAAGAGCAACGAATGCTCGAGGAACTTGATCTGCCTTTGCCAAAGGATATGGTTAATTGGTATGAAGCTTGGCTAGCAAGCCGCAAGAGTATACAGCATAAAGCTTAGCTCTTGCGGTTTTCTTTTGTTTAAAGCTATAATATGAGAACATACATTCTGTTATTGGCGATGATGAAAGCATAAAAATTTGACCATAATAAAATAATAGATTGAATGATAGACGGATAGATGGAGGTAAGGGATGGCTAATTTTCAAATTGTTTCGGATTATGCTCCGCGAGGAGATCAACCGCGTGCAATTGAAGCTCTTGTGCAAGGCTTGCAAAAGGGTGAGCGGCACCAGACGCTGTTGGGGGCAACAGGTACAGGGAAAACGTATACGATTGCCAATGTAATTGCTCAGGTGCAGCGACCTACATTAGTAATCGCCCATAATAAAACACTTGCTGCACAGCTTTGCAGTGAGTTCAAAGCTTTTTTCCCGCATAATGCTGTAGAATACTTTGTTAGCTACTACGACTATTATCAGCCTGAGGCATACATTCCATCTACAGATACTTTTATCGAGAAAGATTCCAGTATTAATGATGAAATAGATAAACTTCGTCATTCAGCGACAAGTGCATTGTTTGAACGGAGAGATGTTATTGTTGTTGCCAGTGTTTCTTGTATTTATGGTTTAGGTTCGCCTGAAGAATATCGAAGCCTCGTAGTGTCATTGCGTACTGGTATGGAAAAGTCACGCAATGAAATCTTACATGCATTAGTTGATATTCAATATCAGCGTAACGATATTAGCTTTACACGTGGAACGTTTCGCGTGCGCGGCGATGTGATTGAGATCTTTCCTGTTGCCAGCAATGAGCATGCCGTGCGAGTTGAACTGTTTGGTGATGAAATTGAACGAATTTGCGAGATCGATGTGCTGACTGGTGAAATTTTAGGTTATCGCGATCATATCGCCATTTTTCCAGCATCCCACTTTGTTACACAGGCAGAAACGATGAAGCGTGCATTAGTTAACATTGAAAAGGAGCTTGAGGAGCAGCTGGAGTATTTCCGCAGTCAAGGCAAGCTACTGGAAGCACAGCGACTAGAGCAACGCACCCGTTATGATTTAGAAATGATGGCGGAAATGGGTTTTTGTTCAGGAATTGAAAACTATTCAGGACCATTAACCTTTCGTGAACGCGGAGCAACACCTTATACGCTGTTCGACTATTTCCCTGAGGATATGTTAGTCGTTATTGACGAGTCGCATGTTACTTTGCCGCAAATTCGTGCGATGTATAACGGAGACCGAGCACGTAAAGAAGTGTTGGTGAATCACGGCTTTCGTCTGCCAAGTGCACTTGATAACAGACCGCTTCGTTTTGAAGAGTTCGAGCAGAAAACAAAGCAGCTTATTTACGTATCAGCGACTCCGGGACCATATGAGCTTGAGCATTGTCCGAAGATGGTTGAACAAATTATTCGTCCAACAGGTCTGCTTGATCCGATTATTAAAGTTAAACCATCGAAGGGGCAAATTGATGACTTATTGCATGAAATCCAATTGCGCATAGCTAAGGATGAGCGTGTGCTCGTTACGACATTAACGAAAAAGATGGCGGAAGATTTAACGGATTATTTAAAGGATGTTGGCCTAAAGGTACGATACTTGCACTCAGAAATAAAAACGCTTGAGCGCTTGGCAATAATTCGAGATTTACGACTTGGTGTGTTTGATATATTAGTGGGCATCAATCTGCTAAGAGAAGGATTGGACTTGCCTGAAGTTAGCCTTGTAGCAATTCTTGATGCTGATAAGGAAGGCTTCTTGCGTTCTGAGCGTTCGCTTATTCAAACGATTGGCCGTGCGGCTCGTAACAGTGAAGGAACGGTCATTATGTATGCCGATCATATTACAGAATCGATGGATAAAGCGATTAAAGAAACCGCTCGACGTCGAGAAATTCAAATTGCGTTCAATAAAGAGCATGGAATCGTGCCACAAACGATTCGCAAGCAAGTTCATGATGTTATTGAAGCAACCAAGGTTGCTGAGGATAAAGCTGAATATACGGTAGATACAAGTAAAAAGTTAAGCAAGAAAGAGCGAGCTAAACTCATCGAGCGTCTGGAAGCAGAGATGAAGGAAGCGGCTAAGCAGCTTCAGTTTGAACGTGCAGCAGAGCTGCGTGATGCATTGCTCGAGCTAAAGGCGGAAGAATAGGGAGGAACTCCAGTGGCAAATGATAAAATTGTTATAAAAGGTGCGCGAGCACATAATTTAAAAAATATCGATGTGACGATTCCTCGCGATAAATTTGTGGTATTAACAGGTCTTAGCGGTTCTGGCAAATCATCCCTTGCTTTTGACACAATTTATGCTGAAGGACAACGGCGCTATGTTGAATCGTTAAGTGCGTATGCTCGTCAGTTTCTTGGTCAGATGGATAAGCCTGATGTTGATTCAATCGAAGGCTTATCTCCGGCAATTTCAATTGATCAAAAGACGACAAGCCGCAATCCGCGTTCAACCGTAGGTACAGTAACGGAAATATATGATTATTTGCGTTTGCTGTACTCAAGAATCGGCAGACCACATTGTCCGACGCATGGCATTGAAATTAGTTCACAAACTGTTGAACAAATGGTCGATCGGTTGATGAGCTATGAGGAGCGAACACGGCTGCAAATTTTGGCGCCGATCGTTTCTGGACGAAAAGGCGAGCATGTTAAGCTGCTGAATGATATGCAAAAGCAAGGCTATGTGCGCGTGCGAATTGATGGTGAGATTAGAGAGTTAAGCGAGCAAATTGAGCTAGATAAAAACAAAAAGCATACGATCGAGGTCGTTGTTGACCGTATCGTTGTAAAACCTGATATTGAAACAAGACTTGCTGATTCTTTGGAGACAGCATTAGAGCTAGGAGAAGGTAAAGTTATTATCGATGTAATTGGACAGGAGGAGCTACTGTTTAGCTCTAAATTAGCCTGTCCAGAATGCGGTTTTAGCATCGATGAACTAGCACCGCGTATGTTCTCATTTAATAGTCCGTATGGTGCTTGCCCAGAATGTGATGGCTTAGGAGCAAAAATGATTGTTGACCCAGAGTTACTTGTACCAGATACAAGTAAGTCGATTGATGAAGGTGCTTTTTTAGCGTGGGCAGGCAGCACATCCAATTACTACCCGCAGTTTTTAAAGGCTGTTGCCGATCATTATGGCATACCAACCGATGTACCTGTATCGGAATTAAGCAAGGAGCAAATGGATAAGTTGCTATATGGTACAGATGGTCAAAAAGTGCGTTTTGTCTATGAAAATGATTTTGGGGCACGTAAGGAAGCTTTTGTTCCATTTGAAGGGATCGTTAATAATTTAGCTCGTCGCTATCGTGAAACACCTTCTGAGTCGATGCGTGAACATATTGAGGGGTTCATGAGTGCTAAACCATGTTCTAGCTGTAAAGGGCATCGTCTGCGTAAAGAAACATTGGCAGTAACGATTAATGAAAAAAATATTGCTTATGTGACAGAATTATCGATTGGCGAAGCATTGCAATATTTCCAAAGTCTTAAGCTTACTGAAAAAGAAGCGATGATTGCCAACTTAATTCTAAAAGAAATTCTAAATCGTCTAGGTTTCTTAGTGAACGTTGGATTGGAATACTTAACATTAAGCCGTGCAGCAGGTACATTATCAGGCGGTGAGGCACAACGGATTCGCTTAGCAACTCAGATTGGTTCAAGTTTAATGGGCGTGCTTTATATTCTCGATGAGCCTAGTATCGGCTTGCACCAACGAGATAACGATCGTCTGATTGATGCGCTTAAGAAAATGCGCGATCTAGGAAATACATTAATAGTCGTTGAGCATGACGAAGATACGATGCTCGCTGCTGATTATATTATTGATATTGGTCCTGGAGCTGGGATTCACGGTGGACAAGTAATCGCACAAGGTACACCTGAAGAAGTAATGCAAAATGATGCTTCGCTAACAGGGCAATATTTAAGCGGCAGGAAGTTTATCGAGGTACCGCTTGAGCGAAGAGCAACAAACGAGCGTTGGCTGGAAGTGGTTGGTGCAAAAGAAAATAACTTACGCAATATTAATGTGAAAATTCCGCTAGGTGTTTTTGTTGCTGTGACAGGTGTTTCAGGTTCAGGTAAATCAACGCTTGTTAATGAAATATTATATAAAACGTTAGCGAGAGATTTAAATCGTGCAAAAACTCGTCCTGGTGAGCATAAAGAAATTCGCGGTTTAGAGCATATTGATAAAGTGATTGATATCGATCAATCGCCAATCGGACGTACACCTCGTTCTAATCCAGCAACATATACAGGCGTGTTTGATGATATTCGTGATTTATATTCCTCGACTAATGAAGCAAAGGTTCGTGGTTATAAAAAAGGACGTTTCAGTTTTAATATTAAAGGCGGTCGCTGTGAAGCTTGTCGCGGTGATGGAATTATTAAAATTGAAATGCATTTCTTGCCAGATGTCTACGTTCCATGTGAAATTTGTAAGGGCAAGCGCTACAATCGTGAGACGCTTGAAGTTAAATATAAAGGGCTTAGCATTGCTGACGTATTAGAATTAACGATTGAGGATGCTTGTGTGTTCTTTGAAAACTTGCCAAAAATTCATCGCAAACTAAAAACTTTGCTTGATGTTGGTTTGGGCTATATGAAGCTAGGACAACCAGCAACAACATTGTCTGGCGGCGAAGCCCAGCGTGTGAAACTTGCTGCAGAGCTTTATCGAAGAAGCACAGGGAAGACATTATATATTTTAGATGAGCCGACAACGGGGTTACATGCTGATGATATTGCTCGATTGCTTGATGTGCTTCATCGACTAGTAGATTCCGGTGATTCGGTGCTTGTCATTGAGCATAGTTTAGATGTAATAAAAACGGCTGACTATATTATTGATTTAGGGCCAGAAGGCGGCAAAGGCGGAGGAAAAGTCGTCGCATCTGGTTCACCAGAGCAGGTAATCAAAGTAGATGGCTCCTATACTGGAAAATACTTAGCTCCTATATTAGAGCGTGATCGCCAGCGTACCCTGGAAAAGCACGGGGTTAAGGCGTATTGATCTTCTATTTTACGGACAAGCTAAATTAAGACAAATAACCCTATTCTACACTAAACCGTTGGATGAGCGGTTAATATTAACCTGATGCATGTATTGACCGCTCATAAAATGTGAATATTATGTGACGATGGAAATTGTAGCAATGATAGTGCTTGCAAGATAACTGGATTATCGCTACCATATAAATAATAGGATAAGTGTGACAAAGGGAGGTCTATTCATGTTTTTAGCTGAAGCAACAAGCACTGGAATCGACCCGTTCGATTTTTTCATGCTAGCTTTTACAGTGATTATTGCAATTGGTTTTGTTCGTCTACTTAGACAAAAGAAGAAAAACAAATTTGCAATTGGTTTTACTGCAATAGCTCTATTAATGTTTTTGTTTATCGACTTCGTCATGATTAAGGAATCGTGGTTAGGTATTGTTTAGGCATACATAAAAAAGTTCCGCCAAAAAATTGGCGGAACTTTTTTTATGAGACATCCTACACTATTATGCAAATTTTGTTGCGGGGAAAGATTATACCCACCACATTTCGCCTAGTGGCTCGCGAATTAGCACTTGCTGCAAGTTTTGAACTGCTTTCGTGAAGCCTTCTTCGACAGACATTAAGCCGTCTTCATGCTCAATACTTACAACATAATCATAGCCAACTAAACGAAGCTCACTAATTATGTCTGCCCATGTTTTTAGATCATGTCCGAAGCCTACAGTGCGGAATTGCCATGCACGATCTAACATTTGTGTATAGCTTTGCATATCTGTAACACCGTGCATATTTACGTTAACTGGATCAATTGTTGTATCCTTCGCATGGAAGTGATGAATTGCACCAGCGCGACCAAGAATACGAATCGCTTGAACAGGGTCGATACCTTGCCACCACATATGGCTAGGGTCTAGGTTGGCGCCGATTGCCTTACCAGTTGCTTCACGCAAGCGAAGCAATGTTGCAGGGCTATGTACCGAGAAGCCACCATGTAATTCTAGTCCGATTTTTACACCTGCTGCTGTAGCGATGTTGTTGATCTCAGACCAGTAAGGAATAACCTTTTGCTCCCATTGCCATTTAAGAATGTCTTGATAGTCATTTGGCCATGGAGCGACAGGCCAGTTTGGATACTTAGCATCTTCATGATCGCCTGGACAACCGGAGAAAGTGTTAACGACAGGCACCTCTAAGCGATTTGCCAGCTCGATTGTTTTACGAATAATTTCATCATCTGGCTGTGCAATTGATTTTTGCGGATGAAGCGGATTGGCATGGCAGCTTAGAGCGCTAATAATTAATCCGCGAGACTCAACTGCTTGTTTAAATGCTTTAAGTTTGCCTGCATCAGCTAGTAACTCATCTGGTTTGCAGTGAGCATCACCAGGATAACCGCCTGTACCAATTTCTACTGCATCAAGTCCTTTGGCAGCAATATAATCTAGTGCTTCTTCAAATGGTTTTTGTGAGAACAGAACAGCAAAAACGCCTAATTTCATAAATAAAACCTCCTATAATGATATTTTTACAATGTAGGTTGAATATTTATGTCTGTTACATAATAATGCCTGTTACATCTATAATGCCTGTTACGAACGTTAACTTCAATAGCGATAACAAAATCACATAAATATTAGACAAAACTGTAATAATGAAAATCTACCAGCAATGTGTTCTAGCATATCTTGCTCAGCTTTGCTACACTAAGAACAAGAAAAACGTAGCCTAGTATATTAGGCTAGCTACCGATGTGTAACGGATAACGATTGAGAGGAATTGACGTATGACTTTAACTAGATCAGATATAGAACTACTTGCTCCTGCGGGTGATTGGGAATGCATGCGAGCTGCAGTTGCTAATGGAGCGGATGCAGTTTTTTTTGGTGTAGAAAAATTTAATGCCCGTGCCAGAGCAAACAATTTTAGAAGCGACGAGCTGCCAGAGATAATGGCATTTCTCCATACGTATGGAGTGAAGGGCTTCTTAACATTCAATATATTAGTGTTTGAGGATGAGCTGCGCGATGCACAGGAATTGATTGAAATGTGTATCGATGCTGGAGTAGATGCTGTTATTGTGCAGGATATGGGCTTAGTGAAGTTGATTCGTGAGATATCTCCTGATTTCCCAATCCATGGCTCTACGCAAATGACAATTACTTCTCCTGAAGCAGTGGAATTTACGAAGCCGTTTAATATGGAACGCGTTGTGCTTGGTCGCGAAAACAATTTAAAACAAATCAAAGTGATTGGCGAGCAGGCGAAGCTACCGATGGAGGTATTTGTCCATGGAGCGTTATGTGTATCGTATTCGGGACAATGTTTAACTTCGGAAATGTGGGGCGGCAGATCTGCAAACCGTGGTGAATGTGCACAGGCTTGCCGTTTGCCATATGATTTGATTGTTGATGGTCAGCAAAAACCGATGGGTGATGTAGCATACCTATTATCTCCTAAAGATCTTGCGGCAATCGAGTTAGTTCCTGAGTTAATTGAAGCAGGAGTGACTTCCTTTAAGATTGAAGGCCGTCTTAAATCACCAGAATATGTAGCGAATGTAGTTAGCAAATATCGTCGAGCGATTGATAAATATTTTGATGGCGATACTTCCAAACCGTCAAAGGAAGAAATACGTGAATTGCAACAAAGCTTCTCACGTGGCTTTACGCATGGATTTTTGAAGGGGACAAACAATAAGCAACTCGTAGATGGAACTTTTCCAAAGAGTCGTGGCGTTTATTTGGGGAAAGTAGAGCGCATTATGCGTGATGCGGTAACTGTAAGATTGGAGGCTCCATTAAAACGCGGTGATGGAATCGTGTTCGATGCTGGCGACCCTACAAAAAAAGAAGAAGGTGGCCGCGTTTATGATTTGCGCAGACACGGTGTTAAGCTAGATGGGGAAGCGCAAGAAGGGATTGTTGTCGAGCTAGTTCCTGGACGTAACGATGTAGATTTACGAAAAGTACATGTTGGCGATCGAATTTGGAAAACCAATGACCCTGCGCTTGATCGTGCATTGCGTGCTACGTTTGAAACAGACAAGCCTTATCGCGTATTTCCATTACATGTGCAAGTTTTTGGGGTGGCAGGTGAGCCGCTTCGCACCGTATGGACTGATGTGGAGAAAGGAATCAGTGTTACGGTAGAATCTGAGCTTCTGTTAGAGGAAGCACGTAAGCGTCCAATGGATGCCGAATTGCTGTCAGAGCAATTAGGCAGACTTGGTGGCACAATCTATCAGCTAGATAAGCTTGAGGTTGCTTTGCAGGGCGATGTTATTTTGCCAATTCGTGAGCTTAATCGCTTGCGTCGTGAAGCCGTTGAGCAATTAGCTGGAGAGAGACCTAAGCCGCCGCGTTATATTAAAAATGACGTTGATGCAATGGATGATGCATTCGATAACAGTAATTTAAAAGGGCAGCATAGCGGTAAGGATGCCAAAATATCTGTACTATGTCGTACGCTTGAGCAGGTGGAAGGTGCGATTGCAGCGAATGCCGATTATATTTATGCTGATTTTGAATTTATTAAGCAATTCCCTGCCGCGATTGAGCTTGCTCGATCAGCAGGCGTGCCAATCGCTTTAGCAACACCGCGAATTCATATGCCAAATGAAAATGGCTATCATGCGAACATTCTAAAACTGCAGCCTGATGCAGTGCTTGTACGTAATACAGGGGCGCTTTATTACTATATGCGTGCTAAAATGCAGAATCCAGATATGCATTTTCCGCGCTTAATTGGTGATTTTTCCTTAAATATCGCTAATCATAAGGCAGTTAATTTATTTCTGGAAAGTGGTTTAGATACGGTAACACCGTCCTATGACTTAAACATTCAACAAATGGTTGATTTACTTGAACGTGCCAATACAAGTCGAATTGAAGTTGTTATTCATCAGCATTTGCCGATGTTCCACACAGAGCACTGTGTATATTGTACGTTTTTAAGTGAAGGTACGAACTATACAAACTGCGGTAGACCGTGTGAAAGTCATCGTGCGTCATTGCGTGATCGAATTGGCATGAGCCATCCTGTTCGAGTGGATGAAGGCTGTCGGAATACAGTGTATAATGCTATTGAGCAGTCTGGTGCCGAATATATTAATAACTTTATTGGGTTAGGTGTTTTTCAATATCGTATTGAGTTTTTAGAGGAAAGTGCTGAAAAGGTGCAAGAGGTACTTGCATTATATCGTCAAGCGTTAGACGGTCAAATTAGCGGAACGCAAGTTTGGCGTAGCTTAAAGGCAACCAATCAGCTTGGCGTTACAAGAGGTCAGCTAATTAAGTAAGCCGTCAAAAACAGCTTAAGGCATATGAGGAAATAAGACATTAAAAAGCATAGTAGCAAGGATGAAATAGAGTCTGCAGCTGTGAGGGGAGGGTCAAGTCGGTAAGTATGGCTTGACCTTTTCTTTGACTAGATAGCTTGCTATAGGATGAAAATGAATTCAAAGCTAATTTTTAGTGCTGCAGAAGGGGAGGCAGATTGTGAATAATCATTGGTATGCACATTGGCAGCATGTATTTAAACTAGATCCTGATAAAGAAATTGATGATGACACGCTAGAGGCAATCTGTATGTCAGGAACTGATGCGGTTTTGCTTGGCGGCTCAAGCGGAGTCACATTTGATAATACTGTTGATTTATTAGCACGTGTACGTCGCTTTAGTGTTGATTGTGCGCTAGAGGTATCGACCATGGATGGAGCAGTGCCAGGATTTGATGGCTACTTTGTACCGTTTGTACTAAATACAAAAAATGCAGATTGGTTAATGTTAAAGCAGCTTGAAGGACTGCAACAGTACGGTTCTTTTGTTCCATGGGAAGAAACAGCTGCATCTGGCTATATCGTGCTGAATGAACATAGTACAGCAGCAAAAATTTCTGAGGCAGAAACGAATTTGACAACGCAAGATGTTCTTCCTTATGTATGGCTTGCTGATCGCCTGCTTCACATTCCTGTATTATATATAGAATATAGCGGCATGTTTGGGGATATGAAGCTGCTAGCACGCGTCGCTGCAGAGCTTCAAGGAGCGCAATTGTTTTATGGCGGAGGAATCGATTGTAGTGATAAAGCTGCAGAAGCTGCGAAATATGCAAGTACAGTTGTCGTCGGCAATGTTATCTATGAAAATCTTGAAGCGGCGCTTGCTACAGTATCAGCAGTTAAATCCGCTAAAAATAGATAACAACTAGAAACAAGAGGTGAGAAAAAATGTTTCAATCATTTTCAATCGATGAGGCGCTGCAACGGCTTAATCCACCGCAACGTGAAGCAGTTCAGACAACCGAAGGTCCTTTGCTTATTATGGCAGGTGCAGGAAGCGGTAAAACACGAGTATTAACTCATCGAATTGCTTATCTTATCGAAAAAAAGCGTGTTGCTCCGTGGAGTATTTTAGCGATTACGTTCACGAATAAAGCAGCACGAGAGATGCAGGAGCGGGTAAGTGCCTTGGTCGGTCCATCAGGTCGAGATATTTGGGTATCTACCTTTCACTCCATGTGCGTACGCATTCTGCGCAAGGATATTGATCGGATTGGTTATCATTCGAATTTTTCGATTCTTGATTCGGCAGATCAATTGTCAGTTATTCGCGGCTGTATGAAAGAAGAAAATATTGATATTAAAAAGATTGAGCCCAAAGCGGTACAAGCTGCAATAAGTGCTGCGAAAAACGAGCTAATTTCGCCTGAGCGATATGAAGATAAAGTCGGCGATTATTTTCAAGGAATAGTCGCGAAAATTTACAAAATGTATCAAAAACGCTTAAAAAGTAATAACTCACTTGATTTTGATGATCTAATTATGAAAACAATTGAACTGTTTAAAGAAGTTCCCGAAGCTTTACAGTTCTATCAAAATAAATTTCGTTATATTCATGTCGATGAGTATCAAGATACAAACCGTGCGCAGTATATGCTAGTACGTATGCTAGCCGATGCTCATCATAATATTTGTGTCGTTGGTGATAGTGATCAATCTATCTATCGTTGGCGCGGCGCTGATATAAGCAATATTCTAAACTTTGAGGACGACTATCGTGAAGCTAAAACGATTTTGCTGGAGCAAAACTATCGTTCTACAGCTACGATTCTAAACGCTGCTAATGCAGTTATCGCTAATAACACTGGTCGTAAATCGAAAAAGCTATGGACAGATCGCGGCGAAGGCGAGAAAATTACCGTTTATATTGGAGAAAGCGAACGTGATGAAGGTTACTTTGTTACCGGAGTCATTCAAAAAAACGTGGCAAACAAACGAAAATATCGGGATCATGCGATCCTTTATCGAACGAATGCCCAGTCTCGTGTAATCGAGGAAATTCTTATTATGTCAGGAATTCCGTATCAAATTGTCGGCGGCATTAAGTTCTATGATCGGAAAGAGATTAAGGATTTGCTAGCATATTTACGACTTATTTCGAATCCTGATGATGATATTAGCTTGCAACGTATTATTAACGTGCCAAAGCGAGGTATTGGAGATACGACGCTTGCTAAGCTGGCAACAGCAGCGACAGAGCGCGGAGTATCGATCTTCCGTGTGCTGGCTAACCTAGATGAAGTCGATGTAAAGGGCAAAACAAAAGAGCAATTAATAGAATTTTATCGAATGATCGATACGCTGCATCGTCAAGCGGATGAGCTTACGGTTACAGAGTTAACTGAAAAGGTGCTAGAGTTGTCTCAGTATAAGCTTGAACTGCAACGCGAGCAAACGCTGGAGTCTCAATCTCGTATCGAAAACATTGAAGAGTTTCTGTCCGTTACCCAAGACTTTGAGGAGCGTAATGAAGATCGTACATTGATTGCTTTCTTAACAGATCTTGCATTAATTGCAGACATTGATACGATGAACGACAAGGACGACGAGGGTGATGAGCAGGATGCTGTGATCTTGATGACAATGCATAGTGCAAAGGGGCTGGAGTTCCCGATCGTCTTTATCATTGGTATGGAGGAAAGCATCTTCCCGCATTCACGTGCACTGACGGATGATGAGGAGCTAGAGGAAGAAAGAAGGCTTGCTTACGTAGGAATAACACGCGCTGAGCAGCAGCTTTATTTAACATCTGCACGAATGAGAACGTTATTTGGACGAACTGCAATGAATATGCCTTCTCGATTTTTAAGAGAAATCCCACAGGAGCTTATTGTTAGCAATCTTCCTGAAGGAAAAGGCTTATCAGGAGGCTCAGGTTTTGCAGCACGTACGCAAGGCGGAGGGTTCGGCTATGGAGCGCGAAATAGCAGTGGTAGTTCAGGCTTTGGTTATCGCAGCAGCTCGCCAAGCAGCAATACTGGATATTCAAGCAGAATGGTAGGCGGCGCTAGCTATAGTGCATCGTCATCTACTGCATCAGGACGCTCTAGTGTCAAGGTAACATCAGGGCTGGACATCGCAAGACAGGCTGCTAAGTCTAGTGGAGAAGAACAAGGTAGTGGCAACGTAACCTATGCAGCAGGAGATAAAGTGGTTCATAGTAAATGGGGTGAAGGCACAGTTATCTCCGTAAAAGGTAGAGATAATGATGAGGAACTGCAAATCGCCTTTCCTGCGCCGATCGGTATTAAAAAGCTGCTAGCGAAATTTGCGCCAATTAAAAAGGTATAATTAGCATTTAAGGAGTCTATCACACTATATAGACTACGGAGGGATGATGATGTCTATGGATCAAGAGCAACGGATGAAGCAGCTTGTTGAACAATTAAATGAGCACAACTATCGGTACTACACCTTGGATGATCCTTCAATTTCTGACGCTGAATATGACAAACTTTACGATGAACTGGTTGCGCTAGAAGCAGCATTAGGGATTGTATTGCCTAATTCTCCAACACAGCGGGTTGGGGGAGAAATATTATCGGGTTTTGCTCAGCATAAGCATCTTGCGCGGCTTTGGAGCTTAGATAAAGCACAAAACTTAGAGCAATTGTACGCTTGGGAGGCACGGTTAAACCGCGCGATTCAAGATTATAATGCGAAGCATCCTGAGAACCCTCTGCCAAAGCCTTCCTATGTTATGGAATATAAATTTGATGGCTTAACCCTAAATCTTACGTATGAGAATGGAAAGCTTGTTCAAGCTGCGACTCGTGGTAATGGTGTCATTGGTGAGGCGATTTTACCGCAGGTTAAGACGATTAAATCAATTCCTCTCGAGATCGAATATAAGGAAGGCGTCATTGAGGTACAGGGGGAAGGAATTATGACACTTTCCAATTTGGCGCGTTACAATGAAACAGCGGAGGAGCCGCTTAAAAATGCTCGAAATGCAGCTGCAGGCGCGTTACGCAACTTGAATCCTGCAGTGACAGCGAGCCGTAAGCTTGATGCCTTTATTTATAATGTAGGTTACGCAGAAGGAATTGAATTTAAAGATCACCGTGAACTGCAGCAGTTTTTACAAAAGAATCGCTTTAAGGTCAATCCTTATGTCATCTACGTAGATAGCCTTCAACAATTAGAACAAGAGTTAGAGCGGCTAGCTGAAAAACGAAATGAGCTAGATTATTTAATTGATGGTGCAGTTATTAAAGTTCAGGACATGCGTACTCGTGAGGCGCTTGGTTACACGGATAAATTTCCACGCTGGGCGGTTGCCTTTAAATTTGAGGCTGAGGAAGCAGAGACGACTTTGCTATCTGTATCATGGGAAGTAGGTCGCACTGGCAAAATTACTCCTGTAGCAAAAGTGGAGCCTGTCGAATTAGGTGGTGTTACTGTACAGAACTGTACCTTGAACAATATGGGCGACATTGAACGTAAAAATTTAAAATATGCATTAGGGACACTTGTCTCGATTCGACGTTCAAACGATGTCATTCCTGAGATTCTTGGCAAAGTAGACGATCAGCAAGGAGAAGAGATTATTTTCCCGAATGAATGCCCTGCTTGTGGCTCCAAGCTCGAACAGCGCGGTGCGCATTTATTTTGCAACAACAAGCTTGGCTGTGAACCGCAAATGATTGGACGTATTACTCACTTTGCTTCTCGGGATGCAATGGATATCGAGTCCTTTAGTATAATGACGGCAGAGCAGCTCTTTCATGAATGCGGGGTAAGAGATCCTGCTGATTTGTATCGTTTGCGCTATGAGGATCTGATTAAGCTAGAGCGTTTTGGTGAGAAGAAAGCAAAAAAACTGCTTGAGGCAATCGAAGCATCAAAAAAAAGAGAACTAGCTTCATTCCTGTATGCGCTTGGTATTCCGAATACAGGAAAATCGACAGCAAAAACTTTAGCGGAACACTTCCGCAGCTTGGAAGCAGTTATGTCAGCGACTGTTGATGAGCTGATCGGCTTGCAGGATGTCGGAGCGATTGTAGCGGAAAGTATCGTTAATTTCTTTAATGATGTGAACATGAAGGCGAGTATCTCTGCTATGCTAGCTGCAGGTGTTGCACCACCACCGCTAGAGGAGCAGGAGCAACAGGCAGTTTCTGCAGATAATCCGTTCTACGGTAAAACCGTTGTTATTACTGGCACGTTACCTACGCTTAGCAGAGATGAGTTGACCAAACTGTTAGAGGCTCGTGGTGCGAAGGTAACAGGCAGCGTATCTAAGAAAACGGATATTGTTATTGCCGGTGAGAAAGCAGGCAGTAAGCTGACAAAGGCTCAGGAGTTAGGCATAACGATTATTGATAACGAGGAAACTGTGATGCAAATGCTAGGCTAATGTAGTTAAGAGTGCTAAGAGCAATTGGCAATGGAACAAAGATAATAACTGAAAATGTAATGATAAAGGCTAATTCGTATGTGCTAAAACGGCGGATTAGCCTTTTTTTATGTTTAAAGGCTGTCGTCACATTATAGTTGATTTCAATGTGATCGGGATCACTAAACGCATTCATGCACATGACTATACTGGGAACAGGAATTGAAATTATGTTGAAAGGGAGCGTTCAAGCATGCTAAGCGAGCAAACTATCTCTATTATAAAATCTACAGTTCCAGTGTTGGAGGTACATGGAGTAGAAATTACAAAGCGTTTTTATAAGATGCTTTTTGCTAATCATCCTGAGCTATTGAATGTATTTAATCATACTAATCAGAAAAAAGGCAGACAACCAACAGCGCTTGCTAATGCTGTTTATGCAGCTGCTGCCAATATCGATAAACTAGAAAATATTCTTCCAGTTGTAAAGCAGATTGCACATAAGCATCGCAGCTTAGGGATTACAGCAGAGCAGTACCCGATTGTCGGACAAAACTTATTAGCTGCGATAAAGGATGTGCTTGGTGATGCAGCAACTGATGAAATAATTCAAGCATGGGCTGAGGCATACGGGGTTATTGCCCAAGTGTTTATTGATGTAGAAGCACAAATGTACAAAGAAGCAGAAAGTATGCCAGGTGGATGGCGAGGTTTTAGACCATTTATTGTTAAGAAGAAGGTTAAGGAAAGTGACGTAATTACTTCTTTTTATCTTGTTCCGCAAGATGGAGATGAGATTTCATCATTTTCACCAGGTCAATATATTACTGTGAAAATCAATATTCCTGGAGATCCATATACGCATATGCGTCAATACAGCTTATCCGATAAACCAGGTCAAAGCCATTATCGAATTAGTGTAAAGCGTGAAACAGGTAATGAGAAGCAACCAGATGGCAAAGTTTCTAACTATTTGCACGATTCAGTACAAGAAGGTGATGTGCTGGAACTGACTGCACCTGCAGGGGACTTTACTCTTGAATTAGAGGACGAGCGACCAGTGGTGCTTATTAGCGGCGGTGTAGGATTAACGCCAATGATAAGCATGCTTAAAACGGTTATCGAGTTAGAGCCGAAGCGGGAGGTAACCTTCATTCATGCAGCTCGTAACAGCAGAGTTCATGCTATGAAGCAAGATGTAATAGATCTTGCTAAACAGTATCCGCAAGTAAAAGTACATTGGTGCTACAGCCAACCAACTGAAGCCGATCGTCTTGAGCAAAACTTTGATAAAGAAGGCTTCATTACTGTAGATTGGCTTGAGAAAATAATAAATAATAAGAATGCAAGTTATTATTTCTGCGGACCAGTACCATTTATGAAACAGTTGAATGCGGCTTTAAAAGCAATAGGTGTATCGCAAGAAGATATTCATTATGAATTCTTTGGTCCAGCAGGCATCTTAGATGTTCCATTATCCGATGAAGAGAAGGCTTGATTGCGCAATAGCCGATTTACTGTTTCACGACGCAAGCCAATAAATTGACCGATTTCCTCTTGAGTTAATATATCACTCAGATTTGTCGTCCCAATATATTGCTGAAACCACTTTTGCAATTTAATTAAACGATTCATCGGAGTTACTTCTGTTAGCTGATCGATTCGTTGCTGCATCATGCGAAGCTTATCTTGTAGTCTAAGGGCAACCTCTTGACATAGCTTGGCATCCTGCGCAATGGATCGATACCAGCTTTCGCTGTTGATTTGTTCGATCTCACAGGTCACTAAAGCGATAGCAGTGCCGTGATATTGATTTGGTGCGATAAGTGAATGATGAGGAATTATTTCATCAGGGGTAATAATATTAACGAGTATTTGTGTACCGTCTTCATGCAAGCGAGATATTTTTAATAGTCCGCTCTTTAGATGATACAGAGGACCAGACTCGCCCTGTCTAAAAAGAACTTCACCTTTATGAAGAATCATATTGCTCACTCCAGTTTCTTTTGCATCTTTAATGTTTTTCACTCGCTTAATATAAAAGCTAAGCTGTAATGTAAATAAGACCAATTCATAATCGTGCGGGAGGAAGCGAGCTTATTGTTATGAGTGACGATGGTATAACCTAATTATTGAACAATAACTGCGGAAATATTATGCACTATAATATTACGCATATTATAAGCAAATAAGCAATGTGGCAACGTCAGAAAGCAATTACTATTCGTTATTAAGGATTCTAATGAGCTG
>NZ_CM170151.1:1737500-1835000 GCF_057221655.1 Paenibacillus sp. plas6 | reverse complement strand
GGAAGAGCCCAAACCAAGAAGCTTGCTTCTTGGGGTTGTAGGACAGCTCACACGGAGTTACAAAGGAATTGATTAGACGAAGAGGTCTGGAAAGGCTCGCTATAAAAGGTAAAAGCCCTGTAGTCAAAAATTAGTTCTCTCCGAGCTGGATCCTGAGTACGGCGGGACACGTGAAACCCCGTCGGAATCCGGCAGGACCATCTGCCAAGGCTAAATACTCCCTAGTGACCGATAGAGAAGCAGTACCGTGAGGGAAAGGTGAAAAGCACCGCGGGAGCGGAGTGAAAAAGAACCTGAAACCGTGCGCTTACAAGAAGTCAGAGCCCAATTAAGGGGTGATGGCGTGCCTTTTGTAGAATGAACCGGCGAGTTACGTTTGCATGCAAGGTTAAGTTGGGAAGACGGAGCCGCAGCGAAAGCGAGTCTGAATAGGGCGAAAAAGTATGCAGGCGTAGACCCGAAACCGTGTGATCTACCCCTGTCCAGGGTGAAGGTGCGGTAACACGCACTGGAGGCCCGAACCCACGCACGTTGAAAAGTGCGGGGATGAGGTGGGGGTAGCGGAGAAATTCCAATCGAACTCGGAGATAGCTGGTTCTCCCCGAAATAGCTTTAGGGCTAGCCTTGGAGTCGAGTATCATGGAGGTAGAGCACTGATTGGGTGCGGGGCCCGCGAGGGTTACCAAGTCTAGTCAAACTCCGAATGCCATCGATATATATCCAGGAGTCAGACAATGAGTGCTAAGATCCATTGTCAAGAGGGAAACAGCCCAGATCATCAGCTAAGGCCCCCAAGTGTGTGTTAAGTGGGAAAGGATGTGGAGTTGCACAGACAACCAGGATGTTGGCTTAGAAGCAGCCACCATTTAAAGAGTGCGTAATAGCTCACTGGTCGAGTGACTCTGCGCCGAAAATGTAACGGGGCTAAACACACCGCCGAAGCTATGGCAAGTCGTAGGTTTCACTTCTTCTTTGAAGAAGTGTTTAGCGACGATTAACATTCGTCGAAATCAACCGCTAAGGTTGTTCAAGAATTCGACTAAATGTATGTTCTTCAGCTAAACACAAACCATCGAAGTTGAAGTGAAGCCTACGAATTGGGTAGGGGAGCGTTGAATACGGGTTGAAGTCATACCGTAAGGAGTGGTGGACTGTATTCAAGTGAGAATGCCGGTATGAGTAACGAAAAGATAGGTGAGAATCCTATCCGCCGTAAGCCTAAGGGTTCCTGAGGAAGGCTCGTCCACTCAGGGTAAGTCGGGACCTAACGCGAGGCCGAAAGGCGTAGTGGAAGGACAACAGGTTGAAATTCCTGTACCACCGTAGTTGTTTGAGCGAAGGGGTGACGCAGAAGGATAGTGACGCGGACTGATGGATGTCCGTCCAAGCAGTGAGGCTGGTGAGTAGGCAAATCCGCTCATCGAAAGGCTGGGCTGTGATGGGGAGCGAAAATTGCAGTAGCGAAGGTCATGAGTTCAGGCTGCCAAGAAAAGCCTCTAGTGAGACGAAGGTGCCCGTACCGCAAACCGACACAGGTAGGCGAGCAGAGCATGCTAAGGCGCGCGGAAGAACTCTCGTTAAGGAACTCGGCAAAATGACCCCGTAACTTCGGGAGAAGGGGTGCCCCGGTAGGGTGAATAGCCCGAGGGGGCCGCAGTGAAAAGGCCCAATCGACTGTTTAGCAAAAACACAGGTCTGTGCAAAGTCGTAAGACGACGTATACGGGCTGACGCCTGCCCGGTGCTGGAAGGTTAAGGGGAATGGTTAGGCGTAAGCCGAAGCTATGAACCGAAGCCCCAGTAAACGGCGGCCGTAACTATAACGGTCCTAAGGTAGCGAAATTCCTTGTCAGGTAAATTCTGACCCGCACGAATGGCGTAACGAATTGGGCGCTGTCTCAACGAGAGATCCGGTGAAATTTTAATACCTGTGAAGATGCAGGTTACCCGCGACAAGACGGAAAGACCCCATGGAGCTTTACTGCAGCTTGATATTGGACTTTGGTACGATCTGTACAGGATAGGTGGGAGCCTAGGAAGCATGAGCGCCAGCTTGTGTGGAGGCGCCGTTGGGATACCACCCTGATCGTATCGGAGTTCTAACCTGTCGCCCTGAATCGGGCGAAGGGACCGTGTCAGGTGGGCAGTTTGACTGGGGCGGTCGCCTCCTAAAGCGTAACGGAGGCGCCCAAAGGTTCCCTCAGAATGGTTGGAAATCATTCGAAGAGTGTAAAGGCAGAAGGGAGCTTGACTGCGAGACCCACAAGTCGAGCAGGGACGAAAGTCGGGCTTAGTGATCCGGTGGTACCGAATGGAAGGGCCATCGCTCAACGGATAAAAGCTACCCTGGGGATAACAGGCTTATCTCCCCCAAGAGTCCACATCGACGGGGAGGTTTGGCACCTCGATGTCGGCTCATCGCATCCTGGGGCTGAAGTAGGTCCCAAGGGTTGGGCTGTTCGCCCATTAAAGCGGTACGCGAGCTGGGTTCAGAACGTCGTGAGACAGTTCGGTCCCTATCTGTCGCGGGCGTAGGAAATTTGAGAGGAGCTGTCCTTAGTACGAGAGGACCGGGATGGACGTACCGCTGGTGTACCAGTTGTTTCGCCAGAAGCACCGCTGGGTAGCCAAGTACGGAAGGGATAAGCGCTGAAAGCATCTAAGCGTGAAGCCCCCCTCAAGATGAGATTTCCCAAGTAGTAAGACCCCTTGAAGACGACGAGGTAGATAGGCTGGGGGTGGAAGTGCAGCAATGCATGGAGCTGACCAGTACTAATCGGTCGAGGGCTTATCCTAAATGATTCGTAAGATGAGAAACTTTCTATCCAGTTTTGAAGGTGCAAACCCCATGTTTGGTGACAATGGCGAAAGGGAACCACGCGTACCCATCTCGAACACGACCGTTAAGCCTTTCAGCGCCGATGGTACTTGGACCGAAGGGTCCTGGGAGAGTAGGACGTTGCCAAGCAATGAAGAAGTCTACTGCATTTGCAGTAGGCTTTTTTGTTTTATAAATATATCACAAACAGCTCAAATCAACAGCAGGAGTATGCACAAGCTCATTTATCGTACATACTCCTGCTATTTTTATTAATAATTAGTTTATTTCTACGTTTACTCGATATTCAGTAGGTGTCATTCCCGTCATTTTTTTAAATACTTGTGTAAAGTATTTAGAATCTTGGTAACCTACTAATGGTGCAATCTGATAAACTTTGACCGCAGAATGGAGAAGAAGATATTTTGCTTTTTCAATTCGGCAACGTGTAACATATTCTAAAAACGTTGAACCAGTTACTCCTTTAAATAGTGTGCAAAAGTGACTAGCACTTAATCCAACAAACTCACATACCTCATCAATACCGATGTCATTATGATAGTGGTTCTGAATATAAGAAATAGCCTTATCTATTAAAGCTGGTCCTTCATCATTTTGTTGCTGCTTTTCAAATAAAGTAATCATTTGCTCGATCGACTGCTTTAGTGTAGTCACTGCCTCCTCCAACGTTTCAGATTCCATCAGTTGTTGGATAAGAAGATCGACAGCGGAAGGGATTTCTATCTGTAAATGTTCAAATTCTCTTCGCGTAATTACTGCAATTTCAACAATATAACGAATAAGTGATTCCTTTGACAGATTCCCGCATTTTAACTCTAAGCTAAGCTGATCAATGAATGCGCGTGTAGCTTGAAATTCTAGAATTCGAATACTTTCAATAATCCTTTTTTCAAGCCACTTTGGATATTGCCAACCGGATGTAGAGGAATGATCTAGCTTTGTATCATCTTGATCAAGGAAAACATGTTCTGTACTTGCATAAAAACGCTGATGTAATGCATCACAGGCACTAATATAGGCTTGGTGAAGCTGATCCAGGTCTTGAAATACAGAGCTAATCCCTACAGAGCAGGATAGCTTAGAATACATCCTAACATGCTGAACAACATCTTCGCCAAGCTGTTTTTTATGCTCATTAGGCATATCCTGAAAGAAAAGAATCCATTCTCCACTATGGAAAGGGAATGCTGCTAAAGCGTGATTGTTAGCTGACCATTCCTCTAATATGTTACGTACTGCAAACAACCATAGTTTTCGTTCTTCGGCGTTCCATTGTTTATTAAAAGTAGTGATATGATCGAGCTGTACAACCATCATATAATAAGGCTGCTGTAATAAATATTCATCAAGCCAGCCCATATGCTTTAAGGTGCGCTGATTGCCTTCAATAAGCTCTGCAAACATGCGTTCTCTTGCAAGTAGTGACAATGAATGAACAGAATCCATAAGCTGTTGACTTTGCTGCGTAGCTTCACGTTGAGATTTAAGCTTATCCAGAGAAGTTTTAAGCATAGTGATTAGTTCGTCATGATCAATAGGCTTTAATAGATACCCTGTGGCTCCGTGCTTTAAAGATTCTCTTGCATATTCAAATTCACCGTAGCCGCTAATGACAATAAAGATTAAGTTTTCATTCTGCTTCATGACTTCAGACATAAGTGATAATCCATTTAATGTAGGCATGCGAATATCACTAATAATAATATCTGGCTGGTGCTCATAGAATAGCTGCAATGCTTCCTCGCCATTTTTAGCAGTTAACACCTTTGTTATTTGTAGGTCGTCCCAAGGAATTGCATAGGATAAGCTTCTTAATATAATCGGTTCATCATCGACAAGAAGTGCTGTAAAGCTATTAATTGCCATCCTATTCCCCTCCATAATTATTTATCAAATTAAAATAGGCATCTGATGCTATATCTAATTGCTGTAATGCTTCTTCACTTGTAATTTCTAATTTAATCAATTGATCAGTGATTGTCCAAAATGCTTTTCTTACCTCTGGAGAGAGGACATTATCATAAGCAAGGAATTGGGAGCTGCTTTGTTCAAGGAGCTGAACGACTTGTTCAAATACTGGTCCCGTTCTATTTACATCAAATGTGATATTCATAGAAGGCAATCTTGCAGCTTCATATACAATTCTTCTTTGAACTTCCTCTGTATAGAAATACTGCAGTAACTCAAGAGCAGCATTTTTTTTCAGCTCAGTAAGGTTAGCAGATAAACCTATACCGATTGTATACCCTCCTACAATGGAAGGGTGCTCTTCTTTTTTCAGCGTCGGGAAAGGAATGACTCCTACATTTTGCTGAAAATCTGACCCATCTGTTGCTTGAAAAAGAGTAATATCCCAATTTCCATTCAGGTGCATTGCTGCTTCACCTGAATTAAATAATTGAATTGCGTTAACATTTAATATGCGATCAAAGTTATTGTTAAAAGCGTTAAGCTTACTCCATTCTTGAAGCATAGTAAAAGCTTTCATATAATTATCATTTAAAAATGAGGCATTGCCTTTTGCTATAGCTTCGATCAATTCTGGTCCTGCGTATCTGTCCATTAAATAGTGTGCATAAATACCTCCTGGCCATAGTTCGCTATTGCCCAAAGTAAAAGGAATGTATCCGTTTGCCTTTAATGTTTTAATCGCTTCATTTAATTGATCAAGTGTAGCTGGAGGTGATATATCTAGCTCTTCGAAAATTTGCTTGTTATAAAATAATGGCTGAGCATGCCCCTCAAAAGGAAGTCCATATATATGGTTATCGTATGTCCATATGCTAAGATCAATAAAGTCTAATTGGTGCTCTTTAACAAAATCAGTCAAATCAAGAAGTCGATTTGAACTAACGTAAGGCTCTAATTCTGCACCGCCAAATAATACAAACATATCAGGAGGGTTTCCTGTTACCATTTCACTTTTTAGCTTTTCTTCACGATGATTGGTTTGGTCTAATCCCTCAAAGTTAACTTTTACATTTGGATGAGTCGTTTCAAACTCCTCAATTACGTCCTGAAAAATGCTTTTCATAGGAAGATCATGATCTTGGGTCCATACATGGCGAAAAGTGATCGTTACTTTATCATCCTGAGTGAGAGTTGCTTGGGATTGCCCTTTAGGTATGCTATAAATGACCGTTATCGTAAGAATGAATACATACAAAACAATCCATTTCATATTTTTAAATTTTAGCATCGGCAATCCCTCGCTTATTGATTTACCATATTGTTTTGAGTAGTAGGCAGTATCTTCGGCACTCTAATCCGAATAGTCGAACCGTAACCAGGTGAAGAACAGATCATCATGCCATATGGAGCCCCGAACCGAATGCGAATTCGCTCATGAACATTACGAAGTCCTACACTGCTATCTTTATACTTTGAACGTTTAAAATTAGCATTTGTCCATAAATTTAATAGGACATCCTCACTAAAGCCCGGACCGTTATCGATAATATCGATCCATATTTCCTGCTTTCCTTCCGTAGCCCGCACATGAATGTAGCTTTTCTGCTCCATTGGTTCAATGGCATAGTATAAAGCATTTTCTACAATAGGTTGAACAATCAGTTTTTGTGTTACATATGATTTCAAATGCTCAGGTAATTCAAAGGTATATTCGAACTTGTCTTCAAATCTAAACTTTTGAATGTTCATATAGTGTAAAACATGCTCAAATTCAGTTTGCAGCGTAATAAGCTCCTTATTTTCACTGATACTAATTCGAAGCAAGCGGCCAAGAGAGATGACCATTTTACTAATATCTTTATTACCTTGCAGTATCGCCATCGAATTTATAGATTCCAGAGAATTATATATAAAATGCGGATTAATTTGAGAGACAAGGGCTTGAAGCTCCGCTTCTTTTTTCATTGTTTGCTCGATTTCAATTTGCTTAAGTAACTCTTCCATTTGTGAAGACATTCGGTTAAAGCCCAGGACAAGCAAGTCCGCTTCATCAATTCTCGAGGTTTGTTCAATATCTATCAGTTTAAATTGCCTTTGCTCCACACGCCGCATACCGCTAACAGTTTTATTTATTCTTTGAATGAGACGATCAACAAAAAATCTATCGAACAATATTGCTGAAATTAACGAAAATGCAGCAAGTAATATTGCTGTATTCCGAATTGGAATAGACTCTGCTTGCAATACAGCAGTTGGCGTTATCGCAACCAAATACCAGTCTGCTTGCTGCGACTGCAAGTATGTAATGGATGATTTGACTCCATTATATTTAGCAATAAAGCTATTATTAGCGCTTTCATAATTATCGTTAAGGAAAGGAAAGGAGACGGTATCTCCGATATTCTTTCCTGATTTGTCGTATACAATTGTTCCTGCTTTATTAATAAGCAAAATATTGCCTTGATCCATTGTAGCCGTATCCCAAAATACTTGGTCTAATAGGTTGGCCTTAAGTTCTATAACGATCGATCCTATATTTTCAAGCGAGTAATAGTCTTTAATCACTCTGGCATGTATGAGAATAGGTTGGTTTTCCATTGAAGATCCATTTTCTCCTGGGCCTGACCATATTGGCACACCATTTGCTCTTTCCATAGCGTTATACCAAGGCTGTGCTCTAAGGTCAGTTAAGGAAGCTGAGGAGTTATAACTGTAAACCAACCGATTTCTCGAATACAAACGAAAGGAATGTACCATTGGATGGTTAATTAATAAAATGTTAATTTTCTGTTTTATATCATAATTCGTAATATCATTTTGCATTTTTAATGCTTGTTGAATAACAGGCTGAGTAATCGCCGAATTGGAAATTGAGTTAAGCTCATTTAAGGCGTAATTTAGCTTACGGTCAGTTTCTAATAAGGACACCCGATAAAAGTTACTTGTTTTAGTAGTTATCGTTTTTGAAAAGTTAAAGTAAGAAATAGTCCCCATTGCAATAACAGGAATAAAAACAAGAAGGATATTGGCTAGCATAATTTTACGACGTAGCTTCAAACGGTTTCACGCTCCCTCTAACTACCTCTCCTATTTCTACAGAATCAACGTCAATATGTCAACCAATATCTTAATATATCAACTATATAACTAGATTAACTTTTAACGGCTCCAGAAGTTAGTCCGGCAATAAACCAGCGGCTAAATAATAGGAAAACGATAAGCAGCGGTAATGTTGCCATAAACGTTGCCGACATAATCATACCGTAGTCCAATCCATCACGTGTTGTAAACAATTGTTGCAGCGCAATTTGGATGGTGTAGTGACTTTTATCTTTAAGAACGACGAGAGGCCAGAAAAAGTCATTCCATGTATTTAAAAATGTAAAAATACCTAAAGTTGCAATCGAAGGTGTAATAATTGGTAAAACGATTGTTCTAAAAATACGGAAATGGCCAGCACCATCAATTTTACCTGCCTCAAGTAGCTCGGTATGAACGGAGGTAGAAATATATTGTCTCATCCAAAAAATACCGAATGCATTCACCATAGCTGGAACAATAAGAGCTTGATACGTATCGATCCATTGCAGCTTAGCCATAATAACGTAAGTTGGCAGTACGCTTAGCTGTTGCGGAACAAATAAAGTCCCAAGTACAAAGAAAAATAAAAAGTTTTTGAACTTAAAGTTATATTTTGCGAACGCATAACCAGCAAGTGAACAAAATAAACAGACAGATGCTGTAACCAAAGTAGATACGAATAATGAGTTAGCAAAAGAAGTCCAAAATTCTGTTTTTTCTAATGCACGGTTAAAATTATTAATAAATTGATTCCCAATCGTTATAATTGGCGGAATATGCGATGCAGCACCGCGCTCATTAGAACCGATAACAAACATCCAATAGAATGGAAATACAGATACTAGGGCTCCAATACCTAAAAACAAATAGTAAAATATCGTTGTAAATGAGCTAGGTTGATCACTAATTTTCGCTTTCATGTATTATCCCTCCGTATCTCCGCTAAGTTTGTTAGAAGCCCACATATTAATTAGGGAGAAAATAATGGTGAATACTAATAAAATAACTGCGGTCGCAGCTGCTGTACCAAAGAAACTGTTGCTGAATGCCTCACTATACAGATAGTTAACCATAGTAATACCTTCAGAGCGCAATGAGCTTGTTCCAGATTGACCTAGGAAGACATACGGTTCTGTAAAGAGTTGAAGTGAGCCAATCGTTGACATCATAACGGTAAAGACAATAAATGGTTTTAATAATGGCAATGTAATGTGAATCATTTGTTGGAATCGACCGGCACCATCAATTCTTGCTGCTTCATAGAGATCCGCTGGAATACTTTGTAGGCCAGATAAATAAATAACCATGTTATATCCTGTCCAGCGCCACATAATCATCGTAGCGATTGCAATTTTAACGCCCCACCAGCCAGAGTTCCAAGCGACTGGATCTAGACCAAAAATGTCTAGCAGCCAGTTTCCCATGCCGTTGTTACTATAGATTGCACTAAATACGAGTGCTACTGCAACAATTGAAGTGATGTTAGGCATAAAGAACATGACACGGAAAACTTGTTTAAACTTTGTAAATGCTGAATTTAAAAATATCGCAATAACTAATGCTAATATTAGCTGCGGAATAGTACCCATAGCGCTAATTAGCAATGTATTCATAAATGAAGTCCAAAAAATAGGGTCCTCAAGAACAAACTGATAATTTTGTATACCGATATACTTCATTGGGTTTAGTGCATCCCATTTGAAGAAGGAAAGATAAATCGTAAATAAAATTGGGTAAAGTCCAAATATCCCGAAGATAATAAAAAACGGGGATATAAACAAATAAGCAAACAGATTATCTCGCTTACGCTCAGATAACCTTCTTTTAGGTATTGCTGTTTTAACAGATGTTTGTGCAGTAGTAGCCATGAAGCACCTCCGAGCGATGTTATAAGATGTAATAAGTTAAGACCGCAGGAAAAACCTGCGATCTTAAATGGTCATTTACTTTGTCATATTAGCTGCGTTTAATTAGATTTTCTATTTTTTGCATTGCTGCATCCCATTCTGCTTGAGGATCTGCATTTTTCTCTTGCACGTTTTGAATAGCTTCTTTAATATAAGAATCTGTTTGATCGTGAAGCGGACCATAATAAACTGGTGCAACACGCTCAGCAGCTTTAGCAAATTCAGCAGCAGAAGCTTGACCGCCTAAAAACTCATCTGTGTAATCTTTGAATTCTGGTTTTTCAAATAATGCAGGTGTAGAAGGCATCAAGCCGCTTACAGTAAATGATTGCAGCTGTTGCTCCTGTGAAGTCATCCACTCAATAAATGCAAAAGCTTCTTCAGGATGCTTTGATTGCTTAGGAATAGTTAGGAATGAACCACCCCAGTTACCGGAACCTTCAGGCAACTGAGCAATACGCCATTGTCCGTTAGTGTCAGGACCGTTGCTTTTAATGTTACCTAGCATCCAAGCTGGTCCTGGAAGTACTGCAAAACCACCTTCATTTGTTGCTTGTGTCCAGTCAGCAGCCCATAGTGCAAAGTTAGCTACCCAGCCTTCTTGAATACCTTTAATGGTGAAGTCATAAGCTTTTTTTACTTGAGGGTTTGTATTCCCGATAAATTCACCAGTTTGCTTATCAAAGTAAATTTGGCTATCGGATTGGTCGCGTAGTGCGTTGTAAATTAAGTCTCTAGAGTCAACGAAAGGAATACCTGTTTTATCTGTAAATTGCTTTGCAACAGTTGCGAACTTATCCCATGTATCGATAAGAGCCGAAAACTCTGCAGGATCAGTTGGAAGACCTGCTTGCTCAAGAAGATCTACACGGTAGTACGCTACAGTTGGAGCAATATCTGTAGGGAGACCAATTTGGAAGCTTCCGTCTACCGAAGAAGCTTGAGCCCATTTCCAATCAAGAAAGTTAGATTTGATTTCAGCAGCGCCAAGATCATTTAAGTTATAGAAAGAATCTTGAGCTGAAATAAAACGTTCCATAAAACCAATTTCAAGTTGGAAAATATCTGGAGCACCAGAGCCTGCAGATAGAGCAGTTGTTAAGTTGTTATGGTGAGCAGTTTGGTCACCAGTGTTTTGAATTTTAATAACGACGTTAGGATGTTCATTCATGTATTGATTTGCTAGGTCCTCATAATTTGTGTTACCTAGAGTCCAGAACGATAATTCGATCGTTTCGCCGGACGTTTTACTAGAGCTTGCTGAATTAGTAGAGTTAGAAGCGTTAGATGAATTGCTCTTGTTAGCATCATTACTGGAGTTGTTGTTAGAGCCGCATGCTGCTAAGGAGAACACCATAGTAGCAGCAGTTAGCAGCATAAGCGTTTTTTTCATTTTACTCACTTAAAAAACCCCTCTCTTTAATTGAATAATGAATACAGTGATTACTATAAAAGAAAAGGATTGAAATAAAGAGGAGACAAATTTACGATTTAAGGTTGAAATTTTTTAGTTGGAATGAGAAGATGTTGGAAACGGTTGCAGAACAAGTTTTTCCCTCAGCAAAAATCTATAAAGTGCAGTTTATACGCGTGATGTTGAAAGACTTGGTCCGATTGGATTATATGTTGATGTAGCAAGCAAGACGATGTGCCTGTAAAATAATAAGGCATGCAAGTTGAGGCCTACTTATGTCATAGAAACAAAAGTCAAAAATAAAATAAGAATGAGCAGGTATATTTGAGTAGATAACGAATCATCCTATATATAGAATATAAATTAATTGAATTGTCAGATAAATTTAACAAAATGTATTGACCGATTGATTGAAATGAGTATAATGAAATTAAGGTCAAAGAAAGTCAAAGTCAATAATTGAATTGTCCTTATGTGTGGGTAAACTACTCAACACATTGCTGCATAAGCTGCATGAACAAATTGAACTGAGAGGAGGTTGGACAGTGCGTAACATATCTGATCTCATTGAGCAATACTTGAAGCAGCTACTTGATAGCAGCGGCGAAGGAGCAGTTGAGATTCAGCGTAATGATCTGGCCGAGAAATTTTCATGTGTCCCCTCTCAAATTAATTATGTCATAAGCACACGTTTTACACTTGAGAAGGGATATGTCGTCGAAAGTAAACGTGGTGGAGGTGGCTATGTCCGTATTCAGCGTGTTGAGCTTCCAACACTGAAAGGCATTCAATTGCACATTGATCAAGCGATTGGAAATCAAATCGATCAAAACAGCGCTGAAGGTTTAATATACCAGCTGGAAGAGGCTGGACATATGAGTAAGCGTGAAGCGAATTTAATTCGTAGTGCGATTCATCGTGATACGCTATCTGTGAAGCTGCCATATCGTGATGAGCTGCGAGCAAGATTATTAAAGGCAATGCTTGTAACACTGCTTTTGAAATAGAAGCAAGGAGTTGAGTGCAATGATTTGTCAGGAATGTGGCAAACGCCCAGCAACGTTGCATTTCACCAAAATTATTAATGGTGAAAAAACAGAATTTCACATTTGCGAAGCCTGTGCTCGTGAAAAGGGTGAAATAATTCCAGGGGCACCGAATAGCTTCTCAATTCATAGCTTATTATCGGGAATTTTAGATTTTGATAATATTGCTAGCAAAGGGCTTAATAGCATAAAGCCGCAAGAATCGCTGCGTTGTGAATCATGTGGAATGAGCTATGCGCAATTTGGTAAGATTGGCAGATTCGGTTGTAGTGAATGTTATCATGCCTTTGGGGATCGCTTAAATCCGTTACTAAAAAGAATTCATGGCAATACTGAGCATAGTGGGAAAGTTCCATTGCGTTCAGGTGGCAATGTTCAATGCAAGCGAAAAATTGAAAAGCTTAGAGCTGATTTGCATAAATATATTGAGGCTGAAGAATTTGAAAAAGCTGCTTTAATACGTGATGAGATTCGTGAGCTTGAACGTAAATTGCAGCAATCTTCGTAAAGGGGTGATCGTTATGACAACACATCGTTTTTCATCTACAACGTTAAGTGACTGGATGAAAAATATTGGTCCAGATGGTGATGTCGTCATAAGCAGTCGTGTTCGCTTAGCACGAAACCTTAATCATCAGCCATTTCCGCTGCTGGCAACTTCTAGTCAAGCCAATGAAGTGCTAGAGCAGTTAGCAGCAGTTAGTGAATCTGGAACGTTAGACTCTTTTGGTAAGTTTACAACGATTCGCCTAAAAGATCTAAACGAGCTAGAGCGCAGAGTGTTAGTTGAGAAACATCTGATTAGCCCTAGCCTGGCTAATGACTCAAGAGCAGGAGCAGTTGTATTAAGCGATAACGAAGCAATCAGCATTATGATTAACGAAGAAGATCATTTGCGAATTCAATGTTTGCAGCCAGGCTTTCAAATTCGAGAAGCGTGGGCGCTGGCTAGCGCAATTGATGATAGCTATGAGGCAGCAGTTGATTTTGCATTTGATGAGCATAAAGGATATTTAACTACTTGCCCTACAAATGTCGGAACAGGACTTAGAGCCTCTGTTATGATGCACTTGCCGGCTCTTGTATTAACACAGCAAATTAATCGAATCCTATCTGCAGTTAGTCAAGTAGGATTGACGGTACGCGGGTTATATGGAGAAGGCAGTGAGGCATTAGGTAATTTATTTCAAATTTCCAACCAGATTACACTTGGGCAATCTGAGGATGAAATCATTGATAATTTATATGGTGTTGCAAAGCAAATTATTGAACATGAAAAAGCTGCACGCCGTAAGTTAATCAATGAATCTTACCGCAGATTGGAGGATCGAGTGAAGCGCTCCTACGGTATACTGTGCTATGCTTCAATTATAGACTCTAAAGAAGCAGCGCAGCGTCTTTCAGATATTCGCTTAGGCGCGGATCTTGGAATACTAACTGAGGTTTCACCTGGGGTATATAATGAACTGCTCATTATGACACAACCAGGCTTTTTACAAAAGCTTTACGATGAAAAAATGTCACCTGATGATCGAGATTATCATAGAGCAAAATTAATTCGGGAACATTTGCAACAATATAAAAATGGGGGTGCGACAATATGATGTTTGGCAGATTTACTGAGCGAGCACAAAAAGTGCTGGCACTAGCGCAGGAAGAAGCAGTACGTTTAGGTCATAATAATATCGGTACAGAGCATATTTTATTAGGTCTTATCCGCGAAGGTGAAGGTATTGCGGCAAAAGCGTTGCAGGGCTTAGGTCTTGGCTTAGAAAAAATTCAAGACGAAGTAGAAGCGCTTATTGGGCGCGGACAAGAGCAACCAAGCAATATAGCTTATACGCCGCGCGCGAAGAAGGTCATTGAGCTATCTATGGATGAGGCTCGCAAGCTCGGTCATACCTATGTCGGTACAGAGCATATTTTATTAGGTTTAATCCGTGAAGGTGAAGGAGTAGCAGCTCGTGTGCTGAACAATTTAGGAATCAGCCTTAATAAAGCACGTCAGCAAGTATTGCAGCTGCTAGGCAGTAGCGAGGCGGTGTCGAGTCATCAACATACACCATCAAATGTCAGCACACCTACTTTAGATAGTTTGGCAAGAGATTTGACAGCAGCAGCTAGGGAAGGAAATCTTGATCCTGTTATTGGACGCACGAAAGAAATTGAACGCGTGATTCAGGTTCTTAGCCGACGTACAAAAAATAACCCTGTGTTGATTGGTGAACCTGGTGTAGGTAAAACAGCAATTGCTGAAGGATTAGCACAGAAGATTATTGCTAACGAAATTCCTGAAACATTGCGCGACAAACGTGTAATGACACTGGATATGGGCTCTGTTGTAGCAGGAACCAAATATCGCGGCGAATTTGAGGATCGCTTGAAAAAAATTATGGATGAAATTCGTCAAGCAGGTAACATTATTCTGTTCATTGACGAGCTTCACACCTTAATTGGTGCAGGTGGAGCAGAGGGTGCCATTGATGCATCGAATATTTTGAAGCCATCGCTTGCTCGTGGTGAGCTGCAATGTATCGGTGCAACAACTCTTGATGAATATCGCAAATATATTGAGAAAGATGCAGCGCTTGAACGTCGCTTCCAACCAATTACAGTTGATCAGCCATCCGTTGAAGAAGCAATTCAAATTTTACATGGCTTACGTGACCGTTATGAGGCACATCATCGTGTAAAAATCACTGATCAAGCGATTGAGCAAGCGGTAAAACTATCCGATCGTTATATTACCGATCGATTCTTACCGGATAAAGCGATTGACTTAATTGACGAAGCAAGCTCTCGTGTAAGACTTAATACGTATACAGTACCGCCTAATTTGAAAGAACTCGAGGCGCGTCTTGAAAATATTCGCAAAGAAAAAGATGCAGCCGTACAAAGTCAAGAGTTTGAAAAAGCTGCGGCACTGCGTGATACAGAGCAAAAAATTCGTGAAGAATTAGAAACGACAAAAAATCAATGGAAAGAAAAACAAGGTCGCACAGATTCTGAAGTAACACCTGATGATATTGCACAGGTTGTTGCTAGCTGGACAGGAATTCCAGTTGTGAAACTGGCAGAGGAAGAAACAGAACGTCTATTGAAGATGGAAGACATTCTCCATGATCGCGTTATCGGTCAAGAGGAAGCTGTTAAATCTGTTTCTCGTGCAATCCGTCGTGCACGTGCTGGATTGAAAGATCCAAAACGTCCAATCGGCTCATTTATTTTCCTTGGACCGACTGGGGTAGGTAAAACTGAACTTGCCCGTGCACTTGCTGAAGCGATGTTCGGCGATGAAAATGCTGTTATCCGTATCGATATGTCAGAGTATATGGAAAAACATGCAACATCTCGTCTAGTCGGCGCGCCTCCAGGATATGTTGGTTATGAGGAAGGCGGACAGCTTACAGAAAAAGTACGTCGCAAGCCATACTCCGTTGTCCTGCTCGATGAGATTGAAAAAGCTCATCCAGAAGTGTTCAACATTTTATTGCAAGTGCTTGAGGATGGACGTTTAACAGACTCTAAAGGTCGTGTTGTCGATTTCCGTAATACGCTGATCATTATGACTTCAAATGTCGGTGCCGATCAAATTAAGCGTAATTCTACACTTGGTTTTACAGCAGTGCATGATGCTGGTCGTGAGTTTAACTCAATGAAGGATAAAGTATTAGCAGAATTGAAGAAAAGCTTCCGTCCAGAATTTATTAACCGTATCGATGAGATCATCGTATTCCATTCGCTTGAAGAAAAGCATATTGCTGAAATTGTAACGCTAATGGCAGATGATCTTGCTAAACGCTTGAAGGAGCAAGATATTGAGTTCACTTTATCTGAGGAAGCTAAGAAATATTTAGCTAAGGAAGGCTTTGATCCACAATATGGCGCACGTCCATTACGTCGTGCAATTCAAAAGCATATTGAAGACCGCTTGTCTGAAGATTTGCTTATGGGCTTAATTCAAAAAGGTGACAGATTTGTTATTGATGTTAAAGACGGCGAACTAGTCGTTAACAAAAATGTAAAGACACCTGTTGAATAATGGCATAAGGGAAGCACCCTGATTATTAAGGATATAAGCTTCGTTAAAGCTCACACTTGTTAGTGGAGTGGCGAGGAGCTAATATTCTAAAATAATCAGGGTGTTTATTTTGCTTAAATGCTAAAAAATAGTAATATATTAACGTACAAATACAGAACGTACGATAAATGTCTCTTTTACCGTTTCGCGGATTAATGTTAAGATGTAGTTAATGATATTACTAGTGAATCAAGGAATTGATAGCCGAAAAGGAGTTAGGCATGGCTAAAACAAAAGTTAAATTTGTATGTACGGAATGCGGTACAGAATCCCCGCGCTGGATGGGAAAATGCCCTGGTTGTCAAGCTTGGAATACGATGGTTGAGTTTAAAGAAACGGTTAGTAAAACAAAGGGTGTCGGGTTAGCGGGAATTCATACGAAAGAATCGCCAAGATCAATCATACATATAGAAAGTGAGCAGGAGCCAAGGATCGAAACCGCGATGCTGGAATTAAATCGCGTTTTAGGCGGTGGAATTGTACCGGGTTCACTTATTCTTGTTGGTGGCGACCCTGGTATTGGCAAATCCACTTTACTCCTGCAAACCTCGCATGCACTAGCAGTAAAAAATTTGAAAGTATTATATATCTCGGGAGAAGAATCCGTTCGTCAGACGAAGCTAAGAGCTGATCGACTTGGTGCGTTATCGGAGAATTTATTTGTATTATGTGAAACGAATATGGAGCATATTAATGATGCCATTTCAGCAATGAACCCCGATTTTTTAGTGATTGATTCTATTCAAACCGTATACGATCCTACGATTGAATCTGCTCCAGGAAGTGTTGCACAAGTTAGAGAATGTACGGCGCATTTTATGCGTGTTGCCAAGCAAAAGGGAATTGCAACAGTCCTTGTTGGTCATGTTACAAAGGAGGGAGCAATCGCTGGACCGCGTTTACTCGAGCATATGGTAGATAGCGTGCTTTATTTTGAAGGGGAACGACACCATACCTATCGTTTATTGCGGGCGGTGAAAAATCGCTTTGGTTCTACAAATGAAATTGGCATATTTGAAATGGGAGAGGATGGATTACGTGAGGTAAGTAACCCATCTGAGCTGTTTCTGTCTGAGCGTTCACTAGGTGTGTCAGGTTCTACCGTGGTTGCCAGTATGGAAGGAACTCGTCCTGTGTTAGTAGAGCTGCAAGCATTAGTGTCACCTACGCATTTTCCATCGCCTCGCAGAATGTCAACAGGGATTGATCACCATCGTTTGTCCCTTATTATCGCTGTACTTGAAAAACGGATTGGGATGTTTTTGCAAACGCAGGATGCTTATTTAAATGTAGCGGGTGGTGTAAAACTAGACGAGCCGGCAGTCGATTTAGCGGCAGCCGTTTGTATTGCCTCCAGTTTTAAGGATGCGCCAACTAAGCCGGAAGATGTTATTTTTGGCGAGATAGGATTAACTGGAGAGGTGCGAGGTGTATCACGTGCTGAACAGCGAGTAAAAGAAGCGGCAAAGCTAGGATTTAAACGTGTAATTATGCCTGAGAAAAGTTTAAAAGGTTGGACTCCGCCAACTGGTATTAAAGTAATTGGAGTAAATACAGTATCAGAAGCGTTAAAAGCTGCATTAGAATAAAGGGGAGAATCGCATGAAGGAAAGCAATCAACAAGAAACTATGAATAATTTGTTGCAACTCATAGCACCAGGAACCCCTTTTCGAGATGGGCTAGAAAATGTACTGCGTGCTAAAACAGGTGCTTTAATCGTTGTGGGATATAGTGGAGAAGTGATGGAGGTAGTTGATGGTGGCTTTTTTATTGACTGTGAATTTTCCCCTAACTATCTCTATGAGCTGGCAAAAATGGACGGAGCGATTATTTTAAGCGAAGATTTGAAGCGCATTTTATATGCCAATGCACAATTAATTCCGAATAGTTCTATTCCATCAACAGAAACAGGAATTCGTCATCGTACGGCGGAGCGTGTTGCGAAGCAAACTGGAAAGTTGGTCATTTCTATTTCGCAGCGTCGTAATGTCATTACGTTATATCAGGGCTCACTCCGTTACTCGCTTAAAGATATGGGCTTTATTTTGACAAAAGCCAATCAAGCGATTCGTACGCTTGAGCGTTATAAAAGTGTACTAAGTCAAGCTTTAACGAATTTATCTGCGCTTGAATTTGAGGAATTAGTTACACTTCAAGAAGTTGCATATGTTTTGCAACGTTGGGAGCTGCTGCAGCGTATTAAAAAAGAGATATTGCGATATGTTAATGAACTGGGAACAGAAGGCCGTCTCATCCATATGCAAATGGAGGAATTAATCCTTGGCATGGAGGAAGAAGGGCTTTACTTAATGAAGGATTACATTAAGGAATGTTCCCCGACTAAAATTGGGGAACTCAAAGAAAATTTGAAGCGATTAAGTAACGAAGAACTGCTTGATGCACATAATATAGTAAAGCTGCTTGGTTACTCTTCTTCCATGTTGCAAGGAGATGAGGCAATCTCCTCTCGCGGTTATCGAATTTTAGCTAAAATTCCTCGTTTGCCGCAAAGTGTTATGAGTAATTTAGTTGATCGATTCGGTAAGCTATCCGTTATTTTAATGGCATCTGCTGAAGAACTTGACGATGTGGAAGGTATTGGTGAGATTCGTGCACGTTCAATACGCGATGGCTTGAAACGAATACAAGAGCAAGTGTTCATTGACAGACAAATTTAAAACTCATACAATTGTGGGATATATAAACAATCTGATGATCACGTATGACGTAGGTGTCATAGAAAAATGAGGTGGAAAATGTGATCAGTAAGTCCATACCGAGTCTTCTTACGCTTGGCAATCTGTGTCTTGGCGTAATATCAATACTACTGGTGTTTAATAATTATCCAGGTTTGGCAGCAATTATGGTTATTATTGGTATGCTCATTGATGGAATTGATGGCCGTGTAGCGCGAGCATTAAATGCTCAAAGCGATTTCGGCAAGGAATTAGATTCTTTAGCGGACATTGTTACTTTTGGTGTAGCGCCTGCATTTATTATGTATGTTGTGGCATTGCAAGATATATTGCCTGCAATTTCGTGGGTAGTTACTGCTCTGTTTCCGATATGTGGAGCGCTTCGTTTAGCTCGTTTTAACGTGAAGGATAGTTCACCAGGTAGCTTTACAGGACTGCCTATTCCTGCAGCGGGCTGTATATTAGCAACGGTCGCTTTGTTTAAGGATGATGTTGTACCAGTCGTTTTCATTGTGACATCGGTTATACTTTCCTTGCTAATGGTAAGTAATATTCGTTATCCAAGCTTTAAAGGGTTTGGTCTTCCGCGAAAAACATTATGGATTATTCCGTTTATTATTGTAATTGCTCTTGTTATTGGGATATTGTTTGAAGAGTATTTGTCTCAAGTATTTTTTGTTCCGCTAATTCTTTATGCATTATATGGTGTGAAAAAAACGATTGATCGACGCATAAAGCGCAAAAAATGCGAGGTTGAGGAAGAAGAGCAATCGGAAAAGCATGCATAAGTAAAACCTTAAACAGCGTCAGATAACATGTATTTGCTTTAAGCAATACAATGTATAGCAAAGCCTACAAAAAAAGGATGTTCAGATTGTCTAGTTTTCCTGACTCTCTGAGCATCCTTATTTTTATGTGAGATTAAATAATCCAAGGGTATTACATTTTTGTGATTCCATTTCCAAAACTTCAGGCAGCTTTATATCTAATTGTGTGCACAAGGCAGTTAAATAAAATAAGTTGCTTCCTATCGATTGCTGCACCAGCTCCTTGCAATTATCACATAACTTGCCAGTCACATGGTTAGTGATTAGCTTTTGCGCTACATCCAAGGAATCTACTTCGTGAAAAGGCTGCTTAGATGCATGCAATTCAATACAACCACAATCGGTAATCGATTTGGTTACCGTTCGATTAATTGCAGCACTAGTTTGATCTAATTTTGACATAATATCTAGCACGCTGCGATGTCGCAATAACAACTGTGAAACTTGTTCCTGAAACTGCTCTAATGCATGAGTAGACACAACGTTCACCTACCTAATCAGATTGGATTGTGTTTATTATAAACAAATGTGTGAGCGATTTCCACTTTTCAACTTTCTTTCATTACAACGATTAGCAGCAATAAAAATTGCTAATAATTGTAATGGAGGTGATACCTATGAAAAAAATAATTTCGATAATAGGGATTTGTATTGGTGCAATGGCAGGGGCAGAAATTTCAGAGTGGCTTCAAGCAACACCAGCACGGGGCAACTCGTTCAATCCATTTCTGCAGCAATCAGGCACTTATTACATGAATGTAGCTATTGGGGCATTTCTAGGTTGGATGTTGTCTACAATTTTTGCTAAACCGATACTAAAGCTGATTCATAATGGAGTAAAGTATACGGAAGAGATGTCATTACGTCAGTTGTTAGCTGCGGCAGGTGGCTTAGTGCTTGGATTATGTTTGGCAGCATTAATTTATCCTGCAATTGCAATGCTGGGTGGGCTTTGGAAGTTAGCTCCCATTGCAATAGCGCTTTTATGTGGATATATTGGTATGCAGATCGCCATGCGTAAGCAAGATGAGTTAGCTGAAACGGTGAAGCATTTGCTAGAAAAGCCAAAGGTAGTTGCTACGGCAGGTGAAGCGAAAGGATTTGAAGAACATAAAATTTTGGATACAAGCGTGATTATTGATGGCAGAATCGCAGATATTTGTAAAACAGGCTTTATTGAAGGCACGCTCGTTATTCCAGAATTTGTACTAGAGGAATTACAGCATATTGCTGATTCATCTGATTTGTTAAAACGAAATCGTGGCCGTAGAGGACTAGATATTTTGAATAAAATACAGAAAGAGCTTGATGTTCGCGTACTTATCTACGAAGGAGACTTTGAAGAGCAAAGTGAAGTGGATAGCAAGCTAGTTAAGCTTGCCAAGTTATTGTCTGGTAAAGTTGTTACGAACGATTTTAATTTGAATAAAGTATGTGAGCTGCAAGGTGTATCCGTATTAAATATTAATGACCTTGCCAATGCAGTTAAACCAGTAGTTTTGCCTGGTGAAGAAATTGTCGTTCAAGTAATAAAGGACGGTAAGGAGCATGGTCAAGGCGTAGCTTATTTGGATGATGGCACGATGATCGTTGTTGAAGGCGGACGGGAATATATCGGGCATACGATGGAAGTACTTGTAACAAGTGTGCTGCAAACTTCTGCTGGACGAATGATATTTGCTAAACCAAAGCTGTTGGAAAAAGCGCTGTAACGAGGTATGATTATACTATTGTATACATTACCTTTAAGGCAGGTAGAAATGAATGGAACAATGGGGAGCGGTCATCGTTGCTGCAGGACGCGGTAAACGGATGGGCACAGCGGAAAGTAAGCAATATTTACAATTAGGCAATAAACCGATAATCGTACATACTTTGGAGAATTTTCAAGCAATTGATTTTATTGCTGAAATTGTGCTAGTTGTTGGCGAGGAAGATAGGGAACGCTGTCAGGCGTGGTGCCAGCAATACGGGTTATCAAAAGTAAAGGCGATTATTACAGGCGGAACTGAACGCCAACATTCCGTGCATGCCGGGTTGAAGGCTATCACGACGAAGTGGGTGCTAGTACATGATGGTGTACGTCCGTTCGTAACTGAGCAGGCAGTTGTGCGCTGCTGTGAAAGTGCGGAGCGAAATTTGGCTGCGGTGCTTGCAGTGCCTGTAAAAGACACGATTAAGCAGGTGGATTCTGAAGGCACTATACTCGCGACCCCTGATCGCAAAAGCTTGTGGGCGATTCAAACCCCGCAAGCTTTTCGTCATGATCTTGTGCTGGAGGCACATGAGGCAGCGGAGCGAGCTGGTATGCTTGGAACGGATGATGCGAGTGTAGTGGAATGGCATGGGGTAAAAGTTATCGTTGCCGAAGGAGAATATACCAATATAAAAATTACGACGCCAGAGGATTTGCCATGGGCAGAAATGCTTCTTAAACAAAGGCAAACTGGACAATGAACTGGGCAGAAAGGGGAAGAACGATGATTAGAGTTGGACAAGGTTTTGATGTGCATCAGCTTGTAGAAGGAAGGCCATTGATTATTGGTGGTGTACGCATACCTTATGAAAAAGGGCTATTAGGACATTCAGATGCAGATGTGCTATTGCACACAATCGCAGATGCTGTACTAGGTGCGTTAGCACTAGGTGATATTGGTAAACATTTTCCTGATACAGATGAAGCATATAAGGATGCAGATAGCGTTGTTTTGCTTCGTAAAGTATGGGAAATGGCCCTTGAGCGAGGTTATAAACTAGGAAATGTTGATGCGACCATTATTGCTCAGAAGCCAAAAATGCTGCCATATATTCCACAAATGGTGGAAATTATTGCCGAAGTGCTACAGGCTGAACATTCGCAGGTTAATGTTAAAGCAACTACAACTGAGCAGCTTGGCTTCACTGGAAGAGGAGAAGGAATTGCTGCTCAAGCAGTTGTATGTTTAGTGAAGTCAGCGAAATAACATAAACTGTGCTATTATATATTTTATTCATAAATGTTGTTAGTCAGTGAAAGGATTTAGGAGGAATTCATTTATGTCAAAAGAAATTCGTGTTAGATATGCGCCGTCACCAACAGGCCATTTACATATTGGTAATGCACGTACGGCTTTATTTAACTATTTATTCGCGCGTCATTTAGGCGGAAAGCTAATCGTTCGGATAGAAGATACTGATGTGAAGCGCAATGTAGCAGGTGGCGAAGAAAACCAGCTTAAATATTTGAAATGGCTTGGAATTAATTGGGATGAGAGCATCGACGTCGGCGGACCTTACGGCCCATACCGTCAAACGGAAAGACTTGATATATACAAAAAATATTGGCAGGATCTTATCGATCGCGGTTTAGCTTATCGCTGCTATTGTACTGAAGAAGAGTTAGAGAAGGAGCGGGAAGAGCAGCTGGCTCGTAACGAAACACCACGTTACTCTGGTAAGCATCGCAATCTGACTCCTGAGCAAATTGCGGCATATGAAGCAGAAGGCCGTGTGCCAAGTATTCGCTTTAAAGTGCCTGAAAACCGCACTTATACATTCCATGACATGGTTAAAGGGACAATTACCTTTGATACTGCAGAAATGGGCGATTTTGTTATCGTAAAAAAAGACGGTATCCCTACGTACAATTTTGCCGTTGTAATTGACGATTATCTAATGAAAATTAGTCATGTATTGCGCGGAGAGGATCATGTTTCTAACACTCCACGCCAATTAATGATTTATGAAGCGTTTGGCTGGGAACCGCCGCAATTTGCTCATATGACGCTGATTGTAAATGAGCACAAGAAAAAGCTGAGCAAGCGCGATGAATCGATTATTCAATTTATCGAACAATATGATGAGCTTGGTTATTTGCCAGAAACGTTATTTAACTTTATTGCTTTACTTGGCTGGTCGCCAGAAGGTGAGCAAGAGATCTTTACGCGCGAGGAGCTTATTCAGGTGTTCGATGCGGCACGTTTAAGTAAAAGTCCTGCAGTATTTGATACACAAAAGCTAGCATGGATGAATAATGAATATATTAAAGCAGCTAATATTGAGCGAATTGTTGAATTGTGTCTGCCTCATTTACAAAAGGCTGGCTTAGTAGCAAATGAGCTAAACGAGCAGCAGCTTGCTTGGGTAACAGATCTTGTTGCGTTGCATCGTGATAAGCTGCGTAGTGCTTCAGAAATTGTAGAGCATACAGCGTTGTTCTTTGCAGAGGAAGTTGAGGATGAAGCAGAAGCAAAAGAGGTGCTAGCTGAAGAAACTGCTCCTACTGTGCTTGCGGCATTTTTAGCTGAACTTGAACAAGAAGAAGCCTTTACGGTGGATAGCATCAAAGTTATGATTAAAGCTGTGCAAAAAGCGACTGGATGCAAAGGTAAAGCGTTATTTATGCCGATCCGTGCTGCGATTACAGGTCAAACACATGGTCCAGATCTAAATCAATCGCTTTATTTGCTTGGCAAAGAAAAAGTCGTTTCTCGTTTAAAAGCAAGAATTGCTTCTTAATTTTCATTAAAAAATGCACATTAAATTACAGTGAGCAAGCGGGTTTTGCAAAGCATGAGGGACTTGTCACTGCACTGTAGTTTAGTTATACTTATCATGATTAAAAGATATGTTATATACAGGCTTTGAACAGGACTAGTATGTTATTGAAGCGATGCTCAGAGACGGCAATCTTATGGCGTTTAGATGGCGTTATATGGCTGGAAGTTGCCTCATCGTTGGTAACAGAATTGCACCTGGGAGCTTTGTCCCGATCTGTTGTAAAACAGGGTAGGTCACAACGTATCATCTGCGTTAAAGATGTAGAGATAATAACTTGTATACGCAAGTCGTATGCTTGTTATTAAAGCAGAGTGGAACCGCGAATTTATCGCCTCTGTAGCATAAAGCTGCAGAGGCTTTTTTTATATATCATTAAAAAGTTAAGGCAATAACAAGGAGTGACTACAAACTACCAAGATTTAAGCTTTTTCTCAGCAATAAAGAATGTGATATTGCTGTCGACAAGCTATGCTGCAATCATGTGGTCACCGCATAGGGGGAACAAGGCATGTTTCGGCAAATGAAATCAGACGTGCAAGCAGTATTTGATAATGACCCAGCGGCAAGAAGCATATTTGAAGTAGTGTTTACTTATTCAGGGCTTCATGCAATTTGGGCGCATCGCATTGCACATGCGTTGTATAATAGAAAATGGTATACGCTAGCTCGAATTATTTCGCAAATTAGCCGATTTTTTACGGGAATCGAAATTCATCCCGGTGCGAAAATTGGTGAACGCTTATTTATTGATCATGGTATGGGTGTGGTCATTGGTGAAACCTGTGTTATTGGGAATGATGTGGTCATATACCAAGGGGTAACATTAGGTGGAACAGGCAAGGAAAAAGGCAAGCGTCATCCAACGATTGGTAATCATGTCGTTATCGGTTCTGGTTCTAAAGTGCTTGGCTCATTTAGAATTGGCGATAACTGTAATATTGGATCCAATGCGGTTGTGCTGCGCGAGGTGCCGGATAATTGTACGGTAGTTGGCAATCCTGGTAGAATTGTAAAACGTAATGGTGAGAAAGTGCGAGATCGCCTTGATCACACGAATTTGCCTGATCCAATTATTGAAATGATGAGAGATATGCAACAGGAAATTGACTCTCTTAAAGCTACTGTTAAACAGCAACAACAAATCATTAACGAGCTTGCTGCAAATCGTGTAGATGATGAGACAGGGCTAGTCTCTATGTTAAAAGACAAATAAGTCGGAGGTAACATCAATGTCAGTAGTAATCTATAATACCATTTCACGTCAAAAAGAAGTGTTTAAGCCAATTGAAGCGGGGAAAGTGCGCATGTATGTGTGCGGTCCTACCGTTTATGACTACATTCATATTGGTAATGCACGACCTGCAATCTTTTTTGATGTAGTAAGACGATACCTTGAATATGCGGGTTATGAAGTAAATTATGTATCAAATTTTACAGATGTTGATGACAAGCTAATTAAAAAGGCGAATGAGCTTGGCATTACAGTGAAGGAAGTAGCGGATCGCTTTATTGCCGCTTATTATGAGGACATCGAGGCGCTAGGTATTCGTCGTGCAAACTTAAATCCGCGTGTAATGGATCATATTGATCAGGTTATTGCTTTTATAAGCGAGCTTGTTAAAAAGGGGCATGCTTATGAAAGTGGCGGTGATGTTTATTTTAAGACATCCTCCTTTGCTGACTACGGTAAGCTGTCTCATCAAAATTTAGAGGACTTGCAGCTAGGTATTCGTGTCGAAATTGATGAACGCAAAGAAGATCCGCTAGATTTTGTGCTTTGGAAAGGAGCAAAACCAGGCGAAATTAATTGGGATAGTCCGTGGGGGAAAGGTCGTCCAGGCTGGCATATTGAATGCTCAACAATGGCACGTCAATATTTAGGAGATACACTTGATATTCATGGCGGCGGACTTGATCTGCAATTCCCACATCATGAGTGTGAATGCGCTCAATCAGAAAGTCTTAGCGGTAAGCCGCTTGCAAATTATTGGATGCATAATGGCTATATTCATATTAACAATGAAAAAATGTCGAAATCGCTTGGTAATGGTATTACAGTGCATGAATTAGTGAAAAAAGTGAAGCCGCAAGCGATTCGTTATTTTATGCTAGCAACACATTATCGCAGCCCGCTAAATTTTAGCGATGATACGATAGCGCAAGCGATTAACAGCGTTGAACGGATTAGCAATTGCTATAATAATATAACACATCGTCTGCAAGCATTATCAGGAAAAGAAGTTGCAGATACTGTTGCAGAGCAGCTGCAAGCTGAGCTTGCGAGAATTGAAAAAACATTTAGTGACAAAATGAATGATGATTTTAATACGCCTGATGCGATTACGGCATGGTTTGAGCTGGTTACACTAGCTAATACACAGATGCAAGATACTGAGCTAAGTCGTGCTTCTTTAGAGGCATTAAAGGCAACCTTTGAACGCTTTGATGATGTACTTGGTTTGCTGCCTCCTCAAGCGGCAGAGGAGCAAAGCCTTGATGCTCAAGTGGAAGCATTAATCGCTGAGCGCACAGAGGCTCGTAAAAATAAAAACTGGGCGAGAGCCGATGAAATTCGCGATATGCTGCAAGCAATGAATATTGTGCTTGAAGATACACCGCAAGGCATTCGTTGGCGTCGTAAGTGATCTGAGCTATGGAAAAACAAACATTAACTCATCCATTTGCCATTCACAAACCGAATAAAGAAGCGGCTTTAATAAATCCGATTGCATTAGCTTATATAGGGGATGCTGTCTATGAGCTGCTTGTCAGACAATATATATTGTCTTTGCCTAATCATAAAGCGCACCATATGCATAAAGCAGCGACAAGCATCGTTTCAGCTAAAGCACAGCGCGCAACATTAGAGCGACTGCTGCCGCATTTAACAGAGGAAGAACAGCATGTGGTGAAGCGGGGACGCAACGCTAAGTCGGGCTCCGCTCCCAAAAATGCGGATATGATCGATTATCGTTATGCAACAGCATTAGAGTGTTTAATTGGTTACTTATATTTTGAAGATCGCCTTGAGCGAATAACAGAATTGTTTAAGATCGGGCTGGACGAACCGTCAGCAACGGAATAGAAAGGATGAAATTGGATGGCGGATAATTTAAACATTGAAGGGTTAATTGCAGGAAAGCATCCAGTGCTAGAGGCGCTGCGTTCAGGTCGAGAATTAAACAAAATATGGATTGCAGAGGGAGCACAAAAAAGCGCAAGTGCGATTATTACTGAAGCGAAAAAGCAAGGAATAATTATTCAATCAGTGGACAAGCGCAAACTCGATCAGCTTGCCCCTGGTTTAAATCATCAGGGGATTATTGCCCAAGCAGCAGTAGCTGATTATGTAGAGCTAGAGGACTTGCTGCAAATACCGGCGCAAAAAGGTGAAACGCCATTTTTTTTAATTTTAGATGAAATTGAGGACCCTCATAATCTTGGCTCAATATTGCGTACTGCTGAATGCACAGGAGTGCACGGTGTTATTATTCCTAAGCGCCGCTCAGTTGGCTTAACAGCGACTGTGCTAAAAACTTCTGCTGGTGCTGCGGAATATGTGCCTGTAGCGAGAGTAACAAATCTTGCACAGACGATTGAACGATTGCAGGAGCAAGGGGTTTGGATTGCTGGCGCTGATGTTTCGGCGAAAGCTGATGTGTATAAGCAAGCGTTTGATATGCCGCTTGCTTTAGTTATTGGCAATGAGGCCAAAGGAATCGGGCGACTTATTAAAGAAAAATGTGATTTTCTAGTAAAGCTACCAATGGCAGGTAAACTAAACTCATTGAATGCATCCGTTGCTGCAGGAGTGTTAATGTATGAGGTTTTACGACAGCGTAGAGGGCTGCGGCAATGATCTATAGACGTAATGATGTGCTTCTTGTAGACGGCTATAATATGATTGGCGCATGGCCTGAATTAAGCCGCTTAAAGGAGCACTCCTTGGAGGATGCACGTGATCGCCTGCTTGATATGCTGGCTGATTTCCAAGGCTTTTCTGGAATGAAAGTTTATGTCGTATTTGACGCTCATCAGATGCCAGGAATTGGCGCGACGTATAATCAGCATAAGCTAACCGTTGTTTATACGAGAGAGAAAGAAACGGCCGATGAGTGTATTGAACGAATTTGCTCGGTATGGATTAATCGTCGCCGTAGCGTCTATGTAGCTACAAATGATATGACAGAGCAGCATGTAATTTTTGGAAAAGGCGCATTGCGCATGTCGGCTCGCGAGCTGCTCATTGAAATTAAAGAAAATCGTAAAGCAATAAGACATGCTATCGACGTTCCACATGTGAAGCAAAGGCATTCAATAGACAATCGTATAAACGATGAAACGTGGCATAAGCTTGAACAGTTGCGCAGAGGAGAAGGAAAACCAGCTAAAGATAAACCTAGTAAAAACTAGCCTGTCGTAATTTGTAGAAAATGCTAACTTTGATAGATTATATGCAGATTAAGCCGCAGTTTAGTTGACTGAAAAGGCTATTTTCATGTATACTGTCTCTATGTTTCAGCATATAAATCTAGCGGTGTACGCCTTGCAGGCCGGAGGGATGGGGTATGAATATCGACCTCAAAGAATGGAGTACGCTCGAATATGATAATACTGCGGACGAAGAAATTGTTGAAGCTGTCCGTGAGGGCGATAGTATAGCGCTGGAATTCTTGATCAATAAGTATAAAAACTTCGTGCGTGCGAAGGCGAGATCGTACTTTTTAATAGGTGCCGATCGAGAAGATATTGTTCAAGAAGGAATGATAGGTTTATATAAAGCAATTCGCGATTATAAAGGAGATAAGCTATCTAGCTTTAAAGCCTTCGCAGAGCTTTGCATAACACGTCAGATCATTACCGCGATTAAAACTGCTACTCGTCAAAAGCATATTCCTCTTAATTCCTATGTTTCTTTGGACAAGCCGATATATGACGAAGATTCCGATCGTACACTATTAGATGTGATATGTGGTACAAGAGTGTCGGATCCAGAAGAACTTATTATTAATCAAGAAGAATTCTCAGGACTTGAAGATAAAATGGCAGAAATCTTAAGCGATTTGGAGCGAAAAGTATTGATGCTATATTTGGACGGGAGATCCTATCAAGAAATTGCGGTTGATCTTAATCGTCATGTCAAGTCTATTGATAATGCGTTGCAACGTGTAAAACGCAAGCTTGAAAAGTATTTAGAAGCTCGTGATATGACTGAGCAAATGTAAATTATGGCATAGCATATGAAGTGATGGACTGTCTTTGCTGTCTGAATAGTTCAGACACTAAAGACAGTCCATTGGTTTAATATATGTTATTATTGGCACATAATGATACTGGATGATGTTCATAAGCGATGTTTTTGAACATAAACTTAAAATTATATTTTGTGACATATAGAGCGAAAGCTGAGAAATGATGTCAAAATCCAAAAATTGTACACCCGAGTCAGTTGTTTTACGTTGACATGGTCAAAACCTTATGCTAAAGTGTTTAGGTAGGCCTTGTAAAAAAGGTTTTTTCGTTATGGTTAAAACTTTTTAGGGGCAAAAATAAGGGTTCGTATTTTTTAGCAGTTCGGGAGGTGTTATTCAATGCGGGTTATCATCACGCTGGCATGCACAAACTGCAAACAGAGAAACTATGCGACGACTAAAAACAAGCGCAATCACCCCGACCGCATCGAGTTGAAGAAGTACTGCAAGTTCTGTAACGAGCAGACTCCTCATCGCGAGACTAGATAGTCAATTGGAGGTGTGAACGTGACATTTTTAGCAAAGGTAAAGCAAGGCTTTAGTGCGACGTTTAGTTATCTTGCTGACAGTTGGGCAGAGCTTAAAAAGGTCCGTTGGCCTAGTCGTAAGGAGTTGACGAGTTACACACTCGTAGTTCTCGTGACGGTTATATTTGTAACGATTTACTTCTGGATCCTAGACATCGGGATTTCAGCTCTCGTAGATCTAATTGTCTAACGAAAGCCCAAAGGTGGATTAGTGATGGAAAAAAGATGGTACGTCGTGCATACGTATTCAGGCTATGAAAACAAAGTCAAGGCTAATTTGGAACGTCGCGTTGAGTCCATGAACATGGAAGATAAAATCTTTCGTGTGCTTGTACCGATGGAAGACGAAATCGTAGAGAAGGACGGTAAACGTAAAACCGTTCAACGCAAGGTATATCCTGGCTACGTGCTTGTTGAGATGATTCAAACAGATGATTCTTGGTACGTTGTTCGAAATACGCCTGGAGTTACGGGTTTCGTAGGATCGACTGGTTCTGGTTCTAAGCCTATACCGCTACTGCCTGAGGAAGTAGAGCAAATTCTCAAGCATATGGGAATGGAAGAGCCTAAGCCTAAGATCGAGTTTGAGCTGAAAGAAACTGTTCGCGTCAAGGTAGGTCCTTTTGCAGACTTTGTCGGAACTGTGGAAGAAATTCTGCTCGACAAGGCGAAGCTAAAGGTTCACGTCAACATGTTTGGTAGAGAAACTCCGCTTGAGCTTGACTATACTCAAGTTGAAAAGGTTTAATACCCGAGGTTTCTCGGACAAGCGCTTGTTAAGCTGCTTGTATATCACGTCAAGGAGGTGTGAATCATGGCGAAAAAAGTGATTAAAATCGTTAAGCTACAAATCCCTGCAGGTAAAGCTAACCCAGCACCACCAGTTGGTCCTGCACTAGGTCAAGCAGGTGTCAACATTATGGCATTCTGTAAAGAGTTTAACGCACGTACAGCTGATCAAGCTGGATTGATTATTCCAGTTGTTATCTCTGTATTCGAGGATCGCTCATTTACTTTCGAAACTAAAACGCCACCGGCAGCAGTATTGCTTCGTATAGCGGCTGGTATCGAAAAAGGATCTGGCGAGCCTAACAAGAAAAAAGTTGCAACGGTTAAACGTGACAAAGTTCGCGAAATCGCTGAAACTAAAATGCCTGACCTTAACGCAGCTTCTGTTGAAGCAGCAATGCGTATGGTTGAAGGTACTGCTCGTTCTATGGGTATTACAATCGTTGACTAATGTTGACGGCTGTTTTCTCTTGCGAGCGCAACTCGCTTAGTGGAGCAATGCTTCACGAGTGGGAGGAGGACGAAGGTCACTCCGCTAAAACCACATTAGGAGGAAGAACAAATGGCTAAACACGGTAAAAAGTATCTTGAAGCTGCAAAGCTAATTGATCGCGATGCAAGCTATGAGCCACTAGAAGCTATTGAACTTGTGAAAAAAGCTTCTACAGCAAAATTCGACGAGTCTGTTGAAGTTGCTGTACGTTTGGGTGTAGACCCTCGTAAACAAGACCAAGCTGTTCGTGGTGTAGTAGTACTACCACACGGTACTGGTAAAACTAAAAAAGTATTAGTTTTCGCTAAAGGCGATAAAGCTAAAGAAGCAGAAGCTGCTGGCGCTGACTATGTTGGCGACTCAGATATGATTAACAAAATCCAACAAGGTTGGTTCGATTTCGACGTTTGCGTAGCTACGCCTGATATGATGGCTGAAGTTGGTAAACTAGGTCGTATTCTTGGTGGTAAAGGCTTAATGCCTAACCCTAAAGCAGGTACAGTAACATTTGATGTTGCTAAAGCTGTTCAAGAAATCAAAGCGGGTAAAATTGAATACCGTCTTGATAAAGCAGGTCAAATCCATGCGCCAATCGGTAAAGTTTCATTTGATTCTGAAAAATTAAATGAAAACTTAAAAGCACTTATCGATGCACTTAACCGTGCTAAACCGGCTGCTGCAAAAGGTGTTTACCTGAAAAATATTTCTGTTTCTTCTACAATGGGCCCTGGTGCTCGTGTAAACACTGCTAGCTTCCGCTAATAGTGTTAAAGAAACATGACTTAAAATTGAAAATGCATACCGTAGACAGTAGGTGCTAATCGGCTTAATTTCCTACCGAGGTGTTATGATAGAGCGTTAAGGTTCAATGTTGTATTGAACGAACGAATTCATGACCCTCGCATGCAAGGCGAGGGTTTTCTCATGCATCGAGGACGGGATCTCTCATTCACGGAATGTAAATATTTACGGGAGGTGTACAGTTTGGCTAACGCTAAGATTATCGAGCAGAAACAACAAGCAGTTAATGAAGTGGCTGGTAAGCTTGCTTCCAGCGCAAGTACTATCGTTGCTGACTATCGTGGTTTGAACGTTGCTCAAGTAACTGAGCTTCGTAAACAACTTCGTGAAGCAGGCGTTGAGTTCCAAGTAATTAAAAACTCAATCGTTCGTCGTGCAACTGAAGGTACTGATTATGCATCACTTAGTGATGTTCTAACTGGTCCTACAGCTGTTGCATTTAGTGCTGAAGATGCTGTAGCTCCAGCTAAAATCCTTTATGATTTCGCAAAAGCTAACGAAGCTTTGAAACTTAAAGGTGGTATCGTAGAAGGTAAAGTAGTTAACGAGGCTCAAATTAAAGCTCTTGCACAACTTCCTTCTCGCGAAGGTCTTCTTTCTATGCTACTCAGCGTACTTCAAGCGCCTATTCGCAACTTCGCGCTTGCAGTTAAAGCTGTTGGTGAGAAACAAGAAGCACAAGCTTAATCGAATATCGCTTGCGATATAAAAACGATGTCGAAGACATCATTAATCACTTAAATAAAAAATTAAACCATTCGGAGGTAATACCATGTCTAAAGAGCAAATCTTAGAAGCAATTAAAGGTATGACAGTTCTTGAACTGAACGATCTTGTTAAAGCAATTGAAGAAGAATTCGGTGTAACTGCTGCAGCTCCTGTAGCTGTTGTAGCTGGTGGCGGAGACGCTGGTGCAGCTGCTGCTCAAACTGAATTCGATGTAATCCTAGCTAACGCTGGTGCATCTAAAATCAACGTTATCAAAGTGGTTCGCGAAATCACTGGTCTTGGCTTGAAAGAAGCAAAAGAGCTTGTTGACGGAGCTCCTAAACCAATCAAAGAAAAAGTTAGCCAAGAAGAAGCAGATTCTATCAAAGCTAAACTTGAAGAAGCTGGCGCTACTGTAGAAGTTAAGTAATTAACTCCTACCTGCGACAACTTGAAAATGACCCCTTGGAGCCTAGCTTCAAGGGGTTTCTTACCTTGCATCATTGAAAAAAAGGCCGGTGAGAGATTACTTGAATAATCATTATTATAGCAAGCAACCGCAAGTTGCAAGCAGTAGGCAGCAGCATCAATTTACGTTGCGAGGTTTCCGCTTAAGCTTTGTTACGGATGCTGGAGTGTTTTCTAAGGCGGGCATCGATTATGGAAGTCAAGTGCTGATCAATACGATGGAATTTGCTTCAGATGCTACCGTATTGGATGTAGGTTGCGGCTATGGCCCAATCGGAATTACTGCAGCCAAGCTTGCTCCACAGGGTCATGTGACAATGATTGATATTAATGAGCGAGCGGTAGAGCTAAGCAAATTGAATGCTAACCAAAATAATGTTCATAACGTTACAGTGCTGCAAAGCGATTTGTTTGAAGCTGTAAAGGAACAAAATTTTGATTGTATTTTAAGCAATCCGCCAATTCGTGCGGGAAAAGCGGTTGTCCATCAAATTTTTGAAGAAGGTTATCAGCTATTGAAGAATGGCGGAGAAATGTGGATCGTCATTCAAAAAAAACAAGGGGCACCTTCTGCGCAAGCAAAGTTGGAGCAGTTGTTTGGCGAAGTCGTAGAGGTAACGAAAGATAAAGGCTATCGCATTTTTAAAGCCATAAAAAAATAGCCGATTAAATAGCTTATATGAAAATGGTCCAAATAGCAAGAAAATATTTGACTTGACATTTCTGATATGTTAATATTATAAAATGTCAGCATAAAATTGCTTGAATTGTGTTTAGTTGTATTCTTGTCAAGTAGTAATGACTGTTAAATCAGAAAAATTATGAAGAACGGAGTATAACAGTAAAAATTTGGGCAAAATTACTTGATATGGACCATTGTATTGTTGATAGAATGGTCAACAGTCTGAAACATGCTCTTTTTTCGAACTATTCGATAAGGGCTTTTATTTATTTTTATGATCACTATAATCCAAGATTGTAGAGATCGCAACAGCTATTTAAAAAATGATGCTGTTAGACAGACATGAGGGGTGAGGTTAAGTTGGCAGGACAACTTGTTCAGTATGGTCGACGTCAGCGTAGAAGCTATAGTCGGATCAGAGAGGTGCTAGAAGTCCCGAACCTGATTGAAATCCAACAAAAATCGTATGAAAAGTTTTTAGAAACAGATCTTATTGAGCTGTTTCATGACATTTCTCCGATTACGGACTTTACAGGAAATTTATCGCTTGAGTTTATTGATTACAGCTTAGGAGAACCTAAATATTCAGTCGATGAATGTAAAGAACGGGATGTTACGTATGCAGCTCCTTTGCGTGTGAAAGTGCGGTTGTTCAATAAGGAGACTGGCGAAGTTAAGGAACAAGAAGTCTTTATGGGAGATTTCCCACTAATGACGGAAACCGGCACGTTTATTATTAACGGGGCGGAACGTGTAATTGTCAGCCAATTGGTTCGCTCCCCAAGTGTGTACTTCAGCACTAAGGTTGATAAAAACGGTAAGAAAGCATATACGGCTACTGTAATTCCTAACCGTGGTGCTTGGCTGGAATTAGAAACAGACGCTAAGGATATTATTTACGTACGTATTGACCGTACACGTAAAATTCCTGTTACCGTTCTGCTTAGAGCGCTAGGCTTTGGTACAGATGCGGAAATTTTAGAGTTGCTTGGTCATGATGAATACATTGCAAATACCCTTGATAAGGATAGCACTGATTCAACTGAAAAAGCGCTAATCGAAATTTATGAGCGTCTGCGTCCAGGTGAGCCTCCAACATTGGACAATGCGAAAAGCTTGCTAGTAGCACGTTTCTTCGATCCAAAACGCTATGATTTAGCAAATGTTGGTCGTTATAAAATTAATAAAAAGCTTCACATAAAAAACCGTCTTTTCAATCAACGCCTTGCAGAGGACTTGATTGATGCATCGACAGGTGAAATTGTAGCCGAAAAAGGACAGGTTGTCGATCGCCGTTTATTGGATCAAATTTTAGATCGACTAGAATCTGATATCGGCTTTAAAACATATTCAGTTGCAAATGGTGTGCTTGATGCACATGACATCAATCTACAAACTATTAGCATCTACTCGCCAATCGAAGAAGGCAAAGTTATTAAAATTATCGCAAATGGCAATATTGATAAGTCTGTTAAGCATATTACGCCAGCAGATATTATCGCATCAATTAACTACTTCCTTAACTTGTTGCACGGAGTAGGCGATATCGATGATATTGACCATTTAGGTAACCGTCGCTTACGTTCTGTTGGTGAGCTATTGCAAAACCAATTCCGTATTGGTCTTTCTCGTATGGAACGTGTTGTACGTGAAAGAATGTCAATTCAGGATGCAAATGCAATTACACCACAAGCGTTAATTAATATTCGTCCAGTAATTGCGGCAATTAAAGAGTTCTTTGGCTCTTCTCAGTTGTCACAGTTTATGGACCAAACAAACCCACTTGCGGAATTGACGCATAAACGTCGTCTATCTGCACTAGGACCTGGTGGTTTAACACGTGAACGCGCTGGTTTCGAAGTTCGTGACGTTCATAACTCTCACTATGGTCGTATGTGTCCGATTGAAACGCCAGAGGGTCCGAACATCGGTTTGATCAACTCCTTGTCTACGTATGCACGTATTAATGAATACGGCTTTATTGAAGCTCCGTATCGTTGGGTTGATCCTGAAACAGGTATTGTTACAGATAAAGTAACGTACATGACAGCCGATGAGGAATATAACTATGTTGTTGCGCAAGCAAACGCTCCTCTTACTGAGGATAATCGCTTCGCTGAAAAAGAAACGATCGTACGTTTCAACAAACAAGCAGATAACATCTTAACAATGCCAAGTAATCGTGTTGACTACATGGACGTATCACCAAAACAGGTTGTGTCTGTGGCGACAGCGTTGATTCCTTTCCTAGAGAACGACGACTCCAACCGTGCGCTAATGGGTTCGAACATGCAGCGCCAAGCGGTGCCATTGCTTGTTCCTAAAGCTCCGTTTGTTGGTACAGGAATGGAACATAAAGCGGCTAAAGATTCTGGTGTCTGCATTGTTTCAAAATATGATGGTGTTATTGAACGTGTAACGGCAAATGAAATTTTGCTTCGTCGTGTAGAAGTGATTGATGGCAAAGAAGTACAAGGCGATCTTATTCGTCATAAGCTTCATAAATTTATGCGTTCTAACCAAGGTACGTGTATTAACCAACGTCCAATCGTCCGCAAAGGTGATGTTGTTAAAAAAGGCGATATTCTTGCTGACGGTCCATCAACTGAAAACGGTGAATTGGCACTTGGTCGTAACGTAGTTGTAGCATTTATGACTTGGGAAGGTTATAACTACGAGGATGCAATTCTACTAAGTGAAAAACTTGTTAAAGATGATGTTTATACTTCAATTCATATTGAAGAATATGAATCAGAAGCTCGTGATACAAAATTAGGACCAGAAGAAATCACTCGCGATATTCCTAACGTAGGTGAAGAAGCGCTTCGCAACCTTGATGAGCGCGGAATTATTCGCGTCGGTGCTGAAATTAACTCTGGTGATATTCTTGTAGGTAAAGTAACACCTAAAGGTGTAACGGAGCTTACTGCTGAAGAACGTTTGCTTCATGCCATTTTCGGTGAGAAAGCACGTGAAGTTCGCGATACATCACTTCGTGTACCACACGGTACAACAGGTATTGTTGTTGATGTGAAGGTGTTTACACGTGAAAACGGCGATGAATTGCCTCCAGGCGTTAATCACTTAGTTCGTGTTTACATTGCACAAAAACGTAAAATCTCTGAGGGCGACAAAATGGCCGGTCGTCACGGTAACAAAGGGGTTATTGCCCGCATCATGCCTGAAGAGGATATGCCATTCTTACCAGATGGTACACCTGTAGAGGTTGTGCTTAACCCGCTAGGGGTACCATCACGGATGAACATCGGTCAGGCTCTAGAAGTTCACTTAGGTATGGCTTGTAAATATCTGGGTATCCACGTTGCTACTCCTGTCTTTGACGGTGCAACTGGAGAAGATGTATACGACACGATGGAAGAAGCTGGTATGCAACGGAACGGTAAAACGGTACTTTACGATGGTCGTACAGGTGAACCGTTTGAGCGTGAAGTAACTGTTGGTGTCATGTACATGATTAAACTGGCACACATGGTTGAAGATAAAATTCATGCTCGTTCTACTGGTCCTTACTCACTTGTTACGCAACAACCATTGGGTGGTAAAGCTCAATTTGGTGGTCAGCGCTTCGGTGAGATGGAGGTATGGGCGCTTGAAGCTTATGGTGCTGCCTATACATTGCAAGAAATATTGACAGTTAAATCCGATGATGTTGTCGGTCGTGTGAAAACATACGAGTCCATCGTTAAAGGTGAAAACGTACCTGAACCAGGTGTTCCTGAATCATTCAAGGTATTGATTAAGGAATTGCAAAGCTTAGGTATGGACGTCAAGATTTTGACCGAGGATGAGGAAGAAATCGAGATGAAAGAAATTGACGATGACGATGTTACAAGTGAAAAGCTGAACCTTGATGATGTCGATAATTTCGAACGTGCTCCTGTAGGTGTTGGTGCACCTGATGATGGAGAAGTTTTGGAAGATGAAGAAGAAGTCGATGATTTAGCTTAATTGAATTAAAGATAGCAAGCACAAAACGAGCTTCAGTCAGCAAATCTTTGATGAGCTGATTGAAGTTCAGTGCTTAATTTTGACATAGTCATACATGACGAAGGAGGGTTGCTCCTTGTTGGACGTGAACAACTTTGAGTATATGAAAATTGGTTTGGCATCGCCAGACAAAATTCGCTCATGGTCCCGCGGAGAGGTTAAAAAACCGGAAACCATCAATTACAGAACGTTAAAACCGGAGAAAGAAGGTCTTTTCTGTGAAAAGATTTTCGGACCAACTAAGGACTGGGAATGTCATTGTGGTAAGTACAAGCGTGTACGTTATAAAGGTGTAGTTTGTGACCGTTGTGGTGTCGAGGTTACTCGTCAAAAAGTACGTCGTGAGCGTATGGGGCATATTGAGCTTGCTGCTCCAGTTTCACATATTTGGTACTTTAAAGGAATTCCAAGCCGCATGGGTCTTGCGCTTGATATGTCTCCTCGTTCGCTTGAAGAGATTATTTACTTTGCATCCTATGTTGTAACTGATCCAGGTGAAACTCCACTAGAGAAAAAACAACTATTGTCCGAAAAGGAATATCGTAGCTATCGTGAAAAATATGGCTACGGCTTCCAAGCAGGAATGGGTGCTGAAGCAGTTAAAAAACTATTGCAAGATATCGACCTAGATCGTGAACTTGAAGTGTTGAAGGAAGAGCTTCGCACTGCACAAGGTCAACGTCGTAATCGTGCAATTAAACGTCTAGAAGTTATCGAGGCGTTCCGTAATTCAGGAAATAGACCTGAATGGATGATTTTAGATGTACTTCCTGTCATCCCGCCAGAACTTCGTCCAATGGTTCAATTGGATGGTGGACGTTTTGCTACTTCTGACTTGAACGATCTATATCGTCGCGTTATTAACCGTAACAATCGTTTGAAACGATTGCTTGATCTTGGCGCTCCTGATATTATCGTGCAAAACGAAAAACGTATGCTACAAGAAGCGGTTGATGCCTTGATCGATAATGGTCGTCGTGGTCGTCCAGTAACAGGTCCAGGTAACCGTCCATTGAAATCATTGTCTCATATGCTTAAAGGTAAACAAGGACGTTTCCGTCAGAACTTGCTAGGTAAACGTGTTGACTATTCTGGTCGTTCCGTTATCGTAGTAGGTCCTTACTTGAAAATGTATCAATGTGGTTTGCCGAAAGAAATGGCGCTTGAGCTATTCAAACCATTTGTTATGAAGGAGCTTGTTAATAAAGGGCTAGCTCATAACATTAAATCTGCTAAACGCAAAGTTGAGCGTGTAAGTCCTGAAGTTTGGGACGTACTAGAGGAAGTAATTAAAGAACATCCAGTTCTGCTTAACCGTGCTCCTACGCTGCACAGACTTGGTATTCAAGCATTCGAACCAATTCTTGTTGAAGGTCGCGCAATTCGCTTGCATCCTCTTGTATGTACAGCGTATAACGCTGACTTTGACGGTGACCAAATGGCGGTTCACGTTCCATTGTCCGCTGAAGCACAAGCAGAAGCACGTATGCTAATGCTTGCATCTGGTAATATCTTGAACCCTAAAGATGGTAAACCGGTTGTTACACCATCTCAGGATATGGTTTTAGGTTCTTATTACTTGACAATGGATAATAAAGAAGCAAAAGGTTCAGGTTCAATTTTTGCTTCTGTTAACGAAGCTGTTTCAGCTTACCAACGTGGTGTTGCTTCACTTCATGCTCGTGTTATTATTCCTGCAAAAGCATTGAATAAAACAAGTTTTACAGAAGCACAAAGCAAAGCATTGCTTGTTACTACAGTTGGTAAAATTATTTTCAATGAAATATTCCCGCCGGAATTCCCATATATCAATGAGGCTTCAAAATCCAACTTGATTAATGGTACTCCGGATAAATACTTTATATTTGAAAAAGGCGTTGATTTGCTCAAGGTGCTAAATGATTTGCCAATCGCACCTGCTGTTGGTAAAGATTATCTTGGTCAAATTATTGCTGAATGTTTCCGTAAATACCATACAACAAGAACTTCAATGATTCTTGATAAAATTAAAGAGCTTGGTTTCACTTACTCTACAAAAGCCGGTATTACGATCGGTGTGGCTGACGTTGTTGTTCCTGAAGAGAAGAAGACAATTATGCGTGAGTCTGAAGACAAAGTAAAAGTAGTTATGAATCAATACCGTCGCGGTTTGATTACTAACGAAGAACGTTACGACCGTATTATCGCGATTTGGAGTGAATGTAAAGAACGTATCACTGACGTTCTAATGAAATCAATGGATCGCTACAACAATATTATGTTGATGGTAGATTCCAAAGCCCGCGGTAACAAATCACAGATTACTCAGCTTGGTGGTATGCGTGGTCTGATGGCCAACCCATCTGGTCGTATCATCGAGTTGCCGATTAAGTCGAACTTCCGTGAAGGTCTAACCGTCCTAGAGTACTTTATCTCTACGCACGGTGCACGTAAAGGTCTTGCCGATACGGCACTTCGTACAGCGGACTCTGGTTACTTGACTCGTCGTCTTGTTGACGTTGCGCAAGATGTCATTGTACGTGAAGAGGATTGTGGAACAGACAAAGGCTTTATCGTTAGCAAAATTCATGACGGTAAAGAGGTTATCGAAGATCTGTTTGACCGTATTGAAGGACGTTATTCCTTCGAAACAGTTCGTCATCCGGAAACAGGCGAAATCCTTGTTAACCGTAATGAATTGATCGATGCGGAAAAAGCTGAAAAAATCGTTGCTGCTGGCGTTGAAAAACTTCAAATTCGTTCTGTGCTTAGCTGTCGTGCACGTCATGGCGTATGTAAAGTATGTTATGGTCGTAACTTGGCTACTGGTAAGCATGTTGAGATTGGTGAAGCAGTTGGTATTATCGCTGCGCAATCAATCGGTGAACCAGGTACACAGTTGACAATGCGTACGTTCCATACAGGGGGCGTAGCAGGAGACGATATTACACAAGGTCTTCCGCGTATCCAGGAGCTATTCGAAGCGCGTAATCCAAAAGGTCAAGCGCTTATCTCTGAAATCGATGGTGTCGTGAAGAAAATTCATGAGGCGAAAGATCGTCGTGTCATCGAAATTCAAGGTGAAGCTGAATCTAAAGAATATGCAGTAACTTATGGTTCTCGTATCCGCGTTTCCGAAGGTCAACATGTTGAAGCTGGAGATGAGTTGACAGACGGTTCTATTGACCCTAAAGAAATGCTTCGCATTAAAGGGGTTCGTGGCGTTCAAAACTACATTCTTCAAGAGGTTCAACGCGTATATCGTAACCAAGGTGTAGAAATCAACGATAAACACGTAGAGGTTATGATTCGACAAATGCTTCGTAAAATTCGTATCGTGCTTTCAGGCGATACAAACCTATTACCTGGTTCCTTCGTTGATATTCATGAATATGAAGCTGCGAACTTGGAAGCAATTCTTGCCGGTAAAGAACCAGCAATTGCGAAACCAGTGTTGCTAGGTATTACGAAAGCATCCCTTGAAACAGATTCCTTCTTATCTGCTGCTTCATTCCAAGAAACAACACGTGTTCTTACAGATGCAGCGATTAAAGGTAAAGTTGACCAACTTCTTGGTCTTAAAGAAAATGTTATTATCGGTAAGCTGATCCCAGCTGGTACTGGTATGCAGCGTTATCGTAACATTCGTTTCAAAGGGATAGAAGACGCTACTGATACGGATTCTAATAGCGATGAACAACAAGAAGTGGTTGCGGTTGAATAAAAGGCGTTCGTAATTGAGTTAATCATTATGAAATGCTGAGTTTATAAATTAAGCGATAAATTTCTTAGTTTCTTACTGAGAAATTTATCGCTTTTTTCAAACAAATTTATAGGGATTGCATAAAGATACCTTGACATTGCCTAGCAAGAAGTGATATTATATCTGAGTGCGCCTAAGGATCAGGCAGGGCTTTATCACGAAATTTTATGACTCGCCTGGATCTGTGGGCTTGAATTTGGGTGAAATGTCTACCAATATAAATGACATAACTATGGGAAGGGGGTGGCTCAAATGCCAACAATTAACCAACTAGTTCGTAAAGGACGTAAAGCAAAAGTTGTGAAATCAAAATCTCCAGCTTTGCAAAGAGGCTATAACGCATTGAAACGTGAAGCTACTAACATTAGCTCTCCGCAAAAACGTGGTGTTTGTACTCGTGTAGGTACTATGACTCCTAAGAAACCAAACTCTGCGCTTCGTAAATATGCCCGTGTACGTCTTACAAACCGTGTTGAGGTTACTGCGTACATTCCAGGTATCGGACATAACCTTCAAGAGCACAGCGTAGTGCTAATTCGTGGTGGTCGTGTTAAAGACTTACCAGGGGTTCGTTACCACATCGTTCGTGGTGCGCTTGATACTGCAGGTGTAAACAACCGTATGCAAGGTCGTTCTAAATACGGTACAAAACGTCCTAAAGCTAAAAAATAATCGTATGCTCCCCAAAGAGCAACGTTAGACCAACAACCAACAATTTCAAAACTTAAGAAAGGGGGACTTGTAAATGCCACGCAAAGGTCCTGTAACTAAACGCGATGTGCTACCAGATCCGGTGTATAACTCCAAATTGGTAACACGTTTAATTAACCGTATTATGATTGACGGTAAAAGAGGCGTTGCACAAACAATTTTGTATGATGCATTCAAATTGATTCAAGAACGTACTGGAAACGATCCAATGGAAGTTTTTGAAGCAGCTATGAAAAACATCATGCCAGTACTAGAGGTTAAAGCTCGTCGTGTCGGCGGTGCAAACTATCAAGTACCTATCGAAGTAAAACCAGAGCGTCGTACTGCACTAGCATTACGTTGGCTTGTAAACTACTCCCGTAGCCGCGGTGAGAAAACAATGCAAGAGCGTTTAGCTGCTGAAATTATTGACGCATCTAACAACACTGGTGCATCTGTTAAAAAACGTGAAGATACACACAAAATGGCGGAAGCAAACCGTGCGTTTGCTCATTACCGCTGGTAGAATTTTTTGATTGAAAGGAGAACATCACTAATGGGTAAAAGAGAATTCTCCTTGGAAAATACACGTAATATCGGTATCATGGCGCATATCGATGCGGGTAAAACGACTACAACTGAGCGTATCCTGTTCTTCACTGGACGTACTCACAAAATTGGTGAGGTACACGAAGGTGCTGCAACAATGGACTGGATGGAGCAAGAGCAAGAACGTGGTATCACAATCACTTCTGCTGCGACAACAGCTCAATGGAAAGGTCACCGCATCAATATCATTGATACTCCAGGTCACGTAGACTTCACAGTTGAAGTTGAACGTTCCCTACGCGTATTGGACGGGGCAGTTGGTGTATTTAGTGCGAAAGAAGGCGTTGAGCCACAATCTGAAACTGTATGGCGTCAAGCAGATAAATACCGCGTTCCTCGTATTGCGTATGTAAATAAGATGGATATTATCGGTGCGGATTTCTTGAACGTAGTTCAAGATATGCGCGATCGTCTGCAAGCGAATGCGGTTGCTATTCAATTGCCTATGGGTGCAGAATCTGACTTTGTGGGCGTAATCGATATCATTGAACGTGTTGCATACACTTACAAAGATGATCTTGGTAAAGAGCCAACTGCTGGCGAAGTACCTGCTGAATATGCTGACAAAGTTGAAGAGCTTCGCAATGAGCTAATTGAAAAAGTAGCTGAAATTGACGAAGATCTAATGATGAAATACCTTGAAGGTGAAGAAATCTCAGTTGCTGAGATCAAAGCTGCACTTCGTAAAGGTGTTTGTGAAACTAAAATTTTCCCAGTTGTTGCTGGTTCTTCTTACCGTAACAAAGGGGTACAACCAATGCTTGATGCAGTAGTAGATTATCTACCTTCTCCGGTTGATATTCCACCAATCAAAGGTACTCTAGATGATGGAACTGAAGTTACTCGTCCTTCATCTGACGAAGAGCCATTTGCTGCACTTGCATTCAAAATTATGACTGACCCTTACGTTGGTCGTTTGACGTTCTTCCGCGTATATTCCGGTATTCTTAACTCTGGTTCATACGTATTGAACTCAACAAAAGGTAAACGTGAGCGTATCGGTCGTATTCTACAAATGCATGCGAACCACCGTGAAGAAATTCAAGAAGTATTCTCTGGTGATATCGCAGCAGCTGTAGGTCTAAAAGATACTACTACAGGGGATACACTTTGCGATGAAAAGAATCCAGTAATTCTTGAATCCATGAACTTCCCTGAGCCAGTTATCGAAGTCGCAATTGAGCCAAAAACAAAAGCTGACCAAGATAAACTTGGTGTTGCGATTTCTAAACTTGCTGAAGAGGATCCAACTTTCCGTGCTTACACTGACGAAGAAACAGGTCAAACAATTATCGCTGGTATGGGTGAGCTTCACCTTGATATCATCGTTGACCGTATGCGTCGTGAGTTCAAAGTAGAAACAAACGTTGGTGCTCCACAAGTTGCTTACCGTGAAACTTTCCGCTCTGCTGCGAAAGTTGAAGGTAAATTCGTTCGTCAGTCCGGTGGTAAAGGTCAATACGGTCACTGCTGGGTTGAATTTGAACCACTTGAGCCAGGTACAGGCTTCGTCTTCGAAAGCAAAATCGTCGGTGGTGCGATTCCTCGTGAATACATCGCTCCGATCCAAGCTGGTATTGAAGAAGCTATGCAAAACGGTGTCCTAGCTGGTTATCCACTTGTGGATATTAAAGCGACTGTTTTTGATGGTTCTTACCATGATGTCGACTCTTCTGAGATGGCATTTAAAATTGCAGGATCAATGGCGCTTAAAGCTGCTAAAGATAAATGTAATCCAGTAATTCTTGAGCCTATCATGAAGGTTGAAGTTACTGTTCCTGAAGAGTACATGGGCGATGTTATGGGTATGCTTAACTCTCGTCGCGGACGCATCGAAGGTATGGACGCTCGTGCTGGTGCACAAGTTATCCGTGCTAAAGTGCCTCTAGCTGAGATGTTTGGTTATTCTACAACTCTTCGTTCTGGTACTCAAGGACGCGGTGTATTCTCTATGGAGCTATCTCACTATGAAGAAGTTCCTAAGAACATTGCTGAAAGCATCATCGCTAAAAACAAAGGCGAATAATCCAATATTTGATTTTGGTTCGATTTAGAGATACAATGATCTCAAATCGGGCCTACACATAAACTATAATAGAATTATTGAGGAGGATTTTGTTCAATGGCAAAAGCTAAATTTGAACGTACTAAACCGCATGTTAATATCGGTACAATCGGTCACGTTGACCATGGTAAAACTACTCTTACTGCTGCTATCACAACTGTACTTTCTCACAAGTACGGCGGTGCTGCAGTAGCTTTCGATCAAATCGACAAAGCTCCAGAAGAGCGCGAACGCGGTATCACAATCTCTACTGCACACGTTGAGTATGAGACTCCTAACCGTCACTACGCACACGTTGACTGCCCAGGGCATGCCGACTACGTTAAAAACATGATCACTGGTGCTGCTCAAATGGACGGCGCGATCCTAGTTGTATCTGCAACTGACGGTCCTATGCCACAAACTCGTGAGCACATCCTACTTTCTCGTCAAGTAGGTGTACCATACATCGTTGTATTCTTGAACAAATGTGATATGGTTGAAGACGAAGAACTTCTTGAACTTGTTGAAATGGAAGTTCGTGACCTTCTTTCTGAGTATGAATTCCCTGGTGATGACACTCCAATCATCCGTGGTTCTGCTCGTGAAGCACTTCAAAACCCAGATGGTCCTTGGGCTGATAAAATCGTTGAGCTATTTGAGCAAATCGATGCTTACATCCCAACTCCACAACGTGACACTGACAAACCTTTCCTAATGCCAGTTGAGGACGTATTTACAATCACTGGTCGTGGTACAGTTGCTACTGGTCGTGTAGAACGTGGTGAAATCAAAGTTGGTGACGAAATTGAAATCATCGGTCTTCAAGAAGAAACTCGTAAGTCTGTAGTAACAGGCGTTGAGATGTTCCGTAAATTGCTAGACTTCGCACAAGCTGGTGATAACATCGGTGCACTTCTTCGTGGTGTTGATCGTAAAGAAATCGAGCGTGGTCAAGTATTGGCTAAACCAGGTTCCGTTAAGCCTCATACTAAATTCACTGCTTCTGTTTACGTTCTAACTAAAGAAGAGGGTGGACGTCATAAACCATTCTTCACTGGTTACCGTCCACAATTCTATTTCCGTACAACTGACGTAACTGGTATCATCAACCTTCCAGAAGGTACTGAAATGGTTATGCCTGGTGATAACATCACTGTTTCTGTTGAATTGATCGCTCCAATCGCGGTTGAAGAAGGTACTCGCTTCTCTATCCGTGAAGGTGGTCGTACAGTTGGTGCAGGTGCGGTTACTTCTATCGAAGCTTAATTTATTAGCTTTCGTTATAAAAAAGCTCCCAGTTTTCTGGGAGCTTTTTTTGTATTTTATAAACAAAATTTTACCTTATTACTATATTGTGTTGACGGACCTTGTCTCTTTAAATTAATATGTTTTTTATAAGTATTGTAAGATATAATATGCACTGGAGGGGTCGTTCGATGAATAGAAAAAGTTTATTTGTTACTTTACTAGTAGCGCTTGTTCTTTTATTATCTGCTTGTGGTAATAGTGGAAACTCAAGCAATAGTTCAGCTAACTCAGGTAATTCAACAAACACAACTAACTCATCAAATGCAAGTAGTAGTGAAGAGACTAAAACTGACGGAAAAAATTATAAGGTTGCGATTTCTCAGTTTGTTGAGCATCCATCATTGAATGCGGTTAAAGACGGAATTATTGCAGCACTTGCAGATGGTGGACTAGTTGAAGGTCAAAACTTAACAATTGATTATCAAAATGCGCAAGCTGATTTCAATAACTTGCAGCCAATTTCTCAAAAAATTAAAGAAGGAAAGCCGGATGTTGCAGTTGGTATTGCAACACCTAGTGCAGCAGCATTAGTAGACGAAATTACAGATTCTCCAGTTGTATTTGCTGCTGTAACTGACCCATTAAGAGAAAAACTGGTTCCATCACTTGAAAAACCAGGTGGTAATGTTACAGGAGCGTCTGACTCTAACCCAGATGCAATTAATCAGTTGATGGACTTTATTGCAAATGAATTTCCTAATGTAAAGAAAGTCGGTCTTGTTATTAATGAAGGTGAGCCAAACGCTGTCGTTATGGCAGAAACGGCACAAGCACGCTTAAAGGAGCATGGCATTGAGCTAGTTAAAGCGCCAATTGCAAATAGCTCAGATATTCCGCAAGCTGCACAGTCTCTTGTTGGTAGAGTTGATGCACTTTATGTCACACTAGATAATACGGTTGTAGAAGCAGTTGATATTTTAATCGATACAGCTTACGAAAATGATTTGCCGCTGTTCACATCTGATCGTGACACAGTAGAGGCTGGAGCATTTGCAACAGTTGGATTTAAATATTATGACCATGGTTATGAAGTAGGACAAATGCTACTACAAATTTTAGTTGAAGGTAAAAATCCTGGTGACCTAGATGTCAGCAAGCCGCAAAATCTTGATTTCATTATCAATGTTGGTGCTGCTGGAGAAATGGGTATCGAAGTAACAGATGAGATGAAAGCATACGTTAAGGATTCTGCGACCAATATTATTGAATAATGAAGTGACGTAGTTTAGCAGTTCATAGGGGTCAGTCAGATACTGATCCCTATTTTTATTGAAGAAGATTTTAAAACGGAATGATTCATTGAAGGAGGAGATTCGTTGTGGTTACAGCTTTAACTGGCGCGATTGAAAGCGGTTTGCTATATGCATTAATGGCGCTTGGCGTATACATTACGTATCGCGTACTTGATTTTCCTGACCTAACAGTAGATGGTAGCTTCACGACAGGTGCAGCAATTGCGACGGTGATGACGCTTCATGGCGTAGCTCCAATTTTATCTTTATTATGTGCCTTTGCCGGCGGAGCATTAGCTGGTTTAATGACAGGTTTGCTGCATACTAAAGGGAAAATTAATGGATTGCTTTCAGGAATCATTATGATGATCGCATTATATTCGATTAACCTTCGAATTATGGGTAAACCTAATTTATCGCTTCGTGGTCAACCTAATATTTTTGATGGCGGTTCAGTATTGCTAATCGGCTTAATTTTAGCAATAGGGGTAAAGCTACTGCTAGATTTATTTTTTAAGACAAACATTGGTTTAAGTTTAAGAGCAACTGGCGACAATCAGCGGATGATTAAAAGTTTTGGTGCAAATACGGAATTAACAACAGTTATTGGTGTTTCTCTATCGAATGCCCTAGTAGCTACTTCTGGCGGTTTAATCGCTTTTTCTACAAATCAAACGAACAATAATATGGGTGTAGGAATGATCGTTATCGGTTTAGCATCTGTAATTATTGGGGAAGCGTTGTTCGGTAAAAAAACGATTTTCCGTACAACTTTAGCAGTTGTCTTGGGTGCAATTGTATATCGTTTAATTTACGCATTAGCGCTTCGTATTGAATGGATGGATGCGCAGGATATGAAATTAATTACTGCGGTAATTATCGTTGGAGCACTTATTATTCCAACACTTCGCGCAGCTATTCGTGAAAAACAAGTTTCACGAAAACGAGCGGTTGAAGTATTGAATCAGTTGGATGCGAGGGAGGGTGTTAAGTAGATGCTTCATATTAACAATGTTTCTAAATTATTTAACCCTGGCACAATTGATGAAAAGATTGCTCTATTGAAAGCTCAGTTGCATTTAAAGGAAGGCGACTTCGTAACGATTATTGGCAGTAACGGTGCTGGTAAATCTACGCTGATGAATATCATATCTGGAGTTCTAAAACCAGATGTAGGCAGTGTGCATATTGATGGTAATGATATAAGTTCATTGCCTGAGCATAAACGAAGTAAGTGGATTGGACGAGTGTTTCAGGATCCGATGGCAGGTACAGCTCCACGCATGACAATTGAAGAAAATCTGGCAGTTGCTTATAAGCGAGGACAAGCAAGAGGTTTTGGCTTTGGTGTAACGAAAAAGACAAAAGAACTTTTCCGAGAAGAATTATCTCGCCTTGGCATAGGATTAGAAAATCGGATGAGTGCGAAGGTTGGTTTGCTCTCTGGTGGGGAGCGCCAGGCACTAAGTTTGCTGATGGCGACTTTTACACGTCCAAAAATTTTATTACTGGACGAGCATACCGCAGCATTGGACCCAGCCCGCGCAGAGCTTGTCACAGATTTGACAGAAAAGATTGTTAAAGAAATGAACCTTACCACATTAATGGTTACACATAATATGGAACAAGCTATTCGTCTTGGCAATCGATTAATTATGATGGACAAAGGTCAAATCATATTGCAAGTAAATGAAGATCGGAAAAGCGATTTAACCGTTGAACGTTTGCTTGGCGAATTTGAACAAATAAGCGGTAAGAAAATGGCAGATGATCGTGTTGTGCTTGGCTAGCAAAAAGTAATGCTGCTAAGCTTAGTAAGTTAGAAAGCGGAATAAAGTATCAATACAGGATGCACAGAGATTAGTGGAAGTAGCTAGTCTCTGTGCATTTTTTGTTATGTTCAGTTTAACAAGCTTTAGGCAAAACTAATATCATTAACTCTTTTAAAATCGATAGCAAGTTATATTTACAAACATAATGTAATAGTGTATTATTTAACTAGTACACAGGTACACGTAAATGGATTGGAGTGATTACATTGAGTATAGGGAATGGAAATGTAGTTTTACGGCTGAATAACGTTACGAAAAAGGCAGGAAATCAGCTAATTGTTGATGGATTAAGCTTTGAGGTAAAAAAAGGGGAAATTGTTGGTTTGCTTGGACCTAATGGTGCTGGTAAAACAACAACAATTCGGATGATTGTCGGATTAATTGGGATGACAAGCGGCGATGTGTTTATTCAAGGACATAGTATTAAATCCAATTTTACTAAAGCGATTGCTCATGTTGGTTCGATCGTTGAAAATCCGGAGTTTTATCCATATATGACAGGTTGGGATAATTTAAAGCAGTACCAACGTATGACTGACGGTATTACAGAGGAACGGATAAGAGAGGTCGTTGATATTGTCGGATTATCGGAAGCAATGGGGAAGAAAGTGAAGTCGTATTCTTTAGGAATGCGTCAACGTCTAGGAATTGCCCAGGCGCTACTCCATTCTCCTGACATACTTATTCTTGATGAGCCGACCAATGGTCTTGATCCAGCAGGTATTCGAGAAATGCGCGATTATTTGAAAGAGCTGGCACAGAAAGAAGGCATCGGAATTCTTGTTTCGAGTCACTTGCTTTCTGAAATGGAATTGATGTGCAGCAGAGTTGTCATTATTCAACAAGGTAAATTTGTACGTGAGCAAATCATCGGTGGAGTACAATCGGCAACTGAAGAGCATGAGTTGATGCTGCGTGTAAACAATATCCAGCAAGCGCTGCAAGTACTCAAATTATTTGAGCAAATTAAGCTGATTAATCATCATGATGCTACCAAAGAAATCCTTGTGTGTTGCACTGATGAGTTGCTTGCTCAATTCGTACAGCAATTAAGTATGCAAAAAATTGCTGTTTACCGAATTACAGAGGTAAAACGTTCTTTAGAGGATCAATTCTTGGCTTGGACAGGAGGTAATCAAATTGTATAGTTTTTATCAATTAACGGTAAACGAATGCCTAAAAATAATGAAGAAGCGCAGCTTTTTCCTTCCGTTTTTAATTATGATGCTTATTCCACTAGGTATTGCATTAGTGGTGAAGAAGTTTTCCCCTGGCACAGAAATAGGACTGTTTGATTTCTTACAGTCGAGTATGAGTGTTCAAGGCGGCGGTAAAGTACTTACTTTCCTTTGCATTATTTATATGGCTGGTCTTGTATCGAGTGAACATCAATTAGGGACGATAAAGCTGCTTTTGATCCGTGCTCATAGTAGAAATAAAATTCTTGCATCAAAGTATATGACGTTAATTTTGTTTTTGCTTGCCTTAATGCTCTTTACCCTAATTATAGGAACGATTATTAATGTTCTGTTCTTTGGATTCAACAGCAGTGAAATGGGTTTGAGCGATTTGTTGAAATACTCAGGTTATACCTTTATTTATGCGCTTATCTACGCATCAATTGCTTTTATGTTTAGCATTTTGACGAAGTCAACTGGCGCTACAATCGGTATTTCATTTTTGCTCGTATTTATTGAAGATATTGTAATTATGCTGCTAAGTCGTTATTCATTTGCAAAGTACATTTTGTATTTCAACACTGATCTAGGAATATATGAAGATGGCGAGCCGATGATAGAAGGAATGAGCTTAGGATTTTCAAGCGTAATTCTTCTATTATATATGATTGTGATCGTAGGACTCTCGTTTTATGTTTTCAAAAAACGCGATGTATCGTAGAATTAGTGCGTGAGGTAACAGGGGGAAAGGAGAACGAGGGTTGATGATCCAATTTGACAATAATCTGCCGATCTATATTCAAATTATGAATTACTTAAAAAAAGAAATAGTTAGCGGCAAACTAAAACCCGGTGACAAGGTACCTTCTGTTCGTGAATTGGCAACGAATCTCCAAATTAATCCAAATACGGTCCAGCGAACACTGTCAGAGCTTGAGCGGGAAGGCATTGTAGAAACAAGACGAGGGCTTGGCAGATATGTAACAAGTGAGGAGTCGGTCATTATGGATATAAAAAAAGAGATGGCTGGGGAGTTGCTTGAACATTTTATTCAAGGAATGGTTGAGCTTGGTTTTGCCAGTAACGAAATTCTCTCTATCGTAAAGGATGCGATGGAGCATCGACAAGGCGAGCCACAGTGGAGGGAGCAATAATGAGCATCTTACTCGAAATGCAAAATGTCCACAAAAACTATTGGAGAAAACAGGCATTAAAGGACGTATCACTTAAGCTGGAAAGAGGAAAAATTGTTGGTTTGTTAGGTAACAATGGAAGCGGTAAATCAACTTTGATGAAGCTGATTGCAGGGCTGAATCAACCTAGCTCTGGTACTATTATGATAGCAGGGACGTCAGTAGGCACTGCTTCAAAAAAATATGTTTCTTTTATGCCAGATGTACCTCTTACAGAATCGTGGATGAAAATTAAAGATGCCATCGCGTTTCAACGTGACTTTATATTACAATCCCGAAAGCAGTATGCTGATTGCGACTCATCTACTTACCGATATTGAGCGTATATTTGACGAAGTTATATTAATCAAACAAGGGCAAATCATTATGCATGAGGATGTGGAGCAAATTCGTCTCAATCACGGAAAAAGCATTAATGATTTATTTAAGGAGTTTTATGCGGAATGCTGAAGCTGTTCAAATATAACTGGAAACTGAATAGCATGAGATTTTATATTGCGATTACAGCTACAGTATTGCTATATGCATTGCTCCTTATAGGCAAAAATTATTACGGCTGGTTAGATGAGGCAACATTTGTGCTTAGTACATTGGTTTCTGCATTAAGTGCGTTAATCATTTTTATACTGCTAGGTATAACCTTTAATCATAGCTTAAAAAGTTATCATCGACGGCTAATTCCGTTAACTCCTATTGAAGAAGTGCTGTCGATGATTCTGCTGGCGATTGTATACAGTTTGTTAGGAGCATTATTATCTATATTCCACATGCTTGTGGCAAACTTTCATTTTAGTAATACAGAGGTAAATGATGCGTTAAATGGGTTACTCACGTTTGATTCGATTATGACGATACTCGGTGTAGTCATTTGGAATGCTGTCTCATTTATAACATTGCTAATGCTTGCGATGAGCAGCTGTTATTGTTTTAGAGGAAAATATCGTGCATGGATTGCAGTTCTTGTTTACCTTGCAGTTCCGCTGGCCGTAGAATTGATTAGAAATTGGTTACTAGGTGATGTTGCAAGCGAGTATTATTCCATTATTAAAATTAATCTTGAAGCTGATGCAGAACTGCAAGGAAATTTTCATATTACAAATTATATTGATCTGTGGTCGATGCCTGCATTAATTGATGCTGTTGTAATTATGCTTGAAATTTATGCAATACAATATATAATGAAGAAGCGACTTCAAATTTAAGATAGCAACGAGCAAGATTTCGACAAGAGAAAAGCTGCAAATTATAAAATAATTGCGGCATATTTCTCTTGTTTTTTTCATTAAAATAACAATTAAAATTTTGAATAAATTAAGTTGCAATCAGTCGCCTACTCATGTATAATATTGAATGTTGGTCTGACGTTGCGATGATGTAAGAGGTTGCCGACACACCCGGCTCCTTTGCCATGGGGCGTGTGACGGGTTTTTCTTACGGAGTATGTCCGATTAAAAAATTGGGCGATAGAAGGAGGGACTAAAAATGGCAAAACAAAAGATTCGTATCCGTTTGAAAGCATACGATCATAGAATTCTTGACCAGTCCGCAGAAAAAATCGTAGAAACTGCAAAACGTTCCGGTGCAGGAGTATCCGGGCCGATTCCGTTGCCAACGGAAAAGCAAATCATCACTATTCTACGTGCTGTGCATAAGTACAAGGATTCTCGCGAGCAGTTCGAAATGCGTACTCATAAACGCTTAATCGACATCGTGAATCCAACGCCACAGACGGTTGATGCTTTGATGCGTCTGGATCTACCATCCGGTGTAGATATCGAAATTAAACTGTAATAATGAATGAACGAAAGATAGTATAGAGAGGAAATGAGGTGTCAACATGAAAGGTATCTTAGGTAAAAAACTTGGTATGACTCAAGTATTTACTCCTGAAGGCAATGTTATTCCGGTAACAGTTATCGAAGCTGGTCCATGCGTTGTACTTCAGAAGAAAGACATTGAGAACGACGGTTATGAAGCGGTACAGCTTGGTTTTGCTGATAAAAAAGCAGTTCGCTCCAACAAACCTGAAGTTGGTCATGCTAAGAAAGCTAACACTACTCCTAAGCGCTACGTTCGCGAAATTCGCGGAATTAATCTTGGCGAGTATGAGGTTGGCCAAATCATTAATGCTGATCTGTTCGCACAAGGTGAATTTGTTGACGTAACAGGTATTTCTAAAGGTAAAGGTTTTGCTGGTGTAATTAAACGTTGGGGACAAAGCAGAGGTCCTATGTCTCACGGTTCTCGTTATCACCGTGGACCTGGTTCAATGGGTTCTATTCAAGCAAACCGCGTACCAAAAGGTAAACACCTTCCAGGACATATGGGTACTGAACAAGTAACAATCCAAAGACTTGAAGTTGTTCGCGTTGATGCTGAACGCAATGTGATTCTTGTTAAAGGTTCTGTTCCAGGTCCTAAAAATGGCTTTGTAAAAGTACAACTATCGGTTAAAAGCTAATCGTTGCTAAAGAAAGGAGGAACAATAATGCCTAAAGTAACAGTATACAATGTGAGTGGTGCACAGGTTGGTGAACTAGAACTAGCTGATAGCGTGTTCGGTATCGAGCCTAACGCTCATGTTATGCATAGTGCTGTCCTTTTGCAAAATGCTGCTGAGCGTCAAGGGACACACAAAACTAAAGGACGCTCCGAAGTACGTGGCGGTGGACGTAAACCTTGGAAACAAAAAGGTACAGGTCGCGCTCGTCAAGGTAGTATCCGTTCTCCACAATGGGTTGGTGGTGGTACAGTATTTGGTCCAACACCTCGCTCTTATGGATTCAAACTTCCTAAGAAAGTTCGTCGTTTGGCGATTAAATCTGCACTTTCTTCTAAAGTAAAAGCAGATAACATTATCGTTTTGGATCAGCTAACTTTTGCGGCTCCAAAAACTAAAGAATTTGCAAAAGTGCTTAGCAATCTAAAAGTAGATCGCAAAGCTCTAGTTGTAACAGCAAATTATGAGGATAACGTTGCTCTATCTGCACGTAACATCCCAGGAATTAAATTCGTCGCTGCTGATGGCATCAATGTTCGTGACGTGCTTGTTCATGATAAATTGATCATCACTAAAGAAGCGGTAGAGAAAGTACAGGAGGTGCTTGCGTAATGAAAAATCCACGCGATATCATCAAGCGCCCGGTTATTACGGAACGTACGAGCGATTTCATGGCTTCTAAACGTTATGTTTTTGAAGTAGACCTACGCGCGAACAAAACCGAAATCAAATCCGCTATCGAAGAAATCTTTAACGTAAAAGTTGTTAGTGTTAACACAATGCGTGTAGCTGGCAAATTCAAACGTTATGGTCGTTATAGCGGCTACAGACCTGATTGGAAAAAAGCAATCGTTCAATTGAGCGAAGATAGCAAAGAACTTGAGTTCTTTGAAACGTCAGTATAGAAAAGGAGGGAACATTCGTGCCAATCAAAAAGTATAAACCGACCTCTCCTGCACGTCGTAATATGAGCGTATCTACATTCGAAGAGATTACGACAAGCACTCCGGAGAAATCGTTGCTTGCGCCTCTTCCTAAAAAAGCTGGTCGCAACAATCAAGGTAAAATTACAGTTCGTCACCAAGGCGGTGGACATAAACGTAAATACCGTATTATTGATTTCAAACGTAATAAAGACGGTGTTATCGGTAAAGTTGCAACAATTGAGTACGATCCAAACCGTACATCAAATATCGCTTTGATTCATTATGTTGATGGAGCGAAAGCTTACATTATTGCACCTAAAGGTCTTAAAGTAGGCGATCAAATTCAATCTGGTCCAGATGCGGATATTAAAGTTGGTAACGCATTGCCACTTGCTAACATCCCAGTTGGTACTGTTATCCACAACATTGAGCTAAAACCAGGTAAAGGTGGACAACTTGTTCGCGCTGCTGGTACAGAAGCTCAATTGCTCGGTAAAGAAGGTAATTACGTAACTGTTCGTCTAAACTCTGGCGAAGTTCGTCAAATTCTAAGTGCTTGCCGTGCAACAATCGGTTCAGTTGGTAATGGAGACCACGAGCTTGTTAAGATCGGTAAAGCTGGTCGTTCTCGCTGGTTAGGTAAACGTCCTGAAGTTCGCGGGGTAGTAATGAACCCTAATGATCACCCTCACGGTGGTGGTGAAGGTCGTGCTCCTATCGGTCGTAAATCTCCATTGTCTCCTTGGGGCAAACCAACACTTGGTTACAAAACACGCAAGAAGAAAAAAGCATCAAGTCAATATATTGTTCGTGGTCGTACGAAGTAATAAGTGCTTGATACAGGTCGCATAGCGTAAGCTATGCAGTAGTTCTTACGTGAAGGGAGGATCTCACATGGGTCGCAGTTTGAAAAAAGGTCCATTTATTGATGGCTACCTTTTGAAAAAAGTTGAGGAATTGAATGAGCAAAACAAAAAGACTGTAATTAAAACATGGTCTCGTCGCTCTACGATTTTCCCGCAATTCATCGGTCATACTTTTGCAGTGTATGATGGTCGTAAGCATGTACCAGTGTATGTGACAGAAGATATGGTTGGTCATAAACTAGGCGAATTTGCTCCAACACGCACATACAAAGGCCATGCAGCTGATGATAAAAAGACAGGCAGACGTTAATGCCTATCACTTTCTAATGAATGAGAGGAGGTTTCAACATGGCAGAAGCTAAAGCACACGCACGTTTCGTTCGTATTGCTCCTCGTAAAGCTCAATTGGTATGTGATCTTATTCGTGGTAAGCAAGTTGGCGAAGCGATTGCGATTCTGCGTCATACTCCAAAAGCTGCTTCCCCAATTTTGGAGAAGTTATTAAACTCTGCGATTGCTAACGCTGAGCACAATAATGGGCTGGATGTAAATAATTTGGTTGTATCGCAAGTATATGCGAATCAAGGACCAACAATGAAACGTTTCCGTCCACGTGCACAAGGTCGTGCAAGCAGAATCAATAAAAGAACGAGTCATATCACTTTGGTCGTATCAGAAAAATAAGGAGGGATAACGAGTGGGTCAAAAGGTAAATCCAGTCGGATTGCGTGTCGGGATTATCCGTGATTGGGAATCCAAATGGTACGCAGAAAAAGACTTTGGCGATCTTCTTCTAGAAGACGTAAAAATTCGCGAATACCTTAAAAGCAAGCTGAAAGATGCTGCAGTTTCCCGCATCGAAATCGAACGTGCAGCTAATCGCGTGAACGTTACGATTCATACTGCGAAACCTGGTATGGTTATCGGTAAAGGTGGAGCTGAAGTTGAAAACCTTCGTGTTCAACTAGGTAAAATCGCTAAGGATAAAAAGGTTCATATCAATATTGCTGAAATTAAAAATGCTGATCTTGATGCAATTCTTGTTGCAGAAAGCATCGCACAACAACTTGAACGTCGTGTATCTTTCCGTCGTGCGCTTAAACAAGCGATTCAACGCACAATGCGCGCTGGTGCGAAAGGTATTAAAACAGCAGTTTCTGGTCGTCTAGGCGGCGCTGAGATTGCTCGTACTGAAGGATATAGTGAAGGTACAGTTCCACTTCATACTCTTCGTGCTGATATCGATTACGGTACAGCTGAAGCACATACGACTTATGGTCGTCTTGGTGTAAAAGTATGGATTTACCGTGGTGAAGTCCTTCCTACTAAGAAGAAAGCTCCACAGGAAGGAGGCAACTAATCATGTTGGTACCTAAACGCGTAAAGCACCGCAAACAACAACGCGGTAGTTTAAAAGGTCGTGCTAAAGGCGGCACTACTGTTGCATTTGGCGAATACGGTTTACAAGCACTTGAACCATCATGGATTACGAACCGTCAAATTGAAGCGGCTCGTATCGCGATGACACGTTACATCAAACGTGGTGGTAAAGTTTGGATTAAAATTTTCCCAGACAAGCCAATTACTCAAAAGCCTCTTGAGGTACGTATGGGTAGTGGTAAAGGTAACGTTGAGAAATGGGTAGCTATTGTTAAACCAGGTAAAGTTATGTTTGAGCTTTCTGGGGTATCTGAAGAAGTTGCTCGTGAAGCAATGCGTCTAGCTTCTCATAAGTTGCCAGTTAAATGTAAGTTTGTGAAACGAGAAGAAGTGGGTGGTGAAGTAAATGAAGGCTAAAGAATTTCGCAACCTAACCTCTGCTGAAATCGAAAAACAAATCGCTGATTTCAAAGAAGAACTGTTCAACCTTCGTTTCCAATTGGCAACAGGTCAACTGGATAATCCGACTCGTATTCGTGATGTACGCAAAGAAATTGCTCGCGCAAAAACAGTTCTTCGTGAAAGAGAACTTGGAATTAGCAGCTAATCGTTGCTGATGAATCATCTTGATCACGGTCAGGAAGGAGGCCAAACATGAGCGAACGCAATGCCCGTAAAGTAGAGATCGGCAAAGTGGTAAGTGACAAAATGGACAAAACAATCGTTGTTGCTGTTGAAACTTACAAAAAACACGATTTGTACCATAAACGTATTAAATATACGAAAAAATATAAAGCACATGATGAAAACAATGTTGCAAAAGTCGGCGATATTGTAAAAATCATGGAGACTCGTCCGCTATCTAAAGACAAGCGCTTCAGACTGGTCGAAGTTGTTGAAGAAGCTGTCATTCTTTAATGAACGTTTGTGCTTTACATGCTTTCTTGAAAGGAGGACGTTGAAATGATTCAACCGTTTACGCGACTTAAAGTTGCTGACAACTCTGGTGCGAAAGAACTAATGTGTATCCGTGTACTTGGTGGTACTGGCCGCCGTGTAGGTGCGATTGGTGACCTTATCGTTTGCTCCGTTAAACAAGCAACACCAGGGGGAGTTGTCAAAAAAGGTGATGTAGTTAAGGCTGTTATCGTACGTACTAAACGTTCTGTACGTCGTAAAGATGGTTCTTACATCTCTTTTGATGAGAATGCTGCAGTAATTGTTAAAGAAGATAAGAGCCCACGCGGTACTCGTATTTTTGGACCAGTTGCTCGTGAACTTCGTGATAAAGACTTCATGAAGATCATATCTTTGGCTCCAGAAGTAATCTAAGCTCATTAGGTGATAGCCCTGAAAGCACAAGCGAGCAGGAGGTGTAATAAATGCCAAAAGTGAAAAAAGTATTGGAATCACATAACAATAAGCTACACGTTAAGAAAGACGATGTTGTTATCGTTATTTCTGGTAAAGATAAAGGTAAGAAAGGTCGCGTTATCGCTGCTTACCCACGTGAAAATCGTGTTCTTGTTGAAGGTGTAAACATTGTGAAAAAACATGCTCGTCCATCTCAAGCAAATCCGCAAGGTGGTATTATCGAGCAAGAAGCTCCAATTCATGTATCTAACGTGATGCACGTCGATCCTAAGAGCGGCAAAGTAACGCGTATTGGATATAAAACTGTAAATGGTAAAAAAGTTCGGATCGCTAAGCGTTCTGGCGCAGAGATTGACTAATTGTCAAAGTAGGAAAGGAGGTCTACAAGCATGACAGCAAGACTGAAAAGTCGCTTTCTTAATGAAATCACTCCTGCATTAATGCAGAAGTTTAACTATACTTCAGTGATGCAAGTACCTAAAGTAGAGAAAGTTGTTATCAACATTGGTATGGGTGAAGCAGTTTCTAACTCTAAAGTACTTGATGCAGCACTTGAGCAGCTGCAACTTATCGCTGGTCAAAAACCAGTTGTAACACGCGCAAAAAAATCAATCGCTGGTTTCAAATTGCGTGAGAACATGCCAATCGGGGTTAAAGTTACATTGCGCGGTGAGCGTATGTATCATTTCCTTGACAAATTGTTCAATATTTCGTTGCCTCGCGTACGTGACTTCCAAGGGGTTTCTACAAAATCATTTGATGGCCGTGGTAACTACACACTTGGATTGAAAGAGCAACTTATCTTCCCAGAGATTGAGTATGATAAAGTTGACAAAACACGTGGTATGGATATCGTCATCGTCACGACGGCAAAAACAGACGAAGAATCTCGTGAATTGCTAGCCCAATTGGGTATGCCATTTGCGAAGTAATCCACTACTAGGAGGTGTAATACCGAGTGGCAAAAACTTCGATGAAAGTGAAACAACAACGCAAACCTAAATTCAAAGTTCGTGCTTATACACGCTGTGAGCGTTGTGGTCGTCCGCATTCTGTTTTGCAAAAGTTCAAAATTTGCCGGATTTGTTTCCGCGAGTTAGCATACAAGGGCCAGATTCCTGGCGTTAAAAAAGCAAGCTGGTAATCAGCCTAAGTTCGGGAAGGAGGTTCACACGAAATGGTTATGTCTGATCCGATTGCAGATATGTTGACACGCATTCGCAATGCGAATGTTGTTCGTCATGAGACTGTAGAAATGCCCGCTTCAAAGATCAAAAAAGAGATCGCTGAAATTTTGAAGCGTGAAGGTTTTATCCGTGATGCTGAATACATCGAGGATAACAAACAAGGTATGATTCGTATTTTCTTGAAATACGGAGCTAACCAAGAGCGTGTTATCACTGGTTTGAAACGTATTTCTAAACCGGGCTTACGCGTTTATACAAAATCTAACGAAATTCCTCGTGTCCTTGGTGGACTTGGAATTGCGATTATCTCTACATCTAAAGGTGTAATGACAGATAAAGAGGCTCGTCAAGCTAAAGCTGGCGGCGAAGTTATCTGCTACGTTTGGTAAGATTGAAGTAACGAAGACAGGAGGTGTAACAATGTCACGTATCGGTCGTAAAGTGATTCCAGTTCCAGCAGGTGTTACTGTTACATTGGATAACTCAGTTATTACGGTTAAAGGTCCTAAAGGAACGCTTTCTCGTACAATTCATAGCGATATTATCGTTAAGGTTGCTGAAAACGAGATTTCTGTTGAGCGTCCTTCTGATAATAAATTACATCGTTCCCTACACGGAACGACTCGTTCGCTAATTGCGAACATGGTGACAGGTGTTACTGAAGGCTACAAGAAAAATCTTGAGCTAGTAGGTGTTGGTTACCGTGTTAATAAATCTGGCGATAAAATTACTTTGAACGTTGGTTACTCTCACCCAGTTGAATTCTCTCCAGAAAAGGGAATTGAATTTGAGGTAGTTGGTACAAACAAAATTACTGTGCACGGTATTGATAAAGAGCGCGTAGGTCAAATCGCTGCTGAAATTCGTTCTGTACGTCTTCCTGAGCCTTATAAAGGTAAAGGTATTAAGTATGAAGACGAGCGTATCATCCGTAAAGAAGGTAAAGCCGGTAAGAAGAAATAAGTTACTCGCTTAATCTTGCGTCTTAAGGCAAAGGAAAGGAGTGTACCTGCATGATTACTAAAGGTGATAAGAACAAAGCACGTCTAAAAAGACGTTTCCGCGTTCGTAAAAAAATCAACGGCACAGCAGCACGTCCGCGTTTGTCTGTGTTCCGTTCATCTAAACACATCTATGCTCAACTAATCGATGATGTAGCTGGCGTAACAATCGTTTCTGCATCAACTAAAGATAAAGAGCTTGCACCTTCTATCAGCAACGGCGGTAACGTTGAATCTGCTACTAAAGTAGGTCAATTGATTGCTAAACGTGCTCTAGATAAAGGTATTTCTGAAGTAGTATTTGACCGTGGCGGTTATCTATACCACGGAAGAATTCAAGCTTTAGCAGATTCAGCTCGTGAAGCTGGCTTGAAATTCTAATCAACTCATAAGGAGGTAAACGACTTTGCGTGTAGATCCTAATACGTTAGAACTTACTGAAAAAGTAGTTCATATTAACCGTGTTGCAAAAGTTGTAAAAGGCGGACGCCGTTTCAGCTTTAGCGCACTTGTAGTTGTCGGTGACGGAAAAGGCTACGTTGGTGCAGGTATCGGTAAAGCAAGTGAAGTACCTGATGCAATTCGTAAAGGTATTGAAGATGCTAAGAAAAACCTAATCCATGTGCCACTTGTAGGAACTACAATTCCTCACCTAATTGAAGGTCGTTTCGGAGCTGGTAAAGTATTATTGAAACCAGCATCTGAAGGTACAGGAGTTATCGCTGGTGGCCCAGTACGTGCAGTACTTGAGCTTGCTGGCGTTGGCGATATTTTAACGAAATCACTTGGTTCTTCTAACTCTCTAAACATGGTAAACGCGACGCTTGAAGGTCTTTCTCGCCTAAAACGTGCGGAAGACGTTGCTAAGCTTCGTGGAAAAACTGTTGAAGAGCTACTAGGTTAAGGAGGGAAAATCGATGGCAAAATTGCAAATCACCCTCGTTCGCAGTTTGATTGGCCGCAACGAGAAACAACGCGCAACTGTTAAGTCGCTCGGCCTTCGCAAAATTCGTCAATCGGTCGTTCTTAACGACAGCCCAGCTATTCGCGGCATGGTAAACCATGTTAAGCACTTGGTTAAAGTTGAAGAAATTTAATCTAAGCTCGGGATATAGATGATAACGAAAAAAATAAGGAGGTGCACGAACGATGAAATTGCATGAATTAGCTCCAGCTCCTGGTTCCAAATTTGCGCCAAAACGCAAAGGTCGTGGTATTGGTTCCGGAAATGGTAAAACAGCAGGTAAAGGTCATAAAGGTCAAAATGCTCGTTCTGGTGGCGGTGTTCGTCCTGGCTTTGAGGGCGGTCAAAACCCATTGTATCGTCGCTTGCCAAAACGTGGTTTCAATAACCCATTCCGTAAGGAATATGCGATTGTAAACATCTCTGACTTGAACAACTTTGCTGCAGGAACAGAAATCACTCCAGAAGTTCTTCTTGAAAAAGGCATTGTAAAAAATGCGCTAGCAGGAATTAAAATCTTGGGTAATGGTGAATTGAACGTAGGACTTACTGTAAAAGCGAATAAGTTCTCTCAATCTGCGGTAGAGAAAATCCAGGCTGCCGGCGGTAAAACCGAGGTGATCTAATTGTTTACGACCGTGTCCAATATTTGGAAAGTAACAGAACTTCGTAACAAGATTCTGTTTACTCTCTTCGTTCTTTTGATTTATCGTATTGGTGCCTTTATCCCGGTACCTGGTGTTGACACAGAGCTTTTGAAAGAAGCAGGTTCAAGCGGTGAAGACCTGTTTGGCTTGCTTAATACATTCTCTGGTGGAGCACTTTTCAACTTCTCAATTTTTGCAATCGGGATTACACCATATATTACTGCATCGATTATCGTGCAGCTTCTATCTATGGATGTAATTCCTCGTTTTGCAGAGTGGGCAAAGCAAGGTGAAGAGGGTAAGCGTAAGCTTGCTCAATTTACACGTTACGGTACTGTAATTCTTGGTTTAATCCAAGGCTTGGCGACTGGTATTGGTTTCAACCGTATATATGGTATTGAGATTATTCCAGATGCTAACTTCGTTGATTATCTTGTTGTAGCGATTATCTTGACTGCAGGTACTGCATTCTTGATGTGGCTTGGTGAGCAAATCACGGAGAAAGGTATCGGTAATGGTATCTCAATTCTAATCTTTGCTGCGATTGTGGCTAGCTTGCCTGGTCATATTCGTACATTGTATAGTACTCAACTTGCTGGAGCAGATGTTAACCTATTCCTTAACATTGTTAAGGTAATACTGATCGCATTAGTTGTTGTAGCAATGATCGTCGGTGTTATCTTTATTCAGCAAGGGATTCGTAAAATTCCGGTACAATATGCTAAGCGTGTAGTTGGTCGTAAAATGTATGGTGGTCAATCCACTCATATTCCAATGAAAGTTAATGGTGCAGGAGTAATCCCAGTAATCTTTGCTATTTCGCTTTTGATGTTCCCAGTTACTATTGCGAACTTCTGGGCGGACAAGGCATGGGCTAAATGGATCATTGACAATTTGCAATACGATAAACCACTTGGTATGGTGCTTTATGTATTGCTAATCATTGCATTTACGTTCTTCTATACCTTTGTTCAAATCAATCCAGTGCAAATGGCAGATAATATGAAGAAAAATGGCGGTTATATTCCAGGAATTCGTCCTGGTAAGCCAACTTCAAGTTATTTGACAAAAGTATTAACTCGATTGACATTGACAGGTGCATTGTTCTTAGCATTTGTTTCCATTTTCCCAGTATTGTTCGGAACACTTGCTGGTTTAGACCGCTCAATTCAACTTGGTGGTACTTCATTGATTATCGTTGTCGGTGTTGCACTTGATACGATGAAACAAATCGAAGGCCAATTGATTAAACGCCATTACAAAGGGTTTATCAATAAATAACAAAAGGTTCGCATAAGGGCTGCCGTAACAAGATAAAACTTGCGGCGCGCCCTGACGGACCTATTGTGCTTAAAGTGAGGAAGTCACTGATGAACATTTTATTTATGGGTCCTCCGGGAGCAGGTAAAGGAACGCAAGCGGAGAAAATCGTTGAGGAGTTTAATATTCCTCATATATCAACTGGTGATGCATTTCGTCTAGCAATGAAGCAAGGTACACCTATTGGGTTGAAAGCGAAAGAGTATATCGACAAAGGGTTACTTGTTCCAGACGAAATTACCAATGGAATCGTTAAAGAAAGACTTGCACAAGATGATTGTGCAAAAGGTTTCTTACTTGACGGTTTCCCACGTACGATTCAGCAAGCCGAAGCACTAGATGAGATGCTTCAAGAGCTTGGTCGCAATATTGATCATGTTGTAAACTTAAGTGTAGATCGTGATCGTTTGTTAGCTCGACTAACAGGTCGCCGTATTTGCAAATCTTGCGGAGCAACATATCATGTTGTATTCAATCCACCTAAACAAGAAGGTACTTGTGATAAATGTGGTGGAGAATTGTATCAACGCTCTGATGATTCAGAAGAAAAAGTTGGTACACGTCTTGATGAATACACATCGAAAACAGCACCTTTGCTTGACTTTTATAAAGCAAAAGGCTTGCTTCGCGAAGTGAACGGTGAACAAGATATCAATGTTGTTACTGCTGAGATCATTTCAACTTTGAGAGGTTCCTTGTAATGATCATTTGCAAATCCAAATCGGAACTGCAATTAATGAGAGAAGCAGGGCGAATTGTTGCCGAGACGCATCAACTATTGGCTCAAGCGATTGAGCCTGGTATTACGACGGGTGAGCTCGATGCGATAGCTGAAAAGTACATTCGAAGTCAAGGTGCAATTCCATCTTTTAAAGGTTATAATGGTTTCCCATCCAGCGTCTGTGCTTCTGTTAATGACGAGCTTGTGCATGGGTTTCCAGGTTCACGCAAGCTGAACGAGGGCGATATTATTAGTCTTGATATCGGCGCACAGTACAAAGGCTACCACGGTGATTCTGCCTGGACCTATCCAGTTGGAACTGTAACGCCTGAGGTACAGCGACTATTAACAGTCGGTGAGCAATCACTGTATGCAGGAATTGCGCTCGTAAAGCCTGATGTCAGACTATATACGATATCGCACGCCATTCAAGAGGTGATTGAAGCAGCCGGTTTTTCTGTCGTTCGAGAATATTGTGGTCATGGAGTCGGTACAGATCTTCATGAAGAGCCATCAATTCCGAACTTTGGACTTGCGGACAGAGGACCGCGGCTGAAACCTGGTATGGTGCTAGCTATCGAACCTATGCTTAACATGGGTGAACGATATGTTCGGACACTTGAGGATAATTGGACTGTAGTTACTCGGGACGGTTCTTGGTGCGCTCATTTCGAGCATACTGTTGCTGTTACAGAGGACGGATTTGAGATATTGACGAAGTTGCCAGTTCAAAGTTAAAGGAAACGATAACGATGAAAGCACAAGTCGGACAATTAATCAAAGTTCTTAAAGGTAAAGATGAGGAGCGTTATGCTGTTATCGTAGAGGTGCTTGATGAGCGCTTTGTATTGATTGCAGATGGATATAAACGCAAGTTTGATGCACCTAAGAAGAAAAACGTTCTGCATCTCGAGCTGCTGCCTATCATTTGTCAAGAGGTCGCTAACAGCTTGCAAGAAACAGGTAAAGTTACAAATGCCAAGTTACGTTATGCAGTGCAGAAGTATGCACATGGAAAGGAGATTTAATATGGCTAAAGAAGATGTTATTGAAGTTGAAGGTACGGTTATTGAACCATTGCCAAATGCTATGTTCAAGGTTGAGTTAGAAAACGGACATCAAATTCTTGCTCATGTATCTGGCAAACTAAGAATGCATTTTATTCGTATTCTTACTGGTGACAAAGTAGTCATTCAGTTATCGCCTTATGATTTATCAAGAGGGCGTATCACCTATCGTAAATAGACTTCATTGTTCTATTTCGACAGATTCGGGAGGTAATCACAATGAAGGTAAGACCTTCGGTTAAACCGATTTGCGAGAAATGCAAAGTTATTCGTCGCAAAGGTAATGTTATGGTGATTTGTGAAAATCCGAGACACAAACAAAAACAAGGATAAAAGGAGGAGGAACAAAGTAAATGGCACGTATTGCTGGTGTAGATATTCCGCGTGATAAACGCGTTGTTATCTCTTTGACGTACATTTTCGGTATCGGAAAAGCTACGGCTGAGAAGATTCTTGCAGCTACTGGCGTAAATCCGGACACTCGTGTTCGTGATTTAACAGAAGATGAGCTAGGTCGAATTCGTGATGAAATCGACAAAAACGTTAAAGTGGAAGGCGACCTTCGTCGTGAAATTTCCCTTAACATCAAACGTCTGACTGAAATTGGTTGCTACCGCGGTCTTCGTCACCGTAAAGGACTTCCTGTTCGCGGTCAACGTACTAAAACTAATGCTCGTACACGTAAAGGTCCTCGTCGTACTGTAGCTAACAAGAAGAAATAAGAAGGGAGGATAAACGATAATGGCTAAAGCTAAAAAAGTCGTTCGTACAAAACGTCGTGATCGTAAAAATATTGATAGCGGCGTAGCACATATCCGCTCGACGTTTAACAATACAATCGTTACAATTACAGATCCACATGGTAATGCAATTTCTTGGGCAAGCGCTGGTGGCCTTGGCTTCAAAGGTTCTCGTAAGAGCACTCCTTTCGCTGCACAAATGGCTGCAGAAGCTGCTGCAAAAGCTGCAATGGAACATGGCATGAGAACGGTTGAAGTAATGGTTAAAGGTCCTGGAGCAGGTCGTGAAGCAGCTATCCGTTCGCTTCAAGCTGCTGGTCTAGAAGTTAACTTAATTAAGGACGTTACACCGGTTCCGCATAACGGATGCCGTCCACCAAAACGTCGTCGCGTATAATTTGTAGACTTGGTGGTATCAAATGGTAACAATCTGTGAATAATGGTTGTGAAGGTTTGGCATACTACGAGGTTTGACACAAAAACGACTAGGTAACGGAGCGACGTTTGAAGGAGGGTACTATTGTGATTGAGATCGAAAAGCCGAAAATCGAAACCGTAGAATTGAACGACGGAGGCACTTACGGTAAATTCGTTGTTGAGCCGCTAGAACGCGGATACGGCACTACGCTGGGAAATTCGCTTCGTCGAATTTTGTTATCTTCTCTGCCTGGCGCTGCAGTAACATCGGTGCAAATTGATGGTGTTCTGCACGAATTTTCAACAGTTCCAGGGGTGATTGAAGATGTAACAGAGATCATCCTGAATTTAAAAGGACTCTCGCTAAAAATCCACTCCGATGAAGAAAAGGTATTGGAAATTGACGCTGAAGGAGAAGGTGTCGTAACAGCTGGTGATATTCGTGCTGATAGTGATGTCGAGATTTTGAGCCCTGATCTTCACATTGCGACTTTGGCATCTGGTGCGCGTTTGCACATGAGAATATTCGCTAATCGTGGACGTGGCTATGTGCAAGCTGACCGGAACAAAAGCGACGATCAACCGATAGGCGTCATTCCTGTAGATTCGATCTACACGCCCATTACTCGTGTTAATTATAGCGTAGAGAATACTCGCGTTGGTCAAGTTACAAACTATGACAAGCTAACGCTTGAAGTTTGGACAGATGGCAGTATTCGTCCAGAAGAGGCTGTAAGCCTTGGAGCTAAAATATTGACAGAGCACTTGGACTTGTTCGTTGGATTAACGGATGAAGCCAAAGATGCAGAAATCATGGTAGAGAAAGAAGAAGATAAGAAAGAAAAAGTACTTGAAATGACGATCGAAGAACTTGATCTTTCTGTTCGTTCTTATAACTGCTTGAAACGTGCAGGCATTAACACAGTTCAAGAGCTAATTACGAAATCTGAAGAAGATATGATGAAGGTGCGTAACCTTGGTCGTAAATCTTTAGAAGAAGTTCAAGAGAAGCTTGAAGAACTTGGTCTTGGTTTGCGCGTAGACGAGTAAAACTCTCTACTTAAATCGGTTTAGAACACAGCAAGGGAGGGGAAATCAAAATGGCATACCAAAAATTGGGTCGTGATTCAAGTGCACGTAAAGCTCTTTTCCGTGATCTTGTAACAGACTTATTCCTATATGAGCGTATTCAAACAACAGAGGCTAAAGCGAAAGAGGTTCGTTCTATCGCTGAAAAGCTAATCACGAAAGCGAAGAAGGGTGACCTTCATGCACGTCGTCAAGTAGCTGCATTCGTACGTCGTGAAACTGTAGATGGCGAGAAGGATGCAATTCAAAAGCTTTTCTCTGAGTTGGCTACTCGTTATGCTAACCGTAACGGTGGTTACACACGTATCCTTAAACTAGGAACACGTCGTGGTGACGCTGCACCTATGGTGTACTTAGAGCTAGTTGATCGTGATTAATTCGAAGTAGTGATATAAAAAAGGTGGACCAACCGGTACCACCTTTTTTTATGTGCAGGCGAGTCGGAATTTAAACCGCGACTGGAGCAACGAACAACAACAGAGCGCTAGATGGCAAATTTCTACATCGAGTTAACAGATAGATGTCAACTTGAGAAAGCAGTAGTTATATCTAGAATAACTAAGAAAAAAGCATCCGCGGAGGAGTTATTCGATTGTGGAAAGCAAAGCGAGTCGCTTTTAAGTTCCGACTCGACCATAGAGAAAGATAGAGATGAGACGGAATTTAAACCGCGACTGAAGTAACGAACAACTACGGAGCGTTGAAAGGGAAAAAGAATGATGCGAAACATTTGTATGAAGGTAAGCTATGATGGAACAAACTTTAACGGTTTTCAAGCTCAGCCTAAGGACCGTACAGTACAAGGGGAAATCGAGTCTGTATTAAAAAAGCTAACGAATGAAGATATTGTCATTCATGCTTCTGGCCGTACAGATGCCGGTGTACATGCACGAGGACAAGTGTTTCATTTTTTAACATCATCGCAGATTCCTATTGATCGATTTCCAATTGCAATGAATACGCGCTTGCCTAATGATATCGTTATTCTTGAGGCAAAAGAAATGCCTTTAGATTTTCATGCCAGACATTGCGCTAAGCGAAAAACATATCGTTATAGCATTGATAATGGTAAATTTCCAGATTTATTTGGCAGACAATATCGACTGCATGTACCAGTTAAGTTGAATTGTCAAGCAATGCGAGAGGCATTGACTTATATTGTGGGCACACATGATTTTACGTCCTTTACATCGACTCGCTCAGTGAAGCCACATCATGTTCGTACGATATATGAGGCAAAGCTAATTGAGGAAGGTCCGTTTATTCATATTGAACTAACAGGTAACGGTTTTACGTATAATATGGTGCGGATTATTACGGGGACATTAATAAAAATTGGGCATAATAAAATAAAGCCCGAGCAGATGCGCACTATTTTAGCTGGTTGCGATCGAAGTCTCGCAGGACCAACAGCGCAGGCAGTCGGGCTTATGTTAATGGATGTTAGCTATGAGGAACAATAAAGATTTATATTATGTTATCTTAACTGGAAATTTCCAGATGTTGTTTTCACCTCTAGTCTAACTTCTCCTTTTCCTATAATACCTTCAATTGTATCGCCATCCAGTTGCCGAGTTTCAAAGCCAGTTTTAGTAATTGAGCTAGAACCGGATGTTTTTTCATGAATGACATGAAGTGAATCGGCTTTCTTTAGATTAAGCTTAATATTACCGCTAGTACTTTCCAAATAACTGTCTGCAGTAAGCTGTTCCAAATCTAGTGTAATATTGCCAGAAGTAGCTTCAGCTTCGATGCTGGCACTATCTCCATCAACAGTAATGTTGCCGCTCGTGCTAGCTAAATCAAGTTTTTCAGTCGTAAAATCGGTCAGCTTAATATTACCGCTTGATGCTTCCAACTCAGTCTCTTTAGCAATTAATTGATCAACAGTAATGTTACCGCTGGTCGTTTCTAAGGAGAAATAAGGTGAGCTGCTATTATCAACTTTAATATTTCCACTGCTTGCTTCGAGAGTAATAGTGTTCGTTGTAGTAATATCACTTACATCAATATTACCGCTGCTGCTATCGACAGACAGCTCATGAAGCAAATCACTTGGAAGCTCAAGCTCTAACGTTCTATTACTGAAGCTAAAGATTAAAAAGGAACTTGATTTAGATTTTACTTTTATAGTTAGTTCATTTTTATCGAGTTTACTAGTTACGTACTTATCAATTTTTAGCAGATTGTTAGAAGAATCATAAAGTTTAATTCTTACTTGGTTATCTTCACTCGGTAAAAGTTTTACATTTGTTGAATCGGATTGAATGACTAGGTCTTCTAGTCCTCTAGCGTTAAAAGTTTGAATTGCTTGTTCATCGTTTTTGGCACGGTCTCCAAAGTTAAACATATTTATATTCGTAAGTACGATATATAGACCGATAATAATAATGACACAACCTATAATGGTTTGTTTTTTCATGGAATTTTTCTCCTTATATGTTATTTGTGAGACCAGTATAACATATCAGCAGATTTAAAAAATCAGCCCTCTGCTGTAAGTTGTTCTCAGACTTAAGACCGAGAAGAAAATTCTGATAAATACGCGGTTTTATTGGTAAAACTACTTGATTATTAGTTGTTCGTATAGTAAAATAAATTTTGTGCTTTCTTAGTGGCTCTCCCACAGCCCCGACTAAGATCGCCATTTAAGAATGAAGCAATTAAATGAAAAATCACACGATTCCGTTGTTATAAACGAAAATAATGGTTGAGAATCAAGGAGGAACATCCATGCGTACCACTTATATGGCTAAGCCAAATGAAGTAGAACGTAAATGGCTTTTGATTGACGCTCAGGGTAAAACTCTTGGTCGTCTTGCAAGCGAAGCAGCAGCGCTAATTCGCGGTAAACATAAGCCACAATTTACGCCACATCTTGATACTGGTGACTTTGTAATCATTATTAATGCTGACAAAGTTGTATTGACTGGTAATAAGTTGGCGAACAAAAAATACTACCGTCACTCTGGCTATGCAGGCGGTTTGCGAGTAACACCTGCTGGCGAAATGCTTAAAACTAAACCAGAACGTATGGTTGAGCTAGCAGTACACGGTATGTTGCCTAAAAACCGTCTTGGCAACAAAATGAAACTTAAACTTAAAGTATACGCAGGTGCGGAGCATCCACATCAAGCACAAAACCCTGAAGTTTACGAACTTCGCGGGTAATAAAGAGGAGGACATGTTTCATGGCTCAAGTGCAATACTATGGAACTGGTCGTCGTAAACACTCTGTTGCACGCGTACGTCTTGTGCCGGGTGAAGGACGAATCATTATTAACAAACGCGATATTAATGAATATTTCGGTTTAGAAACTCTAAAACTTATCGTTAAACAACCTTTGAACCTTACTGATACTCTAAATAAATATGATGTATTGGTTATCGCTCAAGGTGGAGGAATTTCTGGACAAGCGGGTGCAATCCGTCATGGTATTTCCCGTGCGCTTCTAAAAGCAGATCCTGAGTTCCGTCCAGCATTGAAACGTGCAGGCTTCTTAACACGTGATCCTCGTATGAAAGAACGTAAAAAATACGGTCTTAAAGCGGCTCGTCGTGCGCCTCAGTTCTCAAAACGTTAATATTTTGGAATTTCGAATCAAACAGCCTACTTTCAACTTTTGGAAGTGGGTTGTTTTTTTATTACTCCTAAAGTCCTGTCAGTTCAATAGTCTCCATAACTAAACAATATGCCTCCAAAACTAGTTGTTTAGGCTACGGAGGTTTATTTATCTTTCCTTTTCCATTCATTCCTTTACCGATATTTAAGTTATTCGTTAATACAAGGACTTAACTAGTTACGCTCATTAGAACCTCAGTTTCATTATATTTTATTTATGATTCCCCATCATTCGGCCTAACTAAGGCGACATAGGCAATATGAACGAAAAAAGTTCAAAAAAAGTTAAGCAAACCGAAAAAAATATATGGTTGTCCTATGGATTTTTTAAAAATTTGAGTTAAAATTACCATATAATACTAGAATAGGTTGTTTAGAAATTGTATAGATCTGACTAGTAAAATAGTTGCGGTACATGTGAACGGAGGGGAATGCATGATGATAGGTACAAGGCAACTGTCGGTGAAAGTCATCAAGATAAGCTTTGTCATGCTATTAAGTATTATGATTCTTATCTCCAATTTGCCAGGTCTTGCAAAGGCTAATGTACATGTACTAGGGAATGTTTTCTATGTTGCTACATGGGGCTCGGATGAAGGTGATGGTAGTGAAGATTCACCTTGGCAAAGCATACAGCATGGTGCTAACATGGCAAAACCAGGTGACACAGTGCTTGTGCATGGCGGAATTTACAAGGAAAACATTACAGTTAAAAACTCTGGATCGCTACTGCAAGGATATATTACGATTCAGGCGTATCCTGGAGAAACACCTGTAATTAGTGGGGAGGATAGCAGTAGTTCAACGCTAGTACAGTTTTACAATGCGCATTACATCATTTTTGACGGATTTGAATTAACAGATCTCCAAACTAGCGATAGTTCTAAATATCTAGCAGCGATTAAAGTGACAGACGCTTCTTCTAATATCATTATTCAAAATAACCATATACATTCTATAGCGCATACTGGGTCGAAAGGCAATGCTAACGGTATAGTCGTTTACGGCAATAATAAACAAGCAATTCAAAATATAAAGATTGCCAACAACTATTTGCATGATCTTGTTCTAGGTTCCAGTGAAGCCGTAACGGTAGTAGGCAATGTTGATGGTTTTTCAGTAGAAGATAATGTAATCGAGCGTGTAAACAATATTGGAATTGACATTGCTGGTTTTTTTGGAACTTGTTCAGGAAGTTGTACGGATCAGGCACGAAATGGTTCAGTAACTGGCAATAAAGTTTCCTATGTTGATACGATAGATAATCCAGCATACCGTGGAAATCGAGCAGCAGCAGCCATCTATGTTGACGGTGGCACAAACACAATTATTGAACGCAATGAAGTGTCCTATAGTAATTATGGCTTTGAAATTTCTAGTGAGAAATATGGTAAAGCAGCAACAAAGATAATACTTCGGAACAACTACATCCACCATAATCATATGTCAGGCTTAATTATGGGTGGTTCCTCAACAAGTAATGGCGGGGCAAACGAAAATTACATCCTTAATAATACATTCTACAGTAATAACGAACTCCGCACTGGTGACGGTGAAATTACATTTCAAAATAATGTGCAGAAAAATGTTTTCGTTAATAATCTTTTTATAACGTCATCAGAAACACCGTATTTTTATGATAATAAGACAAGCAATACCGAGAATACAATAGATTACAATCTATATGCTGGACTTGAAAATGATATCTCCTATTGGAGATTAAGCGGTAAGAAATATGATGACATTGCACAATTACAAAAAGTGACAGGGCAAGATAAACATTCAATTGTAGTAGATTCGATGGACATCGATGAATTTAGCGTTATTCAACTTCATCTAGACTCACCGACCATAGATGCAGGTACGATGTCATATAAACTATTCGGAGAATTAGACTATAACGCATCTGCTCGTGTAATAGGAGACAGCATTGATATTGGTGCGACGGAATTTTTAAGTGAAGGCGAGCCGCCAATATTCGAACCAACGCTTGAGCCGGAAACACCGACACCTGAATTGCCTACAACAGAACCAACAATTGAACCGACACCTGAGCCGACATCAACCGTGGTACCAACAATAGCGCCAACTCCTGAGCCGACATCAACGGTGGTACCAACAATAGCGCCAACTCCTGAGCCGACATCAACAGCGGTGCCAACCATAACACCAACAATCAAACCATCACCAACTCCAAACGATTCACCATTTGTAATCGATGGTATTGATCAGGAATGGCAAAGCTATCCTAGTCTTGCAACAAGCAGTTCTAACGTCAAAGAATTAAAAGCTGTTATTGATAAAAATACACTGTATGTGTTGATTAAAGGTCAGTTGTTAAAGGAAAAAGGTCAATTGTTTATTCGAAGTAATCATGCAAGTGGCAGCTATTTTGCAGTTCCACATTGGTCTAATCAAGAGGCAGACTATCTAATAGAGAACGGTGTTCTTTATCAGTACGTTGGCAAAGGAAAGGATTGGAGCTGGAAGGAAGTTAAGGACTATCGCAATCAAGGGATTGTAATTAACAATTCTGTAATTGAAATGGCAATTCCATTATCAGATCTCAACAGTCAAGATTATAGTGGATTGCACATAGGTTATATATGGAAGGATAGCAAAAGCAATCAATTGCCAGCAGGTGGATCGATGGTTGAAATTACAACATTAGGAGAACAGCCTCAGCCAACATCTTCTCCTTCCCCAACCGCTTTACCGTCAATAGTGGTAGATGGGGATTTACAGGAGTGGAGTAGTTATCAAGCTGTATCGGCGAAATCAGATAAGTCACTTGCGGCATATGTAACAAACGATTCTGAATATCTCTATTTTGCTGTTCAATCAAAAACTTCATTCAAGAAAGCACAAATTTATTTAAACACTGATCTGAAAAGCAGTACCGGCTATCAGTCCTCCAAATGGGATGGATCTGGTGTAGATTATTTAATCGAGAACGGATTCCTATACCGCTATACAGGGGATAAGAAAAGCTGGTCGTTCCAAAAGCAGTTAACATTTGATAAGTCATCTTATATCAGTACTTCTAAGCTTGTAGAAATGAAAGTACCTTTATCTGCTCTTGGATTAAAGACCGGTAAGTCGATTACAGTCGGTGTAATGCTTGATGATAAAACATCTCTGAAGCTACCACAAGCAGGTGCATTTGTTCAATACGACTTGAAGTGATAATGAGAGCGTGCAGACACCTTTTGACACACATCTCTATTTGTGTCATTAGGTGTCTGTCATGGCTTAGTATGAATTTAAGTTAGAAATGAGGAGAATGGATGAAGGTATTAATTACTGGTGGATATGGCTTCATAGGTTCGCATATTGCCGAACGGTTTTTTAAAGAGGGGCATGAAATCTACATTATTGACAATTTGTCGACGGGTAATAAGAACAATGTACAGGTAAAACATCGCAGCTATGTGCTGGATGTGAAAGATCCGCAATGTGAGGAAATATTTAGAGCCTATCGTTTTGATGTCGTTGTACATATGGCAGCGCAAGTGAGCGTCAGCAAATCTGTAGTTAATCCGCATTTAGATACGGAAAGCAATGTGCTCGGATTAGTTAATATGCTTGATTTATCTGTAAAATATGGTGCGAAGCGATTTATTTATGCTTCATCCGCTGCAGTTTACGGTCTTGATGAAAATATACCGCATCATGAGTCAAAGGCTGTAGATCCGATTTCTCCATATGGTATTAGCAAATTAGTAAATGAAATTTACGCAGAAAAATGGAATAAGCTCTATAATTTATCGACTATTGGATTTAGATTTTCAAATGTATACGGACCAAGACAAAACTCTAGTGGTGAAGGCGGAGTCGTGTCGATTTTTATTAATGACATGCTGCAAGGAAAGACATTAAAACTTTATGGAGACGGTGAGCAAACAAGAGATTTTATTTATGTAGAGGATGTTGCGGATGCTGTCTATCGCAGTGTCAACTCGGATATAACAGGTGTTTACAATTTATCCACGAACAAAGCTAACTCTGTTAATGATCTTATTCAGGCATTATCAAAATTTGAGCCTAATATTAAAGTTCAAAAAAATCCACCTCGCGAGCAAGACATTAAACACTCTCGTCTAGATAACTCAGCAATTATGCGCGATCTGGATTGGGCGCCGTTGTATAGCTTTGAAGAAGGTCTTGAGCGAACATATTCATATTTTGTGAAGCAACAAGCACAAGCCGAGGTAGCTGTTTCTGCTGCCGCAGCGCTTAAACCGCCTAAACCGCAATCGAAAACGAGAAAGTGGTTGCTGCCAACTTTGGAAAACTTCATAGCATTTGCATTAACCGCATGGCTTAGCTTGAGCCTAGTGAATAATATGTACGGCGTAATTGATGTGAAGTTATTTTATATCACGATAATCGGTATATTATATGGCAATCGTCAAGCATTAATCTCGGTCGTGCTGTCTATCATTTTACATACATATCAGCAGTTAAGTGCAGGACGAGATTTATTATCACTTACCTACGATACAGATTTCTTCTTTCATATTGCAATTTACTTATTTATTGGCTTGGTTGTCGGTTATGCAATTGAGCGAAAAAATGCAAGAATCGCTCAGCAAGAGCAAAAGGTTTCAGAAGCAACGGATCGCTATGATTTTCTTGAAAAAATATATAAAGAAGTGCGTGATGTAAAGGATGAACTGCAGCTTAGAATTCTAAATTCTGGTGACAGTTACGGAAAAATTTATCATGCAACTAAGGAATTAGAAAGCCTTGAGCCAGAAGTTGTATTTAATTCTGCAGTAAATGTAGTTCGATCGATTATGAGAGTTGAGAAGGTAACGATTTATCGAGTAAATAAGTATCAAAGCTATTTACGCTTACTGGCAAGTTCAGGTTATAACAATGATGAAATGAAAAAGTCGTTGCGTGTCGAAGATTATCCTTACTTGCAGCAAGTACTGGAGGAAGGAAAAATATATGTCAATAAAGAGCTAATAGCAGACGTACCATTAATGATCGCCCCTATTTATCATAAAGATCAAGTAGCAGCGATCGTTGCAATTGATGGTATGAAGTTTGAAAGTTTTTCACTTTATCATCAAAACCTATTCCAAATTACAACTAATTTGATTGCCTCAGCATTAAGCAAAGCCTTCACATTTATAGATGCTACTGAAAACAATCGTTATGTAGAGGGAACAACAATTTTACAGCCTTCCATCTTCCAAGAGATATTAACCTCTAAAAATGAAATTAAGCATCAGCATCAAGTTCCTTATTTGTTGCTGCAAAGCAAGCTCGACAATATCTCATTAAAAGAAGCCGCACAATTTATTACACCACTACTGCGTGAAACTGACTACATCGGAATAAATGAGGAGCAGCAACTGCAAGTGCTTTTGTCGAATACGAGTGAGCAAGATATTGATGTTATTATGTCAAGACTGTCTCATCCGCGAATATCTTTTATGGTCATGAACGAGGGGTGAGTGTATGCAACTATGGTATATCTATGCAGCATATCTTCTAGTAAGTGCCGCTGTACTTTGGCTGTTGAATCGACAGTCTTTACAAACGATTATCATTAAGCTGATTATTGTTGGCTGTATTCCGCTAATCGGCTGGCTATTTCCTATGATGTGGATTAAACAACCAACAAAGCGTTCAGAGCAGCAGTTTGAGGAGTATATTGAAAGTCAGATGAAGGAGCATCAAGTGCGCAGGATTGGTGTTTTTAACAAGGTTGAAAAAGAGAAAGAGCTTAATGTTGTACCGATTGAGGATGCATTGATTGTCAGTCAGCATCGTGATCGCCGTCAAGTGCTTATAGACGTGTTAAAGCAGGATACCATTCAATACATTGAGGTTCTTCAAAATGCAATAAGTAATGAGGATACTGAAACGTCTCATTACGCGGTAAGTGCGATTATGGAACTTAAGCGTAAACTGCTTATATCTCTGCAAGAGCTGGAAGTGCTATATGAGCAGAAGCATGATGATCAACAAATAGCTAAGTCCTATATTGAAGTACTTGGAGTTTACTTAAAGAGCGGATTTCTCGATGAACGCACAAAACGCAAATATCAATATACGTATTTGTCCGTGCTAACTCACTATATGCAGCGCTATGAAAAGGAAGAATGGCTGTTTGCAGCTAAGCTGGATATAGAAATCGAGCTCGGAATTTATGCAGACGCCGAGCAAACTGCATTGCAATATGTTGAGCATTTTCCATTGAGCGAGCGTGCTCATTTATCTGTACTGCGCTATTATTTTCTAGTTCGTTCATATCAAAAATTGGAGCAAGCATTGAATCGCTTAAAAAGCTCCCCTATTCGGCTATCTAATGAGGGGCTGACAACAGTGCGCTTCTGGTCAAAAGGGGTCGGAAATGAACAATAACGTAAAATTTAGAAGAAATGTATATATTATATTAATTGGCATTTTAGTTTTCGGTATTATTTCACAGCTGGCGCGGGCGGATTTTGTATTACAATACGTTTCCAATAATCATCAGATGTCTGTTGATCAATGGAATAAATTTAAGCTAAATACAGCCCAAGCCAGCATGCTTGTTGAAGAGCCTGATATGTCAGGGAAGCATTGTATGTTGTACGACAGTACTGATGAACTGAGTGTTAACTATTATGACAATTTCGAACAAGTTTATCGTTATATTCAGCAGCCATATTCATTGCTCGATGTGACTAAGGAGAAACCTAGCTTTGATTCATGTGAAGCTGTCATTATTTTGAGTAGTGTAGAAGAGTTAACAAGTTCCATCGACCAATTAGAAAGCTATATTGAGGGAGGAGGCTATGCCTTTTTTGCAAGAATGGATCATCCTGGTCCGGTATTTACTCAAATCTATCGTAAGTTAGGAATTGTAAACTATTGGTATGTTATTGGCAATGATGACATAGAGTTCACCTCTAATTTGCTGATTGGTCAAAAAGGAGTCAAGTTTTCTGATGACTATTTTTACAATGATTCCATTTCAGTAGAACTCGATCATAATAGTGAGTTGTTAGCAAAGGGAAAAAGTTCTCCACTTATTTGGCGGTTTGAATATGGGGATGGGGCTGTTGTTGTATACAACGGAAACAATTTATTTACGAAGTCCAATCGCGGTTTAATCGTGGGCTCGATCAGCATGCTTATTCCGAATTATATTTATCCTATCTTCAATGCAAAGCTGTTCTATATCGATGATTATCCAGCACCAATGAGCACAGGTTATAATCCTAAAATTACAGCCGAATACAATCGAAACATTTCTTCGTTCTTCAAAGACATATGGTGGCCGGATATGATTCGGGCTGCTAAAAACTACGATCTGAAGTATACTGCTGTGGCGATTGAAGACTACAACGATGTTGTAGAAGCGCCGCTGCCTTCCTATCGTCAAGAGGATTTGACGAATTTAATTGTTTATGGTCGTGAGGTATTGAAAACGGGCGGAGAAATAGGGATTCATGGATACAATCATCAGCCGCTACAATTCCGTGAGGATATTGCGAAAGAGTATGATTACGTAACTTGGCGTTCCTATGACGATATCGTAGCCTCAATTAAAGAAGTGGTTTCGTATATTGATAAAGCATTTCCAAGCTATGATCCTGTAAGTTATGTGCCGCCGTCCAACATTCTAAGTGCTGAGGGAAGAAGAGCATTAGCCGAAAACTGGGAAAGTTTACGCGTTGTGGCAAGTCTTTATGAAACGGATCCGCAGGGATTTTCGTATGTGCAGGAATTTGAAATTGCTGATGACGGAGTATTGGAAATGCCTCGTATTACTTCAGGCTATGCAGATGCACCTGATATGCTGTGGCTAGAAGCAAGCATTGTAACGATTCATGGATTTATTTCACACTTTATTCATCCAGATGATATTTTTGATGAGCATCGAAGTGGTGATAAAGGGTGGGGAGAGCTATACGAGGATTTTGAGAAAATGTTAGGCAGACAAGAGAGCACGTATCCTTGGATAAAAGCACGAACTTCGGGGGATGCAGCTATGCAGGTTGCAGCGGTGCTTAATAGTCAAACGACAAGGGAGCTGACAGATCAGAAAGTCAGCGCTCATATTGATCGATATACAATGCCGCAATATTTTATTCTTCGGTCAGATAAAAAAATTGGTAAATTAACAAACTGTAACGTAGTGCTCATTGATGAGCATACATATTTGGTGGAGGCGACTGATGAACGTTTTAATATTGAGCTAAAGTAGGTGAAGGAATGAAAATATGCATCATAGCAGAGGGCTCTTATCCGTATGTAACGGGTGGGGTATCTAGCTGGATTCATCAGATTGCGACACAGATGAAAGAGCATGAATTTATTATTTATACGATCGCTGCTAGTCGCTCACAGCAAGGAAAATTCAAATATACGCTGCCGGAAAACATTATCGAGATAAAGGAAACTTTTCTCGATTCCTATTTAACAGAAGAAGGAAAATGGGGAAAGTCATTTAAACTTTCTGAGACAGATCGTGAAAATTTTATGCGACTACTAGGCGACAGCGGCTCAATTGAATGGGAACGATTGTTTATGCTGCTGCGTCGCAAGCAATATCAGCGTGTTTCTGACTTTTTGCAAAGTAAAGATTTTTATGATGTATTGCAAGAGCTATGTATGAACCGTTATCCGTTAGTACCGTTTACTGAAATGTTTTGGACGGTACGTTCGATGATTTTACCGCTATTTCTTACTATTCGAGAGGACATTCCTGAAGCTGATGTATATCATAGTGTATCTACAGGTTATGCAGGAGTTGTGGGAGCACTAGCAAAAGTACTCTACAATAAACCGTTTTTATTAACCGAGCACGGTATTTACTCTCGTGAGCGAGAAGAAGAAATCATTAAAGCGGATTGGGTGAAGGGCTATTTTAAGGATTTATGGATTCAATATTTTTACCGTCTATCAAGCTGTGCTTATGATCATGCTGATCAAGTGACTACACTGTTTAATCGTAATCGGGAAATTCAAATTGAACTGGGCTGTAAACCTGAAAAAATAGAAATTATCCCAAATGGTGTAAACATAGCAAGATATGAAAATTTAAATTCCGAGAAGCCCGCTGACAAGCTGTATATCGGTGCAATCATTCGTGTAGTTCCTATAAAAGACATTAAAACAATGCTGCAAAGTATGGCTATTATAAAGGAAGAAGTGCCTGAGGCGGAATTTTACATTATGGGGCCATATGAAGAGGATGAGGAATATTACGAAGAATGTTTGAAGCTATTAAACTCACTTCAATTGAAGGACGTTACGTTTACAGGATCGGTCAATATTCTTGATTATATCGGAAAAATGGATATTTTAATGCTAACAAGCATTAGTGAAGGACAGCCGTTAGCGATTTTAGAAGGTATGGCAGCAGGAAAGCCATTTGTTGCAACAAATGTTGGAAGTTGTAGGGAATTGCTTGAAGGATTGGATGATGGAATCGGAGAAGCGGGATTTATTGCGCCAGTGATGCATGTTGAACAAATTGCTCAAGCGGTTATTAAGCTGGCAAGCAGCAAGAAGCTGCGGGAACAGTTTGGACAAAATGCATATCAGCGTGTAAGTCGATACTATCGCCAAGAAGATGTTATTGCGAATTATCGAAATCTATATCATGAATTAGGGGGCAAGGCTAATGGCAGGGATAGGATTCGAGCTTAGAAAGCTTTTTCGCAAGGAAGGGCTGCTAAACAATTTACGTGCCTATGCATATTCCTCCATGACGACTGTCGGCCCGATGATTTTATGTATGTCGTTAATTATTATTTTGCAGTACATGATGTCAGCGTATGATGGCAGCTACATGGATTGGGAATTGTACATTGCTACGGTATCCTATTGTTTTATATTTTCGTTAGTTATAACATCAGGGGTTTCATTGCTTGTCACTCGTTATGTTTCAGATTGCATATTTATTCAGGACTATCGCAAGCTCATGTCTTCCTATTATGGAGTGCTTAGCATTATTATTCCACTGGCGTCAATTGCATCAGTACTATTTTTATACCAAGTGCAGGCTGAACTATTGTATAAAATTGTCGCATATTTATTCTTTGTTTTTCTAGTCATCATTTGGATTCAAGGTGTCTATTTGTCTGCCTTGAAAGATTATATGCGTATTGCCCGCAGCTTTTTAGTAGGAGCATTAATTGCTGTACTGTTAGCGTGGGTGTTAATGGCGTATAGCTCGCTTTCCACATTAATTAGCGCTTTTATTGGACTTGATGCAGGTTTCTTTACGATCTGTATGCTGACAGGACTTCATTTTCAACAAAAGTTTCCAAAAGCAGATAAGAGTGCGTACTATCAATTTCTTAGCTACTTTAAGAAGTTTCCGCTATTGTTTTTTAGCGGCTGCACCATTTACTCAGGAATTTATTTGCACAACTTTGTTTACTGGCTTAGCGACAAAGGTTACGTTATTGCGGATGGATTTCGCGTCTATATGTTTTATGATGTGGCAGTATTTTATGCGTTTATCTCCGTTATTCCAACGTTAGTTACGTTTGTCGTATCAGTGGAAACTTCGTTTTTTGAAAAGTTTCGCCATTATTACTTAAATGTCCTTAATGACGGTACGGTGCAGGACATTCAAACAACTAAGAAGCAGATGCAAAAAACATTAATGCGAGAAATTAGCTTCTTAATGGAAATCCAGCTGTTGTTCACTGTGTTATCGATCGGATTAGGTATATTATTATTGCCGAAAATTGGATTTACAATGCAACAACTCGATCTCTTCATTATATTAGCGCTAGCTTATTATTTGTTTATTATGTTGTTTTCATTTACTCACATTTTAATGTACTTTGACGATCAAAAAGGAATATTTTGGATTGGACTGTTGTTCTTCATATTAAATATTGGTTGTACGATTGTTACGATGAAGCTAGGATTTGATGGTTTAGGCATATTTGTTGCCTCTTTCATTACACTTATTATTGTTAGTGCTAGATTGTTGTACGTACTTCGAAACATCGATTACTACACATTCTGCTCACAGCCAATCTATAAGAAGGAGAAGCTGATGGTAAAAAATCATAAAAGCTATACACCGATTGGTACAGTGACAATGTTGCTTGTAATATGCTTGCTGTTGTCAGCATGCAGCTCTGTACAAGATTCTACAATAAAAGAACTAAGTTCAACAGGAGAAGCAGTATTAGCCGGTGATGTGAGCTACGCGCTTACAGAAGATAAACGTTTGTACGAACGAGACCAAGATGATTCATTAAAAGCATTATATATTACAGTGCTTCCTAAGGAAGAAGGGAATACAAGCTTTGACTGGTATGAGTTAAATCGACAAATTGATAAAGATCTTGGTCAATCACTTGATGTAATTGTACAGGAGGGCTTGCCTGACGGGGCAGGTCCTCGTTCGGGCATGTTCGAGTATGGGGCGACTAAAGCGAATGCCTCAATCTCAGTACGAGGAAACTCCGCTTGGTCTCGTGTGCAAAAGTCTTATGCTTTGAAGCTGAATGCTGATGCGGGGCAATATATGGATCAGCAAAGACTTAATTTGAATAAGCATATTGATGACATGTCACGTTTACGCAATAAACTTAGCTTCGATCTTATGGAGAAAATTCCTGATATGACAAGCCTTAGAACTCAATTTGTACAGCTTTATGTAAAGGATCTGTCAAATGGCGAGAAGGATGCTCCATATGAAGACTATGGCTTATACACTCATGTTGAACAGCCTAATAAAAAGTTTTTAAAGGCGCATATGCTCGATCCAAATGGATATTTATATAAGGTCAAATTTTTTGAGTTTTTCCGTTATCCGGAAAACATTAAATCTACCGATGACGAGACATATGACAAAGCTGCATTTGAACAAATTTTAGAAATTAAAGGCCGTGAAGAGCACGAAAAGCTAATTGAAATGCTTGATGCGATTAATGACTATAGCATTCCAATTGAAGAAACCGTGGAGAAGTATTTTGATCTTGATAATTTCTTGACTTGGACAGCGATGAATATCTTAATGGATAACATGGATACAGATGCAAATAACTTTTTCCTATATTCACCGCTAAACATTGATAAATGGTACTTCCTGCCTTGGGACTATGATGGTGCCTGGGAGCTGCAACGTAATATGGACTTTATTAGACCTTATCAGCAAGGAATTAGCAACTACTGGGGAGTTACGCTTCATAATCGTTTTTTCAGAAATCAAGAGAATATTGATCTTTTGACAGAAAAGATTGAAATGTTGTACGAGCAGTATATTAACGAAGATATTGTAAAAAAGCAGATCGAGAAATATGTTGATCTTGTTAAACCATTTACTAAGCGGATGCCGGATATTCAATATTTGCCTCTTCCATTAGATGAGTATGATGAAGATATTGAGCGCATTATCAATACACCTAAGCGTTCGTTAGAACGTTATTATGAAGATTTGGAAAAGCCTAAGCCGTTTTACTTAAATGATGTGGAGGTTCACGACGGACGGCTATATTTTAACTGGGGAGTTTCATTTGATCTGCAGGACGATGATTTAACTTATCAGCTTACAATTGCTAGAGATAAAGAGATGCTTGATGTCGTTCATCAAAATTTTGAGCTAAAAGAAATCACATATTCTATTCCTAAGCTGCCAGCAGGACGATATTTCTGGAAGGTCGATGTCGTCGATAGTAAAGGAAATCACCAGCATAATTTTGAAATTTATGTTGATGCAGATCAGGAAATGTATTATGGCATTAGAGACTTTGAGGTGGATTAAATGAAGCTGAGAGGAAAGCAGCTACGCACGGAACAAAAGTATTATCTCCATATGCATGATTATTTGATGCTAAGGATGAAGGTTGGGCAGCTTCTAACACTTGATCCGAACTCGATTGATATTGATGGCTATAATATACGCAGTTTATATTTCGATGATCCAAGAAGAACTTCATTAGAAACAAAAAATGATGGGGTCTTTAGACGACAAAAGTTCCGGATTCGCATTTATAACGGGTCTGATAATCACATTGCCTTGGAGCGAAAAAGCAAGGTCGGGGACTATGTAGCTAAAGAATCTATCAAATTAACAAGAGCGCAGTACGAGCAAATTTTAAACGGAGATTATCGTAGTCTATACGACAGCGGTGAACCGTTAGCGCAAGATTTTTATGCAGCTATGACATCATACGGGTATTTACCAACGGTGATCGTTGATTATTGGCGAGAAGCGTATATTTACAGAGAAGGAAATGTACGAATTACCTTTGATAAACGGCTTGCCGTTGGAACGAATCAGCTTGATTTATTCCATCCAGAGCTAATGTTATCTGAAATTATTATGCCAGGTATTACGATTATGGAGGTTAAATTTGATGATATGCTGCCTAATGTAGTAAGAAGCCTTATTACACCAGTAAATCATCATCGTTCTAGCATTTCCAAGTACGTACTTTGCAAGGAAAAACATATGTTGCTGCATACTAATTAATTAATTTTGCTGCAGAACAGGTTGGGGGATATTGATGACTTTTGAAGATATTATTAAGAAAAGTGTACTAACACTTGAAAGCTTTAGAACTGTTTCATACTATGATGTAATTGTCAGCTTAATCATTTCTTTTGCTATTGGGATGTTTATTTATTTTATCTACCGTAAAACATTTCGTGGGGTTGTATACAGCTATAACTATAATGTTTCATTTGTATTAATGACGATGATTACAACATTAGTTATTATGACAATAAGTACAAACATCGTGCTATCTCTAGGTATGGTTGGTGCGCTCAGTATTGTACGTTTTCGTACTGCAGTTAAAGATCCGCTAGATATTGTCTATATGTTCTGGGCAATTTCTGCCGGAATTGCAACTGGAGCTAAAATTTATCCGTTAGCGATCGGTGGTTCAATCATTATTGGTCTTATTATTATTTGGTTAAGCAAAAGAAAAATTAAAGAAGAAGCATATTTACTTATTATTCGCCATACGGATGAGGCAGTTAATTTATTACGGCCAGAGTTAAAAAAGTTGGGCGGTAAACTAAAATCCAAAAATGTTCGTAAAAATTATACTGAAGTCACTTATGAAATAAAGCTATCCGACGATAATACAGCATTTCTGCAAAACATCATTGATATTGAAGGCGTAAGCGACGCTTCACTTGTTAATTATACGGGGGATTATGCTCAATAGCTGAAAAATTAGAATTTCAAAGACATATGCTTCTTTGATTTGAAATGTAAATAGGAAATAAACGATTCAGATGAAAGCTGAAGCAAGGAGTTATACTAACTCTCTTCCTTCAGCTTTTTTTTCAATCTTTATATTACATTAGTTCATTGAGTTGTTAGAAATGTGCAGAGAGTTGCTGGATGGAAATGTGCTATTGAATTTTCCTACATTGCTGGGAAATGAGTTATTAATTATTGACTCGTTTCTTAGAACATTGCTTTGAAATCCGCCACCATAATCGTTGCTGCTCAAATGACTGCTAGATTGAAGTGGACTTGCATAGTTTGGAGAAGTTGCTGTGTAGCTTGAAACTGGACTTACGACAGATAGTTGCTGGGCTAATGAATTAATTTGCTGTAATTGTTGAATTGCAGTTTGATGACCTTGCAATGCAGTTTGGATAACTTGGGCAGCATGATGCTCTTTTTGTGCGATTTGCTCAAGCAAACGAGCGTTTTGTTGTTCTTGCGCAAGCAACTGCTGATATTGATAAGAAGCTTGCTGTGTTTGTGTAATAAGCTGTTGAATTAAGTGGTGAATTTGAGACACTTGCTGAGTTTTACCGACAGTAGTGCCTGCAGTACTATAGCTTTGATTGGAAAAAGAGTTGCTTTGATCATATTGATTTTGCATGATGAAGTTCCTCCTTTAAGGTGAGTAAATTTGCTACCCCGATTAACATCCCCCAAGCGATAATTTTCATACGGCAGGCAAAAGGTAAATAATGAAAGCAGCAAGGCAAAGAAACCAATTATCTATTTTTCTTGATTTAACGAGTTAGTTAAGTACTTTGATAAATTGGCTGTAATGTATGCGACTCATATTTAATAAGCTGCTCTTGTTCATCGTATGTAAACAAATGCTCTAACTGATAGTGGCCAGCCAACAGATGCGGCAAAAAGTATTTAATATTATGTGCTACACCTTCGTTTTCCTCATTAAGTACCCAAGCGATAGGCTGCCACATTAATATGCCTTCATTCATCAATAATAGCGGTGTAGTAAGCTGTATATGTGATGGAAGTTCACAATAAAATAAATACATACCAGAATCAAAGTTCGGACTTACCCAGCGAACAATGCCCGCATAGGTAATATCTGCCTCAGCAATGCTTAGTCCTGTTTCTTCGTAAATTTCCCGTGAAATTCCTTGTAGCGGGGTTTCACCATGTTCTAATTTTCCGCCTACTCCGTTCCATAAGCCCATATTCGGTGCTTTAAAACGATTTAGCAGCAGCAGATTATCATTTTGACGTATAAAACATATCGTATATATATACAAAGTAAACTCTCCTTATTTGCAAATCTCAACTTCAATTTAAGCGTGATGCTCATTATATTAGTTTACCAGATTACATCGGTAAAGCACTTAGTTCCAGTAAATGTTATTTATTAATATTGAAGTAATGTATGTTAAAAGCTATAATGTAGTCAGCATGATGCCATTATAATGTTGATTACTGCGAGGGGAATAATATGAATTTATTTGAAAAGGAGAAATTAATCGCTGAACAAGCGGTTGCGCTCGAAACAGCCAGTGCTGAAGAAGTAATCCGATTTGCGGTTAACACATTTCCTAATATCACTTTTGCTTGCAGCTTTGGAGCAGAGGATGTTGTGCTTGTTGATATGCTGCAACGAATAAGTCCCAAAACCGATATTTTTTACCTAGATACCGATTTCCACTTTAAAGAAACTTATGAAACAAGAGATCGCCTAGTGGAACGTTATCCTGGTATACCGCTAGTTGAAGTAAAACCTTTACTAACACCCGAGCAGCAAGCGGAGCAATATGGTGATGAATTATGGAAGCGAGATCCGAATCAATGCTGCAATATCCGCAAGGTTGATCCATTAACTCGTGTGTTAGCAAAATATGAAGCATGGATTACAGGGATTCGCCGTGAACAAGCACCAACACGTGCTAATGCAAAAAAAATTGAGTACGATACAAAGTTTGGGCTTGTCAAATTTAATCCAATTGCTGATTGGACAAATGATATGGTATGGGACTATATTCGCAGCAATAACGTAATATATAATCCTTTACATGATCAAAACTATCCAAGCATTGGTTGTGAATATTGTACTCGTCCAGTTATGCCAGGAGAAGATCCGCGTGCTGGAAGATGGGCTGGCCAAGATAAAACAGAATGCGGTCTGCATAAGTAATAGTAGTGTCAGAAAAGGAATGCAACTGTAATCTCGTTTTGTAGCGATAAATGAACATGTCATTTTGCAGAGTTAACAAGAGCTTACGATACGGAAGTACTTAAAGAGGCTAGCTGCTGTGCTCACAGAAAGTGAAAATAGCAGCTAGCCTCTTATGTGTCCAATGAGTGTTATGAAGAATGCTTACCTGTCTGTAAATGGAGGGTTAAATATTAGCGACACTTTCGCGCACCACTAACTTATTTGGCAAAAATACTTTTGCAGGCAGCTTGTGACGTTTATTCATACGGTCAATTAAAAGCTGTACCGCCCATTTGCCCATTTCAATAATTGGCATTTCTACTGTTGTAAGCATTGGTGATACATAGCCAGAAAGTTCAATATTGTCCATACTAATAATCGAGAGCTGCTGTGGAACTTTGATTTTTGCTTCGCTAAAGCGGCGCAAAGCAGCAATCGCAGCAATATCAGTAGCGCAAAATACGGAAGTAGGCATCGGGGAAGCTTTAGCAAGTAACTCTTCTGCTCCTTGATAGCCGCCGGCACCATTTTGAGAACAGTGACTCACCAGCTGTTCTGAAAATTCCAGACCATGCTTGTTAAGAGTATCATAATAGGCTTCAAATCTTACCTCATTTGTTGTCTCACCAATATAGCCAATCCGCTTATGTCCATTTGCAATGAGATGTTCAATAGCAGTTTGCGTTGCTTCATAGCCATCACAAATAACTTGATCACAGCTCGCAGAAATAACATTGCGTCCGACATAAACTAAATTCTTATAGTGCTTCTCTAAAAACTTCATGCTGTCATTGCTAAATCTTCCTAAAATAATTGCTCCGTCTGAAGGTGACGATTTAATTTTATTTAATAAAGCGTCTGTATCAATATCAAACAGCGAATAAGATAAATGAATGGCATAGCCTAAATCCAGAGCTTGCTGCTCAATTGCCCGAGACATTTGAGCAAAAAAAGGATCATCTTCAAGTGCTCTTGTCCGCCCTAATATACAGGTAATTGAAGGCGGTGATGAGCGGCGAGAGCTAGATTTGCCTAGCTTAAGCTCTCTAGCACTTTGATTTGGAACATAGCCAATTTCCTTTGCGATACTCCATACCTTGTCACGGACTTCTTTACTAGCAAAGCTATTGTCAGGGGAGTTTAATACACGTGATACAGTAGAGATCGACACTCCTGCCATAGCTGCGATTTGCTTTAATGTCATGAACAATCCCCTTTCATAAAGATAGATGACATTACATTCCTATAGCGATTTTCGAAAAAATGAATGCAAGTCAATCATATCCCTTTTTTACGCAAAACAAAAGATTTTCTCATAAAATTTAGGAAAATATAGGACGAAATCAAGTAAAACGTTTGCGTAATAATTCCTAGTAATCTACTCAGGAAAATCATATAATGATAAAAAATATGAGCAATAATTGTGGGATAGGCTAGGTTTGCAGTCTTGATGATGTTGACCGTTAATTTAATTGACAATATAGGAGTGATACAGATGTCGCTGACACACTTGGATAAACTTGAGGCAGAGGCAATCTATATATTTCGTGAGGTTGCCGCTGAATGTGAGCGTCCAGTCATGCTTTATTCTATTGGGAAGGATTCGTCGGTGATGCTTCATCTGGCGATGAAGGCCTTTTATCCTGAAAAACCACCTTTTCCGTTGCTGCAAATTGATACAGGGTGGAAATTCCGCGATATGATAAGCTTTCGCGATCGCAAAGCGAAAGAGTTAGGTGTTCAACTTATTGTTCATCGCAATGAAGCTGCAATTGCTGAAGGGATTAATCCGTTTGATCATGGTGCAGCTTATACGGATATTATGAAAACACAGGCTCTTAAAGATGCACTGACAAAATATCAATTTACTGCTGCGTTTGGCGGCGGACGGAGAGATGAAGAAAAGTCTCGTGCGAAAGAGCGGATTTTTTCCTTCCGCAATGAGCAGCATACGTGGGATCCTAAAAATCAACGTCCAGAAATGTGGAAGCTGTACAATACGCGCATTCATAAGGGAGAAAGTATGCGAGTATTTCCAATCTCCAATTGGACGGAGAAGGATATTTGGCAATATATAAAACGAGAGAATATTGAAATTGTTCCGTTATATTTCGCTGCTGAACGTCCTGTCGTCTATCGAGATGGCAATATTATTATGGTGGACGATGAGCGTATGAGATTATTACCGGGAGAAAAGCCTGAAATGAAAAAAGTACGTTTTCGTACATTAGGCTGCTATCCTCTTACAGGCGGAATTGAGTCAGAGGCTGACACACTTGATCAAGTTATTGCAGAAACATTGTCGGCAACAACTTCCGAGCGCACAAGCCGTGTCATTGACAAGGAGGCTGCTGGTAGTATGGAACGGCGTAAACGGGAGGGTTATTTCTAATGAGTCATACAGAAAATGGTCTTCTAAAATTTATTACATGTGGTAGTGTTGATGATGGAAAATCAACACTTATCGGTCATATATTATACGATTCAAAAATGCTATACGCTGACCAAGAGCAAGCGCTTATCTTAGATAGTCAAGTTGGCAGTCGAAACGGGAAAATTGACTATTCTTTATTGCTAGATGGCTTGATGGCTGAGAGAGAGCAAGGTATTACGATAGATGTAGCATATCGATACTTCAATACGGAAAAGCGTAGCTTTATCGTTGCTGATACTCCTGGGCACGAAGAGTATACCCGCAATATGGCGGTTGGAGCTGCTTTTGCTGATTTAGCAATTATTTTGCTTGATGCTACTCAGGGTGTATTAATTCAAACTCGTCGCCATGCTCGAATTTGTGCATTGATGGGTATTAAATACTTTGTTTTTGCAGTTAATAAAATTGATTTAGCGGGCTATGATGAGCAGCGCTTTTTAGAGATTAAAAAAGATATTGATAAGCTGAGCAATGAGCTTTCCTTAGAAAATGTTGTAATCATTCCTGTGTCTGCAACAGAAGGCGATAATGTAACAAAGCTATCCACGAATATGCCATGGTATGATGGTCCAACATTACTTGGTCATTTGGAAACCGTTGATATTACTACAGAAGCAGAAGAAGGCTTCTATATGCCAGTACAACGCGTATGTCGTCCTGATCATAGTTTCCGTGGTTTTCAAGGGCAAATTGAAGCCGGCGAAATTGAAGTTGGTAATACATTAACTGTATTGCCTAGCGGTGAGACAGCCATTGTCAAATCAATTCTTATTGGAGATCGCAATAGTAAGCGGGCCATAGCGGGGCAACCAGTTACGATTCAGCTCGATCGTGAGGTCGATGTTTCACGTGGATGTGTGCTTACGAGCAATGCCGGTTTACAAACTGCAACTACGATTTCAGCAACATTACTATGGATGGATGAGCAACAGCTTGTTCCAGGTAAGGAGTACTGGATCAAAGTAGGAACGAAGCTGTTAACTGCGATAGTTACTGAAATTGATCACAAAGTAGATGTAAATAATGGCACTTTACTTCCAGCGACTACTGCACATAAAAACGAGCTTGTTGGTTGTAAAATCGTTGCCGCTGAACCTTTTGTTGTTGATGAATTTAAGCGTCATAAAACAATGGGAGGACTTATTCTTATTGATCGCGTTACACATGCTACAGCAGCATGCGGAGTTGTGGCTACAATTTCTGATGATAACGAAGAAGGCGTATTTTTAGAGGATGGTCATACGAAGGTAAAGGTAACTTTATTTGATAGCTTCTGGTATGATCCAACTGTAAATATGGTACTTCGACAAACTTATCCAGCTACTGTCTTTACTATGGGAGATGTATTACCGCTGCAAAGCGAATATCATAGCTACCCTGCAAATTTTGATATTGAGCTGGAAGATGGTTATGCGAATATACGGGAAGGCAAATTTGCAGGCTTTGGCGATCATGATTATGAATTGCCGTTAGTTGATGTAAATGGATTGGCTACCGATCTCGAGCCAGCAGCTGCCTTTGGAAAGTATCGTAACATTTTAGTTCGTACCAATGCCTAATCTTTTTGTACTACATCATTATAAGTAAATAACAAAACCTTCTATTCATTATTAGGCTCATGCTTTGAATTGACCTAAGTGAATGGAAGGTTTTTTAATTTTCATGAGTAAGTCGAACTTGTTCAGTAAATCTTATAAATCAAATCATAAAACAACACCTCGTCCCATATATTTAGAGAGACCTGCTTGTTTAGGCATGTACATTTGAGTAAAACGCGATGAGGTGGTTTTATGCGTAAAAAACGAATAGTGATTTGGCTTTCGCCTAAAAGTAAGCTGCGTCTTTTGATTGGCTGTTGTCTAGTGATTATCGCTGCAATGATTTTAACTAGAAAGACTCCAGTTAGTTACACTTGGTCAACCTGGAGCTTACCTCTATCTGGAATGACGATTGCAATTGATGCAGGACATGGTGGAGTCGATGGAGGAGCAGTGAGTAAAAGCGGAGCGATTGAGAAAGATTTGAGTCTATCCATCGCGTTATATTTGAGAGATTATTTGCAGCAGGCAGGAGCGCTTGTGGTGATGACGAGAGAGGGGGATTATGACCTCGCTAATGCTGACACACGCTCTTATAGCAAGCGAAAAACCGAGGATTTATTAAAACGAGTGGAAATTTTACAAAAGGCGTCTCCCGAAATGCTGATTAGCATTCACATGAACAGTATTCCTTCGGCAAAATGGTCTGGGGCACAAACTTTTTATCACAAAACTGCTATTAAGCAAAGCGAGCAATTAGCTAAAGCCATTCAAAAGCAGCTAAAGGAAAATTTACAAAATACAAAGCGCGAGGCTGCGACTGTAGAAACGATTTACATTTTAAAAGCGTTGAGCGATATACCGGCAGCTTTAGTTGAGGTTGGTTTTTTATCTAACCCACAAGAATCACAATTACTTGTTGATGCTCAGTATCAACGGATGGTTGCTGCTTCGATTTACAAAGGAATCGTTCAGCATGTTGTGACGAATGCAGAGTTAGAGCAAAATTAGAAAAAATATAATTGAAATGCTTCACTTCTGAAAGCAAACCGCCTATGCTATAGAGAGTGGGACAGAATAGAAAAGGTGGGAATGTCGATGTCAATTACACGTGAAGATGCAATACAACATATTGAAACTATCCTTGCCTCGCAATATGGTGCTGCAAACATTAGCTTTCGTGATGTGATGGTACGTAACGGGCAAGTATCTGTTACCGTTGTAGGGGCTGCTAAAGAGCAACAGCCTGCAATTGAAACATTATTATTCGATGCCTTAAAAGAAGCGGGGGCTTCTGCTGTTTATTGTCGCTTCAGAGATCATATAGTAGCTGCTGCCAGCAATGAGCGTCCGCAAGCTCAATCTAATTCTTCGCAGCAACCTAATCAGGTGAAGGGGCATGGAGCAGGATTGCAAAGCTCCTTACTTAGTGAGCAAAGCAAAACGATTTTTATTGCGATCGCTTCAGGTAAAGGTGGAGTTGGTAAATCAACAGTAACAGTTAACTTGGCGGCAGCCTTAGCGCGAAGCGGAAAGAAAGTTGGAATAATTGATGCAGACATCTATGGCTTTAGTGTTCCTGATATGATGGGAATCGAAGAGCGTCCCGAGGTCGTTAATAATTTTATAATCCCAATTGAACGATTTGGCGTAAAAGTTATGTCTATGGGATTTTTTGTTGAGGACAATAGCCCAATTGTATGGCGAGGTCCGATGCTTGGCAAAATGCTGCGTAATTTTTTTCAAGAGGTCGAATGGGGAGAGCTTGACTATATGTTACTCGACTTGCCTCCAGGTACAGGAGATGTTGCCTTAGATATTCATCAAATGATTCCTCAATCCAAAGAAATCATCGTCACCACTCCGCATGCGACGGCAGCATTTGTAGCGGCACGTGCTGGAGCTTTGGCGATTAAAACAAGCCACGAAATCATCGGGGTTGTTGAAAATATGGCTTATTTTGAGTCGAAGCTAACGGGTGAAAGAGAATATGTTTTTGGACGTGGTGGAGGCGGTAAGTTGGCTGAAACATTGCATTGTGATCTATTAGCACAAATTCCGCTGGATTCTCCAGATAATCACCCATTAGATCCAAACTTTTCTCCAAGCGTGTTTGCAGAAGATACGAAGGTAGGACAATTATATTTAGAATTAGCACAAAAAGTGATTCAACATTGTGAAGCTGATCTAGATGCTTAATTTTTGACCAAACAAGCCTTAGAAGAAAACAACAGGCTCCTAACGTAACAATAATGGTTAGGAGCCTGTTTATTGAGCTAATTTGATGAAGCTCATTAACTTGATGAAGCACATTTTAAGAGGAAGACTCTTCGCCTTCGGATGATTCGCCTGAACTGGATTCTTCGCCTGAACTGGATTCTTCGCCTGAAGATCCTGATTCCTCACCGCCACTGTCGCTTTGTTTTTGCGGTTTTACAGATAACTCTTCCGCTACAGCTTTTTTCATTAACTCAAGCAGTTGCATTTTAAAAATTGGATTATTTAATGAGTCTTGCATTAAGCTCATTAATTCCTTACGATAATCAGAGCCTTTTACAACCTCTAAAATGACTTTTTTTAAGTCCTCTGATCCAAATGCCTCTACCAATCCTTTCTGATATTCAGGATCTTTAATTAGCTCTATATGAATATCTTTGTTCATTTTATTTACTGCTTTTGCAAATTCTCCAGCGAATTTGGTGTCAGTCATTAATGATTTTAATACTTCATCGTAATCTGGAGATAGCAGTACGTCTTTTACAGCCATCCTAACTTGCTCTTGGTCTTGCGGAGTAAGCATTGTAGCACTTTGTGCAGTTAAACCGGTTTGAGAGCTCATCGATTCCTGTAAAGCTTTTTGTGCATCCTCTGTTTTTAGGATGTCGATAACCATTGATTTCATATCTTTATATGTCATACCAGAGGATTCACTACTTCCTCCGCCCATGGCACAGCTGGATAAAATAAGCGTTGAAATCACAAGTAAACTTAAACGTAATAACTGTTGCTTCACTAAACCCCCTCCTTGGGATAAAGATTGTATATATAGCATGTGCAATGTTTTCAGATTTATCATGCATGTTGTTAGCATTTTTGAGGGAACGTGGTAAAATACAGAAGAATGTATCATTTTATAGTAGTCAGGTTTGAAATCTATTTCAGGAGGACGAATAGCAGTGACACTTAAAAAATGGTTTTTCTTGTTTTGGAGTACGATTGCTACTGGCACTGTGGTCAGTATGGTTTTAGGACTCATTATGTTACTTACTGATCAGGAGTTTGGTTATCTAGGAATTAAAGCTACAGGGTATAACTTACTTATGATGTTTTTGGCAGGCGCTACGATAGGAGCGTTTAGTCATATGTGCTTTTTTGCTTATTTAACCTTGAATTACATAGCTTTAAGTGTATTTCGCAAAAAGTATTTATGGTATGCCTTACAAGGATATACGACGATCTTTGCAGTGTTTTTGCTTGGTTATTTGTTATACGAGGGACGAGCAAATAACTACTTTTACTGGATATTGCCATTAGGGTTACTTATCTCCTCGCTTATTGCTGCTTGGATTAAGGTGAAGCAGACTAACTCTAATGCATTTATACCGACGATGTTCCTAATGTTCGTCATTACTGCGATTGAAGGATATCCTGCTTTGCAAGGTGACAATAACATTCCTACAGTTTTATTTATGCTTGTACCACTTTTTGCATGTAATTTTTATCAAAATTATCAAATGGCTAAGCTTACAGGAGAAAAAGCCGATTCTGCTCAATTATCAGCAAAAACGGCTGTGTAAGACAAGCTATGTAACTATACAGAAATGGTAAACGCAAGGGGATTGACTAGCATGCTCTTTTCAGTTCGGAGTATTAACTTATGAGCTTGTTACCGATTTTCCTTGCGTTTCTGTTTGCGTAAGCAGCTCGGATACAGACAGGAAGTCGTACCCTTTTTCTCGCAACTGGTCAATAATAATTGGCAATGCGAGATGTGTTTGTTTTGCAGAATCGCTAGCATGCATTAAAATAATATCTCCTGGATGTGCTCGTGATATTACGCGTTCTGCGATTTTTTCTGTACCAATGCCTAACCAATCCATGGAATCGGTATCCCATTGAATGACTTGATATTGCAATTCGCTAGCTATTTTTAGCACTCGTTTATCAAAGTCTCCATTAGGAAGTCGAATTAAATTCGGGCTAGTTCCTGTAACATCAGAAATGATGCTATGTGCTGTCTCGATTTGACTGCGTATTTCTTCATCAGTTAATGTAGAATAGTTGTCATGCTTATGTCCATGACTGCCTATCTCATAGCCAGCTTCTTGAATCTTTTTCACAAGCTCAGGATGTTGTTGACTCCATAAGGAAGAAACAAAAAATGTAGCTGATTTAATGTCTTTTTCTTTCAACACTTGTAAAATCGGTTCAAGTCGCTTATCTCCCCAGCTAATATCAAAGGTTAAGGCTACTACATTGCGGTCAGTTGGAACGTTGTAAATGGCAACAGGTTGTTGGGGCGCAAATACTGAAATATTGTCACGCTCCGTGTAAATAACTCCGATGGCAAATACAAGGGCAATCGCAAGAAAAAAATATTTCTTTATTTTTTTTGCTGAGAATACAAAAAAGGAATTCATACTATTTCTTCTCCTCTCTAATATTTTGCTAATTGGTGATGATGGGGCTTGTCAGAAGTGGTTTAGTACAATCTATGCTCGTACAAAAAAGTTATTCTAGGTTTATGGTTGAGGTGGACAAAATGTTTAAAGTTCGTGCAGTTTGGCAAGATATTGTAAGCACTTCGCGTTTTATAGGAGTGACGTTAATTATTTTTGCCGTTAGCATTTATATGGGAATGACGAATGATGGTTTTTCGAATTTTTTAAATATGCAGCTCTCTGCAATTAAAGAATTATCAGAAACCCTTGATCAAAGCAGCAATCCTACATTTACGATTTTTATCTTTATTTTTTTGAATAATGCCATTAAATCGGTTTTAACAATGTTTCTTGGTGCGTTTTTCGGCGTATATCCAATATTTTTTATAGCTGTAAATGGCTTAGTGATTGGCTTTATTGTTAAGTTGACGCTAGACGGAACGATGACCTATTCCTTATTTGATCTAATTTTCAAGTTGCTGCTTCCGCACGGTATTTTAGAAATACCAGTTTTAATTATCGTTACAGCATATGGTCTACGTTTAGGAAAGCTGCTCTTTAGTACATTGGGAGCGTTAATGTTTAATCATGACAAATTAGATACTGTAGGTAAAAACTATGTACAAACGCTGAAACGTTGCGGAGTAATGGCAGTCTATGCAACAATTTTACTTTTTGTTGCAGCGATTATAGAGAGCACATTTACAGCATGGTTAGCGACAACAATAAAATAAAATCATCAATCAAACGTATTAAAA
>NZ_CM170151.1:1465000-1732500 GCF_057221655.1 Paenibacillus sp. plas6 | reverse complement strand
CATCTGCCAAGGCTAAATACTCCCTAGTGACCGATAGAGAAGCAGTACCGTGAGGGAAAGGTGAAAAGCACCGCGGGAGCGGAGTGAAAAAGAACCTGAAACCGTGCGCTTACAAGAAGTCAGAGCCCAATTAAGGGGTGATGGCGTGCCTTTTGTAGAATGAACCGGCGAGTTACGTTTGCATGCAAGGTTAAGTTGGGAAGACGGAGCCGCAGCGAAAGCGAGTCTGAATAGGGCGAAAAAGTATGCAGGCGTAGACCCGAAACCGTGTGATCTACCCCTGTCCAGGGTGAAGGTGCGGTAACACGCACTGGAGGCCCGAACCCACGCACGTTGAAAAGTGCGGGGATGAGGTGGGGGTAGCGGAGAAATTCCAATCGAACTCGGAGATAGCTGGTTCTCCCCGAAATAGCTTTAGGGCTAGCCTTGGAGTCGAGTATCATGGAGGTAGAGCACTGATTGGGTGCGGGGCCCGCGAGGGTTACCAAGTCTAGTCAAACTCCGAATGCCATTGATATATATCCAGGAGTCAGACAGTGAGTGCTAAGATCCATTGTCAAGAGGGAAACAGCCCAGATCATCAGCTAAGGCCCCCAAGTGTGTGTTAAGTGGGAAAGGATGTGGAGTTGCACAGACAACCAGGATGTTGGCTTAGAAGCAGCCACCATTTAAAGAGTGCGTAATAGCTCACTGGTCGAGTGACTCTGCGCCGAAAATGTAACGGGGCTAAACACACCGCCGAAGCTATGGCAAGTCGTAGGTTTCACTTCTTCTTTGAAGAAGTGTTTAGCGACGATTAACATTCGTCGAAATCAACCGCTAAGGTTGTTCAAGAATTCGACTAAATGTATGTTCTTCAGCTAAACACAAACCATCGAAGTTGAAGTGAAGCCTACGAATTGGGTAGGGGAGCGTTGAATACGGGTTGAAGTCATACCGTAAGGAGTGGTGGACTGTATTCAAGTGAGAATGCCGGTATGAGTAACGAAAAGATAGGTGAGAATCCTATCCGCCGTAAGCCTAAGGGTTCCTGAGGAAGGCTCGTCCACTCAGGGTAAGTCGGGACCTAACGCGAGGCCGAAAGGCGTAGTGGAAGGACAACAGGTTGAAATTCCTGTACCACCGTAGTTGTTTGAGCGAAGGGGTGACGCAGAAGGATAGTGACGCGGACTGATGGATGTCCGTCCAAGCAGTGAGGCTGGTGAGTAGGCAAATCCGCTCATCGAAAGGCTGGGCTGTGATGGGGAGCGAAAATTGCAGTAGCGAAGGTCATGAGTTCAGGCTGCCAAGAAAAGCCTCTAGTGAGACGAAGGTGCCCGTACCGCAAACCGACACAGGTAGGCGAGCAGAGCATGCTAAGGCGCGCGGAAGAACTCTCGTTAAGGAACTCGGCAAAATGACCCCGTAACTTCGGGAGAAGGGGTGCCCCGGTAGGGTGAATAGCCCGAGGGGGCCGCAGTGAAAAGGCCCAATCGACTGTTTAGCAAAAACACAGGTCTGTGCAAAGTCGTAAGACGACGTATACGGGCTGACGCCTGCCCGGTGCTGGAAGGTTAAGGGGAATGGTTAGGCGTAAGCCGAAGCTATGAACCGAAGCCCCAGTAAACGGCGGCCGTAACTATAACGGTCCTAAGGTAGCGAAATTCCTTGTCAGGTAAATTCTGACCCGCACGAATGGCGTAACGAATTGGGCGCTGTCTCAACGAGAGATCCGGTGAAATTTTAATACCTGTGAAGATGCAGGTTACCCGCGACAAGACGGAAAGACCCCATGGAGCTTTACTGCAGCTTGATATTGGACTTTGGTACGATCTGTACAGGATAGGTGGGAGCCTAGGAAGCATGAGCGCCAGCTTGTGTGGAGGCGCCGTTGGGATACCACCCTGATCGTATCGGAGTTCTAACCTGTCGCCCTGAATCGGGCGAAGGGACCGTGTCAGGTGGGCAGTTTGACTGGGGCGGTCGCCTCCTAAAGCGTAACGGAGGCGCCCAAAGGTTCCCTCAGAATGGTTGGAAATCATTCGAAGAGTGTAAAGGCAGAAGGGAGCTTGACTGCGAGACCCACAAGTCGAGCAGGGACGAAAGTCGGGCTTAGTGATCCGGTGGTACCGAATGGAAGGGCCATCGCTCAACGGATAAAAGCTACCCTGGGGATAACAGGCTTATCTCCCCCAAGAGTCCACATCGACGGGGAGGTTTGGCACCTCGATGTCGGCTCATCGCATCCTGGGGCTGAAGTAGGTCCCAAGGGTTGGGCTGTTCGCCCATTAAAGCGGTACGCGAGCTGGGTTCAGAACGTCGTGAGACAGTTCGGTCCCTATCTGTCGCGGGCGTAGGAAATTTGAGAGGAGCTGTCCTTAGTACGAGAGGACCGGGATGGACGTACCGCTGGTGTACCAGTTGTTTCGCCAGAAGCACCGCTGGGTAGCCAAGTACGGAAGGGATAAGCGCTGAAAGCATCTAAGCGTGAAGCCCCCCTCAAGATGAGATTTCCCAAGTAGTAAGACCCCTTGAAGACGACGAGGTAGATAGGCTGGGGGTGGAAGTGCAGCAATGCATGGAGCTGACCAGTACTAATCGGTCGAGGGCTTATCCTAAATGATTCGTAAGATGAGAAACTTTCTATCCAGTTTTGAAGGTGCAAACCTTCAATATAAAACTTACATTATTGTAAGTAAAACTATTGACAAGTCCATGATTATTCAGTAATATGGACAAGTCGAAAAAATGTGGCGGTGTAGCTCAGCTGGCTAGAGCGTACGGTTCATACCCGTGAGGTCGGGGGTTCGATCCCCTTCGCCGCTACCATATGGAGGATTAGCTCAGCTGGGAGAGCATCTGCCTTACAAGCAGAGGGTCGGCGGTTCGATCCCGTCATCCTCCACCATTAATGCGGAGCTGTGGTGTAGAGGCCTAACATGCCTGCCTGTCACGCAGGAGAACGCGAGTTCGAATCTCGTCAGCTCCGCCATTTTAATGCAAAAAAATTATAAAAATGTGGCTCGGTAGCTCAGTCGGTAGAGCAGAGGACTGAAAATCCTCGTGTCGGCGGTTCGATTCCGTCCCGAGCCACCACTAATTTGTGGAGGCTTAGCGAAGTGGCCAAACGCAGCAGACTGTAAATCTGTTCTCTTACGAGTTCGGTGGTTCGAATCCATCAGCCTCCACCATTTTCTCTTAATTGAGAGCCATTAGCTCAGTTGGTAGAGCACCTGACTTTTAATCAGGGTGTCGAAGGTTCGAGTCCTTCATGGCTCACCATTTTTTACAAACTAGAGAGGTAACTCTCTTTTTTTGTTTTAAATACTATTGATCATGCTAATCTGTAAACTTAATAATAACGGTAGAGTGGCTTGAAGCAAACTTGTTTCAAGCCACTCTTTTTCATTTTATGCACGTTAAAAAATTATAAATATTAGCTAATTTATTGGAAAGACATGTAAACCTTTGGAAACTACACTATTAGTGTAACGATAAATTGAAAGGGGTTACAAAATGAAAAAAATAGCCGTAATGATGATTGTTACTTTACTGACTGTAGTACTTGCTGCTTGTTCCTCAAGCGGAAGCAGCGGTAAGGGGAGTGTTGGTATTGCGATGCCAACGAAATCTTCTGAACGCTGGGTTGCTGACGGAGACAATATGAAGAAGAAATTTGAAGAACTCGGCTACAAGGTTGACTTGCAATACGCAGAGGATGTTATTGAAAACCAAGTCTCACAGATTGAAAACATGATTACGAAAGGAGTAGACGTATTAGTTATTGCAGCGATTGACGGTGAATCCTTAACAGAAGTATTACAAAAAGCAGCAGATGAAAAGATTGCAGTAATTTCCTACGACCGTTTAATTCGTAATACTCCTCATATTAGCTACTATGCAACGTTCGATAATTTTAAGGTTGGCGTGTTACAAGCAAGCTATATTGAAGAAAAGCTTGGTTTAAAAGAAGGGAAAGGACCATTTAATATTGAGCTATTTGCTGGCTCACCTGATGATAACAACGCATACTTCTTCTTTAATGGAGCTATGAGTGTACTACAACCGTATATCGACAGCGGTAAATTAGTTGTAAAGAGCGGTCAAACACAAATGGAGCAAGTTGCAACTCTTCGTTGGGATGGTGCAACTGCACAAGCGCGCATGGATAACTTGCTAAGCGCAAACTACACAACGGATCTCGTACATGCTGTACTTTCTCCATATGACGGCATTAGTATCGGTATTATTTCTTCACTTAAAGGAGTTGGCTATGGTTCAGCAGATAAGCCTATGCCAATCATTACAGGTCAAGACGCAGAGCTTGCATCTATAAAATCGATTATTGCAGGTGAACAAACATCTACAATCTTCAAAGATACTCGAGAGCTAGCTAAAGTAGCAGTTTCTATGGCGGAGGCTGTGTTAGAAGGTAAAGAAGCGACAGTTAACGATACAGAAACCTATGATAACGGTGTGAAGGTTGTTCCATCTTACCTTCTTGAACCTGTAAGTGTTGATATTACAAACTACAAAGAAGTGTTGATTGATTCAGGCTATTATTCAGAAAGTGACTTTTAATTATAGGTGAAGTAAAAAAATGACTTGGTAATCACGTATTACTAAGTCATTTCTATTCCTATCCATTCTATAGAAATGGGAGTGTGTCGATTGGAAAAGATAATCTTAGAAATGCGGAGTATTACGAAAACATTTCCAGGTGTAAAAGCACTTCATAACGTGAACTTAAAGGTGCGTGAAGGTGAGATTCATGCACTTATGGGGGAAAATGGAGCAGGAAAATCAACGTTAATGAAGGTGCTATCCGGTGTATATCCATCAGGAAGCTATGAAGGTGAAATATTCTTTGATGGCCAGCTTTGCCAATTTAGAGATATATCAGATAGCGAGCGAAAAGGAATCGTTATTATTCATCAGGAGCTGGCACTAATTCCATTGCTATCGATTGCAGAAAATATCTTTTTAGGCAATGAACGAGCAAAGAAGGGAATCATTAATTGGCATGAAACTGAGCGCGAAACAAAGAAACTGCTAGAAAAGGTTGGTTTATCTGAACATCCAACAACACTAGCCGGTTTAATTGGGGTCGGTAAGCAGCAGCTGGTGGAAATTGCGAAAGCTCTTTCGAAAGAGGTTAAGCTGCTTATTTTAGATGAGCCTACTGCCGCTCTGAACGAAGAGGATAGTGAAAACTTGCTGAACTTGTTGCTGCAGTTTAAGGAGCAGGGATTAACTTCAATCATAATATCTCACAAGCTTAATGAAATTATGAAGGTAGCAGATGCGATTACAATCTTGCGCGATGGTCAAACGATAGAAACGCTGTATATGGATAAAGATGAAATTACCGAGGAACGAATTATTAAAGGGATGGTTGGACGCGACTTAACGCAACGTTATCCGACAAGACATGCGAATATCGGCGAAACATTCTTTGAAGTTCGCAATTGGACTGTACAGCATCCTACACAAGCAGGACGAATCGTCATAGATAATGTCAATTTTCATATAAAAAGAGGAGAAATTGTTGGGGTTGCAGGCTTAATGGGTGCAGGACGGACTGAGCTTGCGATGAGTATATTTGGCGAAAGCTACGGCATTAAAAAGAGCGGAGAAATTAAGAAGGACGGCAAAGTTTTACAGATTAAGTCGATAAGTGATGCAATCGAAGCAGGAATTGCTTATGTAACTGAAGACCGTAAAGAATATGGATTAATTTTAATTGAAGATATTAAGCGCAATATTACGCTTTCCAATCTTAAGCGAATTTCCAAGTATCAAATTGTAAATGATCATCAGGAGCTAAAGGATGCAGAAATATTTCGTCAACGTTTAAGAATCAAAACACCGAGCGTTCATCAGATTACAGGTAACTTGTCCGGCGGTAACCAACAAAAAGTAGTGTTAAGCAAGTGGATTTATACAGAGCCAGATATATTGTTTTTAGATGAACCGACAAGGGGGATTGATGTCGGAGCAAAATATGAAATTTATACGATTATTCATGAGCTTGCAAATGAAGGAAAAGGAATATTAGTCATTTCCTCGGAGCTGCCAGAACTGCTAGGTATTTGCGATCGCATTTATGTAATGAATGAAGGGCGCTTTACAGGAGAAGTTACGCGAGCAGAAGCAACTCAGGAGCTGCTCATGAAATATATGACGAAAGGACGGAATGGAGCATGATCGAGACGATCAAGACACTTGTTAAAAACAACATAAGACAATATGGAATGTTTGTAGCTTTAATATTAATCATGCTGTTGTTTGAAATTATTACGAATGGTACGTTAATGAAGCCATTAAATATAACAAATCTAGTATTGCAAAACAGCTATATTCTAATTTTGGCAATTGGTATGCTATTAGTTATTATTACAGGTCATATTGACTTATCAGTTGGGTCAGTTGCTGCATTTGTCGGGGCAGTGTCTGCGATAATGATGGTAAATTATCAAGTCCCTTTTATACTAGCTATAATTATTTCAATCATAATTGGTGCGCTTGTCGGGGCATGGCAAGGATTTTGGGTGGCGTATGTACGAATTCCTGCATTTATCGTAACGCTGGCTGGTATGCTGCTGTTTAGAGGGTTAACGATGCTTGTACTAAATGGACAATCGGTAGCTCCTTTTCCTGATGGGTTCCGTGCGATTAGTACAGGGTTTATCCCGGATATTAATCATGGCGGCAGCCTACATCTGGTAACCATTTTTTTAGGCGTGTTTCTTTCAATTTTGCTTATTGTATTTGAATGGAGAAGACTATCGATAGAGAAGAAATATGAATTAAAAACAACTCCGATGCTAGTTGTAATTGCTAAGCTGGTAATATTAATCGCAATTATTAATTATTTTTCTTATATCTTTGCTTCTTATAAAGGTTTGCCAAATATCTTTATTCTATTATTTATTTTAATTGCGCTATATAGTTTTGTAATGAAGAAAACGGTAATCGGTCGTCATATTTATGCGCTGGGCGGCAATGAAAAAGCAGCAAAGTTATCTGGGGTAAAAACGAAAAAATTAACGTTTTGGGTTTTTGTAAATATGGGTGTTTTGGCAGCTTTAGCAGGTCTAGTATTTTCTGCACGGTTAAATGCAGCGACTCCTAAAGCGGGTGTCAATTTCGAGCTGGATGCAATTGCAGCGGCATTTATCGGAGGAGCATCGGCTACTGGCGGTGTCGGTACGGTCATTGGTTCGATTGTAGGCGGTTTAGTAATGGGAGTCATGAATAATGGAATGTCGCTAATTGGTTTAGGTATCGATTATCAACAAGGAATTAAGGGGCTTGTCCTATTGTTTGCGGTTGCCTTTGACCTATATAATAAAAATAAATCTTCTCATTAATAGGGAGATTTGGTGTCTATTGTAACTGATTGCAATGAACAGTTGGGGGTCAATGGTGATGAAGAAGCTCTTATTTCTGTATCTGATTGTCATTTTGGTTGCGTTTTCATTTTTTTATACGATGTTTATCCGAGGCAGCGATTCAGAAAGTTTAGAGCGTGAAGTTGGACTAAAGGGCTCCATGGATGAAAAGTATGTAATGGTCAACTTTTTAACAGGCATTGACTATTGGAAAAACGTTTTAAAAGGATTTGAGGATGCGGCGTCTTTGCTAGGCGTTTCTATCGAATATAAAGGTTCAACCCAATATGATGTGCAGGAACAAATTATTGTGCTAGAGCAAGTGATCGCGAGAAATCCGGCAGGAATCGCCTTATCGTCGATGGACCCTATTGCGCTAAATGAAGCAATTAATAAAGCGGTTGATGCCGGAATTCCAGTTGTCATGTTTGATGCGGATGCTCCTGCAAGTAAAGCTTATTCGTATATCGGAACGAACAACTTTAACGCAGGTGAAACAGCAGCACATAAAATGGCAGAGCTATTAGATAGTCAAGGAGAGGTTGCCATTATTACATTAATCAATCAACAAAACCATATAGAGCGAACCGAGGGCTTTGTCACGACAATAGCTGAACATTATCCTGGCATGTCAGTTGTAGCGACAGAGGATGGAAAGGGTGATTTGTGGACGAGTGAGCAAATCGCAATTGAACTAATCGAGAACTATCCTGAGCTTAAAGGAATCTTTGTTACTGAAGCGAATGGCGGTATCGGAGTAGGGCATGCCTTAATGTCTGAAGGAAAGGTTAATGAGCTTGAAGTAATTGGCTTTGATACCGATAAAGGCACTTTAGATATGATTAAGTCAGGTGTATTGTCCGCGACAATTGTACAAGGTACATGGAATATGGGATACTGGTCGCTTATGCAGCTATTTCATTTAAATCACCAGCTTGTTGAACCGATTTCTAATCAGCAGGACACAGGAGTATCACCGCTTCCGATTAATGTCGATACGGGAGTATCAGTAGTAACTAAGGAAAATGTCGAGCATTTCTATGTCAAATAGAAATAGAGATTAAAGGTTAAGGAGTGATTCGATGTTTTCCAAGTGGCTACAGATGAATAACTGGTCAATTCGTGATAAGTTAATTATTCATTTTTTGTTGATTAGTATACTTCCGTCTCTTTGTATTACACTTTTTATTTCATGGACGGTTAGCAATATATTAGAGAAGCAGTCGAATACTCATTTGCTGCAGGTCATCGGCAACGTTAGCAAATCGTTAGATGTGCAAGCAGGCAGCATCCAAAATATTAGCTACTTTATTTCAATGAATCAGGATGTGCAACGATTTTTGGATGAGGGCAGTGAGATGCTGCGGGAGGATGAAGAACGGATTCGACTTCATCGTTTTTTACAGAGCTTTAGTACGCTTTATTCAGAAATTGCTGGCATTATGGTAGTACGTAATGATGGTCAATATTTGAGCAACGATATGTATGCCAGAAGTGATAAAAATTTAGCAGAAGAATATTGGTATCATGAGGCGATTGCAGCCCGTGGCATCTATAAAATTATTGGGCATCCAGTAAATCGAAATGTAACGACGCATGTAAATTACAAGGATAGTGAGATTGTTTCGGTTGTTCGAGCAATTCAAGAGCCTGGCACTGGAAATACGAAAGGTGTAGTTTTAATCGATCTTAAGCTGAGAACCATTGCGGAGATGCTTGGAGACGTTAAGCTGGGGAAAAGCGGCTATTTGCTTGTCGTTGATGAAATAGGAGATGTCATTTATGAGCCGCAATACGCCTACAGCTTCGTGCCGAGCCAATATAAAGAATGGCAGGAGAAGACATCAGGCAGCTTTAATGTAGACATCAATAAGGAGCCATATCATATTTTATACCACACCTCTAACTTTACGAATTGGACGACAGTTGGGGTATTTCCAATGAGCGATACTTTGCAGGCAATTAAAGATGTAAATAAGTATTTAGTGTTGTTTTTCTTTTTGCTTTGCGTGATTGGTATGACGGCATCACTCTATTTATCCACTTCGATTTCTCGCCCAATTACAAAGCTTGCATCCATGATGCGTAAAGTGGAAGAAGGTAATATGAATATACCGCTTTTAGCTGAACGTAAGGATGAAGTAGGGGTACTCGGCAATAGCTTTCACCATATGATGCAACAAATTAAAAAGCTATTAAAGCAAGTGGAGGAGGAGCAGCGAAAGAAGCGCGAAGCTGAATTAAGAAGTTTGCAAGCTCATATCCAGCCCCATTTTCTATACAATACATTAGATACGATTCAGTGGCTTACCCGTAAAGAAGGAGCACATGAAGCGACAGAAGTTGTAGGTGCATTGTCAAAGTTATTTCGTATCGGACTAAGTAAAGGAAATGAGATCGTACCTCTAGTTGATGAAATTGATCATATACGGAGCTACCTCTTTATTCAAAAGACAAGATATAAAGATAAATTGAATTATCACATAGAAGTAGATGAGCAATGTAACAGATTATATGTATTGAAAATCATTCTTCAGCCGATTGTAGAAAATGCGATTTACCACGGAATTAAGGAACGCAGAGGTCCAGGCAATATATGGATTAGTGTTAACTTAGAGCAAGGCAATCTGAAGCTTGTTGTGAGGGATGACGGGAAAGGGATGGATGAGGCAAGATTGTCAAACTTGCGAAAATCACTGTTTGGTGAAAGTGTAGAACGTGATTATATTCCAACTCCGACGCTTTCTCGCGGCGGTGAGCTTGTAGGATATGGTTTAAGAAATGTTCAGGAACGAATTCGATTAACTTTTGGTGCGAGCTTTGGTATTTCAATCGAGAGCGAGCTGCATCAAGGGACAACAGTAACGATTACACATCCGATTTTGACTCAGAAAGGCAGTGAGTGGCATGACGAAAATGTTAAAGGTTATCATAGCCGATGATGAATACATTATTCGTGAGGGCATTGCCCAATCTGTTAACTGGGAAAAACTTGGTTTGCAGCTAGTGGCTGAGGCAGAAGATGGTGAAGAAGCGCTAGAGCTTGCACTTAAGCATGCTGTTGATATGATGCTTGTGGATTTAAGTATGCCGATAATGAATGGGTTGGAGTTAATAAAACAGCTTAAAATAAAACTCCCTAAATGCAAGGTAAGCATTATAACAGGACATGATGAGTTTGCTTATGCCCAAGAAGCAATTAAGCTGGATGTTGAAGAATATATTTTAAAGCCAGTCGATCCGGCGCATTTAGAAGAAACATTAATTTCAATGATGAAAAAAATTGAGCATGAGCGAGTCCATGAAAAACTGCTTGAACAGGCTTCTTATCAAATCGATAAAAATTTACACCTGCTCCGTGAAAGATTTGGTCAGGAATGGATTAAAGGAGAAGTTGAAGAGGATGAACTGCTGGAGCAGCTTCAATTTCTAAAGCTTCCAGTTGATGATCCACAGCGATTAACGCTCATTACCTGGGATGCAGCGCAGCCACAAAGAATCCATTCGGAGCGGGATAAGCAATTAATTCGTTATGCAATTGAAAATATTGTGCATGAATATATGCAGAAGCAAGATGAGCACTACTATATGTTTCGAGATGAACGTAATAATTTCGTTATTATAAATTATGCATGGAGCAATGAGTCTTGGTTTGACGATATTTTAAAGCTTGTGCAGCAATTTTTAAAAATTGAATTAAAATATAGCTCGATCGCTTTATTTTATGGTTCAAAAAGTGTACATCAAGCTTATCTTGAAGCAAAGCATGAACTGCATTTAGAACATAAGCTAACCCCAATTATTAAACATGCAAAGCAAATTATCGATCAAAGATATTGGGAAAGCGCACTCTCCTTAGAGAAGCTGGCAGTTCAATTAAATGTTACAAGCGTCTATTTAAGCCGCTTATTTAAACAGGAGCTAGGCTTAAATTTTGTGCAGTATCTTACATATGTACGCATGAAGCATGCAATGCAGTTATTAAAGCAATCGTCCTTATCGATCCAGGAGATTTCACATCAAGTAGGCTATGATACGCAGCATTATTTCAGTACAGCATTTCGTAAATTAGTGGGCGTTTCGCCTAATCAATTCCGCAAACAATGAAAAAGGTTGGACATTTCGTCCAACCTTTTTTGTATATCTCATTACTTTTTCAAGTAGCTAACGATTTCGTTCACAACGCCTTCTAATCTTGCCTCAATTTCAGGTTCGATCGTAAATTGATATTGACCGTCTTCTGTTTCTGTGCGTGTCACAGTGCTGTCTGTTGCGTAAACCGTTTTCGTATAATGGTTAGCGCCCATAGAAGCAAGCATTGGTTTTAGCGCATAATCTACTGCAAGCATATGCGCCATCGTTCCTGCAATAAATACAGGTGCGATAAGTTTATTTTCAAAGCCTTTTTGTGGAAGTAAGTCGATATAAGCTTTTAATACTCCAGGATAGGATGCTTTATAAACTGGACTTGTAATTACAACTGCATCGGCAGCAGCTACTAGCTCGTTAGCAGCGATAATACTAGGACTGTTAAAATTAGCATACACAAGATCTTCTGGAGGTAAATCAATCACTTGAATCAACGCAGTTTGCAGGTCTGCTTGAGCCAGTGCTTGACGAACATAATTGGTTAATCCATTTAGGCGAGAATTGGCACTAGGACTGCCAGATATTATAACAACTCTTGACATGTAATGGTTTCCTCCTACTTCATTACTTATAAATGCAAGTAATCTGATTAATTTAATATGAATATTCATTTACCAAAGGTTAACACGAAGCTTAGATAGCGTCAAGAAAGGAACGATTTAAGTATATTTTATCGAAAGAATAAAGCTTGGTACAGTATATCACCAATGATAGTGAAATTTATTCATCAATCGAATATATGTTACAATATATTTAAACCGAGAATCAGGAGAGTGCAGCGAATGATTTCACTTGATCTGCAAAAGCAACTAGAGTACATACTAAATTGTACGATTATAATGAGCAATCGAAGTCTTGAGGATATGTACAAGTTTATGGGCCCTTCATTCGAAAACGCTACGATAGAAAAAGGTAAATTTATTGAAGGGACTAGAGATGTCTGGTTAGTAATTGAGCTTCATGCTGATTATTGTGAGATCATTGAGTTCATTGGAAGGAAGCTAACCACAACTGAGCAACAACTTATTGTTATGCTAATTTTTAATAAACCAAGCACAATTGTTGAAAATCAATATGCTGGTATGACTAAGCAGGAAAAGCAAGCGACTAAGCTTGGCGAATGGTTGCAAGAGCAGATTGCACGTGGAACGACAACAGGTTATATTCCTGATCACCTTGTATTGGCAAATTCCTTTTACAATGAGATGCTGCCGATATTACTTGTAGCTGATGGTTCCTCCCAACTTAAAAATAGCTATTCTGAACTGGACAAGCTGTTACGTTCATTTTTATCAGAGGATGTTGTGTTAATTCCGCTTGGTCATGATGAATGGTTAATATGGGGACCAATGAGCTTGCTTAAAGATGAGGAAAGCAGTGAGCTAGAGCATGAAGAAGATGAAACAATAGAAGATTTACTGACGAATATCGTATTAGGGCTGCATGATATGCTTGCCTCAGAATGGTTAGGTGAAAGTCAGCTTGCCATTACTTATCCTATCGCACCTGCTAAAATGATGATCGAAACAGTAATGACGTTACGTGAATCGATCAATATAGGTCGTAAATTTCATCCAAGCAGTAATATTCATTTGCCGTGGATGTTGCGGCTTGAGTCATTGTTGTATGCTATTCCAGAGGCTCAGCGGCAAAAGTATTTAGAGCAATCTTTAAAACGAGCCGAGCTTTTTGTAGAACCTGAAATGCTGGCTACCCTAGACACATTCTTTAGCTTAGATTGTAACGTAAGTGAAACTGCGAAAAAGCTGTATATTCACCGCAATACATTACTATATCGATTAGACAAGCTGAAGCAGGAAACAGGTCTTGATGTCAGATTATTTAGAGATGCGGTATTAGTTAAGATTATTTTGCTATTGTACAAAGTTACGAAATCGTATTAATTTTTTTGTAAGGTATGTGCATAGTCATCTGCCTACAGTTAGGATAAGATAGGTACATAAGAAAATTTCACTTAGGGGGAAATAACATGGCTGGCGTTCGTTTAGAAGGTATTTACAAAAGATATCCTGGAAGTGACAGAGCTTCTGTAACTGATGTAAATCTTGATATCAAAGATAAAGAGTTCCTAGTTCTAGTTGGTCCGTCTGGTTGCGGTAAATCTACAACTTTGCGTATGATTGCGGGACTTGAAGAAATCTCTGAAGGTAAACTATATATCGGTGACCGTCTTGTGAATGACGTAGCTCCTAAAGATCGCGACATCGCGATGGTATTCCAATCCTACGCGTTGTATCCACATATGAATGTATATCAAAATATGGCGTTCGGTTTGAAACTTCGTAAATTCAAAAAAGCTGATATCGACAAACGTGTTCGTGAAGCAGCTAAAATTCTTGATATTGAACATTTGCTAGATCGTAAGCCTAAGGCTCTTTCTGGTGGTCAACGTCAACGTGTTGCGCTTGGTCGTGCGATCGTTCGTGAGCCACAAGTATTCCTTATGGACGAACCACTTTCTAACCTTGATGCTAAACTTCGCGGTCAAATGCGCGCGGAAATTTCTAAACTTACAAAACGTTTGGAAACTACAACTATCTACGTAACGCATGACCAAATCGAAGCGATGACAATGGGTGATCGCATCGTAGTTATGAAAGACGGTTTCATTCAACAAACAGCTTCTCCAGAAGAACTATACAACCACCCAGTAAACATTTTCGTTGCTGGTTTCATCGGATCTCCTTCCATGAACTTTATTAACGGTTCTCTATCTGAACAAGGAGGAGAAGTACATTTCAGAACTTCTGGTGTAGATATCGTTGTTCCTGAAGGTAAAGCATCAATTCTTCGTTCTAAAGGTTATATTGGTAAAGATGTTGTTCTTGGTATTCGTCCAGAAGACATTCATGAAGAGCCAGTATTCCTTGAAGCTTCTCCAAAAACAGTAGTTAGTGCGAACGTAGAGGTTGCTGAAAACCTTGGTCACGAAATGTACCTATACCTAAACGGTATCGGTTCAGAGACTGTAATTGCTCGTGTTGACGGTCGTTCTACACTTCGTGATGGTGCAAATGTTAAACTTGCACTAGATATGAACAAAGCTCATATCTTCGATAAAGAAACTGAGCTTAACATTTTCGAAAACTAATAAAACTTTTATTAGTAAGGCCTCACTGCAGATCCTGCGGTGGGGCTTTATTTATTCATTACACTTCATAATGTTTTGTGCAGTATTCAGAATTGCGTTTAATTAATTTTTGCTATACGATGGAATAAGTGAGATCGTTTACTGGTAATGAAGGGGGATATATGTATGCCGAAAAAAGTTAGAGTAGCAGATTTAGTTAGACATTTCCAACTAGAAATATTGTCTGGTGAAGACGGACAGAAACGATTAATTACAGTTGATGATTTATATAGACCAGGCTTGGAGATGGCAGGCTATTTTCATTACCATCCAAGTGAGCGCATTCAAATTTTGGGGCGTACGGAAATATCCTTTATTAATATGCTGACAAGCGAAGAACGCAGAGATCGTATGCGTAGAATATGTATGGAAGATACTCCCTGCATTATTATTACGCGTGGCTTAGAAGCGCCTGCTGAACTCATTGAATACTCCAATGAGTGTAATATTCCTGTGCTTAGAAGCTCGATTGCAACAACAATTCTATCTAGCCGTATTACCGACTTTCTTGAGCATCAACTAGCTCCTACAGCAACGATTCATGGGGTGCTTGTCGATGTTTATGGAGTAGGAATACTTATTACTGGTAGCAGTGGAATCGGTAAAAGTGAAACAGCACTGGAGTTAGTAAAGCGTGGTCATCGTCTAATAGCTGATGATGCAGTAGAAATTCGCCAAACAGCAGATGGAAAATTAACTGGTACTGCACCGGAGTTAATTCGTCATTTGCTTGAAATTCGTGGACTAGGTATTATTAATGTAATGACATTGTTTGGTGCTGGTGCGGTTCGTACGCAGAAGCGGATAGGTCTTGTCATTCGCTTAGAGAATTGGCAGCAGGACAAGCAATATGACCGTTTAGGGCTTGATGAGGAAACAACCCAAATTATTGAAACACATGTTCCGCTCGTTACTATTCCTGTTCGCCCAGGCCGGAACTTAGCGGTCATTATTGAGGTGGCTGCTATGAATTTCCGTTTGAAGCGTATGGGTTACAATGCTGCACTTCAGTTCACGAATAAGTTAACTGAAACGATTTCAGACGACATTGATGATAATGACTAAGTTATGTTGCAAAATTAGAAAAAAGGGGCAGTTAATATGTATCGTGTAGTAGAAGACTTTTTGCAAGATTGGCATGAAAATGCTGGAGGAACATTAAACGTTATTAAAGCGATAAGCGATGATAAGCTTAACTTTAGCATTGTTGAAGGTCACAATTCTTTAGGCTGGTTAGCTTGGCATTTAACTAGCGCTGCTGGTTCTATTGCTAAACATGTGATTGGACTTGATGTACCTTGTCCAAAACGTGATGAGCTGATTCCAACAAGCGCAATTGAAATTGCACATCGCTATGAAATCGTTGCAAATGCAATTTTGAAGGAAGTTGAAAAACTTTCTGATGAAGACTTGTTAGTCGAAGTTCAAGGCTTTACTGGACCAACTACGAAAGGGAAAATGCTAGGCAAGCTTATTGAGCATCAAACACATCATCGCGGACAAATGACGGTATTGCTTAGACAAGCTGGCTTAACCGTTCCTCCAGTTGAAGGACCTACTAAGGAAATGACAACCCAACGTTAAAATTTATACAGCACCTCCAAGACTTACAGTTGCTTGATTTCTTGGAGGTGATTTTGTGATTAGGCAATTTACATATGTTATAATAAGCGAAGCTGTATAAAAGTGGAATTTAGTAGAGAAGAAAACCTTTAAAATATTGGGAAGGGTGAAATTCATTGATTGATCCTGTCATTGTGGAGATTGGTGCTTTATCCATTCGATGGTATGGAGTAGTGTTAGCGATTGGCGCTTTAGCAGGACTGCTACTGGCTGTACAAGAGGGGAAACGTTTCGGGATTAAGTCAGACTTTTTTATGGACTTGCTCTTGCTTGGGGCTCCGTCAGCTATTATTGCAGCGAGAATTTATTATGTAGCATTTCAATGGGATTATTACAAAGATAATTTAGGCGATATTATAAAAATTTGGAATGGTGGTATCGCTATTTATGGCGCGATTATCGGTGCGTTAATTTGCGGATTTTTCTTCAGTCGAGCGAAAGGCTATTCGTTTTGGCGAATCGCTGATATTTGTGCACCATCGTTGCTCATCGGTCAAATGATTGGACGCTGGGGTAATTTTTTCAATCAGGAAGCGTACGGTGGTCCTGTTGAAGAGTCTTTCTTACGTGAAACATTACATCTTCCAAGCTTTATTGTAGATCAAATGTATATTGATGGCAGATACGTTCATCCTACATTCCTCTATGAATCGCTATGGAGTTTACTAGGATTAGTAGTGCTATTTGTGATTCGCAGACAACGTTTCTTAAAAGCAGGAGAATTGTTAACGATTTATATTGGTTGGTATTCTATCGGTCGTTTTTATATTGAAGCATTACGTACCGATTCTTTAGCTTTTTCAGGTCCGCAATGGTTAGCTGATTTAATCAACAGTCTATGGGCACCGATGACTGTATTATTTGAGCAAGGTTATCTTGATCCTGCTTACGGCAATATCCGCAGCTCACAATTGCTAGCTTTATTGCTTGTATTAGCTGCGATTCTCTTTATTATTGTAAGAAGAACTGCAGGGTTAGCGACAGAACGATACAATGATCCGATCGTTAGTACAAAGCAAAACTTCGCGAAAGAAGAAAGAGAACGTCAAAGTGAAATTAACGATGCTGTACGCAATAAACAGGAAAATCAAGTTTCAGATGCTGATGCTGCAGCTATTGGTTCGACAGCAGTAATTATGAACAGTGCTACTTCTTCAAATCAAAGCAATCAAAAAAATAATAAGAAGCAAGAAGAGCAAATTGAACGTAAAGATGCAATGGAGCAATCGACTCAAGAAGAGCGAGGAGAAGCAAGCTCGGACGCTAATAATGCTAAAGGTTCAAATAGCGCTGATAACAATAATGATTCTGGCACGCATGATAGCAGTGAAACTGGTGCGAGTTCAACTACCAGTGACAGCTCAAGTGCTGGCTCAAGCGTCAGTGATAGTGGAAGTTCACTCAGCGGCTTTGGCGGAGATGGCGGTGGAGGAGGCGCAGATTAACTTTACAAAAATGATTTAACAAAGTAATTCTGCTGCGTTGCCTGTGCAATTCTTTTCGAGCTTTAAGCATCTATGTTTAGCTAGATATTAGGAGGAAGCAATGAGAGCATACGATACTGTACTATTTGACTTAGACGGAACGATACTTGATACGAATGAGTTAATTATTATTTCTTTTTTACACGCTTTAAAAGGAGTAGCTAAAGAAGGTTTTAGCAGAGAAGATATTATCCCGTTTATGGGCACGCCGCTTGTTGAGCAGATGCAGCGTTTCTCAGGATTAGAACAGGTTGATCATTTAGTTGCTGCTTATCGAGACATTAATTTGCGCCTGCATGATCAATATGTAAAATTATTTGATCAAGTGGAAGAAGTGCTTGCTACGTTACATGCAAATGGAGTAAAGCTAGGGGTCGTTACAACAAAAATGCGACTAACAACAGAGAAAGGTTTAGCCTATACGAATATCGCCCAATATATGGGGGCAGTTATTACGATAGATGATGTAAAGCACGCTAAGCCGCATGCTGAGCCAGTACAAAAAGCAATCGAGGTGTTAGGCTCAGATCCAGCTCGCACACTTATGGTTGGCGACAGTACAGTAGATATCCAATCAGGAATAAATGCAGGGGTTAAAACCGTCGGTGTTGCATGGTCGTTAAAGGGTGAACAGGTGCTGCGCAATGTAGGCGCAGATTATATTATCCATACTATGCGCGATTTATATGACATTGTAGGATTGGAGCGTCGTTAAGATTGCGAAAAGTTACTCGTTATCCAACTGAAGGTCCCAATGCATTGTGGCAAGTATACTCTACCGTAAGTCCTTGGAAGGCAGTAAAAAACTTTATTTTTATTCAGCTTGCTCGTTATTGTCCTATATTGCCATTGAAAAATTGGATATATCGAGTCATTTTAAGGATGAAGGTTGGCGATACAACTTCTTTTGCACTTATGGTGATGGTTGACGTGTTTTTCCCTGAAAAAATTACAGTAGGGAATAACAGTATTATTGGATATAACACGACAATATTAACCCATGAGTATCTAATCAATGAGTATCGTTTAGGTGAGGTAAACATTGGATCTAATGTAATGATAGGGGCTAACTGCACGATTCTCCCGGGGGTTACAATTGGTGATCATGCAGTAGTGGCAGCAGGGTCAGTAGTACATAAAGATGTTGCTCCTTACAGCTTCGTCGCTGGTAATCCATTAGTTGTCATTCGCGAAGGTAAAAGTAATAGTGATCACGAGTAATATTTGCGAAATTATATTTGTCACCAGTTATTTGATAGCCTACCGATCATTCTAGAATTGCTATAAAAAAGTGAATGGTTAGAGAGAAGGGCATTACGCTTTAATCTGTCTAAAGATTAAAGTTGTAGTGTCCTTTTATCATGCATAATGGGGTTCAATAAACGAAAGATATTGAATGAATTGTTGTTAGACTAAGCTTACTTGACTTGAAAGAAGGAGCGTGCTACGATATGGAAAAGTCTTTATTTTATTATCAAGGTAACACGTTAACACTTTACCATATTAAAGTATTAAGGAGAACGGATTATGTCTAAGCCAAAAGTGTTTGAAAAACCAGTAGGGTTCAAGGATTACTTGCCTAATGCTGTTAAAAAGCTGCGTGCGATTGAACACAAAGTACTAAATTGCATGGAAAGCTGGGGCTATGAGCAAATAATGACTCCTACTATGGAATTTTATGATACAGTGGGTGTTGCTAGTGCAACTTCAGATGCAAAACTATTTAAACTATTAAATAATCGCGGTACTACGATGGTATTGCGTTCAGATATGACTACACCAATCGCTCGTGTAGTATCTTCTTTATTAAAGCATGAGGCTTTTCCATTGCGCTTATGTTATCATGCAAATGTATTCCGCTCGATTGAAGAGGAAGCGGGCAGAGAGGCCGAATTTTATCAAACAGGTGTAGAGCTTGTTGGAGATGCTTCTGCGGAAGCAGACGCAGAGGTAGTTGCTCTAGCGATTGCATCCTTAAAGGCAGCAGGTGTAGAGCATTTTAAAATTGCAATTGGTCATGTTGGATTTTTGAATGGAGTGTTGGAGGAAGCTCTTCAAGGTCGTACCGATGACCAAGCAGAATTGAAGCAAATGTTGCTCAATCGTAATCATGTAGGTTATCGTGAGCTATTAAATAAGCTTGATCTTGGGGATGATTTGCGTCAAGAATTGCTAGACTTGCTGCGTTTACGAGGCGGTGAGGAAATTTGTCAACGAGCATTATCGCTAAGCAAAAATGAAACTGCGCGACAAGCGATCGAGCATTTGTGTCAAATTTGGGAAGGACTAAAAGCATACGGAGTTTGTGAACATGTGTTAATTGACTTAACGATGATTAGCGATTTCTCCTATTATACAGGAATGACATTTGAAGGGTACGCTGCAGATCTTGGCTTCCCAGTTGTTAGTGGCGGACGTTACGACAATTTATTAGCTCGTTTTAATCGCCCTGCGCCTGCGACAGGCTTTGCTTTAAAAACAACTCGAATTTTGGAGTTGCTTGGTAATGAAGAATCAGAAGCGGTGCATGGTGAGCATTTATTGATTGCCTATGAACAAGCAAGCAGCAAAGAAGCGCTTCAAGCTGCGCAAGCTTTGCGTGAACAGGGCAAGAAGGTTATTACTGCTAAGGTTAGCGATCAGCAAAGCTGGGAAGAGCTACAAGCCGCTGCTAAAGCCGGTGGAAAAGTAATCTACGGAGGAAGAAGCTTTAGCGGTGTTCAGTGCTATGGTCGTGAAGGAGGACGTATATAATGAGCGGCAAGGATGATACAATTCTAAAGGTAGCGATGCCGAAAGGCCGAATCTATAGACAAGCATCAAATTTATTTAGAGAGGCTGGTATTCCGATTCCTGTTGAATATGAGGATACTCGTAAACTTATGATCGAACTTCCTGATGCCAAGATGGAATTCATTATGGCAAAGCCTGTCGATGTTCCGACATATGTCGAATATGGAGTCACAGACATCGGAATCGTTGGAAAAGATGTGCTGATGGAGGAAAACAAGGATGTTTATGAATTGCTTGATTTAGGCATTGCCAAATGTCGAATGAGCGTTATTGCTTTGCCTGATTGGAAGCCCTCCATCCAGCCGCGTGTAGCTACGAAATACCCAAATGTAGCTTCAGCTTATTTCCGTGAACAAGGGCAGCAGGTTGAGGTTATTAAGTTAAATGGCTCGATTGAGCTGGCACCGATAATCGGACTTGCTGATCGAATTGTTGATATGGTTGAAACTGGTCAAACATTGCGAGAAAATGGACTTGTTGAGCAAACAGAGATTTTTAGCATTACAAGCCGACTAATTGCAAATCGCGTTAGTTATCGTATGAAAAATGAACGCATTCAACAATTATGCGATCGTCTGCAGGAGGCATTAGCTGCAAGAGTAAAAGCATAACGTTTATAGCCGAAAAAGGATGGGGAGAAGCATGAGCATGAAATTGTTGAAGCCAGAGCAGTTTGGCTTAAAGAGAGAAGTAGAATACGGCTCACCTGAACAAAATGCTGCGGTAGAGCAAATTGTGGCAGCAATTAAAAGTGAAGGTGATGCAGCATTAATTCGTTATACTGAGCAATTAGATCGTGTAAGTCTAACAACGGATCGCTTGCGTGTGACAGATGAAGAAATTCAAGCTGCCTACAAACAGGTTGATGAAGCTTTTTTAGTAGCAATACGTGAGGCAGCAAACAATATTCGTCGTTTTCACGAGAAGCAGCTGCGCAATTCTTGGATGGATTTGGCTCCAGACGGAACAATGCTAGGTCAAATCTTACGTCCATTAAAGCGCGTTGGAGTATACGTTCCAGGTGGTAAGGCAGCTTATCCTTCCTCCGTGTTAATGAATGTTATTCCAGCACAGGTAGCTGGTGTGCCAGAAATCGTTATGGTTACACCGCCTGCAACTGGGGGAAAAGAAGGAATTGATCCTTATATTCTTGTAACTGCTGCTGAAGCAGGTGTAAAGGAGCTTTATCGTGTTGGTGGAGCACAAGCGATCGCTGCATTAGCTTATGGTACAGAGACGATCGCACCAGTCGATAAAATTACTGGACCAGGTAATATTTATGTTGCACTTGCTAAGCGTGCAGTCTATGGTGTAGTAGATATTGATAGCATTGCAGGTCCAAGTGAAATTGTTGTATTGGCTGACGATAGTGCAGATCCAGCTTATATTGCCGCAGATTTGCTATCACAAGCTGAGCATGATGAGATGGCTTCTGCTATTCTAGTAACGGACTCCCCTTCCTTAGCTGAAGCGGTAATTGCCGAGGTAGATAAACAGCTTGCCGAGCTGCCACGCTACGAAATCGCTAAAGCGTCAATTGATCAATATGGTGCAGTACTTCTTGTATCGACAATCGAAGAAGGAATTGACGTAGTGAACAAGCTTGCACCTGAGCATTTGGAAATTATGACCGTTGATCCAATGTCACTGCTAAGCTATATCGAAAATGCCGGAGCGATTTTCCTTGGTCCATACAGCTCAGAGCCTGTAGGAGATTATTTTGCAGGTCCAAATCATATTTTGCCAACGAACGGAACAGCTCGTTTTTCATCTCCTGTTAATGTTGATGATTTCTTGAAAAAATCAAGCATGATTTTATATAGCAAGCAGGCACTTATTGCCAATGGACATAAAATTATGACGCTTGCGCGTCACGAAGGCCTTGAAGGACATGCTCGAGCAATTGAGGTACGTCTAAATAAGGAAGGTTAATCAATAGTATTTCATTCAGCTAGCTTGTTGAAAATAGTCGCAAGCTGGCTTATCTTGTTGCAAAGGTGAGGATAAAAAATGACAGACGTAAAGCGCGAAGCGTCAATTATTCGTACAACGAAGGAAACAGATATTAAGCTAAGTTTTGCAGTCGATGGATCCGGAGAAGCAAACATTGTCACCGATGTGCCGTTTCTCAATCATATGCTGGATGCATTTACAAAGCATGGGCAATTTAATTTGTCTGTAGATGCGAAAGGCGACATCGAAATTGATGATCATCATACTGTGGAAGATATTGGGATATGTTTAGGACAAGCCTTGCTTCAAGCACTAGGAGATAAACGCGGTATTAAGCGTTGTGCAAGCGTGTTTGTGCCGATGGATGAGGCCTTGGCGCAAGTTGTTATTGATATAAGCAATCGTCCACATTTTGAGTATCGTGCACAGTACCCTGCTACGCATGTCGGCAGTTTTGCAGCAGATTTAGTGCATGAGTTTTTATGGAAGTTTGCCATTGAAGCGCGAATTACATTACATGTAATCGTGCATTATGGTTCTAATACACATCATATGATTGAAGCTGTATTTAAAGCGCTAGGACGTGCACTTGATGAAGCAACAAGCATTGATCCACGCGTGCAAGGGGTCCCTTCGACTAAGGGAGTTCTGTAATGACTTAGTGCAAGTAGAGAGGGGAACTTTCATAATGATTGCAATTGTAGATTATGGGATGGGTAATCTTCATTCAGTAAGCAAAGCCATTGAACGACTTGGTTATAAAGCGATAACGACAAGCGATGAGAAGCAAATCCTTGCAGCGGATGCAGTGATTTTACCTGGCGTCGGAGCTTTTGGCGATGCAATGGAACATTTGAATGAAACTGGCTTAGGAGAAGTGACGAAACGCTTTGCTGCAAGTGGCAAGCCAATGCTAGGTATTTGTTTAGGGATGCAATTATTATTTGATCAAAGTGAAGAATTCGGACAGCATCAAGGACTTGGTTTGCTTGGCGGAAAAGTAGTTCGTTTTCAAGGGGACTTTAAAATTCCGCATATGGGCTGGAACAAGCTGCAGTTTTTACAGCCATCTCCTTTATTTAATGGACTTGAACCAGGTCATGTATACTTCGTTCACTCTTATCATGTGTTGGTGGACAATAAACAGCATTTGCTTGCGACAGGTGATTATTATGGCCCTGTAACAGCGATTGTAAATAAGGATAACGTTTATGGCATGCAATTCCATCCAGAGAAAAGCGGCGAGCTAGGCATGCAACTGTTACGTAACTTTTTAGCATTAGCTGATCAGAGTCAATAATATTGGTTGCTATGTAGTTTAAGCGATAAGGCTAGTGAATAGATGGGAGGCATTGCAATGTTAGCTAAGCGGATTATTCCTTGCTTAGACGTCAAGGACGGGCGTGTAGTTAAAGGCGTTAACTTTGTTAATTTGCGGGATGCAGGTGATCCAGTGGAGCTGGCTGCGCTTTATGATAAAGAGGGTGCTGACGAGCTAGTATTTCTTGATATTTCTGCATCTGTAGAAGGTCGCGCTACGATGATTGATGTTGTTCGTCGCACAGCTGGTGAAATTACAATTCCGTTTACAGTAGGCGGCGGTATTTCCAGTGTGGAAGATATGACAAAAATACTTCGAGCGGGCGCTGATAAAACAGGAATTAATACAGCAGCAGTGCTTAATCCAGAGCTGATTAGAGAGGGCTCACGTCGTTTTGGCGCACAATGCATTGTGGTAGCCATCGATGCTCGCTTCAATACGGAATGGCAGGATTGGGAAGTATATACTCATGGCGGACGAAAGCCTACAGGAATTCGTGCTTTAGAATGGGCAAGTAAAGTAGAAGAGCTTGGCGCAGGAGAGATTTTGCTAACAAGTATGGATGCAGATGGAACGAAAGATGGCTTTGATATAAGCTTGACCAAGGCAGTTAGTGAACGAGTAGGAATTCCGGTTATTGCATCAGGCGGAGCGGGCAAGGTTGAGCATTTTGCTCAAGTATTTCAGCAAGCAAATGCCGATGCCGGACTCGCTGCAACTATTTTCCATTATAAAGAAATTAGCATCGCTGAAGTGAAAAACGACTTGCGGACAAAAGGAGTAGAAGTAAGATGAATGAGAATGTCATCAAATGGGGAGCTGACGGCTTAGTACCGGCGATTGTTCAGGACGCGCAAAGCAAGGATGTGCTTATGCTTGCTTATATGAATGCTGAATCGTTAAAGCTGTCACAAGAAACTGGCTATACTTGGTTTTGGAGTCGCTCACGCAATGAGTTGTGGAATAAAGGCGCAACTAGCGGACATAAGCAACGTATTGTAAGCTTGAGCTATGATTGTGATGCCGATACGTTGTTAGTTAAAGTTTTACAGGAAGGTCCAGCTTGCCATACGGGAAGCTATAGCTGCTTTACAAAATCACTTCAAGTTGAAGGTGGACAAGAAGCTGCTGAGATTAGTGAAAACAGCAATCGTTTTGCAGCGTTAGCCGAGCTTGAAACGATTGTTGCAGAGCGTTATGCAGAGCGCCCTGAAAATACGTATACAAGTTATTTGTTTAATAAAGGCTTAGATAAAATTCTTAAAAAAATCGGAGAAGAAGCTGCGGAAGTTATCATTGCCTCAAAAAATAAAGATAATGCTGAGCTTCGTGCGGAAGCAAGTGACCTTGTGTTTCATTTGATGGTTCTCCTTCGTGAGCGTGGCTTGCCATTTGATGAAATTTTAAGTGAGCTAAAGCAGAGACAAGGTAAGCCAACAACGAATAAAATGAGATAAGATTAGATTTTGTCGAAAAATAGTATGAATTCATTTTTGAATTCTTGACAAATGCATGTATAATAAGACAAGTAGAAATACTTCGTATATTGTTTTATTGTTTATGAAAATGGTTGAAACGCTCAGGAGGGTATCATGTTAAGCGACAAGGTGCGTATTTTTTCAGGTTCATCGAATCCCGCTCTAGCTCAAAAAATTAGTGAGCATTTAGACATTCCATTGGGGGCGATAAAAATTTCTCGCTTTAAGAGCGGAGAAGTTTACGTACATTATGAGGAAACAATTCGTAACTGTGATGTATTCCTAGTACAGTCGTTGTCTCATCCAGTCAACGAGTATTTTGTAGAATTGCTCGTTATGATTGATGCTGCAAAACGTGCATCGGCTCGTACCATTAATGTAATTATGCCTTATTATGGCTATGCTCGACAGGAGCGAAAAGCGGCGCCACGCGAACCGATCTCGGCAAAAATGGTAGCTGATGTATTGACAACTGTAGGGGCAACTCGAGTGCTAACAATTGACCTACATGCACCAGCAATTCAAGGTTTCTTTAACATTCCAGTTGATCATATGACCGCACTAGATCTTATTAGCGCTTATTTGAAAGAGAAGAAAATTAAAAATCCAGTAGTCGTATCGCCTGATGCTGGACGTGCTTCTACTGCAGAAAAGCTAGCTAACGCGCTGGATACATCGTTTGCAATTATGATTAAAAAGCGTTCTGCACATAATCAATCCAGCATTACTCACGTTATTGGTGAAGTTGAAGGTCAAACACCAATTATTATTGAAGATATGATTGACACAGGCGGCACAATTATAAACGTTGTAGAAAGCTTAAAGGAACGTGGGGCAGAGGACGTTATTGTATGTGCAACGCATCCATTATTTTCTGGAGATGCAATTTCTCGCTTGGATCATCCAAACATTAAAGAAATTGTTGTTACTGATACGATTGCCTTGCCTGAACATACTTCCGAGCGGTTTAAAGTGCTAACAGTTGCTCCGTTATTAGCAGAAGCGACTAAAATTATTATCGATGGTGGATCGATTAGTGTTCTGTTTAAGACGTAAGGCGTGGAACAGCTAATATAGAACTGGAAGCTGTGGAATGACATATATTGTCATCCGCAGCTTTTTTGCTGATATAGTTGTTTATTTAGGGACTGTGCTATAATTGAGCTATGAATAGAAAGTATGGAGGAGGTGCCTTGCAGTTGAAAAAGAATAAGCGTGTTGTTGGCGATCAGCAGGAACTAAGGTTATTGCAATTAGATGCGAACTTTTTTTATGAGCGCGCGATACGCTCGTTGGATAAGTTTCATTATGACAAGGCACTGAAATATTTCCAAAAAGCAGTAGAATATGAGCCTAATAATCCAATTAATTATTGCAATATGGCAGGCGTACTCTCTGAAATTGGAAAATACGGGGAATCAAACACGATATTACAGAAGGTGCTCAAGGAAATTGACCCTGATATGACAGAGTGCCATTTTTATATGGCAAATAACTTTGCTAATATGGAGTTTTTTGAGGAAGCGGAGCGAGAATTACTTTATTATTTGCAAGAGGACGAAGAGGGGCATTTCTTAGAGGAAGCAGAAGAAATGATCCAGTATTTAGAGTATGAGCTTGAACGTCCAACTCCTATTACAAGAGTGAAGGCTAGAGCTGGTGTTTATGAGCATAATCGTGCGCGCGAGCTGCTTGAAGATGGAAAATTTCTTGAAGCTATCGAGCTACTGGAGTCCATTAGTGAAGAGCATCCTGATTTTATTGCTGCGCGCAACAACTTAGCGCTAGCTTATTATTATATAGGACAGGGAGATAAAGCAAAACATGCGATCGAAGAAGTGCTCACACGCGATCCTGTTAATCTTCATGCGTTATGTAATTTAGCAATTTTTTATCACTATGAAGGTAAGCAGGAGGAATTGCAACAGCTTGTGCCTCTCTTAACCAAGCTGGATCCGTTTTATCAGGAGCATTTATTTAAACTTGCTACGACGATGGGGATACTGAAGGAGCATGCAATAGCGCTTCGACATTTTCAGCGCTTAATTAAGCTGGGCGAAGCGAAAAACGATCCGTGTCTCTATCACTTTGCTGCAATTGCCGCATGTAATGCTGGCAAATGGGACATTGCTGAAAAGTACTGGTTAATGCATCAAAGCACGGAAGAAAAGTCGAAGATTGCGAGTTATTTTCTTTTGCTGTTAAACATGCTAAGGCAGGAACCGCTGCAAAGCTCGTTGTCTTACGGCTATTATGAAACAGTCGAAGAGCAAATGGAAGCTTGGGAAAATCAAGCGCGCGAACGCGGAACTGAGCTTGATCCCAAAATATGGCGAGCATATTTGTTCTGGGCGATGGATTATAGCAATCGCGAAGGAAAGCTAAAGGCAATTTATCATTTACCGAATTGTTACAATGAAAAAGTGGCACAGCGCTTAGGTGAATTTTTACTAAAAAGCGATGAAGACGACTATTTGAAACGTTTAGTGATGTATTCACTTCGTTCGCTTGGAATGAAGGATGCTTTTGAGGTTATGTTGTCAGGGAAGCTGTTGCAAGTCCCAGCAGATCGCGTACCTACGTTAGAAACAAGCAACCTTATGTACAGCGATCCATTATGGGAACAGGTTGCTGAATTGACACTGAAAATGACAGCAAAACGTTATAACGTTATTCAACAGCATGATATGATTACATTATGGATTAATTTTCTTTCCAAAGGTTATTTAACGATGGCGAAGCCAAGCAAAATTGAAGCTTGGGCAGCAGCACTAGAGTATTTGGTTGCTAAATTATATAATCAGCCAATTACTTATCATGAAGCTGCATTACGCTATGGCACAAGCATTACGACTGTTAGTAAACGAGTGAAAGAGATCGATAAGGTACTAGCGGTAAAATGTAAGATGAAAGATGTACCATGGATTGTTGATTATCGTCAAATGTAGAAAGGCGATGATGTACGGAGGACTATTGTTTTGCATTGCAGCAAGCAGTCTTTTTTTCCGTCCTTTGCTATGTTCTAGGCTACTAGTGGCAAGCTTGACCGCAAACGTTGGAACGCTTATAGTTGAAATGAATCTTTTAGTAATATTTGTGTTCTGAAAAATAGAACAGCACATTAAAGAATGAGGTGCATTGTCAATGTCTGAAAAGATTTATGTCGGTGTTGATGTTGGTGGAACCACGATTAAATTAGGACTATGTAACGCAGAAGGTGATCTGCTGCAAACTTATGAAGGGCCAACAGGGGTTAGTGAAGGTCCAGATACTATACTTCGTAACATTGCATCTTATGTTAGACAGATTGTTAAAGAATCATCTTATGCATGGGAGCAAGTAGCTGGTGTAGGAATCGGTATTGCTGGTTTTCTTGATATTCCAAATGGGGTTATTAAGCATTCTCCAAATTTGTATTTAAATAATGTGGATCTTAAAGGCTTTTTGGAAAAAGAACTCAATATACTAGTAAAAGTAAATAATGATGCGAACGTTGCTGCGCTTGGTGAAGCATGGGCTGGAGCAGGTCGCGGAATTAAAAACTGCGTAATGTATACATTAGGCACAGGTGTAGGCGGCGGCATCATTGTTGATGGAAAAATTGTAGAAGGTTTTCAAAGTGTTGCAGGTGAGCTTGGTCATATGGCGATTGTTCCAGATCTTGAAGCCATTCAATGCGGCTGCGGCAAACGTGGATGTCTAGAAACGGTGTCTTCAGCAACTGGTATTATTCGTATGGCGGAAGAAGCTGTAGCTCGCGGAGATCGTACATCGCTTTCTAGCGTTGAGAAAATTATGGCTAAAGATGTACTTGATGCTGCTAAGGCTGGAGACGAAGTGGCTACACGTATTGTTTCACGTGCCGCTTACTATTTAGGACGTTCTATGGCTATGATGGCGATTATTCTAAATCCAGAATGTTTTATTATCGGCGGCGGAGTTGCTAAGGCCGGCGAGTTTTTATTTCAACAAATTCGTGAAGTATTTGATAAATATACACAGGATGTATCAAAAGAAAATGTTAAGATTATTCCAGCGGTGCTTGGTAACAATGCAGGTGTAGTTGGAGCAGCAGGATTAATTTTAAGAGGATAGTAGGTGTTGCTTATGAAAACAGCAACGAATTTATCACAGCTTGTTATTATTACTGGTATGTCTGGTGCGGGAAAGACAATTGCAGTGCAAAGCCTGGAGGATCTAGGCTTTTTCTGCGTGGATAATTTACCGCCTGTTCTCATTCCAAAATTTGCTGAACTAATTGAACAATCCGATGGTAAAATTCGTAAAGTTGCATTAGTTATTGACTTGCGAGGTCGAGAATTTTTTACAGCACTTTCTGAATCAATTCAGTATATGAATGAGCATCATACAATTAATTGCGAAATTTTATTTTTAGATGCAAGTGATGAAACATTGGTGAGACGATATAAGGAAAGCCGTCGTCGTCATCCAATGAGTCAGGAAAGCATGCCGCTAGAAGGAATTCGTGCTGAACGAACGTTGCTTGAGGATTTAAAAGGAAAGGCAACGCTTATTATCAACACGACTGATTTAAAACCGTCAATGCTAAAGGAACGTCTTGTCAATCATTTTGGTCAAGCACAGCATAAAGCATTAACGGTGAATATTACGTCATTTGGTTTTAAATATGGTATCCCGCTTGATGCTGATCTTGTGTTCGATGTTCGCTTTCTACCCAACCCGCATTATATTGATAATCTACGTCCTTTTACTGGTCAGCATCCCGAAGTTTATGATTATGTTATGCAATGGCCTGAGACACAAACGTTTCTCGCTAAGCTTGTCGATATGTTGGAATATTTGATTCCACAGTATGAAGAGGAAGGTAAGAGTCAGGTTGTAATTGGCATCGGCTGTACTGGCGGTAAACATCGCTCAGTAGCAATTTCTGAATACTTAGGGAAGACATTGAAATTAAGGGCTTCTGAACAGATGCGCGTTAGTCATCGTGATTCAGAGCGCGATAGGACATAATGAGAGGGGAGAGCAGGCTCATCGTGCAAAAAGTCGATAGACGTCCGAAAATAGTAGTAATTGGCGGTGGAACAGGGCTGTCAGTTATGCTGAGAGGCTTAAAGGAGAAGCCGCTAGATATTACTGCAATTGTGACTGTTGCGGATGACGGAGGCAGCTCTGGTATACTGCGCAATGAGTTGCATATCCCTCCACCCGGCGATATAAGAAACGTATTGTCTGCGTTAGCAGATGCAGAGCCATTGCTAACGGAGGTTTTACAATATCGCTTTAAGACAGGATCAGGACTAGCAGGACACACACTTGGCAATTTGATGCTTGCTGCTATGACAGAAATTGAGGGAGATTTTGTAACCGGAATTAAGCAGTTGTCACAGGTACTGGCTGTACGTGGCAGAGTGCTACCTGCAGCTAATCGTGCGATCGTTTTAAAAGCAGAAATGAGCGACGGTACGATCGTTACAGGAGAGTCGATGATTCCAAAAGCTAATGGCTCGATAAAACGTGTATTTTTAGAGCCGCAGGATGTAGAGGCACTGCCAGAAGCCGTTGAAGCGTTAGAGCAAGCTGATGCCATTCTAATCGGTCCAGGCAGCTTATATACGAGTATTATGCCTAACTTAATTGTACCTAAGCTTGCACAAACGATCGTTGAATCGAATGCAGTAAAGCTGTTCGTTTGTAATGTGATGACGCAGCCAGGTGAGACAGACAATTATACAGTTAGTGATCATTTGGATGCTATTTACGATCATATTGGTCATCATTTGTTTGATTATGTCATTGTGAACAATGGTGAAATACCGGAGCATGTGGAGAAAAAATACGCGGAATTAGGCTCGAAAGCGGTACATCTCGATATTGATGAGGTAACTAAGCGAGGTTATCAAGTCATTGCAGATCAGCTTGTGCTCTTCCGCACATTTTTACGTCATGATGCTGAACGGTTAAGTCATCATATTTATAAACTGGTGGAAAACTGGATGTTAAGAAAGAGGTGAGAAGGATGTCTTTTGCGGCACAAACGAAAAAGGAACTGACAATGGTCGAAACGGAACCTTGCTGTGAGCGTGCTGAGCTCGCTGCATTGATTCGGATGAACGGCTCTGTCAGCTTATCCAGCCGCAAGGTAGTCTTGGATATTTCAACCGAAAATGCTGCAATTGCTCGCCGAATCTATACACTGATAAAAAAACACTTTGCTGTACATGTAGAACTGTTAGTACGTAAAAAAATGCGACTTAAAAAAAATAATGTGTATATCGTACGGATGCCAGAGCGAGTACAAGATGTCTTAACCGACTTGCATATTGTGTCCGAAGGATTCATGTTCAATTCAGGTATAGACCGTAGAATCATTCGTAAAGGCTGCTGTAAACGAGCATATTTACGAGGCGCATTTTTAGCAGGAGGATCAGTGAATAATCCGGAAGGATCCTCATACCATCTTGAAATTTCATCAATGTATGAGGAACACTGTAAGGCATTAGTTGAGTTAGCGAATCATTTTAATTTGAATGCCCGCTGTATTGAACGTAAGAAAGGTTTTATTTTCTATATCAAGGAAGGCGAAAAGATTATCGAGTTACTTAATATTATTGGAGCGCATCAAGCGTTGTTTAAGTTTGAGGATGTACGTATTATGCGCGATATGAGAAACTCTGTAAATCGAATCGTTAATTGTGAAACAGCGAATTTGAATAAAACAATTGGTGCTGCGGTAAGGCAGATCGATAATATTAAATTATTGCAGAAAGAAATCGGTTTAGAAAATCTACCTGAGAAAATACGTGAGGTGGCGGAGATTCGCCTGGCGCATCCTGATCTTAACTTAACCGAGGTTGGCGAAATGCTAAAGGTTAAGGTAAGCAAGTCTGGTGTTAATCATCGATTACGGAAAATTGATGAAATGGCAGAAAAAATAAGGAATGGCGCAACTTTATCCTAGTAGAATTAGCTTAGTAATGGTATAATATCTTATACAGCTTAAAATGAACGATTATTATCATTTTTGACTTAATATATAGGGGGTATGTATTACATGGCAAGGCTTCCAGTAGTTGTTCGTCTGAAAACAGGTTTACATGCTAGACCAGCTGCTTTGTTTGTACAAGAAGCGAACAAATTTTCCTCCGAGGTTTTTGTGGAAAAAGACGATAAAAAAGTGAACGCGAAGTCAATCATGGGTATTATGAGTCTCGCTATTAGCTCAGGTACTGAAGTTGTTATTAGTGCTGAAGGCTCTGATGCAGAGCAAGCGGTTAATGCTTTAGTTGCACTAGTAAGCAAAGAAGAACTGGAAAACCAATAAGTTGTTTTCGCACATATAAGGCCGCCTGTTAACGTAACGGGGGGCCTTTTGTGTTGCTCTGGATTTTTGCGTCTTCAGTTATATACATCGCTCCATTATATGAAACATATTGTCAAAGCCTAAGAATGTTTATTATATGGTGGCGTTGTTGGGCTTTTCGTTTATCTGCATTTATTTCTAGGATGGACTTTCTGGTAAATGGAATTTATCGAATTCGTAACGCGAAGTGAGGTGTATTCAGATCGTTCATTATTACTTTGTGTGGGTTCTCCTATTAGGAATTCTAATATACGCTTGGATAAAAAAAGAAAAGATTTATCTAATTCCAGCTGTGCTCACAGGGATTTTTTTAATAATACTAAACTTAGACATTTCTTCAAATATTAAAGTCTGGACAATCATTGGTTTAACTTTGCTTTTCTTTATAGGTCTTATTATTTATGGTGTTATAGACGTGAAAAGAAAATGGAAATGAGTTCAGGCTTAGGTGACTAGTACATCATTTCTACTAAGAAACGTCTAGCTTGTCAAGTAATTACTGACAGGCTAGACGTTTTTAATTTGATCTGTTTTATAAAATGCTCATCGTTGACTTATATTAAATAATACTTATTTCGCTTCGAGATCAAGCTCTAAGCTAGCGATCAGTTCTTTTAACTTATTCGCAGATTTTTCAAGCAGCGCTTGCTCCTCTGCGTTTAATGTAAGATGTAGCGCTTCGCGTACACCAGTGCGGTCTACGACGCATGGAATTCCTAAGTAGACATCAGATATGCCATTGTAATTATCAAGCAGCGTTGATACGTTAAGTACTGCGCCCTCATCATCAAGAATCGCTGTTACGATGCGATCGAGTGCTAAGGCGATTGCATAGTAAGTTGCTCCTTTTGCTTCGATAATTTCATAAGCAGCGTCGCGAGTTTGGGTAAAGATTTTTTCTTTTGTTTCCTCGTCTAGCTTGATATCAACGCCGGCTATATTTGCTAAGCTCCATACAGGAAGCTCAGAGTCGCCATGCTCACCGATAATATGCGCGTGAACGCTGCGCGGATCGATTTTCAGCTCCTTGCCAAGCAGATAACGGAAACGTCCGCTGTCTAGCAATGTGCCAGAACCGATTACACGATGTACTGGCCAGCCAGATTTCTTTTGTGTAATGTACGCCATAATATCAACAGGATTAGTAGCGATCAGTAAGATTGCATCTTGGTTATATGGCAAAATCTGTTTAATAATTGAATCAAAAATTTCAGCATTACGCTTTAATAGATCAGTTCTTGTCTCACCTGGGCGTTGAGCTGCCCCTGCCGTAATAATAATAATATCTGCGCCTGCGCAGTCCTCATACGTGCCTGCCCATAACTTAGCGCCGCCAATATAAGGCATACCGTGATTCATGTCCAATGCGTCCCCTGCAGCTTTCGCATGATTCGCATCAATTAAAACCAATTCATTTACTCGATTGCGTAGCATTAATGTATATGCAGTAGTTGATCCGACGAAGCCAGCACCGATAATGACAACTTTTCTGTTAGATTTCATTCATTATTCCTCACTTTCTTTAATAAATGGCTTGTTAATATATAAGTAAAACATAGCCATAAATACGATGCCGCCAATAATATTGCCAATCGTAGCCGGAATTAAATTATGTAAAATTTGCCCAGCTGTAAATGCATCCCAGCCCTTTGCCGCAATAGAAATGGCGAACACAGACATATTTGCAATGCTATGTTCAAACCCTGCGATAAAAAAGCTAAAAACTAGAAAAATCATAATAAACATTTTTGCTCCGTCAGTTTTCATTTTGTATGGAACAAAAAAAGCAAGGCATACGAGCCAGTTACAAAGAATTCCTCTGAAAAAGATCTCGTCAGTAGGCAAAGAAGCTTTTTTATGAGCGGTTTCGAGCAAGAAAGCATGGATATGCTCACTAGCAAATAGTCCAGTTCCCCATGCGAGGCAAGCAAAAAGAATAGCCCCACACATATTTCCAAAATAGCTAAAGCAAAGCAACTTTGCAGTTTGAGACCAGCGCATTTTTTTGCGAAGTGTACGATAGCTATAATAAAAGGTATCTCCGGTAAATAAATCTCCTCCGCCAAAGTAGATCAAAATAATTGCGATACAAAATGTTAATGCTGCTGAAGGATAAGTAAATGGCGAATTCAGTTCGTAAAAATAATTTGCCGTTTTAAAGGCAACAATTACTCCGAAGCCTATAAACATACTGGCTAACATAGAACGCATAAAGTATCGCAGTTTACTTTGTTCATAGATTCTTAATTTTTTTGCTGCGAGCTCTTCTATATGGTGTAGTGCATCTAGTTCCATGATTTTCTCCCCCACAACCTGTAATGTAACAATAATAATAGATGGGTCGATTCAATTAGTAAGTGATAAAAATCACGCACCCATATTTTCCATTAATTTATATTAGGGGAAACAAGCTGGTAATTTTTGTTTAAAACAAAACTGTCGTTATCCATTGCAGGCAGCGGATACGACAGTCTAAAAGAGCGAGCTTACTTAAATTAATACGTAATACGAGTTTTAGTTAACACGTTCAATTACTTTATCAATTAACCCGTATTCAACAGCCTCATGAGCACTCATGAAGTAATCACGATCTGTATCTCGATTAATTCGCTCGATTGGTTGACCTGAGCGTTCTGCTAATATGGTGTTTAACTTTTCACGCATTTTAATAATTCGTTTAGCACGAATTTCAATATCACTTGCTTGTCCTTCTGCTCCACCAAGCGGTTGATGGATCATGACTTCACTGTTTGGTAAAGCAAATCGTTTACCTTTAGCACCTGCGGCGAGCAGGAATGCGCCCATTGATGCAGCCATACCAACACAGATTGTAGATACATCAGGCTTAATGTACTGCATTGTATCGTAAATTGCCATACCTGCAGTAATCGAGCCGCCAGGGCTGTTAATATATAGATGAATATCTTTTTCAGGATCCTCTGCTGCTAGAAACAATAGCTGAGCAATAATAGAATTGGCAACGACATCATTGACACCTGATCCAAGCAAAACGATGCGATCTTTTAACAAACGAGAATAAATATCATAAGAACGCTCTCCTCGATTGCTTTGTTCAATAACCATAGGTACAAAGTTCATTACTAACCAATCCTCCTATACTTTAGTATGTGTATTTATCATAATTGAATTTTGATTAAAAGTCAAAGAAAGTCAAACTTTTTATTTTATCAACAGCTTTTCCGCTTAAACTTCATATTAAACATGCACTTAAAAATCAAATTTTAATGTCTGCATTTGCGTTGACTACTTTAAAAGGTACGGCAATTAAGCAGATGAACAGTGGATGGAAGATTGCTTCTCACTCAAAATTTAAGTTCAGAGCAGTATGAGGAGAATTTCTGTAAGTAATTATATTCATCATGCTGATCAGAATTACACGGGGTTTGACAGTAGGGCAACAGCCATAAGCATATTTGAGCTATCACAAACAAAAAAAGGAGAGTTTAGGCTTGAACATGATGCTGTTCAATACGAAAACGCCCTCTGTTGCGAAACAGAGGGCGTTTTCGTTTATATGACAACGTACAACGTACAATTAATTCAATCCTAATTCGTAATTTTAATGGCGCGCCCGCTAGGAATCGAACCTAGATCTCAGGCTCCGGAGGCCTGCGTCATATCCATTGGACCACGGGCGCAGCTATTATATTGTATTTGAAATTTGCGGCAGAAGCAAGAGTTTCTTATAAGATCTCTAGTTTTTGTCGATTATGAGAACGAAAATATTGGATAAGCTTATAGGTAGGAGCTGTAACTAAACCACATCTCTAAAAATTATTGTAGGATTAACGTTTGCACTTTAAATCAAAGCTTGCTATGCCATAAAAAATTCGTTAAAATAGAAGTGGGACGAAAATAATACCACAGGGACAAAAAGAGTCCCGATAGGTTTTGATTTACCCTTTACGTTGACTCGTACCGATGGAGTGATGGTATTCATGAGACAGCTTATCGACCTGCAGAAGCTGCTAGTACCTGAGCTTTTGGAAGTGATGAGGAAACGTTACAAGATTCTGCAACAAGTTATGCTTGCAGGAACAATCGGTCGTCGCGCACTTGCTAATGTGCTTGGAATGACGGAGCGGGTTCTACGAGCGGAAACAGAGTTGTTGAAGGAACAAGGCTTGCTCATTATTTCAGCATCAGGCATGTCGCTTAGCGATGAAGGTAAGAAAGTACTTGAAGAGTTAGAGCACCTTGGTCCACTTGTGTTCGGTAACTCGGAGCTGGAAATAAAGCTACAGGACATGTACGGCTTACAGCAGGTTATTGTAGTACAAGGTGATGCTGAGCATTCTGAAGCAGCAAAACGTGAGCTCGGACGTGCAGCTAGCTTGCTATTAAAACGAGTAATAAAATCAGGCGATGTGATCGCTGTTTCTGGCGGAACATCGACAGCTCAAGTTGCAAAATATATAAGCTTGCCAAGCTCCATTAAAAATGTTTTATTCGTACCTTCACGCGGTGGTTTAGGAGAAAGCCTTGATTATCAAGCTAATACTATTGCTTCCATGATGGCTAAGCGGACAGGCGGACAATATCGCTTGCTTCATGTGCCGGAAAATATTAGTGAGGAAGCTTATGAATCAATAATGCAGGAGCCTTCTATAAAAGAAATTGTAGAAGTTATCCGTCATGCAAGAATTTTTATTCATGGTATTGGTGACGCTACTGTAATGGCAAGGCGAAGAAAAACCGATCCAGATGAAGTGCGTGCAATGGTTGCAGAAGGGGCATTAGCTGAGGCATTTGGTTTTTATTTTAATCGACATGGTGAACCTGTCCATAAAATGAAAACTGTAGGTATGCGGCTTGAGGATATTATGAATATCCCGTGCGTAATAGCAGTTGCTGGTGGTTCTAGTAAAGCAGAGGCAATCGATGCCATTATGCGATTTGGTCGCAATTACGCATTGATTACTGATGAAAGTGCAGCACGAGAAATTATTCGTATGCATGAAGCAGGTAGGCATCATGACGAAATGTAAATTTTTACAGTCGTCTTGAACATATTTAGTTTTACAAAAAAACAAAACTTAGGAGGAACTTACTCATGATTAAAGTAGGTATTAATGGTTTTGGGCGTATTGGTCGTCTAGCTTTCCGTCGTATTCAAAATGTAGAGGGCATTGAAGTTGTAGCAATCAACGACTTGACTGATGCTAAAATGCTTGCTCATTTGCTAAAATATGATACAACTCAAGGTCGTTTCAACGGCGAAGTTGAAGTTCATGATGGCTTCTTCAAAGTAAACGGTAAAGAAATTAAAGTTCTTGCTAACCGCAACCCTGAAGAACTTCCTTGGGGCGAGCTTGGTGTAGATATCGTGCTAGAGTGCACAGGTTTCTTCACAACTAAAGAAGCTGCTGAAAAACACCTTAAAGGTGGAGCGAAAAAAGTTGTTATCTCTGCTCCAGCTACAGGCGATATGAAAACTATCGTTTACAACGTTAACCATGACATTCTAGATGGTTCTGAAACAGTTATCTCTGGTGCTTCTTGTACTACTAACTGTCTAGCTCCTATGGCTAAAGTTCTTAACGATAAATTCGGTATCGTTTCTGGTCTAATGACTACTATCCACGCTTTCACTGGCGACCAAAACACTCTTGATGCTCCGCATCCAAAAGGTGACTTCCGTCGTGCGCGTGCAGCTGCTAATAACATCGTACCTAACACTACTGGTGCTGCTAAAGCAATCGGTCTTGTTATCCCTGAACTAAACGGTAAACTTGACGGTGCAGCACAACGTGTTCCTACACCTACTGGTTCTCTAACTGAGCTAGTGTCTGTACTAAACACTAAAGTAACTGCTGAAGAAGTTAACGCTGCTATGAAAGCTGCTGCTAACGAATCTTTCGGTTACACTGAAGATCAAATCGTATCTTCTGATATCGTTGGTATCACTTACGGATCTCTATTTGATGCAACTCAAACTAAAGTATTAACAGTTGGCGATCAACAACTAGTTAAAACTGTTGCTTGGTACGACAACGAAATGTCTTACACTTCTCAATTGATCCGTACACTTGAACATTTTGCAAAATTGATTAAATAATCATTGGCAATATCATAGAGCGGAAACAACGATATTGTTTCCGCTCTTTATCTATACCTAGTTGTTTTATCTACACATATATACAAGAGAAAAATTGCATGATCAGTTGAATGAGATGCAACATAAAAATGGGTACGGAGGAACGTCATATGAATAAAAAAACTGTACGCGATATTGAAGTGACAGGTAAACGAGTATTTGTACGTGTGGATTTTAATGTTCCGTTGGAAGATGGAAAAATTACTGATGACAAACGTATTCGTGAAACTTTGCCAACTATCAATTACTTAATTGAAAAAGGCGCAAAAGTTATTTTGGCAAGTCATTTAGGACGTCCTAAAGGTCAAGTAGTTGAAGAACTTCGTCATACTGCAAGTGCAGCTCGTCTATCTGAATTGATTGGTAAACCAGTTATTAAAGCTAATGAAGCTGTAGGCGAAACTGTAAAAGCACAAATCGCTGAAATGAAAAATGGCGATGTACTATTGCTTGAAAACGTACGCTTCTACCCAGGTGAAGAGAAAAATGATCCAGAGCTAGCAAAACAATTTGCAGAGCTTGCTGACATTTTTGTTAATGATGCATTCGGTGCTGCTCACCGTGCTCATGCTTCTACAGAAGGGATTGCTCATCACTTGCCAGCAGTTTCTGGTTTCCTAATGGAAAAAGAGTTAGAAACTCTTGGTAAAGTTCTTCACAACCCTGAGCGTCCATTCACTGCTATTATCGGTGGTTCTAAAGTTAAAGATAAAATTGCGGTTATTGAAAAAATGATTGAAATTGCTGACAATATTATTATTGGCGGCGGTCTTTCTTACACATTCTTTAAAGCTCAAGGCTATGAAATTGGTCAATCTTTGCTAGATAGCAGCAAACTTGATTTAACTCTTGAATTTATTGAGAAAGCTAAGAAAGCAGGCAAAAACCTATACCTTCCAGTTGACGTTGTTGTAACAAATGAGTTCAGCGCTAATGCAACTACAAAAGTTGTTTCTGTAGACGGCATTCCTGCTGATATGGAAGGTATCGATATTGGTCCTAAAACACGCGAAATTTACGCAGAGGTTATTAAAAATTCTAAACTTGTTGTTTGGAACGGACCAATGGGCGTATTCGAAATCGAGCCATTCTCACATGGTACTCGCGCAGTAGCTCAAGCTTGCGCTGAAACAGAAGCTTACACTGTAATCGGTGGCGGTGATTCTGCTGCAGCTGCTGAGAAATTCGGTTTAGCTGATCGTATGAACTTCATCTCTACTGGTGGCGGTGCTTCCCTTGAATTTATGGAAGGTAAAGCTCTACCAGGTGTAGTTGCGCTTAACGATAAATAGGAATTAACTATATCGAAATCTATAAGGATGTATGATCTCTTAGCGAGTATTGTACATCCTTGTGAACTGTTAATGAGCATTGCAATTGCTGAATGTCCAGTATATGCGTATGCATGACATGCTTATATGCTGCTCACTTAGCAGACAGAGATCCGAAAAGATTTGAGGAGGATTCAATAATATGAGCAGAAAACCTATTATTGCAGGTAACTGGAAAATGTTCAAAACCGTTTCTGAGGCAGTTTCTTTCCTTGAAGCGGTTAAAGGTAAAGCTGAAGTTGAAGGTGTTGAAAGTGTCATCTGTGCGCCATTCACTAATCTTCCAGCTTTAGTTGAAGCAGCAAAAGGCACTACAATTGGAATTGGTGCGCAAAATCTTCACTTTGAAGATAGCGGTGCTTTTACAGGTGAAATTAGCGGCGTTATGCTTAAAGACCTTGGCGTAAAATATGTGATTATCGGTCACTCTGAGCGCCGTCAATACTTTGCAGAAACTGACGAAACAGTTAATAAAAAAGTACATGCTGCATTTAAACATAGCCTAGTACCTATCGTATGTATCGGTGAAAACCTTGAAGAGCGTGAAGCTGGTACAACTAAAGAGGTATGTAAAGTGCAAACTGTTGCTGCTTTCCAAGGCGTATCTAAAGAGCAAGCTGCACAAACAGTAATTGCTTATGAGCCAATTTGGGCTATCGGTACTGGTAAGTCCTCTACTGCTGCTGATGCACAAGACGTCATTGGTTATGTACGTAGCGTAATTGCTGAGCTTTACGATGAGGCTACTGCAAATGCAGTTCGCATTCAATACGGCGGCAGCGTTAAGCCTAACAACGTTGCTGAATATCTTGGTCAACCAGACATCGATGGCGCACTTGTAGGCGGTGCTAGTCTAGAGCCAGAATCCTATATTGCTCTTGTTGAGGGGGCAAAGTAAGATGGCAAAACGTAAACCAGTTGCTTTAATTATTATGGATGGTTTTGGTCTTCGTGATGATGTAGTAGGTAATGCGGTAGCACAAGCGAAAAAACCAAATTATGACCGTTATTTGAAGCAATATCCTAATACAACACTTACTGCTTGCGGTGAAGCAGTTGGTCTTCCTGAAGGTCAAATGGGTAACTCTGAGGTTGGTCACTTAAACATTGGTGCTGGCCGTATCGTTTATCAAGACCTTACTCGCATTACAAAATCAATCCGCGACGGTGAGTTCTATGAGAACGAAACATTTGTAAAAGCGATTGAGCATGCGAAAGAAAAAGATAAAAAGCTTCATATCTATGGCTTGCTTTCTGATGGTGGTGTACACAGCCATATCGACCATATCGTAGCTTTATTAGAAACTGCGAAAAGACGCAATTTCGATAAAGTTTATGTGCATGGCTTTATGGATGGCCGTGACGTTGCGCCAACTAGCGGTGTGAAATATGTTGAATATTTACTGCAAAAAATCGAAGAAATCGGCGTAGGTCAAATCGCTACCCTTTCAGGTCGCTATTATGCAATGGACCGTGACAAACGTTGGGAACGTGTAGAAAAAGCATACCGTGCGCTTGTTTATGCAGAGGGTGAAAAAGCAACAGATCCAGTTCAAGCAGTAAAAGATTCTTATGAGAAAGAAGTATATGATGAATTTTTACTGCCTACTGTAATCGTTGATGCAAATGGTAATCCAACTGCGACAGTTGAAGACGAAGATTCTATTATCTTCTGTAACTTCCGTCCTGACCGTGCAATTCAATTGTCACAAGTATTTACAAACGAAGACTTCCGTGGCTTTGATCGCGGTGAGAAACGTCCTAAGGATGTATTCTTTGTTTGCTTAACTACATTTAGTGAAACAATCGGCGGATTAGTTGCTTATGCTCCTAAAAACCTAGATAACACATTAGGGGAAGTGCTTGCACAAAATAATCTTACTCAGCTTCGTACTGCTGAAACAGAAAAATATCCGCATGTTACGTTCTTCTTTAGCGGTGGTCGCGATGTAGAGCTTCCAGGTGAAACACGCGTACTAATTAATTCGCCGAAAGTAGCAACGTACGACTTGAAGCCTGAAATGAGCGCGTACGAGCTTGCAGAATCAACTGTACGCGAGATTGAAGCTGATAAGCATGATGTGATTATCATTAACTTTGCTAACCCAGATATGGTAGGGCACTCTGGTATGCTTGAGCCAACGATTAAAGCGGTTGAAGCTACTGACGAGTGTGTAGGTAAAGTTGTCGATGCTGTGCATGCTGCTGGCGGTGTATGTATTATTACAGCTGACCATGGTAATGCTGATATGGTATTTGACGAAAATGGCAATCCGCATACTGCTCATACAACAAATCCAGTACCTTTTATTGTTACAAAAGAAGGTATCGAACTACGTGAGGGCGGTATCTTAGCTGATATTGCACCAACATTGCTTTCACTATTAAATGTCGAGAAACCTAAAGAAATGACAGGTTCGACATTGATTAAGTCATAGTTTTCCATGTACAATACTAATATAAAAAATTTAAGGAGTGTTTAAGTAAATGTCTATCATCGTTGACGTATACGCACGCGAAGTTCTTGACTCTCGTGGTAATCCAACTGTAGAAGTTGAAGTTTCTCTTGAATCTGGTGGCAAAGGCCGCGCAATCGTTCCATCTGGTGCATCTACTGGTGCATACGAAGCTGTTGAGCTTCGCGATGGCGACAAATCTCGTTACCTAGGTAAAGGTGTTCTTAAAGCAGTTGAAAATGTAAATACAATTATTGCTCCAGAAATTATCGGTCTAGATGCACTTGATCAAGTTGCTATCGACCGTAAAATGATTGAACTAGACGGTACTCCTAACAAAGGTAAACTAGGTGCTAACGCAATCCTTGCTGTTTCTATGGCTGTAGCTCGCGCTGCTGCTGACGCTTTGGATGTACCTCTTTACACATATCTTGGCGGATTCAACGCAAAAGTTCTTCCAGTTCCAATGATGAACATCATCAATGGTGGTGAGCATGCGGATAACAACATCGACGTACAAGAGTTTATGATTCTTCCAGTTGGTGCTGAAAGCTTTAAAGAAGCGCTACGTATCGGTGCTGAGATTTTCCATAACCTAAAAGCTGTTCTTCATGATAAAGGACATAACACAGCTGTTGGTGACGAAGGCGGCTTCGCTCCTAACCTTGGTTCTAACGAAGAAGCAATTACTACAATTATCGAAGCTATCGAACGTGCTGGTTACAAACCAGGCGAAGAAGTATTTATCGGTATGGACGTTGCTTCTACTGAGTTCTACAAAGACGGTAAATATACGCTTGCTGGTGAAGGTAAATCCTTTACTTCTGCAGAATTCGTTGACCTTCTTGAATCTTGGGTTGATAAATATCCAATCCTTACAATCGAAGACGGTTGCTCTGAAGATGACTGGGAAGGTTGGAAATTGCTTACTGAGCGCCTAGGTAAAAAAGTTCAATTGGTTGGTGACGACCTATTCGTAACTAATACTGCTCGTCTATCTGACGGTATCGATAAAGGTGTAGCTAACTCTATCCTAGTTAAAGTTAACCAAATCGGTACATTGACTGAAACATTCGATGCAATCGAAATGGCTAAACGTGCTGGTTACACAGCAGTTATTTCTCACCGTTCTGGTGAATCTGAAGATAGCACAATTGCTGATATTGCTGCTGCAACAAATGCAGGTCAAATCAAAACTGGTGCTCCTTCTCGTACTGACCGCGTTGCGAAATACAACCAATTGCTTCGCATCGAAGATCAACTTGGTTCAACTGCGCAATATGCTGGTAAATCTGCATTCTACAACCTTAAAAAATTCAAATAAGACGCGCTTAATGGTTCCATTGAGCAGTTAAAAATCGCTCCCTTACACATTTGTGTAGGGGAGTTGTTTTTTATAGTTATACCTTCTTTGGTAGTTAACAAAAGACTAGGCGTTTGTATAATCAGCAACTAATATATAGGCACTAGGTTAAGAAGGCTTACTATATATGACAGGATTGTAAGCGGTATAGGCATCCTATTGTATCGCCTGCGGCGATATGATACAATAATACTATCTGTTTTTGTAGCGAGTGCTATGCTGGAGGTGGAAGTAATGGAAATTGCATTAAAAATATTGCTAATCGTATTTGCAATCGGATTGATTGGCGTTGTATTACTACAAAAAGGTAAAAGCGCAGGACTTTCTGGTGCAATTACTGGCGGTGCAGAGCATCTTTTCGGTAAACAAAAAGCACGTGGCTTAGACTTGTTTTTAGAGCGTTTAACGGTAGCTTTGGCAGCAGGCTTCTTTATTTTAGCTCTAGTCGTTTCATATTTTGTCGCGCAATAACGTTGAATGAGAAAAAGCGAGGTCTTCCTCGCTTTTTTGTTTTAATTGCGTTTAATATTACGCTTGCCATTCTTTTAGAATGACTTGTGCATACGCCTTTTTTCTTGCTGGTGGTAGATGCATGGAACGAGCAATAATATACATACTAGAGGATGGAATAAAAGCAAATCGTGTATACTTACAGTAACTAGAAGATTTAGCAAGAAATCATACTTGTGCTGAAGGAGATGACAGCAATGGTTACGGAAATTGAGCTGCTGGAATTCATGAAGGAAGTTGCCTATAAGCCAATGACCTATTCTGAACTTGAGCAGCATTTTCAAATTACAGATGCAGCAGATTTTAAAAGCTTTTTAAAGATGCTTGTATCGCTGGAAGAGCAAGGTAAGATCATTCGTACGCGCACAGAGCGATATGGTGTACCAGAGCGGATGAACCTTGTGCGAGGAACGGTACAAGCTCACCCAAAGGGGTTTGCTTTTCTTCTGCCAGATGATAATGAGCAGCCAGATGTCTATATCCATGCCAATGATTTGAAAAGCGCAATGAACGGTGATATCGTACTTGTGCGAATTACGAACAAAAGCGAAGCTGGCGGTCGGATGGAGGGTGAGGTCGTACGGATTGTTCAGCGCGCCATTACCCAAATTGTCGGAGTGCTAGAGGATCATGAAGCATTTGCCTTTGTTTTGCCAGACGATCAGCGGATTAATCGTGATATTTTTATTCCTAAAAATAAGACAATGGGTGCTGTAACAGGTCAAAAAGTTGTCGTTAAAATTATCACCTACCCTGAAGGACGTTCTGCTGCTGAGGGTGAAGTTATTGAAATTCTAGGTCATAAAAATGATCCTGGTGTTGATATTTTATCGATTATTCGCAAGCATCAGCTTCCTGAACAGTTTCCCGAAGAGGTGATGGCTGAAGCGCTTGCTGTTCCAGATTCAATTTCTGAGGAAGAAATTATTAGCCAAGGCAGACGTGATTTGCGTAATGAAGTCATTGTTACTATCGATGGAGCGGATGCAAAGGATTTGGACGATGCAGTGCAAGTCAAACGTCTAGAGAACGGAAACTACTTGCTTGGCGTTCATATCGCTGATGTTGGCTATTATGTTAAGGAACGTTCGGCACTTGACCAAGAAGCATTTCGTCGGGGAACGAGTGTATATTTAGTCGATCGCGTAATTCCTATGCTGCCGCATCGCTTATCTAATGGTATTTGCTCTTTGAATCCTAAAGTCGATCGGTTAACGTTAAGCTGTGAAATGGAATTTGAAGCAGGCACCTTTAAGCAGGTGCGTCATGAAATCTTTACGAGCGTTATTCGTACAACGGAACGCATGACCTATAGCGATGTCCGTCGAATTTTATTGGCGGATGAAGAAAATCCGGAAACTGAACTGAAAGAGCGCTACGCGCCTTTACTCGATATGTTTAAGTTAATGGAAGAATTAGCGATGGGCTTACGTAATAAGCGGATGAAGCGTGGAGCAATCGACTTTGATTTCCAAGAATCGAAAATTATTGTCGATGAACAAGGTAAGGCGATTGATATTGTAAAGCGTGAACGCAGTATTGCTGAGCAAATCATTGAGGAATTTATGCTTGCGGCAAACGAGACTGTCGCCGAGCATTTCTATTGGCTTAAGGTTCCATTTCTTTACCGTATTCACGAAAATCCAGATCAGGAGAAGTTGCAAACCTTTATGACGATGGTCGCTAATTTCGGCTATATCGTTAAAGGAAAAGGCAATAAAGTGCATCCACGCGCATTACAAACGTTGTTGGAGCAAATTCAAGGCACTAAGGAAGAGACCGTTATCTCTACGATGTTACTTCGTTCGATGAAACAAGCAAAGTATGATCCAGAGAGTTTAGGGCATTTTGGACTTGCTGCAGAGTTTTATACACATTTCACATCACCGATTCGTCGTTATCCAGACTTAGTTATTCATCGTATTATTCGTGAAGTGTTAGAAAATGGCGGTATGTTGCCAGCGAAGAGACATGATGCATTAGCGCTGCGTATGCCTGATATTGCACTGCACTCCTCTCAGCGTGAGCGACTTGCGGTTGAAGCTGAACGAGATACCGATAGGCTGAAAAAATGCGAGTATATGCTTGATAAAATCGGTGAAACTTACTCAGGCATTATTAGCAGTGTAACAAGCTTTGGTATCTTTGTTGAATTAGAAAACACAGTTGAAGGCTTAATCCGCTTAAGCGATCTGCATGATGATTATTATCATTTCCATCCAGATAATATGATTTTGATTGGTGAACGTACTTCAAAAATATATCGGATTGGGGATGAGGTAGAAATTGTCGTTAGTCGCGTAAATATGACCGACTATACGATTGATTTTGAGTTTGTTAAATCGGGTGATGCAGAGGCAGGTAATCGCTCAGGAGGTTATTTTACAGCCAGAAAGCAGCGTTCAGGCAGAGATTTTAGAGGTGGGCGTAGTGGTTCACGCGGCTTTTCATCTGAAGCAGGTCAAGGTGGACGCGGCAAAAAAAATAATTTTAAGCGAGGTAGTGCGACTAATCCTGAAAATCCTTGGGATGAAGATGCATTGGTGCTTGATTTTGAAGAGACAGATGGTGAATTTATTCGTAGTGCAGAGAATGATGATTATTTTTCAAATCCATTTGATGCAGGGCTAAAAAAACGCAAAAACAATAAGGCTTCGGCAAATGGACATTCATCTTCTGGAAATAAACGTAAAAAGAAAACTTCAGCAAGCGGCGTATTTAATGGAAGAAAAGACAATGATAAAGGACTTTCCTTGCATGCTGTAGTGAAAAAAAATAAAAAGACGAAGTCTAAAAAAGCTAAAGCAATGGCGGGATTTGTTCGTAAGAAAAAGTAAGGCATTTGTCCAAAACAGAAATAAATTATTTCTGCGTAAGATAACGCTGGTTAATCCCAATAAGGCGCTCTTAAACCTGATGTTTACTCTCTACTAGAAAAAACATCAGGTTTAAATCGCACCCAAAAGAAGTATTAGATACCGAAAAATGACCATTTTATCATACAGTTATAGTTTTATATGGAAAAATAGTCAAAACCGTGACAAATATCACTTGCTTTTTTAAAAGTCATATAGTAAACTCAAATTATCTGATACGATTTACCTGAATTCACATATTGAAAAGGGTATCATCAGCTTTATGAACCTTTTTCAATGTGTGAATTTTTTGTTTATAACGAAATAAGCGCATATTATTTTTTAATTTGTGAAGGAGGCTATTTCAAATGCAACAAGGTACAGTTAAATGGTTTAATGCAGAAAAAGGTTATGGTTTTATCGAGGTTGAAGGCGGTAACGATGTATTCGTACACTTCTCCGCAATCGTTGGCGAAGGCTTCAAAACTCTTGAAGAAGGTCAACAAGTTGAGTTCAACGTAGTTGAAGGCAACCGCGGACCTCAAGCTGAAAACGTAGTTAAGCTTTAATAGCTGCTTACGTTTAACGCATGCGAAGAACCGTTCATCGTAAGGTGAGCGGTTCTCGTCGTCTACATAGGATAATGTGGGTTGATTTGTAGGATAGAAATTGCTACAATAATATTCCATAGATTAAGCTAAAGAGGTGCAGGCATGGGAAAACAAAAAGATAATGATAAGCCATTGGCACAAAATAAAAAAGCCTCCCATGACTATTTCATCGAAGAAACCTACGAAGCAGGTATGGTGCTGACAGGAACAGAAATCAAATCACTTCGCAAAGGACGTGCCAATATTAGCGATTCGTTTGCAACGATTCGTAATGGAGAAATTTTTATCCATAATATGCACATCAGTCCGTTTGAGCAAGGGAATATTCATAATCCTGATCCTACTCGCGCACGCAAGTTGCTTATGCATAAAGCGCAAATTAATAAGCTTTATGGTCAAGCAAAGCAGGAAGGTTATGCGATTGTTCCGTTAAAAATTTATATTCGCAACGGCTATGCGAAGCTGTTAATCGGGCTTGGTAAAGGTAAAAAACAATACGATAAACGTGAAGCTGCTGCTAAACGTGATTCACAGCGCGATATTCAGCGTATTTTGCGTGAAAAACAAAAGGTTATTAGATAGAAAGCTTATGCAAGCTTTCCATACATTACAGCGTGTAAAGTTTTAGCTTACATGCTATACTATATACATAACAAAAACGTTGCAACTTATTTTTGTTAAGCAACGTATAGTTATGTAAAAGCTAAGTTTGTTAGTCGGTGGCTAACGACAAAGCATTTTTAATCCATGCTTACTTCGCGAAGAAGCAAGCGTACCCTTAGTGCAGTAGCTCTTAGTATGAGCGATGCCAATTAGGGGGCGTTTATGGATTCGACGGGGATTGAACGAGCATGGGTTGCGGGTAGTGGGGACGCGTCCGCTTCATCAACGCTAAAGCCAATTAAATGGCAAACAACAAACTTCTTACGCTCTAGCAGCTTAATAACCTGCAGGCGTGCTTCTACCTCGCATCGCCCATGTGCTAGGATAGAGGCTCAACTTTAGTGGGATACGCCGTTCGATCTCCGCCTGGGGTCGACGGAAGAAGATAATCAGGCTGGGCTTAACGAAAGCCGGTTACGGGGCGTTTGCTTTGCCGACAACAAAACTGTGACTACACCCGTAGAAGCCTATGTGGCGTAATCTTCGGACAGGGGTTCAAATCCCCTCGCCTCCACCATGAAAACCCAGTCCGCATGAGGGCTGGGTTTTGTTTTGTTTAAAATTGTCGCCCGTTTGTCGCCCAAAGGTGCCGAAAACTATAAATTGAGTGTGAAAACGAGGAAACTGGTGCAGATTTTCACCAGTTTCTTTTATACGGACAGGGGGACGAAGATGTTCGTATCCACCAAGAAAAAGTGACATATTAATTTTTTAGAGCTTTACTCATTGCACTGACTGTGCTCTTATGTGTTTTGTCAAAACGATGAGTATATATCGAGTTGGTAGTACCAACATCGGAATGACCTAGTGCTTCTGAGATTGCTTTAAGATCTACGCCAGCATCGTATAGAATACTCGCGAAGGTATGTCTAAGATCGTGTAATCTAATTTTTGGTAGCTGGTGCTTTTTAAGAAAAGCGCTAAATTTCTCAGTCACAGAATTCACTCTGTGAGGTTTTCCATTGCTTTGAGCGTATACATAATCACTGGAATCATAGTCAGGACCAAATATTTCTTTAAGCTCCTGCTGTCTTGCCTTTGTGTTTAATAGTACCTCATATAACTCATCCTCAATGTATAAGCTACGTCTGCTCTTAGCGGTTTTAGGAGCCTTTACCACAACCTGATCCCCAGCACTTGTTCTGACCTCTTCTATATGTAATATACGTTTCTCTAGGTCAACGTACTTCCAACGAAGCCCTACGATTTCTTCTCTACGTAAGCCAAGGTATGCTGAGATGAACACTGGAAGCTCTAGCTCTGTGCCTTTAACGAGAGACAGTAGAGTATTTAGCTGCGCCTTCGTATAGTAGCCTCCTACAAATTGCTTTTTCTTAGGCAAGGTTACTGCATCTGCTACATTACGATGTACAAGCTGCTGTTTAAGGGCGTAATCTAGTGCTTTTCGTAAATTAGCATGATGCTTGTGAACAGTGTTTGGCGACAACTTCTTTTCCTCTAGTAGATGCTTGTAATATTGTTGAATATGCATCGGCTGTAGCTTCTGGAGATCAAGCCTGCCTAAATAAGGCTTAATATGGTTGTTAATTATGTTTCGATAACCATAAGCAGTTGTAACCTCGCAATTATATTTAACATAGGTGTCCATCCAATGGTCCATAAATTCAGCTACGTTCATGCTACTAGATGTTACTAGCATGTTCCTTTGCAAATTGTATTCAAAATCATTGAGTATTTTTTTAGCTTCTTTTTCGGTGCTTACAGTGATAGAACGTCGATTTCGTTTACCATTCAAATCTTTTTCACCCTCAAGAGTGACTTTATACTTCTTTCCAACCTTTCTTATATTTCCTGGCATTGTAAATCCTCCTTGTAAAACTTGTAGCCACAAATAGTGTGGCTACAAGTTTTGTGTATTACGACAGCTCGATAACTTGTCCGAGGTTATCATTAATCCAATCGTGAAATTTCTTTGCGGGGATTATGATTTTTTTCCCAAGTATGATTTTTGGAAAATGCTCATTTTGAACTAGTTGGTAAACCCCGTTTCGACCAATAGGCAATATTTCCATAATGTCATTAACGGTATAATACTGTCGAGCTTGTTCCATATTGAAATCCTCCTCGTATAAGTAAAATGTAAAGTTGATGATTGAGTTCATACAATATTCATGTATACACAGTAATAATATGAAAATCAAAATTAAGACTTACCGTTTAAGATTGAGCAGCAAGACATTTTTGAACCCATCTAGGTAATTGACGCTCTTTTGCACTTCGTATCCTGTTTTTTCTCCACTCTTCCTCTCTGTTTATTTCTAAATTTTTATTATCATAGTTGCCATTCTTTTTCTTTTTGCTAACTACGGTGTCATTTTTTATTAGCTCCTCATTCATTTCATTGTCAGATTGAATCGAATTAACATTGTGAATAGCAGCGTCACATTCTTCTGATAAATTGGATTTAGGTTGCTTTTTAAGGCTTATAGCTTGGTTAAGCTTTCGGCTCCACTTTTTGGACTTCCTTTGAAAGTATAGTGAAATTTCTGGGTGATCATTATGATATACTTCACTAAGTAAGGCAGCTGCATCTGGGCTTTTATGTTCTAGGCACATTATGAGGTGTTTCATAGCTAACTTATTTTTATTTAGTGAAAAGTAAATTTCTGCTAGTTTAATAGCAGCTGGAACAAATTGATCTTTTGCTAAGGACTCTAACCACATTATTCCAGGTGAAAGAGGATCAATTTGGCCTTCAAGCGTCTTGTTTTCATCAATGTTGATTTCGGCTAATTTCATCATAGACCACGAATTTCCTTCATTAGCCTGTTGCTTAAGATCTGAATAGGCGGATGAGTCATTATGCAATATGTATTGTTCGTAACTTTCAAGTGCTAGGATCATTTGGTCATAATTGATTGTTTTGTTTGTCATTATAATCTATCCTTTCAGGGTTATATTTTGATGTTTCCGAGTAACTTAGGGCAACATAAACTGCATAAATATGCCTATTTTGAGTTATTGCCGTGTTACCGGGCAAGCATTGTTACTAAATTCAAACGGAGTTTCACCCCAATTCTCGTAAACAAGACGATCAATTCTGATGACTGGTATTCTAACTCCATTTATGGTTATGCGAACTGTTTTTGTTCCGTCCTGGCTTCTGTCAGAAACTAGAAGTTTCACATGCTTGAGGCTATTCCATAGTGCCTCCTCACTTACAGGAAATATTTTCCCTTGTTTTTTATAGTAAGAGCATATAAGGCTATAAACCGAGTCAGTTAAAAAATACAGGAATTTTCCATCTCTGAAGCCCAATACTCTTGATTTATAAGAAGAGTAGTTTACAATTTTTCGTTTCCCCTCGATTGTTACATCGGCTATTGGTAATACTCCCGAGGTAATCATTTCCTTAATCGCTCTAACAAAAAGTTCAACTTCGTCGTTAATCTCATTCATTTGCACCATCTTAGTAAGATTAAAGCTAATAATATCTTCAAAAGAACCAAATAGATCTTGATACTGTATGTGTGAAATTCCACCAATGCTAGAAGCATAATTCAAGTATAAATGCATCGAGGTTTGCAGCCATGCTGAGCTGGCAATTTGTCTACCATGTGCTGTTGTATGGGATTTAGAGTATTTGCGTTCATATTCCTTAAAGAACATACTAGCATTAAGGACGAATTTTTTTATATCCTTGGAAATGTATTGCAGGTAGTAATAAAAAGCCGCTGAGTACATTTCATGACATTTCTGTGCTTCTGTAAGTAGCGCCAAGTTGATGGTATCTGGTGAAACGTTAATAAAGTATCCACGAGCTATGGAAGAAGTACTTTTTACATAAAGATCTTCTGCTGTAATGGCTGCCATTCCACCAGCTTTCATCTCAACGCTCGTATTAGAACTATTCATCTTCTTTCTGCCTACAGAATCCCCTGTTGATCTGAAAATAGCTTCGAGTTTACTCATTGTTGCTTTTTGTTCCTGTGGATTCACTGATGGTGGGATATCGTCGATTAAGGTTACACAATCCCTGCGCTCCATTCTGACCGTTTCCATTGCGGGAGTAGTGGCTGTGAAATTCAGAGGCACAAAGTCCCAATTATCAAATGGATTGAAAAGCAACTTGGATACAGTTGTTTTTCGTGAACCAGACTTACCGTACACATACATTACAAAATCAGGAACATGGTGCAAAGTATCAAGCAACGATTTATACTGGCTAAGTAATGAGAAAGCTATGGATGGAAGTATCCAATCCGTAGGTCCAATTTTAAAGAACAAGTCAAACATTTTCTGAACAGCATATTTCTCTGAAATTTTAGGTCTCGATAATTGATAATGAGCTAGTGATGGATGAGGCATAATACGAGCATCATTCCTGCCAATCACCTCTGAACCTGTAATGTAGTGACCTGGGTGCTTTTTTGCCCAACCTATATAGTTGTATTCATGGAGAATAGGTGCAAAAGGAATCAATAAGTTAATACACTCTTCTAAATGCTTGTAACTATCGAGAATAATTGCTTCAAATCCTACGCAATTTCTAATCCAATCTTTATCATTACGTAGCTGTTTTGCTGTTAAGGAGAATGGACCAGACCACTTTTGGTTTACTAAACAGTAAACTTCTAACATATACTCTTCACGATCAAGGTGATAGATTGTTTTGTTGCCTGTTGGGATGACTAGACAATTACTTATTACTCTTAAGCTTTCACTTAGTACGCGACATAATTGGCCCTGCTCATTAACTCTAAATACGGTTTGATAGGATGATGACTGGAAATGACGATTTAATTGTCTTATAAGCTCATCTAGATTGACAGAATTTGTAGCGATCCTTTTAGGCAACGAAGCTAGGTAGTCATTTAACTTCTGCTTGGTAATCACTGTTGTTTCCTCCTTGTGTTATGTGGTATGTAATGAATATACATTGAAATAGAGGTAAACTTAGCCACCATGTGGCGCCATTTTTTTGGTGTAAAATAAAGACTTGACAAAAAAACTAGGACCCCTTAAGAGGTCCTAGTTTCATTGTTTTAAGCAAGATCGTGCATTTTCATGCGCTCGAACAACTGCATCTGTTTTTATAACTCGGTAGAATGCTAAATCAATATCTGCATTTGTTTTCGAATATGTGATTTTAGAGAGTTGATCTGTGAAAGCAAGGGAATTGAGAAATTCATGGTTAATATAGGCTTTATGAATGGTCCTATTCCTTAGTAGCTTTGTATAGACGTATTTTTTTTCACTATCAGTTAATGGAAGTTCAAATGAAAACTGAACCTTTAATATATTGTAAATAACAGGAGAAATAGCATTGAAGATAGGAATCTTGTCGATGGAAATCTCAGATAAATATTGTACATTTATGTTTTCTAGCAGGTCACTCGAATTTAATGACTTAAATTGGCGAAACCGCTTTTCCACAAGATAATAAGCATACATTTCTAGAATAGGAAAAGTGAAAGTTGCAAGGTTTATTATCCAGCGTGTTAAATGAAAGTGTTGTTGTTCTTCATAGAATGATTCCATATGAGATGAAACCCCTGTATTTAAGAAATCATCAATAAAATGCTGTTCACGAAAGCTATTTATTGTAGATCTTCTTAGTTCCTCTACTTTTATTGGGGAATGCTCAATAAGGTTTGCCACATATTTTATTAGACTTAATGGAGAAGTCTTTTTAGCATATTTTCGACTAAAGGAATATAAAGGTTCAATAAATGTGCTTCTAGTAATTACATTTGGAAGTAAACTAAAGAGTGACCAACTCTTTAACTGGGTAATAGTCAGGGCACCTTCTTTTTTAATTTGCTCGATGAGTTTTATCATTAAATCTACATGATATCTCGATTCAATTAAGTAGTGAGTAAGATGATCAGGTTTTACGTTTTCACTCTTTAATAAACTAGTGTATTTGTGGATTTGCTCATAATTAACTTTTACATTGCCGTATAATGGGTCATTACTTAGGTTATAAATCGTATTAAGATATAACTTTTCTTGAAAATTACAAAACTCATGTATTTTCCCTTTCTTTCTCAAAAGAGTGTAATGTTTTTTGCTATAAAAAGAATCAAGTTGATTAAGTTGCTTTTTATAATCCCCAACTGGGATTGCGTTTTCATCAAGTCTTTTGGTGAATGTTTCTTTATTTGCTTTGTTATAGCTTTTCTCGAAATCTAGTCGTATAGAAGTGGTAATCTCTAGATGTTGAATAATACTTTTTTTGAATAACTCAAAGGTCCCTGAAGATTCAAAGGCTTGAACCACCTCATACGGTATTAAATGAAAGCATTCATAAAAAACAAATTCCATTACGTCGGATATAGACATAGAGTCATTTTCGGCGATGTCCTCTAGAGGAGTAAGGCCAATTTCACGGAAAAAGAGAGAAAGTTCTTCGAGGGGATATTTTTTTATACCGTAGATGACTTATTCACTCCGTTCCAACTAGTGATTTTTTCGATCCACTCGTCTGATAAAATACCAAAGAATTCACCAGTCATTTGTAATTTAGTTAAGTAGGTTGATTCATTTGAATTTAGCTGCTGATCAAATAGGTGAAGTTGCATAAGATCAGCTTCAGCTTGATTATATCTATTAGTATAGATATAAAATAAGCATCGATTAATTAAGCTTCGTGGTCCAAAGACATCCTCTTGCTCTAAATTATTAAAAAATTCTTCAGGTTCTTCTATATCTTTTCTTTCTTCTGTACCTTCTGTATTTTCTGTTTTTTTGTATAAAGCTTTACTGAGATAGAATGGTGCTGTCAAATTTGCATCATATTCTATACTGCTGTAAAAGTCATCGTCTTTGAAAAATTCGAACAGTAAACTGTGATACTCTGTTAAGGAAATATCTTTGATATCTAAATTAATTAACATAATATATAGCAGCAATTTTTCTAAGTTTGGTTCTGATTTGACATTAATGTTTGTTTGGTTATATCTAGCATAGAGTAGTTTTGTGAGATATTTCGTCTGATTGGGTGATGTTAATTTTATTTTTTGTGCAATTAACGTATAATCATTCATTAATTTTAAAGTAAATGAAAAGCTAGGCTTATCCCAAGATTGAGAGTTATAATATTGCTCAAGATCGTTAAATATTTCATTAACAGAAGTACAACCATTGCTAAGATGCTCATAGAAATTTAGGAGTTGCTTATCTTGCAAGATTAATTGTTTTTTGCGATTGAATCTGTTTAATATTGTGTCCAAAAACATCCTCCTAATTAAGTGATTTATTCATTATATAATTTACTATTTCACTTCGATGAATTCTATAGTTATTCCCAACTCTAAACGAAGCTATTTTCCCTGACTTTACTAGAGTGTATGCAGCATTTAAACCAATTTTCAAATATTCTGCCAATTCAGAAACTGTAAAAATTTCATCATAGTCAGTATACATTGCTATCACTTCCTTATCAATTAGATTACATTAATGTTTGTTATTCTTTGTTTTTTTACATTATATTTTTTTATTTGCATATTAACAGAATTATAAAAAGTTGCTGTTGAAAACAAAATTGATGGTACTAAAGGTATTAATTATTAAGGAATAGAAAAGAAGTAATCAACATCAATAGATAACCAAAAACGGTATTGTAATATGGAAAAATGTAATTACAAAATGGGAGGAAAATGATGATCCATACATTGAATTTAGACATGGAGATAAGCTTTCATGAAGCGAATACTTTGTCAGATACGATTGCAGAGCTATGTAAGGATGCTAGAGCTGCATTTTACAGAGATAATGACGTTAAGGACAAGGCAGAGGTAATAAAGGTTTTTACTTTGTATAAAATGTATGGACTAACAATTAAAATATGTAAAAACGATAAAGCTAAGTATGCCCGAATTGACATAAGGCTCAATCCAATCAAGTTAATTAATAAGGATGCAATTATAGAGACAACGAAGGAGGCCGATTTAGTTAATATTGAGGAAGAATTTCGTAAACTTATGAAGCCAATATATTTTGGATCAATTAAAAAACTCATTCAGAAGGGGGTGATTTTAGGTGAAGATGACTTAGAAATGGTTAAAGGACGAAAAGGATGTATTGCGAATATTACTGACATGAACTCATATAGGGTTAGGCGTATCGATTATTGTATAGATGTAAGAACCGAATTATCAGACAAGTATATGGAATTAATACGAAGAGGGGATGTACCTGGTAAATTTATCATGAAAATGAATGATAATCGCACCACAGGGAAGAGTAAAAGATACAAAGATAGCATGTACTTGCAAACAAGAAGTAGAGACGTAACTATTAACTTCTACAACAAGGAGAAGGAAATGAGTGGAAACACATATTATGATGAGCATGAAAAGCTAGAAGCTAAAAATATTTTAAGGTTTGAAGTTCAATGCATAGGGACGAAGTTGAATAATATGAAGGCTAAGTATGGATTTGATTCAAAGGCATTTAAAGAGTTTTCCTTTAACCAACTAGCTTTAGAAACCATAAATAGTTACTATATTGAAGTGGTCGGGAAAAATGATTATGTAACACTTAGACGTGCAAAAGAAATTATTGAATCTAGCAAAACACTAAATAATAATGCTAAAAAAAAATATGATTGAGGTACTTGAGATAATAAATGAAAAACGCTCAATTTACATCGCACGAAACGAGTATATTTCTAAAAGTAAAAGTAGTGAATCGGCAAGAAAGAGGTTTAATATGAGTCTTAATCAAATAAAGGCTTTACATATAAATCCTGTGACGTTGCCGGTAAAATGGGGAATAGAGAGATTACCTAACTTATATGATGAGTTAATCCGTGCAGGAGCTCTTCCTAATCAAGCTATTGTTGTCTTTGGATTAACAGAAGGGCTCTGGAGCTAGTACACTGCCAGAGCCTAAAAAATATTATTTACTCTCCTCGTACACCACCTGCAAAAACTCATCGATCTCACTAGGAAGCAACTCACTGTTGTTAATTTTAATTCGTTCTACAATAAACTGTTCGTTAGATAACCAGAAGGTAATGGTAGCCGTAGCTGGCTCTCCATCAAAAGTAATTTTTCCTTGAAAATCCACATATTTTTCGATCCCCTGTTCGTAGGACTTCCACTTAGGATCGCCAAAGAAGTTATTAAAAGCTTCTCCAACAGTGATCTTATTGCTATATTGAGACAGGTAGGATGTGCTTATGTTACTTGATGAGAAACCAGCACTAGCATTTTTAACGGCTTGATCACCACCATTTAGTGCTAAAACAATGATAAATACGATCGTTACGGTTATTGTGACAAATGCAGGTTGTTTCCTCTTCAGCTTATACTTCTTAAATTCCTCGTACGGATCAATAGGTGCTAGTGGGTTGAAGAATTTTTTTAAGTAATTCAGAATAATATTTGCTTCTAATATGCATTTTACTGCTTTTTGATCCCCACCACGTTCACCACGACCTACAAAGAGCTGATTATCCTTAATTGTGATCGGATGAGCGCTATATTTTCCTTCTATAATAACTTGCTGGTGTTGATTGATACGTATATTCTTCAATTCTGGGTAGGTAAAGTTTCGATAAATTAGCTCGTTATGTAATGATACCGTATCAAATACATGATCAACCTCTAGCACTAGCTTTTCATCAGTAAATTTCTTGCGAATTATCCATGGACGAATTCCTCTAATATAAACAACATAACCCAGAAACACAAATACAATTAATCCTAGCATATTATTTCCTCCGAAAGCACTACTACGTATTTATGTACATGATGTAGGTTCTGATGATAGATTGCAGTCATTTTTGAATAAATTGAATGGCTTGTTTACAATTTTCATTAATTGCTTCTACGACAATCTTTTTTATTTCTTCACGTGTTAAAAGTGTAAGGTAATTTTGTTGACTTGGAAATTGTTCAATTGATTGGATTTTTCCAGTAATAAGGATTTCAATCGTAATATCTAGACCACGAGCTATTTTTTCTAACGTAGGCAGTGTTGGGTTTTTAATGCCTCTTTCTAATTGACCTAGATAAGATGTATTCATATGAGCGTTAAGCGCAAGTTGTTCTTGACTTAGGCCTTTTTGTAATCGTAACAATCGAATACGCTCACCAATATGCTCACTTGTGGTCATTCTTATCACCCCCAAAATAAGAATAAAGTTTTTATAGGTCGTTCTCAACGTGATAAGGATGCAATTTTTGTATCTAAAGGCATGTTTTATGTGTGTTCCTCTATGTTCCATGGACGGATCGTTATCAGACTAACGTCCAAAGTAATAATATATAAATTTAGTAACCGAACTTACGTGTATAGAGATAAAAAGCAGTTAGGTCTGAACTACAACCCCATTGTTCGACCTAACTGCTTTTTAGAGATTATGAGAAAATTAATATCCTGAACTGCTTATTGTTACTTCACTAGCTTCTATCCACGTTGAGCTTCCGTAACGTATTCCTGCCACCATAGCCCAGAACTCTTCATCACCTGCAGGAATAAATGGCGATTTTGAATTCCAGTAAACCAGTAGTTTGCTACCATTAATATCGAGAACTTGACCATCAAAGAAGCCTACACTTACAATATCTCCGATATGAACAAGATTAAAATTGGCATCGTAAGGTTTATTTCCTCTTAGTTTTGCTTCTTCAGCCGCTTTTTGTGCTGCTTTACGTTCAGCTTCTTCTTTAGCTTTTTGTTCAGCAGCACGTTGATCTGCTAGTTTTTTCTGATACACAGGATCATTTTCATTAGAAAACCAGAAGATATATTCAAATGAGTCCCACATAAGCTCCTCTTTGAACCAAGCACGATAAAGAATAATGACAGAAGCGTCTTTATCCCAATGGACTTCTAAGCCAAGATTTTCAGACACGAAACGTAAAGGTAACATCGTTCTACCGTTGATAGTTTGAGCAGGAACAGGCAATTTAACTACACTTCCATTTACGCTAGCTGTTGTTGATCCGATTTGTAAGTCGATTGTATTACCATTGAGTGTTAATGAAACTTTTTTCTCACTAGCTTTCCAACTGCTAGTTCCTCCTAGCTCTTTAATTATGGTAGAGACTGGTACAAGAGTTGTTCCATTTTGAATTATAGGATACGTATTACCTGATGAATCAATTCCCATTTCCATATAAGCTTCATAGTTCCCCAAAATCATTTGTGTATTATTTATTTTTAAGTAAGCTGCATGAAAAATGTTCTCGTTATTCATCAGTTTATGTTTAGAGCCAGCATTATTAATGACCAATGTACTATATTGTTCTTTCCAAATTAAATCTAATCCAATTTGCTCTCTGATATAACTTAAGGGTACACTAACTGTTTGATTTGAATTTAGGATAGCTGGCTGTGTTAGATTTACCGTTCTGTATATTTCTGTACGTTCCTTATCATAAACAGGAAAACTTTTAGAGCCAACAGCTGCACCATAAATAGAATTATCATAGTGAACATAAACCTCTGTCTTGCCATTGTTTTCTGTAATTTCAGTCTTATAACCAAGTAAGTCAAATAGCTCTGCAAGAGGAAACATAAGTGTATTATTTGATTTTTCTGGGGCAGGAATACTACCAATAATTTTATTTTCTGATTTTACATGAATTGATGATGAGCTTGCTTGTAATGTTGCTGGGAAGGGAATAAAGGAAGCGATTAATACAAGTGACAATATTAATGTAATTAACTTTTTCATTCATTAACATCCTTTCTGCGATTTTTTTAGAATACTGGTTATTGGGAGGGGAATATACTTTTATTTCTAATTCCATGATAAAAGAATAGGTAATTGGAAGGTTGTACACAATAGGCTATGGATTGTAAATAAATACCTAAAGATATATATTGATATACATGTATCGATTAACCTTACCTATTAGGCTGTTGATACTGCTTTCTGTTTAATAGCTCGTTGCTCAAGTAGCTGTAACATTTGCTCTTCAGTAAGCAATTCTTGCTTCTTTCTATTTACCCACTCTGTGTAACCGTCTAAATTTCCCGCTAGTGATTTCCATATTGATTTCATTTTGATCTGTGTAGTTGAAGGACGTTGTTGAAGTTTAGTCGTAAGGCTCGTCTTACTCTTAGAAGAGGTTTCTGAATTTTGCTTACTGTAATAAGGTGAAGAGAGGTTCTGTTGCTCATAATAAGGAAGATAATGATCAGGTACCATAATACATTGTTTCTGCTTATTCCAAGTAATTAATCCCTTATATAAGTCACTTGCCACACCTAGACGACTTGCACATTTTTTCATGCCATCGGTAATAGCTGATTTGGTGGCATCTCCTTCATTCATACCCGTTTTTATCTGTTCACTACCTACATCTATAAAGGTAATCCATTCATTAAGTTCAGAATTAAAAAAGCTAAATTCAACATAAATCTTCACACGCGAACTTTTACCATTTCCGTCATGAATTATTTTTTCGGTTTCATAAAGTCCACGATACTTCCAATACCCTACGCCGAGTACTTCGTTAAGACGTTCAGTAATTGATTGTCCTGATACATAGCAACGATCATTGAAGCTGTCATATTGGTATTCACCATAAGGGAAAGGGAGGTTCAATTTTTGAAATAAACTTTCAGATGCTGTTTTTGTCACTAAAATTCTCCTCCTTATCTAATGCTAAATTGCCGAAATTCAGTTTGCCTTACACATTGAAAATAAATATCTGGATAACATTCTTTAAGCTGTTTGCTATCAATAGTATTACGCGAACGATTGACCCATTTTATTTCGTATTTACCGATAGATCCAATGGAATGGTCTTTGAGTTGATCCTTAAAATAATTTTCAATTTGATTAATTTCTTCTTGTAATTCCTTAATAACCTGTTTTAGGTGAAAATAAGGTTGAATTAGTTCTTCACCATGAAGGACAATGGGAGGGCTATGATCAGCATAAGGATACATTTTGGTAAGAAGTTGTGAGGTTGCATCTGAGCCATCTATTGGTGGAGCGATATCTGCTTGAACATGGTTAATCCAAAAATCTTTAGATATTCGAACAAGCTCTTGAATCATCTCCTCATCTCTTAAAACCTCATATTCACGATATTTATTACCGCCAATTAACGTAGCAAAGTAGCCCCAATGCAAACCTGTTACATAAAAGTACCATTGAAGCTGTACATAGTAGTAGTCTGGGATATTACCATCATCCCAATCTTGTTTAAGATATTCACTTGCTGTCTTTATTTCTAGAATTCCTCTTCCGCGAAATGGACAAATGATCATACGATCTAAATTACCAGTTGCCCATTGTTGTTCAGGATGACAATAAATAACTTTCTTTTCAGTGATTGCCCATTCTGGATGCACTGATGTAAATTTATCTGCAATCAGTGGTTCAAGTCTATTGCCCCATTCTGCTGCTTCACTAATCTCTGTAATAGGTGCTTTCCCTTTCTTTTCAAGGTAAACGTGATAAGGTGATTTCCATTTTGATAATCCACAGATTGCAGCTACGTCTGATCCACCAATACCATTTCTACGATGTTCTAACCATTCATCATACGTTAATTCGTCAGTATGAACAGCTTCAATTGCATGAAAATTGTTTACTTGCATGTAATCATCTCCTTATTATTTTGAAAATAAAACACGAATGATTAGTATATAGATTATTTGATTAAGTATCTAATTAATGGAAAATAAAGTATACGTAGTTAAGGATACTGATTTTGATTTACATGTGCCCTCTTTCCTTAAGGCTTACATAAGAACTAGCTGCAATAATTACATGATCTAAAACCTCAATTCCAATCGTATTTCCCGCTTTAACTAGACGTCTTGTTATAGAAATATCATCTTGGCTAGGTTCAGGATTTCCACTTGGATGATTGTGGACACAAATAATAGCTGCAGCTGAACGCTTAATAGCAGAACGGAAGACTTCACGAGGGTGGACAAGGCTAGAGTTAAGAGTACCTATAGAAACGGTTTCCCAACCAAGTACTTTGTTTTTGATGTTGAGAAAAATACTGATAAAGTGTTCTTTATTGAGATCAGCAAGAACAGGAAACATAAGTTGTTGAATATCATAAGGTGTCTTTATGTATGTGACATTTTCAGTACATAATGAGATCATTCGACTGATGCGAAGCGCTGCAACGATTTGTTTTGCTTTTACTTTGCCAATTCCCTTTAGCTGGATTAGCTCATTTTCATCAGCTTCTAATAAATCTTTAGGTGTAGGGAACATGGATAAGAGCTGCTCTACAATATAACTTTCTGTATGTTCACAAACTAAATGACTAACCAATTGCTTGTAATTTGGTATTGCAAGATCGAACATAATATCTAGCCTCCAGAATGTAAGTAACAAATAAAAACTCCGAACAATCATTCATGTTCGGAGTAAGGGGAAATGAACAGTGATTTTAAACATTAGAAAGTACCATTTCATAAGCTTTGTCTATTATTGGATTACCTTCAATTGTTCGATTAAAAAGATTTTCTTTAAAAGTTGCTGTTGCCCTTAATGGTGGTGCATGCGTAGCAAAATCACTGACCGCACATATAAAGCGAAATCCTGTTCGATTCACATGAGCAAGATCAGGAGCATCAAAATATCTAATTTTTAAATCTTCACGAATATGCATGATATTCTTTTGCTGTAGCTTAGTTGCATTTTCAGGTAATGGGAAAAGAAGCTCAATATATTCTAAGACCTTTTGATCTGTCAGCTTGATTCGACTTAATGTTTCCAACTCTGCCCCAAGCTTGTCCATATAATGCTCTGCCAAAAGTAATGTTTTCTTTGCTTCACTTAATTTACTTTTCACATCTCCCGTATGCATAGTAGTCCATATTCGTTTTGCGTTTGAAAGCGCAAGATTTAATGTGTTTTGACAGACAACACGAATTGGTGTCATAGCAACTTTAATGCTACCACTACCATCATGGCTGTTAGAAAATACTAAATAGGGCGTAATATAATCTCCTAACATGACATATTGTTCTGGAAGCTTTGCTAAAAGCCATACTTTCTTGCCGTTTTGTATACTTCCTGCTGTTTCATATCGTACTCCTTCGCCAAGTAATTCATCTGTAAATTTGAAAGCATCGTGATTTTGAACGATGGAGTAACGATCGGTTACTACACCGAGCACTCTTTGGTCAGTTTCGCGAATATTAGCTTTATAGTTAGGAATGAGCAGATTATCCTCGGTTTTTATTGGCTTTTGAATCACTGTCCAATCTAGTTGTGCAGTTACTAAAGCTTCCTTTGAAGTGAGTGCATCCTCAACACGATTTCCAAGTCCATGCCAAGGTGCAGTTCTTGTGTAAAACATAGTTTCGACATTATGCGACATTATCATCATCTCCCTTATAGTATTCAGGGATATAATATAGATTTGTATTGGTGTGAGATACGAATTTGATTAGTTAATGGACAAGGTTAATTATGCTTTAGTAAAAATTTCTAAGTTCCATTAAAGAATGGAATTATCAGAGTAAACAAGATAAAATAAAATAAGAACATGTATTTGGTTAATTAGTAAAGTGCTAGATTATTATACGTATATCATATATGTTTTGAATGGAGTGCTGGATTACGTGAACTTCAAAGAAATGGAATCATCGACTAAACTACGTGGGGGGTATTATACTCCAGAACCCGTAGCAGAATTTTTGACAAAATGGGTTTTGAAAAAAAAACCATTAACTGTCCTTGAACCTAGTTGTGGAGATGGTTCTTTTATAAGGGCTTTATCTGCCCAAGCAAATAATAATCAATTGATAACTGGCGTTGAGCTTTTAGAAGAGGAGGCAATAAAAGCTAGACATTGTCTCCATGGTAATATAGATAGTTACTCTTCAATAATTACAGCAGACTTTTTGGAGTGGTCAAGTATTGAATTGGATGCTAATAGAAGTTATGACGCAATAGTAGGAAATCCACCGTATATCCGTTATCAATATCTTGTTCAGAATGATCAGTTACTTGCAGAAAAGATATTTAAACGATATAACCTTAAATTTACAAAACATACAAATGCTTGGGTGCCATTTGTAATCGCGAGTATAGGATTATTAGCTCCGGGTGGCCGTCTGGCCATGGTGATCCCATCTGAAATATTACATGTGCTTCATGCAGATTCTTTAAGAAGGTTCCTAATTCAAAGTGCACAAAGAATTCTTATCATCGATCCAACAGAGTTATTGTTTAAAGAGGCATTACAAGGCACTGTTTTATTGATGATAGAAAAAAAAGAAAAATTACAAAGCACTAGTGATGGTGTAGCAGTTATAGAAGCAGAGAATAATAATTTTTTAAGAGAAGATCCTGAATCTTTTTTTTGTAATGCGACATATATAACAGGAGAAGCACTGAGTGGTAAATGGATGAAAGTATTGTTAAGACCTGAGGAGTTAGAAGTTTATAATAAAGCAATAAAATTACCACGGGTGTACAAATTTAATGATATTGCAACTGTAGATGTTGGAATTGTTACTGGTGCAAATAAATTTTTTCTTGTTAACGATTCAATAGTCAATGAATATCGGTTAGAAAATCACGTTAAACCTATGTTTGGTAGAAGTGAACATTGTCCTGGAATTATTTATGATAAAAATGTTCATTTAAAAAATAAAGAAAAAAATTTACCAACCAATTTTATAGATTTAGGAAGTACTCCATTTGATTTACTTACTAAAGATGCTCAAAATTATGTACAACTAGGCGAGGATCAGAATTTTCATAAACGTTATAAATGTCGAATACGTAAACCATGGTATTCTGTACCATCTGTATACTCGACCCCAATAGGAATGTTAAAAAGAGCACATAATTTTCCACGCTTAATTTTGAACACTTTAGAAGCTTTTACAACAGATACCGCATATAGAATTAAAAGCATTAATAAAACAGTCACCAATGAGCAACTTGTTTACTGTTTTATTAATAGTTTGACTGCACTAGCTGCTGAACTAGAAGGGAGATATTATGGTGGCGGAGTGCTCGAGCTAGTTCCATCAGAAATTGAAAAAGTTTTTATTCCAATACCTGAGAATATTCATGTTGATTTAAAAGTTCTCGATAAAAAAATAACATCAGGGATGATAAACTCAAATGATATATTGTCTTCACAGGATAGAGTTATTTTAAGAGCAGTTGGACTTAATGAACAAGAGTGTAATATTCTTCATCAAGCTTGGCGAAGAATGAGAAATAGACGACAACGTATTGTGAATCTAGATGAAAAGGAGGATTAATGTGACAAATCCGATCGCAGAGATAAATCGATTGGTTGCACACTTTAAAGTTGAACAAGCAAGGATCTGTGCATCAAGTTCAAATTATACAGAGACAGAGGCAAGAATTGAATATATAGATCCTTTATTTGCTTGTCTTGGGTGGGATATGTCTAATAGTAGAGGTCTACCAAATAGTGTGAAGGATGTAATAAGAGAGGAATCACAGCTCACAGAGACCTCCTCGAAACGCCCTGACTATACTTTTCGAATTGGAGCTGTTCGTAAATTTTTTGTTGAGGCGAAAAAACCTTCTGTAGACATAAAAGTAAATAAGGACAGTGCGTTTCAAGTAAGAAGTTATGGATGGACAGCAGGATTATCCGTATCAATTCTAACTAACTTTAGAACTTTAAGAGTTTATGACACTCAGATAGCTCCAAAACAAGGTGATAATGCTGATGTAGGTTTGCTATTAGAAATTGAATTTGACGAACTTCCAGAACGGTTCGGAGAATTAGTAAGTATTTTTGGAAGAGAAGAAGTTGCTAAAGGAAGCATAGAAAGTAAGTATAGAAATGTGCGAAGTGGACATCTTCCAATTGGAACTTTATTTCTGGAAAAATTTAACTTTTGGAGAGTAAGAATAGCATCAGATCTTTATACCAGACATGAGAATCTTACTCTTGAAGAACTAAATGATATGACTCAAAAATTGATTAATAGATTGATTTTTATTCGTATGTGTGAGGATAGAGGAATTGAGGGGGAAGAGAGGCTAAGGAATGTAGCGACTACAAAAAGTCATGTAGTGTTGCAACAATTTTTCCATGAGATGGATGAAAAATATAATACAGGCTTATTTGATGTCTCTTTGGATCCAACGCCTGATTATTTGATGTTAGATTCCCAACTGTTTTTAGACATCGTTGAGGAGTTATACTTTCCACAGGCACCATATACTTTTAGTGTTTTAGACGCAGATTTTCTTGGACAAGTATATGAGCATTTTCTTGTTCAAAGACTTGTTATAGGAGGCGATAGGCAAGTAAGGTTAGAGAAGAAACCTGCATATGAGGATCGTGAAATTGTAACTACATCACAACCTATTGTGGATGAAATTGTAAAAAGAGCACTGTTAGGTCGTTTGTCTGATTTAGAAGCAAATATGAATATGAAATATGATGACCTATTGTCATTGAAAGTTGTTGATATTGCAGTTGGGTCAGGGCGTTTTCTTTTACGTTGTTTAGAAGAGTTGATAGATGCTGCCATAACATATTTTATTAAAGAAAATAATTATTCTATGCTGTATCAAAAAGCTACTAATGATTATAGATTATCTTTTGAAGCGAAGAAAAATATTTTAGTTAATTGCTTATACGGAATTGATATTGATTATAATGCTGTTGAGATAGCTCGATTTAGTCTATTAGTTAAATTATTAGAGGATGAGAATGAACATACCATCCCTAAAGGAAAAGGTATCCTTCCTAATCTAGATAAAAATATTATCTGGGGAAATTCGGTAGTAGGAACGAACTTTAAATCGAATAGTGAAGCTGTAATACAAATGACTAATCCAATGGACTGGACAAGTGTGGGATTACCAAATACTTTTGATTGTATAGTTGGAAATCCTCCATATGTAAAAACAGAAGAAATGAAGGTTAAAACAAAAGAAGAGTATGAATACTATAAAAAAGAATACTGCACTACTTTTCGACAATTTGACAAATACTTTGTTTTTCTTGAGAAGGCAATTCAAAAACTAGGTCCTAGTGGATTTATAGGAATGGTGCTTCCTAACAAGTGGATGACTATTGAATCAGGAGCAAAACTTAGAAAGTTGCTTGCAGAGCAAAAACTTGTTACGGAGATTGTAAACTTTGGAAATGAACTTTTATTTGATGATAAATCAACTTATGTATGTTTATTAATCTTAAGTAAAGAGAACTCAATAAAGGAAAAATTTTGGTTAAATGATGTACATAGTTATAATCACTGGTTAAGCAATCCCTCCAAAAAAGGAATGGAGCTACCATATGGATTATTAACTAGTGCTGGTGAGAGTTCTTGGATCTTGCCTGCAGATTCTATAGAAGCTAACATTTTATCTGCACTGTCTAAAAACTCTATAAAATTAAAAGAAATAGCTGACATTTCTAATGGTATACAGACAAGTGCGGAAGATGTATTCGCTATAGATCGATGGAGTAAAATTGATGGGTATATAACTTTTGAAAAACAAGGGATCAATTGGAGAATAGAAAGTGCAATAACTCGTCCTTATTTAATGGATTCAACTATGATAAAATCTTACAAAATAATACAACCAGATGCTTTAATAATATTTCCTTACGAGTATGGGGAGAATAATGAAGCGATATTAATTCCTCCACATAGATTACATAAAGATTTTCCTTTGACTTGGGAATATTTAAATTATTATAGGAACCGCTTGATGAAAAGATCTGTGTCTCCTGTGCCAGCAATGGATGAATTTTATAGATATGGAAGGCACCAAGCATTATATAGTGCATTTTCTAAGCCAAAGATAATTTATTCAGTTAATCAATTAGGGGATAAATATGGTTTTGATAACGATGGTGTAGGATTTGCGTCTGGTGGTACAGCAGGTGAAGTATCAATAAGTAATCCACGTAATGGTTACTCACTAGAGTTTATACTGGCTTTATTAAATCAACATGTTGTTGAATTCTTTATGAGAAAAAGAGGTAGTCCTTTTAGGGGAGGATATTATAGTAGAGGTTCAGCAGTTGTATCCGATTTACCTGTTCCTAAACTAGATTTTTCTAGAATAGATCATCAGTGTATTCATAATGAAATAATTAGATTGGTTAATCAACTTTTTATTGAAAAACAGAAACTAGTAGTAGCAGTGGGAAGAAATCGTGATGTAATAAATCGGAACATTAGAGCATTACAAGTTGAAGTAAAGATACAATTCGATAAATTATGGGATTTACAAGGGTATGATCAAAATTTGGTTCTACCTGGAACCTAAAATATTAAACTCATATTAAAATATAATTTTCTAACTAGTTCGTATTATCGAACTAGTTTTTTGTATGTTTGCAATTAATGGGGTAGATTACGGCTGATAAAGAGATAAAATAGAGGATTTAGTAAATTAATGTCGAAACATATGAAATATTCCATTGATTTTTTAATTAATTAGATTAGCTTGCTTACTGGTATTGTGTTGGAATTGGCCATAGTGAACTTTATCACATAATTAAATAGGATAGTAGGTGTAATTTATGAATTTTGAATCAATAGAAATATTAAATTTTAGAAATTTTGATCATATAAAAATAGATATCTCAAATAAAAATGTTTTTTTTGGGCTAAATGATGTTGGTAAAACAAATTTTTTATATGCTTTTCGTTTTTTATTTGATAAGGATGTTCGTAAGAACAATTTCTTAGATTCAGATTATCATAGCAAGAGAACTAGTACTCCTATTGAAATAACCATCACATTAGATATTAGTGATAGTAATTGTGTGGATAATCAAAAGTTAAGAGCACAATTAAAAGGAGCGATTCTTAGTTCACATGATAAAGTATTCATTAAACTTAAAGCTGTTTACGATCAAAATGAGTTGGTTGGAATTCCAGTGTTATACTGGGGTGGAGACATCAACAACCTCCAAGAAATGAAACAGAGAGGGTATTTATATGAAATAGATTATGTATTTAATCTAATTTATATAGATTCTTACGTAGATCTACATACACTATTTAAGAAGAATGTAAATTCGCTATTAAAAAATAAGAACCCTAATGATAAAAAAATACTTAACAATATATCTGAAACAGTTAATAGCCTTAACAATCAAATTTCATCTTTATCTGGAATAAAGCAGTTTGAAAAAAAGGTAACACCTGAATATCGAAAATTTAGAAACGATAAAGTTTCAGTTTCAGTTAAGTCTGAAATTGCCATTAAGGGGCTTTATTCTAATATAGTTCCATATATTAAGCAAGAGGACGACTCAAACTTATATCCTACTTCTGGAGAAGGACGTAAGAAACTTCTTTCCTATGCATTATTTGATTTATTGTCTGATGAAACAGGAGAACAAAAAATAAATATCTTTTTAGTTGAAGAACCAGAGAATCATTTGCATAAATCTATGCAGATTTCGTTATCAAATATACTGTTTGATAATGCAAAATATAAATATTTATTTGTTACTACCCATTCACCATTTGTTTTGTATGAGATGGATTCTGTAAATTTAGTTCGTATATATAATGACACAAAAATAAATAGTGCAAGTGTTTTTTATAGAGTTCCAAATGAATTTCAACAGAATAAAAAGTTACTTAATAAAAATATATCTGAGGCAATTTTTGCAGATAGAGTTCTTCTTGTTGAAGGTCCATCTGAGGTAATGCTTTTTGAAAAAGTGCTTTCAGTAATTAATCCATATTATGAAGCAGAAGGCGCATATATATTATCAGTTAGTGGAATTGGATTTGAGAAATACCTTAATGTTTTAAAACAGTTGATGATTACTTGTATTATTAAAACTGATAATGATCTAAAATCATCTAGAAATGGACAATATAGTGTTATCGGATTTTCGCGGTGTAACAGATATATTGGTGAGGAAATATTACCTACAAATAGGATAAATGATAATTCTGTTCAGGCAAAGAGATCACTTTATAGGACTAATATTAGTAAACTAAATAAGATTCGTAAAAATTATAAAATATTTCTTTCGAAATGTGACTTGGAGAATGATCTTGATGAAATAATGCATAACAAATTAGTTAAATATTTAGGAGTTAATGATGCAGTTGGTTTTTTGCAAAAGGCTAAACACAATAACATGGTAAAATTGATTGGAAAATTATCAAAAAGTGATTGTGAAAAGATTTATCGGCATTATAATTTTGCCTGCCTAAAGGAAGTGATTAGATGAAATTATCGCCTATACAGAAGTCAATTGTGTTTAAAAAAGGAAATTTAATAGTTAGAGCAAGTGCTGGGACAGGAAAAACTCATACTATGGTTTCCAAAATAATAAAAGAAATTGAAGAAAATAAAAGTCATAGGGTAATTGCAGCAATTACATTTACTATAAAGGCAGCACAAGAAATTAAGGATAGGATCTCTATAGACGTTTCAAGGCATTTTTTTGGAACCAATAACAGTTTTGCAATAGAGGAAATAATTAAACCATTTATGAAAGACGTTTATGGAATGGAATTTGATATTGATATGAGTACAGATTATTCAGTCAAAGTTGCAAATTTTTCTGAAGGGTTAGAAAAATTAAGAAATAATCTTATCTTATGTTCTTATAGAGACACCACAAAAAATTTTATATTTGAGCTTGCACTAAATGTCATTAGTAACTCTAAAGCATGTCAATTATTTATTAAGTCAAAATATTTCAAAATATATATAGATGAATATCAAGACTGCGATAAAGATATGCATAATTTTTTTATGTTTATTTGTAATAATCTACGAATTGAAACTTTTATAGTAGGAGACGAAAAACAATCAATTTATATTTGGAGAGGAGCATATCCGGATGCATTTAAAAGTATATGGGAAATGAATAATTTTGAGAAAATTTTCATGGGAGATAATTTTCGTTCTTGTCAACAAATTCAGAATTATTCTAATTTGTTATTTGAAGAAACAAGAGGTAGGTACTCACCAAATTCAGAACGAAAAAATATTATTTGGATAAATAGTAGTGAAGAAACGTGGTCAGCTGATATATTACCGTATCTTGATCATTCAAAAAAAATTGCTTTGTTAAGGTTTAGTAATGGTAATGCCCACAGAGGTGCAGAATTACTCTCTCAAAATGGAATTGATTGCGTATATATTCCAAAGCTGCCCATTGCAGATATTACAACTGAAGTTGCTTGGCTCTACACTGCTATAGCAAAATTTGTTATTTTTGAACGGTATTCTGTATATGATCTAATTTCCGAGATTCCCGTTGAAGGTGAAGATAATAATAGAAAAATATCTACTGTCAATAAGTATCTAAATGAGATAAAAAGAAATATAGGTGATTATGAATCTTTTAAACGTTCTGTTTATACTCTTGCAGAATATTTAAACTACTCAATAAATCATGATGTCCATCTAGAAAAACTTATACAGACTATTAGTGATACATCATTTCATGTTGCTTTTGAACCAGAAAAATATAACCATATTTCAATTACTTTTCATTCATCAAAAGGATTAGAGTTTGATCAAGTAATAATATTTGCGGAAGACTATAATTTACATAACATGGAGAGTATCTACAATCATTATGTTGCAGTAACAAGGGCTAAGTCAAAGTTAATTATAGTTAAGTTTGATAATAGAAATGCTAATTTATTTGAAAGAAATTTATCTGAAATCTTTGAGATTAGTAATTTAACTATAGAAGAAATAGTAGAAATTCATTGAAGTTTTTAATGAAACAAACATTCTGTTTATTAGTTTTTTAGAAGTGATTGTTCAAACCTTCGATGATGCCTAGTAGTAAAGCTGATTGGTTTTCAGGTTAAATAAAATAATATGAGTAAACTACATGAGAGGTGTAGCAATGACTAACGAAAATAAAAGGAACTTTAGATATTGATGAATTAGAAAGAAAATTGGAACTCGAAATTAGTGATCACAGTTGAATGCAAAGGTATACTCAGGGGTGTTTATTTTCAATGGGAACCTTCAAGTCCAGTAAGAGTAGCACGAATTCTGTAAATGCTAGTTAAAAATGTACAAATGAAGTGTGAACAATTTGTTTTCTAAAGTACAGGGGATTGTTCACACCTCCATATGCAATGACTAGCTTGGCAATAATCTCTACCGTATGATTGATTGACTAATCGTTACTTTTTACAATTTTATAAACAGCTCTACGACCATATTTTCCCATATCTTTGAATTGAATTCCAAGATCAGGATTGGCTACGATAAATTTATAAAAATTTTTTCCAAACACACCTGCAGGACCTCTCTCTATAGTCCATTCATCACCATAGACTTCAGGTAGCTCAAACTCATCACCAACTACAAAATTTCCTTTCTGAATTCTTTTTATAGCTTCCTGTGGGGTGAAGATGGTTTCGGTTTCAAAGATCTTATGTCTGATAAAGTCCTGGATATTCATTTGATTGCCTGTTGCCATATTTTTTAATTTCTCAAACTGCTGTTCGCTAAGTGTAAGTTTTACTACTGGCACAAGAAACCCTCCTAATCACATACATGTAAGATACCTTCTCTACAAATGATTTTATCATTCATGGTACCTACATGCAATAGTTGATGAAGAATTTATTGAAATAGCCATTGTTCCATGGACGGCATAATATAAGTGTATTGTATAATAAGTCCTACGGTTATCGTATGTGAGTGATCAATTAATAAGAGATAATTGATTTTAATATCGTTTGAAGGTTAAACTGTTTAATTTGGATTGTAAATATGGAAGCGAATAAAATGGGGAAAGCCATCAATTCATTTTAATTTAATTTTAGTGATTTATTATCAAACTAAGCATTTCTTACATCATTTTTGATATAATAATTATGTCCAGTATTAAGGTTTGGATAGATGGATAGACTTTATACATATACATGGAGTAGACAAAGAGGATAATTGATACGATAAAATATTCTCAAATAAGAAAAATACGTGCTTTATACAATGCAAAAGCATTCCTTGCAATTGAATGGTTGTATCCTAGTGTGTAGAAGAAGATGAATCATTTCTTAAACGTGAAAATGGTGAGATAACAGATGCTATATTTTATCTAGGACTATGGAAAAGGCCAGACATATATAGAGGTAATTTCACCCTAACAGCTTCAACAAACATTGCAATTTTAGTCGCCCAACAGTCGTCGAAACAACTAACACAACATAAAATAACCTAACACAATAAGACATCTTATTATGTAGATAAAATCCCTAGAGCCTTGATGTACAAAGGGAAATGACACTACATGAAACAAGATACAACAACCTAAAATAATGGAGACGAGAGTTCAAATCCCCTCGCCTCCACCAAAATACAGAAAATCTGTATCAGAACAAATGATTTTCTGCATTTTTGTGAGAGGCGAAGATTATACTTCGTCAAACGGTTAGGATGGATTCAACCTTCCAACCGTTTTTTCTTTTTATGACGATTTTTCTAAACATAGATTGTATGAGTTCTTTTTGTGTGTCCTCATTTAGATAATCCCAGTTCTCTTTAAGGTTAACTAACATTTGAATGAGTTCTTCATCTGGAATAACTTGTTGGTACAAATCTTCTTCATTAGCTTTAGCAATAATGTCATTAATCCGCATTTCTTCTTCTTCAATGAGTTGGGCATAGTCTGAAGATGATAAATTACCATCTCCTAATGCAATCATCCAATTTTTTCTCCGTCTATTTGAAATTTCTATCTCACGTTGCAAATCAATTTGCTCTTTTCGTTTTTGTTGACGCTCTTGTACAGTATGCCCAACTATCATGATGTGTTTGAACACTAATTGATTCAATTGATTTTCGGATATTGATGGGGCATAACAAGTTTTAGTACTTGCAGCAGTATGTAATCCGAAGGAAGAAGTACGAAGCATTATGCAAAGAATGTATAAAAGAATGTATAATATAAAATTAGATATATATGGTCATGATGATGTCGAACTGAAAGCTGTCAATGTACTTAAGCCTAAATCGATCACTAAGAACTTTAATAATAGAATTTTTACTGAAAGAGTAGTAGATGAGATATTAGTTAACACTACATATTTGAAAGTTTTTGCAATAGTAATGGAGCAAGTGACTATTCCCTTACAAGTAGAAAGAAAAAACTTTCCCCAATCACTATAGATTTTTACTTCAGTGAATTAACGGATATTAACAAAAAAATGTATTGTTACTTTCGATTCACAAGAAGAAGAAAATGATAAATTAATATCTGATAAAATGAAGAACTATTTATTTCGCTCAGAAGAAGGAAACAAATGTACATCAATTATTGAATCTGCTTTTTTTTGTTAGTTCTAAGGTAGAAGAGGGGATACAACTTGCTGATTTATGTGCAGGTATCATAAGAAAGTATTACGAGCTTAGCTTTGAAAAAGAAATAGTAGATCCATTTTCAGCATGGATAAATGAATTGTTTTTAAAAATTCAGAGACGAACTTGCTTACTACCTTCTCCCCATGATAATCAGCAGCTACATGGAATTTATAAAATTCCTCAAAGACTATTAATTATTCCATAGAGAAGTTGAAAAGAGTGACATTTTAACTCGTTTATGTATACTTAAAGTTAAGACTGGTGTTGTGGTTCTGTCCAGGAGCTGCCTCGTGCTGGTCTTATTTTTTTGCAGATGTGCTTTGAACAAGGATATTTTATCAATAGCTTAAATTTGGTGTAAATAAAGAACAGATCAAATTCTTGGATAAATATCGTGAACTATAGAAAATTGCACAAGAAGAAGTGCTTCAGTACATACAAAAGCGATTAATCGGCTTAAGAAAAGTGGATTAATCGCATTTTTTATAAAGATTAACGAAGCACAATATTAATAGTATCAACTTTTTGCTCGTATTATCCTTTCACTATCCGTATGAGGATGGTGTTTTTTTATATACTAAGTTTAAGGCACAAAGTATGTGGTATTAAAGTATGTGGTATTAATGGAGTGAGGTAGATGAGCCAAAGTCATTTTGATGATGGGGAGGAGCGAGTAATCACCGTACTGAATTTGGATGGGAAGGAACTAACGCCATGTTTGCCTCATCGTGCTTGGCGAGAAGTTGAACGGAATCGTGCTGTTTGGTTGAATGAACAGACCATTCAATTGCTTTACAATCCATTTTTATTTCGTAAATACCGAAAAGCTGCTTTGAAACGAGATCGCTATACTTGTTTATGGTGCGGTCAACCTGCTACGACAGTTGATCATATTATCCCCTCCAGTAAAGGTGGTTCAGATAAGCCGAAAAATCTACTTGCTTCATGCAGTGAATGTAATACAAAACGTGGTAATCGTCCTGCATTTTCATACTTTAAAGAAAATATGAATGCAGTTCCAAATCCAATTAAGCTTTGCTGGAGAATTTTTAGAGCGAAGTGCATGCATCGTCTTTGATTTAATGACCTATTCAGCTGTTGCAGAAGCTCATGGACTGCCTTACACTAATATTTACGATATACTAAACTAAGTGTAGTAATTAGCTTAATCACGCTTCACATGAAAATGATGATTTTTTAAAGGAGTGCTGGATGTGAACATATTAGTGCTTGGGGCTGGCTTAATGGGAGAGCCAATGGCTGGACATCTAATAAAAGCTGGCCATCAAATTTTTGTAGTGAAAAATCGTAATCCAGAACCTATCGCGCGCTTAGTAGCACTTGGAGCAGTGGAAGTAACTGATTTAGCAAAAACTGCTTCAGAGATGGATATTGTATTTAGTATGATGCCTAATTTACCGCAAATTGAGCAGCGACTGTTTGAAGACAAAATAGCAGACGCAATGCAAACAGGCAGCTTATTTCTAAATATGAGCACAGTATCCCCGATAGGAATTAAGCAAGTTGCTGCACGCTTAAAGGAAAAAGGAATTCATACCCTTGATGCACCAGTAAGCGGGGGGACTGCTCGGGCAATAGCTGGAACGCTAACGATTATGGCTAGCGGTGAACAGGAGATTTATGAGCAATATTATCCTGTGCTGCAAGCAATGGGGGAGCAAATATTTTATACAGGAGAAGTTGGTAACGGACAGGTTATTAAATTGTGTAACAATTTATTAGCTTCTATTATTATGACGGCTAATGCTGAAATATTATCGCTTGGAGTTAAATCAGGCGTAGATCCAGCGCTGTTGCGTGAAGTCGTGCTAGCTTCAACAGGCAGCAATCGCTTGTTACAAGATTGGATTCCTAAAACAATGTTAGAAAATAACTATGAACCCGGCTTTATGATGAAACTGATGCAAAAAGATGTTGGTTTAGCAATGGAGCAGGCGGGGATGACGAACTCTACTTTATGGTTGGGAAAACTAACACAGGATTTGTTCCAGCAAGTTACTTCTGATGAAAGTCTTCTAGAGAAGGATTATGCAGTGATTGCTAAGCTTTACGAACAGGTTAATCAAGTTTCAATTTCGCAAAAATAGGATAAACAAGTAACAGAAGGAGACTTATCTGTAAGTTCACCTCTATCTTGAAAAGCTAGACCGCAAAAGGTCTGGCTTTTTTTTGTTGTGCGTTTTTTATTAAATAAAGCATGAGTCAATTAGGTTTAGAGCAAATAATAAGCAAGAGAATTAATCAATTGTCAGGCGGTAAGAAACAGCGAGTATAATTAGCAGTAACAATTGGCTTATTTGCATTAATTGGCGCACAAGTTGGAGATATCAATGGTATACCTGCTTTTGATTATATGTTTCCTGGACTGTTTACCTTTATATTGTTGCAAATTGCAGGTTTTACAATTATGCAGCCGCTTATGGAAATTAAAAAAATGGCACAATGGCATTATTTGAATTAACCCCGTTGAAAAAAAAGAATTTATTTTAGCGATGCTCTTGCTAAGAATGCTCTCTAGCTTAGTACGGATAGTCATTTTTATCGGTTATATTATTAGGAATGTTTATGGTGTTTACTTTCGGTATTATGCTAAGCACTTTTTTTAATAGTGCTGAAACAGTAGGCGCATGGGGCGGATTTATTATTGTCTTCATTTATATGTTTAGCGGCTTTGGCGGCATGTTACCTAGTGTGAAAGGCTTTATAAAAACGATATCGCAATTTAATCCGTTCTCCTATTTAACCCAGGCTATTCAGAAATCAGTTTTTAACGATATTCCGATCACATTTCCGTTATATGTACATTTATTAATTATAAATGGATCAGGGTTATTATTTATTCTTGTTAGTATTAAAACATTTAAATGGAATTTAGAAGTGAAATAGAGCAGAAATAATGCTAATTCAAAACCCAGTCACAGGAGACTGGGTTATTTATTTTGCAGATGTAGAATTTGATTGATGCAGAATTTTAATAAGTTCATCGTATTGTGCAGGGGACAGTTGTTGCGACTTTTCAATTGCAAGAAGTGACTTCTCTATTTGCTCTAAACGCTGCAAAGTTTCCTGTTGAGCCTGCTCTGTTTTCTTTTGAGTTTTGTTAGAGTCTATAATAACTAAAATCGTAACACCAGCACTAAAGATTGTTAATCCTCTAGCAATTTGATTTAAGTCAACATGATTAATTGCGAATATACAATCAGCGACTCCTGCACCAATTAATAGACCGCTAATAATTAAAATTATTCCATTAAGATTCCATTTTTCTAAAAACGAAGTAGGCATGAAGTATTCTCCTTTGTGTTTAGATTGCTTTCTAACAGATGGAATCTATTATATCAAAATATGAGACTATGGTGTGTTAACCTTTATTTAAGTATTTTCCTTAGTCTATCAATTATGGTATAGTATTATCGTGAGGTTTTAGAAGATTATGGAATCAACTAAAAGAACAGTTAGAGCGGAGATTGGATTCTATAGCTAAGCGTACAGCAGTATAGCTTGATTCGCTAAAAGATAGTTATTTATTGGAAATAAAACAAATAATTCTGATAAAAATAGTTGACATTAAATGGGTCATTGATTATTATAGTCTCAGAACGAAATAACTCGCCGACTAGTAAACTAGAGGCTCTTTTTATCGCACAGTTATGATGCGATAAAAAGAGCCTCTTTTTGTTATTTTTAAGCTTGTTCCACCTATAGAGTAACAAAATTTTTTGTGTTTTATCCAAACTATTCCTATAAAAATACTTAAATTTATATTCAAGGAGGAATTTTCATGTCTTTACAATTTGCTTACTGGGCACCAAACGTTAGTGGGGGATTAGTTATATCAAACATTCCGCAAAAAACAGGTTGGTCATTTGAAGACAATAAGCGTTATGCACAAATTGCCGAGAACAGCGGTTTTGATTACGTATTATTGCAAACACGCTTTTTCGCGAGCTACGGAGCTGAAAAACAATTAGAGGCGGCAACGCTTGCATCAGCACTGGCTGCATCTACTTCAAAATTAAATATTATTACGGCAGTATTGCCAGGGCTTTGGCATCCAGCGGTAATGGCTAAAATTATTGCTACGATTGATCACATTAGTAACGGTCGTGCTGCAATCAATATCGTTAGTGGTTGGTTTAAAGGAGAGTTTAATGGCTATGGAGAGCCATGGTTAGAGCATGATGAGCGCTATCGTCGTTCAGAGGAGTTTATTGAAGTATTGCGTGGCATGTGGACAGAGGAGCAATTTACGTATCGCGGAGATTTCTATCGCGTGAATCAAGCACCATTAAAGCCAAAACCAATTAAACATCCAAAAATTTTCCAGGGAGGTAACTCGGCAGCAGCTAAGCAAATGGCAGGTCGTGTGTCGGATGTTTACTTTATGAATGGCGGTTCTTTAGAAACGATTAAGGCACAAATTGATGAAGTGAAGGCGCTTCGTGAAGCAAATGGAAAAGGACCGATTGAATTTGGTGTAAACGGCTTTGTTATTGTACGTGATACAGAGGAAGAAGCTAAGCAAGTGTTACGAGATATTGTAGAACAAGCGAATGAAGAAGCAGTTTTAGGATTTAAAGAGTCTGTAACTCAAGCTGGCAAGTCTTCGAAAGAAGGAAAAGGAATGTGGGCTGACTCTACTTACGAAGATTTAATCCAATACAACGATGGATTTAAAACTGGTTTGATCGGTACAGCAGAGCAAGTAGCGGATCGCATTATCGAATTAAAGAAAATTGGTGTGAACATCGTGTTAACCGGCTTCTTGCATTATGAAGAAGATTTGAAAGCATTTGGTGAAAAAGTTATTCCTCTAGTAAGAGAGAAAGAGGCACAATTGCAGCTTCAAAATGTGTAAGATGACATAACAGAAAGTGGTGTTGATATGGTACTACAAGCAAATGAAACACTAAATGAAATTGTTAAGCCTGGCAGCCAACAATTAAATGAGCTGTTGCAGCAAATTGCGGAAGATGCGGCAAAAAGACGTCAAGAAAATCCAGCAGCGCATCCTTATCATGCATTCGAATTAATTAAGAAAGCTCGTTTAGGTGCTTTGCGCTTGCCTGTTGAATTAGGCGGAGCGGGTGCATCAAATCAAGAAGTGTTTGATGTACTTATTCAATTAGCAGATGCAGATTCTGATGTCGCTCATAGCTTACGCTATCACTATTATGCAGTTGAGCAGCTTTTGCTAGATAAAGAGGATGCACGTAATCGACATTGGCTAAGTCTAGTTGCTAAAGGCGATTTAATAGGAAATGGCTTTACCGAGTTAAATAGTACAAATGCAGGGTTATTCCAATTTGAAACGAGACTTACTGCTGATGGCGATGGGTATCGCTTAAATGGAACGAAATACTTTAGCACAGGTACGCTATATGCAGAATGGGTAGAAATTTTGGCGTCGGATGTTAATGGCAAGACAGTTCGTGTACTGCTGCCAACGAATCGTGAGGGCGTTGAAGTGATTGATGACTGGGATGGCTTTGGTCAGACATTAACAGGCAGCGGTACAACTAAGCTAAACAACGTGTATGTTAATAAGTCAGAGGTTTTCGAAATTGCCGATAATGCTACGCCATTTAATGCACATCTTCAGTTATATTTACAGGCTGTTATTGCAGGCATACTACAAAGTGTAGTAAAGGATGCTGCACACTTAATTAAAACTAGAAAACGCACTTTTAGCTTTGCGGCGGCAGAAAAACCAGCGGAAGATCCGCAATTATTGCAAGTGGTTGGTGAGCTTTCAAGCCGAGCTTTCGCTGCAAAAACCATTGTTCTCGAAGCAGCGAAAGAATTAGATCGCGCAGTGCAATCAGCTAAAGATGGCATTATTGACTATAAAGCAAGTCACGAAGCATCACTTCGAGCAGCTCAAGCGAAAGTAGTCGTTGATAAGTTAGCTTTAGAAGCAGCAACGTTATTGTTTGAGGTTGGCGGTGCTTCAGCGACAAGAAAAGGCGCACAGCTTGATCGTCATTGGCGTAACATTCGCACGATCTCATCACATAACCCAACGGTGTATAAAGCACGTACAATTGGCGATTATGTTGTGAACGGCAATGAATTACCAATTGATCAAGTTTATTTCTAAAATCAATCGACGCATTTATTTAATAGATTTATATAGTTAGGAGTAATGCCAGTGAGTGTTCAAACGGAAACTAAAAATATATATTCAAGAGAATATATTGAAGAAATTCGTGAGCGTATTCGTCCAATTGTTGAAAATATCATTCAACCAAATGCAGAAACGATTGATAGAGAAGGGAAATTTCCTCGCGAAAACTTAGTTGCTTTAGCTAAGGAAGGCTGGAACTCCGTAACGCTAAGTGAAAAGTGGGGAGGATTAGATCTAGGCTACGTTGGTTTTGCAATTGCAGCCGAAGAAATCGGAAAAGTCGATGCTTCAACGGCACTTGTATATACAATGCATGTTGGTGCAGCCCAAGGAATTAATTTATACGGCAATGATGAGCAAAAAGAGCGTTGGCTAAAACCAATTCGCGATGGGCTAATTGGCACTTATTCAATTAGTGAAAAGGCAACGCGTGGGCATGTTTGGTTTAGCTTAAGCCAGGCTGAGCGTCAAGGTGAGGACTTTATTATTAACGCTGAAAAGTCGTTTACGACAAGCGGCGGTCAAGCGGATTTTTACCTATTGCAAACAAGAACACCGGACTCTGAGGATGTCACAAATCTTAGCTTTTTCATAGTCGATGGCAAAAGTGAAGGGATTACAGCGAAACCTTGGAAAGCACTAGGTGTTCGCGGTAATCATAGCGGTCCAATTCGCTATGAAAATGTAAGAGTTCCAAAGCGAGATTTGCTAGGTAAAGAAGGACTAGGTACTGAAATTATTTCCGATGGTATTTATCCAGTTTATTTATTAGGTCTTGGTTCAGCATGGCTAGGCGTTGCTCAAGGTGCGTTGCAGGCGGCAATTAACCATGTGAAAAATACAGTAAATAAAGGATTTAATAAACGGTTAGCTGACTTCCAAGTACTTCGGGCACGCTTGGCAGAGGTGCAAATTCAAGTGACTGCCTTAAAAGCTTGGCAAATCGATCTAGCGAGAAAACATGATGAGTTGTTAGCAAAAGGTGAATCATTGGGATTGCTAACAAGAGAGATTATTGAATTTAAGGTGCAAACTACTGAATTAGCAGATTTTGCAGCACGCGTTGCAATGGAGGTTGCAGGCGGTTATGGCTATGCTGAAGGGATATTTGAAAGATTATATCGTGATGCACGAGCAGGTATCCCAATGGCTCCTTCAAATCATATCGGTCGCGATCTAGTGGCTAAAGTTATCCTCGACTTGCCATTAGAAATGTGGGGAGAAGAAAAACAGGAGACATCGCAATAATCGTTTCTTTATTGAATAAAAGAAAATAACTACTGCTTCAACTTGAGCAGTAGTTATTAACGTTCATAGGTCGTAAATAATTATTAAATAACTCTTAGGAGGGCTTGTAAATGTCAAAAGTAGTCATTATTAATGGGGCAAATTCAAGTACATCACGTGTTGCAGGAGTTCAAAAATATATTGAACAGTTAGTAAATGATGTAACAACGATCAATGTTCATCAATTACCATCTGAGGATCTCATTACAGCAAATGTGAAAAGCGAAGCGATACTAGCAGCCAATGCTTTAGTGGAAAAAGCAGAGGTCGTTGTTGTATTAACTCCAGTTTATAAAGCAGCATATTCAGGAATTCTAAAAACTTATTTAGACCTTTTACCGCAAAAAGGTTTACAAAATAAATCGATTATTCCAATCGCAGTAGGCGGAACGCTTCATCATTTACTAGCGATTGACTATGCTTTAAAACCTGTGCTTATTGCACTAGGAGCAACACAACTTTTGCAAGGAGTATATATTTTAGATCAATATATTCAAAGATCAGGCACTGATTTCATTATTGAACAAGAGATTAAAGAGCGTATCGATCAACAGTTAAAGCAAGCTTTAGCAACTGTACCGGCTATTTAAACGGAGGAGGGAAGGCGGGTAAGATGACGATCACTTCACTCCCTGAAATTTCTACGCTAGTAGACGATTTAGTTGCAAGGTTTGCGGAAACAGCCAGCGAACGTGACAAACAAGGCGGGACAGCTAAGGAGCAGAGAGATCTAATACGAAAAAGTGGCTTGCTCGGTTTGTTTACAGCAAAAAAGTTAGGCGGTCATGGATGCAGCTGGCTAGAAGTTTTATCGATTACAAAAAAATTGGCGCAAGTGGATAGTTCACTTGCTCATTTATTTGGCTATCATTTTTTATGTTTAGCAACTGTAGATTTGTACGGAAACGAACAGCAATTTCAGCGATATGCGCAAAAAACAGCTAAAGAAAATCTATTCTGGGGTAATGCCTTTAATCCATTAGATCAGAAGGTAACTGCAACAAAAAGAGAATACGGCTGGGAAGTTAACGGAGTAAAAAGTTTTTGTTCTGGTGCGACTGATTCCGATTTACTGTTAATATCCGCTCATAAAGAAAATGAAGAAGGAACGCTAATTGCAGTAATCCCTACAAATAGAGAAGGAATAGCGATACAAGATGATTGGGACAGCTTTGGTCAACGTCAAACGGATAGCGGTAGTGTAGTATTTAATGGGGTTAAAGTTTTCACAGATGAAGTTTTAGCATTTCAAGTAGAGGAGCCGAACCACTTAAAACCTACTATTCGCACACATATTGCTCAATCTATTTTAAACCATGTGTTATTAGGCACAGCTGAAGGAGCTTTTATTGCCGCTAAAGAATATACAAAAAACTTTACTAGACCGTGGCTTACTGCAAATGTAACTGCAGCAACGGAAGATCCTTACTATATTTATCATTACGGTGAATTTTACGTGAAGCTTCAAGCTGCAGAGGCGCTTGCACAAATTGCCAATGAAAAATTGCAAAGTACATGGGAAGAACGGCATTCTTTAAGCTTGGAGCAACGCGGCGAATGCAGCATTGCTATTGCAACGGCTAAAGTTCAAATTGCACATACGGCTCTAGAAGTTACAAGCCGTATGTTTGAATTAATGGGTGCGCGGGCTACATCTGGCAAATTTAATTTTGATCGTTATTGGCGCAATGTTCGCACTCATACGTTACATGATCCAATCGACTATAAAATACGCGATATTGGTCAATATGCGTTAAATCATAAATATCCAGAAATTTCACCGTATTCATAAGGAGGAACAGATTGTGGAAATTTTTTGGTTTATACCGACAAATGGCGATGTTCGCTATTTAAATTCATATGAAGGAGCACGTCCTGCGACATTTGATTATGTTCGTCAAATTGCCCAAGCTGTGGATCAGCTAGGGTATAAAGGTGTGTTAATCCCTACAGGAAAAACATGCGAAGAAGGCTTTATTGTTGCCTCCAGCTTAATTGCAAGCACAAAAAATTTGAAGTATTTAGTAGCAGTTCGACCAGGTTTAATGTCGCCAAGTTATGCGGCTAGATTGTCCTCCACGCTGGATCGCTTCTCTGATGGACGCTTACTGATTAACGTCGTAGCGGGCGGTGATCCTGTTGAGCTAGCAGGAGAAGGATTCTTCCTAGATCATGATGAACGCTATAAACTAACGGATGAATTTTTAAGTATTTGGCGTGATCTATTTACTGAGGAGACTGTAAATTTTGATGGGAATTACTTAAAAATTGAAGGCGGTCAGCTGCCGTATGAAACGGTGCAAAAGCCTTATCCGCCACTATATTTTGGCGGCTCGTCAAACGTTGCGATGGAAGTAGCTGCAAAACATATTGATGTTTATTTAACATGGGGTGAGCCGCCAGCGCAAGTAGCGCAAAAAATCGCAAAAATGCGCGCTTTAGCGGAGGAACAAGGTCGTACGATTAAATTTGGTATTCGTCTGCATGTCATTGTGCGTCGTACAGAAGAAGAAGCTTGGAAGGCGGCAAATGAGCTTATTCAATATGTTGATGACGAAACGATAGCGCAAGCACTAAAAGTATTTAATCGTATGGATTCAGAAGGTCAACGTCTTATGACTCAATTGCATAAAGGAGATCGTTCAAAGCTGGAAATCAGTCCAAATCTATGGGCAGGTGTAGGGTTAGTCCGTACTGGCGCTGGCACAGCATTAGTAGGTGATCCTGATACCGTTGCAGCACGCATTCAAGAATATGCAGATTTAGGGATTGAGACATTTATTTTCTCAGGCTATCCTCATTTAGAAGAGGCTTATAATGTAGCTGAGCTATTATTCCCGAAATTACCGATAAACCAAGAGAAAAATGAAACGAATGAACGAGTATTTTTCAGTCCGTTTGGCGGTGATTTAAAGCCAGTTGCATCGTCAAAGTAAGTTGAAATATATCATTTTGCCAACCAGATGTGCTGGTTGGCTTTTTTATTCATAGCAAAATTTTGATTATGTATCGAGAAAATTATAATATAAATATACTAATTGGAAAAAGGCGACTCTCCAATAATGAATACTGAAAAATAGTTTTAGACGAAACCACCTTAAACCATTTGAGGTGGTTTTATGCTGCCTTTGACATTCCCGTTGTTAATGCATTTGCTTTTGGCATTAACATATATGAGTGACGGAATAGATAGATTTGCTATTAAGTGAAGGTGAAACTAGGATGCGCTTGAACTAAGTCAGGATAGGCAATTAGATGTATAATGTGATTATATATCTTATTAGAGAAAATCTAGTAAATGAGCACGTGCTAGTGGTCAATACATATAAGAGAAGATGAGTTGATATAAAAGGGGATACAGAGATATATGATAAAGTATAATCGTTTTCGTGACATTTCGGATATAAATCAATTGGAAGCGATCGAAGATGAACTTTTGCTGCAAGTGGATGATAGTTCTAATGAAGCAGCTAAGAGAAAGTTAATCCATTTATACTTGCGCATGTGGGAGTTGCAGCCCGAAAGCGATCGCTATGAATTATCGCTCAGCAAATTGTATCTTGGGCTAGGCTGGGATTTAAAAAAGCAACGGGTGAATTATGAAGAGGCAATTAAATTCTTTAAAAAGGTGATTGAATTAAAGCGACCTATGATTGTGCCAATTGCACACTATCGACTAGCCTTCATTTATTATTATCTAAAAAAATGGGATCTAGCTATTAAAAACTTTAATGAGGCATTAAGGAATAGTAGCAGAGAACTTGATGAGAAATGGGCAAAATTAACTGACTCTCATAGGTTTAAAGCTTCTGTTCGTTTGGCATTGGCATGTAAATATAAAAGCATTGAAGTTGCAAAAGATGCAAAATTACTTTATGGAAACAGTCTAACATTTGATGAATCTAATTTATCTTATTATCAAGAGCTTGAAGGGATTTTAATCGAAGAACGATTTCCATACCTTTGTATAACTCCTTCAGGCAGTGAGAAAATTAGTGAACGAGCGTTCGAAGAATTGAAGGATCAAGTAGACACAGTTGTCCTTGATTATAGGGAATATGGACATAAATATTTATGTGTTGAAGGAGCTTGTTATCTTATTAGAAGCAGTCGTAACGCTGAAATATTAAAAAAACTGTTGCAAAGTTCAGTTCCGATTTCACAAGCAAGGCTGGAACAAGAATTGAATATTAGGCAAGTAAGTGTTTATATGAATCGGTTACGTATATTTTTAACTGAATGTGGGCTTGATCAGAATGCCATAATAACAAATAGTGGCTATAAGTGGAATCAGCCCAATACTTATTTAGTTTATCGCAGTGACGATCCTGAATATATGTTTTGATTGATGAGGATATAATATTATCAACCATACGGTTAACTTTGAGAAATCTACGTTGTAGAGTGCTCGAAGTTTTTTTGAGTGGGTTTACATCCACTCTTTTTTGTTGTCAAGTGTTGACCTTACAAGCGGTGTAACCCTGAGCTGATAAACTAAAGCCATCTTAAATCGAAAGGGAGATGGCGAGATGGAACGCTTAAAAAACACACTATTAGAATTACTAGAAATACAAGGAGCAAGCAGCTTAGAAGGGAAAGTAGCAGCTTATGTAATTAACAAGCTGGAACAATTAAATATGCAGGTGGAACAGGATGGATTTGGCAATGTATTAGCACAAAGCAAATTTGGCAATGGTGATGGACCAACTATATTGCTCTCAGCACATATGGATACGGTGGAGGAGTTTGAAGAAGATAGAAAGATTATTTGGCAAGATCAAATTATTCGCAGTTCAGCTGGTATTCTTGGAGCTGATGATCGAGCAGGGATTGCCATTATATTAGAAACATTACAGCAAGTAAGAAAAAACAATTTTCATGGAACGATTAAAGTTGCCTTTACTTGTGCGGAGGAGATCGGAAGAATTGGTTCACAGCATATTGCTTTTGAATGGCTGGATGGAATAGATACAGCAGTTGTTGCTGATCGAAGAAATCGCCGTGATATTGTAACCTCCTGTAGAATAGCTGAATTTTGTCCACCTGAGCTTGGAGCATTTTGGGAGGAGACTGCGAAGCTCATCGGCCAATCTGATTGGAAAACTTGTCAAGGTGGGATAAGTGATGCTTTAACGTATGCGGAATACGGCATACCAAGCGTTAATTTATCGTGCGGGTATCAATTTGAACATACAGAAGCTGAAGAGCTTTACTGGCCATCTGTTATTGATACTACGAATTTGATTACGGCAGGAATTCGTCGCTATTTGGGATCAAATATGTTGTAAGGTACATTCTCAACATTTAAACCTTAGGAGGGACATTAATATGGTGATGTTTTTACAGGCTGTTAAAAGTATTGGTAAAGCATTAGTTATTCGAGGATTTTCAGTTCGGATTCTGCACGATCGGATTATTTCTGTTCCAGGTGCAGCATCATACGAATGGGAGCACTTGAAGCTTGTATTGCAGCAGGCTCAAATTGATTATCGAGAGAATGAAGGCTCACTTACAATCTTGAACATACGAGATCTTGAGAGGGCAATTGAACTGATCCAATTTCATAAACAAGAGCGACTTATTCCCGAGCCGCTAGCATATGATTGGAATTGGAAAAGTTTTACGAGACGGAAATTTAGCAGAAAAAGCAGTGCTTTGGATCATACTCCTGGTGTTGCCTATTTAGTGAAAAGCTTAGGACGGGCAGGCATCCTAACAGCTTACAGCAGGGATGGACATGGTAAGGGAAGACCATATATTGAGTTTACGGGGGCATGGAACGCGATATGGTTTGAATATTTGCTAACCTATCATTTTCCGATAAACGATCTTCATTATAAATGGAAGGTAAAGCAAAAAAATCATAGAAGCTTTTACCTTACTCCGCTCCGCTCGTCAGAACAACAGCGGTGGGATATAAGAAAAATTCAAGAAGATACCGTACGCATAGGGGCGTGGCTCAGTAGCTTTGCCGAGGATATTCGCAATCTGAAGCAAAGCTGTTTCAAATATCGCAGCATGAAGCATGAGGCAGAGAAGCGGGAAGAAGATTTTGAAGCTTTAAAACAATGGATGTACGAGAAAATAAACCGAAATATGATATATACCTATGGTTATAATGATAGTGAGAAAGTTAGATAAAAGGTGAAAACTGGTATCTAAAAGGTGCCAGTTTTTTATTGTTCTAGTGGTTATAATTTATTTTTAATATAAAAATCATTAAATTTTTCAAAAAATTAATATAAGAAAATAAAATAATTAATTAAATTTTTATTTATATATTGCAATAAGTTATGAATTGTAATAGTATTAGTGAGCAACTAAAACCAAGTAATTCTATAGGAATATACAGAGTGGTTATTAGACATTAAAGATGGGGGTTAGGATTATGGCTTATTTTGCGGTCTTTGTAACAGAATTAGATAATTCGAAAAAAGAATTATATTTTGCAGATCATATGAAATATCTTGATGATTTACGAGAACAAGGAACAGTTATTGCAAACGGAAAGTTTGCTGATGGTTCACTTGGTCTAATTCTGTTTAAGGGAGAATCTCAAGCCGAAGTAGAACAACTATGTGCTCGTTCGCCATTTGCAATTCATGGTGTTCGTGAATTTGCGGTTCATGAATGGAATGCGAAATGGGGACCAGCGATATAGGTGACTACGATGACATTAGATACCTACTCCTATAATCAATTTTTACAAGCAACTCAAACGCTGGGCGGAACGAAAAATAATAATCCTGACCATGCACATCTTTCCTTTGGTTTTCCCTATAGTGAGCTGTTTCCTATTGAGGAGCTTGCTAAGGCGGCTGCCAAGGCAACTTTAGAGCAAGGAAAGCATGCATTGCATTATTATGGCGGGACAGCAATTTCGGAACTGCCAGCATGGGTTAGTCATAGATTAGAAAAAATCAACGTTCAAGCGAAGGTCGAACAAATTAAAATAACGGTTGGTGCTGCACAAGCTATTGAAGTCGTAGCAAGAATTCTTTGTAACGTTGGCGATGAAGTATGGGTTGAAAATCCTAGCTTTTTTGGAGCATTAAGAATGTTTCGCTTAGCAGGCGTTACGAAAATTACTTCGTTTGAAATTGATCAGCAAGGGATTATCATTGAGCCGTTGCGAGAAGAACTAGAGCGCAGAACAAGGGATGGTCAAGCGTTGCCTAAGCTAGTTTACATGATGTCCAACTATCAGAATCCGACAGGGGTATGCTTATCGGTAGAACGCAGACAGCAGTTGGCTGAATTAGCAAAGCAATACGGATTTTATATTATAGAAGACGATGCTTATATGGAACTCAATTTCACAGGACAATTTCTGCCGGCAATTCAAAGCTTTGCGCCACAGCATGTTATTCATATCGGCACTTTTTCGAAAATCGTCGGTCCTGGAGTGCGACTAGGTTGGGCAGTTTTGCCAACAGTGCTAATAAAGTACGTGCAGCAGTTTATGAGCGGTTCGCAAACAAATCCTTATATGCAGCAAATTGTCGCGACGTATTTTAAGAACAATGATTTTCAAGCCTATATCGATCGAGTAAATGCCTTCTATAAGAAGCAACGTGACGTTATGATTGCAGCTTTACTGGAGCAATTTGGCGATACTATTGAATATAATGTGCCGCAAGGCGGATTTTTTATGTGTGTCCGCTTCAAGCAAGAGACAGATGTTGTAGAGTTAACAAAGCTGGCTGAGCTAGAAGGGGTCAGTATCTTAAATGGAAGTGCTTTTTATGCGAAAGGTGAGGGGAGAAGTAAAATGTACCCAATAAGATGGACACTTGAAAAAGGTTATCTTATTGGGTCTTTTTTTGATTATAATGAACAAAACAACAATCGGAGCCGATGAATATGAGCAAACAATTATTTACAAGAAAACAACAGGAACAATTAAGACAAAATCCTTATGTAAAAAGAGTTAGCGAAAAAGCAATTACGTATACGGACGCATTTAAGCAGTTATTTATTCACGAGTATGAGCAAGGGAAACTCCCCTCTCAAATTTTTGAAGAAGCTGGGTTTGATGCAGAAGTGTTAGGGATGACACGTATCTGGAAGGCCTCTAGTCGTTGGCGTGCAGCTTATAAGGATAACGGAGTAGCAGGATTAGAGGATACACGTAAATATAGTTCTGGTCGTCCATTAGAGCGTGAGTTAAGCATCGAAGAGAAATATGCACGTTTAGAGGCGAAGATGAAATTAGTACAAGCAGAGAATGAACTATTAAAAAAGCTCGATCAACTAGAAAGGCAGATGATGAAAAAGAAATCCTATTAAGTACCAGTCAAAAATTTCAACTCATTCATCAGATTATTGAGAAATATCAATTAAAACGACTTGCTAGCTATCTTTGTAAACTCACAGGCGTATCACGTTCAGGTTATTATGGTTATTTCAAAGAAGAGGCAGTACGCAATCGGAGAAAACGTGAGGAAGCCGATATGAAATTGAAAGCGATCATTCTAAAAGCCTATCGTTTCCGCAATCGAAACAAAGGGGCACGTCAAATTAAAATGACGTTAGAAAATCAATATCAGATTATATTTAACTTAAAACGAATTCGTCGTATTATGAAAAAATTTTCAATCATATGTCCGATTCGAAAGGCTAATCCATATCGAAGAATGGCGAAAGCAACAAAGGAACATCGAACATGTCCAAACCTGCTACAACGTCATTTTAAGCAAGGGGTAGCAGGAAAAGTATTATTAACGGACATTACCTATTTAACGTACAAATACGGAAAACGTGCCTATTTGTCTACCATAAAAGATGCTGTAACAAATGAAATTTTAGCCTATGAAGTATCCGATAAAATCACTTTAGATATTGCAATCAACACGCTCCAAAAACTGAAGTTAAAACATCGTCATTTAACCAAAGATGCTTTTATTCATTCCGATCAAGGTATGCACTATACGCATCCTAAATTTCAAAAGTTGGTAAAGAAAATGAAGTTAGGTCAATCGATGTCACGTAGAGGGAATTGTTGGGATAATGCCCCACAAGAATCCTTCTTTGGACATCTCAAAGATGAAACAAGGATTAGTCATTGTGAAACGTTAGACGAGGTTAAACAAGAAATTAAGGACTATATGATCTATTACAATTACTATCGTGGTCAGTGGAATTTAAAAAAGCTGCCGCCTGCAAAATACAGACAGCAGCTAGAACAAGTCGTCTAACCTTTTAATAATTGTCCTTTACAGAGGGTACATTTTAAAGCACGATTCGACTTTGCTTCACCTATTGCGATGAACAAAAGATAAAGCTGGGAATTGAACGATTGCATAAGGCGTATATGAAGCTCAATGCTTAACAGGTTAACAAGCAACATGAAGCATTTAGTGTGCATGTAACTTTTTAACTAATCTCCTCATGTGCAACCAATAATTAAAACCTAGTAAACAGATTAGAATGAATGGTTTGGGTGGTGTTAGTATGAGTCAATATATAGCACATGAATACGGGATTGTTCAAGTTCGGATTCCGATGGGACCGACATTTTGGATGAACAGCTATTTAATTCCTGATGGAGATGGTTATTCTGTCATTGATCCAGGGATGTATACAGAAGAGGTTGTCCAGCTTTGGCAGGATGTAAGTCAACGTTTAGGTTTTCAATTAAAGCAAATCAAGAAAATCATCGTTACGCATCATCATCCAGATCACTACGGCTTATCTGGCTGGATGCAGCAGCAATCAGGAGCGCCAGTTTATCTTTCGAAAGTAGCTGATCAGCAAGTAAAGGCATTATGGGGTGGTCAGCGACCGTTAATGTCATATTTCTTAGAAACTTACCAGAAAAATGGCCTTCCAACTGAACTTTATGAGCAACTGAAAGAGCAATTAACAGATAATTTGCTGCAAGTGCTGCCGCATGCAAGCACGACCATACTGGAAGCTGGAGACTTTATCCAGCTTGGTGAACTAAAGTTGCAAGCCATTCATACACCAGGACATGCTGCTGGACATCTTAGCTTCTATAGCAAGGAGCAGGAGCTAATTTTTGTAGGGGACACTGTGATGCCAGATAGTTTGCCGGATACTTGTTATGTGGCAGATGAATATGATGCTGATCCAATACGCAGCTATATCGAAACGCTTGATAACTTAAAGCAATATAAAGTGAAAAAGGCGTTTCCTGGTCACCATCAGCCATTTCAGCATTTCAGTGAACGATTAATGCAATTGGAGCAATTAAATAAAGTGCGTCAGGATAGTATCGTTAATCAATTTACAACTGATGAGTGGAAAACAGCTTACGAGCATATTTCGGAGTATTTGAACCAATAGAGGCGTTAATTCAAAAAAGATTCCATTATACAGAAACGTTATCCAGAGTACGTCACGCTTTAGCTGAAGGATTGCTAGAGCAAAGAGAAGTTTCTGAAGTATTCATATATCGAAAACTAGCTTAGATTGACACATTGGAGGATAAACTTATGGCAAATCAACGTAAAAGACAACTGAAACTGGGTGCTCGAGTTTTTGGTATCGGACATTATCGTACATCATGGCGTCATCCAAATGTTCCATCAGACGGAAATATTAATTTTGCAGAGCATGTGCGTCAAGTTCAAGAAGCGGAAGCTGCAAAATTTGACTTCGTTTTCTTCTCTGACCGCCTGTATTTTGATGAGTACAGCGCTCCTAAGTCTACTAATCAGTTTGAGCCGCTAACGTTGCTTTCAGCTTTAGCAGCAGTGACAAAAAATATTGGTCTTGTCGGTACATTATCGACTTCTTACAGCGAACCATTTAACGTAGCTCGTCAATTTATGTCACTAGATAAAATTAGCGGCGGCCGTGCCGGTTGGAATGTTGTTTCTACGGCGCAACCAGGTGCATCGCTAAACTTTAGCAGAGATGCTCACTACGGACATGCTGAACGTTATCAACGTAATAAAGAACATCTTAATGTAGTAAAAGGGTTATGGGATACATGGGAAGATGACGCGTTTATTTACGATAAAGAAAACAATGTTTTCTACGACAAAAATAAACTTCACACATTAAATCACCAAGGGGAGTTTTTCAAAGTTCGTGGTCCATTGAACATTAATCGTTCAGAGCAAGGTCAACCAGTTATATTCCAAGCAGGTCAATCTGAAGCGGGGAAAAACTTCGCTGCTGAGCAAGCAGAAGGGGTATATACGATTCCGATTACTTACGAAGAAGCACATACTTTCTACGACGATCTGAAGGCGCGTGTAGTAAAAGCAGGCCGTGACGAAGATGATTTGTTAATTTTTGCAGGGTTACATCCGTTTATTGGACGTACGCAAGAGGAAGCACAAGCGAAGTGCGATGAGGTATTATCCTACATTACTTATGAGGAAGCTTTAACTGAAATTAAACTGTTCTTCCATAATGTAGATTTGTTCAAATACGATCCAGACGCTCCTTTCCCTGATCTTGAGGATGAAGGAAATGAAGAATACAGCTATATGGCTAATCGCATAAAAAAGGCTGCAAAAGAAAAAGGGTTAACACGGAACTGACCCCATAAAGTGAGACAAAATCAAAACACCTTTAAGAAATGTAAATCATGTCGTAAGATATGAATACAACTTGGAGGTGTTTTTGTTTTGAGAACTAGAGTGAGTTATCCAATCGAAATTAAGATGAAAGCTATTGAAATGAGATTACAAGGAATACCTATGAAAGTGGTACTAGATGAATTGAATATACGCAACGACTCACAAGTTGAGACATGGATGAAGTGGTATCGTAACGGTGAATTACATCGCTTGGAACAGCCTGTTGGTAAACAATATTCGTATGGAAAAGGAGCGGAATATGCTTCTGAAGTAGAAAAATTACAAGCCGAAATTAGATTTCTTCAACAACAACTAGAGGTGCTAAAAAAGTTCAAGGCGTGGGAAAGGAGGTGGACAAAGAAGTAGCTATCTCATTTATCAACGAACATCCTGAGTTATCGGTTAGGCTGGTTTGTGAAACCTTAAACATATCGAGAGCAACCTATTATCGATGGAAAAAGCGTCCCATCTGTAAAAAAGACGATGAACTTGTTGCACTCATTCGTGAGTATTGCATCTCTCATAAATTTAGATTAGGTTATCGAAAGATCACAGCACTCGTCAATCGCACCAAACGTGTGAACCATAAAGTGGTACAGCGGATCATGCAACAGTATGGCTTACAATGTCGTGTAAAGCCAAAGAAACGTCACCGTATAGGACAACCAGCTCAAGTGGCAGAGCATATATTAAAACGAGATTTCAAGGCGAAATCTCCTTTGCAAAAACTTGTAACGGACATTACTTACTTGCCCTTTGGTGGTCAAATGTTGTATCTTTCCAGTATTCAGGATTTGTATAACGGGGAGATTCTAGCCTACACGCTTAGTCATCGACAAGATGTACACTGCGTGCTAGATACGTTAGAACAACTACCAGCTCTTCCGCCTGGCTGCCTATTACACAGCGATCAAGGATCTGTCTATACGTCTGCAGCATATCAGGAGGCTGTTAAACGAAGAGGCATGATCATGAGTATGTCCCGTAAAGGTACACCCGCTGATAATGCCCCCATCGAATCGTTTCACGCAACCCTAAAGTGTGAAACATTCTATCTTGACCATTTAACCTGTACTACGACCGCCATCGTAGAGCAGACAGTCAGAGATTACATTGATTATTATAACAAGTTTCGCATTCAAGCGAAACTAAGAAACCAGTCCCCGATCGAGTATCGAGAACTGGCTTCTTAGAAGGTGTTTTGATCCCTGTCTCAAAAACGGGGGTCAGTTCCGGCTTGCGCTTGTTACGCTCTCTTCTGTGGTGGCACCTTTTTCTCCTAATTATAGCTGGTTAATTGTATTTCGGATTATACAAGCATTAGGCAGCTCAGCGTTGTATCCTGCGGGGATGGGCATCATACGCGGTCATATTAGTGTCAATCAAGCGAAAGCGCTTGGGACGATTGCGATCTTTTCCAGCAGTACATCTGCCTTTGGTCCGTCATTAGGAGGCTTTTTACTGCATTATGGCGATTGGCCAGTAATCTTTTTATGCAATTTGCCATTTGTTATCGCCTCGTTTGTCTTAGCGATTAAAATTTTTCCTAAGGATGCGCATGTGCCAAAGGTTCAGCAAAAGTTGCTTAGTATGGATTGGTTAGGAGTTGTTTTATTTTCAGGCACGATTTTAATGTGGCTGCTCTTTTTGCTTGAAGTAGCGGACTCATTTAACCTAGTTAAGCTAATAATCGCTATAATGTTAACAATTATTTTGTATTACTATGAGCTGCGTCATCGCAATCCGTTCATTGATGTTGCATTTTTGAAACGAAATATGAATGTGACGTTGATTTATGTTCAATTTATTTTAACGAATATCGTTTTTTATTCCATTATGTTTGGCTTTCCTAATTATATGCAAACCGTGAAGGGAATGGATGCTCAGACGACAGGCTTTGTCATGCTGGCGATTGCTGGTACAAGCGTTATTTTTATGCCTTTGCTTAGCAGATTAATCGAAACATATGGGACGAGACCAATTTTATTTAGCGGTAAAGTGCTAATCACAATCGGCAGTTTGTGTATGCTGTTTATTGATGTAAATCTATCATTAATTATTCTATTAGCTATCCTGTGCTTACTAGGCATCGCCAATGCGTGTAACAATCTTGGTATGCAGGTTGCCTTATATAATAATGTAAGTAAAGAAGAAACAGGACTAGCTTCTGGTTTATTTATGACATCACGATTTATCGGTACAATTTTGTCTACCAGCATATTAAATATGTTATATGGAGCACAAATTACAACAGCAAGCTTTCATAGCATGGCGATTGTATGTGCTGGATTTGGGATTGTAATGTTTCTATTAACGTTTAAGATGGATAGACGTTAGGAGAATTCTGGAGATGCTTCACTGACTTTTTTATTTCGATTTTCTAGAGTCTCTATAGGTTGGAAATGAACTCTAGAAACTTACTGCATTAGATAAACAAACGATTAAATAAGAAGTTCACCTTTCTTATACTCATTCGGGCTAACTCCAATTTCTTGCTTGAACAGCTTGGAGAAGTAGGAGTAGTTTGAATAACCGACCTTTCTGGCAATGCTGCAGCTTGAAAGATCTGTCGTTTCAAGTAGATGCTTTGCTGCATTAATTCTAGCTTTAATAATATAGTTTCCTAGTGAAACACCGGTTTCTTTTTTGAACAAACGCGCTAAGTAATCAGGATTCAAGAAAATAACTTCCGCTAAGCTGTTTCGTGTCAATTCATCACCGATATGCTCATGGATATATTGCTTAATTTGCTCAACGACAGAAGTGGATTGCTTAGTGAATTCACGATACTCCATAGCAGTGCGAACGAGATATGTAATGTAATCCTCCATATTTTCAATCGATTGCAACGATAGCGAGAAAAGATGCTCATATGTTTTTCCTGAATAGAGCCTGTGCGTTAATATTTCTTTCGACTTCAAAAAAGAATAGATTAGCTGTGTAATATCTAGCCGCAGCAAGCTTAAAATTTGCTTATCTAAATACTTGCCTCTGCTGACATAACTGTGCAAATAATTTTGGATTTCTTGAATAAATTTCTCTGGTTTATTTTGATATAATAATCCCTCCAACTCAGTAAGATTCGGAGGAGAATATTCGATTTTCACATCTTTTTGATATTGATCAAGAAAGAAAATTTGATTACGTGTTTGCGCAAACTGCTCATTTTTTTGAATTAATTGCTTTATTGCTGGAGGCAACTTTTCTAATGTGACAGGAACTCCCATTATACAGTTAGCCTCTGCCTTAAGGTATGGAATTGACTTGGCAATAAGAGAGTGACATAGCTGTTCAATATACGATTGCTGCGGTGGATTTGGAAAGCGTAAAATAGAAATCCAACTGTAATCCTTATATTCCATCACGATTTCTAGAGAGAATAATTCACTTTGAAAGATTTCTTGAAACACGTTTTCAAAGGCAAAATCGAATATGCCTTTGTCCGTAATTCCTATACTATTATGATATGGGTAGAGGTTAATTAATAATGCATGGAAGTGTTCATCAAGTTGATAAGGAAGTTGATGCTCCTCGATAGCATGCATAAGATCATTTTGCTTCATCGGGAAGCTTTGACTTTGCAAGATTAGCTTGCGCCAAAAATGTTGAATGACCTTAAGTTGATTTCTTTTCCATAGATCACCCTCTTGTTTTGCTAGTTTAGTTAGTTCATTTTGTTTTACTTTAGCAATCGCTTTTTTAATAATAAGCATTAGCTTATCGAATTCGATCGGTTTAAGAAAATATTCAAAGCTTTGCAGTTCAATCGCTTTTTGTGCGTAATTAAAATCAGCGTAATTTGTTAAGATAATGCTTTGAATATCAAGCCCTTGATCACGTATCCACGCTAACAACTCCAGTCCACTGCCCTGTGGCATATCAATATCTGATACTAAAATATGAATCGGATGGTTCATAATAATTTCTCGAGCTTGAGTTATATTTTCAGATGTAAACACACTCTCAATTTGTAGTGAATCCCAATCCATTCTTGTCCGTAATGCTTTTAAAACAAAATAGTCATCATCAACTAATAAGATGTTCATGGATTTTCCTCCTGTCTAGCTGGAAGCAATAATTCAACACGGGCTCCGCTATCGTCCAAATTCGAGAAGAGGATGTTCGCTTGCTTCCATATAAATATTCAAGACGTTGGATAGTGTTCGTAATGCCTATATGCTTCCCATCAGTTTGATCAAGCGGTTCTTTATTTTGCAGCTTGGACAACACGTCATTCGGGAATCCTGGTCCTGTATCTGTAATTTGAATGTAGGTCATAAGCTGCTCATCAACGATCATTTGCTTAACTTTGATATGAATATCAATTTTTTGATTATGCGACACTGCGTATTTCATTGTATTTTCGATAAAGGTTTGCAACACAAGCGGTGGAACAGGTGTATTTTCAGCTTTTGGATCTAGCTTGATATAATAATTGAACGCATGATGATAACGTTGCTTTTGAATATCCATATAAATGCGAGTATGCTCCAGCTCATCCTTTAATTTTACAAAGTTCGTATCGCTTTGAAAGATATAACGAAAATAATTAGATATTGCCAACGTCATTTTTTGAATTTCTTCATACATATGCATTTGCGACATACTGTAAATAGTCGTTAAGCAGTTCAGAAAGAAATGAGGCTGAATTTGTAACTTCATATGCCGAATTTGCATCTCTTGTCTTTCGAGTTCACGCTCATACATTTCAATTTTGATTTCACGAAGCTGCTTAATCAAATGTTGAAATTGTGTATTGGCACGCTCTAGTTCAATGATTTTGCTGTTTTCCATTGTCAGCGGTTCACCAGTGCTCGCTAATACACTTAAGTTTTTCGAAAAGTTTTTAATCGGTAAAAGTACCTTTTTCATAAAATCAAGCATGATAAAGCTTAGAAAACATGCGATTAAAATAGCTAAGAAAACAACCAACAGTTGGGCAATCATAATTTTTTCAAATGCTGCAAATTGAATAACTAGTTGGACATGAAAAGTTGCGTTAGAAAATTCACGATTAACAAATGTACCAAGTTGCATCAACTTAAGCAATTTAGGCTGTTCAGGGATAGGATTGGTTATACTTTCATTGTCATTACTAATAAGCATAATGTAGCCTTCTTTGCCCAAGTTCAATTCTTTCAGCGGGGCAATTAAGTTATCTGCTGAAATTAACGCTATCATAAAGCTATCATAATAAGGAACAATGTTAATAATGTAAGAGGTATTGCTTAGCTTAATTGTGGACCAATTAAGTGTATAGTGGTCATAAAAGGAGCTCTGTGTTACCATTTCAGCAATATAATTACGAAGCGCTTCAACTTCAGGAAAACTAAGGCTCATCGGAGCAAAATTAGAAAAGAAACCGCTATCTTTTAAATATATAAAAAAGTTATAATCTGCACCTAGGCTGCGTTTTAATTCGGCATAGCGTTTATATAGGTTGCGATTAGACTTGATAAACTCAGCATTGTTCGGAGTTAATTTGTTCATCGTTTTAAGATCTTCATCATTCGCAAGAGTCCAGCCCATAAATTGAGTTAAATATGAAAAGTTATTGTTAATGCGATCAATGTACAAATCTGCTGTATTCCGCAAATATTGTGCAGATTGTTGTTGAACAAGTACGATCGACATAAAGCTAATGATCAAATCCAAAACTAATACAACCAACGATATTAAAAGAAGACGCTTTACATAATGCTTAATTGAGAGTACTTTCCCTTCCTTTATATTCTTCAAAGTAATCCCCTCAATACATATTTAATCAATGTGCAATAAATATATCCACTATTATAAATGGTTTTACTTGAAAAAGTACGGTGAAATGACACCAATTCAAAAGAAGTCCGTTCTGTGACATTAAATGTCCGAATCGTGACCTAATTTCAGTATTTTAGTTACGAAAAATGCTTCTCTTAAGTCCGAATTGTAGGCTGAAGTGGTCCAGTATGTTCATTCTTCCTAACCTATAATAAAGTTACAAATTCCATATAGGCGCGCGTTTAGGAAGGAGGAAGGTATTTGAGTCAATATGCAGTAAAACTAAAGGCCTCGTTAACACAGATTAAACGGAACTGGGGATTGTATCTATTATTGACTCCCGCTGTCGTGTTGTTATTGCTATTTACGTATAAGCCGATGTATGGCATACTGATTGCTTTTAAGGACTACAATCCTTCGCTTGGGATTACTGGAAGCCCTTGGGCGGGATTTAAGTATTTTGAAAAGTTTTTTAATTCTTATCAGTTTGAAGTTACGCTGAAAAATACGATTTTAATCAGTCTTTACAGTTTCGCAACTTTTCCGATACCGATAATATTCGCATTATTGGTTAATCAGCTGCGGCAAAACAGATACAGAAAATTTTTTCAAACAGTAACATATATGCCGCATTTTATATCTGTCGTTGTTTTGGTTGGATTAATGATGATTTTGTTATCGCCAAGCAGCGGATTAATCGGAAATATTTATCGATTGTTTGGAGCTGAGGCTCCAAACTTAATGGGCTCAGCCCGCTTATTTAGCAGCCTATATGTGTGGTCTGATGTTTGGCAACATACCGGCTGGGATAGCATTATTTATTTGGCTGCATTATCTACGATTAATCCGAATCTCTATGAGGCAGCGAAAGTAGATGGAGCAAGCAGATGGCAGATGATAAAAATGATTGATATTCCGATGCTTATTCCAACTGCTGTAACATTGCTAATTTTACGAATTGGCGGATTATTAGGAGTTGGCTTTGAAAAAGTATACCTTATGCAAAATAATCTAAATATTTCAGGAAGCGAAGTGATTTCAACCTATGTTTATAAGATAGGCTTGTTAAGTGCCCAATATAGCTTTTCATCCGCTATTAATCTATTTAATACGGTTGTTAATTTAATTTTACTCGTTACCTTTAATCAGATATCTAAAAAGTACAGCGAAAACAGCATTTGGTAAAGGAGAGGTAGAGAGAAGATGGCACATGCAGTAATAATGCAACAGGTCAGAAGAAAAAAAATAACGTTAGGAGAGCTATTTTTATACGGCTGGAGTGCTATCGTGCTATTAATTACATTGTATCCGCTGTATTTTATCGTAATTGCCTCGTTCAGCGATCCTTATGCAGTCGGTAATGGGCAAGTTTGGTTTTGGCCCAAAGGATTTACTTTGGATGGATACAAAGAACTGTTCAATCAGCCCAAAATTTGGATAGGCTATCGAAATACGATTGCTTACACAATTGTTGGCACAGCAATTGGCTTGTTCGTAAATCTATCAGCAGCCTATGCCCTGTCACGAAAAGATCTTTTTGGCAGAAAACTCATTACACTATTCTTTATTTTTACGATGTTTTTTAATGGCGGTCTTATTCCTACCTTTTTAACGATTCGAGATTTTGGTTTGTATGATACGTTTTTAGTAATGGTGTTGCCATTTGCCGTAGGCGTATTTGATATTATTGTAGCTCGCACATTTTTTACGAATAGTATTCCTGGAGATTTGTGGGAAGCAGCGCAAATGGACGGTTGCGGAAATCTGCGTTATTTTTTTCAAATTGTGCTGCCGTTGTCCAAGGCAATTATTTCAGTACTTGCGCTATGGATTGCGGTCGGACATTGGAATTCTTACTTTAATGCTTTAATCTACATTAAAAACCAAGACCTTTATCCATTGCAGTTAGTGTTACGCAATATATTGATTACTAATCAAATGCAGTCCGATATGGGAACGGGTGAAGCTGCACAGATTGCACTTCGTTTAGCAAACATGCTTAGATATTCAGTCATTATCGTTGCTACTGTTCCAATTATGTGTATCTATCCCTTTGTACAAAAGCACTTTAATCAGGGGGTGATGATTGGCGCGGTGAAATCATAAGCAATTGATTTGCTACACAAAGCAATAAAATTTAATAGCTATTAAGGGGGAATTGATAAATGAAAAAAATATTGCTGTCACTTACGTTAATTGCAATGACAGGTTCATTATTAGCAGGTTGCAGTGGAAATAACGAGAAGCAAGATAACGTTAATCCTAGTGATGAAATCCAGTTTAATAAGGAAGAATTACCGATAGTAAATGAACCGATTACCCTTGATGTGCTTACAGTACGTTGGGGGAGTATGGGGGAGAGTTTTACAAAAAATACATGGCTGCAAGAGCTTGAGAAAAGAACAAACGTTAAAATCAACTGGCAAGTGATGTCTTCAAACGATTGGGGTGAGCAAAAATCTGTTATGCTCGCAAGCGGCAAACTGCCAGATGTCATTATTGGCAACATCACATTTGATAGCTCAGACATTATTAATAATATTAGCTATTTTAGACCGCTTGATGACTATATTGATGAATATATGCCGAACTTAAAGGCAGCTATGGAAGAAACGCCAATGTTGAAAAAGATTAGCACATTTCCAGACGGTAAAATTTATTCACTTCCAGCGCGATTACCTGCACGTCCGAAGTCAGCCAATCAGCCAGTTATTAATAAAACATGGCTTGATAATTTAAATCTTGATGTACCGACGACAATCGATGAGTTGTATACGGTATTGAAGGCATTTAAGGAACAAGATCCTAACCGCAACGGAAAAAATGATGAGCTTCCAATAAGTAGCTCTGGCGATATTGATCTTAATATGTTAGCAATATTTGGAATTACAGATTTACGAGGCAACAATATGATGATTAAGGACGGCAAACTTGTATATTATCCAATTTCTGATGAATATAAAGAAGCCATCAAGTGGATGCACAAGTTGTATGCAGAAGGAATCATTGATTCTGAATCATTTACACAAGATGATACTATGCTTAGTGCAAAGCGTCAAAATCCTGACGTGCCGTTAATTGGTTTTACTTATCAATGGACACCTGATGCAGTGTTTGGTCAATGGAGTAATCAATATATATCGATTCCTGCCATTAAAGGACCAGATGGAAAAGGGTATACAACTGGGGAACCTGAAGGTTTAAGCTTCCGTCGTAATGAAGTGTTGATTACTACTTTTAATAAATATCCTGAAATTACAGCCCGTTGGTTAGATGAGTTCTATACGTCTGAGGCGAGTATTCAAAACTTCTGGGGAGCAATCGGCACTTCCATTGAAAAGAACGATGACGGAACATATTCATTAATGGCGCCTCCTGAGGGAACAAGTGCAGATGCTTGGTATTGGGATAACTCCTTGCGTGATTTTGGTCCAAAATATGTAAGTCCAAGCTTTGAAGAAAAAATTAAGCTCGATCCAGCTACAGGAGACGGCCTTAAACAAGAGCTAGATAAGTTAGGAGAAAAAGATGTTACCATTCCATACCCAGATGTGATGCATACAACGGAAGAGTATCAAGAATTGCCAACCTTAACTACTGATATTAACAGTTATATTTCCAGCACTCGTGCACAATGGGTAACAAGCGGCGATATTGACAGCGGCTGGGAAGCATATATTAAACAGCTTAACGATATGGGGCTGCCACGACTTATTGAAATCTATGAAAATGCCTATGAGCGTTATATGAATGTAGAGTAATTAAGGTTAAATCGATTTGCGGTTACGACTATTTCGTTAGTCTTAACCGCAATTTTTTTATATAACATAATTCTAATGTTTTTGTTGTTAAATGTTATTTTACAAGGGAATGCTAGGTTCAGTAGATGAAGGGTAATGAGTTAACGCTTATATTAAACATGAGTTGCAGTTGCTAGTTTACTCCAAACTTCAAAAAAAAGTTTAACTATATATTTATCATTTAAAATTAACATTTTATGTTTTAGTTATCTAAAATGTTGTAAAATAGAGCTAATTGTAAGCAATATCCTGTGAAAGAACGGTGAAGATGATGAGTCTGGCTGCTGCCGTTGCCCCACTGTTAACCCATTTTGTTCCCATAGTATATTTTGTTTACATGCTGTTGGATATGTTGTTGCGCAGTCGCAAGAGAACAGATCATTTGTTAGTAAGCGGCATTATTGCCTGTTGCTTGTCGTTATTCCTTGAAGAATTTGTTAGGCAATATCTTCCGATAGAATATAGTCCAATGATAACGGCTGTTTGGTTCAGTGTCTCAGGAATTACAATTGTTGGGTTCGGATTGCATTTTTTTATTAAGCTAACGAATACTGAGCACAAATTTCCGAAATACGTCTATCCTTATCTTTTCTATCTGCCTACCTTGTTAGTGCTGGTAAATCCCTTCATCAATGATCAAATGGTATCAGGTAGCAGCTTTTATCAAGCTGGTATATGGAAAATACCGGTCTATAATGCTGAATATTATATTGCAATGATCGGAAGCAATGTATTTAATTTAATCTTTATATTTATCTTGTGGCGAGCAATCGTTAAGACGGCTCAAAAAGAACTTCGCTCCATTTACAAACAATTAATCTATGGTATTATTGTCACTATGTTTTTTAACCTCACGATTGGCATCATCGATTTCAAAGGCTATTTGCCACCTTACCCCTATATCTATGGAACGTTATTATGGTGTATATTTTTACGTCATACGATGAAAAAATATGAGTTTTTAAATCATCAGGAAATTCACTTTGAAAAGTTGTTTAATATGAGTCCTGCTGCTATTATTCTTGCAGATCTTGAAGGCAATGTACGAGAGGCTAATCCAGCAGCAAGAAAATTGTTCGAAATGATGAATATTAAACATAATCTAATTACGGATTGGTTGCAAGGTGAGCTTTTACATCGCATTCAAAACAATATGGAAATTCATGATGTCGCAAAGTCGATACGTAGCGGGGAAAATCAGTTCGAGCTGCTAATTGATGGTGATTATGTTTCTGTTGAATATAAACCGCATTTGATTTTAATTATTCGTGATGTGACAGCACAAATGGCTAACCAGCGCGAACTCGTATTTATGGCTTATCATGATATGCTTACGAAGTTACCTAACCGTAAGCAATTTTTTGAAAAGCTGAACAGGGCATTGAGCGAAGCTAGAGATACTGGACAGCGCTTAGCGGTTATGCTATTTGATCTTGATAGATTTAAGGATATTAATGACAAATACGGACATTTAGTTGGCGATAAGGCTTTAATCAGTCTTTCTGAATCTATTCGAGCCATTCTTACAGAGGACAATTTTGCGGCTCGTTTGGGTGGGGATGAGTTTATTATCTTTTTCCGATCTGCCTCTGAGGAACAGGTTATAGCAAAAATCAATCAGCTAAAGGAGCAATTAGCTGACAATCCATTAACGATAGGTGAGGAAAGTCAACCGCTTCAAATTAGCATTGGCATAAGCTTCTATCCAGAACATGGATACGATAGTGATACGCTGCTTAACAATGCGGATAAGGCGTTATATCATGTCAAACGAAGCGGTCGCAATCATTATTCATTCGCATCAACTGTGAAATAATTGTTACTATAATACATACTTTGCTGCTTATACTATTCTGCTTAGGATGGTGTTTTACTGAAATTATGAAAAGAATGATAACCTTACTCAATTTGGTTAATTGATAAATGGGAGAGGTGTTATTATGGGGAAAATGAATGAATGGGAAAATGCCGAGCCTGGTGTAAGACGTAAAATATTTGAACCCGGACAGTCGATTATGATGATGGAGGTGCATTTTGAGCAGGATGCAGTCGGTTATTTGCACGCTCATCCACATGAGCAATTTTCCTATTGCTTAGAAGGTGAGTTAGAATTTACAGTGGGCAACGAAACAAAGGTAATAAAGCAAGGGGAAACTATCTATATTCCAAGTGGAGTAGAGCATGGCTGTCGTGCATTAAAGCCAAGCAAACTGCTCGACACCTTTACACCTTTACGTCTTGATTTATTATCGTAGTAGCCTCTAGATAAGGAAGCAATGTAGAATAAAAAGCTGCATCATAAGAATAAGTGAATGATGCAGCTTTATTTTTGACTAACTATTGGCTATCTAATTTAATGAGGCACTATTCACATTTTAATAGTTTAGAAATTCGCATTAATGTTAATCTTCTGCGCACATATGGACTTAAAGCAAGTGTTAATTGTTTTAAGTCTTTAGGCAAATGGATTTGCTCCATAGAAGTAATGCAACCTGCAGCATCTAGCTTATTTTTCATTTCACTGCTGGAAGGAAGTTTTCTTAGCTCTTCTGCGATAGATGGCAGTCGTTGCTCTAAAATAGATAAATCAATCTCTTTTAGCAGGCTTTCACCATTTTCCTTAATAATATCCTCATACAGTTGCTTATCTTTAATATTCTCCTGCAAAAGCCCCATTTCCAGCTCAACATGATTTGTTATTGTATAGCTTTTCTGCTCAATGGCATGAAGAATTTTTTCATATTTTTCTAATACAAGAATGAGCCCGACAGATACTTTTTCTCCATGCAAGGCATCGACTGGTTCATTAATAATGCTCATTTCCCATAAATGAGAGATATGATGCTCTGCTCCAGAGGCTGGTCTTGAATTTCCGATCATTTGCATGGCAAGTCCAGAAAGAAGCAGGGCATACATTAGCTTTTCTGAACTTTCAGGCTTACCTTGCTTTAATTCATGCAGCACAGCATCAACCTCTTGTAATGCTTCTATTTCAAGATTATAAATAACTGGACAAAAGTATTCATTCGTAACTAGATGAGAGATTTTCCAATCGACTAGCGCTGTATATTTTGCCATTAAATCTGAGATACCGGAAGCGGTTAGACGGTATGGTGCATGAGCAAAAATGTCTGTATCTGCGACGACATAGGTTGGAGAAGTGCCAGGCATCGTTGTTTTCATTCCATTCCATGTCATTGCACTTACAGTAGAAACAAATCCATCAACGCTTGCTGCAGTAGGAACTGAGATAAATGGAAGCTGTTTCTCATTAGCGACATATCTTGTCAGATCATGAATGGTGCCTGCCCCTACGGCAATAAGCAGGTCAGTTTCTACTGGTAATTGCTCATGTATGACTTGCACATAGTGATTATCTGCATGAATATCATCACCAGTAATCTCAATCACGTTATGTTTAGCAAATAAATGCTGTAGTTTATCGTAAGCAGCTTTTTTAGTATTGGTGTCACAAATGAATACAGGAAACTGATAAGGGGCTAGCAGTTCATTAAGATATTGACTTGCGTTTGACTCTAGGTAAATACCTTTAACCGTAAGATTATGTTCTTTACCACAGGAACAATGACCAACAAAACGCTGCAAATCGATATTCATTTTAGCATCTCCTTTTCTAATAGCTCAGCAATATTACTAATGGCATAAGTATAGCTCTCTGGCTTACCGAAGCCGTAGCTGGCATAGACAAATGGAATATTAGCAACGAGGGTTGCCTCATAATCGCCTTGCGTATCACCAACATAAATCGGATCGGATAGCTTATTTCGTTCGATGACTAGCTTAATATTTTCTCCTTTACTCAAACCTGTATCACCGAAACATTCAAAATCGGTGATGTAATGTGTAATTCCTGTCTTCTCCATAAACAGTTCAATGTAACCAGACTGACAGTTGCTCACAATACAAACGGTCGTTTTTTGACTAAGCTGCTTAATCGTTTCGACGACATTAGGGTACAAGCAATCTATTTTGCTTGCCATTAAATCATCGTGTTCATACTGACAACATTTTTCTAGTAATTGCAGTCGTTCTTGCTCATTAGCATCTGCAAACAAACGGTTAGCGATAACATCCATCGGCTTGCCAAATTCTCGTTTTAGCAAGTCGGCAGTAATGACAGCGGATGTTGTGCCTAGCTCAGTAATCGCTCTATTCCATGAATGCGCCACGATTTCTGTCGTATCCCATAACGTTCCATCAACATCGAAAATAATGCTTCTCATCGCTTGCCCAGCCTTCTTTCGTATCATTATTTAATTATTTAATTATTTACAAGTATATTAACGTTAGATTGGATATGCGGTCAATATTTGGACAAATAATATAAGATAACCAACATTTATAAAATAAAAACACCTCTATTGCTAGAAGCTTTAATCTAACAATAGAGGTGGAGTACTTACTCATTTACTTAGAACTATAATTATATTGTAATCTGCCGTTTGAGTTAGCTGCGACTTGGTAGTTAATTTAACATCATATATATTATATTCTTAAATTTAGGAGGTTTTTATTTCTATCATAAGATAAGTATAATTACTCATAATCGTTAATTTGGCATTTATATTTATTTCTTAAATAAGTACTTATTTATCATAATAATCCTCTAATAGTTTTAGTACAGATTTTACTGCTTGTTTTGTTATATCAACACTTGCAGATGTCTTGGCATTTTGGGTAACGGTAAAAATTAAATTTCGATACGTATAGGTTGCCATATCGGTACTTTCCAATAATTCGGGATCTGCTCCGTCAAATCCAGTGGTAGATTCCCAGGACACAAGATTTTTTCCCATATCTACTTCTGTATAAGAGAAGCGAACATAAAGCTGTACCGTTTGATCGTTATTTTCAAAAATAAAGAGCTGCTGAGTAGGATTTAAATCGTTAATTTCACCGCTAACTGTTAACGTATCTTTTTTGTCAAATGTATATTCTTTTTCAATTAAAAAAATTGTTTTAATTGGCTGAATTAAGTTGAAATCTTCAATCTCAATGTGTTGTTCAAAGTTTTCCATTAATTTTGTGAAATCATTATAGCTCGGTACGTTATTGCTGTCTGGTTGATTAGTCGCTGTTACTTGAGGTTCATTTACTTGTAGAGTAGTTGTCTGAGGAGATTGGACACTAGCTTCCTTCGTACATCCTGCTAAAAAAGATTGGACGATTAAACAGGTCATTAAAATTAACATTCTGAATTTCATAAACATATCTCCTAAATTATTATTTCTTTTACAATATAAGTTAATACATTATATTAATGTATGCAACTGCTTTTGACCAATAAAAAATTATAATCAAGGTATTTTGTGATTTATGATTTGTGTTTTATTTGAGGGTATGCTATACTGACTATATTGATATAGCGAACTAAGTAATTTGCACTTGTCTGTGGGTTATTTTATTCATACCCCACTTATGGGTGCAAATTTTTTTATTTCTCTAAGGATATATATTTTTTTATTAAAGGTGGTTTTCGTAATGGAAACAGGTACAGTTAAATGGTTCAACAGTGAAAAAGGCTTCGGTTTTATTGAGGTTGAAGGCGGCAATGACGTATTCGTACACTTTAGTGCAATCGTTGGTGATGGCTACAAATCTTTAGAAGAAGGCCAACGCGTTGAATTCAACGTTGTTCAAGGTAATCGCGGTCCTCAAGCTGAGAACGTAGTTAAGCTTTAAGATAAATTAACTTAAAAGCTAAATTGCCCCGAATGAAGAAATTCGTTCGGGGCAATTTTTTATTGGTAATCTGTTTACATAAGTTATTTTTTAGTCCGGTTTCTTATTGCTGCTATTGATTATTTATTTTTTGCGGTTTTAAGTTTTTCCAAGTAGAGCCGCCATCATTTGTTACAAAGAGATCATGTATATTGCCGTCACTGGCGATCAACCAGCCCATTTTAGGCGCAATAAATTGGAATCCAATAATTTTTACATAATTTTGACCTAGGGAAGCTATATTAAAGATAGTATCCCAATTTGAACCGTCAGTCGTTTGTAAAATGGTCTTACCATCTACGGATAACCATCCGTTGTGTGCATCAATACTGCTGTAAATCGGTTCAATAAAGGAGTCTTTTTCAACATAAGTAACAAAAGATGGCTTCCAAGATATGCCCCCATCCTCAGTTACAGAGAGGTAAACATCGACACCAGATTCAAGTAAGTTTGTATATAAAATAAACTGACCATTCATCCCGTAAAATATAGGCAGGGTGGTACCGAATGAAAGGATTTCCTTGTCGCTCTCCAAGGGGAGGAATAGCTGCTCCCAGCTTTCGCCGCTATTTTGAGTGACAAATACATACGGTTTGTTCGTAATATCTTGCACGCTCAACCAGCCTTTTTCAGCATTGATAAACGTGCCAAATGTTTTATTTCCATTATCAGATAGGGATTGATCTAAGGTAATCTCCTTCCAAGTTTCTCCTCCATTAGTTGTATGATAAAGGACCATTTTTGAAAATCCTAAACCTGCAAAGCGTGTTTGCGCTAACCATCCGTCAGTCGGTGAGATAAAGAATAGAGAAAAATCATTTAGACCTTCTTCAACTGGGATTGTAGACTCTGTCCAATGTACCCCTCTATCTACCGTTTTGTATAGATAGATGAACGTGTCTTGATGCACGGCTAGCCAAGCTATATTTACATCGAATACATATTTTTTGAAGTTGGATATATTTCGCTGCTGCAAAATTGATGGTGTTACATCATGCCAGCTTTTGCCTCCGTCACTTGTAACAACAATTTCATGATTGCCAAAGGCCCATCCATATTTGCTATTCATCATCTTAATGGAATATTGAAAATCTTCTAAGTTTGAATAAGAGAGTGATTCATTTGATGGTGTACTAACGCTGCAGGCAGTTACTCCTAGAAGCAAAATAAAGATTAGGCTTTTTAATATAGCGAATCGTATCGTTATTACCTCCCCAAAAGTTGTTGAACGTGAATCAAGCAAAAAATATAACAATACTCTTATCAATTTCTATATGATATTTAGCAAAAGTATAGCAAAAAGAATGATATAACAGAAGGTATATCCACTAGAGGAATATTACGGAATATATTTATCTGACATGAAGATTTATGTTTAAGGTATAATCTAAGAAGCGATTAAAATGAGTTTGCCTATAGTTACTAGACCAATCATGATACAATGGTACTAAGTGGAAATGGCGCGTTTTGATTACCGAGGAGGAATGTAGGTGCTTATTCATACATTAAAGGTGCGGGATGAATTTATAGGCTTTTACTTACTGAAAGAAATTGAAGTGAAGCAAACGAATGCCGTACCGGCTAAAGATTATTTTGATATTGTTTTAGCTGATTCCAGTGGTCAAATCTCTGCAAAGCAATGGGAAGTATCCCAGCAGGATAAGGAAACCTTTTTCCCTATGACATTAGTTAAGGTGCAGGGAATTGTGCAAAGCTATCGCGATAAATTGCAAGTGAAAATTATTAAAATGCGCAAAGCTACAGAAGCAGATGGAGTGTCTTTAACAGACTACATTAAAGCAGCTCCTATTTCTTCTGCTGATCTTATGCAAACGATTAAGCAAACGATGCAAGACATTCAAGACGAGCAAATTAAAGCGATCGTGTCGTTTTGTGTTGCAAAAGTAGAGGAAAAACTGATGCACTATCCGGCTGCAAAAACCTTTCACCATGCTTATTTTGGCGGGTTAGCCTATCATATTGTACGGATGCTAGAGCTAGGAGAATTTGTATGTAAGCAGCGGCCTTTTTTAAACCGCGATCTCATTAGAGCAGGTATTATTTTACACGATATTGCAAAGCCAGAGGAAATGATTGCTCAGCTAGGAGTCGTATCGGACTACAGTGATCAAGGGAAGTTAATTGGCCATATCGTCTTAGCGACAAATTGGATTGTTGAGGCAGCGATTCATTATCAAATTCCGCTAGAATCAGAGATCGTTATGGCTTTGCAGCATATTGTGCTGGCTCATCATAATTTGCCTGAATGGGGGAGCCCTGTATTGCCGCAAATGGCAGAAGCTGTTGCCTTGCATTATATCGATTCTCTTGATGCCAAGCTGCAAATGGTGGAGGATGCACTAGGAGAGCTGCATGAAGATCAGAAGTGGACTCCAATGCTTAGAGGTTTGGAGAATAAAGCGCTATATCGAATGCAAAGATAATAAATATTGTTTGCATGATCTGATTTATTGTCGTCTTTAACATTACACATTATTAATATTTAACCAGATAAATAAGACTAAGCATATGCTGGTTGTTAGCATAATGCTTAGTCTTTTATTTGCTCATCACGAAATTTCAGTAAATTAATCATTTCATTAGTATTATCCTTTCGTAACCAACTATATAATTACACGTAAGTAAAGTAACGATTATAAGAAATTGAGGTCATGCACCATATGAATAGACAATTACTAATTGATACAGAAGGCTGTTATCGCTTAGCTGAGCAAAAAGCTGCACAATATTTTTCAACGCTATATGAGTTGGTCAGTAGCCGCAGATATGAGGATGAGCTAATCAAAGATCTTGAACAATGGAGAGCGAAGCATATTAGTAAGCGTGCTTGGTTTTCTAAATTCATCCCCTTCAAACAGAAGCAAGAAAATCGCTCTATCAGTACTGCTCCCGCTCGAAGTTATCTTACATGGCTCGATAAGCAAGGGAAGCTAGACGCTTATTTACAGCGAAGTGTTTCATATATCTATTTACGTGATTTGGGCAAGAGGCTGGATCAACCAGCAACAAAAGCAAAGATTGCTGCAACCGTTCAGGATCTTAAAGCGATGATAAAGCGCTCGAATAACGATAAGCATGGGCAACAGCAGAATTTCATAGGATTAGATAGTGTTTATCGCTGGGCACAGAAAGAAGGGGTTGAATCTGCAGCCATTTGGGTCATCGGTAAGCTTAAGCTAGTAGAACAGCATTTGCCAGAGGAAATTGATGGTGTGCATGCGCTTCGCAAATTAATTAAAATCATTATCGGCGTCGTTCTCCATGCCAAGGAGCAAATGGATGAATCAACGTCGCACCAGCAGCGGATAGTCATGCAGGATCAAGCGATTCGTTTAGGATATTGCTATGGATTAACGTATCCTTTTATCGATGATTTACTGGATTCACATGCATTAAATAAGCAGGAGAAGCTCATTTTTGCCAACATGCTACGCAGTGCGCTAAGTTCAGGAGATGTACCGGACTTACAGCTTTCAGAATGGAATGAAGCTAATCATAAAAATATTTCATTTATTCATAAGGAACTGACTGAAGCATTTCAGTATGTAAAAAGCGTACAGAACGGGGAAATGCAGCAGCATTTCTTTGAGCAGGCTTACGTATTTTTTCAGTCACAAGAAGTTGATCGCATGAAAGAATTAAGCAATATGTCGTACAGCAGTGAGGATTTGTATATTCCGATTATTCTTAAATCAGCATCATCAAGGCTTATTGCTCGCTCTGTATTAAATCCAACAGAGGATGAAAGCTTTGAGCAGTTAACATTTTACTACGGCATTTATAATCAGCTTTCAGATGATTTAGCTGATCTGTTTGATGATTTTAAAGCTCAAGCAGTGACTCCCTATACCTATTATTTGACCTATTATCAAAAGCGTTCTGATTTGCTCAATCCGTTTCAGCTATATTGGGCAGTTATTGCTCATCTTCTCCATCATGTGTACAACAAGGATGAAAGCACAAGAGATGTTATAATCGGCAGAGCGATCGGTGCGCTAAAACGCTTCAAGCTTAAGCATGGCACGGCCAAATTTAATGAATTGATGGGAAAATTAACAGGACAATGCTCAGCTTTTTATGAGTTGCTTTACTCTCTCGTAGAGCAAGCGGAAAATGTTGTTTATTTAGATAAGCTAGTTCGTGATCAATTAAGCGAAAGCTTGCAAACTGAACGTGGGCAGAAGGAGCAATTTAGTCAGCAGTTAAAGCAAGCGCGCAAGCAAATTAACGAGGCATTATTGTTAGATCATACTGAACATTATCCACAAATGAGAAAGCAATTAATTGCTGCTGCTAACTATAGCTTAGAGAGCGGCGGTAAGCGTCTTAGACCGCTAATGGCATGGTTAATGGGGGTAGAACAGTATCAGTTGCCTGCGGCAGATATGGTGCCACTGCTTAAAGCATTAGAATATATGCACACTGCATCGTTAATTTTTGATGATTTGCCAACGCAGGATAATGCAGACTTTCGCCGCGGGCGGCCAACCTTGCATACGATTCATGGCAGTGCAACTGCGGAGCTAACCGGCTTGCTGCTTATTCAACGAGCGATAAATGAGCAGGCATCATTACTTTCATTTAATCCAAGCAAGGTGCTGGAGATGATGCGCTACTCTTCAAAAAAAGCTGAGGAGCTCTGTATAGGTCAAGCCATGGATTTACAGGCGAAAGGGCAAAAATTAACTTTAAACCAGCTCAATGAAATTTGCTATTATAAAACGGCAATTGCCTTTGAAGCAGCACTCGTTATGCCTGCGATTTTAGCAGGAGCTGGTGAGGAAGAGATCACGGCACTTAAAAAGTATGCATATCATGCGGGAATTGCCTTTCAAATTCGTGATGATTTGCTTGATGCTGCAGGAGAGACTAGTCTGCTAGGAAAGCCTGTAGGGCAAGATAAGCAGAATAATACATCCACCTTTGTGTCTGTACTTGGCGAAGAAGGTGCACAACAAGCGATGTGGCAGCATTATTGCGATGCAGCGGATGCATTAAAAAAGCTAAATTTACGCACAAGTTTTCTGCACCACTTGCTGCACTATATTGTGTTCCGCAATCATTAATAAACATTGATATAAAACTCAATATAAGGATAGATTTATTCAATTATACAAACATTAATGATTAATGAAAATATTAAATTTTAAAGATGAGACGACACCATTCCCCTTACTTCGACAAAGCAATGCGTGTACCATAAGCTTAAATAGGAGGTATTAGTTGAGAGAGCTGTGCTGAAGTAAAGGGGGAGGTGTTTTATTTACTTGTTTGCACCTAATGATTAACATAAATATTTATTATAGAGAAAAATGAAAACGCTTTATATCTTATCTAATACTCTAATCTTTAGAGTGAAGAAAGGAGTTTTTTCATGATTCAACGTACCTTTAATGCTTCTAGCAGCAAGCTAATTGCAGTAATGTTAATTATTTTGGTGTTAGTTGCATCAATGGGCGGAAGCTATGCTTATGGTGCAGCAAGCTCCTCGACTACGTCCAATACGACACGTGTTTCCGTTCATGATCCGTCTGTCTACTATGATTCTTCAACGAACAGATATTATATTTTTGGTTCTCATTTAGCGCAAGCCTATAGCACAGATTTACGAAACTGGACTTATCTTGGGACACAGGGGTATGCCAATTCAAGTCTGTATGCAGCTTCAACGTTTGAGGGTTACTATTACATTAAAAATAAAAACAGCGGCAAATATTTAGATGTTGCCAACGGTTCAAGTGCAGATGGGACCAATATTCGTCAATGGGACTACAACGGTTCAGACGCTCAAAAGTTTAAGATCGGCTATCATAGCAATGGGGATTATTATTTGTTAACGGCGAATTCTAACTATACGAGTGCATTGGATGTCTACAATGGTTCTTCTGCTGACGGTGCGAATATCGAGCAATGGACGTATTGGGGAGGTGCAATGCAGCTATTCCGTATTCAGCAAAATGAGGACGGCACAGTCACCTTTTTAACGAAGGCGTCAAACTATACAGCGGCATTAGATGTAGCTGATGGCAGCACCGCCAGCGGTGCTAATGTACAGCAATGGGCATATTGGGGCGGCGATATGCAGAAGTGGGAGCTCGTAAAAGCAGGAGGGACAGGCAATGCTTCACGGGCAGCTGGTACATCACTGCTTAATGCATTAAAACCATCATTTGCTTGGGCAGGATATAACGACCAAGATAGCTCAGGCGGTTATGCCGTATGGGCGCCAGCACCAATCTATAACAGTTCATATGTATGGGCTGATGGTACGACAGGTGCATATATGCTGTACTACTCGACATCATCAACGTATATTCGTTCAGCAATTGGATTTGCGGTTTCGAAGTCGATTAATGGTCCATATGAATATGTCGATACGATTGTTTACTCAGGCTTTACCAACTATAGCAATCCAATTACAACGACCTCATCGTTAGGAACGAAAACGGTCAATACATGGTATCAATATACGAATATTCCTGAGTTGATCGATAATGGCACATTATCCGGAACGAGAAGCGGTTGGTTTAACAGTAACGGCAGCTATAATAATACGCTCTTCCCTAATGCGATTGATCCTGCATTAACGTATGATAGCTCAGGTAATCTATGGATGAGCTACGGCTCTTGGTCCGGCGGTATTTATATTTTGCAAATTAATAAAGCAACAGGTAGGCCAATTTATCCTGGATCAGATAATAGCAGTACAAATACTGACCGTTACTTTGGCAAGAAAATAGCAGGAGGTTATGGAAAATCAGGCGAGGCTCCATTTATTGTTTATGATTCAGCAGCAGGTTATTACTATTTATATGTATCCTATGGTTGGCTAGGAGCTGACGGAGGCTATCATATACGTGTATTCCGTTCAACCTCTATTAATGGAACGTATACGGATGCAGCAGGCAATCCAGCTGTATATCCTTCTTCCTCCGCTAATCAAAGTAATTATGGTGTGAAATTGTTTGGAAACTATAACTTTTCGGGATTGCCGATAGGGTATAAGTCCCCTGGTCATAACTCGGCATTAATCGATACTGATGGTCAGCGTTACCTGGTGTATCATACACGCTTTAACAATGGTACAGAAGCGCATGAAGTGCGGGTACATCAACAGTTTTTGAATGCCGATAAATGGCCGGTTACAGCCGTATATGAGTTTTTAGGAAGTAGCATCTCTAATACTGGCTACAGCACCAGTGATATGACTGGCACGTACCAATTTGTTGACCATGGACTAGATGCTGCAACATCAGGTGTAGGAATGTTGCCGACACAAAGTGTTACTCTAAACTCGAACGGTACAATTACAGGAAGTGTAACAGGTACATGGTCATATACCTCTGGCACGCCTTATGTAACGATGGTTATTGGCGGCGTAACTTACAAGGGAGTATTCTTTAAGCAAAGAAATGAGCTATCCAGCCACAATGAAGTAATGACATTTACGTTAATTGGCAGCAACAATAAGGCAATTTGGGGATCGAAATAGTGGAGCGATACATTTTAAAAATTGGGCATCATGCTGAAAAAGGAGCATTCTCCGCCGTATACGGGGGCAGAATGCTCCTTTGTACTTAATGCTACAAATTATGAGATAGCCTTCAAAATTATTAATAAGGCAAATGTACCTTCGACTCATGCACTGCATACTATACACTAATACATTACGTGCAGAATGGAGAGGTGTCAGGAGATGTATCCCAGATTATATCAATATGGAGGATATTATCCCCATTTTTATGTTTGGAGTGGTGGTTACTATAGCGATCCTAGGTATAATTATTTCCGCTATTGCAACGACTTTTGGCAACAAGAGCAAGCAGCAAACAAAAGAATCATAGCATTGAAGGATTACGGCGGTACTCCTTTTGTAGTCGATATTGAGGATGCGGCGGAACAGAACAACAATTTCCGCACTGCATTATGGACAGGAAGCCATCTCCAAGTCGTATTAATGAGCCTAAAGCCAGGAGAGGATATTGGTTTAGAAGTTCACCCTAATGTGGATCAATTTATAAAAATTGAAGAGGGCAGAGCTTTAGTGCAAATTGGGGATTCACAGAACAACTTTACGATCCAACAGCAAATTGATGAAGATTATGCAGTGATCGTACCTGCAGGCACATGGCATAATATAACAAATATTGGGAATAAAAACCTTAAGCTATATACCATTTATGCACCAAGAGAGCATCCATTTGGAACTGTCCATGAAACAAAAGAGGCTGCGCTTGCTGCAGAAGCAGTTCCAGCTAGATAATTAAGAAATCAGCGCTCTAGTCAAAAAAACTGTTGTGATTAAAGCTGTTGCTAACCATTTAAAGAAAATATAAGAGTTGCAAACAGTAATGACTAGAGCGTTTTAATTCCGTCGTACATGATTATTGCTTTTCGGATACAAGCTTTATTTCATATTCAATTTGATCTGATTGCTCGTTTTGCTGCGTATCAGCAAGAGATTTAAGCTGCCAACCAAATGATAAAATAGCGCGCAGTTTTGCAGCTTCATCATTCGTAAGCTTTACCCGCACAGCTTCCTTGCCGGGCTCAAGAATGAGATTTCCTTCTTTTTGCAGTGCAATAAGTATCCAGCTATGTATGCCGCGAATCGTATTAAATTTAATGCTGTAGCCCTCTTGTACAGCGCGCTTAAACGTTTCGGGCTGCTCTGCTGCTAAATCAGCTAATACTGAATAATCAAATTGAAACTTGCTTTCATCAGTTGGCAGCTCTCTTGCAGCTACGCCTTGCAAAATTTGCTCATTAGTCCAGCCTTTTGCGCGCAAAGATTCTAGCGCAAGAGCATCCCATTGAGATAACTTAACTGTTGCTTGTGATTGACTCATAAAATTTCCTCCCTAATTAAGCTAAGAGACTGCCTTAACTGGCAGTCTCTTTTAATGAAAAGCTATACAGCTCTAACCTTATTTACTTGCTTTGTAAGCTGCAAGATGTTCCTTCACTTTGTTAGCATCAGCTACAAGCTCTAGTCCTGTTTTTACGATTGGGCTTAATGTAGATGTAGCTTTAAATTTGTTACCGCCATAGAAAGTGATAAACTCTTCTTGGTTAATGGAGTACAATACCGCTTTACGCAAATCAGCGCTTTCTGCAACATCGCGGTTACTTGTATTAAATAATAGGTAAGAAACTGCGTTACTTGGAATAGTTTGCAGTTCTAGCTTGTTATCGCCTTTCACAATATCATATTTTGCTTCACTTACACCATAATATAGGTGAATTTCGCCGCTGCGAAGTGCAGATAGTGTGCTATCAGCGTCTTGAATAAACTTAACAATAATTTGATTAATTCTTGGTTCGTGCTCAGTGCCCTTCATATAGTTAGGGTTTTTATAGAATACAGCTTCATAATCGTTTTTGTAAGCTAGAATATATGGTCCAGAAGTATACAATGTATTGTTGTATTGAGGACCTTCAGTTACAGTATTTTGGTCACCGTAAGGAATATCTTTGTTTACATCAAAATTCTCTACATCGTACGTATTAATCGCTTGAACTTGTTTTTGCGATACGATACCAGCAGATTGATGCGCCAAGTAGTTCAATACTTGCGGGAATGGAGAAGTTGTTGTTAGTTTAACAACTTGGTATTTACCGTTTTTATTATCAGCAGCGTTTTTATCCGCAACAAGCTCAGAGATTTTAGCATTCAAACCTTCTTCAAGAGCAGCGCGAATGGTTTTGTCACTGCCAGAAACTTTGATTGAATCAAGAGAAGCAAGATCAGTTACAACTTCAACTGTATTAATATGTTCGTGCAATGTGTATGTGCGATGGTCAGGCACAGAGTTTTTATCTTTTGCACGATTTAGTGAGAAGATAACATCGTCAGCGCCTACACGCTCACCTGAATCGACAGCTTTTTTATCTGTCACTTTAGCAAAATTAATATCGTCACGCAAAATGAAATAGTAATCAGAGTTACCTTCAGCAATGGCATGGTTTAAAGAAAGAGAACCTTTTGATGTCACTTGATCATCATCAGTTAAGTTAACTAAGCGAACATATTGGTTTGTATTAATAATGTTAATTGAACCGTCGTTACCTTTAATAGGGTCAAGTGAAGTTAACGTTGGCATTGTAGATTGTAAGTATAAAGGAGTGTTGTCGCGTTTAGCTGTGTCATTAAAATCAAGCTCTTCCCAAGGTAGAGAACGAGATTTAGAAAGACGAACAGAGTCTGGATTCAATACTTCTTTGTTAAATGCTTGTGATTTGATTGAGCTAAATAGCGGTGCAATATATGCTTTTTCAAATACAAGCTTTTCTTCAAATGTTTTGTAGGTTTCTAGATATTGGTCTGGTGTTTGTGTAGATGCTTCATCAATTAGTGCATCAATTTCAGGGTCTGACGTAATGCTATAGTCGCCGCCTGTTTTAAATAAGGAACGAACTGCATAGTCAGGGTTACCTGTAACGGTAGTCCAGCTAGACAAGACAATATCGAAGTTACCAGCATCTTGTTGAGTTTTGTAGCTACCGTAATCTGGCTGAATGTTTAGCTTAACGTTAAAACCGTTTTTCGTAAGCTGGTCACGCACGATATTAACGTTGTCTTCATCCGAGCTCATAGCAAGCAATTCAATATCGACTGGAGTTCCGTCAACAGTTTGCTCAGCATTGTTATTGGATGGAGAATTTTCTGCATCATTTTTTGTTTTCAATGTGCAGGCGCTTAGTACCAGAGATACGATAAGCAACAAGGTTAACAGTTTTACATTGTGTTTCATTTGATTTTCCCTCCACGTAATAAATTGGGTTTATATATAATTTATGAACCACCTTAGTTAAGCTTAGGATCAAGGGCGTCTCGCAAACCATCACCTAAGAAGTTAAAGGAAAGCACAAGCAAGATAATCGCTAGTCCAGGATAGATAGCTGTATATGGATGAGTTTCCAAATATGCACTGCCTAGCTTTAAGATATTGCCCCACTCTGGAATATGAGGTTCTACCCCTAGCCCAAGGAAGCTTAAACTGCTTGTTGAAATTACGGCTGTACCTATAGTTAAGGTAGCTTGTACAATCATCGGCGCTACTGTATTTGGTAAAATGTGACGGAATAAAATTAAAGAGTCACTTGTTCCGATCGCTGCTGCAGCTTGTACATATTCAAGTGAAGATACTTGCAGCACGTTAGCACGCATAATTCGTGCATAAGTTGGTATCGAGCCGATACTTAAAGCGATAATGAGATTGACAATACCTGCCCCGAATGCTGCAATAATGGCAATTGCCAGCAATATGCCAGGAATAGCATACAAAATATCTAGTGTTCTCATTATAAGATTGTCCGTATGCTTGCCATAGTATCCAGAAATAGCGCCAAGCAATCCTCCGATAATTAGAGGAATAATTGTTGTCAAAATACCGACTACAAGCGAAATTCGCGCACCCATTATAATTCTAGTAAATAAATCTCTGCCGAAATTATCAGTACCAAACGGGTACTCCAAACTAGGCGGTTGCAGAATAACACTGTAGTTATTATCAATTGCCAAGCTGCTATCGAAGGTCAAGTAGCTGCTAATCGATAAGGTCACTAGAAAAGAGACAAAGAATAGACCAAGCATAGCGGTCATACTTCTAGACAGCTTTTCAAACACCTCGCCAAAGCGTGAGCCTGTTGAGTATCCTTGATTATGCAGTTTAGCAATAAGCATAATACCTAGAAATAAAGCAAATAAATTTCCTAGCAGCGCAGTAGCTAGCAAGCCAATTGCGATGACATATAGCCATTTTGGCAGCAAATCACTTTGCTTATAGCGGGCAACGATTAGCAGCGAGACAAGCTGGTAAACGCCGCTTAGCAGCAATAGGAACATTCCTATTAGAAAGTAATCAGCTACATAAGGCTTTAACGTATTTAATGTCGTTACAGCAAAAGTAACAAAGGTTGTAAGCATCGCATATACAGCAAGCGTATAGGCAGTGCTTTTATGTTTTTTAATTAATTGAAAGCCAGATATAACAACAAATATATTACCGGCAACTATCCCAAGCAGTTGGATATAGCCTAGTCGTCTAACGCTATCTGTAATTTCTCCTTTAGTGATTAAGCTGCGACGAATAGCAGCCCAAATGACTAATTGTAATACAGCAAAGAGGAGGTAGCCTAAGCCAATATACAGCATTAACGGTTTGTTTGAAGCTATGCCATTCCAAAGCAATAGAATGGAAATTATGGAAGTAAGTAATCCAGCTAAGCTAGCTTCACGATATTCCGCTGCTGACTTTAAGCGAAAGGTAATCTCTTGTGCTGTTAATGCGATAGTTTTCACAAACTCATCCTCCTCTCACTAATATTGCTTCATTTTTGAACGAATACGCGGATCTAAAAATGCATAAAGCAAATCTACAATAACATTGACGAGGGATATTGTGATCGCTGTATAGACCACTCCTCCCATAATTGCAGGGATATCAGGTATAAATTGTCGATCGACAATGTAACTTCCAATACCGCTAATATTAAATACCTTTTCTGTTACCGCGGCACCACCCAACATGCCTCCGAATAAGAGCCCGATAACCGTAACAATTGGAATTAATGCATTGCCAATCGCATGCTTCCACAATACATCTCTTCTTTTCAAGCCTTTGGCACGAGCTGTTATAATATAGTCTTCGTGAATAACTTCTAGCATTGACGATCTTGTCATTCTTGCTACAGAAGCCATCAATGCTGTGCCAAGTACAACAATTGGCATAATCGTTGACAACCAGTTGGCAGGATTATAGGTAGCTGGAAGCCAAGATAGCTTAATCGCAAAGTTTAAAATGAAGATTAAACCAAGCCAAAAGTTAGGAATGGATAGACAAAGTAAAGCAATAAACATAAACGAATAGTCAAATACTGAATTAGGCTTAGTAGCTGAAACAATACCAATTGGCAAAGCAACGATAACAGCCCATATTGTAGCAATTACGGTAAGAGTAAGTGTAATCGGAAACTTATTAATGATTGCCGTTGCAACATACTCATTACCAATAAATGATTTACCAAGGTCAAGCAACAGAATTCCTTTTAAATTATTCCATAGTTGCACCAAATAAGGCTGATCTAAGCCATAAATGGCATTAAATGCTGCGATTTGTTCATTGGTTGCAGTTTCACCAAGAATATTAGTAGCGGGATCCATTGGCGAAATATACAGAATCGTAAAGACAAAAACGGCTACACCGAGAATAACTAAGATCGCCATAACTAAACGTTCTACAATATATTTCAAATAAGGATTGCTATAGATAAACATAAGCACATACATCGGCAGGGCAAGAATAAGCGATAACAGCAAACGAACAGGATGACTAATAAACCATTGAAAAGCATGTTCGAATTGATAGGGCTTTGCTCCATCCTGAATGTTTAAACGCTCATCAAGCAGATGTGCTAACTTAGCATTTGCCCACTGTGCTGCTTGCTTTTTAAGCTCGCTGTCAGATAAAGTATAACCAAAAAATTGTGCTTTTCGTTTCACTTGCAGTCGTGCTTCTTCAAGCAATTTATTTTGCATGCCTTCCTCATTTAAGTGCTTAAGAATGCTTGCTTTTTGCTCGTTATAGCCGCTGCGAGCGAGAAAGTAACGATAAAACGGATATAATATAATGGTTAATGGCAATCCCAATAGGAGTAGGAGCCATTTATATGTAGGATGACGGAGTATTTTTGCATAAATCGTGAATGTTTTATCGACTAAATTACCTTGTTGGATTGCAACTTGTCCGCTCATAGCGATCTACTCCTTACGATAAAAAGGTTTGTTTATAAAATATTTATCGATTCTATAAATTATACTTATATATGATATATAATTGTAGTAGATTGTATGCTTTCATTGCCAGCATGTCAATGCGAAATGCTACAAACGACTACATATAATTAGTTAAATTGAATTATTCCGATAGATATAGTAGATTATATGTATAGGTTGAATAAGTGTCAAGATATGTATTATTCAATTAATATGTAAATCATTGATGGTTTATAAGTTTTTTTATATTATTTTCAGCAAAATAGTTAATTATTCTAAATTAAGTATCAATAATAGATAATTGTTATTTTGAATTTTATATGGCTTACACAGACAAGGAAAAGGTTGAAGGTGATAGGATGAGTACGTTGCTTAAAGTGGATCAGTTATCGGTATCCTTTTTCGCTCATGATAAAGAATTTCAAGCTGTAAAAGGAGTAAGTTTTGAGCTAAAGCAAGGAGAAATATTAGGAATTGTCGGTGAATCGGGCAGCGGAAAAAGTGTTACTGCACGTTCCATTATGAGATTGCTGCCATCTCCTCCTTCAATGATGAAGAGCGGTGAAATATGGTTTAAGGGAGAAAATTTAGCGCAAAAGACGGAGCAACAGATGGAGCAAATTCGTGGTCGAGACATCAGCATGATTTTTCAGGACCCAATGTCTTCCTTAAATCCAACGATGAGGGTAGGAAAGCAAATCGCGGAAGGCTTATTGAAGCATCGCGGTTTAAAGCCAGAGGAAGCAAAGCAGGAAGCTATTAATATGCTTAAGCTGGCAGGGATTCGAAACAGTGAGCTTCGTTACCATCAGTATCCGCATGAATTTTCTGGAGGTATGCGACAACGTGCAATGATCGCTATGGCAATGGCTTGTTCACCTTCTATTCTTATTGCAGACGAGCCTACGACATCTTTGGATGTAACGATTCAAGCGCAAATTTTGCAGCAAATGAAGGTGCTGCAACAGCAATTTGGCACGTCAATTATTTTAATTACACATGATCTTGGGATTGTCGCAGGGATGTGCGATCGTGTCATCGTAATGAAAAGTGGGGAAATTGTTGAAAGTGGTACAACAAGTGACATTTTCAATCATCCGCAACATGAATATACGAAGCGGTTGCTTGCAGCTTTACCGCGAATTGATCAAAAAAAGAGTAGAAATGCAAAGAGCAACGTTATGAAGGAAGAAGACGATATTCCGCTAATTAAAGTGTCTAATTTGCGTCAGCACTTTGATTTAGGTAAGGGACAAGTACTCAAAGCGGTTGATGATATTAGCTTTCATATTAACAGCGGTGAAACACTAGGTCTAGTCGGTGAATCAGGGAGCGGGAAATCGACGACTGGCAGAAGCATTTTGCGACTCCATGAGATTACTGGCGGCGAAGTGTTGTTCAAGGGCTTTCCTCTTCAGCAACTTAATCGCAAAGAAATGAAAAAAATGCGTCGTCATATGGGAATGATTTTTCAGGATCCATTTGCCTCGCTTAATCCCAGATTGCGCATTGTTGATATTATTGGTGAGCCGCTTGATGTTCACGGTTTAACTTCTAATAAGCGTGAGCGTCAGAAACGAGTGGAGGAGCTGCTAGAGATGGTAGGGCTGGAGGCGGCACATGCTATGCGATACCCGCATGAATTTTCTGGCGGGCAGCGGCAACGGATTGGTATCGCTCGTACATTAGCGGTTAATCCGCAATTTATTGTGTGTGATGAGCCGCTATCTGCGCTTGATGTGTCGATTCAAGCTCAAATCGCTCAGCTCCTGCAGGAACTGCAAGAACGGTTAGGGCTTACTTATTTGTTTATTGCCCATGACTTGGCAATGGTGAAGCAAATTAGTGATCGTGTTGCGGTGATGTATCGCGGTAAAATCGTTGAGCTTGCCGATAGTGAGGAGCTGTTCGCTAATCCAATTCATGAATATACGAGGTCTTTGCTAGCAGCGATTCCAATTCCGGATCCAGCGATTGCGGTAGCACAAAAGCCTCTGACGCTGGTGGATGGGGACGAAGATAATCGTTACCAATTAGACGGAGCAAGATTAGTCGAAGTAAGTAAAGGGCACTGGGTAATGACTAATGATTAATGATTAATCATTAATGATTAAGTAAGCCAATCGAATAACTTTTGAATGAAACTTAAGCCTGCAAAAAGTGACAGCCGCGCGAGATAGTTAACGGCTGTGCACTTTTTGCAGGCTTTTTTGCAGATTTAGACGGTTGCTATTGAATTAGTTTGGCTTGCAATTGATCATAAAGCTGTTTAGTAACCGTCGGATCGTTATCGTTATAAAAAATATATTGATCGTCAAGCTTAATTTGAATGTATGGCGGATTGTTTTTGAATACGTAAAGACGAGCTTTACCAAGTTCTTTTAAGCGAAAATGCCCACGAGCGACTTTGTTAGTAGCTTCACCATTCGTTTTTACCCCTGACGGAATATTTTCGACTAAGTCTAGCGCTTCAATATCCTGCAGAGAAAAAGAGTAGGAGTACATTGGATAGTCGATTTCAATGTTTTCCTGATCATTTATCGTTAAGGTTGGTGTACTTAGCTCAGATTGAATTAGCAAAAATGAGACCCCAATAATGACAGCAAAAAATATGCCGACGATTCCACCCATCACAATTTTTCCTGCTAAAGTGCCAGTATTGATCGTTTCACCAATGCCTACTCGTTTCGGTACGAGGAAGGAATTATCGTACGGATTATGGTAGGTAAAGCCGTTACTCCAATATTCATCATCGTCGCTATAGACAGGACTGCTGTCTAAGGCTAGCATCTCCCGCCGCATTGTAGCAATTCGTTGATAAACGAGTAAAACGATTGCGAGCGGAATAAGTGAAAAGCCAATTACTGCATATAACCAAATTTGATTAGAACTCTCATTTTCGCTAAGCAGCAGTAAGTTAAGCAAATAGAAGTGTATATTTTCAATTATCGCTAGCCACCAGAACATATAGCTTACTAATCGTCTCTTATGCTGATTTAATGCGATATTAATCTCTGAATTTTCACTATATACAGTGGAGCGGCTGCGGCGCTGCAAAAAAACAATTGCTAAAAATATGAATGTTGTAACTATAGATGCGATGCCGACTCCATACATTGTTTGCTCTTGTGAGCCAGCCCATAGTGTAAGCAGGATGGAACCTGCGAGTGGGATTAGAAAAAGAAGAAGAGGAGCAGAACGTATATTTTTTAGTTGAGCTGCGCGTAAGTCTGCTTGGATCAGTTTCTTTTTACCGACAAACCAGTCTTGCTCTCGCTTTAGTTCAAGTGTTGCACGAAAAGCTTTACGATAAGGAATAGCCGATGCGATAATCGTAGCGATCATCCAAATAAAAAAATAAATCATTGTGACTGCCAGCCATTCCATCATAAATAGCAGCGGAATATAAGCAATAATTAGTCCAGTAAAAGTTCGCTTAAAGACTTTCATATAGTTGTTACGGATGTCCTGTAAGCGAGGATGCTCCATCGCATGTTGCGGCAATGTAACGGCGAACAGCATGCCATTTTTGTAGCTGGCTATTGATTTATAGGTGAAAAATAAAACAAGCCAAAGAACTAGAGACGGGATCGTTAACAGTATTAACATGTTAATCACCTCAAACTTTTTTTATATTCATTTGAGAAAAAATGTTACTACACAATTGTTGAAAGGTTTCATTGGAAACACCATTAAGCGTAGCTTCTGCAATAATTAGCTCCAGCTTTTGCTGCAGTTGCTCTGAGACGTTGCTGCTAGCATTGCTTTTGAAAAGCTCTCCATTAACCTTTGCACCGTGACGTCGATCAATCACAATATAATTTTCTTGTTTAAGCTGCGCGTATGCTTTATTAACGGTCATCGTATTAATGCCAAGCTCTTCAGCTAGCTGGCGCACAGTGGGAAGTTTTTCATTAGGCAGTAACTTTCCTTTTGCGATACCGAGAACAATTTCGTTGCGCAACTGCTCATATAACGGGGTTTCACTATCTAAACTTAACGATATGAGCATACGGTATCACTCCTTTACAACAACTAAGTATTATATATATTAATACAAATAATACTTAAAAGCAACAGCGAAGCATACTTAAACAATAAAGAGCTTAATGCCGAGGTGATGTATCTAGAAACAATGAACTTTGCTCCTTAGTATTTATTGCCGATAATAATGCTTAGGAGAATATCCTGTAATATTTTTAAATGCTTTATAAAAAGTAGAGTAATCACTATACCCAACGGCATGAGCGACGTCGAGTGCAGGCATGCCTGTAGAAATTAATTCTATCGCCTTCATCATTCGTTTATAGGTGATATATTCAAGCACAGTAAAGCCGGTATTGTTCTTAAAGATGTGGCATAAATAATATTTATTCACATAAAACTTAGTTTGCAGTAAATCAAGCGTAATTTTATCTTCTAAATGATGATTAATATAATCCAATATTTCATTAATTTTTTGATCCTGCTTATGACGCTCTGGCAGTGATTGATGGTGGACAGCAAAAATTTTATTAATAGAAAGCAGCATTTGTACAAAAAGCGCCTTACATAAAATAAGGCTTGCTGCTGTACCTTCTTGGATCGCTTGCTCAATTTTTTCCCAGAGTTCACTAATTCCATAGTCAATGACATCTTTGGCAGCAATACGATTGAGATGACCAAGCTTTCGATTATCCATATAGTAGAGCATATTATATTCGCCGCTTTGGAAGGGGGAGATATATTCTGGTGAGAACTGAATAAACTTTCGCTCATAAACAGCCTTGGAGTTAAACATAATTCGATGCAACTCTTTAGAGTTAGTTAAGATTAAATCATGCGGCGACAACTGATAGGCCTGACCTTCAATATAGTAGACAAGATCGCCTGATATAAAATAAAACAACTCATAGCAGTCATGTAAATGCGTTGTTACATCTTTCGGATTTTCAGTTATGGAGTGCATAAAGAAGAAATGCTTACTATTGTAACGCTGAATAACAGTATCCATCCTATTTCACCTCTTAAGTTTGAAAGCGCTCTAGCTGTACTTTAATACGGAAAAGCAAGATTTGCAATGTATTAAGCAATAAATTCAATGAATTTAATTGTCAATTGCTATACAATTTGAATAATGTTATTGCATTTTTCCCCTTTATTCAGCGTTTCATAGGAAACTGATAAGTGCTGATTGGGACTGAAATTGATAGCGGTTGCATATGAATGTACTGCTGTCTTAGGTGACTAATGAATGGACTTTATAAACATACGACGTAGCAGCCCAAGAGGGCGAAGTTTAAAGGTTTATTCCAGATTGCAAAAATTATGAAGAACTATGAAGTATGAAAAATAGGGTGTAGTTTGAAAGGCTAACTGGGAGGGATTGTAAATGGAAAAGGTGAGAATCGGAATTATTGGAATTGGCAGCATGGGAACTAGTCACGCAATGCATTTATGGGAAGGGAAAGTTCCTAATGCAGAATTGACAGCAGTTTTTGATATTAATGAAGCAAGGCTAGACTGGGCTGAAAAAACGTTTGGTGATAAAGTCAAACGCTTCAATAAGGTAGATGATTTCTTTCAAGCACGCGCCTGTGACGCTGTATTGATTGCCACTACTCATTATGAGCATCCAACCTTAGCCATTCAAGCGCTAAATGCGGGCTATCATACACTTATTGAAAAGCCGGCAGGTGTTTATACAAAGGCAGTAAGAGAAATGAATGAAGTGGCAGAAAAAAGCGATAAAGTTTTTGGAATTATGTATAATCAGCGCACCAATCCTGTCTATCGCAAGGTAAAAGATCTGATTGATGCAGGAGAGCTTGGCGAAATAAAACGTTCAATTTGGATTATTACCAATTGGTATCGCTCACAAAGCTATTATGATGCAGGCGGCTGGCGCGCGACATGGGCTGGTGAAGGAGGCGGTGTCTTATTAAATCAAGACCCGCATCAGCTTGACTTGTGGCAATGGATTTGTGGTATGCCTACTAGAGTGCGTGCTTTTATGGCATTTGGTAAATATCATGATATTGAAGTAGAAGATGATGTAACGGCATATGTAGAGTATGCAAATGGCGCAACAGGCTTATTTGTGACAAGCACAGGCGAAGCCCCGGGCACGAATCGTTTAGAAATTTCAGGGGATCGCGGAAAAATTGTTGTTGAGGATGATAAACTGACGTTTTGGCGCTTACGTGTATCTGAAAGAGATTTTAACCGTGAATATAAAGGCGGATTTGGCAGTCCTGAATGTTGGAAGTGTGAAGTGCCAACTCCTGGAGAAAACTCACAGCATGTCGGTATTATGACAAACTGGGTAGATGCAATACTTAACGGTACGAAGCTGATTGCTCCAGGTGTAGAAGGTATAAATGGATTGACGATTTCCAATGCTATGCATCTATCAGCATGGACAGATAGCTGGGTTGAGCTTCCGCTAGATGAGGATTTATTCTATGAAAAATTAAAAGAGAAAATTAACACTTCCACGTTTAAGAAGAAAGAAGCTAACGTAACGCTTAACGTTGCAGGAACGCATTAATTTACTGAATTTAAGGATGTTTAGAGCTGTCAGTTGTATCACTGCGCTCGGAACATCCTCTTTTTTTGCTGCATCGTAGAAGCAGAATGACAAGAATTGCAACTTTTAGCTGGAATGAGCAACATTTGTAGACGATCGCTGAGGATAGTTTCGTTATAGTAAACATGAAGTCAGCAATTGTGTAGTCATAAGTGAATGAATCAAGGAGGATTTACAGTGGCTAAGGTTGCACGTCGAGAATATTGCTTTGATTTTGGAGTAGGTGAGCCATGCGAGGGCTACATAAAAATTACTCCACATTGCTCTTATGAGAAGACAACTGGGTATGGCTTCACGGAAAGTGGTAGTGTTACTGCAAAAGTCCGCAAGGAGGCTTTTGCATTGCGTAAAGATTTTTGTATTCCGTTCAATACATCGTTTGTTGTTGATTTGCCGAACGGACTATACCGTGTTGTCGCATTAATCGGCGACGAAATCGCCCCAACCGATACATCAATTACAGTTGGTGATGAGCGACGACCAGTTTTATATAAGCAGCGGACAATAGCTGGACAATATCGTTATGTTGAGTTTTCCGTCAAGGTTACAAAGGAACGATTGACATTATCGTTCACGGGAGTAACTCCTAGAATTAATGCTCTTGAAATTTACCATGCACCTTCTACGAGTACGCTATTTTTAGCGGGAGATTCAACGGTAGCTGATGGGAATGAGCAAAATTATCCTTACTCTGGCTGGGGACAAATGCTTTCATTGTTTTTGAACTTTAGAGCAACGGTCGATAATCATGCGATGTCAGGGAGAAGCTCGAAAAGCTTTATTGACGAAGGAAGATTAGAGCGAATTTTGCAGGAAATGAAGCGAGATGATTACTTGCTTATCCAATTCGGCCATAACGATTATAAGCCAGATGAGGCGAGACATACGGATCCATTTACAACTTATAAAGAAATGCTTAAGCAATATATTAATGGTGCGCGAGATAGGGAAGCACACCCGATTCTTATTACTCCTGTTCAAATGCGTAAGTTTTCAGAAGATGGAGCAATTATTGATAATCATGGCGATTATTTAACAGCGATGCGCCAGCTAGCTGAAGAAGAGCAGGTGCCGCTTGTCGATTTAGCCAGTAGCAGTAAGCAGTTATTTGAACAGCTTGGGGCAGAGGAAACGAAAGCTCTATTTGCTTGGCTTGCGCCTGGTGAATTTGCTAACTTTCCTGATGGGGTTGAGGATAATACACATTTTCAGCAGCGAGGAGCAATTGAGGTGGCTCGCCTAGTGCGAGATGGGTTGAAGGATTTGAATATTCGCCCGCTAGCGTGGTTTTTGAAGTAATTGCCAAGCGAATACAAAGATTATCGATGAGGTGAAATTTTATGCGAAAATTTGAATGTGACGAAGCAGAAGTGAAGGAGTTAATTGATCGCGTTGTTCGTAGAACGATGAATATGGATTTTACTTGGAACTGGTCTTGCGGCGTAGCTTTTTATGGCATTAGTAAGGCTTGGGAGGCAACGGGTAAACAGGAGTATATTGATTTTCTAGTAAATTGGGTAGAAGAATATTTGGAGCTTGGATTGCCACCGTTTATGGTGAATAACTGCGCAATGGGTCATACGATGATCACCTTGCATGAAGCTACAGGTGATTCAAAATATTTAGATCTAGCACTAAAGAAGGCGGAGTATTTAGATAAGGATGCCATTCGTTTTGGCGAGGGAGTGTTCCAGCATACGGTTTCCTCGAAAAATGATTTCCCAGAACAAGCATGGGCTGATACATTGTTTATGGCAGCTTATTTCTTGCTGCGACTTGGCTTTAAGCTAGACAATAAGGATTATATTGATGATGCGCTAAATCAATTTTATTGGCATGAGGAATATTTACAAGATAATAAAACAAATCTTTTCTACCATGCGTGGGATAATGTTCAGCAAAGCCATTTATCCGGCATTTATTGGGGAAGAGCGAATGCATGGGCTGCCTATACAATGGCACAAGCGCATAAAATGCTAAATCCATTTATGCCGATGTGGATGCAAATTGGTGGAGCGCTTGGCGATCAATTAAGCGCACTGGGCAGACTGCAAACAGAGAATGGCCTATGGCGGACGATTCTTAATGATGAAACTTCCTATGAGGAAGTTTCGGCTTCTGCCGGTATAGCAGCAGCGATTGTTATTAATGCGCATCCGCTTCATCAAAACTATATCCGCAATGCGTACAAGGGCATTGTTGCCAATATTGATGAAGATGGATCCGTTCGCAATGTGTCAGCTGGAACAGCGGTAATGTACTCGGCTGAAGATTATAAGGCAATTTCGAAAAAACGAGTACAGGGCTGGGGACAGGGCTTAACCCTCGCATTCCTTGTAGCATTGCTGCAAAATAAAGAGATCGTAAGCAGTATATAAAAGAAACGTAAAGTTTAATGTATAGAGCTTATAGATGCTGCAGCATTTGCGGCATGTATAAGCTCTATTTAAATTTTGTTGCAATGGAAATATAATAGTAGCGCTTATGCCCAGATGCTTGTGATATAATGAACGATAGTTTTGACTTTACTATGCAGGTTGTGGACAACAGAGAGGAAGTATTAGTAGCGATGCTCGCAGCAATCATATTTGTAGTCACCTTAATTTTCGTTATTTGGCAGCCGCGCGGGTTAAATATTGGCTGGTCTGCTAGTGTTGGCGCAATCATCGCATTATTGTTATCTGTCGTTAGCTTTAACGATGTTATTACGGTAACAGGAATTGTCTGGAATGCGACGCTTGCCTTTGTCGGAATTATTTTTATATCGCTTGTATTAGATGAAATTGGCTTTTTTGAATGGGCAGCCTTGCATATGACGAGATTAGCTCGCGGTAATGGTCTGCTAATGTTTATTTTTATTATTTTGCTAGGTGCAATTGTTTCGGGGCTGTTTGCTAATGACGGTGCAGCGCTAATTATGACACCTATTGTGCTTGCGATGATGCGAGCGCTGCAGTTTGAGGAACGGTGGATTTTGCCTTTTATTATGGCAAGCGGCTTTATTGCAGATACTGCCTCCTCGCCTTTATTAATTAGTAATTTGACCAATATTGTATCTGCAGATTATTTTGAAATTGGCTTTGCCGAGTATGCGAGCAGAATGCTCATTCCGAACTTTTTCGCAATCGGTGCAAGCTTATTAGTGTTATACGTTTTTTATCGAAAAAGAATACCAAGCAGTTATTCCCTTCAGCAAGTGAAGGAGCCTAAGCAGGCGATTAAGGATATTAAGCTGTTTAAGCTATCGTGGGTAATTTTGGCTGTATTGCTCATTGCTTATTTTGTTAGTGAGCTAATTGCTGTACCGCTTTCTGCAATTGCTGGAGCAGCTGCATTATTGCTTTTGCTTGTTGCTCGCAAAAGTCCAAGTATAGATACATTAAAGCTTGTTAAAAATGCTCCTTGGAATATCGTTATTTTCTCGATCGGGATGTATGTTGTAGTTTATGGCTTGCGCAATGCAGGGCTAACTGATGCCTTGAGCAGCTCGATTCAATACATTGCGGAACATGGTTTGTTAGCAGCAAGTGTTGGCATGGGTTTTATTTCAGCATTTCTGTCCTCAGTTATGAACAACTTGCCAACTGTTATGATAGACGCAATTGCGATTAAAGCAACGAATACAGAGGGGTTTATTCGGGAAGCATTAGTATATGCAAATGTGATTGGTACTAATCTAGGGCCCAAAATTACCCCGATTGGTTCACTTGCAACGCTATTGTGGCTGCATGTGTTAGCAGAAAAAGGAGTGAAAATAAGCTGGGGCTATTACTTTAAGGTCGGAATATTGTTAACAGTGCCGACGTTGCTTATTACTTTACTAGGTTTATACGGCTGGCTTGCATTGCTGTCTGTATGGCCATATAGCGAGTGGCTGTTGCTGCTAGCTGTGCTTGCAGGATGTGTTGGTATCTCACTTCTTATTTATGGAGCGGTTTACATGTTAAAACGACACAGTCAGCAAGCAGTAAAGGATCAGTCTACAGGAATGACGAAAGCTGGTTAATGTTCAAATTAGATAGTTAGAGCACGGTTAGCTCTTAAATAAGTTGCTCCCAGTTAGGCAGGGGATGAAATCATCATCTTGCTTAACTGGGAGCATTTTTTGTTAATAACAAATTAATTGTTCTGATCTAATAGCATTTAGCTCAATAACTGCATTCTCCTTCATATGCTTAAGCTTTTTCAAGTTTATAATCAGATCATTGATTTATGAGCCTTCTCCGTGATTACTGCGAGAGTGATTGCGGTTTTTTACTTTTTTGGAGCCAGATAACGGTTCATTGGGCTGTGGATTTGTATCTGGATGATGATCCTTATTGGAATGATTTCGATCAGTACCGTGAGCGTTTGGCATAATAGTATCCTCCTACAGCATGTTATTCTTGGTTCTCATTCTCGTATGCTTTCTTTCTAAAATGCAGCATGTCTACATGACGCTGGTCCATATGCTTCTGATTTAGCTGTTGATTAGCGTGTGCATTGAGATCAGGAGTGGTTTCAAGCTCTTTTACAACGTTTTGTAAATTTTTATCTACCCCACGAATTTGTTTTGTCATTGTTTGGTCATTCCTTTCAAGCTTTGTGCACATTCATGGATATGACGTACATAATCCTCGACAAGCTCTTGCACATGCTCAGTTGTTTCATCAACAGGTGTTTCGCCCTTCTCAACGTCAAGTAAATCAACTTTTACTTCACGATCGTCTACGTACTGCAGACGGAAATCTGCTGAGTAGTGACTGCGCCCATTATTAGCAATATGAATTAATAGGGCATCATGCTTAGCATCTGGTTGCACCGTGCATTCATCAGCAGTGTTTAGAAATTTAGGCAGCTCTGCTTGCCATGCTTGGGCTAAAGTTTGCTTGTCGATTAATACTCCACTTTCCAAAGCAATCACCTCCGCGCTTAGTATGAGTCAGCAGTTACTCTGCTATGCATGGAACGAAAAAGCAATGTACATCAGGAATGAGCTATAATGAAACGCACAAGCATAGAGGCATACGGTGAAGGTATACAATTGTGAATAACCCAAAAAATTGTATTTTATGGTTGACTTAATATAAATTGGATTATTATAGTAGCTTAGTGGTTAATAACAAGTTATAATTAAACTTCGTTAAAAGCTAAGTACATTAAATTTTGAGGAGTTTGAAATGCGTAAACTAATAAAAGCAGAGTGGATCTATTGCTTATTTGCAGCTATCATCATCATTTTGCTGCTGTTTACAGGGAGTTTTATTGGAGTTGCTGATAATGGAGATTTTTTGCGGATAATGGGATCGATCGGATTAAATTATTACGATCAGCTTGAAAGTTATGAGCAGCGATTTTTTAATTATGCCCATAGTAAATTTTCCTATGATAGCTTCTTTCGCGGGTTTTATTTGACCTCGCAATTATTACTTGTAGTATTTGCACGAAGTATTGCATTTCTATTTAATAGCAGTTATTTCGATATTCGTGTTCTTGGAGCAGTTTATAGCTTGCTGCTTATAACAGCAGGCAGTTTGCTTATTTCCTATTTTAAGCAAAAGGGACTAGCAGTTACGATTGGGTTAATGACGATACTGCTATTGATGTTTCATGATGTTGGATATTTAGCATATTTTAACTCATTATATGGTGAGCCGGTAACCCTTATCTTTATGCTATTGTCGCTTGGCCTAGGGCTTGCAGTATTGCAACAAAATAAGCCACAAATGAAACTATTCCTTTTGTTTGCGATAGCATGCTTGTTTTTAATTTGCGCAAAGACACAAAATGCTCCGTTAGGGGTTTTATTTGCTATCATTTGCTGGCGCTTCAGCTATTTGTATAAGCAACATCAGCTGCATAAAAAGTGGAAACAGCTTGTGCTTGGTTGCGGTGCTTCACTTATGTTAATTTCAATACTAATGTATCTGTTAGCTCCGCAAGATTTTAAGCAAATTAATTTGTATCAGACGGTATTTTTTGGAGTTTTACATACCTCCGAAACGGTGGAAGAGGATTTAGAGGAGCTTGGTCTGCCGGATCATTTGAAGGTGCTTGCAGGTACGAATTATTTTCAAACGGATACGGCAATTAAGCAAGATGATCCTAGTTTGCAAGCCGATTTTTATGAGCGAATTTCTCATATGGATGTGCTTTTGTTTTATATGAAGCATTGGGATCGTTTGTTGGAGCGAATGTCCTATGCAGCAGAGCATAGTATGAATATACGACCTTATTATCTCGGTACGTATGAGCAAGCTGCAGGAAAGCCTGCAGGAGCTGTTACAGAGCAGTTTAGCTGGTGGAGTGAATTTAAGCGAGCTGTGCTGCCTAATAAGCTATCATTTATTTTACTTGTTTATTTGCTATATTATGCTGTGCTCGTTTATGAATGGTTCAAGAAGGATAATCTTAAACGACGACTTGTGTTAGAACTCTTTGCTGTAATTGGTTTAATTGGAGCATTTGCTTTTTTGATTCCTATTGTAGGCGATGGGCTAGCTGATCTAAGCAAGCATTTGTTTATGTTTAATGTTGCCTTTGATATGATGCTTGCAGCTTCGGTTTTATGGATAATTGGACAGCTTAATCGACTTATTAAACTTGCAACGCAGAAGCTAAAATGACGTAACTAAGTTAATTGGTATTAAAGTACGAGAAGGGAGTAAAGGAATGTCGCTTACAAGTTGGCTTAGTTATCAAGAATGGGCAGAGCAAGAAAAAAGAGTCGTTAACCATTTGCTAGAGCAGTATGTAAGTCAGGATGAGCTGTTTGTACGCAAGTTGGTAAATGCTACAGTTATTCGTAATAAATTGTTTGAACATGTTTCTAATGAATCGGAGAATGGAACTCGACATATTATTTATGTTTCACGGTTTAATAAGGAGCAGGATGCTGTTTATGGCCGTTATATCGAAGAACCGCTATTTGCGAATTGTGCTCGTACAGAGCAATTAACGATTGTGCTACTTCGCTGGACTGGTAATGGTTTTGAGCGTTCAGAGTTTGTTCATGCTCCGTATGGTGTGTCGGCTGCTACCTTGCTGCTAGATCACTATCTTGTGCTTTATAGCGTATGTTATGAAATCCTTTATTCTGTACTCGATCTCGATACGAATCATGTTATTTTTTATTTGAAGGAAGTGAATTTGTAGTGGCAGAGGAGAAATGGGAAAAAGAGATCAAGCCGATAAATTACAAATTCGGAACGTCTGGCAATACATTGGATGAACAACCTCAAGCACTTCAAGTATCCAGTAACAATCGCAGGGCGACATCGAAGCTGCTTACCTTTGCTTTGCTGCTTGCTGTTCCTGCGGTGATGACAGGTTGTAACTCAAACTCGGATTGCAATCCTGAATATGAAAACTGCAGTACAAGTGGCGGCGGTTATCATGGGGGAGGCTATTACGGGAGTGGAGGCTCCTCAAAGTCAAGTAGCATCGATGATTCAGTTAGCTCAAAAAGCTCTGGGACATATAAAGGTTTTGGTAGCAGCGGAATTAGCAGTTCGGGGGGCTAATGATGCATAAAGTGATTTCTATGCAACAGTCGCATGATGCTTACTTTCAAGGAAAATTAGCAGCTGCGATCCCTTATCATCGAATGAACGGCAAGGAATATTGTGTGCCTGCATTTATCGTTTATGGCGCAGATGAATTTGCACAGATAAGATTTGCCTCAGAGGCTATTCATCGAATTTATTGGAAGGTGCTTCGTTTTAGAATTCAAAGTAAAGTATCATGTATATAGAAAGGCTGCTGCTGCGTTTTGAATTTATGCAACAGCAGCTTTTCTTACTTGTAATCAATGAAGTGGAACTGCAGACGAAAGAAGCTATTTAGACAGAGTTATAGTGCGCAGGCAGCAGATTAAGCAATGGATGCTAGAGATTACCCTCATGTTCGTCAATCAGTTGCTTCTTCTGTTCCTTAACTTTTTTCTGCACCTGTATGTTCATCGTATTACGCTCCCAAAATACACCATCAGAGTAGCCCTGAATAGAGCGATCCTTATCTGCGGCATCAAGGCGCTTTTCAGCTAGACAAGCAAAGGTTTCATCCAACTCAATGCCAACATAGCGGCGATTGAGTTTTTTGGCAACTACCGATGTTGTCCCTGAGCCAAGAAACGGATCAAATACAACATCCCCTTCATTAGAGCTAGCCAGAATGATTTTTGCCAGTAACTTTTCTGGTTTTTGTGTTGGATGGTCTGTATTTTCAGGCATTGACCAGAAAGGAACGGTTAAATCTGTCCATAGATTAGATGGGTAGGTTAAGCGAAATTTAGCTCCTGATTGCTCGTCCCAATCTTTTGGTAACCCTTGTTCATTGCGATAAGGAGCAATAACCCGACGTTTCATCTTTACACGCTCTACATTAAAGGTATAGCTTGTTGAACAGGTACAAAACCAAATATCCTCAGATGCATTTTTCCAGTTATTTAGCGATCCTCGTCCTTTCTCACGTTCCCAAGTAATTCGATTAATAATGTTTAAGTAGCGGGAGGCTACCTCAAAAATGGAATGACTGGATCGCCAATCCCCGCATATATATACTGAAGCATGCGGCTTTAGAATTCGAATCAGCTTAGAGAACCAAGAATCTAACCATTCTGTATAGTCATCGCTAGACATTTTCGTAAAGATTTTACCGTTAAAGCTTTTGGTTAAATTGTAAGGTGGATCAATAAACATTAGATCCACAAATTGATCTGGCAAATAATCAATGGTACTAAATAAATCCTGATTAATTGTTTTATTTATTAATTGATCACTAGTTGCACGTTGTGACAATGTAATTAGTTTTTCTCGATAATATTGCTGTTCTTCACTTGTTAATGTAATCGTCCGATTACGGGCAGCTCGCTTTTTTTCAAAGTTTTGCGTCAAAAATGATGCACCGCCTAACGAATATTCAAATATTTGATGTAATTTTAATCCCAAAAAGTTACGTAATGGGAGTATTGATCAAGTATACTATGATTTTTTACAGCTTTCATCTACTTAATCAAATTACAAATTGTCAGAATAATTACACAAATTTAGCGAATTATTCATAACCATTTTAAGGGCATTCATGTAAAATAAAATTATAAACTAATTAACTCCATACTGTAAGATCAGACTCGCGAAGGAGGAATCTTCTATGTTTAACAACGTATTAGTTGCAATTGATGGTTCAAAAATGAGTGATAAGGTATTACAGGTTGCAGCTCAGGTTGCCAAAGAGAATGGCTCAAAACTCACATTAATTCATGTTGCGAAAGATCTTGTAATTCCAGCTACAGTGGTTGTTTCTGATTATGAGAATTTATTAAATGAAATGCGCGCTGCTGCACTTAGTTTATTGCAAGAAGCTCAGGAAAAGCTTAATCAACAAGACATAACAGCAGAAGTGATATTCAAACAGGGAGCTAGTATTTCTCATATTATTGTGCAAGAGGCACAGGAACAAAAAACTGATCTTATCATCATTGGTAGCCGTGGTTTAGGCAATATTAAGGGATTTATGCTTGGTGGCGTAAGTCAAAAAGTTGCACAGTTAAGTCAATGTCCAGTACTTATTGTAAAATAATCATAGATGTTTTTAAAACACGAGAGCTAAGCAATTAGCTTCTCGTGTTTTTTAGTTAGTGCAATTTTCTGCTTTTCATTAGCTTTTAAATACGGCAAAAGTTTGATAAGCTGATGATTACAATTAATAGTGTAATGAGGTGCAAAATGGCGAAGCAAAAGTATTATGTTGTTTGGGTAGGCAAGCAACCTGGAATATATACGAGCTGGAACGAATGTCAAAGTCAAGTAAATGGGTTTGAAGGAGCAAAGTTTAAAGCTTTTTCTTCACAAGAAGAAGCAGAGGCTGCTTATCAACAGGGCTGGCAAGGATATTGGGGGAAGAGTGGAGCAACTCATTCCAGTAAAGCTAGTTCAGCAACAAGTGGTAAAAGTAATAAAGATCATCATTTACTTTTTGCAGGTAGTCTTTTTCAGGAAGATCAAAGTAATAAACTAGAGGAATCAATTGATTATCATACAATTTCAGTTGATGTCGGAACTGCAGGAAACCCAGGTCCGATTGAATATAGAGGAGTAGATACAGCTACAGGAGAAGTGATCTTCTCAGTAGGTCCAATTCCTAATGGAACGAATAATCTAGGGGAATATTTAGCAATCGTCCATGCACTAGCTTATCTCGCTAAAAATGGGGATACGCGAAATATATACAGTGATTCGATGACCGCCATTAAGTGGGTTAAGCAAAAGTCGCCTAATACGAACCTGCCACGGAACGAAGATACGAAGCAAATATGGGATTTGGTCGATCGGGCAACGAATTGGCTGAAGAACAACAGCTATACTACAAAAATTATGAAGTGGCAAACCGAGCGTTGGGGTGAAATTAAGGCAGACTATGGACGTAAGTAAACGATAAACTTACTGTGTCAAATAATGATAGAGCAGTGCAATAAGGGTTAGGGCAGCCAAAATGGCTACTCTCTAGTAAAATAAAGTCTAGTAAAATAAAGCTAAATATTTGCTGCAAGATCGTTTATAATGATAAGACAGCAGCTTGAATTTCACTTTCTACGTCAGCTAGTTTTTTTAAAGTTTGAGCAACTTTATCTCATCTATTAGAGACGCCATAAGTTTGGCATTTGCCAAATAATTTCGCTTGCTCTTCTTTTAATGAAGCTAAATGATCGTTTCTTCCTTTGAAAAATTGAGAAAAATCATGAGCGCGTCTTATATTAATTCCTTTTTCATACAATTCATCAGAAGTAGGGTTTGCAACTCGTGCTGGTGAAACCCAGGAACGAAACGAACCGGCACTCCAAACAATTTTTTCTGCTCTCCATGCTAATTCTAATTGATTAAATGGCAGCCATACATAAGGAAAACCCTCAGGATCATGTAATAATATTTCATTATCGTTATAAGCTAAAGCTAATCCATAATGATCAGAACCGCCAAGATAACGGTCGTTCGGATTATATGTTAAATACCCCATGTCAAATGGTCCTAACATAACTGGTGCGCGAGACAAATCTTCTTTCAATTGTTGAAGTGGCACAGAATCTCCGTCATTACATACTTTTTCAATGACTTTAAACCCGAGCAGTTCAAATGCTTTATTTACTCCTTGGTCAGGGCTACTTGTTAAATCATCGAAAAAAAGCAATTGATTATTAGGATCGATTGCAGCTCCTAGCCCAAATCCCGTTAAAACTTCAATTAACGAAGGAGAGATATTTTCTCCGATTGTCGATAACAACATTGAAGCAGAATTTGCATAACAATAAGCTCCGTTTCCATAATACATAGCCATTTAATCAAATCCTTTCCCGATGGAAAACCCATAGATTGAATTTATGATTACTATCTATAAGGTTCCAGCCAGTTTTAACAAAATATTGATTGAAATTGGAGTTTAACGGACATAAATATTCAACGGGACTAGTACCAAAGAATTCTAACATTTCCTTCAGTAATCCTTTTCTGCGATATGGAGTATCAATGGCAAATTGGTATAGCGAAACACTTTCTTTAGTCTTTCTTTTATAAAATCTTAAAGCAGCGATGATGCAGTTATCTTCAGTGCAGATCAAAACTTCTTTCCTTCTTACGGCTGCTTTTATACCGTCTTGACAGTAAAATTCTGGAGTAGTCACTCCATCGTTGATCCTTAGAAGTCTATTAAAAAATGTTGTTACGTCGTTAGTATGAGCAGCTTCTGCAATGGTAATGATGATTAAATATCACCTCCATAAGATAAATATCATGAATAAGAACATATGTTCCCGTGTGATTATATACCAGTATATTCAAATTGCAACTATTTCAAAAAATTTTTTTTATTATTGTGCTTGCCTACGGTATGTTAGCAATATGTACAGTTAGTAGGGAAAATCTTACAACGCTATTACAGTTATTACTTTCAATCGCTCTGTTAGGATAGTTTCAATAAATCTCCTAAATATCATGCTAAACTTATTCAAGTAGGTTTAGCTAAAATAGGAGGAATCTCAGTGGTAAGAACCGTTTTTAGAGGAGAATCCATTAGCTATGGATATGATAAACATCAACTCATACTTAAAGACGTGTCCATTACTATTCCTGATCAAAGCATCTTTGGCATAATTGGTCCTTCTGGAGCAGGTAAGACCACATTAGCTCAAGTTATGCTGGGCTTGAAAAAGTCAGCACTTGGTAAGCTAACCTGGTTTAATGAGCTGATTAATGCGAGTACCAATCGTAGAGTAGGCTACGTTCCTTATAAAAAATCACTACTCTATGATTTATCTGTATATGAAAATGTATGGTTGTTCGGCAAGCTCTATAAATATAGCGGAAAGCGTTTAAAGCAGCAGGTAGAGCAGGCTTTGCAATTTATTGGGCTGTGGGACGCTCGTGATCGTAAGGTTTCATCGCTTCCAACATACCAGCAGCAGCAGCTAAATATTGCTTGTGGCATTGTTCATCTACCGGATGTCGTTATTTTTGATGAACCGATTAAGGATGTTGAGCAGGACAAACAAGCATTAATTTTACATAGTATTCGTCAATTAAATGAGCTAGGTGTAACAATCGTTTATCTATCCCAAAATGTAGAAGAAGTTGAAGAGCTTTGTACCCATGTTGGCATAATGCGAGACGGCAAAGTAATTGCTCAAGGTAAAATTGACGATCTGCTGAAAGAGCATCAGCAATATCGTTCATTAATTCGTCTGCAATTGGCAGAAGCGGCGGAGAAGCTGCAATATGAGCTAGGTGAGTACAATATTTGCGATATAGAAGCACAATCGGTAATTGTTGAAGTTAATGCTAAAAATGAACAAGAGATTCAACATATTAGATCAATTCTTGGAGAGAAATTGATAAGTATGGATTTTATTAATCCTAAGCTTAGATTAATGTATTCATGTTTGATGAAACGGAAAGGTTTATCAACATATGCCTCCCAATCAACCATTCATTAATGTTACAGAACTGGAGGACAGAGGATGCAAGTATTCGAGCTGTACATCAGACGTTTAATAAAACGAAGGGGTTTGCTAGCGATTTTATTGCTTCTGCCGTTAGTCTCTTCATTTATACTGGTGCAAGTTTTGAAGCCAAGTTATGAGCTAGACAATGCTGTCATTCTAAACTCAATCATTGGCATACTGCTTTGTATGACAATAAGTAATACTATGCTTTTTTATAATGACAGACATTATGCGACAGATAAACGTATATTACTCGGAGCACATAGTAAGTTTAGCTTTAATTGTCAAATCGTCGCTGTTTTTCTTGCAGTTAGCGTCATTCAATTATCTGCAGTGATCCTGTTTAGCAATATTGTGTTAGGGCTGCACTTGCCTTTATCATTCCTTGAATATTTAATTATGTTATTTGCATATACATTATTAAATATTATTGCTGTTGGACTCGGTTTAATTGTGATTAAGTTCACTCGCAGCAAAAACTCTAGCTGGATTTTGTTAATTGTACTTTCATTAGTGTTTGTAATTTTGGGAGGACTATTGCTGCCGAGCGACCAGCTGCCGATAGTTTTACGAGATATTGTAGCTATATTGCCTACTTATTGGTTAACAAAAGTAGTCACAATTTTATTCATTGGGATTGATGCAAACTTAAATTCATTAGCAAATTATTTGCTAGCTTTAACTGTATGTGCAGCTATTATTATGTTTTTGCTTATTCGTACAAAGACAGAATGAATTGACGGACCAAGGAGGAGATTTGACTTGTTATTCTATAGTCGTTATCAGTCTGATGATCCTGAAGATTTCTCAGTTGAACTTACAAAGTTGCAAGCGGGTATGATGATGTATAATGGCAGTCCGATTTATCGTAAGCCCTATTTGTACGCGCTGCCAGAATCTATGAACTATGATGAACTTAAGCATGCCTTATATCGGACAATTAGTGGACATGCATCATTACAAGTTATGTTCAAATACTTGAAGAATGAACAGCAGTATATACAGTATGTTAAAGGATTACCGCCTCTGCAAGACTGGGATATTCCTGTGGTATCCATTGATACATCACCGGAAACCTATATTGTAAATGAAGAAACAAGCATTTCGTTATTAGAAAATTATCCTTGGCGTATAAAATTTTTAGAGTATAAGCAACAGCGCTATTTGTATATCGAGTTTCATGCGATTTGTGCCGACGATTATAGTGTGATGTGCTTTGAAGAAACATTATTCAAAGCTTTAGTAAGCAGCTATTCTGTTCAATCAGGTAATTTATCATCATATCGTCTGTTGCGAAATATGGAAATTATTTCTTCCAATGTGTTCGAAACTCAATATATGAAGCCGAGAAAGCTTAGACAGCCAAATCAGATGAAATTGGTTACGTTAAATTATTCACTGTCTGCCGATCAAATGGAAATTGTACGACAAACTGCTAGAAAGCATGGTGTGGATATTCCTGTCGTTTATCAGTATATAGCGGAACAATTAATTGAATATTGCTACGGTGGGAAGACATATGGCCTTGTAGAAAATTGGCGTTCTATGCTGCGAAATTATGATGAAATCGGATGCTTTCAATATTTATGCTCCGAGTCCTTGGAAAGAGCATCTCGATTTGATACTCATCTAGGCTTATTACAAAGAAAACGTAATCAGCGAGCTGAAGGGGAATTTGGCTCGATCGGAAAGCAAAGTGATTTTTCAGTTGTTTATTGGTATGAAGAAGAATTATGCCAACATTTAGTTCCAATCCAAGCAGATCAATACTGTGTGCATGATTTGCTAATTCGTATTCGCAGAGGACAATCGGCTACCAATATTCAATTGAATGTAAGTCAGGACTTTTTTAAGAAAGAGCAAATTCAACAATGCTATCACAAAATTACAATTATATTTGAACTTCTGCGTCAACAGCTTAAAGCTAACTGTGCTTCCTAACTAGGGGGCAATAATTCAAAATAATTAGCATTGTAAGGACAATAAGATGGTTGCAAATAAAATATGCTAATATTAGTAGCACAGACCAAGGTCAAGGTTTGTGCTACTTTTTTTATTGTGGAAGTTAGCCCATATCATCTATAGCGAGACATGTTATCCGTTATACACTTGCCTAATAAGTTTCGTTGCTTGAATACTTGGTTTTCTGGTTATGCGGCTAGCGATATACAAGCGATTACTATCGCAAACATAAAGAGATGATGAAAGACAGAGTGTTTACGCTAACATTGGTTGCAACTTGGTCCAATAACCAATCATGGAAGATTCGTATCAGAAAAGAATAAAGCGCTTCCAAGAGTAAAAAAATAACATTTATGAAGTGTGGTTTACAGATAATTGGACATATGTGATAAATAAACAGCATAATATGACAAATATGTTCATAGCTCGTCTTTATGATCTAGAATAAAGACATAGAGAGGTGATGCAAATGCAAGATGAAGTTGCTCAACGAATGGGACTGATTGAGACTATTGCTAGTCGCTTAGCTCATTGGTTGAACAAGGAGCGGCAAGGCGATCACATCGACTACTTGAAGATGAAGCTAGGCATTGAAACGATACTTATTAATATGACTAAGGCCATTGTCGTATATGGTGTCGCGATTGTCTTAGGGTTATTTCTTCAAACGCTCATATTGCATATTGCATATGCGGCATTAAGAAGATACTCATATGGCTTGCATGCCAATTCTAGCTGGGTGTGCAGCATAATTAGTATTATCTTATTTGTCGGATCACCTTTTCTAAGTCAATATATCCCTCTTAATAACCTAATGGTTATTGGATGTGGCCTGTTGTTTCTAACACTATTATACTTTTTTGCTCCTGCTGATACTGACAAGTCTCCTATAATAGGAGCGGAAAGAAGACGTGCACTGCGCAAAAAGTCGCTAGTGACGTGCTCTGTGATTACAATAATCGCATTATTGTATCCAGATCCATTCATTAAGAGTCTTCTTATGTTGGGCATGGCGATTCAAATCGTCATGATCCTACCACTCACATATAAAATTTTGAAAAGGAGTGTTAAAAATTATGAAAAATTTGAAACACAATGAAGGTCTTAAAGGGATGGCTTCAAAACTAATGGGTAAAGTCGCTATGAAAAGCGGCGAGCAAGCGTTGGAAAGCGCATGCTTATACTTCTCATATGAACCAAAAATTCCAACTGAGCTACTAAAGCAATCTAAATAAGTTATGCAATAATTAATCAAGGATGCCGTAGACTTTTCTGAGTCAGTAAACTGACTTGGAAAAGTCTATTTATTTGTGATAATCAATTGAATAATATGTAGTTTCTGATTAAACCTCTCATGATATAATAGGATATAGCAAAATTGATATAATCCATTAGTAACAAAAATCATAGGTTGATAAGAGGTTTTTATATGTTTGATTTTATTAATGTTTCCTTACAGGCCATAACTATCTCGTTAGCAATCTGCATCCTCTTTCAATATCAATTAAGTAAAGGGCTTGTTAGTATTTTATTATTTGGAGCGATTGCACTTGGATATCCATTGTTCTTATGGCAAGGAACAATTGGTGTTTTTTTTCTGCTCGTATTTTGGATAGCCACATTACTAATAGGAAATAAAAAGTTATTTTCTAGTCTTGTTATTCCAGTAGTCGCAGTGATTAATTTAGTAATCAGTGATTATATCGTGAGGGCTACCTATTTACTTATAGCTAATTCATCATTAGACTACTCACAATCTACTCTAGGTGTTTCAATTTTTATTATTTTAATATGTATAACAACGTTACTACTTAGTTTTTTAATTTCATATCTTTTATCTAATTTTTTTAAACAAGATAGTTTTATGCGTAGCTACGGTACAGTTTTTTCGATATTAAGCGTAGTCACCCTAGTAATATTCTACATTAACATATTAATTGGAAAGCAATCAGGATTCTCTGATGAAAATATACGAGCGAATAGCGTATTGTTTATCTTTTATTTTGCGATATTGATTGGTGTTTGTTATCTGTTAACAAGAATGATTGTTAAAGAAGCGAATATGCGTAACCAGCAAGTTCAATATGAGCGCTTAAAGGAATATACAGAAAATTTAGAACAAATGTACACAAACATGCAGAAGTTTCGTCATGACTACATCAATATTTTGTTGTCAATGTCTGAATATATTCGTGCGAGAGAAATTGATAAGCTAGAGCAATATTTTAATAATCATATAATGCCAATCAGTATGAATATGAAGTCTAACTCATATAAGCTTGGCTCCCTACATAACTTAAAGATGCAAGAGTTAAAAGGCATCATCTCCTCAAAAATCATAAAAGCCCAAGAAATGAATATCGATGCAAATGTAGAAGTAGTAGAGCCAATTGAACATATTAAAATGGAACCTGTCAACCTATGTCGCTGTGTTGGGATTATCCTCGATAATGCGATTGAAGAGGCTCAATGCTGTGAAAAACCATTTGTTCATGTTGCCTTAGTAAAAAAAGGCGGTTCAATTCTAATCGTTGTTTCCAATAGTAGTCGTCCAACAACGCCCGAGCTGCACAAAATTTACGAGAAAGGTTTTTCAACAAAAGGGGAAAATCGCGGTTTAGGGCTTAATAATTTGCGTGATATTGTTGCAAGCTGCAATAATGTGACGCTAGATACACAAATCCTTGATGGAAAATTTACACAAGTATTGGATATTGCAGAGTAGGAGGAGCAATTCATGTTAGAGGTATTTATTTGTGAAGATAATGATGAACAACGTAATCAGCTGACCAAATACATTTCAGATTATATTATGATTGAAAATTTAGACATGAAAATTACACTTTCTACTGCCCATTCCAAGGAGATTCTTGATTACGTACAAAAAAATAATGTAGTCGGATTATATTTTATGGATGTTGATTTGAAGGAAGATAAGAATGGGATCGTTACAGCCGCTGAGATTCGTGAGCATGATCCGCAGGGTTCTATCGTCTTTGTTACTACTCACTCAGAGCTTACTTATTTAACTTTCACTTATAAGGTGGAAGCAATGGACTATATTTCGAAGGATCAATATACAGATTTGAAAAAGCGTGTGCTTGAATGTGTGAAAACAGCATACAACCGTTATATGAAAAATAATTACGGAAATCGTAAGATGTTTCAAGTGAAATCAGGAGAGAAAGTAATTAGTGTAGATTATAATGACATTTTATTTTTTGAAACGGCATTACAGCCACATAAACTAATTCTTCACACGATTAATCGCCAAGTAGAATTTTACTATAAGCTGAAAGATGTATTGGATATTGATTCCCGTTTTTATCGCTGTCATAACTCTTATGTCGTTAATAAAGATAATATTGCTGAAATTGATACCGCAAAACGAGAAATTATTATGATCAACGGTCAAAAATGCTATGCATCAAATCGCTATCTTAAAGGATTAAAGGGAGTAGCCCTTAAATAATTGGCGATTGCTAAGCTCATAATTTCGCCCCTAGATGTTGATTATAGCAGCTAGGGGCTTTTATAATTGATGGTTTCTTTGCTTTAATCGCTGGATATGTCTTCTTCTAGTGGCTCTGCTCCAGCAAAGCCATAAGGTCCTTCGCTAAATTCTTCAGCAAACTCATTTTTGAATTCAGGTCGATTAATTTTATTGTCCCTCATTTTATCATTGCTAGGTTGACTGAATTCATTGCTTTGTTTATTAGGTTGCTTTGTCATCTTGTCAGTCCTCATTTCTATTCTAGGTTCAATGTTCATGCTATTGAAAAAATCTCCATTTATTATGCCAAACTCCAGTAAAAATATTCTGCATATTCTGCCACTTGCCCTTACGCTTACGTTAGAAGTTTGAACTGGCTGACAAGTATTTCTAGCTTGTTTTCATCATATGATGAAACGGGGATGCAATTATTGCGTATCTAAGAATAAAAATGAAAAAATAGAAATCATGTAACTTATTAACATATTTTATGTGATAAAATAAATGTGTGAACCGATGATCAAACAAGGAGGGCAAGAGGATGAAGCTAAGTAAGCTAATCAGTGTATTACTTGGGGTAGTTTTAATTAATATTATGATTTTCTCTCCTAAAATAATAGGGTTGAGCATAAAAAGCAGTTCAGCATTTGGTAGATCACTAGCTTTAACTGTCCTAATTGTAAGTGTAATTGTCGTTAGTTATATCAGCTATAAGTTTTTGTTCGGTACGAAACCGCAAGGGAAAATATTAATTCGTGAAGCGGAGGAAGAGGATACATCTTCAGAAGTAGCTAAACTAAAAAGTTATCGTAATCATTCTTTATATCCAATGGAAGTTGAACTTGCCATTGAACAACTCGGCAGAATGAAGGAGAAAAAGGAAGCATTACTGGAAATATTGCGTCAACGCTTTGAGGAAAATGAGCTAAGCTATAAACGCTTTCTAAGTGTAATTACTAGTGTTGAGCAGTTATTTAATAATAATGTGAAAGGCTTAATTAATAATTTGCACGGCAGCCAAATCTCTAAGCTTGATCAAATCTATACGCGTGAGGCACGCAAAATGTTCTCTACAAAAGTACTGCTGCAGAAGCAAGAGCTGCATAAAGAATATACAACACACGTTCAAGGCTACATTAGCAACAATGAAGAAATATTAACGAAATTAGATAAATTGATACTAGAAACTTCCTTACTCAATAGCAGCGATTATACTCAACTAGATGAGATGCCATGTATGAAAGAAATTAATGAGTTAATTGAGCAAACAAAATATTACAAGTAAGTTGAGGGAGAGATCATAGTGAAGAAGAAGGTCATAACATTTTTTGCGCTAGTGGTTGGTGTCTTTGTACTTGTTTATATAGGAGTGTCTCTTACCTCTAATTCAGAGGATGGAGATTCCAATAACCCTCTAACAAGTGCCGACAAACGTTTAGCGAAAATAATTAAAAATATTAAGGTTACGACCGCAGAACCTATTAAAGGTCAGGTTGATATTAATCCTGTTTCGTTAGCAGATACACTGCCCGAAATTGATAAGTTTCCAGTATCTGTAAAAAATACAACAGACAGCTTTGTGGAAATCTTCTCTTCAACTGAAAAGTCAGGTACTGGTGTTGATGGTTGGCTAAATGAAGTTGCTGAGCAATTCAATAAGAAAGGGATTAAAGTAAATGGCAAGACAGTTTCAGTAAAAATTCGCAATATTGCATCAGGTACGGCAACAGATTTTATTCGCTCGGGCAAATATATACCGGATGGTTTTACACCTTCGAATGAATTATGGGGCGAAATGGTTAAAGCAGCAGGGGTAAAAACAACGCTCATTAGTGAGCGATTAGTTGGCAATGTCACAGGTATTGTGACAACGAAAACTAAGCATGATGAACTGCTCCAGAAATATGGAGAGGTGAACGTCAATACAATTACGCAGGCGATAGCAGATAATAATCTAGCGATGGGTTATACAGATCCATTTGCTAGTTCGACAGGCTTGAACTTTTTAGTAACTGCACTACAAGCCTTTGATAGTAATGATTTGTTAAGCTCTGCCGCAGTAGCAGACTTTGAGAACTTTCAGAAAAATGTACCGTTTATTGCATCTACAACGTTACAAATGCGTGAAGCAGCAAAAACAGGCATGCTTGAAGCATTTGTGCTAGAATATCAAACCTTTGTTAATGCAAATGATTTTAAAGCAGGTTATACCTTTACGCCTTTTGGAGTGCGACATGATAGTCCATTGTATGGCTTGGGCAATTTATCTCAGGAAAAGCTTGATATATTAAAAGCATTTGCAGAGTTTGTTCAGCAGGACAGCTATCAAGCGCTTGCTAAGAAAAATGGCTTTAATGGATTAGAAGATTATCAGTCGCAACTAACAGCAATTGACGGCGCAACGATAACGGCAGCGCAAAGTCTATGGAAGGAAAAGAAAAATACGAATAAGCCTGTATCGGCAGTCTTTGTTGCTGATGTATCGGGCAGCATGGAGGGTGAACCATTAAGACGGCTTAAGGAATCGCTATTAACTGGGCAGAAATATTTAGGCAGAGATAATAGTATTGGACTTATTTCATATTCCAGCAATGTAGAGATTAATTTACCGCTTGGTGTGTATGATGTGAATCAACAGTCCCTATTTGTTGGTGCGGTGGAAAGCTTGCAGGCAGGGGGGAATACGGCGACTTATGATGCTATTGCTGTTGCTATCAATATGCTACAGGAGCAGCTTGCCGTTAATGCTAATACAAAACCAATCATTTTTGTGTTAAGTGATGGCGAAACAAATGAAGGACATAGTTTGAAAGAGATTAAAGGATTAATTGAGGATTATAAAATACCAATTTATACGATTGGTTACAATGCAAACATTGAAGCTCTACAGGATATTGCAAAAATTAATGAAGCAGCAAGCATTAATGCCGATACGGACGATGTCGTCTATAAAATTGCTTCTTTACTCAATGTGCAAATGTAAAAAGGAAAGCCGAAACTAAAATATAAATTGCGTTGGAGGGGATTGTATGTCATTTAGTATGGAAGTAGCTCAACCAGAAGTGATTAAGGCGGTTATTGAAGAAGAAATAAAGCCTGAACCAGAAGAGGTTCAACAGCTTCGTGAGCAAGCTCGTAAAAACGTGGATTCAATTATTAAACTAGATATGGATTCTTATAATCAGCGCAGCGAGATTTTACAATCAATTGAAAAGTTCGGTTTGTCTACAATGAGTTCTTCTGCACAAAAAAATAATTTACTTCAAGTTACAATTGGTAAGCTGTCTAAGGCTGGCGATGAAGGTGGAGAAGTTGCAAAGGGGTTGTCAGAACTCCATTTGCAGTTAAAGGACCTAGATCCAAGTGCTGTAGATTTTGCCAAAACAGGCTTTCTTGGCAAACTATTTAATCCAATACGCAGTTATTTTACTAAATTTGAAAAAGCAGATATTGTTATTTCTGATATTATTCAGTCCCTTGATAAAGGAAAACAGGTACTTCGTAACGATAATACAACATTAGAGCTAGAGCAACAGTCATTACGGGATCTAACAAAGAAATTGCAAAAGGAAATTGAGCTAGGCACATTAATGGATCAAGAAATTGAGTTACAAGTTGAGGCGGCTAAGCTGCGTGACGAGGATCCAGAAAAAATACGCTTTATTACTGAAGAAGTGCTATTCCCATTGCGTCAGCGTGTAATGGATTTACAGCAAATGCTTGTTGTTAACCAACAAGGGATAATGGCGATGGAAGTCGTTATTCGTAATAATAAGGAGCTTATTAGAGGGGTAGATCGTGCAAGAAATGTTACAGTATCCGCTTTGAAGATTGCAGTTACAGTAGCAAGTGCACTATATAATCAAAAAATTGTATTGAAAAAAATTGAGCTGCTAAATGAAACGACAAATAACTTAATTAGCGGTACGTCAAGAATGCTTAAAGAGCAAGGTGCAGCTATTCAGAAGCAAGCAATTGAAGCAAGTATTTCTGTGGATACTTTAAAAACGGCATTTGCTGATGTAATAACAGCACTGGAGTCAATAAGCAATTATAAAAATGAAGCCCTGCCGAAAATGCGTGAAACGATCGCGCAATTCCGCGAGTTGGCTGAAACAGGGGAAAAAGAAATTCTTCGCTTGGAAAGAGGTTCACAACTTGGGCTATAACGTCATTGTATTGACTGCAGCATGCGAAAAGGCTATTATATAGCGTACTGAAATTTGTTAATCTCATTAATGTATAATGTTTATCAAAGCGATCAGTCCAAAATTATGGAAGATCGCTTTTTATTTGTGGATAAACTGCTATAAAATCGTATATAAAAATTATACACATGTGGATATATCATAAAATCAATACAAAAATCAAGAAATAGTATGATCTTTACACATTGTATCCACATCTAGTGGATAACTAGCAGGTAGTACATACGAATATTAGTTTATGTTACAATGAACTAACAGTTAAATGCAGATTATGCAAGAAGCAGGAGGCAACAGAAGATGCAACATTTTGATAGAGAAACATATTTAATGAAGTTAATGTTAGTTTTAATGAGAGATCGTAGGGCGAGACAAGGTCAAGTTCGCAGTGTAGGCTATTGGCGGGAATACGGTGAGTTGCCCTATGAGCTAGGCGTATTGTCACTTGGTCAATTCTCTAATGAAGAGCTTTTGTCATTAGCAGATAGTATTGGTGTTAAGAAGCGCCCAGCTAATGGCAGAAGCGATATTTATATGAATGATCTAGGATATATTCTTCTATCTACAAATCAATCATTAGCTGTTGTGGATAACATTAGCTCACAAAATCTTACGAGCTTAGCTGAACAGCTTGGTTTGACGCTTGCCGAGTCAATCTCAAATTTATATAGTGAGCTAACAGCAGAAGAGGATCAAGCATTTGAAAATGTTTCTCTATTTGAATCAAATCGGGAGCAATGGATTAAGTTGATTAGCTATATTTTATGCAATAGCAGCAATCCTTCTGCATGTTTATTTCCTGCTGATTATGTGCTGTATTATACCGATCCGCTTAATATGAATAGCTGGGATATTTATGAGCCAGAAGTTTTTATTAACAAAATGTGGGGTTCTTTACGAATCAAGCTATGTGGAGAGGATTGTATATCCGTTATAATTAATAAGACAACTGCTTAGCATATAGCCCGTGTAAAAAGGAATGTCAGTTTCTCCCTTAATACACGGGCTAATGATTAAGTAAAATGCATTTCTAGCTTTAATTAACGGCTGCATAATAATATAATTAAGAATGAAAGTCATTTGCAACTTTCTGCACACTTACAACGTTCTTGTATTAATAACGTCTTTTTATGTTAATATATTAATATATCTATAAACTATATTGTCTCAGCTTTTCTTGCAAACATAACGACAAAATTATAGTACTTATACATACAGTTAACATCCACAAAACCACTTTCTCTTAACCAACCTAATTGATCATCTAGCGTGGACATTTTATCTAATTTCGTTCGTTCACGTGCTGCTGCAATAGCATTAGCATCTAATCCACTATGTTCGATATAGTTATTCCAACTAGACTTATATAAATTTTCCAAAAAATTCGTTTGCCCAAGCACTTGATCTGCATTAATAAATATTCCATTAGGATTTAGCAGTGAATAAACTCGTTGATATAGTTCTTTCTTTTCACTAGCGAGCAAATGATGAATAGAAAGCGAGGAGATAACCAAATCATATGTTTCGCGGTATTGATATGTACAGTAGTCCTCTAAAATGTATTGGACATTCGTGCGGTGTTGGAATCTTTGCCGAGCTACATCTAGCATACCTGAAGATAAATCAATTAGCGTAAAGTTTGCATTTGGGTATTTTTCAGCAATAAATGATGAAAACAAGCCTGTGCCAGCACCTAAATCTAGTACATTCGGTTTTTCAAGAGGGACATCAGCTAATTCAGTAGCAATACTATAGAAATCATCAAAACATGGAATAAGTTTTCTTCTTTGTTGATCATAAGCTTTGGCGATTTCATTGAACTGTGCTCCAATAGCATGATTATTTTCTTTCATGAAAAACTCCTCCTCTTAGCCAACTAACGATAAGCCAATGTTATGCTAATTAGATCGGAATGTCTAATACCGGAAAATTATAAAAGTAATAGAAACTGCCTATAGGAAATTGACATTAAAAAATATATGAAAGCAGGTGATAATTAAATGATTATTATGATCAACGGTGCGTTTGGCAGTGGTAAAACCTCAACGGCTTATATGCTTCAACCTTTTATTGAGAATAGCATGATTTATGATCCAGAAGAAATTGGATACATGCTAACTAGGCTTATTCCTGAGCATGACAGAATAATTGATGAACGGACAGATGATTTTCAAGATATTGAATTGTGGAAGATAATGACAGTGAAAATGGCGAAGGAATTAAAGCAGAAGTATCACAAGCATTTGATTATTCCAATGACCATCTATAAGAAAGAGATATTTTCTTATATTATTAATGGCTTACGTGAGGTTGACGATAATTTGCATCATTTTTGCTTAATTGCCTCTGAAGCAACTATCCAGCAACGATTAGCGAAACGCGGAGATCAAGTAGGAGGCTGGGCGTATCAAAAAGTTCCAATATGTGTGGATGCATTTTCTGACCAGCAATTTCAGGAGCATATTGTGACAGATCATTTAAACATTGAACAGATTGTTAATATTATTTTAGAAAAAATAGGTCTTATGCAAGAAATAGAGTATTTATAAATAAATTTACATATGACTAGCGATATATATTCTTAATATAAACACCAATTTGTAAGCATGGAAAAGTAATATTGTAGGATGTGGAGGGAATTTTAGTGAACATAAGAGCGTATCAAACATCTGATCTCGCCTCAATTTGTGATTTAATCGTTGATTTGGGCTATACAACAACACTGGAGCGCCAAGCAGCAAGAATGAATCGAATTCTAAATGAAGCTTCATATGAAACCTTCGTTGCTGAGCATCATGGTCAGGTTGTAGGAATGGTTGGCGTTCGTTTACTGTATAGCTATGAAATTGATGAGATCGCTGCACAAATTAGTGCACTCGTTGTTAGCAAGCAGCATCAAGCAAATGGTATAGGTAGAGCATTAGTTGGTTATGTAGAGCAGTGGGCTTTGCAGAATGGGGCAAAGCTCATTGTGCTAACTAGCTCAATAAAGGAGGAGCGCAAGGTAGCTCATCAATTCTATCAAGCGCTAGGCTTTGATATAACAGGGTATCGTTTTGTTAAGCGCTTATAGGATAAAGTCTAGATGACATTAAAGTATTGAAAAGCTTTAGAGATTTATAAAAAGAGGTGCAGTATGCAAGAGATTTTTATTACGGATTTAGACGGTACCTTGCTTCGAACCGATCAAACTATTTCGTCTTATACGGCTAAGGTTCTGACAGAGGCGCTCGAACGAGGAAGTCTGATTACTTATGCAACAGCTAGAGGTCTTAGAAGTTCTAAGCGAGTAACTGAGCCGCTAAAGTGGAAGCATCCAGTTATTTTGTATAATGGGGCATTAATTTATGATATTGTAAATGATCAAGTGATTGACGGCAGTTGGCTTGATAATCAAATTAGCAATGAAATTATTGCACTTGCTAAATTGTAGGAATAAGTTTTGAAAGGGAATAAATTTTAAAATGCGTAATGTTAAATTACTGTTCGTTTGTAGTCGAAATAAATGGCGTAGCTTAACCGACGAAAAAATATTTAGTCGTCTTCAAGGTTATGAAGTGCGTTCTGCAGGAACCTCAAATAATGCCAGAATAAAAGTTAATGCTGCTCATATTGGTTGGGCAGATATTATTTTCGTTATGGAAAAAAGACATAAAACGATTCTAAAGCAGAAATTTAGAGCTGAGTTAGGAAGTAAACAGTTGATTACCTTAGACATTCCAGATGAGTATCAATTTATGGATGAAGCGTTAATTGAACTGCTTCAGTCACGAGTAGCAGAACATATTGCTCTCGAGAATAATCCGTATCTAACTTATTCATTTACTGCACAAGAGGTGGAAAGTGTCGTTAAGGCTTTTGGACAGTCCTTTTACGATAAGGTATTATCCTATATTGCACAATATTCGGCCCAATGGTCATTAACGAATTTTCAACTTGTTCCCTCCTATTCTGCTAATTTAGTATTTTTATGTCGGTCGGCGCAGTATGGTCCAGCAGTGTTAAAAATCGCTAGATCGACAGGACATGGGTTTTTAACAGAGCTTCAAGCATTACAGCATTACCACGGTAAAGGGGTATGCAGACTTTTACAGTTCGATGCTGAGCATGGCATTCTGTTGCTTGAGCAAGTACAACCAGGCAATACCTTGCGCGAACTAGCTTCACTTGAACAGAGATTATCTGTTTTTTGTTCAATTTATAAAAAGCTGCATGTCGCTCCGTTAGCCGAAGCAAGGTTTCCAACCTATCAAGATTGGGTAAATGCGATTACCGACTTTATGAGCGGGGAGCAACATTATGAAAAGCTTTATCAACATATGAAACAAGCACAAACCTATTGTCAAGAAGTTAGCAAAATCTATTCGCAAAGCCTCTTGCTGCATGGTGATTTGCATCATGACAATATTTTGCTAGGCAGCGACGGACAATATGTTGTGATTGATCCTAAAGGCGTAGTTGGCGATGCTGTATTTGATATTCCACGCTTTATATTAAACGAATTTGAGGATGCACTGACGGAAAAACTAGCACAAAAAATGTGCGATATTTTTGCATATTTTGAACGAGAGCTTGCTGTTCCGCAGCATATACTTCGCAAGTTATTATATATCGAAACATCAATGGGAGCATGCTGGTATGTAGAGGATGGCATAACCGCTGAGGAGTATGAGCATCAGCTAGCGCGGGTTGAATTTGCCGAGTCTCTATTAACTTGAAAATTTAATAAGCCTATTGTAAAATACTGAAACTGTTTATTTACATATTGTGAGGAAAGTAGGGATTACTATTAAAATTATCGACTTAACCTATCCAATTGAGCATCAAATGACCGTATATCCTGGTGATTCGGCAGTGTCACTTACGCAAACTCATTCCGTCTCAAGCGATGGTTATAGTAATCACCAGCTTTCGATAAATATGCATGCAGGAACACATATCGACGGTCCCATGCACATGTTGCAAGTAGAATCGTATATGAGCGATTTGGCTGTTGAGCATTTTATTGGTCGCGGAGTAGTTCTTGATGTGTCCAATTATGGTTGTATCGACTATAAGGAAAGCTATGAGCAGCTTGTGCCAGAGGGCAGCATTTTAATTTTATATACAGGATTTGGAAGGTTTTATGGCGAAAATAAATATTACACTGAACATCCTTCATTAACTCAAGCTTTTGCTCAATTTCTTATCCGCAAAAAAGTTAAAATGATCGGTTTAGATATGCCATCTCCAGATCATGATCCGTACGACATCCACACATTACTGTTTACTCATCATATTTTTATTGCAGAAAATCTTGCTAATGTAAAACAGCTACTAGAAACAACAGATTTTACGATTATTGCTTTACCATTACGTATTAAAGCAGATTCCTCTATAGCTCGGATCATTGCCCAAGTCCATAAATAAGACCGATATTTACATTTATTTTAAGAAGTATACTGTTTGATTTACTTCCGTTGCCTAACAGTGTGTTGGCTGTCAGGCAGCGTTGTTTGTTTTTTCTAAATATAGCTTATGAACAGTTTAATCAGTAAATATTTTTAGAATAGAGGTGATGGAATGCAGAAAATTGCGATTATTGGCTCAGGTGGAGCGGGAAAATCAACATTATCCCAAGTTCTAGGTAACATTTTGCAGTTACCTGTTATCCATTTAGATAAATTGTTTTGGCAACCCGGTTGGATACCTACTGCTGAACCAGAATGGGATCAGAGGATGACAGAGCTTGTAGCTCAAGAACAATGGATTATCGACGGAAATTACGGAAGGACTATGGATATTCGCTTGGCAGCAGCAGATACGATTATTTATCTTGATTATCCGACTAGAATAACATTGTTTAGAGTATTAAAAAGAAGGCTGCAATATCATGGCAAAACAAGACCGGATATGAATGAAGGCTGCAAAGAAAAGCTGGATATGCAGTTTCTTCAATTAGTAATTCGATATCGTCGCGATAAACGCCCACACATTTTGAAAAAGCTTGAAGGTTATCAGGGTTCAAAGAAGGTACTTATTTTTACTAATCCTAAGCAGCTAAAGATATTTATTGCAGATTTAAAAAATAAATTAGAGTAAGTTATCGAAAAATCATCTTAAAGAAGGAGTGTTGGCATAAATGACTGATGAGTTAGCAGCAAGCAATTATATAAAGGAAGAAGGGACTGGATATGCAATTCGCTATTTATTTTCGAAGAAGTTATGCTTGCTGTCATTAACTATTCTCTTAAATATAGGGACATCATTCTTTCCAAACATATTTATCAAATATATTTTGCTTGGGTGTATGATTACCATCGGAATTATGATTATTGCGGATGTCGTAAAAGAAGCTAAACGAGATATACGATTAAATGTATCCTCCGCAACGATTACAGTCGATAACTTTAGCTTTATGGCGGATGAGCTGGAAGCGATACATATATACGCTAATCGAAGTATTTATATTATACATAAGCAAACCAGATTTTTCGAAAAAGCAATTAAACTTGCATTAAAACGCAAGGAGGACAGAGTACCGTTCATCCAAGATTTATGTGCTTTTTGTCAAGCCAACGGCATTGCCTTTAGAAATGAGTGGCACTGACTATTAATTAATTTTAATGGGGAAAGTTACCTATGACACAATATTATTTTAATGCTTTTTTCAGTAAAGGCTTTGTGCTTGACGGCTTTGTCGAGCCGAGCTTTGCTGTGGATTCAGACAAGCAATTTCAGTGGAATGAATTACCGCCTGCTGTCATTTTCCGCTTTAAGCTACCAAGTAAATAAAGGTAGAGAGTATAATTGCAGCATGATATACTATTTAAATAGTTATTATTTTTCTAATAGAATATATAAACAGCTAAGCTCTTCATTCAACAGGTAATGCTTTGGATGGAGAGCTTTTGTTTTAGGTATTGTTATTGAAGCAGTGTCAATCGAAAGGATATGACAAAGTATGAATGATTACATTAAGCGAATAGACAATGTTCGGCAGTATATTGATGAGCACTTAGCCGATAAACTAACGTTGGATCAACTTGCTGAAATATCTCATTTCTCAAAATACCATTTTTCTCGAATTTTTTCATCAATTGTCGGGGTTTCCCCAATAGCGTATATCGTCAAGCAACGTTTGCAGCAGGCAATGGTCTATTTATGTGAAACAGACAAACCGATTGTGGAAATTGCTCTATTATGCGGGTTTGATAATGTTTCACATTTCAATGCGAGCTTTAAAAAGCAATTTCAGATGACTCCCAGTGAAGCAAGAAAGGAAGCCAGCGTTAATAAACATAGCAAGATACCGCAACATATACGCAACATTCTGAAAGAATTTGAGAATCCGTCAAGATATGATCATAGTGTAAATAATCATTTCTTGAGGAGGATTTGGAATATGAATATTACGATTACAGAGTTATCGCCATTTGAGGTTGCTTATGTGAGACATGTAGGCAGCTATTTGGAAACCTATCAAGCGTGGCAAAAACTTGGGGAGTGGGCGTATTCAAAAGGGCTGTTGCCGCCGCAACATACGTTTATCGGAATTTCTTATGATGATCCTAGTGTTGTAGCAGAAGAGAACTGTCGTTATGATGCTTGTGTCGTATTGCCACAAGATTTTGAGAAGAAAGCTGAAGGAGAAATTCAATTTAGACAGTTGCCTGGTGGGCTTTATGGCCAATATTCCTTTTATGATACTGTCGATAAACTAACCATTGCTTACTCCAGCTTATTTGGTCAATGGCTGCCTAATAGTGATTATGAGCCTGATGATCGTGATTGCCTAGAGTTTTGCTTAAATGACCCAGCACAAGATCCTGAAGGCAAAGCAAAGGTAGATCTTTATATTCCAATAGTGAAACGCTTATAACCTTTAGCATAAATGTAGGTTAATCCTTAAATATATTGTCTAGTCGGAGGTAGATAGCATGTTAGCATGGGAAGTAGCATTAGATAAGTTTGTACAAAATTGGCGTGAACGTAAGGAGGTAATCGGCATACTGCTATGTGGCAGCTATGTAACCGGAAATGCTAGCCCGCGTTCTGATTTGGATGTGCACATTGTGTTGCAAGAAGAAGCGAACTGGCGCGAACGGGGAAATCAGTATGTCAACTCCTATCTAATCGAATATTTTGCTAATCCGCCTCGTCAGATTAGGCAGTACTTTGAGGAAGATTATTATGATCGCAGACCGATGTCGATGGTGCAGTTTATTACAGGAAAGACGCTTTATGATCCGCTTGGGGTAATTGAACAGCTAAAGAAAGAAGCGCAAGTATGGAAGGAAAAGCCTTATACAGCGCTGGAACCTGTTTTTATTGAGCTGAAGAAATATACCCTATGGGACACATTTGATAATTTACAGGATTGCTTTGAGCAGGAAAGAGAAGACGCTGATTTTATTTATTATGGAGCGCTGCAGCAACTATTTGCTGAATACTGTTTAATTCTAAATAGCGAGTTGATTCCTTTTGATCATATTTATCGCTATTTAACGGATGAGAACTATTTAACAAAGTATTTAAAGCAACCGTTTCCTGATAAACAATTTGCAGAGCTGTTTATTAAAGCAATGACAGAAAAGTCGCTAGAACTTCGTTTATCGCTTTACAGTCAACTGCTTGACCATGTATTTAAGCAAGCAGGCGGATTTCAAATTGACGGCTGGCGTCTTCATTCACCTGTGCAAGAAGGATAGGTAACGTAAGGATTATGAAGCTAGTTATGTAGTTAACTGATAGATTAGGCAGTAAACAGTAAAGCTGGTGCTTTAATAGGTTAGCACCAGCTTTCCATTTTTTTATAGATTGATTTAAGTTATCATCTTCAGTTAGTCTTCTTATTTAATATCATTATAGCGAAGCATTTGCAAACTTCTGATATAAACGCAGCATCGTTACAATCGTTTGCTCGTGAGAATATTTGCCTTTAGGATCAAATCGATTCCCGCTAGTTGCACCCATAATCGACAACTCCGCAGCACGTTTTACTGAAGTTTTTGCCCATCCTGAAATTTTATCCTCATCAGTAAATGGCTTAACAGAAGCTGGCTTTTCATTACCATTTAAGTAGTTATATACATTAAGTAGCAGTGCAGCGGCTTGCTCTCTCGTAATTGTATTATACGGTGAAAATTTCTCTTTTCCTGTTCCGCTAATAATGCCATGCTCATATGCCCATAATATATCGTTATTGTAATGATCTACGTCAGTAAAAGGAGAAGTTTGACCATAATAACGACTTTCTTCAATATTAATCTGTAATGCACGCAGTAAGGAGGTTACATAGTATACAAATTCTTCTCTTGTTACGGAAGAGGATAAATCAATGGAATAAGGATCAAAGCTTAATAGTCCAATTTCATTTGCCTTCAAAATACTTGATTTTGCCCACTCTTGAATTGGACCATACGGCTGCTTTGTAACTTTTAACCTAATAAATGAATTATTTTTTTGCAAATAGTTATCTACATAAATGGTTACTCTACCTTCTTTATGTGCAGTAACTACGCCATTTTGATCGACAGAAGCAATGCTTGGATCACTCGAACTAAAGTTCATCATCTTGCTTTCCGTTGTAACAGTTGGAAACGTTAATTGTTGTCCAACTAGCGCATAACGAATTGCGTTATTTTGAAAAGTTGCCTGCAAGTTAAAAAACTGTGTAGAATAGGAGATAGAAGTTTTCTGTCCGTCAACAGTATAAATATTATGAAGCGTAACATGATATACATCGTCAGCAAGATAAGCTCCGATGTTGCTAGGACGGAAAATGATAGCATTAGCAACTCCATATCCGCTTAATTCTACAGTGAAAAAATCACCATCTTTATCTTTGTTTGTCTTATCTAATGTCCATTGCTTATTATCACGCTCGCGCTCGATTGTTACATAGGCTTCATGAAGTGAATTAAGATTATAATGTTCAGGATTAAGTGTAATTGACCAAGGATCATATGTAGTCAATATTTCAGTTGGAAAAAAGCCGGCTGATGGCCAGGCAATGTATTGATAACTTACCTCGTCACTGCTTCGATCACGATTAAAGGCGTACATGGTAGAGTAATAACTATAATAACTTTCTGGATTGTACGCTAAACCAAACATTGTTTTTTTCATTTGCGGATTAATAATCCAGCGTCTATGTCCTACTGTATCAAGATTGGAAGCGGAATTGTCAGCCATATAACCATAGAAAACTGTTTTATATAACGAATCACGACCTGCTGATAGATTGCTGGTTTTTGCTGCATTTGCTCCAAGCTGAAAGAAGTCTTCTGCCATGCCTGTTGGTTTAGACGGATAATGAGTTATTGTTTCAAGTTCAGCCATCAGTACCGCCCCTGCCTGTTGCTGTTCAGCAAGTGAGTAGTCAAGGGTAATATCATCTGGGAGGCCTGCCAAGTAACGCGCAAAGTTAACTGCATTGAGGGCATCCTGCAGTATATTGTCATTCAACTGACCGGCACGATGCGGAGCTGAATAGTTAGGCTCAACCTTAAAAAAATGCTCAGGAGTAAAGCTTTGTGGTTTATATTGATCATATTTCATAAAAATCTCTTGTTTTGTTCGCGTACTAGTGCTTTCCTGCACATTATATGTTTTTGCTGAAACAAAAGAACTGCTAGTAATAAGTAAACATGATGTAACTGTGAGTGCAATTGTAAGTTTAAGTGCATTTTTCCATGATGAATGCCAACTCAATTCTATCACTCCGTTTGATTTATTTATTAAATAAGATACTCTATTATACTATATACTATGTTATTTAGTAGATAAGGAACTAGCATTTAATATATCTCATGAATGATATATACACTTGCTTATTAAATAGTAGGGTTGGGATCATAACCAATGGTATTATCTCCACGAAGTTTTGTTAGAGAGGTATGACTGGAGTGACAAGCAGTTGAATTGTTTTTTTATCAAATTTAAGGAGGAGTAACTGGATGAAAAGGATCATTGTTATTCAACATTGTCAGTCAGAACATCATGTGAATGGATTGATTGGAGGTTGGACAGATACGCCACTTACATTACTTGGAAGGCAGCAAGCAGAACGTATCGCATTACGACTAGAGAAGGAATTAGAAGATGCCTCCAGCTATAAGCTAGTAAGCTCAGATTTACTGCGTACGGCACAAACTGCTGAAATAATTGCTCAAAGGTTGCAACTTCCTCTCGAGTTAAATCCAGCATTGCGGGAAATTAATACTGGTATTGCTATAGGCCAGACTAAGGAATGGGCCAATGCTCATCGCAATCCAAGACAATCAAGCGAGTTTGATTTAGACTACTTGGAGTTTGATAAAGGAGAGACAGGGCGACAGTTTTATGCCAGAGTACGCAATTGCATGGATGAGCTAATGAAGGAAGCAACGCAAAATAACTGGATTATTGTTACACATGGCGGAACGTTGGCTTATATTGTAGCTTGGTGGTTAACGTTCAGTGAGCAAATGATTGCAAAAGCTTATTTTACTGCTCGACCTGCAAGTATAACAGTGTTAAGTGAGAATCAATTTGGTCAGCATGTGCTTGAACGGTTTAATGATACTGCACATATTAACTAATTACGTGAAAAGTCGCTTTAGGTCGATTTAGTAGGTAAAAGGTAGGATTTAAGAAAAACTATAATTTTTTTCATACCCTTTCCTATTTTACTTTTGCTAATATAATAGATAGACATACGAATTTCCCATGTTATCACTTAGTTTCCTATCTGTAAAAGGATAAGCGATTGACAGGTGGGAAATCAATTTATAGCGGTGAAAGCAGAAAAAGGAAGTAATCGGATGATACAAAAAAAACAAATCATAATAGCAAGTTCTCTATTACTAGTGTTTATTATTGCGGTAACTACTTTATTTCTATTGCCTAATAAACATCATTTAAGTTTAGATTCGCTTAATCAGAACATTAATGTTGGAAAGATTAAGATTGGTATGCTAGAGGAAGAAGTGATAGAATTGTGGGGAACCGGCGAATACATTCACGGTAATGGTGGCTATAGCAGACAATATAATGAATATGGCGTTCAGCTTAACTTCCCAGGCGACAGTGATAATGATCTATATGGAAGAGTTGGAGGTTTAGAACTTACATCGTCTCAATATTCTGTTTATAATATTGAAGTTGGGATAGAGAGAGAGCAAGCTCTACAGCAGCTATTATCTCATGGCTTTGAGCAAAGTGAGTTCTCCGATAATATTTTTGAGCAAGGTGAATTTATGATCGGTTTGCATGGGGAAAATAATATAGAAGTGATTCAAGTATGGTTTGCAGATAAGGACCTTTCGAATAGACAATATTGATATGTGACTTCTGTGGTCTTTTGTGAAGATTACATAACCGTAAAATGTTTAAGGAGTTGTCTATTTGAAAACGTTATCAAACGTTAGATATTCAATATCATCATTATTTGTTTGTCTCTTGCTGCAAATGCGGCAATGTCACAATTTATAATCCTAACATTATAGAAGGAAAATTACGTGGCAAGTCGAGTACATTTCTCGACATCTTGTTTGGATAATGAGCAAGGAATAAGTAAAATTATGAACGGATCACGAATGTGATATTCTAGTAGTAGTCAAGTTATGACAAAAATTGTGCATTCGATTATGTTTTTATTTCATCTGCATTTTTATATGGTAAAATTGCCCTATAAGGATGAGATTCTCGACCTATTATATTGCTACAAGATTGATAGGTTACTATCACGATCATCCTGTATGTATCCAATACTTCTTCTATCTCCCGCGAAGTATTTGTATCAGCAGTGTTGATACGTCCTATCAAAGACAGCAAGAGTCCGCACAAACGTAGTTGATCATGAAAAGCACAGGTACCCTAAGTACCTGTGCTTTTCATTTGGATTTAACTAAGTACCATGAGTAGGAATTTTGACCAGAAGTGCACCTCTTAGAATGGACATTGAAAAAACACTGGTTATTCCGATAAATAAGAAATTGGTCGATGAATTTACAATAAGCTAATTGTGCAAGGTGTTTGGCATCTCGCAAAGCGGTTAATATGCATATCTAAAGAGACAAAAAAACTAAAGGAGTAAGTTTTAGTGGTATATGCATTTTATAACGCTTCTTACACCTTGCAATTTGCATGCACTAAATCGTTGCGGTTTAATACATACTATCGCTGCCACTTGGCAAACTAAACGATATGGAGGTGGAAATAATGAGTATTAGACAGAAGACGAATTTAAGTGATCAACCAAGTAATGAACAGGCAGTAAGAAAAAATTTATCTAAAGAGTTTGATCACGAATTTGCCAACGAACCTTTAACAGAGGTTGAAAAGCTTAATAATAAGAAAACGAAGAAACGGCAATAAATTTCAAACGATGTAGGCTCGAAAAAAGATTCGGAATTCAATCGCTTTGCTTTACTTAACAAAACATGATTAAAAAGGAAGGAAATAACTTCTAAGGAAGGGTTTCCTTCCTTTTTGTTTAATTATTTATATAGTTGTTGAAATTTATTCATTTAATAATACTGGCATCTATAGGTTTACCTCAAATTATTTATAGCAGGTGTTTACTAATTATGGTACGATGGGTTTTCTGGATTCTTTTATTACTTTTGACTGCTTGCCAAAGTGAAAAAAATGAAAATAGAATCGCGCCAACAGAGGAAGAAATAAGCTATGTGTTACAATATGGTTGGCATATTAGCGATGGGCTAGGAGAATCAAGCACAACTTTAGAGCATCTTAATCCGGAATATATTGACGCTATACGTTATGCTGGTGTAGATTTAAGAACTTGTACAGACGGTCAACTAATCACGAGAACTTTTGCACTAGAAGAAAAGCAGGCAGATGGCGGATCTACTTCGCTAAGTTTATACTATTGCAATGATGAGTTGCTTGGTGCAGTCGGCGGCTTAGAAAATTGGTCGCCTGGGAGATTTGCAGTTGACGATAAACAGCGATTAATTGAAGAAGGTATCATTCAACAATAGATAAACATTGTAAGTTGGAGAAGGAGAGATTATGGAGAAAAAAATCGTAAAAACAGGAATCTATAGCTTTATTTTGTCATTGCTACTAGGCCTATTGTTATTTAAAGAAGGTCATACGTATTCTGAAGGATCTGGCTTTGTCAGCGTTGTATATGACAATACGATGCAATACATACTAAAATTGCTACGCTTTTCTGCAATAGCAACGCTGCTTGCAGTGATTATCGCCACATTAGATAAGAAAAACTTGCTTGTGACGAACAATAACAATGAACTTAGCTATGTTAAAATTTTATGTGTTACAATATGTATAAGCCTTGCAGCCTACTGGATTGTCATTAAGGTGTATATGTTATAATGGCTTTAAAATAGCAGCGCAGCTATAGTTGATCCCTTTAGGTCAGCTAAAGCTGCGCTGTTTGTGTAAGGATGTGTATCTAAATTATCTGTAATCAATTATTTTTTTCGATCAATAAGTATGAAGTCATCATAATGAAAAGCTGGTGCAACAACACAGGATACAAGTACAGGTTCATCTCCTAATGGTTTTGCCATTTGCCATTCATTGGCAGGCACTAAAGCTTGAGGAACTTGTCCTGCTGCAATATCAGGACCGACTATTATTTCTTTGCGGGCATTAGGCTCACTTTCTGTACCGCCAAGGACAAGTAATAGCGGACTTCCTGAATGCCACATCCATAGCTCATCAGAATATACTTTATGCCAGTCCGAAAATTCATCGCTATGCAATAAAAAGTAGATTGAGCTTGCTGCAGCTCTTGAACCTGAGTATGGCTCTCCTAACACTTCTTGCGGAATTACGAAATTGGCTTTCCAAAGCTCTTTGTACCAGCCTCCCTCGACATGTGGCTGTAATCCAAGCTGCTCAACAAGCGGAGAGAGCTTCTTATCGGTTGCTTGCATAGTAAACGCTCCTATCCTCTAGCTTCCTCTATTAGCCTATAAATATTAAGTACTTCACTTAAAAAGGCTGAAGCTTTCTAATTTTATTTTTATGTTATACCCCATTTTTAGCACTTTGTATAGAGTTCTATAAAAGCACACAGTTTCCTTTCAAAATTTAAGTTCATTGAAGCCCCAATTATTATATATTGTGCATATTTTTAAACCTTCCACAATATGGTAGTAATACTGCATCGAATATATTAAATGAGGTGGAAGAGTAATGAATATGATTACAGGCTTGCTGAATACGAAAATTATAATTCCGATAGGAACGGTGAAGGAAGCAAGGGGGTTTTACTGTGATGTATTGGGATTAGAGGAAGTGAGCAGGCCAACTAGCTTTAATGAGGGAGAAGGGTTTTGCTTAAAAGTGGGTGACTATTTAATTTGCGTAGAAGAGGGGAATCAACAGCTAGCTAGCAAAGGATATTTTACTTTCGAGATAGCGAATATAGAGGAGCTAATGATTCGCTTACAGGCTTATAACATTAAGCTAAAACGATGCGAACGATTAGGCGATTACGAGAGCTTTTATTGCTATGACCCGTTTGGCAATCAATTACAGTTTATGATGTGTATTCATACTTACCAATTTGCTCATTAGAGCTAGCTTCAATAAGGTTTTAATGCTGCGACTTAGAGTACGACTAAATTATCACTGCTATAAATAGGGGGATTAAAAAGTAGAGGCAGAACGGATCGAAAAAAGATCCCTCTGCCTTAAATAATATATAGAGGGTGTGATTGGATGTCATACATTATTATTGCACTAAATATTATAATTATTCTGCAGCTGTTAGATATAAGAATGAATATTCCTGATCGGGATTATGTAGAAGAAGCAATGAAACGAGACGAAAAAATACGCAATCAAAAGCAATGGGAAAAGCGTCATAACTGGAAGAAGGAATAAACGAGAGCAAACGGAAGTGCTCCGCTTTTAAAGCATGCTGCGACGACGTAAAGGAAATAAAAGCAGCATGCTTTAAACCGCGGGTGGAAGATGCTTTATTCCGGAGCGTTGACAAGATGAACTATCTAAAATTTGCTTAAAAAAAAGCTGCATTGAATAGTCCACACATACTTCTTAAGAAACAACAGCAAGCAGCCAAGCAAAGCTGTCGAACGGTTACCAGCGGAGGAATAAAGCGTCTGAAAAACGGAAGTGCTCCGCTTTTAAAGCATGCTGCGACGACGTAAAGGAAATAAAAGCAGCATGCTTTAAACCGCGGATGGAAGATGCTTTATTCCGGAGCGTTGAAGCATTAGCCCCTTTTATTCTGTAGCAATAAATACTATAATACATTGAATATACAGCTATGTACGGCACATTTATTATCACGATATGCTCTAATAAATGTAGCAAAGGGGATGCAACGGATGATTGCAAAGTTTTTTAGTTTTTATAAACCTTACAAAGGCTTGTTTATCATCGACTTTACATGTGCAATTATTGCAGGTCTCTTAGAGCTGGCTTTTCCAATTGCAGTTAATTTCTTTATTGATGAGCTGTTGCCTACTGGGAACATGAGCACAATTATCGCTGCTTCACTCGGTCTGCTGTTGCTATACATTGTCAATATGTTTCTAATGTATATTGTAACTTATTGGGGTCATGCTCTTGGAATTAGTATTGAGACTGATATGCGTCGTAATTTATTTGCGCATATCCAAAAGTTATCATTCCGCTTCTTTGATCAGTCAAAAACAGGGCATTTAATTGGTAGATTGACAAATGATTTGAACATGATAGGCGAAATGGCACATCATGGACCTGAAGATTTATTTATCGCAGTAATGACATTACTCGGATCATTTATCCTTATGCTTGCTGTAAATTGGAAACTGGCTATACTCACCTTTGTTGTTGTTCCAGTTATTATTTGGGTTGTTATTTACTTTAATAAAAAAATGACAGCTGCAATTCATCAATTATATAAAGATATTGGTGAGTTTAACGCAACAATTGAGGATAACGTTGGCGGTATTCGCGTTGTAAAAGCATTTACGAATGAGCGTCATGAAGAACAACAGTTTGAAAAAAATAATTTGCAATTTAAGCGCACTAAGCTGCACTCATATAAGTTAATTGCAAAAAACAGCTCAATTACTTATATGATGATGCGCTTTGTTACGTTGTTTGTAATGGTGTGCGGTACTTGGTTTGTTATTATTGATGAGCTTACAGCTGGTCAATTTGTTGCCTTTATTTTGTTAACCAATGTATTTTTTCGTCCGATTGAAAAAATTAACGCAGTAGTAGAAAGCTATCCGCAAGGGTTTGCTGGGTTTAAACGTTATATTGAGCTTATGGAAACTGCACCTGATATTGAGGATGCTCCTGATGCAATTGAATTAAAGGAGTTTCGTGATAAGATTACCTTTAATAAGGTTAGCTTTGGCTATGAGGAGTATAAGGATGTATTACACAATATTACATTAACGATTAAGCAAGGACAGACCGTTGCTTTTGTTGGACCATCTGGTGCAGGTAAAACAACGATTTGCAGCCTGTTGCCGCGTTTCTATGAGGTAAGCTCCGGTTCAATTGAAATAGATGGTGTTGATATTCGAAAATTTACGCAGCATTCGTTACGTCAGCATATCGGTATTGTACAGCAAGATGTATTTTTATTTGCAGGAACAATTAGAGAGAATATTCAATATGGTAAGCTTGATGCGAGTGAGGATGAAATTTGGGAGGCAGCACGTCGCGCTCGGTTAGAATCATTTATTTTAGAGCAGCCAGACGGATTAGATACGGTGATTGGTGAACGCGGAGTTAAGCTTTCAGGAGGGCAAAAGCAGCGCATTGCCATCGCTCGCATGTTTTTGAAAAATCCGCCAATTCTTATTTTAGATGAAGCGACTTCTGCACTAGATACCGAAACTGAGGTGGCAATTCAGCAATCATTAACGGAATTGTCTCAAGGCAGAACGACACTTGTCATCGCACATCGTTTGGCAACGATTAAAAATGCAGACGTCATTTTCGTTGTAACTGAGGATGGAATCGCTGAGCAGGGCAGCCATGAAAAGTTGTTACAAGCCGGCGGTGCTTATGCAAAGTTGTATGAAGCTCAGTTTGGCTTGCAAAATAGTTATATGTAACGATTTGAAGTGGGCAAAAGTAGGATGACAAAAAAGGCTATGATCGCACTTCTAATAACTTACAACTAAGTAAGTTTAAAGGGAGGATCATAGCCTTTCTTTTAATATGCTTAAATCGATTACAAAAGCTGTACTATTGATAATGAAACCATTAAAGCAGCTTCACAATATCTTGCTCTATTTTTTCAGGGCTCGTTGTCGGGGCAAATCGTTTAACAACGTTTCCTTGTCGGTCAATTAAAAATTTCGTAAAGTTCCATTCAATTTTACGAGAAATTAGGCCGCGTTTTTGTTCTTTAAGATAGGTGAACAATGGATCGGCATGCTCCCCATTTACATCAACTTTTGCAAAGATCGGAAAGGTTACCCCGTAATTAAGCTGACAAAATTGTGTTGTTTCATCAATATTATCAAATTCTTGATTATTGAATTGGCTGCAAGGGAAGCCAAGAATGACAAAGCCTTGCTCAGCATATTTGTCATAAAGCTCCTGCAATCCTTTGAATTGTGGTGTAAAGCCGCATTTACTTGCTGTGTTGACGATCAATAACACTTTTCCTTCATATTTTTTTAGAGAATGCAGTTCACCTTTGCTATCTTTCACTTCAAAATTATAAATGCTCATAATCCACGACCTCCTTATTCACCTTTGATAAATGGGCTGGCGACATTTCACTTATGACGATAGGACGCAAACATCGATCACGGTGCATCCGTTCAATGGCTTGATGTTTATTACGTACTCCTAATTTATCGTACAGCTTGCGTAAATACTTTTCAACTGAGCTTACACTAGTATGAAATTTTTTTGCGATAAGCGCATTTGTATAACGATTGTCTATCATTTCAAGCAGACTTTGCTCGATTGGCGTCATTTCAATTTCCCAATAAGATTTTTGCTGCTCAGGACGGTGTAATTTAATATGTGCAAACAACGATAGAGGAATAATGGTTTTTCCTTCTAGTACGCTGTACAGCATTTGTTTTAGCTCTGCAGGAGAGGCATCTTTGTAGAGCATTCCGCTAACACCATGGGCGATTAATTGGTTAAAGTAAGGCAAATAATCGTAGCATGTATATATGACAATATGAACATCGGGAAACAAGCTTTTTATGTTTGAGGAAATGGCAAAGCTTTGCTCAATAACAGTGCTCAGTTCAAGTAAAATAACGTCAGGCTGATTCTCTTTAATTAACTCAACACTATCTTCATAGCTAGTTGCTACGCCACAGAGATTAATATGGTCAAGGCGTTCTAAAAAAGAGACAGCTTGCTGAGCAGTGCGCAAATTGTGTTCAATCAGCAGCAGTTTAATGAGCATAGGCTGAAGATCTCCTTAATGTCACTCATTGTAATGTGAATTTTTGTAATGATATAAGTTAGTATACCATTTATCGGAAATATAGGTCTAATGATAACAGTTTAGCGCTTGCTCAAACAAAAAATGTAATAGAATGGAGGATGGTTTGCTTATTTACATTTAACTGATATAATTTTAATTAATGTAGCAAAAATCTATACATATTGATTACATTAGAGGAGGTTAGTAATGTATACAGGGCTTTATCATACACACGCATCTTCATGGTTTATTCTAGTGATTTTGTTTGTAGTTTGCTATTTCTTGCCGAAAAATAAAATATTGCCAATGATTTTGCGCTTGTTTTACTTAGTAATGATTATTACTGGGGGAATGATGCTTTTCGGCGAAGGAGGCTATCCTTCCTCATACCATTTAAAAGCGTTAATTGCGATTATTATGATTGGTATGATGGAAATGGCGCTTGGACGTCGTAAAAAAGGCGCAAATGCTTTGCCGTTTTTACTAATCATCATCGTATTGTTAGCGTTTATCATACTATTTGGCTACAGAGTAATTTCATTCGGTTAAACTAAAAAAGCAGCTTTACAGAAGAAAATTGGCTTCTGAAAGCTGCTTTTGTGTTTTTTCGAGCAGATTATTGTTATTTTTTTGTACACGTTATATAAGTTGAGTTATCAATGCTGCAATTGATGTATAATGCTCATAAATAAATATTTTTAATTCGTCGTCTGCATGGATAGGGGTTGTTTACAAGTGGAGTTGTCTGGTTCGACAGTACTTATTGAAGATAAAGTATGGAATGAAATTTTCATGCTTGCAGAGCTTGATGAACAATATCAGCTGCTCACAATGAATGCATTGTTAAAAAGCTTATTAAGTAATGGTGTAGAAGCCGAACGGCTCATAGGGATGCCGTTAGAGCTATTTATCCATCCGTTTTCTTTAAAAGAAAAACGATTAATGAGCTGGAGTATTGTAAAGGAAACGATAAAGCAAAACGGTGAATGGAAAGGCTTTATGCATTATATTACTGAAGCAAATAAACATATTACATTGTTTGCCACAATAAAGAGTAAACCTACTGAGGGATATTATTTTATTGCACAGGATCGCTCGGAGCAGGCGAAAGAATTTACCAATGAAATTGACAAATTGCGCGAGCTAACCTCAATGCGTGACGCTGTTGATGTAGCCAGTATAATCGCCATTACTGATGCAGACGGCATGATTACCTATGTTAATAATAAATTATGTAAAGTATCAAAATATGAGCGTTCTGATCTATTGGGACATCCATATAGCATATTTCATTCTGGGGATCTATCTCCGCAAGTTTATGAGCAATTATGGAATACGATTAAGCAAGGAAATGTATGGCAGGGCGAATTAGAAAATCGAGCGAAGGACGGAAGCCTTTATTGGCTGAAAACAACGATAGTTCCGTTTTTAAATGAGGAAAATGAGCCATATCAATATGTCTTTATTCATTCAGATATTACAGATCGGATAATTGCTGAATCTGAGCTTGCAGAAGCAATGAGCAATGATTTTCGTCGTACAATTAAAAGCCTGCACAATTGTATTTTTAAAGTACGACGCAATGAGCAGGGAGAAATTGTTTTTATCCTTAGTGAAGGAAAGTTAGCTGAGCAGTTAGGTATGACAACAGAGCACGTTGAAGGAAAAACGCTGCGTGAGTTAGTGGGTGAACGCTATGCTGAGCTGGAGCCTTATTTTGAGGAAGCTTTTCAAGGAATTGGCGGTCAAGTTGAAACCCAATTTACTGAGCGATACTTTTTAATTTCCTTATCTCCTGTAATTGAAGGGGAGGAAGTAAAGGAGGTCGTTGCTTCGCTCATTGAGATTACAAAGCGGAAAAAAGCAGAAGAGCTTATTCGCTATATGGCGCATTACGATTCCTTAACAACGTTACCTAATCGTATGTCGTTCGATATTAAGCTAAAAGAAGCAATTGAGCAGGGAACGAAGGAACAATCAAAAATAGCACTATTATTTTTAGATCTTGATCGATTTAAAACTGTGAATGATACGATGGGACATGCCCAAGGCGATGAATTGCTTATTCAAGTTGCCCAGCGTATAAAAAATTGTCTCTCTTATACGAGCTTTGCCGCCAGACAAGGCGGAGATGAGTTTTTATTATTATTAGAAAATGCCGATCGCAAGCAAGCTGCGGCATTGGCGTCCACCATTGTTAAGCAATTGTCGAAACCATTTATTCTTGGTGAAGTAGAGGTCTATATATTACCGAGCATTGGTATTAGTATGTTTCCAGATAATGCGTTAGATATTGAACATTTATTAAAATGTGCCGATGCAGCGATGTACCATGCTAAGGAAGAGCAAAAGAATCATTATTGCTTTTATAACGAAGAGCTGCACCATAAAATATCAAGACGTCTTGAGCTGGAACGAGACTTGCGTAAAGCAGTAGGCTCCGGTGAGTTTGAGCTATGGTATCAGCCTAAAGTGCATATTAGAGCTGGTCACTTAATTGGTTTTGAAGCATTGCTGCGCTGGAATCATCCTACCCTTGGTTTAATTACACCAGGCATGTTTATTCATATCGCCGAGGAAAGTAATTTGATTACTCCAATTGGTGAATGGGTGTTGCGTGAGTCATGTCGCCAAATGAAGGAATGGTTAGATTTAGGCAGAAATAATATATCTGTAGCAGTGAATATCTCATTCCAGCAATTCGCTGATCAAGAGTTTCCTGATTTAGTGTATCGTATACTGCAGGAGACGGAATTACCTCCGCAATATTTGGAACTCGAAATTACCGAGAGCATAGCGCAAAATGTACGACATGCGATTGATGTGTTAAAGAAAATTAAAGAGTTAGGAGTGCGTATAAGCATTGATGATTTTGGCACTGGGTATAGTTCGCTTAGTTCGCTAAGCAAATTCCCGATTGATGCGCTGAAAATCGATCAAAGCTTTGTACGCAACTTAAATGCGAATAATCAAGCAATTATTCGTTCAATTATTGATATCGCTAATCATATGAGCATTACGGTAATTGCAGAGGGAGTAGAAACGCTGGAGCAGGTTGAATTTCTTAAGCAGCACAACTGTCAGGAAGCACAGGGCTATTATTACAGTAAGCCAATGCCTAGACAAGAAGCTTCACAATTTTTAATGAGAGGCCTGTTTTCTGGAAATTCCGATCATGCAGACGACCGTATTCGTTAATCAAGCATAGTACAAAGAGTTGTTTGCAGACTCCATTTTTTAGTATTGAACTGGAGTTTATAGGGAAGTTTAATTCTCGATCAAGTTGTATCATAAATTAGTTATGACAGAAAGTATCAATTACCACGATAAATCGTTAAGGAGCAAGAAAAGATGAGAGATCAACTATTACAACGTTTTATTTCCTATGTGCAAATCGGCACGCAATCCGATCCATCATCCCCAAGTTGCCCGTCAACAGAAGGGCAATGGGTGCTGGCACGTCAACTGCTTGCAGAGCTTAAGGAGCTTGGCTTAGAGGATGCTACGCTTGATGAGAATTGTTATGTTTACGCAACATTGCCAGCAAATTGTGAGGAGCAGCAGCCCGTAATCGGCTTTTTAGCGCATATGGACACAGCAACTGAGTTAACTGGCACAAACGTTAATCCGCAAATTGTTGAAAATTATGATGGGGGAGATATTGTCCTCAACGAGTCTCAACAAATTGTGTTGTCACCAAAGCAGTTTCCTGAGCTTAGCAACTATGTAGGACAAACGTTAATTACAACAGACGGCACAACGCTGCTAGGTGCTGATGATAAAGCAGGAATTGCAGAAATTATGACTGCTTTAGCTTATTTGCAGAAGCATCCTGAAATTAAGCATGGCACGATAAAAGTTGCCTTTACGCCTGATGAAGAAATCGGTCGTGGTGCTGACCGTTTTGATGTAGAACGCTTCGGTGCTGATTTTGCTTATACGATGGATGGAGGTCCGCTAGGTGAGCTGCAATATGAAAATTTTAATGCCGCTAGTGCGAAAATCACTTGCTACGGTCGCAGCGTTCATCCCGGTACAGCGAAAGGAAAAATGATTAATGCAACACGAATAGCACTAGAGTTTCAAGCGGCTTTGCCTGAGCATGAAACGCCAGAGCATACAGAGGGCTATGAAGGTTTTTATCATTTAAATCGAATAGAAGGCGGTGTTGAGGTTACCACCCTTCATTATTTGATTCGCGAATTTGATAAGCAGAAATTCGAGGAGCGTAAGCAGTTTATTGAAAAAGTCGTAAGCGATCTCGTGCAAAAATACGGTGAGCAGGCGATTAAAGCTGAGATTACGGATAGTTACTACAATATGCGTGAAATTATTGAGCTTAAAATGGAAATCGTTGAGCGGGCTCATGCGGCGATGACTAAGCTTGGCATTAAGCCAATTGTTCAGCCAATTCGTGGGGGAACAGATGGCTCAAGATTGTCTTATATGGGCTTACCAACACCGAATATTTTTGCAGGTGGCGAAAATTTTCATGGCAAATATGAGTATATTTCATTAGATACAATGGAAAAAGCTGTACAGGTTATTGTCGAAATTGCAACTTGCCAGTAAAGTAAGAAGTGTAACTAATTTATCATGTACAGATTGGGGAAATTAATGTGCATAAGGTAAAAGTTGGAATTATAGGTTGCGGCAATATTAGCGATATTTATTTGCAAAATTGCACGCGGTATGAACAATTAGAAGTAGTTGCACTTGCAGATTTAAATCATGAGCTTGCGCAAAGTAAAGCTTCAACCTACGGTATTCGTAAAGTGTTAACAACCGAGCAATTGCTTGCTGATCCAGAGATTGAGGTGGTACTGAATTTAACGATTCCGCAAGCTCATGCTCAAATTAGTCTTGCTGCATTGGAAGCTGGCAAACATGTTTATTCAGAAAAGCCGCTGGCAGTAACTGTAGAGGATGGTCAACGGATTATCGAAACAGCGAAAAGGCTCGGTTTGCGTGTAGCTGTAGCGCCAGATACTGTCTTAGGCGGGGGGATTCAAACTTGTCGTAAATTAATTGATGATGGAGTCATTGGTCAGCCTATTGGTGCTACAGGCTTTATGTTATCAGGCGGTCCAGAAAGCTGGCATCCGAATCCGGCATTTTTATATGCAACAGGAGCAGGTCCGCTATTCGATATGGGACCATATTATTTATCGGCATTTATTACGTTACTTGGCTCTATCAAGCGAGTTACAGGATCAGCGGTAATCTCCTATCCTCAGCGTAAAATTACAAGTCAGCCGCGTTATGGTGAAATGATTCAGGTAGAAACGCCAACTCATATTAATAGCGTGCTAGATTTCGCCTCGGGTGCAACCGCTTCCTTAATTACAAGCTTTGATGTAAAGGGCGGCAGCAGTTTGCCTAATATTGAAATTTACGGCAGCGAAGGTACGCTAATTGTGCCCGATCCAAATACACACGGCGGACCAGTTAAGCTTAAAAAAGCAGGCAGCGATCAATTTGAGGAAGTTTCAATTACGCATAGCTATACAGGAAATGAGCGCGGACTTGGACTACTGGATTTAGCACTTGCAATTCGAGAAAATCGTCCACACCGTGCCAGCGGAGAATTGGCATTACAGGTGCTTGAAGTTATGCATGGGATTCATATCGCTTCGCATGAGGGACGTCATGTTCAAGTACAACACCAATGTGAGCGACCATCTGCAATGCCTGAAAAATTATAACTTGAGAAACGATAAGTGGAAGAATATCATTGATTAATTCACAAAAAATGGAATAATGCGTCTGGAGAACTGTATGTCTTGATGCATGCTGCTTCATTCTTTTACTTGTAAATGAGCAACAAGATTATTAAAAGTATAATTATCAGACGCATTGTTTCCATCGCGATTGAAGCTGCTCAGCTCATTAGATGCAATCTAAATAGTCCCCCTCTTATTTACAAATTGGTTCGGTCAAAGATTTATATTCTTGAGAACTAGAGGTGATAAGATGTTAAGTGTATTGCTAGTTGATGATGAGATCTTTTTCAGACAAGGATTGCGTGCAATTATTGATTGGGAGTCATGCGGTTTTCAAGTTATTGGGGAACAAGATAATGGAGAGGACGCTTATCACTTTATTTTGCAGGAGCAGCCAGATGTTGTAATAACCGATATTCGAATGCCAGTAGTTGATGGGCTTGAATTAATTCATAAGGTCATTCAAGAGCAACAATTAAATACGAAATTTATTATCGTAAGCGGTTACGACGAATTTAAATATGCACAACAGGCAGTAAGATACGGAGTATGTGATTTTTTGTTAAAGCCGATTGATGAAGGAATGCTCCAAGAAACACTGCAGCAGCTTGCCGATACGATTAAGAGGGAAAAGCAAAAGAGTAAGCAAACGACAACACATAAAAATCAACAACTGCTCGATAAATTAGAACAAGGAGATTGCTCAGAGCAAGAACTGCAAGAAATATATACTAGCATGGGACTAAACTGTAACGAGGGACATTACTTTGTCCTAATCGAGCATAATAAAGACGCTAGTGAAACTAAGCATGAATATTTACCTCACGATCAGTTCCAACATATGATTGGGGTCATTCAAAGTTTGATGCCAAGCATAACGATTGAGCTGATCTTTCCGCAAAAATGGCGATTGGGCTTCATTGTTCCACAGCGATTTTTACCCAAAAATTCCTCGATTCATTTATTGATGAAACAGTTATATAATCGCTTATCTGGACAGCAGCCATTGCATATTTATTACAGTCATCAATGTACAGGCGTACATTTTTTAAAAGAATCCTATCATGCTGCTTTACAAGCAATACAATTCAAGTATATCGACAATCGTGAAATTTTTGATTATGCAGAGCTTCAGCAATATGAGCTTCGTCATATTATGTTGCCTTTTGAATCATATAAGGGGCTCTTGCAAGAAATTGAGCAAAACAACGATGTTGGAATTGAGCGGGAAATTGATGAGTTGCTTGCTCAATTTGGCGAGCATTTTTGTTCAATTGAGGCTGTGAAAGCTACAATTCATAAACTCGTTGCAGACTGCTTGCATATTGTGCAAACGATGCAGATAGACAAGGAGCGTTTAAACTATCTTAATGAGTTAATTGGTTGGGAGGCGATATATATTAATCGCGCTGCATTACGTCAACTGCTGCTTGCTTTTGCAATCGATTGCAGTCGCTGTATTGCAGAAGAGCGCAGGGATATGGCCAAAGGAGGAATTCAGCGGATTAAGAAATATATTGATCTTCATTATGCTGAACCGATTAGTTTAAAATCAATTTCTGCGCAGTTTTATATTAATCCTGTTTATTTAGGTCAGCTATTCAAAAAAAAATATGGCTATTACTTTAATGAGTATTTGCTTCAACTGCGTATTCAGGAAGCGAAAAAGCTACTTCGGCAGACGGATATGAAAATCTATGAAATTGCCGAAAAGGTTGGCTTTAGTCATGCTGAATATTTTGTTTCGCAATTTGAAAAGCTGGAGAAGCTTACCCCAACTGAATATCGCCAAACATTTAAAAGTAATGTAACAGGTGAATTGCATGAAGCTCATTAGGTACATTAAGCAAAATTTGCATTTAGATGATATACGACTGCGCAATAAGTTTTTGTTGATGTATTTTTTATGCGTACTTATTCCAATCATTTTGACGAACGTAATTTTTTATAATTTGATTAATATCAATGTGCAAGAAAAGCGAAGGGAAGATATTAAAGTTTCGCTATCGCAAGTAAGACTTGAATTAATTCGCCTAATCGAATCAGCTGTCAGTGTATCGTTTGTACTATATACGGATTACAATCTTAATTCGCTGCTAGATGCTGACTACAGCAATCATGCTGATTATGTAGCTGCCTATGACAATTATGTGAGGCGAGTGATTAACAATTACACACCAGTTTATACCTCGGTACAAAATATAAAAATCTATGTAGATAACCCATGGATTATCCATTCTGGTGCAGTTGCTCATTTAACGAAAACAAGTAGAGAAAGCAACTGGTACGAAGCGCTTAGTAAGCGTTATTCTAACGAACCTGTGTTTATTCGTACAACGAAGGAAGATCGTTTGACCAAAGTCGATGGAGAGGAAATACAGGATACGTTTAACATTGTTCGTGTAATGGATTATTTTGACTCATTAAATAGATGGGAAAAAGTATTGAAGATCGAGATAAAAACAGAGTCGATAGATGCTGTGCTGCATAACTTGAACATTATTGGGAGTATCTATTTTGTCGATGCAGATGGCATTGTACAATATACGACTAATAAAGAAATTGATTGGAGCCGTAATCAATTTCCAATAAGCAGTATTGCAGTTGATGATGACACCTATGTTTTTGAAAGTGAACATTTTAATATGTTTCCACTGCAGGACTGGTATTTAGTTGCTCATGTGCCAAAGGCTGAAATTGTACATGCAGCAAAGGATGCTAGACAGTTTGTGCTTTGGATTGCATTAGCTAACATTTTGCTGGCTACGAGCATTATTGTCATTATCTCCCGCTCGATTACAAAGCGGCTTGCTTCGCTGTTAAACCATATGAAGCGAGTGAAAAATGGCAGCTTCGATATTATTCGAAAGCGTGAATCACTTGATGAAATCGGTCAAGTGACAACAGAATTCAATCGGATGACACTGCAAATTAGTTCACTTATTAATGATGTCTATGTGGCAGATCTTAAGGAAAAAAATATGGAGCTTGAACATCGTTATGCCCAGCTTAATGCTCTGCAAAGCCAGATTAACCCTCATTTTTTGTTTAATGCGCTAGAGACGATCAGAATGCGCAGCATTATGAAGAATGAAACAGAAACGGCAAAAATCATTCATAATATGGCTAAGCTGTTCCGCAGCTCACTGACTTGGAAGCGAGATAAAGTGAAGCTGAAGGAAGAAGTTGAATTTATTCTTTGCTTTTTAGAAATTCAGAAGTATCGCTTTGCCGATCGCTTAGATTACGAAATCGAGGTTGATCCGGAGGCAGAAAATTGTCTAGTTCCTAAATTGATCTATTTACCCTTTGTAGAGAATGCATGCATTCATGGTATAGAGAAAATAAAGCAAGGCGGCAAAGTGACAATTCAACTAAATGTCGAACAAGATAAGCTGCATTTTCGCATTAGCGACAATGGAGCTGGGATGAGTGAAGAGCAGGTACAACGGATTTACTCCTATGTGAAGGAAACAAAAGATTTGGGAGAACGAATCGGCGTGCAAAATGTTATTTACCGCTTGAAGCTTTTCTATGAGGAGCAATTCCAATTTACAATAGAGAGTGAAATCGGAAAAGGAACCTTCGTTCACCTAGTCGTACCAGCACAAAAGTGATCTAAAGTTTTTATAGTAGATTCTAAACTTCTCTCAATGTAGACATTTTCATTCCTTGTTAAAATGAAAGTGCTTACAGAAAATCGTAAAGGGGATGAAGTTGTTATGAAGAAGTTTAAAACCGCCAAGCTTGCAACGATGTTAATGCTTGCCTTGACGCTTGTTGTAACAGGCTGTTCAAGCAACGGCGAAAATAATGCTACTGGCGGCAATAGCGGAAATAAAGCTAGTGAAAACAGTGGAGGAAGCGAGGAAAAAGTATTAGACAAAGTAACCTTCACCTATTTTAACGGTGCGGGCGCTGCCAAGGATATTAATTCAAATGAAACAGTGCTCGGTAAAATTTTTGAAGATCAAACAGGCGTTAACTTCAAAATTGAAAATCTTGTCGGGGATTTGAATACTAAAATCGGAACAATGATTGCTTCAAGAAAATATCCTGACGTATTAGTTCCAGATGCAGCAATTGACGAAGTGCTTGCTGCAGGCGGCTTTATTGACTTGACAGACTTAATCGAGGAACATGGGCCAAATATTAAAAAGGCATATGGTAATGACTTAGAACGAATCAAAAATACTTACGGTGGACTTTATTTCTTACCAATGTCTACTCAAGTAGGCGAATATCAACCGAATCCAGAAATTAACCAAGGTGCATTTTGGATTCAACGTCGTGTACTGAAAGAAGCTGGCTATCCAAAAATTAAAACAATCGATGAATATTTCCAGCTAATTCGTGATTTTGTTAAAAATCACCCTGAAGAAGATTTAACAGGTTTTATTACATTAACACATGACTGGAGATTCTTTGCAACATCCAACGCACCAATGCATCTAGCTGGTTATCCAAACGATGGTGAAGTCATCGTTGATATGGAAACTTATGAGGCAAAAGTATATGCGGGAAGCGAAGAAACAAAACGTTATCTAAAAATGCTTAATGAGCTTAATGCAGAAGGTTTGTTTGATAAGGCATCATTTATTGATAACTACGATCAATATTTAGCAAAACTTACAAGTGGTAAAGTGCTTGGTATGTTCGATTACGGCTGGCAAATTCAAAATGCTACTCTAGTATTGAAGGATGCAGCGAGAGTTGATCCAGCTCAAGATGATTATAAGTACTTCCCATTGCCAATTACATTTGACGGACAAAAAGATCAATATTTAGATCCGCCAAGCTTTGTTAAAAACCGTGGTATCGGTATTACAATCAGTGCTAAAGATCCAGCGCGCATTGTTCAATATTTCGATAACTTGCTAAAAGAAGAAAACCAAATTTTAAGAGCTTGGGGTATTGAAGGCGAAACATATGAAGTTGACGAAAATGGACGTTATTATCGTACTCCAGAGCAAATTGCTAAAATCACTGAAGCGTTCCGTGAAGAATTCGGTTTCAAGTATTATGACTGGAGCTGGCCTATCTATAGCCAAGAATCAACTTTCAGTAATGGTAATGCAGTATCTCCGTTGTTCCAACCAGAAGTATTCCAGTTGGATCTAACAGAAGAGGATAAATTTATCCTAGATAAATATGGCGTAAAAACATATGCTGAACTGTTTGCTGATCCTGAAGAACGTCCTTGGTACCCAGCATGGGGATTCCCTAAGGCGCAAGGCTCTCCTGAGCAAATCTATGAAACAAAGAAAACTGAAATTGCGAAGAAATATTTCCCTAAACTTGTGCTAGAGGATCCAAGCAAATTTGAAGATAACTGGGCTGAATATACTGCTGAGCTTAGCAAGCTGGACACTGCTGGATATGAAGCGTTTATGACAGCAGAAGTGAAAAAAGCGATTGAGGAAGTAAAAGGGAAATAATTGAAAGTTTGAGCGGGACCAAACAATGAAAAACCTTATCATTGTAAGGTCCCTTCTTTCAACCATAGATGCGCTGGAGAGGAGAATTAGTAATGGAACAAGTGGCATTGGCTAAAGGGGAGCAACCTACAAAAAAATCATCAAGTCGAATTGGTCGTTTCTTTAAACTATGTGCAAAGCAGCATGCTTTGCTGGTAATGACAATACCATTTTTAATCTGGTTATTTATTTTTAAGTATTTACCAATATGGGGCTGGACGATTGCGTTCCAGGATTATAAGCCCGGTCAGTCATTTGCTGAGCAGACTTGGGTAGGCTTTAAACATTTTGGGTTCTTGTTTGAGGACGAGCGGTTTTTAAAAGTATTACGCAATACGCTTGCAATGAGCGGAATTAATTTGGTGCTTGGATTTGTAACAGCGATTATATTAGCTTTACTGCTCAATGAATTGCGTGTAGTTGTATTTAAACGAGTTGTTCAAACAGTTAGTTATTTGCCTCACTTTATTTCATGGGTAGTTGCCGCAGGTATTGTTCAGCAGACTTTATCTCCTGAAGGAATTATTAATGAGCTGCTGCTGCGGGCTGGCATTATTAAAGAAAGTATTTTGTTTTTAGGAATTGGTGAATATTTTTGGGGTATTTTTGGTGCTGCAAGTGTATGGAAGGATGTTGGTTGGAATACGATCGTATATCTAGCTGCAATAACAATGATCGATCCAGCTCAATATGAAGCAGCAGAAATTGATGGGGCAGGACGTCTGCAACGGATGTGGCATATTACATTGCCAGGAATTAAATCCGTTATTGTAGTACTGCTAATTATGAATATTGGTTACCTGCTTGAATCAGGCTTTGAGCCGCAATATTTGCTAGGTAACGGAATGAACGTTGATTATTCAGAGAACTTGGATATTTTCGTGTTAAAATACGGGATTGCACAAGGTAACTTCTCTTTATCTATAGCTGCTGGGATGTTTAAAACGGTGGTTAGCTTTATCCTATTATTTGCCGCCAATAATATATCAAAACGTCTTGGCGAAGCACGACTTTACTAGAGAGTAGGTGACAGCATGCGCAGAAATTTTACACTCGGCGATAGAATATTTGATTACACTAACTATATTTTATTAACGTTATTGATGGTTATTACACTTTATCCGTTTTTGAATACTTTAGCGGTATCCTTTAACGAAGCAAAGGATTCAATCAAAGGCGGGATATATTTATGGCCAAGAGTATGGACGCTTGCTAACTATAAATATATTCTTTCAGAAGACAATATATACAATGCAACGTTAATTTCTGTTTTACGAACTGTCATCGGTACGGTTGTAACCGTATTTTGTTCGGCGATGGTGGCATATGCAATTAGCAGACAGGAATTTGTGTTACGTAAGTTTGTAACCGTTGCCTTTATTTTAACGATGTACATTAACGGCGGATTAATTCCAAATTTCTTGCTAATTCGTGATTTGAATTTGCTAGATTCCTTCTGGGTTTATATTTTGCCGGGATTAATCGGTGTGTTTAACCTTATCGTTATTCGCTCCTTTATTGAAGGGTTGCCAGAAAGCATACTTGAATCGGCTCGTATTGACGGGGCGAGCGAATACCGCACCTTTTTCAGCATTGTATTGCCGTTATGCGTTCCTGTGTTAGCTACGGTTGCATTATTTAGCGGTGTCTATCAGTGGAACTCATGGTTTGACGTATTTTTATATAACTCTTCGACACTTGAGCTAAGCACATTGCAATATGAGCTGCAAAAAATATTGCAAAACTCTAATGCCTCAATGACACAAAAAACAGCAGGAGATGCATTTATTAGTGCGGCAAATGGTCAAAGCCAAGTTACGCCAACTGCTGTACGGGCATCAATGACGATCATTGCCTCTGTGCCTATTATTATGGTTTATCCATTCCTGCAAAAGTACTTTGTTAAAGGGATGATGGTTGGCGGCGTTAAAGGTTAATGTGCTTAAAGATGAAGGAAAGTTTCGGGTTAAGAAGGTTAGAGTAGCGATATTAAAAATGAATGGATGATGATTGATGAGTGCTAGGCTGCAGGGAGCTTTTTATACAGGGCAATATCGAAATTTGTTTGCAGAGTTTGGTTATAATGAAGCACAAATCGCAGCCAAGCTTCAGCATACATGGGATGCTCTGTTTGGTGAGAATGAAGAAACAAAAATCTATTATGAAATGGGAGAGGACAAGGGGTACTTACTCGATACAGGGAATCTCGATGTTCGTACTGAAGGAATGTCTTACGGCATGATGATGGCGGTGCAATTTGATCGTCAAGATATTTTCGATAAGCTGTGGAATTGGACCTATACCTATATGTATATGACAGAAGGTATTCATAAAGGGTATTTCGCATGGTCTTGTCAACCGAATGGAACGCCTAACGCACATGGTCCTGCACCAGATGGTGAGGAATATTTTGCAATGGCACTATTGTTTGCAAGCCATCGCTGGGGAGATCGTGAGGCGCCTTATAACTATGGAGAGCAGGCGAGAGAGCTATTAAGAACCTGTATTCATCAAAAGCCGCCAGGTTTTCCAATGTGGAATCCTGATAATAAACTAATTAAATTTATCCCTGAAGTAGAATTTTCTGATCCGTCATACCATCTGCCGCATTTTTATGAATTATTTGCATTATGGGCGGATGAGGAAGATCGCATATTTTGGAAGGAAGCTGCGACAGCAAGCAGGGATTATATTCAAATTAGTTGTCATCCAGTAACTGGGCTAGCTCCAGAGTACGCTTTTTATGATGGTTCTCCAAATCATACGCGTGGTTTCGGACATTTTTTTAGTGATTCATATCGCGTAGCGGCGAATATTGGCTTAGACTATGCTTGGTTTGGCGTTGATGAGCGGCAACGGAATCTTGCTGACCGGATCATTTCGTTTTTTAGCGATAAACATCCTGAAGACTATCGACGATATACGATAGAAGGGGAGCCGTTTGAGGAAAAAGCATTGCATCCTGTAGGCTTACTAGCTACAAATGCGCAGGCAGCGTTGGCAGCAAGCGATCAAGCTGGCGCTAGAGCTGCAGTTGAGCTGCTATGGAATACACCTGTTCGAACAGGGGAACGTCGCTATTATGATAATTGCTTATATATGTTCGCAATGCTAGCACTTAGTGGAAACTATCGAATATATTAAGTGGAATTCGCATAGAAATGCTCTTTCTTTAGTATAAATGTGATGAAACATTGTACGAAAGGAAGGGCTTTTTATTTTGTTGTAAATATGAATAAAAAGCTTATCACAAAGTGAAGCATCACTACTTGACGTTGAAAGCCCTTAACGTACATAATTTAATAAAGTCCGACAGCGGTTCACACTTTTTTCAATAATAGATGTGACAAGTAAGCTGTTGAGATGTATTGTGTTCGTAGAACAATCCCACAATCTTGTGCAAGCATTACCTCAAACCAAATTAACTGTTAAAGCAAGAAAAGGAGCATGAATAATGAGCGAGCGCCAACCATTCCAAGCGATATTACCTGCAGTAAGTAAGATCAAAGATGTTGAAGCGGTCATTGCCTCACCACTTCCATATATGGTTTTACTTGGCGGGCATATCGGACAACTTAAAAATGTTGTTGATTTGGCGAAAGCGCACGGCAAGCATGTTTTACTGCATGCTGATCTTATTGATGGTCTGAAAAATGATGAACATGCCGCTGATTTTTTATGTCAGTCGATCGGTCCTGCAGGAATTATTTCAACGCGAGCAAGTGTTGTCATGCGTGTAAAACAGCGCGGCCTAATTGCAATCCAACGAATGTTTCTAATTGATACGGAAGCAATGGAGCGCAGCTATCGCATGATTGAAAAGTCAGCTCCCGACTACATTGAAGTTTTGCCGGGGATTATCCCTGAGGCAATTGCTGAAGTAAAGGAGCAAACAGGCATTCCAGTCATTGCAGGAGGCTTAATCAAGTCAGAGCAGCATATTGATGCTGCACTGCGTGCTGGTGCAACTGCGATTACAACGTCTCGCAAGGAGCTTTGGAGTTACCGATAGGTTATGTATCGTATAAGGAGGAGTTCACTTGACACAGTTCATGATGTCTATTGATCAAGGAACGACAAGCACAAGAGCATTATTAGTAAATAAACAAGGTGAAATTGTTGCCATTCAGCAAGAGGAGCTTCCGCTTATTTATCCGCATCCAGGACATGTGGAAGTTGATGCTGAATTTATTTGGGAATCTACTTTGCGAGTTATACGCAATCTGCTGCATGATGCTGGGGTAAGCTCGCATAGCATTAAAGGAATTGGAATTACAAATCAACGTGAAACGACCGTGCTATGGAATAAGCAGACTGGTCTGCCAATCTATAATGGTTTAGTATGGCAATCACGTCAAACGACTGATATATGTGAAGATTTGAAGCAAAAGGGATTAGCCGATGAGTTTCGCCAAAGAACAGGTCTGCTTATCGACCCTTATTTTTCAGGCACTAAAGTAAAATGGGTATTAGATAATGTTGAAGGTGCACGAGAACTGGCACAGCAGGGGGATCTACTGTTCGGCACGATTGAGACATGGCTAATTTGGAAGCTAACCGGCGGAAAAGTTCATGTGACGGATGTGTCCAATGCGTCCCGTACGCTAATGTTTAATATTTATGAGCGACGCTGGGATGAGCAGTTGCTAGAGTGGCTCGATGTCCCTGCAATTGTGCTGCCAGAGGTAAGATCCTCCTCTGAGATATATGGTTATACGAATGAAGAAGTGTTAGGTCATGCAATCCCGATAGCCGGTGCAGCAGGTGATCAGCAGGCTGCGCTGTTTGGCCATCAAGCTTTTCATAAAGGTGATACAAAAAATACGTATGGCACAGGCTGCTTTATGTTAATGAATACAGGTGAAACACCAATTACTTCAAAGCATGGCTTACTGACAACGATTGCTTGGGAAGTAGATGGCAAGTTAGAGTATGCACTGGAAGGAAGTGTATTCGTAGCAGGTGCTGCGATTCAATGGCTGCGTGACGGACTGCAAGTGATTAATCATGCACAGCAATCCGAGGAATTGGCACGCTCAGTTGAGTCATCAGAAGGAGTATATGTCGTTCCAGCGTTCGTTGGCTTAGGTACGCCATATTGGAACAGTGATGTGCGCGGTGCGATGTTCGGTATTACAAGAGGCACATCGAAAGCTCATATTGTCCGAGCTGTATTGGAATCGCTTGCTTACCAATCGCGTGAATTGCTGCAAGTGATGGAAGAAGATTCTGGTTACCAGCTTAAAAAAATGGCGGTAGATGGCGGAGTCGTGCAAAATGATTTTCTTATGCAATTCCAAAGTGACATCATCGGCAAGCCAGTTGACCGTCCGCATGTGCGTGAATCAACTGCAATTGGAGCGGCTTACTTAGCAGGATTAGCAGTTGGCTTCTGGAGCAGCAAGGAGCAATTGACAACGCTTCATAAAATCGATCGCAGCTTTATCCCGCAAATGTCAGAAGAGGATCGGGAAAGTTTATTTAAGGGCTGGTTAAGAGCTGTAAAAGCAGCGATGGCATTTTGCGAATAACTATGGTATAATAACATTAAGTTAATAATGGTTGGAGACACGGAGAAACCGCGAATGCCGTTCTTTTGGGTTGAATTAACTCAAAGGAACGGCTTCGTGAGTTTCTCTTTTTTGTTATGTTTGCACATTTTGAGGAGATGAACTTATGGGTAAAGACACAAAAACACAATACTTTAGTGTACACCAGCGCGAGGCAACGCTGGAGCAAATGGCAAGCAACAAGCTTGATATTCTCGTTATTGGAGGCGGTATTACAGGTGCAGGGATTGCGCTTGATGCTGCAGCAAGAGGCTTGAAGCTTGGTTTAATAGAGATGCAAGATTTTGCAGGAGGTACTTCTAGCCGTTCGACAAAGCTCGTTCATGGCGGCTTGCGCTATTTAAAGCAATTGGAGGTAGGTGTTGTAGCAGAGGTTGGTAAGGAACGTGAAATCGTTTATGAAAATGGACCTCATGTCACTACTCCAGAGTGGATGTTACTGCCACTTTATAAGGGCGGTACATTTGGCAAGTTTACAACTTCAATTGGTTTACGCGTTTATGATTATCTTGCAGGCGTTAAAAAAAGTGAACGCAGAACGATGCTTTCTGCTGAGCAAACGTTAGCTAAAGAGCCGCTATTGCGCAAGGATGGTATGAAAGGCGGCGGCTATTATGTGGAATACCGCACAGATGATGCGCGCTTAACAATTGAGGTAATGAAGAAAGCTCATGAACTAGGTTCATTAGTTGTCAATTATGCTAAAGCAGAAAAGTTAATATATGATGATGCTGGCAAATTAATTGGCGTTGAGGTGCTAGATACAATCTCTCAGAAAAAATATCGTATATTTGCAGATAAAATTATTAACGCAGCAGGTCCTTGGGTAGATAATATTCGTGAGCTTGACGGCTCGAAAAAAGGTAAGACGCTTCGTTTGACGAAAGGGGTTCACCTTGTATTTGACCAGTCGAGATTCCCACTTAGACAGGCAATTTATTTTGATATTCCTGATGGTCGTATGGCATTTGCGATTCCGCGTGATGGAAAAACTTATTTTGGTACGACAGATACAAATTACGAGGGAGATACAGCAACTCCTTTGACAACACCAGAGGATCGTAAATATTTACTTGATGCGGCGAACAATATGTTCCCAAGTCTAAAGCTTACGGATAAAGATATTGAATCAAGCTGGGCAGGTTTGCGTCCGCTTATTCATGAGGAAGGAAAATCTCCGTCAGAAATTTCACGCCGCGATGAAATTTTCGTTTCTCCTTCTGGACTTATTTCGATCGCGGGTGGTAAGCTGACTGGTTATCGCAAGATGGCAGAGGATGTACTCAACAAAACGGTAGAAATTATGAGGCAGGAAGGTAAGCAAGTTCCTGCAGCAGGAACGTATACACGTAATATTCCAATTTCTGGCGGCGATTTTGGCGGTTCTAGCCGCATGCCTCAGTATATCCAAGGGAAAGTTTTAGAGGGAATCAATCTTGGCTTGACACTTGAAGAGGCTGAGGCACTCTGTAAGCGATATGGAACGAATATCGAAGTGATTTATTCATTTGCTAAACAGGCAATTGAGTGGGGAGCACGTTACGGTTTGTCGCCACTCCAAGCTATTATGCTTAAATATTCCTTAGAATATGAAATGACAACTAAGCCAGTCGATTACTTTATTCGACGTACCGGGGATATGTTCTTCCAAATTGATCAAGTTGAGCGCTGGAAAGAGCCAGTACTAAAAGCGATGGCTGACGAGCTGCAATGGACGAATGAGCAGCTAGCGCAACATAAAGCGGAGCTAGAGCAAAAAATCGAGGAAGCAAAAAAAGCTTTTCGTCAGTAGTATACGTTTAAAAAGTTGCTAGATTTAACAATAGTCTACGTTGCGAAAAACAAGCTTCAAAACATTAGCTGAATGTATGTTTTGAAGCTTGTTTTTATTTTAAAAGCAAGAATGTGTAAAGAGAACATTAACTGGGAAATACAACCAAAATGAATTTTCATACAAAAATATTAATCTTTATAAATGATATAACTTGCACTATAATGTTGAAGTCTAGTAAAAAAAAGTATTGACATGAATATATAAATCCGATAGGATTACTTTGTATTCAAAATTTATTACTGATCATTGAAGGGGAGAATTTTAGTGAGAACTAGTAAGGTATACTCATTGTTTGTACTACTACTTGCAGCAGTATTGGTTGTGACTGCTTGCGGCAATGGGAACAACAGCTCTAATAATAAAAATAATAGTGCTAATAGTGCTAATCAGGCTGCTGTTAATTTACCAGCTGCATTGGCTGACAAAGGCGATATTAAAATTAAAGTCATTCGTAAAATCGGTGGCGATGATCATACTGCTCAATTTTTAGCAGGTGCTAAACAAGAGGGTGAATCACTAGGCTTTGAAGTAGATACTTTCTCTGCTAATGGTGACACAGGTAAGTTCCATGATGCACTTGAGCAAGCTGCAAACTCTGATGTTGATGCAGTTATCATTTCCCATGGTGACGATGCAAAAACTGTTGAGCTAGCACAACAACTAAGAGATAAAGGTATTGAAGTTGTAGCATTTGACTCTGTTGATGAATTGCAAAACGTTGATGGTGTTACATTAACTTCTCAAAATGACGAATCTCTAGCACAATTTGCATTAGATCATCTTGTTGAAGAAACTGGCGGTGAAGCAAAAATTCTTTACCTATGGGTAGATGGCTTCCCAGCAATGGTACGTCGTAATGCAGTTTATAAGCAAGTGCTAGAGGCTAACCCAGGTATCGTTGAATTAGACCGTTACGGTGTAGCAAATGACAACACTTCTGTAGATACACAAGATGCTGTGGCAACATTGCTAACAAAATATCCAAAAGGTGAACTTGATGCGATTTTTGCAACTTGGGATGCATTTGCAATTGGTGCATATCGTGCGCTAGTAGAAGCTGACCGTACAGAAGTTAAAATCTACGGTATTGACGTATCAAATGCTGACCTAGAAGCTATTCAAGCTGAAAACAGCCCTTGGGTTTCTACTGCAGCAGTTGACCCTAAACTAATTGGTGCGGTAACTGTACGTCTTGCAGCGAAAAAACTAGCTGGTGAAGAAACACCTTCTACTTATAGCCTAGACGCTAACATTATTAAACAATCTGATCTTGCTTCTGCTGCTGAACCAGTTAAAATGGATACATTGAGCAACATTATTCCTGGCTGGGGAACTAGTGATGCCTTCCTAGAAGATTGGATGAAAGATCTTAAAGAAGTAAATAAAAAATAATATTCTTGAATCGTTAACCCCAATATCGTTAAGATAAAGAATAGTTTATAGCATAGAGCGCTTTTTGCATCGATAGATGTAAAGGGCGCTCTATATCCTGTTTATAAGGTAGGTGGAAGCAGTTGGTGGCAACTGGGCAAGTTAAACTGGAAATGAAAGATATTTCGATTGCCTTCCCTGGAGTACAAGCATTGTCCTCTGTTAATTTTCAGATGCTTTCCGGCACATCGCATGCCTTAATTGGGGCGAACGGCGCAGGTAAATCAACCTTGATGAAGGTGCTTGCAGGAGCATATGAACATTATACGGGCAGTATTGCGATCGATGGACAAACGCTTAATATTCGTAAGCCAAAAGACGCTAAGGATTGTGGTATTCAAATTGTATATCAAGAGGTTGATATGCTTCTTATCCCAAATTTGAGCGTTGCAGAAAATATTATGTTGGAGCAAATGGTTCATGATGCTGAGCAAAAAGCATTTGTGAATTGGAGTGAAATCCATAAAGAGGCTGCTAAAATTATGAATCAGATTGGGTTTCATTTACCAACAAATAAGCTTGTCAAAGAACTGACATTGGCAGAAAAACAGCTTGTGCTTATTGCTCGTGCAGTATCTATGAAATGTAAGTTTCTTATATTGGATGAGCCTACAGCTCCGTTAAGTGATAGCGAAACTAGCCGTTTATTTTCTTTGATTGAACGCTTAAAAAAGGAAGGAGTCGGCATAATTTTCATTTCTCATCGCTTACCTGAACTTTTTCAAATTTGCGATGATATTACGATTTTGCGCGATGGAAAGCTTGTTATCTCTGCACCTATTAACACGATGAATCAGGTTATCGTTGCTCAACATATGCTTGGTACGCAGTTAGATGGACAGTTTCCATCTCGTCAGCCTAAGATCGGTGAGTTAGCGTTTGAAGCAATAGACGTTGCAGATGATGAGAAAGTGCATGGTGTATCTATTCAGGTGCATAAAGGAGAAATTGTTGGCATCGCAGGGCTTGTTGGTGCTGGTAAAACTGAGCTTTGTCGTATTCTGTTTGGAGCTGCACATAAAAAGCGCGGTGAAATTCGTAAAGGCGGCAACGTCATTGCTTATCGTACACCTCATCAAGCAGTTCAGCATGGACTGGCAATGATTCCTGAAGAGCGTCGGCGGGAAGGCATCTTTGTGCAGGAAATGGTAGGGGTCAACCTTACGATTGCGAATCTTACGCCGCACACTTCATTTAAATTATGGCTGAACAAAGCGAAGGAAAAGCTGGCTTCTTACAGCATGATTGAAAAGCTAGGCATTAAAACTCCTAGCGAAAAGACGTTAGTTGCAAATTTATCAGGTGGTAATCAGCAAAAGATTGCTATCGGTAAATGGTTGCTGGCAGATGCAGAAGTATATATTTTTGATGAGCCGACAAAGGGTGTTGATGTCGGAGCCAAACGCGATATTTACAACTTGATAGCAGGTCTTGCCGCACAAGGGAAAGGCGTTATTTTCGCATCCAGTGAAACGAATGAAATGATCGGTCTTACAGATCGCATGTATGTTATGTATGATGGTAAGGTAGCTAAGGAATTAATTACGGCGCAAAGTAGCGAGGAAGAAATTATGTTTTATAGTACTGGGGGACAAGCAACATGAAGGCAGTCGATGTAAAGCAGAAAGGAGTCAACTGGTTTGACTTCCTATATAAATATGGAACTTTAATTACGATCGCTCTCCTCGTCGTTTTTTTCGGCTTGGTGACAGATAACTTTTTAACTGCGTCAAATATAACGAATATTTTTCGCTCAATTTCGATTGTAACGATTATTGCAATTGGATTGACGCTATCGCTTTCTGTTGGCGGCTTTGACCTATCTGTTGGATCCACTGCATCGCTTGCTAACGCTGTCGTAATTTCGCTATTTGTATGGCATAGTCAAAATATATACGTTAGTATCGCAGTTGTGCTTATCATCTGTGCACTTATTGGGTTAATTAATGGATTTTTAGTTACAAGCTTTAAAATTGAAGATATGCTGATGACACTTGCAACGATGTTTATCGTTCAAGGGATCGCACAAACTTATACGCGTGGCGCGACAATTTCGCAAAATATGATTATGCCAAGCGGGGATTATGCGCCAGGAACAATTCCAAAAGTTTTCGGTATGCTTGGTAAATCACCATATATTATCATCATTATGATTGTTACAGTAATTCTTGTTCAGCTATTTTTATCCTTTACAAAGCATGGTCGTTATATGTATATGATTGGCGGCAATCCTGAAGCAGCCAAGTTGTCTGGTATTCCAGTTAAAAAATATCGCTTTATTGCTTATATCATTGGAGCTTTATTTGCTGGAATCGGTGGTATTTTGCTAGGGGCACGTGTTATGACTGCAGAAGTTAATGCAGGTGCACCGTATTTGATGGATGCTGTTGCGGCATCGTACATTGGCTATGCGGTGCTAGGCTCTGGTAAGCCAAACGCGTTTGGTACATTTATCGGGGCAGTGTTAATTGGGATATTATCCAACGGGTTGATTATGATTTCTGTTCCGTATTATGCAATGGATATTGTAAAGGGTGCAGTGCTTGCCCTTGCTCTTGGAATTACGTATTATAAACGCAAACATTAAGATAGAGAATTCCTTCAATAAGCAAGAGCTGCTTAGTAAGAATAAAAACTGCGGAAGCTAATTAGCAGTTAATGTCTTACTAAAGCAGCTTATTTTGTTAATTTTGCGCAGAAAATCTTTTAAGCGAGCGTTCCTTAGCTTTTATCGCTTCCAGCTCGCGATTATGAGCCGGCGCATTGCTGACTAACGAATCTAACAGCTTGCGAACGACCTCGGATACTTTCTCTACTGCTAGATTAAAGGCTTCTTCATTATTTTTTGGCGGTTGATTAGCTAATGGTTTGATACTCAGTAAAATATTGCTTATATCGTTCAAAATCAACGATGCTGCATTCCAATTCTAATCTTGTGCCTGTTTCTTCATATTCGGTTTGGAACACCTGGGCATGCTCATTGAAATAGGAAACTAGTCGGCCTTGGTCGTAAGGAATAAGCACATTACATTTAATATAGTTAGTGAATATCCGTTCCTTAATGCATTGCAGCAGTTCATCTAATCCAGCCTTCTCTTTTACTGACATATAGAGTGTGTTGCCTTGCACGACAGGATAGGGATGATCGGTTAAGTCACATTTATTATATACATACAGCATATCGATGCCTGATGTACCAAGCGATTCTAACGTTTCGTTAGTTACATCAATCAGCTTGTTATAGTCTTCATGTGCATAGTCGACGACATGAATAAGCAAATCAGCCTCAGTCACTTCTTCTAGCGTTGATCTGAAGGCTTTAATTAAATGGTGTGGCAACTTGCTGACAAAACCAACGGTATCCGTTAACAAAAAGCTTTTATTATCATCCAGCTCGATTTTTCTAACAGATGTTTCAAGCGTTGCAAACAGCATATTTTTGACGAAGACTTCCTTTGTCGTTTCTGGATCAGTATGACGCAAAATAGCATTCATTAAGCTTGATTTACCAGTGTTAGTGTAACCAACAAGACAAACTACAGGAACTTCGTTCTTTTTACGCTTTAGACGCTGGGTTTGACGAGTTGCTACCAGTTTATCTAGCTCTTGCTGCAGCATACTAATGCGTTCCTCAATACGGCGGCGATCGAGCTCAAGCTTCGTTTCACCTGTACCTCTGTTGCGGAAGCCAGCAGCACCACCGCTACCGCCTTGACGGCTAAGAGAGGCGCGCAAGCCAACGAGACGAGGCAGCATGTATTGAAGTCTGGCGATTTCAACCTGTAGTTGCGCTTCGCGCGTTTTTGCACGTTCAGCAAAAATATCTAGAATGAGAATAGTGCGATCAATTACCTTGCAGTCGAGATCTGCCTCTAAATTGCGAATTTGTGACGGTGAAAGCTCATCATTGAAAATAATGGTTTCAACTTCACGAGCTTGTGCTAGCGCTCGTAGCTCTTCAATTTTTCCTGTTCCAATATAATGAGATGGATTAATTCGCTGAGCTTTTTGAGTGAGGCGATCAACTACTTCGATGTGACAGGCCTCAGCTAAAGAAGCTAGTTCAGCCATGCTATAATCAAAATCAGCTTGGGATCGGTCGTTGAGATGTAATCCAACAATGATAGCTTGCTCAAGTTCAAGTTCTATTGTCATTTCATTTACCTCCATTTAGGTTGGCAACAGTGTAGCATATGGAAAATCAGCAATCAACTTTTATTATATGCATATTCATGGTATGTTGATAAGTGGCTAACTGGAATGTGCAAGGAGGAGACAAATGTTAGGAAATAACGTTCGAATTCTATTCGTGACCAGTTTAATAGTGCTTATTATAGGAGTAAGCTCAGCTTGCTCAGAGCAAGCAAGGCAAAATAATCAAAATGCGGCTAAATCAAATGCCACTAAGCAGACGGAACAAGCAGAGCAACATTTAGAAAAGCAGTCCAAGCTGCTTATCTCAGCAGCAGCTAGCTTGACAGTTGTGTTAGATGAAATTGCGGCTGCATTTGAAGAACAAACTGGAATAACAGTAGATATTAACTACGGTTCATCTGGAGCATTGCAGAAGCAAATTGAACAAGGAGCACCAGTTGATATTTTTATTTCTGCAGGAAGCAAGCAAATGGTTGCTTTGCAGGAGCAAAACGTAGTTGAGCAATCTCTTCCATTGCTGCGCAATTCACTCGTTGTAATTAGCCACTCAAAATTGGATAGAGAAGTTAAGTCATTATCCCAATTGCTGAATGATGTAAATGCAGAGCATATCGCGCTAGGTCAACCTGAAACAGTACCTGCAGGTCAGTATGCGCAAGAAGCACTAGTTGCAGAAAATCTATGGTCAGACTGGGAAGAACGTTATGTTTATGGTAATGATGTACGACAAGTGTTATCGTATGTTGAACAAGGAAATGCAGAGCTAGGCTTTGTCTATGCAACAGATGCTGCTTCCTCCGATACAGTTCACGTTGTATACACTGTGTCAGCAGAGCTTCATAATCCAATCGAATATCCAATCGCAATTGTGGCTGCAACAAAGCATAGAAACGTTGCCCAGCAGTTTCTAGAGTATGTGCAGCAAGCAGAATGGATAGAGCTTTATGAGCAAAGCGGGTTTCAAGTCGTCAAATGATTGATGTATGGAGCTGGGATGCATTTCTTAGTCCAATATTTGTATCATTAAAGATTACTTGTTTAGCTAGTGTAATTACTTTTATATTAGCTTTATTTATAGCACGTTGGCTCAGTGTGACGACATTGCCATTTAAGGTGGTGCTGGATACATTATTTATGCTGCCTTTAGTGCTGCCTCCTACCGTTGTAGGTTTTATCTTACTTTATTTGTTCGGCAAGCAAGGATGGATTGGAAAGTGGCTGAGCAGTTGGTTTGATTGGTCGATTGTGTTTACATGGTGGGGAGGCGTGTTGGCTGCGGTTGTTGTTTCTTTTCCGCTTGTGTACCAAACAATAAAAGCTGGATTTGCTGGCGTTGATGGAGAGTTGGAAGAAGCCGCACGCTCGCAAGGAGCTTCGGAATGGCAAGTATTGCGTTACATTACTTTGCCTTTAATGCGTCGTTTATTAGCTGTTGCTTATGTACTTGGCTTTGCGCGTGCACTAGGTGAATTTGGCGCAACACTAATGCTGGCTGGAAATATTCCAGGTCGAACGCAAACAGTGGCGACTGCTATTTATATCGCCGCAGACAGTGGACGAATGGCGTTAGCATATAGCTGGGTAGCTGTGATGATCTTATTTTCTTTTATTTTAATGCTGCTTGTAAGAAGGCGTGTTTAGAATTTAAATAGAACAAGAGCAAAAAAATTAAAAACATTTCACAACTTAGAAATGGAAGAGGAGAATGCATATATGTCATACAAAATTGTGTTTTTTGATATTGATGGTACGTTAGTAAATGAGGAAAAGGTAGTGCCTCAAGATACAATTGAAGCGATTCGTGAAATTAAGGCACTTGGCGTAGAGCCTGTTATTGCTACTGGACGAGCTCCATATTTTTTTGAGGAGCTGTTAGAGCAAGTTGGTATTAGCTCGTATGTATCTCTTAACGGAGCATTAGCGGTATATCAAGGGGAAGTTATTTATCGCAGACCAATTGCGCCAGAAATAGTTGAATCGTTTGTTAACTTTGCTCGTCAGCAAGGACACCCTTTATGCTTTGAAGGAGAGTCTCGCTATGCAACCGATAATCTTGCCAATGAGCGTGTACAGCGTTCGCTTACTTCGTTAAAGGTTAAATTGCCAGTAGAGGAGCATGACTTTTGGAGCAAGGAAGATATTTATCAAATGTTCCTTCATGCGATTGATGGAGAAGATGTTGCTTACAAGCATTTTGAAGATCGTCTTACGTTTATTCGCTGGCATGCAGATGCGATCGATATTTTGCCGTTAGGTGGCTCAAAGGCTAAAGGAATTGAAGCGATGTTAACTAAGCTTGGCATTGATCGCTCAGAGGCAGTTGCATTTGGAGATAATTTAAATGATAAAGAGATGCTGGAGTATGTTGGACTTGGAATCGCAATGGGGAATTCTCACCCTGATGTTATCCCATATGCCAATTATGTAACTACTCATGTTGATGAGCAAGGCATTCGCAACGGTTTAATTGCAGCAGGAATTTTGAAGTCAAAATAATTATTCACCAAACTGCTAGTGCGGGCGTACAATAACCTAACGATGCATAGGCGTATATTTAACGAAAGTAGGCGATTCAATGCTTGTCTTTACAGACAACGATTATGGAGAGCCCACGCCTATGAAGTACGTTTCTTGTTTCCAATAAATGAAACGTTGTTAAGGAGGTTATTGACGTGATCGTACTTAAATCAGGCTCGATAGATGAACTGAATATGAACAGTTTGTCGGGGGTAGAACGTAATATCGTACGCTGGAAAATTGCCAGCCGAATTCGATATGAATACCCTTCCTTAGAAGCCTTAAAGTTCGAGCTGAGAATGAGAAAAAATACAGTAGATGCTTGTTACGCTATGTATCATAGCGGCGTACAGTTTGCGGTGTTTAGTCGTTCCAGATGTAATCCGCAATATTGGATTCGTACACGTAATGGTGGGTTTTTGCTGCGTAATGACGTAAGACCTGCTGATGCTATTCGCGATATTTTTATTAACGGGCATTTATACGCATTTGAGTGCTCAGGTGCGATTATTATATTATACTATCGTGCAGTGCTTGAATCGATCGGCGATGCTACCTTTAATTATTACTTCCAAAATTTATTTTTGCGAGATTGGCAAAAGGACTATGATCTGCAGTTAATTGCAAGCTATGATCTGAACGATCTGTATCCTGGGGATGTATGCTATTTCCGCAATCCAGATCATCATCCGCGTCATCCAGAATGGCAGGGTGAAAATTGCATTATGCTTGATCGCGATCTATTCTTTGGTCATGGTGTTGGAGTGCAAACAGCTGCTGGGGTAATCGCAAATCTCAATCGCGCGCGCAGACCATTTGCCCGTCGCTCGGCTTATATGGAAAATCTAATCGTACGACCAGATTTTCAATTATTACGTTCACTTATTGTTCATGAGCAACGGATCGGGATTGAAAGCGGCGAGCTAATACTTGATGAGGATGAGACTAGAGAATTGTTAGCACTGCTTGCATAATGAGTCGCTGATGTTATGACTTATAAAGCAAGATAAATTGGTTTTAATACTGTTTATGGTCGATTTATCCCGTTAATGAAAAGAGGCAGAGGATGCTTCGCAGTGCAGTTAAAACTGTCTGCTAAGCGCCTCTGCCTTCATTGTTGTTATACCATTAAAGCATGGGTTAATTTGATTTATTTCGTAAAGCCTTATATTTTTTATATTGAAAATAAATGGTGCAGCCAATGCAATAGCCTAGCAGTGCTGCTAATGCTGCAGCACACATCATCCCTGCAAAAATATAAGCTGTCACTTTCCATTGTAATGAAAAACAGAGAAGTGACAAGGTTAAGAAGGTTAAGCCAAGGCTTAAATTAAATTTAACGAGTTCCTTTGCTTCTGTTTGCTTTGTGCCATAAATTGATTTGGCTAAAGGCTCAAGCAAAGTAACTAACACATTTGCCCCGGAACCAAACAATAAGGTTAATACTTGAATCAGCCACAAGATGGCAATTAACCACGGCATGTCCAAAGCAATTGATGCAATAATCCAAATCACGATGCCAATTTGATTACTTCTCACCTTAGCTATCGGAATTTCTTGTTTACCTTGTGCTTCCATCTCAATTCTCCTTAAAATGTTGATGACTTCAATTAAATAGATTTATTGCTTAACAAGCTCTTGTATTTCGCTATCACGTAAATCAACTGTAACCTTCTTCATAGCAAGAGGATTAATCGGTTTATCATTGCCGTCTCGCTCTTGTTCAACAATTTGATCAACGACATCCATTCCTTCAGTAACTTCCCCAAATGCAGCGTACTGACCATCAAGATGCGGAGCATCAGCCTGCATAATAAAAAATTGGGAACCGGCACTGTCATTTTCCATTGAGCGTGCCATTGAGATAACGCCACGGGCATGAACCATCGGGTTGTCAAAGCCGTTAGCTGTAAATTCTCCTTTAATAGCGTATCCCGGACCGCCGGTGCCATTACCTTGTGGATCGCCGCCTTGAATCATAAATCCAGGAATGACGCGATGAAAGATTAATCCGTCATAGAAGCCGCTTTGTACTAATGAGACAAAATTACTTACTGTATTTGGCGCAATTTCGGGATATAGTTCGAGCTTAATTATTCCCCCGTTGCTCATTTCAATCGTTACTTCTGGATGTTTACTGGAGTCAAGTAGCTCTAATCCTTCGTTAGAGTAACTCGTTTCTTCGTTTGGTGAGCCTTGCTGCTGATTAGATTTCTCTTCACCACAGCCGCTAATGATTAATAAAAATACTAAGCTCACGAGCAATGTTACGTGCTTAAAAGACATAAATCATACTCCTTCTTACTTATATTTAGTTTTATATTATTTTAGCATAAATAATTTTGAAATAACTAATTTAGTTCAATGAATGTCCATTGCACGGAATCGTACTGCTTCATATGTTGTAGCAGATGGTAATAGGGAGAGTGAGATCGAATGATGCGAAGAAGAGCGAAAATTTTAACTAAAAAAGCTCCCAGACGTTCAAATAAAATGCTAAAAACTTTGGTAATTAAACGAAATAGCTATATCCGTAAACATATACCTCCTACTGTATTAATGACCTCAAAATCTTTGCTAAATATGCTCAGTCGTTATGGGATGGTTTATATTAAACCTAAACATGGCTCATTAGGCAGAGGGGTTATTCGGATAACGAAGCAAGGTAATCGCTATTTGGCTCATATTGGCAGGATTGTATCCAGCTATTCAAGCTATCAAGGGCTTTATCGTGCAATTTTGCAGTTTACAAAAGGGGAGAGCTATATTGTACAAATGGGAATAGACTCATTAAAGTACCGGGGCAGAGTGTTTGACATACGGGTGGTTGTACAGAAAGCTCCAAACGGTCATTTCGAAGTGACTGGTGTAGCAGGTAGAATTGCCCAAGCCTTTAGAGTAGTAAGTAATGGAGCAGGTGGTGGAGCAGTTGGAACAATAGATAGTCTACTTACTCCACAGCAAATTAGCATCGCTATGCCGCGTATTTACAAGCTAAGTCTAGCTGTGATGGCAGAGGTAAGAAAAAAATGGCCGCGGCAAAATGAAATTGGACTTGATATTGCCTTAGATAACAACTTAAAGCCTTGGATTCTAGAATATAATATTCGACCAGATCATCGAATGTTTCTACTTCTTGATGATCAATCGATGATAAAAAAAATCGTACGATACGGTGCGAGCTATGGAAGAAGTTATCGACTTTCACTGTATTAAAAAGCTTATTAAAAGGAAAAAGCGAAGGTCATAATAACATCATCTGTGTTATTATAATCTTCGCTTTTCATATTTAATCAAGAACGGCAGTAATATGTGCTTTTGTTACAGACCAATGGGATGTGCTCCATACTTTTTGCTTTTTGTCTAACAACATAATTTGTGGAGATTCATGTTTAATTCCTGTATCCTCAGCAATTTGCAATGAAATTGGACGAGATTCGATAACTTTAACAAGGTAATAGTTCACATCAGCACGTGGTTTGTCAGATAAATAATTTGTAAATTCAGTGTAAGCATTGGCACTTACTGGACATGTAGTACTATGTTTGAAAACGACAATCGGATGCTCATTTGAAGATTCAAAAGCTTGCTCCCACTGCTCAGCACTTGTAATTTCTGTATAATTCATGTTTTACCATGCTCCTTTATTGTCCTTAATTTATATGCATTGCTACTATTATACCTTGTTCACACAATAATCGCTAATAGTTAAACCTTGCTAAAGCACAGTAATTTATGAATAGCTCATGAAATTTACAGATATATGAAAAAAGATGTTGCAATTTGCAAAGGAATGTTCTAAAATTGAATCAATGACTGAAATTCAAATTTGGTCATTCGGTCACTTAGTCATTAACATCATGCATAATTTTCGTAAGAGGAGGGATGTTATGAGTATTGATCGTCGGGCACTAATTGTAGAAGCTGCGCAAAAATCTTTTGCTTTATTTGGTTATAAGGCTACAACGATGGACCAAGTAGCGAAAATAGCAAATGTTGGCAAAGGTACAATTTATACCTTTTTCACCAATAAAGAAGATTTGTTTCAAGAGGTACTTAACCGACTATTGCTGGAAATGAAGGAAGTAACAGAGCAAGTAGTCAATCAACAGCTTCCTTTTTTTGACACTTTGTCTCAAGCACTTAATATTTTATTAGAATTTCGTAAAGAGCATGAGCTTGCCCTTAAGCTAACACAAGAGGTAAAAGAAATAGGTACTCCAATGGCGATTGAAGGGATTCGACAAATTGAAAAGCTCATCGTCGATTATGTGGCGGAAAAGGTTGAGCTTGCTATTGCACGTAAAGAGATTAAAGAATGTGATCCACAGCTAACAGCATTTATCATTTTACGATTATATATGGCGCTTGCTGTTGAATGGAATCCTAATAAAGTGCTTGAAAAGAGTGAAGTTGCAAAGCAACTTAGATTTTACTTGGAGAGTGGTTTGGCGCTCAAATAGAGACGCCTTTTCTTTTGAGGTAAAATGACCAAATGAGAAAAATAGTCAATTAGACAAGGTGAGGGAAAGATGAAAAGAAAAAAACAGTTTTCAGCCGAACTATCAAGTATTGTGCGCAATCCGAAAGTTGTTATTCCTGTTATTGCAGTAATGCTAGTTCCATTATTGTACTCTGCGCTGTTTCTTGGTGCATTCTGGGATCCATATGCTCGTCTTGATAAAGTGCCAGTAGCGATTGTCAACGAGGATGTTGGGGCAGAATTTAATGGAGAGAAACTGGAAATCGGTAATCAGTTTGTTGATAAGCTTAAGGAATCCGATAATTTTGATTGGAAGTTTGTAAGTAAGGAAGAAGCTTTAGCTGGTTTAAAAAACAACGAATACTATTTAATGCTTGAAATTCCAGAACGTTTTTCTGAGCAAGCAGTTTCGTTAACTAGCGATCAACCAGAGCAAGCTGAATTAATTTACACGCCGAATGAAGGCTATAACTTTTTGGCTTCACAAATTGGCAGTACAGCAGTATCTGAGTTATCTGCACGTTTGAATCAACAAATTACAGAAACTTATGTTTCCGCTATTTACGATAAACTAGGCGAAGCACTTGATGGTTTAGGCGCAGCAAGTGAAGGTGCTTTGCAAATTGCAAATGGAGCTAGCTCTGCAAGTGAAGGAGCGAACAAGCTGCTTGATGGTCAAAAAACTTTGGGCTCTGGCTTAGAGAAATTGCAATCAGGAACAGCAACACTTAATAACGGTGGGAAAGAGCTTGTTACTGGTTTAACTTCACTAAATAAAGGTACAAAAGAGTTAGCAACTGGTCTTAATTCTTTAGAGCAAGCAGGGAAAAGCTTGCAGCAAGGTATTGGTCAGTTAAATACGCAATATAAGGAATTAAATCAAGGTCTTGCCCAAAGCAGTCAAGGAACAACACAGCTTAAGCAAGGAGCAGCTGGACTTCAAGCTGGATTACAGCAGCTTGCAGCAGCTATGCCGCAATTAGCGGAAAGCGACTCATTTAAGCAATTGTTAGCAGGCAGCGAAGCACTTGTTCAAGGATTAACTGCAAAAGAGCAAGGTGAAGCTAAGCTAGTTGCAGGTTCACAAGCAGTAGTAGAGGGGTTATCTAAGCTAAATAGTGGCTCGACAGAATTTACTGCAGGATTATCAAAGGTTAATGCTGGTGCGCAGCAGCTTGCGACTGGTTCCGACTCTGCATTAACAGGTGCTACTAAATTATCTCAAGGTATTACTACTTTGAATGAATCAACGCCGCAACTTGTTGCTGGTAATAAACAGCTGCAAGAAGGACAAAAAGAATTAATTACAGGTCTTAATAAATTGCAGGATGGAGCACAAGAGCTATCTGATAAGCTTGGCAATGCTAATGGCGAATCGTTAAACTTAACGTTGACTGAGCAAATGAAACAGCAGTTTGCTAAGCCTGTAACAGTGGAAACACAAGAGTATAACGAAGTTCCTAACTATGGAACAGGTTTTTCGCCTTACTTTATTTCACTTGGACTATATGTCGGTTGTATGCTATTAACGATTGTTTACTCTATGCGTATGCCTGTTCAAATTCCAAAAAGCGGCACAAGCTGGTATACTAGTAAGACGTTGATGGTATTATTAATTGCAGTACTGCAAGCAGTTATTCTTGGTGCAGCAGTATTGTTCACCCTAGATCTTGATGTACAGCATCTAGGTGCTTATTTTGGGATGTTGATTATTACAAGTGTAAGCTTTATGATGCTTATCCAGTTGCTTTGTACAGTTCTTAGCGATGTCGGTCGCTTCATTGCAATAGTTTTATTGATTCTACAGCTTACAAGCTCAGCAGGTACATTCCCATTAGAGCTTGTTCCAAATTGGCTGCAAGCAATCAATCCGTTATTGCCAATGACTTATTCCGTAATCGGATTTAAACAGGCAATCTCAAGCGTCGATATGAACCTATATGGTGAGAACTTTATGATCTTGCTAGGCTTTGCAGTAGTTTGCTCGCTTCTCACTTTCCTTTATATGAAGTTAACCTTCCGTCGTCAGTTCAATTCAGATAATTTACGTGAAGGTACACTGGTGAGTGAATAAGCAGGCGAGTTGCTAACTAGGTCAGCCTTAGATTTTTAATAAAAAGCTTCGCGTCGATCGACGCGAAGCTTTTTTAGTTTCTTCAGAAAAAGTCGAATGGAAGCAAGGGATTTAAGCAATAATTGTATAGAGAGTGTCGAATTTAAACACTTTTTAGGCATAATCATGTATAATCACTTTAATTGATTTGATTGGAAAAGGAGAAGTGGGAATGGATCAAAGAATCATTACTTTCGAAAATGTATCCAAGCGTTATAGCGATTCTGAACCAGCTGTATTAAAAAATGTCAGTTTTGATATTGAACGTGGCAAATTTTATACACTGCTAGGTCCATCAGGTTGTGGTAAGACGACGATATTAAGACTTATAGCGGGTTTTACTGCGCCTTCAGAAGGGAAAATATTTTTTAATGGCAAGCTAATTAATAATACACCAGCCAACGAGCGTCAAGTGAATACAGTTTTTCAGGACTACGCATTATTTCCTCATTTAAATGTGTTTGAAAATGTAGCCTTTGGTTTGCGCATTAAAAAGCTAAAAGAAGCGGTTGTTCGTGAAAAAGTCGCTGAAGCGTTAAAATTTGTTAACTTGAGCGGATATGAAAATCGTGAAATATCAGAAATGTCCGGTGGACAACGACAAAGGGTAGCGATTGCACGCGCAATTGTTAATGAACCCGAAATATTGCTGTTGGACGAGCCGTTATCAGCGTTGGATTTAAAGCTTCGCACAGAAATGCAATATGAGCTAAGAGAGCTGCAACGTCGCTTAGGAATTACGTTTATATTTGTAACCCATGATCAAGAGGAAGCATTGGCGATGTCCGATGAAATCTTCGTTTTAAATGAGGGGGTTATTCAGCAGTCGGGTACGCCAATTGATATTTACGACGAGCCAATTAATCGCTTTGTCGCTGACTTTATCGGTGAGTCGAATATTATTAAAGGCAAAATGATTAGAGATTTTGAAGTTGAAATTAATGGTCATGTTTTTGAATGTGTCGACCAGGGCTTAAATGAGAATGAAATTGTTGAAGTTGTCATTCGTCCCGAGGATATTGAAATTGTAAGTGCAGATGCGGCTCAATTGCAAGCTCGTGTTGATTCACAGTTGTTCCGTGGAGTACATTATGAAATTTGCTGCTATGACGATAATAACAACGAATGGCTAGTACATAGTACGCGTAAAGCGAACGTTGGGGAGCGTATTGGGTTAACGTTCGAGCCAGAAGCTATTCACGTCATGCGATTAGGCGAAACAGAAGAAGAATTTGATAAACGATTGGAATCGTACGAATAAGCTAGCGCTGAATGTGAAAGCAGCGCTGCTGGAGTGGGGAGATGACACATGGAAGCCAAAACACGCACGATATATTTAATCCCATATATGTTATGGCTGGTGCTGTTTGTTATTGCGCCAATCGTGCTTATTGTATATTACTCATTTATAAGTATTGAAGGTAATTTTACGCTTGCTAATTATAGTAAATTTTTCACACCGACTTATCTTAAAATGACCTTTAGCTCATTTTGGTATGCGTTGTTAATTACCTTTTTTTCGTTGGCGATAGCTTATCCAACAGCTTATTTGCTAACGAAAACGAAGCATAAACAGCTATGGCTCCTACTAATTATTTTGCCAAGCTGGATTAACCTGTTGCTAAAGGCGTATGCGTTTATCGGTATTTTTGGCACTTACGGTATCGTAAATGCGGTTTTAGAAACGATAGGAATCGGCAATCAGCAAATTTTGTTTACTGATTTTAGCTTTGTTTTCGTTTCTGTTTACATTTTTATCCCATTTATGATATTGCCAATTTATAATGCGTTGGAAAAAATGAACCCTTCGCTTATTTATGCAGCTAGAGATTTAGGAGCATCGCCTTGGATAACGTTTAGAAAAGTAATATTCCCACTTACAATTGATGGTGTGAAGGCGGGTTGTATTGCTGTGTTCATTCCAGCGTTGTCGCTATTTATGTTGACACGTCTAATTGCTGGTAACCGTGTCATTACACTTGGGACGGCTATTGAGCAGCATTTCTTAGTTACGGAGGATTGGGGTATGGGCGCAACGATCGCTGTATTCCTCATCATTATTATGGCTCTAGTGATGGTATTAATGGGCTTAAGAAAGCGAGGGCTAGATATTGTCAAACGCTAGATTTAAGCTTTCTAATTTATATTTAATCGCGGTGTTTATTATTTTGTACGCACCTATTGTTTACTTAGTTGTATATTCCTTTAATAGCGGCGGCACCATGCAAGGCTTTGATGGCTTTACGCTTGAACATTACAATGAAGTGATGCAGGATACGCGTCTATTAATTATTGTGCTAAATACGTTTATCATTGCGTTATTGTCGGCTGCAATTGCGACAATTATCGGTGTGTTTGGGGCGATTGCGATTCATTTTTTACGTGCAAATTCAAAAGCAACGCTCTTAACGCTTAACAATGTGTTAATTGTTAGTCCAGACGTCATTATTGGCGCGTCTTTTCTTATTTTGTTTACGATAATTGGTGTGCAGCTTGGCTTTACTTCGGTGCTGCTATCTCATATTGCCTTTAGCATTCCGATTGTCGTAGTCATGGTGCTGCCTAAGTTGCAGGAAATGAATCCTAGTCTTTTAGATGCGGCACGAGATCTTGGAGCAACCACTTGGCAAATTATGACGCGCGTTATTATGCCGTATATTAAGCCAGGGATCTATGCTGGGTTTTTCATGGCATTAACTTATTCTTTAGATGATTTCGCTGTAACGTTCTTTGTTACAGGTAACGGATATTCTACTTTAGCTGTAGAAATTTACTCACGAGCACGTCAAGGAGTGTCTTTGTCGATTAATGCTTTATCGACTTTGATATTCTTATTTACTGTACTGCTTGTCATTGGCTACTACTTTATTGAACGTCGCAATCGAAACGGGGTGGTCAAAGGATGAAACAGCTTGTAAGAACGTTTCTGCTTATTTTTTTAGTTAGCTTCGCTTTAATTTACTTAACCAAGGTGCTGAATGAAAGTGAAGGCTATAGCGGAAATGAGACATTGACCATTTATAACTGGGGCGACTATATTGATCCTGAATTAATTGAGCGCTTTGAAGAGGAGACAGGAATTAAAGTTATTTACCAAACGTTTGACTCCAATGAAGCGATGCTGACAAAAATTAAACAAGGCGGTACGACATTTGATGTAAGTGTACCTTCTGAATATACGATCGAAAAGATGAAGGAAGAAAACTTACTGCTGCCAATTGACCATAGCAAAATACCGAACCTTCAATATATCGATGAACGATTCCTTGATCTTTCGTTTGATGAAGGGAATGAATACTCTATTCCGTACTTTTGGGGAACGGTTGGGATTGTTTTCAATCCTGAGCTAGTTGGCGATTTAACCTTCTCAAGCTGGAATGACCTATGGGATGAGTCATTAAAAAATAATGTGTTTCTGTTAGATGGGGCACGTGAAGTGATTGGAATGGGGCTTAACTCATTAGGTTATTCATTAAATGATACGAATGAGCAGCATTTGCAGGAGGCATTTGCTAAACTGTCCAAGCTTACTCCTAATGTAAAAGCGATTGTTGGTGATGAAATTAAAATGCTAATGGCTGGCGAAGAAGCTGCGGCCGCATTAGTATGGTCAGGCGATGCTGCAGAAATTATGTGGGAAAACGAAAAACTTGACTATGTCGTTCCTGAAGAGGGCTCTAACCTATGGTTCGATAATATGGTTATTCCATCAACAGCGAAAAACATTGAAGGAGCGCATAAATTTATTAATTTTATGCTTGATCCAGAGGTTGCTGCTCAAAATGCAGAATATGTCGGTTATTCTACGCCGAATAAAGCGGCATTAGAGCTGCTTGATGAGGAAATCTCGGGCGACGAACGGTTTTACCCAAGCGATGAGTTAACATCTCGGCTTGAGGTATATGAGAACTTGGGTAAAAAAATGCTGGCGCATTATAATGATTTGTTTTTAGAATTCAAAATGCACCGCAAATAGAGGTAAGGACAATACTGGACTTTAGTGACGATGCACTGTAGCTATGCGTTGTGAGCTAAAGCTTGTAAAGGATGAAGCACCCATTGGAAGCGAAGGCTTGCAATGGGTGCTTTGTTTTTATTAGGAAATGAGCAGTAAAACCAATGAATTGATAAGGTGGGATTATTTTATAGGTTAACAATAAAAATAAAGGTATAAAAACACAAAATAGTATCAAAAAAGTGCAAATTGATCAAAATAACTGTTAGCTGCTTTGTTAAGATTTACAGCGGATAACTATTATTTATTGTGTGAAAAATTATATTTATGATGGGTTTGCACTTTTTGTATACAGTTTTTGGAGTGGTTTGAATTGTGACAAAATCGTGAACTTTATAATCTGAACATGAGATAAAACAGTTAATTTTATATGCAAATTAGGTATTGGTTTCATAAAAAGGAATGTCTTATTCAGAAAAATGTGACTTAGGAAAGTAAGTTTTTTAAAATTACCTGTCATGAATGCTGTGAAAAAAGTATAAAAAATAAAACAGAAATGCAAATCTAGGAAACAATTGTCATTATGTAATGATATGTGTTAAAGTGTATAAAATTATATTACGCCACAATGTAATATAATTTTACAATGCAAAATTACCAAAAAAGTTTGCACTAAATGCACACAAAAATCTTCCCAAAATGCAAATTTAGCAGTATGCTGTAAATAACAACACGATCCTTAGTGATCGAATCCAATAGTGAAGGATAGATAAAAATGACGGTATCAGTTATTCAAGAAACTCTAAATCCATACGAAATTGCACAACAACAAGTTGATGCAGCGGCTGCTCTATTAAATTTACCAGAGCATATTACTAATGTGCTTAAACGTCCGATGCGAGTACTGACAGTCAATTTCCCAGTAAAAATGGATGATGGTTCTGTACGCGTATTCGAGGGTTATCGTTCTCAACATAATGATGCGATTGGTCCTACTAAGGGCGGCATTCGTTTCCATCCAGATGTAACTTTGGATGAAGTTAAAGCTTTATCAATGTGGATGAGCTTCAAATGTGGCGTTGTAGGTCTTCCTTATGGCGGCGGTAAAGGCGGCGTTATTTGTGATCCTCGTCAACACAGCAAAGGCGAACTAGAAAGAATTAGCCGTGGCTTCATGGAAGCAATTGCTTCTTTCGTTGGTCCGCAAAAAGATATTCCTGCTCCAGACGTTTACACTAATGCACAAACTATGGCATGGATGATGGATACGTACAGCAAAATCGCTGGCGTTAACTCCCCAGGAGTTATCACTGGTAAACCAATTATTCTAGGCGGCTCTCAAGGTCGTAATGAAGCAACTGCACAAGGTGCTGTTTACACAATCCTTGCTGCACTTGAAGATATGGGTAAATCCCCTAAAGAAGCAACTGTAGCTATTCAAGGCTTTGGTAACGCTGGTCGTATTGCTGCTCGCTTGCTAACTGAAGCAGGTGCTAAAGTAGTAGCAGTTTCTGACTCTAAAGGCGGAATTTATGATCCTAAAGGATTAGATATCGCAAAAGTTGAGCAACTTAAAGATAACGCTAGTATTCTTGATTACGGTAAAGAATTCCATATCAGCAACGAACAATTGCTTGAGCTTGATGTTACAGTTCTAGTTCCAGCAGCGCTTGAAAATGTAATTACTGCTAAAAATGCTGATAACATTAAAGCGAACATCATTGCTGAAGCAGCAAATGGTCCTACAACTCCAGAAGCTGACCGTGTTCTAACAGAAAAAGGAATTGTTGTTATTCCTGACATCCTTGCAAACGCTGGTGGGGTAACAGTTTCTTACTTCGAGTGGGTTCAAAACTTGATGAACTACTACTGGAGCGAACAAGAAGTACTTGAAAAGCTTGAAACAAATATGATTAAATCCTATAAGGCAGTTCGTGATCTTGCGAAAGAATACAATGTAAATCTTCGTAAGGCTGCATATATGATTGCAATTAAACGTATTGCAGCTGCTATGGAAGCTAGAGGCTGGGTTTAATTCAATCTAAGCAATTATAAATTAAAGGATAGGTGAATGTTCAGCATGACTAATCGGATTCGCGTTGGAATCGTAGGCTATGGAAACTTAGGTCGTGGAGTTGAATTAGCCATCGCGCAAAATCCGGATATGCAGTTGGATGCAATTTTTACGCGTAGAGACCCTGCAAGTATCTCTTCGAACACAAAAGCATATTCGATTGAAGACGCAGCAAAATTTGTAAATGACATTGATGTAATGATTTTATGCGGAGGTTCTGCGACAGATCTTCCTGAACAAGGACCGCAATTTGCGAAATTGTTCAACGTAGTGGACAGCTTTGATACGCATGCTCGTATTCCTGAGTACTTTGAGCAAGTAGATAAAGCTGCTAAAGAAAGCGGAAAACTGGCTGTTATTTCTACTGGCTGGGATCCTGGTTTATTCTCACTAAACAGATTGCTATTTGAAGCAGTGTTGCCAGAAGGTAAAGACTACACATTCTGGGGTAAAGGTGTAAGCCAAGGTCACTCTGATGCGATTCGTCGCGTGCCAGGCGTTAAAGATGGTAAACAATATACCATTCCTGTTGAAGCGGCTGTACAAAGCGTACGCAATGGTGAAAATCCAGAACTTACAACTCGTCAAAAGCATTTACGCGAGTGCTTTGTTGTTGCTGAGGAAGGTGCGGACAAAGAGCGTATTCGTCAAGAAATCGTATCAATGCCGAACTATTTCGCAGATTACGATACAATTGTTCATTTTATCTCTGAGGAAGAATTGAAACGTGATCATTCAGCAATGCCACATGGCGGACTTGTGCTTAGAAGTGGTAAAACTGGTGAAAATACGACTCAAATTATGGAATTCAACTTGAATTTGGGCAGTAACCCAGAGTTTACTTCAAGCGTGCTTGTTGCTTATGCACGCGCTGCTTACAAGCTTCATAAAGAAGGTCAAGTGGGAGCGAAAACTGTATTCGACATTCCGCTAGGTCACTTATCTCCAAAATCGGCTGCAGAATTGCGCAAAGAGCTTCTGTAAGCTTTCTAAAGCTTGTTAGTTTTTGCTTGGTCATGACGATGCAGGGAGTCATGACCTTGATTTTACAATCGATTTGTATTTTGTGAATAGAAATTTGCATTTCCAACGTTGCTGACACCACTAAATGATTTAGCCGAGATTTTGCACTTTAACGATGTTAAGGTTGAATCTCGGCTTTCAGTTAACTAGAAATAGAATAGTAAGCCATCCTCTCGTAGTATTTTTTTATTATAGGCTGTACAATATATTCATCAAACTACGGAGGAATGAATATGAATCGTAAACAGTTAGCTGCAACTATCGACCATACCTTGTTAAAGCCAACTGCTACTGAATCAGATATTATTCAGCTATGCGCTGAGGCTGCACAGTACCAGTTTGCAACTGTGTGTGTTAATCCTTGCTGGGTAAAGCTTGCAGCGGAGCAACTTCAACATGTGGAGCAGGTAGGCGTAACAACTGTAATCGGCTTCCCTTTAGGGGCTTCCTCCAGTGCAGTAAAGGCGCTGGAAACGAAGCAAGCAATAGCTGACGGAGCGACAGAAATTGATATGGTGCTCAATATCGGTTACTTAAAAAGTAGGTTTTTAAGTGCAGTCAAATCGGATATTGAAGCAGTAGTCAGTGCTGCCGCTAATCATGCGATTGTTAAAGTGATACTGGAAACCTGTCTGTTAACTGATGAAGAAATTGTTGAGGCTTGCAAGCTAGCGGTAGAGGCAGGGGCACATTTTGTAAAGACATCAACTGGCTTTAGTAGCGGTGGGGCGACGGTTGAACATATTTCTCTAATGCGTCGCACTGTTGGACCATACGTTGGCGTAAAAGCATCTGGTGGTATACGAGATTATGCAACGGCTGTAGCAATGTTGGAGGCTGGTGCAAATCGTATCGGTGCTAGTAGCGGTATCGCCATTATAAATCAATCAGAAGCGACACCAGGAGATTATTAAGCAGCAAAAAACGCAGATCTAAACGGATCTGCGTTTTTTGCTTTGTGCATGGCACTTCTCATTTTCTTTATATGACAGAGACGGTAAAGAAAAAGCTTGCGCTAATCTGTAGCGCAAGCTTTTTGCAAGTTACTTAGTATACAACTTATTATTGAGCTGACTCATCAGTACCTGCTTCGTTAGTAGCTGCACTGTCGTCAGTCACGCCATCAAGTGCTGAATCTTCAGTTGACTCGCTATTAACGTTACCATAAGTAGCTGATTCATTAAGCTTGTTGGAAATTTTAGCCTTAGCAAGCAACTCTTCAATGTAGTTGCTGTTATTTGTATAAATATCCTCGTTAATTAACTTAATTTTAATTGCATCTTTTACAGAATCGAAATCAGCTTCAGTTGCTTCTTTATAATCTGTTTTCAAAATAATGTGGTATCCGTATTCTGTTTGTACTACATCACTAAGCTCATCTACATCTAGAGCAAAAGCAGCTTTAGAGAATTCTTCAACCATATCTCCATAGCTGAAGAAACCAAGATCGCCGCCTTGTGAAGCAGTGCCGTCAGTACCGTATTGTGCAGCTAATTCAGCAAAATCAGCGCCATTTTTAAGTTGACTTAGAATATCTTCAGCTAATTCTTTATCATTTACAAGAATGTGGGATGCACGAACTTGTTCTTCTGATCCGCCAAGATTAGCTTTATTTTCATCAAAGTAAGCTTGTACATCTTCATCAGTTACGTCTACAGTATCTTGAAGTAATAGGCGAGTTAGTGTAGTAACTTTAAGCTCTTTCTTCAAGTCATCCTCAATCATACCATAGTAAGAAAGGAAATTTTGGAAGTTTTCCTCACCGCCGTAATCAAGTTTCAAAGCAGCAATATCAGCAGCGATATCTGCGTCTGTCACTGTAATATTTTTAGCTTTTGCTTCTTGATCGAGCACCTCTTCAGTAATCATGCGATCAAGTACACCTAAAATACTGTCACCATAATATTCTTGAAGAGTGTTTAATAGGTCGTTTTTAGTAATTTTCTTACTGTTAACTGTAGCAATGGTTTCATCTTTACCTCCGCCAATTGGGAAGATAATGACTAGCACAAGTGCAATTGCTAATACGATTGATGCAATCATCCAAAATGGATTGCTTTTATTACTCTTGCTGCCCCCTGTAACATTGTGATTTGCGTTAGCTGCATTTGCAACTGATCCGTTGTTACTCGCAACCTCATTGTTATTCGCAAGCTCTTGAGATTGCGTTTCTTTATTGTCCATTACTTTGAACTCCTCTCAAAAAAAGATATGTTCTTACTATAACAAATTTTTGCAAGAAAAACATTAATCTAACCTTAAATAGTAAATTCGATTTTTTAATAGCTTTAAATATATATGGTAATACAGAAGAAGATGAAAAATGTGTGTCTAATCATATTGCGCACAAGCAATCTATTGTATAATTGATAAGATACTTTTATATGAAAAATACGGTAAAAAAATAGGAAGATATTAACGGAGTTTAGAACCGAGATTTGTGCAAATTAGAGAAACATATTACAACATAGAAACCGATAAATAATAGAGAATATGCTGTCGACTTCTGATGAAAAATGGACGAGCAGCATAAAGTATGATACTAGCAGTGCGGGAAATAAGATAGGAGCCAACAATGTCGTCGATTAGCAATGATCCTTTCTGTAAATCTCAGGACAAAAGAGCTAGTTAAGGATAGGAGTTGGAATTAATCTATGCGTTCTCGGCGTTCTCGAAGTTTTGTGTTGCTTCAATTAGGATTTGCGATGATTGCGCCAGTATTGATTTACTATGGACTTCACCAATACTTGCGGGGAAATGATATACATTTCCATAATTCGCTTATCTATATGATCGTTATCGAAGCAATGTTGGCGATTATGATTTTTTTGATTTTGGGAATAGTTGCTCAGCAGCTTCGTAATGTCAAAATATCGTTTGTATCTTTGGCATTTGCTTCGATTGGCACGATGCTTATTTTCCACAGTTACTCGTTAACAATGCTTGATTCAGGAGAACATAATAAATTTTTAACGTATGCTCAGCTAACGCTAATGCTCAGTTCATTTTGGCTATGGCTGAGTTCCTTATCTGCGGATCATCGTCTTGTTCGCATTTTAGGCATGAATAAAAAGGCATTACTGCCGTTATACTGCTTTCTTCTTATACTTTGCGGAGTTATCGATAATATTATACCAGGATTGGCATTTTTTAATTGGCTTTATCGTGATGAAAATGGAGCGAGAATAACAACGCTTGTTATTTTGAGTGTTAACACATGGACGGTCTATCGTCATCTGATTACCTATATGGCATCTCGCTTTTCTATGCAGCTTGCGATCGTGTATTGTACGGGCTGGATAAATACAGCGCAAGTCATTTTGTTTACTGCGTCTACTAGCGTATTAGGCTGGTGGACATATCATTCTTTATTGCTATTTTCTATGATCGTAATGATTATCGTTATCTTTATTGAGTATCGTTATACCGATTCTTGGGCAACACTTGTCAAGCGGTTAAATCGCGCTGAGCCTGATAGTTGGATTGAAACCTATATTACGCCTAGTGTCAGTGAACTAATAAAGAAAACGGAGTCGAAGGATGCCTATACCGCTGGGCATAATTATCGTGTAACAGTCTATGCGCTTAAATTAGGGGAAGAGATGGGCCTGTCATCAACTCAGCTCAAATCTATTGCGCTTGGCGGACTTGTACACGATGTAGGAAAGCTATTTGTCCCTGATTATGTGTTAAATAAGTCTGGCAAGCTAGATCCAGATGAGCGCAAATTGATTGAAAACCACCCACTAGATGGCTACAATATGTGCAAGCAGCTTGGTTTTATGGTTGAGGAGCTGGCAATTATTCGTTCGCATCATGAGAAATGGGATGGTACAGGGTATCCTGATCGACTAAAAGGAGAGGCAATACCGCTGGTCGCTCGTGTTACGGCTGTTGCTGACGTATATGATGCTCTTACTTCATCTCGTTCCTATCGTAAGGCGTTGACCCATGAGAAGGCGATGGAAATAATTCAAGCGGAAAGTGGCACACACTTTGACCCACGTTGTGTCGAAGCGTGGGTTAGAGTTGTAACGGAAGAAAAAGATTTTATTAAACGTATGCTGTCCATTCATTATGAGCTAAGTGATGACACGGGATAATAACATCTTGGAGGATTAAATCATGATTAAAATGTCTCTCCGTACGAAGGGATTAATCTTTATTATTTTGATTTCCTTTGTGCCATTATTAATTGTTGCACTTAATAACTATATATCAGTGAAAAATGATATAGTTGCAACTGAAATTGATAAAATTACGCTTAAGCAGGAAAGTCGTTCCTTTGGGCTTAGCTCGTGGCTAGAGACTCGTAAAGCCGAAGTGCTTGTAATGAGCCGTACCAATGAGGTACGCTCTGGAGATACCAATATTATGATGGAATATTTACAACAAGAGCAATCACATAATTCCTTTCCATATCAGGAAATCGGCTTTATTAGTCAAGACAGGATAATTACAAGCTTACGCGGAAAGTTACACCTTAATATTCAAGTGCCGATTACGCGTGCACTGCGTGGCGATATTGTAGTAACTGATCCTGTTACAATTAACAAATCTAATGATCGGTATGCTTATATTAGTGTTCCTGTTTACGGTATGGATAAGTCCAACCAATTAATTGGAGCTCTATATGTGGCATACAGCTTTCCTCCTAAAGACTATAAAGAAAATTTACAAATAGATGAGGGGAATTTATATTTATACAATTACAGCGGCGAACTGTTATATGATGATCTGTCAGTAAGCTATGGGAATCAGCAGGATATATTGTTACGAGATCAGCTGAAGCAACTTGCTGCATTGGCATTAACGAAAAATGCTGGCTATAAGCAAGTAGAAATTATGTCAGAAACCTATATTTTATTTTATCAAGCGGTTGCTAATACAAATTGGGTAATTCTTGAGGTAACAAATTTAGGAGAAATTGAAAAGCATGCAGCTCCGACATTATGGCGGATGTTATTTGTTGCCTCGATTGCTGTGTTGCTTTTAGTTATCGTGTTTTATTTTTTCTTCCAAAAAATTGTTTCTAGATTAGTTGCGATTTTGCAGGTAACGAAGCAAGCTGCTGCTGGGGATTTTAACAGCGGTCATTTATATGATGGTAACCATGATGAAATTGGTGTGCTTGCTAACACTGTTAATATTATGATGAGCAGACTGCAAATTATGTTTGATCGCTTGGATGCTGTCATTAATCAAAATAAAAGCCCTGTTATCGTTATGGATGAGCGCTATGTAATTACGTACATCAATCAAGCAGCAGAGAAAATGTTAGGCTATACTTCTGAACAAATTGTTGGAAAGTCTACTCCGATTGTATTTATTGATCCGGAAGAGCAGCGTTTGCTTGCGAAAAAATTTTCCAAAACGCTTGGCAAGGAATTGAAACCGGGTATAGATATGTTTCTTGAAATAAGAAATCATTTTCCTAACTATGAATATGAGCTAACAATTACTACTCGAGATGGGAAACGAATACCGGTTTACAATCGTTCAAGTGCATTGCGCGATCGGAGTGGAGCTTATTCAGGCGTTATCGTGATATTAAATGATATTTCTGAGCAGCGAAAGCTAGAAAGTGAGAGACATCGCCTGCAAATGGTTATAGAATCGGCAAAAGACTTAATTGCATCGGTGGATCGACAAGCCAATATCATTTATATTAACGAAGCGGGACGAAAAATATTAGGTCTGTCCCCAGAAGATTCATCAGAGTTAATGCCGTTAAAAAGTCTTCTGCCAGCTCATTTATATCGTCAGCTACAAGAAGGCGCTGCGATTGCTCGCAGACAAGGCTATTATGAGTGCGAAGCGCAGCTGCAAAACAATGCAGGCAAATTTATTAGTGCATCGCTTATTATTGTAGCCTATGAGGATAGTTTTACTGGTGAAACGTTATATTCCTGTATCGCGCGTGATATTACAGAGCAACTTGAAGTTCAGCGGAAGCTTGTTAAAGCAACCGAGGCTGCTGAAGAAGCCAATCAAGCGAAAAGTACCTTCCTGGCTTTAATGAGTCATGAAATTCGCACACCGCTCAATGGTATACTTGGTCTAGTTCAGCTCCTACAAAAAACTGAACTTGATCATTTGCAGAAGGAATATGTACAGCATATGAAGGATTCTTCAACTATGCTGTTATCAATCGTAAACGATATATTAGATTTCTCAAAACTTGAGGCTAAAAAAATTGAGCCGGATGTTGCATTGTTCCAGTTACATCTAGCAATCAATTATTTATCTGAACAGCTTAGTCTCTTCTTAGGTGGTAAAGAGCAGTTTGAGTTTAAAATTGATATTGAAGACAATGTTCCCAATCAATTACTTGGTGATTCGCTGCGCTTAGAGCAAATTTTATCTAACCTATGTGTTAATGCGATTAAATTTACTGAGCGTGGTTTGGTTGAACTGCATATTTCGGTTGTATATGAACACGAAGATGAAATCGTGCTACGCTTTACAGTGAAGGATACAGGGATAGGAATGTCTGAGGAGCAAGTGAAGAATTTATTCAAGCCGTTTAAACAAGCGGATTCCTCAACTACTCGTAAATATGGGGGAACAGGTCTGGGGCTTGTCATTTCCAAAAACTTAGTAGAGATGTTAGGCGGCAAACTGGAGGTTACAAGTGAGCTACATAAAGGAAGTACGTTTTCATTTACAATGCCATTTAAAAAAGCTGCGTATCAATTTACTGTAGAAATGGCTAAATTACCGGATTCATCAGAAACATTAGTATGGATTGTTGAAGATCATGATGAGATGGCAAATCAATGGATGTCATTTCTTGAAAAAGATAATTACATTTCGATAAGACTGCGTACTTGGAAGGAAGCATATTTTCGTCTAATGCGTCTAGGCGAAGGGGCATATCCAGCCTTAATATTGATGGATATGGAAATGAACGATATGTATGGCATGGAGACATGGCTAGCGTTCCAAAGAATTGCATCTAGTCGTGGAATTTCAATTGTTGCGCTTACAACAGCATATGGCCGTGAAGAAATGTTAGTGCTCGATCCTGCGCAGCAGCCATCAGCTATATTAACAAAGCCTGTTACGGCCTCACGCTTTAAGGAAGCTGTAGAGCTTGCTGTACATATCAAACAATCTCAGAAACATTTAGAAAAGGAGCAAAAAAGCTTACAAGATGAACTTCATTCTGTTGATCAGCAGGCTGCACCAACGGTAGAGCAAACCTATCAAGTATTGCTTGCAGAGGATAATAGGATTAATCAGATCGTTGCCGCGGAAATGTTAAAACTTTGTCATTGTATAGTAACGATTGCGAATAATGGGGTTGAAGCTGTTCAATATGCACAAACTCAATCTTTTGATCTTGTGCTAATGGATATTCATATGCCTGAAATGGATGGAGTAGAGGCAACAAAGCTGATTCGTTCAGGGGAAAATAATAGCGACGTACCGATTGTTGCGGTAACTGCGAATGTCGTAGCCTCTGATCACGAACGCTATCGCTTACAAGGAATGAACGAGGTTATTACGAAGCCGATTTCGATTGATAAGCTTCAAGAAGTATTGAATAAGTATATTGCGCGTCATCGAGTAAACAATCATAAAAATAATGAGTTAAGAGTCTCTAGAGAAAGCGATGAGATCATTTTTAATAAACTAGTATCGCTTAATACTATTGAGGCTAAACAAGCCATTGAGCGTGTAAATGGTAAGCTGAATATTTATTTGCATATGCTGGAGCAATATTTGAGTGATTATTCGACATTTATAACTAATCTCAAGCATTATTATAAGCATCATGATTATGCTGAGATTACAAGAGCATTGCATACATTAAAAGGGGCATCTAGTTATTTAGGTGCGCACAAAGTTCAAGAGCTAGCAATTAAGGGGGAAAAAATTGCTCGTGAGCAGCAAACGACGATGCTGCCATCTTATTTCGAGCTTCTTGAAAGTGAACTTAACCAGTTGCTTACAGATATTGCGACGATTGTTAACAAAAAATAAGAAAATCTAAGGATATTTAATATTTATCTAATATTTTGCTAATATTTCGCTAACAAAATGTTGTGGTAATTGGTAGAATGTTGTATATTGAATATGAACATCCCAAATAAACTTGATTCGGATATTAAGAAAATACATTTTGTATATCAATCGTAAGGGTGACGTCGATGTATAAAGTATTAGTTGTAGAAGATGACGTTATGATGAACGATATGCTGTCTATGTATTTGTCAGAGGAAGGCTATGAAGTAAAGCAAGCTTTTTCTGGCAAAGAGGGCTTACAGCTTATTGATCAGTTTCTTCCGCATTTACTGCTGTTAGATCTCGTTCTGCCAGATATGAATGGAATTGATATTTGTACGCAAGTAAGAGAAAAATCAATGATTCCAATTATGATTCTCTCAATGAAAAGTGAAGTTTCTGATCGAGTTTTGGCACTAAAGGCTGGTGCTGATGATTACTTAAGTAAACCGTTTAGTATGCATGAACTAACTGCAAGAATTGAAGCGTTAATTCGTCGCTCTATTCAGCTAACTACGGAAGTTAAGATAAGCGAAAGCAAAGAGATAGAAATAGAACAAGACATTCAATTAGACTATGAACGTAGACAACTAGTTGTAAGAGGACAGGCAGTAGAAACAACGTTTTCAGAGTATGAAATAATGAGATTGTTCATGAACTCGCCAAATAAAGTGTTTAGTAGAGATGAGCTCATTAATGCGATAAGAGGTTTTGATTCCTATGTCACAGATCGAGCGATCGATGTGCATATTGTGAATCTGCGAAAAAAGATTGAACAAAATCCAAAAGAGCCTAAGCTGATTAAAACAGTATGGGGATTTGGCTATAAGTACGTGCCAGGCGAATAGTTATGTGCTAAAAGCTAATGTTATGAATTAAAAAAAGTGAAATCAATCAAAAACACTAATAAGCCTGCAATGGTTGCACTAACAGCTACCATTGCAGGCTTATTAGCTTTTTTAAACGAAGGAAGGCCTAATTAGCTTTCCGGACTATACACAAGACGATTAATTAGGCGCAAGGAATGCTACAAAAGCTTCAACATTGCTTCGACTAAGGAATAGCAGCCTATGACGAAGAGGAACGTTAACTAGTTTGCAATGCTAAGCTACACAGTAACTTTGACGAAGGGATAACAGCCCCGGTCCACAAAGGGGGCTGTATATAGTTAAGTACGTCAGCATGCAAATCGAAAGTAACGTAATAGGCTATCTATTCCATAGCGAAGCAATTACAAAAAGGGCTGCTTATGTTATTCTTATTTACTGACTTGCTACATATGATTCAATGAACTATGAAACTTCTAAATATAACTTCGTACCGTCTTTGTACTGGAAGATTGCTACATCACGTACAACTTCAACAGAGCTAATGCTTTTCCATTTTTTACGGAACGAGAAGTCATACTCTAGCTCATGCAATTTATTGTTTAGCTTATCATAGTTTTGTAGCTTATCCTGCGGAAAATAAACTGGCACCGAGCGATTTTTGAATTTAAGAATCTTCATCATCTTGGGTTCCTCCCAAATCTTTATACTGCAAGTATAAACAGTAAGATTTAAGAGGACATGAATTAGAAGTTATAAATTTATTTACTAAACTAACAGCTATCTAACAGATTTATTTAGAAATTATAGTTTATTAGCGCCAATATGTATAAGTGTAAAGGATAGAAGCTTCTCCATAACCAACGAGGCACTTTAATCATATCAGCTTTAGCTAACAATTTAGGCTGCTGACTAATCATATAAGTAACGATCATACTAAAAAATTGAACGCCCCATTTTAATAAAAATAATAGTTCTAACAATCCATGATAGAGTAATAGTTTTTCTGCTTTAGCATAACGAAAAATTAACATTAATAGAATACCGTAGGCACCATAATCTAATGGAAAGTATTCAGTTCCCGCAACGGTAATTAATATGATAAAAATTTGAATAGCTTTATATTTATTGCTTAAATCTAACACTTTGTATAATAGTAAGCCAATAAATAATGTAACAATTACATTAAGCTGTTCAGTATCAAATGCCCACTGATAGGCTGGTTGAGAAATAATTGCTAGCGCTCCAAGACGAATAATATAGTTGCGGTAGCTGCGAGTACGCTGATAACCAACAGCGAGAAGATAGGCATAAAGTGGAAAAGCAATTCTTCCAATAATGCGCAGCCAAAACTGATCTGGAAAAAAGACGACACCAAGATGATCAATGAGCATCGTTAACATGGCGATCCATTGCATAAGGCCCTCCTACAAAGAAAAATGTATAAAACAACAAAGCGCAAGCTTGGAACATAGCTCCTCACTTACGCTTTTGGCTATTGCAATTAAAGGCTACGATTGAGCAGCAATTTTCGTAATTGCAGCTAACACATCTAAATAATATGAGCGCTGGCGAGGTACAAACTGCTCAGCTAAAATAAGCTGATTATCTAATACAAGCTCTCCGCTATCATTTAATGCATAGCCTGATACTTGCAGTTCATCAATGTGTCCTTGGAATAGCGTTTGTAGCTGAGTTAGAGGTGCAGCATAGATTGCCATTACTTCTTCCTGTTGCAAGCGCCATAAATGCATCGGAACAGGATTGGCTAGTGCAAATACATGGCTTATCTCGCGATCCCAAATAGGTTGACCTTTATGCATGCCTCGTACATCTTCTTTAATTACCATAATCGGTTTTAAATGTTGAAAGCTCGTCGTAATTCCGATTTCCTCTTTAAGTTCTCTGACAGCATCATGTACGCTTTCCCCTGCGCTTAAATGTCCAGCGACCGTAATATCATAGCATAACGGATTTGTATCCTTGTCTTTTTGGCGACGCTGAAAAATGACGTAAAGTTCTTCATCACGCAACTCATACAGCCAGCAATGAACAGTCGTATGCCAATACCCTTTAGCATGCGTTTCTTCACGTGTAGCTTGTCCAATTGGATTAAGCGCATCATCGTAAATATCAAACCATTCGCTCATGAGTGTTGTGCCTCAGTATCGGTAAGAAGTGACGTGCAATGCTTGCAACGTGTCGCTTTAATAGGAATTTGCGATAGGCAATAAGGACATTCTTTTTCTGTTGGTGCTGAAGTTGCCTCTGCCTTTTCTTTTTCCTTCTCAGTGATACGCCGTAATTGGTTAATGCCTTTCACCATGAAGAAAATACATAGCGCGACAATAATAAAATCTAAAACTGTGTTGATAAAAGTACCGTAATTGATAGCAACTGTCTCGCCTTCACTGCTGGTACCAAGTGGAATTTTTAGATCTTTAAAATCAACTTCACCAAGCAGCACACCGATTGGCGGCATAAGAACATCGTTAACGAGGGATGTAACGATTTTACCAAATGCACCACCGATAATAACACCGACAGCCAGATCGATGACGTTTCCTTTTACGGCAAATTCTTTAAACTCTTGTAAAATTTTCATAATAATCCTCCGAGTCAAGATTTTGTTAGAAGCAGTAAAAACTACTATGAATTCAATCTAGCATTGATAAGAGGAGAATTCAACACTTCAATATTTGATTACTTGAATAACTTGACGAACTATTGATGATAACGACGCTCCAATAATTTGCCGCCGTACCATAATAGAGCGATACCAGCAATAGCAGCGATGATTCGCCAAGGATGATCCATAAAATTGACTATATCGAAGCTAAGCAATGCAATTGCTAGCACCATCACAGCTTTACCTAAAGCTACAGCAACGAGAAAAGTATGAAAAGGAAGCTTGCTAAGCGCTGCTACGATAGTAATAAGAACAGATGGTGTGAACGGAAAGCAGGAGAGTAAAAACAATGGAGTAAAACCTTTGCTTTCAATCCAATTGAATATTTTTTTCACTACAGCATAGCGTTTTTCTAAGCGATCTCGAAATCTCTTGCCAAATTTTCGGGCTAAAAAGAAGATGCAGCTTGCCCCTACCACTATGCCAACCCATGAGAATAAAATTCCAAAGCCAAAACCGTAAATATTTACATCAGCTGCAATAATAACGATTAATGGCAGAAATGGTAAAAATGCTTCGAGCATTGGGACAAGTATACCTGGTAATGGTCCCAGATTGGACAAGCCTTCTAAAAACTGTTCAATTTGCTCTAATGTCATTCAGTGTTCTCTCCGTTCCATACATCCATATTTTCTATGTCTTAGATAAGTATATTAAATAGTACAGGATCTTTATTTAGCTCCACATAAGGATAGCCTTTGCTCTTCATACGTTCAATCAAAGCTGAGTAATCTGAACGATTTTTAAGCTCAATACCGACAAGCGCAGGTCCATTGTCTTTATTTGATTTTTTTATATACTCAAAGCGAGTAATGTCATCATTAGGTCCAAGCACCTGATCAAGGAATTCGCGTAATGCGCCTGCACGTTGCGGGAAGCTAATCATAAAATAATGCTTATATCCTTCATATATTAATGAACGTTCTTTAATCTCTTGCATGCGATCAACATCATTATTGCCACCGCTCACGACACATACAACATTTTTACCTTGAATATGTTCACGATATTGCTCTAGTGCAGCAATCGGCAATGCACCTGCAGGCTCTGCAACAATCGCATTTTCATTATAGAGATCAAGCAACGTTGTACAAACTCGTCCCTCATTTACATGAATAACGTCATCGAGCAGCTCTCGACAAATCGCAAAGGTTTGATCTCCTACACGTTTTACTGCTGCTCCATCGACGAACTTATCAATTTGCGGCAAGGTTAGCACTTCATTATGATCAAGCGCATAACGGAGTGAAGCAGCCCCTTCTGGTTCGACACCGATAATTGCCGTCTGTGGCGAAATACTTTTTACATATGAACTTATACCTGCTGCAAGACCGCCACCACCTACTGTTACAAAAATAAAATGAGGAGCTTGTTCGATGTCGTTAAGTATTTCCAAACCGACTGTTCCGTTACCTGCGATAATCATGCGATCATCAAAGGGATGAACAAAGGTATAACCGCTAGCTTCACTTTCAGCAATCGCTTCATTATAAGCATCGTCAAAGGTGTCACCTTTTAATATTATTTCTACGGACGAGCCGCCAAAAAATTTCACTTGTTTTATTTTTTGATTAGGTGTTGTTGTAGGCATAAATATTTTTCCAGGAATACCAAGAGCTTGACAGGAATAAGCGACACCTTGCGCATGGTTGCCTGCACTTGCACAAATTACACCAGAAACTGGACCTTTATCTGCGAGAGAACGTATTAAATGATAAGCTCCACGGATTTTAAATGAACGTACAATTTGTAAATCCTCGCGTTTAAGATATACATTTGCGCCATATCGTTCAGACAATACGCGATTATATTGCAAAGGTGTATGGGATATAACATCCTTTAGATTCATATGGGCTTGTACGATTTCTTCTATACTGACTTTTACTTGGTCTTCTCCATTTGATAACACGTACATCTATCCTTTACTAATTGATTATCTATCGCTACATATTTAATAATAGTATATCATTAAAGAGTTCGCCATCTAAGGGAGGAATATATTTGAAAAAGAGATGGTTTATAGGAATATTAGTGGCTTTAACAATATTTTTCTTGCTAATTTTAGGGCTGCTGAAATATATCGCGCCAAGCAAAGAGCTTACTATGGACTATACACCGATTCAACTAGAGGATAAGCTACTTTATATGGTGCGCAATATGAAAACTGAGCTTATTTTAACCGAGGAAGATATTAATGCTCTTATTAAGATGAACATGGATAGGCAGCCGCATAAACGAATAATGATTGAGGGAGCACATTTTTCTTTAAAAGATAACAACTTGTATGCAGATTTAAATGTTATATTGAATGGAGCGGTAGAAGCTGAATTGCATGCCATTTATGCGATAAGCTGGCAAGAGCCTGAATTGTCGCTTACCCCAATCGAACTGAAGCTTAAAGATATTAATCTTCCGAAAAACTTACTAAAGGATATTTCCTTTGCTTTATATGAAGGGAATCAAACATTAATTAGGATTGATAACTTATATACTAAAGGGAGCGAACTCGTAATTAAGCTGAAACTAAACTTATTTAATTAACGATAAGTACTTTATGATCTAAGGAGAGAGTTTGTTGGAGCCATCGTTATTTCTTACATTTAAGTCACCGCCGTTTCCATATTTTATAGAATCAAATTATCATACCTATGAAGCAGGAGAAGAACATCCCAATCGCAGCAACATCGGTTTGTTTGATTTGCTTTATGTACGAGAGGGCTGTTTATACTTAGCTGAGGGAGAGCGACGCTGGGAAGTAGGAGCTGGAGAGATGCTTATCCTGCGCCCTGATGCTTGGCATTATTCTTATGAGCCTTGTAAGACTTCTACTACATTTGATTGGCTGCATTTTCAAACGGCAGGGCCGTGGGAAGAGGTAGAGAGCTGTGAGCAAGGTGAACTTCATGGCGATTATTATACCTATGCCCTGCGTGTGCCAAAGCATCTTAAGCTAAGAGCAACTAATGATATGAAGCATTTATTAGAATCATTGCATGATGCAGCGAGAAGCTGCTCTCATGGCGCTTTCTGGGATCGTCAGCAGCGCTTTTTGCATTTATTACAAATGCTAGATGAGGGCTGGCGCAGTGATACTGCAAAAGCATCGGTTGTTGTTGCTGAAAAGGCAGCTGCTTATTTAAAACGCAATTATCGTCAATCGATTAACAATAATATGCTAAGCGAGGCATTAGCGCTTCATATTAACTATATTACGCGCAGCATGGTGGAGGTTTTTGACTGTACACCTCAGCAATACTTGCTTTATTATCGAATTGATCAAGCTAAACTTTTACTAATTAAAACAGATTGGCCAGTAGCCCAAATTGCACAGGAGACTGGCTTTAAGCAAACGGCACATTTTTCTCGTTTATTTGCTAACGTCGTAGGACTATCACCGCTAAGATATCGTAAAAAATTTACAATCTGATGCATAAATTCTCCTATACCTACAGAAACTGGAATGACAGTCGCGTTGTCTAATCTCAAAGTTACAAAATTGAGACTAGGCACTGGCACTGATAAGCCAAGTTTCAGGGGGTATAGAGTTGATTGAGCATTTTTCCTTAAAGGCAGAGTTAGTCGATATTGTTGGGCAATTTAAGATAAGCAAAGTATTGCATTCCTATCGGCAGCGCTTTAATGTTACACCAATTTCAAATGTGTCAATTGTAATGAATGACCGGCATCAGCAAAGAGTATTACAGGCAGCGCGTTGGGGGATGTTTCCGTTTTGGGCAAAGGATTCAATCAATACGACGAAGGGGGATATTCGTCGAAAGCCGTTTTTAGCTGAGCTAGTGAAGCGCAATCGCTGTATTATCCCTTGTACAGGATTTTATGGAGCCAAGCAGCTTGGACATGAGCGTGATCCAAGAGCGATGCATATTGTTCTTAAGGATAAGCCTTTATTCGCTGTTGCTGGTATTTATGATCGCTTTCGTAACTCCCAAGGTATGGAGTTTCCTGTGTTTACAATGTTGATTGAGGAAAATGTTGGTGCAATGTCAGACTGGCAGAAAAGCTTGCCAATTGTGCTGGATGAGGAAGGAGTCGAAGCATGGCTCAATCCGCAGCAGCGCAATTTTGATTTTTTGCAAATGCATCTGCCAATGCTGGATGGGCAAAGACTGCGGGCATATCCTGTTACTAATGAGGTACATAAGGAACATTATGATATGCCGGATTGCATCGCTGAGCTGAAGATTGATTATGCTTAACAAATAACAATAAAATTTAGAAGCGGCTTATGCAGACGATTATATATATCGTTTGCAATAAGCCGTTTTTGTTTATAGCATGTCACATTCTTCATCATCGCGCAGATGCTATGTTGACTTAATTCGTTTATACTTAACATATTACTTAATTTCATAGTTGCATAGAATGTAAGTCAAACGCATAAGGAAAGGAATTAATAGAATGGAAGATAATCGAAAAGAACAAGAGCGTGCCGAATTGCATCGCACAATTTGGAATATAGCAAATGAATTAAGAGGCAGTGTGGATGGCTGGGACTTTAAGCAATATGTGCTAGGTATGCTGTTTTATCGATATATTTCTGAAAATATTACCGCTTATATTAACGCTGGTGAGTGGGAAGCGGGCAATACTGATTTTGATTATAGTAGGCTTTCCGATGAGGAAGCTGAACAGGCAAGAGAAGATTTAGTTAAAACAAAAGGCTTTTTCATTTTACCAAGCGAGTTATTTGAAAATGTTAGAGCCCGTGCTAAAAACGATGATCAATTAAACGAGACGTTAGCGACAATATTTGCTAATATCGAGGCATCTGCGCAAGGGACTGAAAGCGAAGATAATTTCAAAGGATTATTTGATGATCTCGATGTGAACAGCAATAAGCTAGGCAATACCGTTGCAAAGCGCAATGAGAAGCTAGTAAAGTTACTAGATTCTATTGCTGCGATGAAGCTTGGCGACTATAAAAATAACACCATTGATGCGTTTGGGGATGCCTATGAGTTTTTAATGGGAATGTATGCCTCCAATGCCGGTAAGAGCGGCGGTGAATATTATACGCCACAGGAGGTTTCTGAGCTTCTTACACACCTTACAGTTGTCGGAAAAACAGAAGTTAATAAGGTTTATGATCCTGCCTGCGGTTCTGGCTCGTTGCTTCTGAAATTTGCTAAAATCCTTGGCAAAGAAAACGTGCGTCAAGGCTTCTTTGGACAGGAAAATAATATTACAACCTATAACCTGTGCCGTATTAATATGTTTTTGCATGATATTGATTACGATAAGTTTGATATTGCTCTTGGTGATACGCTAACCGATCCGCTGCATGGAGATGTTGAGCCATTCGAAGCGATCGTTTCCAATCCGCCTTATTCGATTAAATGGAATGGAGACAGTGATCCAATTCTTATTAACGATCCGCGGTTTGCTCCTGCAGGCGTACTAGCCCCTAAGTCTAAGGCGGACCTAGCGTTTATTATGCATAGTCTTGCTTGGCTAGCAACCAACGGCACAGCAGCGATTGTTTGCTTCCCAGGTGTTATGTACCGCGGCGGGGCAGAAAAGAAAATTCGTCAATACCTTGTTGATAATAACTATATCGATTGCATTATTCAGTTACCTGATAACCTGTTTTATGGCACCAATATTGCTACCTGTATTATGGTGCTGAAAAAGTGTAAATCGGAAAATAGCACATTGTTTATCGATGCGTCTAAGCAATTTATTAAGGTTACAAATAACAACAAGCTTACTCAGGACAATATTCAGACGATACTGCGAGCTTTTATTGAGAGAAATGATATTGAGCATTTTGTTAAGCTTGTGCCAAACAGCGAAATTGCGAAGCAGGATTATAATTTGTCGGTTTCTACCTATGTAGAGCAGGAAGATACAAGTGAACAGATTGATATTGCTCAGTTAAGTGCAGAGATCGAAAAAATGGTCGAGCGCCAACAAGCTTTGCGAGCCGAAATTAATCAGCTCATTGGAGAGATTGAGGTGGAAAAATGAGCAGATTGAACAAGCTAATAGCAGAGCTTTGCCCTAACGGAGTAGAATATGTTGCTTTAGCAAACGTATTAAAAACGAATAATGCTGCCAGCAGTGTATCTAAGAAAGATTATCAAGAGACAGGCAGTATTCCAGTCATCGATCAAAGTCAGGCTTATATTGCTGCTTATACTGATAATGAAGCTGCTGTACCGCCTGTTTTGCCTTGCATTGTATTTGGTGACCATACAAGAGTTGTAAAGTATGCCGAACAAAAATTTGCTCAAGGGGATAGTGGAACCAAGGTCTTTATTCCCGTTAATGAATCAATTTGCACTAAATATGTTTATTATGCATTTTGCAACCTTGATATTCCGTCACGGGGATATAACCGTCATTGGACTATTGCCAAGGAGATGAAAATTCCGCTGCCGCCGTTAGCTGTTCAGCAAGAAATTGTTCGCATTCTCGATCAGTTTACAGAGCTTACCGAGCAGCTAAACGATGTCCTTGCTGCTGAGCTTTATGCGAGAAAATTGCAATATGAGCATTATCGAAAAATGTTGTTTACCTTTGGCGATAAGGTGCCACAGGTGAAACTGGAGGATATTGCAGAATTTAAATATGGCTTTACTGATACTGCAAAAGATAAAGGCACTGCTCGCTTTATTCGCATTACCGACATCGAGGACGATGGCAAGCTGTCGCAAGCTGAGTGCAAATATATCGATCTCTCCTCAGAAAGCAAGCAGTATTTGCTGCAAAAGGGAGATTTACTAATGGCGCGAACAGGGGCTACTTACGGTAAAACGATGCTCTTTAACGAGGACATCCCAGCCGTATATGCATCCTTTCTTATAAGAATTCGTTTCCCAGAGCAAAATGTGTTGCCTGCTTATTACTGGCATTTTGCGCAATCCAGCCTTTATTGGAATCAAGCAAATAAGCTGGTAAGCAAAGCAGGACAGCCCCAGTTTAATGCGAATGCGCTCAAAAATGTTATCATTCCTGTTCCTCCGCTGGAAGAGCAGAAACGGATCGTCGAAATGCTAGATAAGCTTGATACCCTTTACAGCGAGCTTATTAACAGTTTACCGAAGCAAATTGCAGCGCAGCAGAAGCAATATGAATTTTACAGAGATAAGCTGTTCTCCTTTAAGGAGGTTTCGGCATGAATCGATACAATATCGTTGCTAGCACCGATGAAGCAACGGTCGTTGCTGAATATAGCTCTGAGTATGAGGTGCGTTCGGAAAAGTATCAGAGCGAGGCAGAGCTTGAGCAACAGTTTATTTCTCAGCTAACCTCTCAAGGGTATCAGTATTTACCCGTGCATAATGAAGCTGGCTTGATTGAAAATCTTCGAAAGCAGCTTCAATTGCTAAATAATTTTACGTTTACCGATAGTGAATGGGGTAGATTTTTTACAGAATGTATTGCAAACAGCAATGAAGGCATTGTGGAAAAAACTAAAAAAATTCAGGATGACCATATCCAAATTTTAAAGCGGGATGACGGTACGACAAAAAACATTTACCTATTAGATAAGAAAAATATTCATAATAACCGTCTGCAGGTGTTAAATCAGTATGAAGAAAATAGTGTAAAACATCATGCTCGCTATGATGTAACGATTTTAGTTAACGGGCTGCCGCTTGTCCATGTGGAATTAAAGCGCCGCGGAGTAGCGATTAGAGAAGCGTTTAATCAAATTAATCGCTATCAGCGTGAAAGCTTTTGGGCATCTTCCGGCTTATTTGAGTATGTGCAAATCTTTGTTATTTCCAATGGTACGCATACAAAGTACTATAGCAATACGACAAGAAATGCTCACCTTAAAGAGCAAAGCAATCATGAGCGACGCAAAAGTAAAAAAACGAGTAACAGCTTTGAATTTACAAGTTTTTGGGCAGATGCCAATAATAAGATTATTGCAGACCTTGTTGACTTTACGAAAACTTTTTTTGCGAAGCATACGCTGCTCAATGTTTTACTAAAGTACTGTGTATTCACGTCTGAGCAATTATTGCTTGTTATGCGTCCTTATCAAATTGCTGCGGCGGAGCGCATATTATCTCGCATCGAAATTTCAAGCAACTATAAGACAACCGGTACGCTTGCTGCAGGAGGATATATTTGGCATACAACAGGTTCTGGGAAAACTTTGACGAGCTTTAAAACTGCCCAATTAGCAGCCGCACTCCCCTATATAGATAAGGTGTTGTTTGTGGTCGACCGGAAAGATCTGGACTATCAAACGATGAAAGAGTATGACCGCTTTGAAAAGGGCGCAGCGAACGGAAACTCCTCTACTAAAGTTTTGCAGAGACAATTGGAGGACAGGGACGAAAAAGGAAACCCGCATGAATATAAAATCATCGTAACGACAATTCAGAAGCTGGATATTTTTATCCGCAAAAACAAACAGCACGATATTTATAAGAAACATGTTGTCCTAATTTTTGATGAATGTCATCGCTCTCAGTTTGGCCAGATGCATCAGGCGATTACGAAAAGCTTTAAGCATTATCATATTTTTGGATTTACAGGCACACCGATTTTCGCTGCAAATGCAAGCTCAGGCGGCAATCCGCAGCTTCGCACAACAGAGCAGGCGTTTGGCGACAAGCTGCATACTTATACAATCGTAGATGCAATAAATGATAGAAATGTACTACCTTTTAGAATTGATTTTATAAATACAATTAAAATGCCTGATCATATAAGAGATAAAAAAGTGTATACCATCGATCGCGAAAAGGCTTTAGCCGATCCGCAGCGAATTAGCGAAATTGTTGCTTATGTACTAGAGCATTTCGATCAAAAGACAAAACGCAGCAGTTTTTATACCTTCTCTGCAAAATGGGAGGAAGAGAATAAACTTAATCCAAGGATAAAGCTGGAGAAGCAGGAAACAAGACGAGTTGCTGGCTTTAACTCGATCTTTGCTGCTGACTCTATTCCGATGGCGATTAAATATTATAGGGAGTTTAAGAAGCAAATAGCTAAGCAGAACCGCAATCTAACTATTGCTACCATTTTCAGCTTTAGTGCCAATGAAGAAGAGAGTGATGGCTTGTTGCCAGAAGAGGATTTTGCAATTGAAAACCTTGACCAAAGTTCAAGAGATTTTCTTGAATCTGCTATTTCTGATTATAATGCAACGTTTAATACGAACTATGATACATCTGCTGATAAGTTTCAAAATTACTATAAAGATCTTTCGCTGCGCGTAAAAAATCGCGAGGTCGATCTGTTAATTGTCGTAAATATGTTTCTAACGGGCTTTGATGCTACAACGCTTAACACCTTGTGGGTGGATAAAAACTTAAAGCAGCATGGCTTAATTCAAGCATTTTCGAGAACTAACCGCATTTTGAACAGCGTAAAGAGCTATGGCAACATTGTATGCTTTAGAGATTTAAAAGAAGAAACTGAGCAAGCCATCGCATTGTTTGGCAATAAGGATGCAGGCGGTATAGTATTGCTAAAAACGTATGCTGATTATTACAAAGGATATACAGATAAAGGCGAGCATAAGCCGGGCTATGAGGAATTAATTGCAAAACTTACGGACAGTTACCCCCTTGCTCAGCCAATCATTGGGGAAGAAGCAGAGAAAGCGTTTATTCGTCTTTTTGGTGCGATACTGCGGCTTAAAAATATTCTTACATCCTTTGATGAATTTACCGGAAATGAGATATTGTCAGCACGAGATTTTCAAGACTATCAAAGCATCTATCTTGATCTTTATCAGGATTATCGACAAGCTGCAGATGGAGAAAAAGAAGCGATTAATGAAGATATTATTTTTGAAATTGAGCTGATTAGACAAATAGAAGTAAACATTGATTATATATTAATGTTAGTGGCAAAATATCAGCAATCAAACTGCAAGGACAAAGAAATTCTTGTTAACATCGATAAAGCAATTAATTCTAGCATTGAGCTGCGCAGTAAAAAGGAGCTTATCGAACGTTTTATTGAGCAGGTTAACGTCTCCACGAAGCTAGATGAGGATTGGAAGAAGTTCCTGCATGAATGTAAAGAAAAAGATATTTCGTCAATGATTGAAGAAGAAAAATTAAAGCCAGAAGAAACTCGCCGTTTTATCGACAATGCGTTTCGTGATGGTGTGCTTAAGACAACAGGGACAGACATCGATAAAATTATGCCTCCTGTCTCACGCTTTGGCGGCGGCAGGGCTGTGAAAAAGCAAGGCATTATTGCAAAGCTAACGAAATTTTTTGAGAAATATTTTGGCTTGATTTAATTATATTTACCTAATCTAAGCTGTAGTAATTTGGTGCTGCAGCCAAAGCAGATTAAACATCTTGCTTTGGTGTGCGGCACTTTTTTATTTATGAAGAAAACTAATGCTTATCAATTATATAAACTTTGGCAATTGTCCATTTTCTTCCTATAAGTAATCTATTAGATTAGCTTCAATTTTTCTTATAACAGAATGTGTCGGTTTGCGTTGCCGATATCAAGATTATATGGTAATTTTAATGATAGACTAATTCTGAGTAATATGATAGGAATTAATATCATGATCATGCGGGGTGTAAAGGTTGCAATTACTAGTTACTAACAGCCCGTTTTCTGAGGAGCAACTGCAGCATATTAATGCGTTGCTACCAACGTTGACGGAAGCACAGATTCATTGGTTGAGCGGTTATTTAGCTTTTTATCGTAATGGGAACGGATCATCCGTTGCTTTGCAGACAACATTAGCGCCACAAGCGGAAGCCGCAGGTGCAGCTGCACAAGCTGTTCAGACAGTGCAAAGCGCACCGGCACTTCCTAAGGAAGCGACAATTTTGTTCGGATCGCAAACTGGAAACGCACAGCGTTTAGCCAATCGCTTAGCTGACCGTCTAAAGGCTGATGGCTTTGAGGTAACAGTTTCTGCGATGAATAAGTTTAAAACGAATGAGCTGAAGAAGGTTGTCAATTTGTTCGTACTTACGAGTACGCATGGTGAGGGAGATCCGCCTGATAATGCGATTTCCTTCTACGAGTTTTTACATGGAAAACGAGCACCAGAGCTGAAGTCCGTAAACTTTTCCGTATTATCACTAGGTGATACTTCCTATGAATTTTTCTGCAAAACAGGGCAAGATTTTGATAAGCGTCTAGAAGAGCTTGGAGCAGAACGTATTGTTGAACGTGTAGATTGCGATGTTGATTATGAAGAAGCGGCAAACGGCTGGATTGATGCCGTTGTAAGCAAGCTGAACAGCTTAACATCAGCACAGCCTGTACAAGCAGCAGCGAATGCTGCGGCAGCTGTTACTGAAGAACCTGCAGCAGTGGTTGAATATACACGTAATCGTCCATTCCAAGCTGAAGTTATCGAAAGCATTAATCTAAATGGCCGCGGTTCTGATCGCGAAACTCGTCATCTTGAACTATCGCTTGAAGGATCAGGCATTGTTTACGAGCCAGGTGATGCACTTGGCATTGTGCCGCATAATGATCCTGTGCTTGTTGAAGAGCTCATTGAGGCATTAGGTTGGAGACCAAATGAGCAGATAACGACAAAGGAAGGCGAGACGTTAACCATTGAACAAGCATTGACGACACAATATGAAATTACTGTGTTATCTAAAGCATTGCTTGAAAAATTTGAGTCCTTTACGAAAAATGAACAATTTCATAAACTGCTAGCAGATAGCGCTAAAGTAAGAGAATATGTAAAAGGGCGCGATTTGCTAGATTTAATAGAAGACTTTGGTCCATTTTCATGGCAGCCAAGCGATGTTGTTCATGTGCTTCGTAAAATTCCTGCACGCTTGTATTCGATTGCCAGCAGCATAAAAGCACATCCTGATGAAGTGCATTTAACGATTCGCAAGGTGCAATACGAAGCGCATGGTCGCCAGCGTAACGGTGTATGTTCAGTATATGTATCTGAGCGGTTGAAAATTGGCGATAAAGTATCGGTATTCGTACAGTCTAATCCGAACTTTAAACTGCCTGCAAATCCAGAAACACCAATCATTATGATTGGTCCTGGTACAGGTGTTGCTCCGTTCCGCGCCTTTATGGAGGAACGCGAGGAAATTGGGGCAAAAGGTAAATCATGGCTATTCTTTGGAGATCGTCATTACGTGACAGATTTCTTATATCAAACAGATTGGCAACGAATGTTGAATGAAGGTGTGTTGACAAAGCTAGAAGTAGCATTTTCACGTGATACTGAGCAAAAGGTTTATGTTCAACATCGTCTGCTTGAGCATGCAGCAGAGTTGTATGCATGGATTGAAGAAGGTGCACATATTTACATTTGCGGTGATGAGAAGCATATGGCGCATGATGTGCATCAAGCATTAGTACAAATTATTACAGAGCAGCGCAATGTGAGTGCAGAAGCAGCAGCCGCATATTTAAGTGAACTGCAAGAATCAGGTCGTTATCAGCGAGATGTATACTAATCGCTGCTTGCTGGTCATGAAGGGGCATGGCAGCCTATTGTGCAGCAATGATATACACATAGCTATGGGAGGGGTTTGGTGATGACACGCAAACATAAGGTTGAGCCAATTGGTGGAAAACCGAGTGATGTTGAAGAATTAAAAGTTGAAAGTAATTATTTACGCGGTTCGTTAGCTGAGCAATTGCATAATCGTGTAACTGGCGGATTATCTGAACTGGATAATCGTCTATTAAAATTCCATGGCAGCTATATGCAGGACGATCGTGATTTGCGAAAAGAACGTGAGAAGCAAAAACTAGAGCCTGCTTATCAATTTATGCTGCGGGTCGTTACACCAGGCGGGGTGGCAACGCCAGAGCAATGGCTTGTCATTGACGAGCTTGCTCAAAAGTATGGAAATAATACGATTCGTGTTACAACACGTCAAGCGTTCCAGTTGCATGGTGTATTAAAGTGGAATTTAAAAAGCACAATTAAAGGCATTAACGAGTGCTTGTTAACGACACTTGCTGCATGCGGTGACGTTAACCGTAACGTTATGTGTAATCCGAATCCAATGCAATCTAAGGTGCATGAGGAAGTTCATCGTTGGTCGCAGCTATTAACGACGCACCTTGCGCCAAGAACGCCTGCGTACCATGAGATTTGGCTGGATGGGGAAAAGCTAGAGAATCCACATAAGCCATATAGTGAGCCAGTTGATCCAGTTGAACCGATTTACGGACATGTTTATTTGCCGCGTAAATTTAAAATTGGTATTGCAGTTCCGCCATCCAATGATGTTGATGTTTATTCGCAGGATTTGGGCTTTATTGCGATTGTTGAAGATGAAAAGCTAGTTGGCTTTAACGTTACTGTGGGCGGCGGTATGGGAATGACGCATGGTGATACTAATACCTATCCGCAGCTTGGTAAAATTATTGGCTTTATTACCCCAGATCAAATGCTTAATGTTGCAGAGCGCGTAATTACGATTCAACGTGATTACGGCAACCGTTCTGTTCGTAAAAATGCACGCTTAAAATATACAATTGATCGTCATGGTATAGAGTGGTTTAAGGAAGAGCTGCATGAGCGTTTAGGCTGGGAACTGGAGCCTGCTCGTCCATTTGTTTTTGAAAGCTCCGGAGAACGATATGGCTGGGTAAAAAACTATGATGGAACATGGAATGTTACTTTATTCGTTCGCAGCGGACGTATTATTGATACAGAAGAAAGCCAGCTTATGACAGGCTTACGTGAAATTGCGAAAGTGCTAAAAGGAGACTTCCGTTTAACCGCTAACCAAAATGTAATGATTGGTAACATTCCTGCTAAACAAAAGGCGACGATTAAGAAGCTATTGAAAAAATACAATATTTCAATAGGTGAAGAGCTCAGCGGTATTCGCCGTTATGCGTTGTCTTGCGTTGCATTGCCAACCTGCGGTTTGGCGATGGCAGAAGCAGAACGTTATTTGCCAACATTGCTAGATAAGCTAGAGCCTATTTTTGAGAAAACCGGCTTGCGTGACGATGAGATTCATATTCGTATGACCGGCTGCCCTAACGGCTGTGCACGTCCAGCATTAGGGGAAATTTCCTTTATTGGTAAATCGCCTGGCAAATACAATATGTATTTAGGAGCAGGCTTTGCTGGAGATCGTTTGAATAAAATGTACAAAGAAAACATTGGGGAAGAAGAAATTGTTGCAACATTAGAGCCGATTATTGAACATTATGCAAAAGAGCGTAAAGATGGCGAACATTTTGGCGATTTTGTTATTCGTGCAGGCTATATTAAAGCAACAACAGACGGAACTAATTTCCACGCTGTATAGCAATATGTTTCAAAGCTAAAAAAAGCGAAGCTAGCTTAAACTACATTCCGCGAAGCGAGGATGTGAGGATTATAAAACCCGCTGCTTTAAGCCCTTTTGGGGATGCAGCGGGTTTTTAAATGCACATATATGCAATCTTTCGTACAGTGCTTATCCTTTGACTGAACCAATCATTACCCCTTTATCAAAATATTTTTGAATAAATGGGTAGACGAGCAGAATTGGCAGCGTTGATATAATAATGACCCCGTATTTAACTTGATCAGCGTAGCGCTGAGCATATCCACCTGCACTTCCTCCTGTACCAGCACCACTGGAAAAAACTTGGTTAGAAAGCAGAATATCTCGCAGAACAATTTGCAGTGGCTGAAGGTCATTGCTGCGAATATAAATTAGTCCTGTAAAGAAATCATTCCAATGTCCTACTAAATAATAAAGTCCGATAACTGAAAGCATAGCCTTGGATAGCGGCAACGCGACTTTAATAAAATAAGTAAAATGAGAACAGCCATCGATTGCTGCAGCCTCATAAAGCTCTTTCGGTAAAGAGGTTTCAAAAAACGTTCTTGCAATAATCAGATAAAAGACATTGACGCAAAACGGCAGGATAAATACCCAAACTGTATTGATCAGATGCAAATCCTTCATTAACAAATAAGTTGGAATTAATCCGCCATTAAAGAACATTGTAAAGACAAAAGCGAACATGATATATTTGCCTGCCTTAAATTCCTTGCGTGACAATACATAAGCAGCAGGTAATGTAACAAGTAAATTGACCGCTGTGCCTGCAAAGGTATAAAAAATTGTATTGCGATAGCCAGTCCATATGCGATCGTCTTGAAAAATCTCGTTATAGCCAAAGAAGCTAATTCCTTTTGGGAAAAGCAGCACCTTGCCCGTAGAAACAAGAACAGAATCGCTTATTGAAGCGATTATAATAAAGTATAGTGGATAGGCAATAAGCAAGAAAATAATAATACAAAGAATTGCTAACACAATAGTGAAGCTTAGCTCGGATAGTGATTTTCCTTTTAGACTCATCGGGCTGCTCCTTTCTAAACGTAATGGCTTATTTATCATGTATAATGCCGTAAATGGTTTATTAGATAAACAATTAAGCCTGTTAATATAAGCTTGTATCTGACATTTTCTTAGAAATTGCGTTCATGCTAATTAAAAAGACAAAGTTAATAATCGTATTAAATAAGCCAATGGCTGATGCATAACTAAATTGATTAGAAACAATCCCAATTTTGTAAACATACGTAGCAATAACCTCTGATACTGGTAAATTCAATGAATTTTGCATTAAGAAGATTTTTTCAAAGCCGGTACTTAAAATGTTTCCCATACTTAAAATAAACAAAATAATAATCGTTGGTTTGAGCGCAGGCAGGTCAATATAGCGAACCATTTGCAGTCGACTTGCACCATCCATTTTTGCAGAATCATAGAGCTGAGGATCGACTGTTGAAAGTGCAGCTAAATAAATGATGCTATTCCAGCCGCAATGCTGCCATATGTCGGAGAGGACATAGACAGGAATAAAAGTATTCGTTGATGCTAGCAGGTTAATATGACCTAAACCAATCGCTTTCATAAAATAACCGACAATGCCAGTTTCAGGGGAAAGTAGCACATTTAACATCCCAACAAGTACAATAATAGAAATAAAATGCGGTAAATAAACGGTAGTTTGCATGACTTGCTTGAAACGTTTAATTCGAATTTGATTTAGTAATAGTGCCAAAATGATCGGGGCAGGGAAGCCAATGATAATCGTAGCAAAGCTAATAAAAAATGTATTTCGCATCAGACTGCCAAACTGATAGTTTTCAATAAACTGTATAAAGTAATCTAGTCCGCGAAATTCTCCGCCAGTTAAGCCTTTGCTAAAGCTATAATCACGAAAAGCAAGTTGAACTCCGTACATCGGGATATAGTTAAAAATAAAAATTGCAAGTATAGCAGGGAAAATCATAATCCATAGTTGATAGTTACGAAACCAAGATTTTTTGACCAATGTCTGCTTCATATGCATTCCTCCTAATGCCTTTCATCTATCGCATGAAGGGCAGGTTTAAGCAGCTATATAATTTGACAGGACTGTATATCGCCTTACTAGCGTGACAGTCCTGTAACAATTAACAATTTATTTATTTGCTTTATATTGTTCAAAGTAACGCTGCATAATTTCTAGGTTTTGTGGTAAACCAGCTTTTTCTGCTTCTTTAACATAAGCGTCCCACTCTTGCTCAATACCTCCAGATGTAACCCATTTTGCAAAGTTTGTATTAGCAAGATTCATTAAGTTCGTATTATTTAAGCTTAACGTGTTGTTATCTTGGCTAGTAAATTTAATAAAGACGCTTGGGAAAATATCTTCGTCAGGATTGATAGTGCTAAGCGCAGCCTGTAACGGCTCAGAATGTGTAAGTACTTCCTGCATATCAGTACCTAACGTTAGCTTAATATCGTCTGAGATATAAAATGCGCCATTATCAGCCCAAGTGGACGTCCATTTCCATGTACCTGGATCCATTGAAGTATCTTGCGGCGGCAATACAGTGTAAGAGCCATCATCATTTTTAGAAATGTTAGGTCCAATCGAACCAAATAGAACTTGAATGCCGACTTCAGGATCGTATAGTTCATTGATGAAGCGCATTGCTGCCTCTTTATTTTTTGATTTGGCAGACATCACAATAGCATTCGCGCCATAGTTTAACGTGTAGAAATCATAGCTCCAAGAAACATCGCCAGTGTAGGATGCATTCCATTTTAATGGAGCCATTGATGTATATTGTGGAGCTAGCTGCTCACCAAAGCGGTCGGAAGCAACCCAACCCCAAGTAAAGCCGACTTTTGCAATATCTCCTTCACCGCGAGCAACGGATTGATATTTTGTGTAGTCATGAGTAAACACTTCCGTATTGATTAGTCCTGCTGAATAAAGCTTATTAAGGAAAATAACAAGTTCCTTGTAACGATCATCGACTAAGAAGTTTTTTACCTGACCATCTTCTACATAATATCCTTGGCTGCTAATATCTGAGGAGAGATTGATACCCATTCCACCTAACATTACTGCAGGGTTAAAATAACCGCCAATTCCTCCAGGCCAGTCAACAGGAATTTCATCATTCGGATCGCCATTGCCATTGGCATCTTTTTCTTTGAAGGCTAGTAATACTTCATATAGCTCATCCCAATTTGTAGGCATTTCTAGTCCTAAATTATCTAGCCATTGTTGGTTAATGTATTGGCGGTTAACAGACTCAGGCCAGAAGCGTTGATATTTTGGCAAGCCTAAAATGCGTCCATCGGTTTGTGTGGCAATTATTTTTGTCGCTGGATTATCTTCAAACATTTTTTGAACGTTTGGTGCCAGATCTAAAAGCTCATTTAGATCTTGAAAAAGTCCATCAAATTGAGCAAAATCTGCATCTGTAATGACAGTAGGACCAACAAAAAGATCAGGAATATCGCCGCTTGCCAGCATCGGGCCTTTCTTTTGCTCCCAATCTGCTGTTATTTCTTGCCATTCAATTTCAACATTTGCTTTTTCTTCGATAGTTTGCAGCCATTCCATTTCTTCAAGTGGCTTAGTAAGAGCATGCTTAACCATAACAGCGGTTAATTTTGCTTTTTTTCCGCTTGATGAGGATTGTCCACTGTTGCTGTTTTCATTGCTTGAACCGCTACATGCAGTAAGAGCTGAAAGGACAAGCGTGGTTGATAGCATAACAGTAATCCATTTTTTCATACAAGTTACCCCCTAAATTTGATTTTCTCAATTTACAGGCAGCGTTTTATCAAGCAGTTGTTAGAGCTCACGTAAAAAATGGATATGGATTCAGTTCGCTGCCTGACGACTACAGTGTAAAGCTCGTTGCTTCAGTACGTAAAGAAACAAGAATTGAGGCATTAACAAATTTTGAAAACGCTTTAATAAAACGCTTACATTATTGTTTTCTAGTATTTCAATTGGGCTTTTTTTTTAATTATTGCAGATGCCTTGAATTTTTGCTGATTCTAAACTTCACTTGAAATGATAAGCACAAAAAGAAAGGAGCTGTGCCAAGCATTAAGGACTCAATCCTTGAAAGACATTAGCAACAGCTTCCTTTAAAATTTGTATATCATTGGACATCATTTGAAAATTTGTTGTTTACGATGTTATGCTGCTTTTCCGTCAGTAAAAACTATTTTAACTGGTCACGATATTGCCCTGGAGTCATACCTACTATTTTTTTGAATGAACGAATAAAGCTAGTTGAGTTCATATATCCAACTTGCAGAGCAATACTTTCTACAGAGTCTTGACTTTGACGCAAAAGTTGCATCGATTGCTGAATACGTAAGCCATCAATATATTCCTTGAAATTTTGCCCCATTGTTTTTTTGAAATGATAGCTAAAGTTTGAAGTAGACATGCCAAACTGGTCTGCCATAAACTGTAAAGATAAATTAGGATTTGACCAGTGTTCATTAATGAGTTGGGTAATTTGTTCAGCTGGCGTACGACTTGCAATTGTTGGAATAACGGCAGTTAATAACTCACAAAGCTTACTTGCAGCTTCACTCATAATACTGTTCATCTGATCAAGGGTATATCGTTGCTGGAATACGAATTCAATATTATTAAGTATTGAGTCATGATCTTGCTGGAATTTTTCTAGTGCATGCAATAGAATGCTCATCGTATTTAAATAAAGTGTGCGAACAACATGAGAAGGGATACTTTCATTACTCATGTAGTCTTGAATTCGTTGGATAATGGTTTCGATATTATCGACATCATTTTTAAATGTTGCAAGTTCTAATGCCTGTACTAGTTCTAATTGATAAGAAACTAAGCCGCTGGCAGTATGCAGTCCATCTGTGTAGCGTGCCAGCATCGTCGTTTTTTGAAAACGAATATGCTCAAGACAGCGTGATGCCTGCAGATAAGCGATTGAGAAATTTTTAATGTCACTAATTTCCTGTTGGTTACTAATCCCAATTAAACAGCTTTGCTGAAATTGCTTCTGTATAGATTGCTGCAGGCTTGGAAATAGCGAATCAATACTTTTTTCATGACATAATATTAATATAATTTCTCGCTTGTAATAGCTTTTGATAACATAGCTTTGCAAATTGGTTTGTTGCTCAAAAAATTTTCTTGCAGTTGATAAAATTTGCTCGCTAAACTCATCAGCTTCAATTAACATAGTTGCGATCGACAGATAGCGATAAGGAAAATGAATATGATAATCGCTTGCCACTTGCTTAAATTGCTCCCAACTATCATAGTTGCCAAGCAAAAGATCGACTAATATTTGATCGCGAACAAGCGGTTTAGTTTGCTTTAATTGCTCATCAAGTGTTGCTCTTGTTGTGGAAAGCTGATTAATAGCATAATGAATCGTTTCTATTTCATTAAGTCCTTTTTTATGTAAAGGTTGCTCAAATAACATTGAGGCTACATCGACCAGACGCTTAATTGGATGATAATTAAAGCGCATTGAAAAATAGATAACAATGGAAGTTGTAAAAATTATAATAAATAGCAAAAGAACTGTACTATATTGCAACTTGCGAATGTCTTCAACGGTTTCAGAAATCGGCAATAAGCGAATATAGTGCCACCCATTGGTACTGGATATTCTTTCTGATACTAAATAATTTTCCGCATCGATCGTTGTTTCTTGATAATGTTGCTCGGAAAACTGTGGACTTAAAATGTGCGCAAACGCTTCAGTATTTATTTGCTCACAGCCTTGCGTGGAAACTAAGCATTGATGTTTTTCGTCTGTAATAATAAAAATGGAGTTTGACTCATCGTTGCTTGATTGCATCATATCTAGAATCGTATCTTCTTTTACTAGAATAAGTAATGAACCTGGTGAATTCATGCCGCCTAATGGTAAAGGAAGGATGAAACTTAACAAATTGGCAGATTGTCCGCCAGGTAAAATAACAGGCTCTACAGGCCGTACGATCGTTTCAGATAAGTTTTGTAAATCTTGCTGTATTTCTTCAGGAGGCCAATTTGGGTAAACATATCCTACCCCTTTAATCCCGAAATCCGAAATTGTGTATGCGCTTCCTCTTTTGCTGAAAAAATAATTTACATCTTTCAGATATAGTAATGTGTTCTCGATAAAAGCATCTGTGATGTTATATTTTTTCATTTCGTTCATAATAATTATTTTTTGGTAGGGGTCGTCTTCAACTAAATAAGGTTTAATTTCGCGATTATGCAATATTTCTGTAGGCAGATTGTAGACATATTTGGTAAATGTATCAATCGAGTTCATAAGTTGTTCAGTGGTGTGATTATTCCATGCACTGGATTTATCTTTCACAGAGGCCAGCGTATAGGGATAATAAAATGCAAGGATAATGACGATTGGAAGTACTAAAATTAGAACATAGGACAGTAAAAACTTATAAAGAAACGGCTTATTTTTAAGTTTCATACCCACAATCTCCATGTCATTATTAAGATTGGTTAATAATAATAACGTATACCGTGATTAGAGCAGATAATTTGTTATTTAATAATAACATATATGAAATGTGTTGATAATACAAAATTGTTAATGATTAACTTAAACGTTTATGAAAATAGGTAAGTATTCATTAGTTAACCTAATATAGGTTTGTAGTTTTCTAAATAAAAAAAGAGTCTGGGACAAAACCTAGTCTCTAAAACAAGCTAACGGTGTTTGCTCATTTTATGCTCATTTTGGGGTGAGATACTTAAATTTTAACAGAAAGTGTTCCTTTTGTATTTAAAAAATGAACTCCTGGCACTCTACTTTGTAGAGCACCGGGAGTTTTTCTGTTATTTGGCTAGGTTTTTTCCCAGCCTCGAGTCGTACTAAAAGGGATTAATGATTATGAGATACGATGAATAGACCATACGATACCTTGGTCCCCTCCACCAATATCTAGGTTTAATGTCAAGCCATCAGCAACATAATATAAACCAACAATATCGCCTGCATTAAGCTCGACGTCTCCAGTTAAAGTCACAGTACCGTTACCTAATATAGCTCTTATGGTTAACGTCGTAACAACTAGGTTGAGATTTAGATTCATTACTGGGAAAAGACCAGTAATTAGATCCGTAACAACTGGTGCAGTTCTTCGAACTACAAAAGCTGGATTAGAATTTCCTATGTCTGCACTAATAGCAGCGGTTGTTGAATAGTTTATAGTTGCTTTAATTGAATATACTCCTGTAGCTGGTACAGTGAATGTACCATTAGTTGCATTGAATGATGTGTTATTGTAGTAAGGAGTTGCTACGCTCCAATCATCAAGTTGTGCAGAGGTAGATAAACTAATTGATTCTAGATAAGCTGAGAAACCCTCTTCTGCCAAGACAGGACCAGTCGGACCAGTAGGGCCAGTCGCGCCAGTTTCACCAGTTGGACCAGTTGCGCCAGTTTCACCAGTTGGACCAGTAGGGCCAGTCGCGCCAGTTTCACCAGTTGGACCAGTAGGACCAGTCGCGCCAGTTTCACCAGTTGGACCAGTAGGACCAGTCGCGCCAGTTTCACCAGTTGGACCAGTTGGACCAGTAGGACCAGTCGCGCCAGTTTCACCAGTTGGACCAGTAGGGCCAGTCGCGCCAGTTTCACCAGTTGGACCAGTAGGACCAGTAGGACCAGTCGCGCCAGTTTCACCAGTTGGACCAGTAGGACCAGTCGCGCCAGTTTCACCAGTTGGACCAGTAGGACCAGTCGCGCCAGTTTCACCAGTTGGACCAGTAGGGCCAGTCGCGCCAGTTTCACCAGTTGGACCAGTAGGGCCAGTAGGGCCAGTCGTGCCAGTTTCACCAGTTGGACCAGTAGGACCAGTCGCGCCAGTTTCACCAGTCGGACCAGTAGGGCCAGTCGCGCCAGTTTCACCAGTTGGACCAGTAGGACCAGTCGCGCCAGTCGCACCAGTCGGACCAGTTGGACCAGTAGGGCCAGTCGCACCAGTCGGACCAGTAGGGCCAGTCGCACCAGTCGGACCAGTAGGGCCAGTCGCACCAGTTTCACCGGTCGGACCAGTAGGACCAGTCGCGCCAGTTTCACCAGTTGGACCAGTTGGACCAATCGGACCAGATGGACCAATCGGACCAGTCGCGCCAGTAGCACCAGTAGGACCAGTCGCGCCAGTTGGACCAGTAGGGCCAGTTGGACCAGTAGGACCAGTCGCACCAGTCAGACCAGATGGACCAGTCGGACCAGTAGGACCAGTCGGACCAGATGGACCAGTCGGACCAGATGGACCAATTAGACTATCTGCTTCAATGTCTACAATAGCTGATCCATCGGTAACCGTAATTTGTAGTGTAGATGATGTGAAGGTTAAAGTATCTCCAAGTTCCATAGCTGCTGTGTTACCTTGATCGTCAGCGACTGTAAATAATACGGTACCAGGTTCAATTGTACCAGTTGTACCAGTTGGACCAGTTGGACCAGTTGGACCAGTTGGACCAGTTAGACCAGTTGGACCGGTTGGACCAGTCGGACCAGTTGGACCGGTTGGACCAGTTGGTCCCCGATGAATCGGATGGATTCCACTAATGAAAAGCTCTTTTTCTTGTGAAGTGCTAGATTGTTTTAAATTTTTACTTTTGGATTTTTTATCCAATGTATAACACCTCCTTGACTTTTATATGTTATGGTTTTGTCTGCAAGTATGAGTGTGTAAATACACATACTAATAAAAAATGGGTAATTGATGAATAGATTGACAACATTAAACTATCAGGATAAAATAAACTTACAAAAAGTAAGTTACATTAAATTTAGTCGGAGGCATTGTATGAGCATTCAAATACATCCCAATACATCATTGGGCGTAGTTAAGCTTAAAGTTTCAGATATTAATCGATCGGTTGCATTTTATGAGAACATCATTGGTTTAAAGGCGATTCAAACGACTGAGACTACTGCAACTTTGTCAGCAAATGGAGTCGATAGTTTGCTTGAATTAGAGCAAACTGATCAATCATATCTTGGTAATCGTCGAGGACATACGGGCTTATATCATTTTGCTTTATTAGTACCGAGCAGAAAGGCATTAGGCAATATATTAAAGCATTTAATTGAATCGAGAATCGCACTTGGTCAAGCAGATCATTTAGTAAGTGAAGCATTATATTTATCAGATCCCGATCAAAATGGGATAGAGATTTATCGTGACAGGCCAAGACATGAGTGGGAATATGATCAGAATGATAATGTGAAGATGGCTACAGATCCGATTGATTGGGAAGGCATACTAGCGGAGGCTGATAATCGTCCTTTTCAAGGAATAGATCCAGCAACAGTTATGGGGCATGTCCATCTTCATGTAGCTGATTTAAATAAAGCATATGAATATTATTGCCAATTAATAGGTTTTTCACTGGAGCTAGACTGGTCATTTAATGGGGCATTATTTGTTGCTGCTGGGCGTTATCATCATCATTTAGGATTAAATATTTGGAATGGTCGCGGAGCATCTCCATTTCCTGAACATGCAACAGGCATTAAATACTACACAATTAAGATTGTGGAAGAAGCTGAGCTGAAAGCAATTGAAGGGCGATTAAATGAAGCTGGTTATACTACTGAGCCACTCGAAAAAAACGGATTTTTTACAAAGGATCCATTTGGAATTGGAATTCATTTTGAACTTAAGTAAGCAGCGATAAGTTTTCTGAAAAACACACCTCTCATTTTCTTAAGTAGGGAGGTGTGTTTTGTTTATGTTTGGCATACTCACTTCTATATGAGATATGTGGTAAAATAAATTGAATTATTGTAAATGAGTGAGGTGGCAACATGCTGAAATGGGATGGACATACCCATACACAATTTTGTTATCACGGCAGCAGCGCTCCTTTAGAGGAGTATATCGAGCGTGCTATCGCATTAGGATTTAAGCGTTATTCCGTTACTGAGCACCCTTCTTTACCGCAAGGATGGGTAAAGGATCCGTCACTATTTAAAGAACTTGGTATGCCTGAGCATGAGCTTGAGGAATATTTTAAATACGTACAAAAAGTAAAAGAACGCTATGCTGATCAAATTGAAATTACAATTGGATTGGAATTAGATTATTTACATGGAAATGTGGAGTATACCGAGCAACTAGTAAATAAGTGGGGGCATTTACTAGAGGATGTTGTATATTCGGTACATTTTTTACCTGGTGAGGATGGCAATTACTGTGTTGATTTTACGGCTGAAGATTTTAAGAAAAATTTACTAAAGTTTTACGGTTCAATTGATGTACTAGTTGATTTATATTTTGATCATGTTGAGCTAGCGATTGAAGAAGCTGGTAAACTTAACATGCGCAAAAGAATCGGTCATATCAATCTTATTCGGAAATTTCAAAAGGACCTTCCAGCTTTTAATGAACAGCAATTTACACAAAGACTAGAAGCTTTATTACCGTTGTTACAAGCGAATCAGGTTGGTGTTGATGTGAATATTGCAGGCTTGCGAGTAGCTAGCTGTGAGCAGGAATATGTGCCGAAATGGTTTATTCAACGTTGCCTTGAACTGGGGATTCCTGTAGTATATGGCTCTGATGCTCATAAGCCTGAGCAGGTCGGTTTGTTTTGGGATTGGTATGAGCAAGCTTTACAAAAATAAAAAAAAGTACCCGTAGCAACGGGCTACGGGAATTCAATAATCTATATATCATTAAAAAGGGGGTCAATTAGAAGTATAGACAATTATTATTAAAGACAAGTGAAAGAAATATTTCAGTTATGTTACAATTTTAATTCAGGCATTACAAATCAATTTTATGCATCTTTTTAATGGAGGGAATTGTGGGTATTCAGAATTTGATTTTTTACATAGTAGGCGGAATAGCGATTTTTTTATTCGGTATCAAATTTCTGTCTGAGGGTCTACAAAAAATAACTGGTGATCGGATCCGACATTTGCTGGCTACCTATACAGTACCTCCGTTACTTGGTGTCGTGACCGGAATATTCATTACAACCGTTTTTCAAAGTGCGACAGGTGCAGTAATCCTTATTATTGGTCTGTTGAATGCAAGCATATTAAGTCTACGACAGGCTGTTCATGTCCTAATCGGTGCAAATATTGGGACGATCGTTACAATATTTATCGTAGGGTTTCGAATTGAAGATTATGCCTTGCCAATTCTGGCAGTTGGTGTATTGCTATGGTTATTTGGGCATTATAAACGTATCCAATATACTGGTCAGATTATTCTTGGCTTTGGAGCTTTGTTTCTTGGTTTGTCTTTTGTGAGAGACGGATTGCGAAGTGAGCATATTTCTGATCAATTAACGACGTTTTTGCTGAACTTAGCCGATTTTCCGCTGTTTGGTCTATTAGTGGGCATTGTGCTTTCTTTATTATTAACGAGTTCAAATGCAGCGATTGGCGTGTTGCAGACAGTAGCCGATGAAGGAGTTGTAGATTTGGCTGGTGCTCTGCCTATTTTGCTAGGCAGCAATATCGGCTCGGCAATTATTGCTTGTATTGCAGTCATTGGTGCAAGCATTAAAGCAAAGCGATTAGTATTTATTGATGGTTTGTATTATGTAATTGGGGCAATTGTCTTGTTTGCATTGCAAAAGCCATTGTTTAGTTTAATGAATTGGTTTGAGCAGATTACTAACATTAAATTCCAGCTTGCGATAGCCCATAGTATATTCCATCTGTTAACAGGTATCATTTGCCTTATAGCTGTTCCATTTTTATTGAAAATCGCTAACGACTTTATTCAATCGCATCAATCTTCAATAGAGGTTTTTTACGGAGCACAATATTTAGATAAACGTTTTTTAAATACACCTAGCGTTGCGCTTGGCCAAGCACAATATGAGGTGCTGCGAATGGGAAGCATTGCTCGTGAAACATTAGCCGATGCAGCACAGTATTTTTTTGAACACGACAGTCGAATGGCGAATCAGGCATTGAAAAAGGAAGCATTAATTAATGAGTTGAATCAATTAATTACCGATTATATTGTTAGCATTCATCAGCATGATTTAACAGCAGCAGATTCAGAAAAGCTTACAGCATTGCTTCATATCGTAAATGATATTGAACGAATTGGTGATCATGCAGAAAATATTGTTGAACTAGCTGAATATTGTGTTAGAAATCGGGTGGCATTTTCCGAGCAGGCAATAAACCAGCTTAAGCAAATGATTGATTCTGCGGATTGGATTATTGGCAGAGCTTTATACGCTTTAGAACAGCATGATCGTTCAGCTGCTGCAGATGTTTTAGGGACTGAAGCGGACCTAGATCGAATGGAGCTTGAGTTTCGCAACGATCATTTTAAACGCTTAAATGATAACATCTGTCGCGGAAATGCAGGTGCAGTATTTTTAGATGTGCTAAGTAACTTAGAGCGTGTGGGTGACCATAGTAAAAATATAGCGGAATATGTATTAAAATAATTGCCTCATAACATTCAAAGGAATGCAGATGGGGCTTTTTTTGTATAAATAATTTGTAAGCAGTTAACCATTTACTGAAAGATTGCCTAAATTGACAAAGGCAGGTGAATACTTTATGATCTTTAATTGAGAATGATAATCATTTCATAACATTTAACTCGTGTCATTGGTGTCGTATAAGTTGGCGATTTCCGCACTGTTTCTAGAGTGCTAATGCAAAGTATGACATGTAATCGAGATTGTGGACTTTTAGGGAATAATATAGGAGTTGCATTGTCGTAGCTTTAATTGAAGCTCCGTACTTTATATACATAGTAGCTTGTTCTCCAGCACAGCTGACAGTTTATCAAACATGCGTGTTTACTTAAAAATGATCAATAAAAGGAGTTTAACAATGAGAGATGTTTTTGAGGTAACGATAATTGGTGGCGGTCCGGCTGGTCTTTATTCTGCTTTTTATAGTGGCTTGCGTGAAATGAAGACGAAAATTATTGAATATCAGCCTTATCTCGGTGGTAAAGTTCATATCTACCCTGAAAAAATGATTTGGGATGTAGGCGGGTTAACGCCAATTCCTGCTGAAAAGCTAATTAAGCAAATGGTTCAGCAAGGGTTGACCTTTAATCCAGAGGTTGTTCTTGGTGAGAAGGTAACCTCTATCTCAAAAAATAGCGATGATATATTTGTCCTAGATACAGCCTCTGGCAGAAAGCATTATTCGCGAACAGTAATTTTAGCCGTAGGCGGGGGAATCTTAAAACCTACTAAATTAAAAATTGAAGGTGCTGAAAAGTTTGAAGTTGCTAATTTGCATTATACTGTGAAGTCGTTAACTCGCTTTAAAAATAAAACGATCCTTATTTCTGGCGGTGGAAATTCTGCGATCGACTGGGCAAATGAGCTGGAGCCTTATGCGAAGAAGATATATTTAACGTATCGCAATGAGATGTTAAAAGGTCATGAGGCAGAAATCTCTAAGCTAAAAAATAGCTCTGTAGAGCTTTTACTTAATACAACAATTGAAAAGCTAGTTGCTACAGAAAACCATGAAGCAATTGAAAAGGTTGTGCTTAAAGGCCAGAACGATTCTTCCATAGAAATTGCCGTCGATGCAGTAATTATTAATCACGGTTTTGAGCGGGATGGTGACCTAATAAAAAATAGTCCATTAAATATTGAACTGCATGATGATTTTTATGTCAGAGGGACGCCTATGAGTGAAAGCAGTGTACCAGGTCTGTTTGCAGCAGGAGATATTTTGTACCATGAGGGCAAACTTCACCTTATTGCGGGAGCATTTCAGGATGCGGCAAATGCAGTTAACAGAGCGAAGCAATATATTTCACCTGATGCTACAGCTTGGGGAATGGTATCATCGCATAATGAAATCTTTTCAGAGAAAAACAAACAATTAATAAAAGAGCTTATGAATTCATAAGGAAATAGGAGGGAAGGAAATGAGTCGGTTATATACGGAAGGGCTAAGTATTGGTTATGCAGATCGTTTAATAGTAGAGGATTTAAATTTATCGATTCCGCAAGGAAAAATTACGGCGTTAGTAGGAGCAAACGGATCGGGAAAATCAACAATTTTAAAGACAATGGCGCGCATTATGAAGCCGCGTAACGGTACAGTTTTTTTAGATGGTAAGTCTATTCATGATCAATCAACTAAGGAAATTGCTAAAGAGCTTGCAATTTTACCACAAACTCCTGTTGCACCAGATGGTCTGACCGTATTTGAGCTTATCTCCTACGGGCGCTTTCCTCATCAAAAAGGTTTTGGCAGTTTAACGAAGGAAGATAAAAAATATATTGAGTGGGCACTTAAAGTTACAGGGATGAACGATTTCCACGATCGTCCAGTTGATCAGCTATCTGGCGGGCAACGACAACGGGCATGGATTGCAATGGCACTTGCGCAAGGGACGGATATGCTGTTTTTAGATGAGCCAACAACATACTTAGATATGGCTCATCAACTAGAGGTGCTTAAGCTGCTTGAGCGTTTGAATAAGGAAGAAAAGCGTACGATTGTTATGGTTGTCCATGATTTAAATCATGCAACACGCTTTGCACAACATGTAGTGGCAATAAAAAGTGGCAAAGTGATTTGCGAAGGTTCTCCACGCGATGTAGTTACAAGAGAAGTGCTGCGTGAAGTGTTCGGCATTGAAGCAGATATTATTAATGATCCAAGAACGGGAGTTCCGCTTTGTTTGCCTTATGAGTTAGCCGACAAAGATACTGAGCAGCAGTCAGTTAAGCAAAATGATTCTAAAGCTATAGCAGAAGTTAAATCAGAAGTAATGGAAGAAGTGCTGGAAGAAGTGTTGGTGTAAGCAAAACTATAAATTTCTACGCATTGTAGTCTGTGCAGCCTGATTTTCTTCTAAATTGGGGAGGAAATAGTCAGGCTTTTTTTATAACTAAATAAAGGGGGAAATTGACAATATATTATAATAATAGTTTAATAGGAATATTATTAGCTCTATTAAATATATTAACAATTACAAGATAATTCATTGTAGGAGGCGTTTATGAGAAGAAAATTACTTTCATATTTAATGCTTGTAGCACTAATTTTTACTCTAACGATTCCGACTAATCATGTTTATGCAAAAACTCAAGCACCTACCGTTGTAATTAACGGAGAAATTATGAAATTTGCGAATGAGCCGCGTATTGAAAATGGAATAACTATGGTACCATTTCGCGATATTTTTAAAGCGCTTGGTGTAAATGTACGTTATGATGCGCTAACACAAAGCATTACAGCAACAAGGGATAACACAACGGTAATCGTTTTTATAAACCAAACAAGTGCTACAAAAAACGGGCAAGTTGTTAAGCTGGATCGCGCTCCGTATGTTGATAAAGGAGTAACTTATGTGCCGCTTCGTTTTGTTAGTCAGGCGTTTGGTTATGTTGTGAAATACGCTAATAACACAATTACAATAAACACTTCTAGTAATGCCTCTGGATCAAACAACTCAAATATAAATAACTCAAACACAAACAACGCAACAACAAACAATACAACGACAAATGATCTTTCTGCTCTCGCTGATATTCTTTCCAAGCAGGTTGTCCATCTTACAACTTATAGTTCTGACAATATTATTTTATCTCTTGGCAGTGGCGTTATTTATTCAAGCACTGGTGAGATTATTACGAATTATCATGTGATTGAAGATGCTGCTTATGTCATAGTAACCACTTCTGATGGCAAGGAATATAAGACAGATCGCGTACTGCTCTATGATGAAGAGCGTGATTTAGCCATGATTAAAATTAATGCGACAGGGCTTCCAGCGGTTAAACTTAGCAATTCCGCTTCAAGTAAAATGGGTGAGTCTATCATTACGATCGGTTCTCCGCTAGGCTTTAATAATACAATGTCTACAGGAATTATTAGCAATGTATCCCGTGAGCTGTTTGGTTTGGAATATATTCAAGTCACTGCACCTATTGATAGAGGTAACTCTGGAGGAGGCTTATTTAACCAAAAGGGTGAGCTTATCGGTATTATTACAGCAAAGGTTGAAAGTTCGGCTAATATTAATCTTGCGATTCCGGGCAAAGATGTGCAAGCCTTTGTTAGCCAGAAACGCAGTAACTATCAAATGCCAATTTCTCCTGCATATTCTAATGAAATTGAAGCAACGCTCGCGAAGCTGCAAGATTTATTAGATCGCCACTCTATTATTGAATATGATGGGGTTGAGTTTGAATTTGAATGGTATGTCACTTATTTTGAAGATTTAGAGGAGTACGGCATACTTGGTGATATGGAAGATTATGATAATTATTATGATCTTATTGAAGTAGAGCTTGCTGATGATGAATATAATGCGATTGGCTCAATTTTAATTCATGTTGCTGACGAAATCGTTTATAAAGAGCTAGGTATAAAGCAATTAAATTTAGCATTAAACGTTCTAGATTCTGTTGATTTTAGACCGCCATATGTGTCACGTGATGGTTATACGACCTATAACGGAAAATATCATATTGACTATTTATTTGCCTTTGCCTATTACGATCGTCTTGCAGGAGAGTTATGGTTAGAGGTCGATCCATTTGAAGCAGAGTATACATTTGATTTGTAATCGCATCTTTATACATTTTTAGCGGTAGAGATAGAAGTAGAGAACAGTAAAAGAACTCCGAGCAGCTGGGGAGCGTTTGCTACCGAGTTTACCTAGGAGTTCTTTTTTAGTTCTAAGCGACGTTTTATCTTTAATCTATGTTGCTTGCTTGCTGAATGTTTTGCCATAGCTGCTGCAATTCATTAAGCTTAATAAGCATATCAACAGATAGTTGATGACTTGCTTCATATTGTGATATTTTTCCGCATTTCAGCGCATCAAGCAGAGCTTGTGCTTGCAAAAGAGCTTGATCTAATCCTTCTATATATTGACGCTTGTCGATTGCAGCATGGCAAGAATTTGTGCTGCTTGCAACAGAATGGCCTAAATCTATAGCTTGTCCGCTAACTTGAGCTTGTTGCTCAGCAGGAGCTTCTACAGAAGAGGAGGCTGAGCTTGCTGCTGGCGCTGGAGAATCAAATAGTTCTTTCTCTAGTGAAGTATTCTGCTCCTTTTCTGATGCAGCTTGCTGCTCAAGTTCAGCTTTCCGCTTCTCTTCTTCAGCTTTCCGCTGTTCAGCCAGCTTAGCTTTTTCTTTCATTTCTTTTTCACGTGCTAGTTTTTCTTTACGATTTTGCTCAAAAACAGACCATGTTTCGATTAGTCCGCTACCGTTTTTAAGTAATAGCTTTTGCTTTGTTGCATCGGTAATCGAGCTATCTTTAAAAAGCTTAGCTATTTTCTTAACATCACTTACTGGCAATTCATCTCGCGCTACAGTTAATGCTAACGTATCGCGGTATTCCATTGGTAGATCTTTAAGCGGCATTAGCTGTTCTTCTGTTAGGCAGTCTTTGCGAATTTGAGTGCCGCTTACGATTAGCTTTTGAACAGCATTGCTAAATTTTAGCAGATCCAGCTTATTTTTTATGTAGCTTTCCGTTTTTCCTAGCTTACTTGCAATAAGCTTTGTTGAGCTGCGAAATGCTTCGTCATTCATTAATTTGTGGAACGCATGAGCTTCTTCAATTGGGGAGAAGTCCTCGCGTGTTAAGTTTTCCGCTACTTGTTCTAAATAAATGTCTGTTTCATTATCAGCAGTAGAAATAATGCAAGGGATCGTTTCAAGACCTACCATTAGCGAAGCTTTATAGCGACGATTTCCATAAATAATTTTGTAGCGTCCATTATTTAATGCACGAACTTTGATCGGCGAGAGTAGACCGATTTCGCGAATGCTATTGGCAAGCTCCTCTAGCGCTTCTTCGTTAAACTGATACCGTGGCTGTTCTTTATCTTCATCAATTAAAGACAGCTTAATTGACGTAACTTCCATGAAAAAACTCCTCTCTGAACATTAACTTTTTCTATTGTACCATTTTTACAGCGCTTCGTATTACACTACTTGCACAACACGCCATATTTTGATAGCGTGTATTAAGACATTTCTTTAGGAGGCATCCAATTATGGCTTTAGAAATTGAACGGAAATATTTATTAGAAATTCCCTATAAGCAATTGGTTGAGCAAGGATATATAACGGTAACATCAGAGCAGCGCATTGAGCAGACATATATTGCAATGGATGAAAATCAAGAGCTGCGTGTACGTCGGATTCAAAATTTAACTACAGGTGAATATGAGTATACACATACATTTAAAAATGGTATCGGTCTTGCGCGTGAAGAAGTAGAGTACAGCATTACGCAAACAATTTATGAGCAATTAATGGCAGCATGTGGCTATATTCCACTAACGAAAAATCGCATTACAGCTTTATGGGAGCAAACGACGCTGGAAATTGATGTCTATGATCAAGTGGACTTTGTAGTAGTTGAAGTGGAGTTTGCTTCGATGGAGGAAGCGAACAGCTTTAATCCGCCAAGCTGGTTTGGTGAGGAAATAAGCTTTAATAAGAAATATAGCAATAAAGCAGTTTGGAAGCAGCTTCAGCAGAAATAACAGTTGAAGGAGAATGAATGATGGTTTCATTTGGCATAATCGGAACGAATTTTATTAGTGATCGTTTTATCGCAGCAGGATCATTGCTGACAAATTTTCAAGCTAGTGCAATATGTTCAAGAGCAATAGAAACAGCACAAGCCTTTGCCGCTAAGCATCATATTCCGCATTGCTTTACTGATGTTGTTGAAATGCTGGAGAGCGGTATTATCGGGGCATTGTATATTGCTTCGCCAACAAGCTTACATGCCCATTATGCGAAGCTTGCACTTGAGCGAGGCATCCATGTATTATGCGAAAAGCCGGTTACCTCCAATGCTCGTGAGCTTAAAGAGCTAATCGAACTTGCTAAAGATAATGATGTATTGTTTATGGAAGCGATGAAATCAACGATGTTGCCAGCATTTCGGCAAGCAGTAGAGCATATTGAGCAGCTCGGCACAATTAGAAGATACTTTGCAAGCTTCTGTCAGTACTCCTCACGTTATGATGCTTATAAGCAAGGGACTGTCCTTAATGCGTTCAAACCAGAATTTTCGAACGGAGCATTAATGGATATCGGTGTATATTGCATTTATCCTGCCATTTTATTATTTGGTAAGCCTAGCAGCATACAAGCCTCGGCATTTATGCTAGAGTCAGGAGTAGACGGGCAAGGCAGCGTTATTATGCACTATGACCAAGGAATTGAGGCGGTTGTGCAGTACTCGAAAATTAGCAATTCCTACTTGCCGCTTGAAATCCAAGGGGAAGAGGGCTCAATTTTGTTAAATCGCGTAAGCGATCCAAACGAAATCATATTGCGAAATCGCCAGGGAGAAAGTATCGACTTGTTACTGCCGACGATTAACCAGGATATGTACTATGAGCTGCAACATTTCATTGAATTAGTTGAGCAAAATAAAAAGGAATCTCCAATCAATAGCTTTGCAGTATCGCTGGCGACGATGGAGGTTATGGATGAAGTGAGACGGCAAATCGGATTGGTGTTTCCAGCGGATAAGGCATAGGTTTTGAAGTCAGAATAGACTTTTGGGGCTTCGAAATAGATTAAACAGTTTCATTAGCGTTTTAAAATAGGGAAACGTTAATAAGGAAGAGCCTGGGACAAAACTTGTCTCTTAAAACAAGCAAACGGTGAAATCTGTTCAAAGATTTCACCGTTTGCTCATTTTAGGCTCTGTTTTTCTAATGCTATGCTACGTTCGTAGCACATATTTCCTTAAGTTTACTGCCATTAAGGCAAGTCCAATCTCATGCTCAACTTTCCGTTTTCCTCGAACTGAAAAGCGAGTGAAACCTAAATTAGCCTTCAAGAATCCAAAAACTGGTTCTACGTCAATTTTTCGTTGACGGTAGATCTCCCCTGTTTTTTCTCCTGAAAGCTGCTCTCTTACATAGGTTTTTTGTTGTTCCCAACGTGCATTGATCATCAGTTGTCGGTGTCTTCCTTCTTGTGCTTTCGTACATGAGGATCGGAAAGGACATCCTGTACAATCCGCACAAGCATAGATCTTGAATTGTCGCTCAAACCCATCTTTATCTTTGCGTATGGTATAGCGTTGAAACGTTAGTTCCTGTCCATTTGGACAAAGATAACGATCCTTTTCGGCATCATAGTGCCAGTTACTTGTTTGAAATGGATCGGTTTTAGACTTTCTCTTTTGCTCACGCTCATACATCGTATACTTTATTAATGGAACACGCTTGCGCTTCGTGATCACATCCTCATAGTTTTGCTCACTTCCATATCCGGCATCCGCTACGATATAGGTAGGCAAGTCAAAATAATGGGTTTCAATTTCATCAAGAAAAGGAATAAGCGTCTTGGTGTCCGTTGGATTGGAATAGATACCATAAGCCAGTGTGTATTGTCCTTCGGTTGCAATTTGTACATTGTATCCAGGCTTCAATTGTCCATTCTTCATGTAGTCATCTTTCATTCGCATGAAGGTTGCATCAGGATCGGTTTTGGAATAACTGTTGCGCTTTCCGAATCGTTGTTGATGAAGCTTGTACATGTTTTTTCGTTCCATCCAATCACGGACTTGCTTGAGTAGTTGTTTTGGTGCTTTTCGCTTGCTTCGTAATTGTTTTCGTTCACTCGTATCTTCGGATGCTGCGATCTTTTCTGTATAGCTTTCAACCACTCGCTCAAGGTGTTCTGCGATCTCCAGTAAGTTTTCCGTAGAGAGTTCTTGCTCATGTTCAAGCTCTGGAATGATCTTTTGTTCCAATAACTCGTTGTACAGTTGATTCGACTTTTCAATGAGCCGAGCATGATGTTTGTCCACGGCTTTTTTCCATACAAAGGTGAACTTATTCGCATTGGCTTCAATTTTGGTTCCATCAATGAACATCGCTTCTTGGGTAATGATCTTTTCTTCCACTAACTTCGAGCGAAATTGAACGAAGCACTGGCGGAGTAAGTCTTTCATCACAGGATGAACACGGAAACGATTAATCGTACGGTAGCAAGGTTCATAGCCTTGAGCTAACCACATCATCCGAATACTGTCTTTCGTAAGAGCTTCAATTTTACGACCAGAAAAGGCAGATTGAGTGTAGCCGCATAGAATGATCTTGAGCATCATGCGCGGATGATAGGCTGGACAACCGTCACGACGAACAAACGAACGAAACGCTTCATCTGGAATACTTTCGACCAAATGATGAATGGCAAATGCGATATCATGTTTATCTAATTTAACTTCTAAATTTAGAGGCAAAACTAATTGATTCATGTTATAATCTTTAAACATAAGGAACACCTTTCTTTTGAAATTTTTGGGGTGAGATACTTAAATTTTAACAGAAAGTGTTCCTTTTGTATGTAAAAAATGAACTCCTGGCATTCTATTTTGTAGAGCACCAGGAGTTTTCTTTCATTTAGCTGGGTTTTGTCCCAGGCTCTTTTTGTTTATATCCGGTAAAGTGCAAATGGCTCACCGTGCTTAAATGGTGCGCTAATCTCATCTAATCGGGCAAGAGTGGCTACATCTAACTTCAGATCTAACGCTTTTAGATTATCTTGTAGCTGATCTTTTTTTGTCGCACCAACGATAACGCTGCTAACTATTGGTTGATGCAGTAGCCAAGCGATCGATAATACGTTAGCTGTTGTTCCTAGCTCCTGTGCCAGCTTATTTACTTCCTTGCTTAGGGATAGCGTCTTTTCATTAATAAACCGATTAAAGTTTGGATCCGTTTGTGCTCGTGATCCTTCAGGAATGCCGCTTGCGTATTTACCTGTTAAAATACCGCCAGCAAGCGGGAAGTAAGGAATGATGCCGATGCCTTGGTCCTCGCAGAGCGGAATAAGCTCACGTTCTGGTGTGCGATCAGCTAAGGAATAGCTTGTTTGATGAGAGATATAGCTGCTAATGCGCAGCTCCTTGCTTATGCTAAGAGCCTTCATCAGCTCCCATGCGTAGTAGTTAGAGCAGCCAATATATCTTACCTTGCCGGAAGCAATCATATACTCTAAGCAACGCAATGTTTCTTCTAATGGTGTATGCGGGTCAAAGGTATGAATTTGAAACAGATCGACATAATCTGTTTGCAGTCGTTTTAAACTTCCATCAAGCTGTTCGACGAGATGTCTTGCAGATGAGCCACGTTCATATACGCCAGGACCGATAGGCAGTCCGGCTTTAGTTGTTAGCACTACACTGCTTCTTTTTCCCTTTAATGCTTCACCAATAATCGTTTCAGATTGTGTACCAGCATAAATATTTGCTGTATCGATAAAGGTGACACCTCGCTCAATCGCTTCATGGATAATTGCAATGGAATGCTCACGATCAGCACGTTTTCCAAAGGCATTTGTTCCCAGACCAATCGCAGATAGCTTTAATCCGCTTTTCCCAAGATTGCGATATTGCATATTTCTCCTCCTAATCCGAATATGCTTATATTTTGCTTAACCATATTATTAGACTGATACAAAAATTAACAGTCATACATACTGCCTATTATGGCATTTTGCACTAAACTTGAAAAGCATAAAGTGAAAACGGTATAATTTTAAGAACAAACCGGGATAGGAGTGATAATCCGATGTTATTTGTAAGTAATGAGCAGCACCATGATCCCGCTGTGAATCTTGCGCTTGAAGAGTATATTTTCAGACAGCTGCCTGAAAACAACTATTTGCTTTTCTATATTAATGAACCGTCAATTATTATTGGCAGAAATCAAAATACAGTTGAAGAAATTAATGCTGAGTACGTAAAGGAGCATAAATTACATGTTGTACGTCGCTTAAGCGGTGGCGGTGCTGTTTATCATGATCTCGGTAATTTGAACTTTAGCTTTATTATGAGAGACGACGGATCTTCTTTTCACAATTTTAAAAAGTTTACCGAGCCTGTTGTTGAGGCGTTGCGTGAGCTTGGTGTTGAAGCAGAATTATCTGGTCGCAACGATATTCAAGTAGGGGAGCGTAAAATTTCAGGTAATGCGCAATTCCATTCACGTGGGAAAATTATTAGTCATGGCACTTTGCTCTTTAATTCAGAGATGGAAAATGTGGCAAGCGCCTTAAAGGTTAATGCTGAAAAATATGTTTCCAAATCAACGAAATCTGTGCGCAGTCGCGTAGCTAATATTTCTGAATTTTTAAAGGAGCCCCTTACGATTGAAGAGTTTCGTACGAAAATATTGCAGCATGTATTTTCGGGACATAATGAAATTCCAACCTATAAGCTAACTGAGGAAGACTGGAAAAAGGTTTATCAGTTAGCAGATGAGCGCTATCGCAGTTGGGACTGGAATTATGGACGTTCACCGCAGTTTAATATGCAGCAACGTAAACGGATTGAGGGAGCGGGTACTTTCGATGTACGCTTAAACGTTGTTGATGGAGTGATTCAGGATGCAGCAATTTATGGCGACTTCTTTGGCAGAGGAGATCGCAATGAAGTGGCTGAGCTCCTAGTCGGCACTCGTTATTCAGAAGAAGCGTTGCGCGAAGTTTCTAAAGATTTGGATCTTACGTATTATTTTGGACCAATAACGATGGATGATTGGATGAGCTTGCTGCTGTAGCTATAGACATATCAGTTTCATGAATAAAACCTATCTTGCTTATGGAATTGCCCATACAAGATAGGTTTTTCTAATTGTTTTTATTCAATTTGGGATACTTATCGAATAATCAGTAATCATAATCGGCTTTTGTATTAGCATTAATTGAACGTTGCTAAAAAATAATTATGAAGTTTTTACTAGCTATCAATACAACATCAATCCTCCATGCTATAATATTTCTGTCAATTAGCCCCTAGGAGGAATATACGTTGCTGAAGAGCCTGCAATCACGAATGATATTTATTTTCTCTTTAATTGTTTTACTTAGCGGATTAATTATGAGTTATCTAATGTTTAGTTCATCGCAGAAATTAGTGCTTGATGGTTTAGGAAAGCAGGCTTTAGCTATCGCTGAAACCGCTGCCACCAAAATTGATATTATCCAGTTTGAGCAAATTGCAAAGGACAAACAGATTAATGATGACTATTTAAGCATTCAACAAAAGCTACATGAGTATAAAGTCAGCAACGGATTAAAATATCTGTATACAATGAGCAGAGACGAGAATGGCACATTCTATTATGTAATAGATGGAAGCTCATTAGATATGGATTCAGAAGATTTTTCAGCAATTGGAGAAGCAGAGGAAGATATTGACGAGTTAACCGTCTTAACCTATGAAACTAAGGAGGTACATCTTGGTTCGCTAGACTATTCTGAGAAATACGGTGCAACAATATCGGCCTATTTTCCAATCTTAAAAGAGAACGGGGATATTATTGGTGTTATCGGGGCGGATTTTGACGGTACGGATATATATGAGGTTATGGCCAGTAACCGTAAGATGACGATTTTTATCGTTGCTTGTACGGTATTGGTATCACTGTTACTCATTATTTTTATTACTAGATTGATGTTAAAACCGCTAAAAACGTTACTTATACATATGAAGCGTGCTCAGCAAGGTGATTTAACAATTGAATTAACCGCTAAACATCGTGATGAAATTGGTATGCTGACCGAAGGTTTTTCAGAGCTAACTGCTGAATTACGCACTAGCTTAGCGAAGCTGTCTGCAAGTCATGCTGTCATTAAATCATCGATTGTGACGTTAACCGACAATGTAACAACTGCCGAGAATTTAGGCGAGACGTTAAGTAAAAATATTGAGATTGCTAATAAGCAATCGTCAGTACAGCATGAAACAATGAATGAAACAACAATAGCAATGGTAGAGGTAACAAATGCGATGCGCCATGTTGCCTCATCCTCTGAAACAATGTTTGAAGTTACAAGCCGTGCAAATGTGCAAATTGCTTCGGGCAATGATTATATGAATCAGCTTCAAAAACAGATGGATATTATTCAACATACAACAGGACAAGCCACAGAGGATATTGCTTCTTTGCAAAATCTTTCACATGACGTGCAAGAGATGGTGGCGATGATTAAACATATCTCTGCACAAACAGGAATGCTAGCATTGAATGCTTCAATTGAAGCAGCACGTGCTGGTGAGCATGGCAAAGGTTTTAGTGTGGTAGCACAGGAGGTTCGTAAGCTAGCGGATCAAACCGATTTTACTGCTGAGCAAGTAGAGGAGCTAATCGGTAAAATGCTGCTTCTAACAGAGCAGGCAAGCTCAGCCTCAAAAATTAGCAGTGAAGAAGTCGTAACAGGTACAAAGGTTGTTACATCCTTAGGTGAAGTTTTTGAAAAAATAAATCATGGAATAACACAAGTAGAGCAACAGGCAGAGTATTTGTCCAGTACTGCGGCACAAGTTAGTGCGACGATTGAAGGACTAAATGATATGACGGAGCAAGCAGTTCAAATTTCTGAAGAGGCTGTTGAGGCGACTAACGAAATCCAGCAAACAGTAGAAGTTACCTATCAGTCTGTCCAGCAAATGAAGGAAATTGTCCTGCAATTAAGAGAGCAGGCTACTGAGCTCGAGCAATTGCTGCAACGTTTTAAAATATAGCTCATTAAGCTTTAGTTCATTAAGGGTATAGCTGTGCTTTTAGAACGAGCATCTATGAACTTTTTCAATTCCTATATCCAGTAATGCTATAATAGACAATGAAGCTAGAGAACATACTAACAACGGGGATTCTAATATAAAGGAGTGTACATATGACTAATCAATGGAAAGATCAATTGGAAAGCTATGCTAAGTTAATCGTACGTGTAGGAGTAAATGTACAAGCTGGACAACCTGTATTCATTACAGGAGCAGTCGATCAAGCTGAACTAGTTCGCTTAATAGCTGAGCAAGCTTATGATGCAGGGGCAACGAATGTTCATGTCGATTGGATAGACGATAAGTTATCTCGTCTAAAATATACAAGAGCAGCGGATGAAGTATTTAATCATTTTCCAGATTGGGAAGCTGCGAAGCGAGATGAATTTGTCGATAACAATGCAGCGTTTATTTCCTTAGTTTCCTCCAGTCCAGACCTGCTTAAAGGGGTGGATTCCGCGAAAATTGCTGCATTCCAAAAAGCATCTGGTACGAAGCTTGTAAACTTTAGAAGAGCAATTCAATCTGATAAAGTAAGCTGGACGGTTGTTGCAGCTGCAGGAGCTGAATGGGCGAAAAAAGTTTTTCCGAACAGTACAGAAGAGGAAGCTGTTGCACAGCTTTGGGATGCGATTTTTAAAGCAGTACGTCTTGATACTCCTGATCCGATTAAAGCATGGCAAGAGCATAATGTTACGCTGCATGAAAAAGCAGTTGCTTTAAATAATTATCGTTTCAAAAAACTGCATTATCGCGCGCCTGGTACAGATTTAACAATTGAGCTGGATGAAAAGCATGTATGGGTATCGGCAGGCAGTGAAAATCCGCAAGGACATGTATTTATGGCCAATATGCCAACTGAAGAAGTGTTCACAGTTCCACATCGTAACGGAACAAATGGTTATGTATCAAGTACGAAGCCGCTTAGCTTTGGTGGAAATGTAATTGATGAATTTAAGATTACGTTCGAAAATGGACGAATTGTAAAATATGAAGCGAAGCAAGGTGAAGAATTTTTAGCTAAACTAATTGAAATGGATGAAGGCTCTCATTATTTAGGCGAGGTAGCTTTAGTTCCTCATCGCTCTCCGATTTCACAATCAGGCATTCTTTTCTTCAATACATTGTTTGATGAAAATGCTTCGAATCATTTGGCGATTGGCAGCGGATATGCTTTTAATATTGAAGGCGGTAAAAATATGTCACCAGAGGAGCTTGCTGCACATGGTGTCAATGAAAGCATTACGCATAATGATTTTATGATTGGCTCGGCGGAAATGGATATTGACGGTATTCAAGCAGACGGCACAGTAATTCCAGTGTTCCGTAACGGAGAATGGGCATTTTAAGCAACTCAATATATGATAGATGTCATATCATTTTCCTTACATTTATGACTTATTTAATGACAGTGAAGCGGCTACAATGAAGGTATCACTTTATTGTAGCCGCTGAAGTTTTAAAGGGCTGCTGCAATTTTATAAGGAGAGGTCGCTTATGCAACAAGACCCTAGACAGGTTCAACTTCGAAAAAGTATGCAAAAATATGAAAAAACATCGACAAGTATTAGCATTATTCAACTTTGTAATACATTAATTCCACTGGTGCTATTATGGACGGCTGCTTATTTTAGTTTATCGGTATCATTTTGGTTAGCTTTGCCGTTAGCAATTGCCAGTGGATTTTTTATTATCCGTACTTTTATCATTTTTCATGATTGCTGTCACGGTTCGTTTTTCAGAAGCAAGAAAGCCAATGATATTGTTGGTATGCTAACTGGGACACTAACTCATGTACCTTATTTACAATGGAAAAATTCACATGCTATTCACCACGCAACAAGCAGTAATCTAGATAAACGCGGGGTGGGTGACCTATGGATTATGACTGTTGATGAATATGCGCAAGCCTCGAAATGGCTTCGCTTGAGATATCGCTTATACCGTAATCCATTTGTAATGTTTGTATTAGGACCGTTTTTTGTATTTTTAATTCAGTATCGTTTTAATCGCAAAGGAGCTAAACGTAAAGAAAGAATCAATACCTATATTATGAACGGGCTTATCGTAGCGATGTACGCTCTGTTATATTTATTAGTTGGTTGGAAGTCATTGCTACTCATTCAGCTGCCAGCATTTTATGTTTCTGGTGCGCTAGGAATTTGGCTGTTTTATGTGCAGCATCAATTTGAAGAATCATATTTTGAGCATAATGAGGATTGGAGCTACGTGCATGCAGCGGTAGAAGGCAGTTCATATTATCGCTTACCGAAACTGTTGCAATGGCTTACTGGAAATATCGGTTTCCATCATGTCCATCACCTAAGTCCAAAAGTTCCAAACTATTTATTGGAAAAAGCACATGAGGAAACGCCGCCGTTGCATAAAGCAACTACGATTGGTATCAAGGAAAGCTTATTGTCATTAAAAGTAGCGTTATGGGATGAAAGAAGCAAGCGATTTGTTAGCTTTCGTACTGGTAAAGAAATTGCATCGACTAGAGAATTAGCTGTTATTACTCATAAAGTCAGCTAGCTAGTGAAGTCTATCCACGAGCATGAAACGATTGTCGTTTCGTGCTCGTGCTTGTTTTACACGCGGCTTGAAATCTGTGATAAACTAATTATAATAACAGGTTTTTCAAGGAGTAACACTTATGAACAAGTGGTATCAAACCTTTCACAAAGGTGCAGGCTTGTCACCTTATATATGGCTTGTATTTTGCATCTTACCTTTTTATTTTATTTTCGGTCAATCCTCTACGATTCAGGTTGTCAGCGGCACATCATTAATTATTGCTTTTTTTATTTTCTATTTGCTGGCGTTTATTTCTAAGGGATGGCCAGTTTACCTATGGACGAGCATGCAAATCATTATTTCGATGATTATGACGCTTTGGTTCAGTTACGTTTACTTTTCGATTTTTTTAGCATTTTTTATCGGACATATTAAAAATAAAGCAGGATTTTACACTTTGTATATTATTCACCTTTTGACAACTTTTGTCACTGTTAATTATGGGTTAGCGACACAGCGTCAAATTTTACTTACGCAATTTCCATTTATTTTGATTTGCTTGGTCGTTGTTATCCTTTTGCCGTTTAATACGTATAATCAGAAAAAGCAGGATCAGCTTGAGGACGAGCTCGAGTATGCCAATAAACGTATTTCCGAGCTTGTAAAGCTGGAGGAACGACAGCGAATCTCACGTGATTTGCACGATACCGTTGGGCAAAAACTAAGCTTAATTGGTTTAAAAAGTGAACTTGCTAGCAAGCTGCTGCGCAAGGACTTGGACAAAGCTGAAAAGGAACTGAAAGATATTCGTCAGACAGCTCGCATTGCGCTAAAAGAGGTTCGAGATTTAGTTACAAAAATGCGCGGTACAAGCCTTGAGGACGAGGTTCAAAATGTAAGGCAAATGTTGTCTGCGGCACAAATAGAGCTAGTTTTGGAAGGAGATCCGCGCTTGAAATCAACAGCGTTACTTGCTGAAAATGTACTATGCATGTGTTTAAAGGAAGCAGTAACGAATGTTGTGAAGCATAGCGGTGCTGAGCGGTGTCGAATTGCAATAGAGGTGACCGCTGATGAGGTTCATTTAACTGTAGAGGATGACGGAGTAGGGATTTCTGCAAATCAAGACCGTTCGAATGGCAATGGCTTACGAGGAATGAAGGAACGGTTGGAATTTGTAAATGGATCATTAAAAGTCGCTGGCGGAGAGGAGAAAGGAACGAGCTTGCATATTACGGTTCCGAATGCCGTTCGTCAGCCAATGAAGGAGTCGATAACATGATTAGGATTGTTATTGCTGAAGATCAGCGAATGTTGTTAGGGGCGCTTGCTTCACTGATCGATTTGGAGGATGATATGCAAGTTGTAGGTAAAGCTTCTAACGGTGAAGAGGCTTTACAGCTTGTTAAAGAATTGAAGCCAGATGTTTGTATTATGGATATAGAAATGCCAATTAAAAGCGGACTTGAAGCTGCTGAGGAGCTGAAAGGCAGTGATTGCAAAGTTATTATATTAACGACATTTGCCCGAGCAGGATACTTTGAACGAGCAATGAAGGCGGGCGTGTATGGGTATTTGCTTAAAGATAGCCCATCTGAAGAGCTAGCTACATCAATCCGCAGCGTGATGGAAGGTAAACGAATCTATGATGCTGAGTTAATGGACGAAGCATACAGCGGTGGGGATAATCCGCTAACCGAAAGAGAACAAGAAGTGCTTGGACTAGTGGCAGATGGAAAAAATACGAAGGAAATTGCAAGTGAGCTATTTCTCTCGACAGGAACAGTACGTAATTACATTTCCACGATTTTAGATAAACTAGGTGTAAGTAATCGTATCGAG
>NZ_CM170151.1:950000-1462500 GCF_057221655.1 Paenibacillus sp. plas6 | reverse complement strand
ACTGGATAAGAAAGTAATAATCATCCAAAGCGAATCGAGTTCGAATATTTACTCTCAAAGTAATATTCAAACATTAACAAGCGAATTAACTAGCAAGCTGTTTCTTTTTCTCGACGACTTTGCCCGAAAGGGCGACGGAGGAGAAAAAAGAAACAACGAGCGAATAGGTTAAGCTAATAAGAGCGCACGGAGGATGCCTAGGCACTAGGAGCCGATGAAGGACGTGGCGAACAACGATACTGCCTCGGGGAGCTGTAAGCAAGCGTCGATCCGGGGATTTCCGAATGGGGAAACCCAGCTGTCGTAATGGACAGTTACTCCTAACTGAATACATAGGTTAGGTAGAGGCACACCAGGGGAACTGAAACATCTAAGTACCCTGAGGAAGAGAAAACAATAGTGATTCCGTCAGTAGCGGCGAGCGAACGCGGAAGAGCCCAAACCAAGAAGCTTGCTTCTTGGGGTTGTAGGACAGCTCACACGGAGTTACAAAGGAATTGATTAGACGAAGAGGTCTGGAAAGGCTCGCTATAAAAGGTAAAAGCCCTGTAGTCAAAAATTAGTTCTCTCCGAGCTGGATCCTGAGTACGGCGGGACACGTGAAACCCCGTCGGAATCCGGCAGGACCATCTGCCAAGGCTAAATACTCCCTAGTGACCGATAGAGAAGCAGTACCGTGAGGGAAAGGTGAAAAGCACCGCGGGAGCGGAGTGAAAAAGAACCTGAAACCGTGCGCTTACAAGAAGTCAGAGCCCAATTAAGGGGTGATGGCGTGCCTTTTGTAGAATGAACCGGCGAGTTACGTTTGCATGCAAGGTTAAGTTGGGAAGACGGAGCCGCAGCGAAAGCGAGTCTGAATAGGGCGAAAAAGTATGCAGGCGTAGACCCGAAACCGTGTGATCTACCCCTGTCCAGGGTGAAGGTGCGGTAACACGCACTGGAGGCCCGAACCCACGCACGTTGAAAAGTGCGGGGATGAGGTGGGGGTAGCGGAGAAATTCCAATCGAACTCGGAGATAGCTGGTTCTCCCCGAAATAGCTTTAGGGCTAGCCTTGGAGTCGAGTATCATGGAGGTAGAGCACTGATTGGGTGCGGGGCCCGCGAGGGTTACCAAGTCTAGTCAAACTCCGAATGCCATCGATATATATCCAGGAGTCAGACAATGAGTGCTAAGATCCATTGTCAAGAGGGAAACAGCCCAGATCATCAGCTAAGGCCCCCAAGTGTGTGTTAAGTGGGAAAGGATGTGGAGTTGCACAGACAACCAGGATGTTGGCTTAGAAGCAGCCACCATTTAAAGAGTGCGTAATAGCTCACTGGTCGAGTGACTCTGCGCCGAAAATGTAACGGGGCTAAACACACCGCCGAAGCTATGGCAAGTCGTAGGTTTCACTTCTTCTTTGAAGAAGTGTTTAGCGACGATTAACATTCGTCGAAATCAACCGCTAAGGTTGTTCAAGAATTCGACTAAATGTATGTTCTTCAGCTAAACACAAACCATCGAAGTTGAAGTGAAGCCTACGAATTGGGTAGGGGAGCGTTGAATACGGGTTGAAGTCATACCGTAAGGAGTGGTGGACTGTATTCAAGTGAGAATGCCGGTATGAGTAACGAAAAGATAGGTGAGAATCCTATCCGCCGTAAGCCTAAGGGTTCCTGAGGAAGGCTCGTCCACTCAGGGTAAGTCGGGACCTAACGCGAGGCCGAAAGGCGTAGTGGAAGGACAACAGGTTGAAATTCCTGTACCACCGTAGTTGTTTGAGCGAAGGGGTGACGCAGAAGGATAGTGACGCGGACTGATGGATGTCCGTCCAAGCAGTGAGGCTGGTGAGTAGGCAAATCCGCTCATCGAAAGGCTGGGCTGTGATGGGGAGCGAAAATTGCAGTAGCGAAGGTCATGAGTTCAGGCTGCCAAGAAAAGCCTCTAGTGAGACGAAGGTGCCCGTACCGCAAACCGACACAGGTAGGCGAGCAGAGCATGCTAAGGCGCGCGGAAGAACTCTCGTTAAGGAACTCGGCAAAATGACCCCGTAACTTCGGGAGAAGGGGTGCCCCGGTAGGGTGAATAGCCCGAGGGGGCCGCAGTGAAAAGGCCCAATCGACTGTTTAGCAAAAACACAGGTCTGTGCAAAGTCGTAAGACGACGTATACGGGCTGACGCCTGCCCGGTGCTGGAAGGTTAAGGGGAATGGTTAGGCGTAAGCCGAAGCTATGAACCGAAGCCCCAGTAAACGGCGGCCGTAACTATAACGGTCCTAAGGTAGCGAAATTCCTTGTCAGGTAAATTCTGACCCGCACGAATGGCGTAACGAATTGGGCGCTGTCTCAACGAGAGATCCGGTGAAATTTTAATACCTGTGAAGATGCAGGTTACCCGCGACAAGACGGAAAGACCCCATGGAGCTTTACTGCAGCTTGATATTGGACTTTGGTACGATCTGTACAGGATAGGTGGGAGCCTAGGAAGCATGAGCGCCAGCTTGTGTGGAGGCGCCGTTGGGATACCACCCTGATCGTATCGGAGTTCTAACCTGTCGCCCTGAATCGGGCGAAGGGACCGTGTCAGGTGGGCAGTTTGACTGGGGCGGTCGCCTCCTAAAGCGTAACGGAGGCGCCCAAAGGTTCCCTCAGAATGGTTGGAAATCATTCGAAGAGTGTAAAGGCAGAAGGGAGCTTGACTGCGAGACCCACAAGTCGAGCAGGGACGAAAGTCGGGCTTAGTGATCCGGTGGTACCGAATGGAAGGGCCATCGCTCAACGGATAAAAGCTACCCTGGGGATAACAGGCTTATCTCCCCCAAGAGTCCACATCGACGGGGAGGTTTGGCACCTCGATGTCGGCTCATCGCATCCTGGGGCTGAAGTAGGTCCCAAGGGTTGGGCTGTTCGCCCATTAAAGCGGTACGCGAGCTGGGTTCAGAACGTCGTGAGACAGTTCGGTCCCTATCTGTCGCGGGCGTAGGAAATTTGAGAGGAGCTGTCCTTAGTACGAGAGGACCGGGATGGACGTACCGCTGGTGTACCAGTTGTTTCGCCAGAAGCACCGCTGGGTAGCCAAGTACGGAAGGGATAAGCGCTGAAAGCATCTAAGCGTGAAGCCCCCCTCAAGATGAGATTTCCCAAGTAGTAAGACCCCTTGAAGACGACGAGGTAGATAGGCTGGGGGTGGAAGTGCAGCAATGCATGGAGCTGACCAGTACTAATCGGTCGAGGGCTTATCCTAAATGATTCGTAAGATGAAAACTTTCTATCCAGTTTTGAGGGTGTAAACCCCATGTTTGGTGACAATGGCGAAAGGGAACCACGCGTACCCATCTCGAACACGACCGTTAAGCCTTTCAGCGCCGATGGTACTTGGACCGAAGGGTCCTGGGAGAGTAGGACGTTGCCAAGCAAAGAAGAAGTCTACTGCAAATGCAGTAGACTTTTTTGTTTTATCTGGTTTGTTTTCAATATTTTACTTAAAGCATACCTTTATCGTTCGTATTAAATGAGTTCGGTGCAATACCGAACTCATTCTGCTCAAATTGCTAAAATAAAATAACTAGCTCTAACCTTTAGAGGGACTTTCAATAATTGCGAAGCTGTATATTGATGGACTATTCTCCACCCGACGATGATTCGTTTAATGTTTCCTTTGTCGATTGCAGCTCTGTTGCCTGGATAGATCTTGGTTTTGCATTGCTTGCCTTAGCAGCTTCTGACTCGAAATATTGCTTCATTTCATCTAACTTGCGTTGCTCTATGCCGTCAGATTTATCCTTTAGAAACTTATCCGAATAATTTTCCCATGTTGGCTCAATTTTTTGTGAACGCAGCATACGTACAGCATTCTTAAGTGATCTTCTTTCCCGTGCATTAGTGTATCTGTCAACGTAATATTGCTGCTGAGATAAATTTAGCTGGGAATAAATTGAACGAAAAATATTAGCTGTCATAATCGCATCATCTAGCGCACGATGGGCTTGACCATTGCTTTCGAGCTGAAGCATTTCTAATGCTCCTTCGACACTAATATCATTTGTTAAACCTTTTAATGCGATAAAGCCTTTAAGTAAATCAAAGTATGGGGTAGTCATCCAAAAATGATCGTCTAGCTTATGCATGCGTGTATCGAGAATAATGCGCTTCATATCCTCTTTGCCCCATGTGACAAACAGGAGCTCTGCCGATGATGATAACCATTGCTGGAATTTGGCAATAACTTTTGGAAAGCGCTCTGCCTTATCAATTTCTGCTTGGGCTATACCTGTTTTTTTCTGTATAAAGCTATTAAGCTTAGCGAAGTAGATTGGTTTTATACAGGCGGTAAAAGTGTCCACTTGTTCCAAAGCTTCATTTAATCGCACAGCGCCTATTTCAATAACTTCCATTGGCAAATCACTTGCAAATTTACGTCCATTAAATTCAATGTCGAGTACGATGTAATCCAAATTATAACCTCCGTAATTAGCTTGCCTTCCTATTTTAACAGAAATAACTAGACTATAGGTACAATTCCTTTTTTGCCGCTAATCGTTTATACTAATTAAGGTATTAATTTGATTAACATTTAAGGAGGGGAGCCGTTGACTAGATCATTGCTGGCAACGGAACAAAAGATATGTCAGAAATAATGGAATGGTTAAAGTATTTAATTTTAGGTACAATTCAAGGCTTTACCGAGCCAATTCCTATTTCCTCAAGTGGGCATCTAATCATAGCCCAAAATTTACTTGGCATGGAGCAGCATGGATTGTCATTTGAAATTATGACCAATACCGCTTCGCTTATCGCTATTTTATTCATCTATCGTGAAGTCATTACTCGTTTAGTGAAAAATGGAGTAGGTTATGTGGCTACTCGAGATACCAAATATAAAGCTGATTTTAACTTTATTATGTACATTATTATCGGCTCAATTCCAGCGGGGGTTATTGGTGTATTATTTAAAGATAAAATAGAGGAAGTATTTTCAACATCATTAACGACTGTTGCAATTGCTTTGCTTTGTACGGGCGTTGCTTTATTCCTTATTCGTAATTTGCGTGGGATTAAACGCGATGGTGATTTATCGTGGAAGGATGCGCTAATTGTTGGTTTAGCGCAGGCTGTTGCATTAATTCCAGGGATTAGCCGCTCTGGGTCAACTGTTATTGCCTCGATCGCTACTGGAATGAAGCAGGATGCAGCGCTTCGTTATTCGTTTATGCTGTATATTCCGGTAAGTCTTGGCGGCTTGGTGCTTGGTATTGCCGATATTGCAAGCGATCCTGATTTGCAAGCATTGTGGGTTGAGTACTTGATTTCCTTTATTGCAAGTTTAGTGGTGACTTATTTCTCGATGCGCTGGTTTATGGGCATTATGGAAAAAGGAAAATTACATTACTTTGCTTTTTATTGCTTTATCGTAGGGATCTTAATTTTAATTTTTCAATAATTAACTCGATAAAGATTAACTGAAATAAAGAGAGGACAGCATCATGGGAGTATATGCTCAAGCAGCTTCATTTAGTGGACGCAAGCGATTAATGATTGCGACGATTCTTGGTTCGCTTTCTGCACTGGGACCGTTATCGATTGATATGTATATACCGGCATTTCCCGAGCTTGCTGATGAGATGGGAGCTTCTCCGTCACTGATTCAGCTTAGCTTAACAGCTTGCTTAGTCGGGATTGCATTAGGTCAGCTTGTGATTGGACCGATAAGCGATGTAAGAGGCAGAAGAAAACCTCTGCTAATAGGAATGACAATTTATGCGATTGTTTCAGCATTATGTATATGGTCAGGCTCCATTTGGAGCTTTATTATTTTAAGATTTCTTCAAGGCTTTGCTGGAGCAGCAGGCCTTGTTATTTCTCGAGCCAGCGTACGTGATTTATACTCTGGTCCTGAGCTGATTCGTTTTATGGCAACTTTAATGGTCATTAACGGTGCAGCACCAATTCTAGCTCCAGTGATTGGTGCAGAGATTATTACGCTTACCTCATGGAAAGGTGTTTTCGCTGGCTTAACGCTATTTGGCATTATTATGGTACTAGGAATCTATTTTGCCTTAGCGGAAACATTACCAACTGAGCGTCGCTCCAGCGGAGGATTAAGGCAGACATTGCTCACCTTTGGCATATTAATCAAAGATCGCAGCTTTATGGGCTATATGATGACTCAAGGCTTTATGATGGCTTCGATGTTCGCGTATATTTCAGGATCATCCTTTGTGCTGCAAGGTATATATGAGCTGACGACAAGACAGTATTCCTTCGTGTTTGGTATGAACGGACTTGGCATTGTGCTGCTTGGTCAAGTGGCTGGGCGCTTGGCACATCGCGTGAAGGGCAGTACATTGCTCGTTGTAGGTTTAGCTTACAGTTTCATTGGAGCACTTATTTTAATTACTACAATTATAGTTGACGGACCGCTTGCACTTGTAATTATTGGTCTGTTTGCAGTTGTTAGCAGTATAGGTCTTATTAATACAACAGCTAACTCTTTAGCACTTGAGGAACAGGGAGAGCGGGCAGGAAGCGCCTCAGCGATGCTGGGGATGTCCTCTTTCTTTTTTGGCGGTATAGTCGCTCCGCTTGTAGGACTAGGCGGAGAAGATACTGCTTTGCCAATGGCAATTATTATGTTTGTTATGGTGTGCAGTGCAATTATATCTTATCGTGTTTTAGTAAAAAAACGTTTAAAAAGCTAGCTTGCTATAAGCTAGCTTTTTTACTAGTTATCGATCCAGCAACATTATGATACGTTTACGGCATGAATCCCCTTACATAGAAGCATTGCTCTGTCTAGGTAAACATATTATAATTCATGGTAGTTACACGATAGAGGGGAGAACTAGAATAGGATGAAGAAGCTAAAAGTATTGCAGCAACTCGTTGATGCTGGAGTTGTGGCTGTTTTGCGTGCAGATTCTGCAGAAGATGTTGTACGCATGGCGCATTATGCCATTGAAGGCGGAATCAAAGCGATCGAAATTACTATGACAGTTCCGAATGCATTAAAAGCTATCGAAGAGCTTAGTGCACAGTATAGCTGTGAGGCAGATCCAAGCGATGCAAACTTCGCTATTATCGGTGTAGGAACCGTACTGGATCCAGAAACTGCTCGTGCAGCAATATTGGCTGGGGCTGAATATGTAGTTTCTCCTGCGTTAAACGCAGATACGGTTAAGCTTTGCAATCGTTATTGTATTCCTTGCTTACCTGGCGCAATGACGATTCAAGAAATTCAATCTGCATTAGAATTAGGCGTCGATATCATTAAGCTTTTCCCTGGAAATCTTTATTCACCAAGTATGATTTCTACTGTAAAAGGTCCTATTCCACAAGCGAACATTATGCCGACTGGCGGTGTAAACTTGGAAAACCTTAAAGATTGGATCAAAGCAGGGGCCGTTGCAGTAGGGATTGGATCTGATTTAACGAAGGAAGCTGTGAAAACAGGTAACTTTGAATTGATTAAAGAAAAATCCGCTGCGTATATGGCAGCATATCGTGAAGCAAAAGGATTGTAAAATAGATAGCTTTAACTAGTTTTCCTATATGCATAAATCAACGGTTCAGTCCAGCTGATTAAAGCTGGGGACTTACCTGAAAATAAAGGAGTGTAAAAAATGGAATATCGTATTGAACGAGATACTATGGGAGAAATCAAAGTGCCGGCGGACAAGCTATGGGGAGCTCAAACTCAGCGCAGTCTGCAAAACTTTAAAATTAGCGGTGAAAAAATGCCGTTAGAAGTTGTCTATGCGATGGCAATTGTTAAGAAAGCATCGGCACTTGCAAACGAGCGTTTAGGCGTTCTGGACTCTGCAAAGGCTGCTGTTATTGCAGAGGCAGTAGATGAGATTTTAGCGGGCAAATGGGATGATCAATTTCCGTTAGTAGTTTGGCAGACAGGTAGCGGCACACAAACAAATATGAACGTGAATGAGGTAGTCGCTCATCGTGCTAACCAATTGCTTGCAGAGCGCGGCAGCGATCTTCGCATACATCCAAATGATGATGTCAATCGTTCACAAAGCTCAAATGATACTTTCCCTGCAGCGATGCATATTGCCGGCGTTATTGCAGTAGAGGATCGTTTGCTACCTGCGATTGATAAATTAAATGCAACATTAAAGCAAAAAATTGAAGCTTTTGATCATATCGTTAAAATTGGCCGTACACATTTGCAAGATGCAACACCAATTACATTAGGTCAAGAAATTAGCGGTTGGTCTGCAATGCTGGAAAAATCACGCGAAATGATCGCACAAAGTGTAAACAGTATGCGTGAGCTAGCCCTTGGCGGTACTGCTGTAGGTACAGGACTGAATGCACATCCTGATTATGCTGTAGCAGTTGCTGAGGAAGTAACAAAGCTAACTGGCAAACAGTTTATTACTGCTAGCAATAAATTCCATTCGCTAACTAGTCATGATCAAATGGTATATACACATGGAGCAATGAAGGCACTGGCAGCTGATCTAATGAAAATTGCAAACGATGTTCGTTGGCTAGCAAGTGGTCCACGTTGTGGTATTGGCGAAATTACGATTCCTGAAAATGAGCCAGGTAGCTCAATTATGCCAGGTAAAGTCAACCCGACACAAAGTGAAGCGATGACGATGGCTGTTTGCCAAGTCATTGGTAATGATACAGCAATCGGTATGGCTGCAAGCCAAGGTAACTTCGAGCTTAACGTATTTAAGCCAGTTATTCTTTATAATTTCTTGCAATCCGTTGCATTACTAGCTGATTCAATGATTTCATTTAATGATAATTGTGCAGTAGGCATTGAGCCAAATGAAGCGGTAATTAAGCGTAACCTTGAGCAATCGTTAATGCTTGTTACAGCGTTAAATCCACATATCGGTTATGAAAATGCAGCGAAAATTGCCAAAACAGCTCATAAGCAAGGCATTACGTTAAAAGAAGCGGCTGTAAATAGCGGCTTGTTAACTGCTGAGCAATTTGATCAATATGTTCGTCCAGAAAATATGATTGGTCGTAAATAAAATAACAGCAATATATAGAAAGCATTTGTCTGAGCGTTCATGGAGCATTCTATGAAGCGCTTGGATAAATGCTTTTTTTAGCTACATTTATAACGGTTGGAGCATTTAGCTAAATTAATAATGGATTGGAGCTTATGGCTAAATTAATAACGGATTGAGGCATATAGTTTGTTTAAAGTTGGTTTGGCGTTTTACGTTTGATGAATAGCGGGACTATATGTAAGGGCAAATGTACGTGGCATCACTACTGTGCTACAATAATAGCTACATATTACGTTTAAAAGAGGTATTTCGCATGCATATATTATCGGTTGAGCAATTAACAAAAAGCTACGGAGAGAAGCTGCTGTTTGAGAATGTCAGCTTTGGCATTGCAGAAGGCGATAAAATTGGGATTATCGGAGTAAATGGTACTGGCAAATCAACTTTTCTAAAAGTGATTGCTGGGCTTGAGCCTGCCGATAGTGGTCATATTTTGGTTGCAAACAATGCCGTTATACGCATGCTTGCACAAGAACCAGTTTTTCGTGACGGGGAAACAGCACTGGAACACGTGCTTGGCGGTGATTCTCCTCAGTTAAAAGCTTATATGCAATATAAAGCCGCACTAGAGGCAGTTGAGCTTAATCCTAGCAGTGAAGCGGCACAGCAACTGCTAATGAAGGCAAATGCGGCTATGGACGAGTTAGATGCGTGGAGTTTGGAAAGTGAAGCTAAGCAAGTGCTTGGCAAACTTGGCATTAATGATTGGGATAAACCGGTTGCAGAGATGTCTGGCGGTCAGCGCAAGCGGGTGGCAATGGCAGCGGCACTTGTGTTGCCTTCCGATTTATTAATTTTGGACGAGCCGACAAACCATATTGATAATGAATCAGTGCAGTGGCTTGAAACGATGCTGCAAAAGCGACGTGGTGCTGTGCTTATGATTACGCATGATCGTTATTTTCTTGATCGGGTAAGTAATCGAATTATGGAGCTTGACCAAGGAAAAGCATATTTTTATGAAGCGAATTACAGTAAATTTTTAGAGCTTAAGCTGGAGCGTGAAGAACGCGAAGCAGCCTCTGAGGCAAAGCGACAAAATTTATTGCGCAATGAGTTAGCTTGGATTCGCCGTGGTGCACGGGCACGATCTACGAAGCAAAAGGCCAGAATCGAACGCTTTGAACAGCTTCAGGCAGCAGTTCCGAAGGAAGGCAACGGCAAAGTTGAGTTATCGGTTGCTTCGAGCAGACTCGGCAAAAAAATTATTGAGCTAGAGCATATTAGCAAAAGCATTGGCACAAGACAATTAATTAAGGGTTTTAGCTATATTGCTACTCCAGGAGATCGTGTTGGTATTATCGGACGGAACGGAGCGGGGAAATCAACCTTATTAAAAATGATTGGCGGCAAGCTAGCCCCGGACGAGGGAAGAATTGAGCTAGGACCAACCGTTAAATTAGGCTGGTTTTCACAGGAAAGAGATGAAATGGATGAAAGCAAGCGCGTGCTGGAATATATTCGTGATACTGCTGAACAAGTGAAAACAGCTGATGGCACGACTGTTTCTGCTAGTCAAATGCTAGAGCGATTTTTATTTAATTCCACAATGCAATGGACACCAATAGCTAAGCTTTCGGGCGGGGAAAAGCGTCGCTTGCAATTGTTGCGTGTTTTAATGGAGGCTCCTAATGTGTTACTGCTAGATGAGCCGACCAATGATCTCGATATTACGACGTTGACGATTCTAGAAGATTATTTAGATGATTTTCCAGGTGTAGTTTTTGTTGTATCGCATGATCGGTATTTTCTTGATCGAATCGTAGACAAAGTAATTGCCTTTGAGGAAGGAGAAAGTGTACTAACGGTTCATACTGGAAATTATACTGATTATGCTGCTTATGCCGCTGCTCGCAAGCGAGAATTTGAAGGAGCTGGCGCAGGAAGTGCTAATAAAACTGCTGCCTCAGGAAAAATAGGAGATGAGGACAGCAAGAAACAGCCGCGACAACAAGAGCGACAGCTAAAAATGTCCTTCAAAGAGCAGCGTGAATACGAAAATATTGAGCAGTGGATCGCAGAAGCGGAACAAGAGCTACAATTGATTGGAGAAGAAATCGAGCGGAATTCCTTTGATGCAGCGATGCTGCAAGAACTTACGGAAAAACAACAGCAGGCTGAGCAGAAGCTAGAGGCGCTTATGGATCGTTGGGCAGAGCTAAGCGAGTTAGCTGAAAAAATTGAGGCGCAAAGAAAGGGGTAGGCATTTTGTAGGTAGGCAATATTTACTGTGTTGGCCGCAATTATCGTTTACATGCTTTAGAGCTTGGCAATGAGGTTCCAAGTGAGCCGATGATTTTCACGAAGCCGACTCATGCTTTGCGAGAAATGAATGGCGGTGAGCTGGAAATACCGAAACAGCGAGGAGCAGTTCATTTTGAACTTGAGCTAGTATTGCGGATGCGCCAAGCTTATGACGCCAGTAAACCGCTAGAGAACATAATCGACAGCTTTTCACTTGGCTTAGATTTAACGTTACGCGATGTTCAAACCAGACTAAAGGAGAAAGGCCACCCATGGCTGGCAGCTAAAGGATTTAAGGGAGCAGCGACGATTGGTAAATGGCAGCCATTACATTCAATGGACGAGCTGCTTAATGGTCATTTTAAGTTGCTGCTTAACGGTAAGCAAGCTCAACTAGGCAGTCCTAAAGATATGATTTTCAGCATCGATCAGCTGCTTGCATATATTGACGAAAATTATGGGCTTGAAGCAGGAGATTTGCTATATACGGGCACACCTGCTGGCGTAGCAGCGCTAACTAGTGGTGACTATGTTCAAATGCTTTGGAACGAGCAGGAGCTAGGCAGTTGCCGAATTGTTTAAAACATAAATAATACCCCCAGCAACAAGCTTATTTATCATTAGCGGAGAGGCAGACTAATGATGAGGCAAAGCCCTTTTGCTGGGGGTATTTGTTTACTCAGTAGCTCTAGTAAGTTTAGTATGTTCTTTGTTTCATGATTTTATCCATTAAATGCGGATAGCATCCATACATGTTTTTCAAGTGATGTGTGAATTGCTAGCAGCATATCGGCAGTTGTTTCGTCATTTGCTTCTTGAGCAATCACCATCGCTTCTTTCAGTTCGCCAATCACAACTGTGAAGTCTTTAATTAATTGATCGACCATTTCAGTTGCATTTTCATTTCCTTCAGCCTCTTTAATGCTGGAAGCTTCTAAGTAGTCTGCCATTTTGGCAAGTGGCTGACCTTTCAAAGCAAGCAAACGTTCAGCGATTTCATCAACATGAAGTGCCGCTTCTTCATAAAGCTCCTGAAATTTTGCATGTAATGTAAAAAATTGCGTACCTTTTACATACCAATGGTAGTTGTGCAGTTTAACATAAAGAATGCTCCAGTTTGCAATTTGACGATTAAGTTGGTCTTGAATTGTTTTCATAATAAATCCTCCTCGTCGTTAGTTCTTTATCTTATTGCAGTGTTAGCGAAAAGCTTTAAATCCATACATTTAAAAATATAAATATTGAATTTAGACCAATTTCTTATTTATAATTATTACAAATTAAATAAGATTTGTCAAGTGATTTGCGTAAATCATTTCCAAGCTTTAGGAGATGACCTCATTTTACCATACAAAAAAAGAAAATCCGCACAAACAACTGTTACATTATAAGCAACAATTGCTGTGCGGATTATTTAACTCAATTGTAACAAACGCTAATTTATTTAACGTTAGTTTAACAATTTGTAAACATTATTTGTTAACGTTAGCTAAATCAAATTGTTTAGCTTCAGCTAGCATAAATACTGCAAGAATAAACATCGCATGTGACCATGTTAATGGAACTACCCAAGCCGTTGCACCAGTATTTTTATCAATTTGCTCTGGAAGTAGTCCTGTTTCAGTGCAGTGATCAAGCACCCATTGAATATGCTTGTAGCCAGCTTCAGCTTCTCCAATTGCGAAGCGATAATGAGCAAGCCACAATGTTGTTAGAATCCAAGGGTTTCCTCCAACATAAATGTCATCCTCATAACGTTTAATACCGCCAACAATTGGCGAAGTTAATTTTTCTTCAATTACATTTGCTGTACTGCGCATACGTTCATCAGACGCTTCAACTGCATTGAATGGAACGCTAATACCAAGCAAACTAATATCGACAATCGGATCATGTTTAAGCACATATTTTTTGTAGCCTTTAGGAAGATCAACAGTATAGCCTTGTTTACCTGCAGTAATAGCTTGCTCATATTTCTCAGCAGAAACTGTTAAGTTAACCCCGCGATAGAAGCAATTTAGCTCTTCATTAAAGCAATGTGCATCGATACCTGCTTTAATTTGCTCTGCAACTTTATTCCACTCTTTTGCCAGTTCAGCTTCACCAGCTAGTTCAGCAAAGCCAACAGCAGCTTTTAATCCGCCATAAACAGCAGCACAAGAGTAAGTGTGAGAAGCTTCACGCTCTTCCCATAAATCGATGCTTGGTTTAGGCAAGCCAGTTTCTTCATCAATAAATGTGCTTAGGAATTGTGCGCCCTTCAATACAGCAGGCCATACGCGTTTTGCGAAGTTCTCATCTTTATCAACGAGATAATGTTCCCACATTCCCCAAATAATTGATGCACCTTCATCAATTTGTAGACCCCAAGAAGGAGCTAATTGACCATCATGGTAGTGACGTTGTTGCCAAGAACCGTCAGGAGATTGTGCAGTTAATGCCCAATCGTAGAAGGAATTAGTTAAATCTTTTAGGCCGACTTTATCAAGCGCAGTTGTAATAAATGCAGCATCACGGCCCCAGCAATAGGCATAGCCGCCACAACGACTGAACGTTTCATCAAATTCAGGAGCGGCAATAATTAACCCTGTTTTTTCATCAGACATTAATTTAAAGGTTAGGATTGAACGCTCATATAATGCTTTAATTCGCTCATCATCAACTGGGCAAGGCACTGCATTAGCAACATAGTTATGCCAATATTCATTTGTTTCATTTGCCCAAGCTGTGCTTGATTTTGTCCGAGCTTCAGCTAGAATGCTGACAGCATCTTGCTCATTATGAGCAGCAGAAATATATATAGGCAGAACCACAGTTTCACCAGCAGGAATCGTTAAATCCCATGACATTGCACCTGTTGGTTGCATGTCGATCACGTTACCACGCAATTCTCCATGTTGCACTTCTTCCCAAGAAATACCGCTTTGGAATTTAGTGCATACGATTGCACTAGAAACCGCAAAAAAGTACTGATGGCGGAAATGAATCAACGCATCGGCATCAGCGTTAAACATAGTTGTATTATATAGATTGTTTTCACTAATCAAGAAGCTGGAGTGCAAGTAAAACGTTAATTGTTTACTTTCATTACTATGGTTACGAATTGCATATTCGCGAACTAATAAATCTTTACCTGGTACAGCAAAGTGTTGGCTAGCAACGGATAACTGTGCTGCTTTATTTTCAGCAGTAACATTTAGCACATTGCTGCCTTTTACATAGCTAATCGTATGAGACCAGCCATTGCTTTCCTCATCAAACCATTGGATAGCAGAGCCTTCTTGCTTTAATCCTACTCGCATCGCATCCATATGCTGTGGAGTGTCAATATTTGGCCACCACAGACGATAAAGTCTTCCAGTGCGACCTAATGTAGCAAGTAGATTGGAATTACCGATAACGGCATCAACTAAATAAGGCTTTTTTTCATTCATTACGTTAACCTCTTTTCTGAAAATCTTTAATCGATGATTCTCTTACAACTAACCGATGTGGAATAATGTTACGTGTTTGTGAGCTTGTATTATCTTGCAAACGTCTAACAAGCAAATGAGATGCTGTGTAGCCAAGCTGATAAGTACTAATATCAACAGAGCTAAGTGCTGGTGAAGCTAGCTCAGAAAGAGCAATGTTGTTAAAGCTAACTAAGCTGATATCATTAGGCACATTAAAGCCAAGCTCATTTAAGCCACGTAAAACGCCAAACGCAGTAACATCATCAATGACAACTAATGCTGTTGGGCGGTCAGGAATATTCATAACAAAAGACATTGCACGAAAACCACTTTGCTGTAAAAATTCGCTATCAATAATCCATTCAGGATTAATGGTTAGTCCAGCTTGCTGCATCGCTTTATTATAGCCTTGCAGACGGTCTACAGAAACGGTTAAGTTAGGGGAACCGATTACAAATCCAATTTTTTGATGACCTTGTTTAATCAAATGATTTGTTGCATCAAAGGCAGCTTGAACGTTATCTGTATCAACTGTAATGATATTATCATACCCCTCAGTTCGACCAATTAATACAGTAGGAAAATCATGCTCTGCGAGCATACGAATTAGCGGGTCGTCTTGACGTGATGATAATAGCACAACACCGTCTACACGGCGGCCAAGCACAAGACGAGAAATCGTTTCTTGTTCATCGGCTGGAGATGTAGCAGCAGAAAGTAGCATATCATAGCCTGCTTTAGTTGAATGAGCTAAAATCCCGCGCAAAAGCTCACCGAAGAAAAAGTCCTGGAACAGTTCCTCAGCTGGGCGTGGTAACACAATAGCTAATGTATTCGTCGTTTTTGAGACAAGACTTTTTGCCATGATGTTAGGATGGTAGCCCATTTCTTCCATGATACGCTTTACTTTAAACGTTGTTGCTTTACTGATTCTTGGGTGATTGGATATAACACGAGATACTGTTGATGGAGAAACTCCTGCAGCTTTCGCAATATCTTTAATCGTAACCATACTTCTTAACCTTCTTCCGAAGAATACATTCTTATTTCTAATCAAGTGATTTGTGCAAGCTTGTGCAAACTATTTCACAATTATTAATACTGTACACTGAAAAAGCTAATAACACAATCTAAGAATGATTGAGAATGCTTGAGATTTTAAGAGAATATTAAAGAAAAGAATAAAATAATAATTGATTTCAAAGTTGTGCAATCGTTTTAACAAATCATAAGTTTAGTTAACAAACTAGTCTATTTAACGTAAAGAATAGCATTAAAAATCGTTGTTTGCAATGGATTTTAGTAAACGTTGTCATCTTCGTAAAACAATGAGGTTAACGACAATAAATTTAGCAGTAATCTAGCCAAGTCTAGCAACATATAAGGCTCCTTTACCGCTAAATATAAACTATATTCGGCTAGCAAAGGCGCCTAGTCATATGAAGGAATCGCGCAAGTAGGGGAAGTTTAGTAGTTTCGATAGTTTATATTTCCTTTACAGTCTCGCCAGCAATTAATTGCGGCTGATAAAATACATGATCAACGAGATCTTTTTTGCCTTGTAGCTTTTTAATTACCCAATCTGCTGCATCTCGTCCCATTTGCTCCTGCGGATGGGTTAACGTTGTTAATTTAATGTTGGCATTTTTGGCAATATAGGAGTTGTCCTGACCTATAATCGACAGCTCATCTGGGACAGCAATATTAAGCTGGCGGCAAACATTAACAAGCTCAAGTCCTACCTCATCATTGTAGCATACGATGCCAGTTATATAATCTCGATTAGCTAGCAAAAACTTCTTAATATTAGCCGACAGATCCTTTTTCGATTCCGTATCAAAGGATAAAACATGATCAGGCTGGAAGCGCAGCTTAGCCTCCGCCAACGCTTTAATATAGCCCTTCATCCGATACTTTCCTTGCTGGTCATCCATTTTTGCGATAATGCCGATTTGCCGATGTCCTTTTGAAATAAGCTCCTGTGTTGCTAAATAGCTAGATTGCACATCATCAAGCCTTAAATAGGGCACTTCTAACTCCTCATAATAGGCATTGATCATAATAAACGGAACCTCTTGCTCCTTAAACGCCAAATAGTAGGCGATGTTTGGATTGTAAAGATTACTTTTTGTTGGCTCAATAATAAGTCCGTCTACTCCGTAAGACAGCATCATTTCCAGTGCTTTTTTCTCTTGTTCAACATCATTATTAGTGCTGGCAAGCAGCAGTGAGTAATTATCTTCATTTAATCTGCTTTCAATTCCCCTAATAATAGAAGGAAAAATATAGTCAGAGATGTACGTTGTAATAACACCAATTGTTCGTTTATTGGCCTTACCGTTTGCTAGGGTGCGATATTGATTGCTGACATAAGTTCCGGAGCCTTTTTCACTGCGCAAAAAGCCTTCGTTTGCAAGCTCAAGAATCGCTTTTCTAACCGTTTGGCGACTGACCTTATATATTTCTTGCAAAGCTAATTCTGTTGGAATTTGCTCACCAACCTGATATGTACCGGACAATATATTGCTTTTTAGATCGTCGACTATAATCTGATATTTAGGTTTCACACTAATCTCATCCTTCGTGATTGATTCATTACAATAGAAAGAGCTATGTAATATAAATACAATATAATTAGCATTATGAAATTTGTACGTACATATTAATCTTGATAAACAATTTTATTATACTTCATTTTTTGAATAGGTAAAAGCTTGTATCGTCAGCCGCTTAAAAAATCGACATAACCCATTATTGCTCTAATAAGCTTAATGCTATAAAGTTCCAAACAATAGAGCAAGAGACAATTTTGGTTTATAACCCAATATAACTAAGACAAGGTTCTATTATAAAGAGATCTTATTGGATGGAGTAAAAGCAATGAAAATTATTGAATGTTACTGAGAAAAACAATTAATGACGTTAAAAGTTGTAAGTATAATTTATAAGTTAAATTGACAAATGTACGAACAAAAAATATACTAAAAAAGAACAAATAGAAAGCGCCTTCTTTTAAATACAGAAATAAAGCAATAATGACAGAGAGGAGTAATGTGCATGGATCAACGGATTAAGCAAGCGATTGAGAATGGGGATACAGCGCTTGGCATTGAATTTGGCTCAACTCGCATTAAAGCTGTACTTATTGATTTGCAATTCAATACGATTGGCTCTGGCAGCTATGAATGGGAAAATCAATTAGTTGATGGTTATTGGACATATCATTTAGATGAAATCATTAAGGGCATGCAAACTGCCTATCGTGAGCTTAAGCAGGAGGTACAAGCCAAGTACGGCGTCACTTTGAAAAAAGTCGGCTCAATCGGCTTTTCGGCAATGATGCACGGGTATATGGCCTTTAACAAGGCAGGAGAGCTGTTAGTGCCGTTCCGCACATGGCGTAATGCGACGACTGGTGCTGCTGCCAAAGAGCTTACAGAGAAGTTTAAGTTTAATATCCCTGAGCGTTGGAGCATTGCTCATCTTTATCAGGCGATTTTGAATAATGAGGAGCATGTTCCGAGCATTGATCATATTACAACCCTTGCTGGCTACATTCACTGGCAGCTTACAGGTAATAAAGCACTAGGTATTGGGGATGCCTCTGGCGTATTTCCAATTGATGATACGACAAAAAGTTACCATGAAGGAATGCTAGATACATTTAGCGAACTGATCGCTGATAAAGGTTATCCGTGGAATGTTCGCGATCTGTTACCGAAAATTTATAATGCTGGTGAACAGGCTGGGCTACTTACTGAAGCAGGGGCAAAGCTGCTTGATCCAGCAGGTGATTTAGTTGCAGGTATTCCGCTCTGTCCGCCGGAGGGCGACGCTGGAACAGGTATGGTTGCAACAAATAGCGTGCGTAAGCGTACGGGCAATATTTCGGTAGGTACCTCTGTATTTGCGATGCTAGTTTTAGAGAAAGATTTATCGGCTGTTTATCCTGAGATTGATATGGTAACGACACCAGATGGCAGCCCTGTAGCGATGGTTCATGCCAACAACTGTTCTAGTGACATTAATGCTTGGTTAGGCTTATTCCGCGAGTTCTATGAAGCGATGGGTCATAAGCCAGATAATAATCAGTTATTTAGCGTAATGTTCAAGAAAGCTTTAGAGGCTGATCCAGATGGCGGCGGTTTATTGAGCTATGGTTACTTCTCAGGTGAAAATATTACAGGACTTGAGCAAGGACGTCCGTTGTTTGTACGTTCTCCTGAAAGCCGCTTTAATCTTGCTAACTTTATGCGTGTTCATCTATTTACCGCATTTGCGGCGTTAAGAATCGGAATGGATATTTTAACGCAACAAGAAAAGGTAGCAATTGATAGTATTTTGGCACATGGCGGTTTATTTAAGACACCAATTGTCGGTCAAAAAATGTGTGCTGCAGCACTTAATGTACCTGTTACCGTAATGTCTACTGCTGGTGAAGGCGGAGCATGGGGGATGGCGCTGCTTGCAGCATACATGCTGAATAAAGAGCAGGGTGAAAGTCTTGCTGATTATTTAGCAAACAAAGTGTTTAAGGATGCAGAAGGAGAGACTCTTGCGCCAGATGCAACAGATGTAGCGGGCTTTGCGTTATTTATGGAGCGCTATACGAAAGGACTGGCAATTGAACAAGCAGCGGTCGATCATTTTGTGGAAAATTGGAGGGAGTAATAGATGCTAGAAAGCTTGAAGGAAGAGGTCTATGAGGCGAATATTGAATTGCCGAAGCTTGGCCTAGTTAAATATACATGGGGTAATGTTAGTGCTGTAGATCGCGAGCGAGGTCTTTTTGTTATTAAGCCGAGCGGAGTTAGCTATGACAAAATGAAACCGAGCGATATGGTTGTAGTAGATTTTGATGGGAATGTAGTAGAAGGTCATCTTCGTCCTTCTTCCGATACGCCTACCCATGCGGTGTTATATAAGCATTTTGAGCAAATTGGCGGGATTGTCCATACTCATTCCACATGGGCGACAATTTGGGCACAAGCAGGACTAGATGTTCCTTGTATGGGAACGACGCATGCAGATACGTTTTACGGCTCAGTGCCATGCGCTCGCTATTTAACACAGGAAGAAATTGACCGTGGTTATGAGAAAGAAACAGGTCATGTCATTATTGAAACATTCGAGCAGCGCGGTCTTGATGTAATGGCAGTTCCAGCAGTATTGCTGAAAGGACATGCGCCATTTACTTGGGGAAAAAATGCTCATGATGCGGTTATGAACAGCGTTGTATTAGAAGAAGTATGTAAAATGAATCATTTTGCACGTCAGCTAAATCAGTTTGCTGAGGAGCTTCCACAGCGTATTTTAGATAAACATTATTTACGTAAACACGGTAAAAACGCGTATTACGGACAAAACTAGTTAGCCGCTCAATATGCTTTAAGCTATTAATAGCTAATTGTATGAATCATTAATCTTATTAATTAATTTTAGGGAGAGGATGAATGATATGTCAGCAAAAAAAGAATTTTGGTTCGTAGTAGGCTCTCAACATCTTTATGGAGAAGAAGCTCTTGCAGAAGTTAAAGCACATGCACAGGAAATGGCAGATGAATTAAACAATAGCGGTGTATTGCCATATCCGCTTGTTGTCCAAGATCTTGCCGTAAGTGCAGATAAAATCACTTCTATTATGAAGGAAGTTAACTATCGCGATGAGGTTGCTGGTGTAATTACATGGATGCATACGTTCTCGCCTGCAAAAATGTGGATTCGCGGCACAAAGCTTTTGCAAAAACCGTTGCTGCATCTTGCAACGCAATATAATGAGAGCATTCCTTGGGCTACAATTGACATGGACTTTATGAACTTGAACCAAGCAGCTCATGGTGACCGTGAATACGGCTTTATTAATGCTCGTCTTAAAAAGCAAAATAAAATCGTTGTTGGCTATTGGAAACGTCCAGAAGTTCGCAAACAAATTGCTGATTGGATGGATGTTGCGGTTGCTTACAATGAAAGCTTTAACATTAAAGTAGCTCGTTTTGGCGATAATATGCGCAATGTAGGGGTAACTGAAGGTGATAAGGTAGAAGCACAAATCCAATTTGGCTGGACAGTTGACTACTACGGCATTGGTGATCTTGTGCAAGTTGTGAACGAAGTGAGCGATGCAGAGGTTGATGCGCTGTTTGCAGAGTATCGTGAGCTTTACGATTTTGACTATGGCGACTACAGCAAAGAAGATTGGGAGGCAAGTGTTAAAGTTCAAGCAAGATACGAAATTGCCTTGAAACGCTTCCTTGATCGCGGCGGTTACAATGCCTTTACTTCAAACTTTGAGGATTTACATGGCATGAAGCAGCTTCCAGGCCTTGCTGTGCAACGTCTAATGGCACAAGGCTATGGCTTTGCAGGTGAAGGGGACTGGAAAACAGCTGCACTTGACCGTCTATTAAAAGTGATGAGCCATAACCAAAACACTGGCTTTATGGAAGACTATACTTATGAGTTAGCAGAGGGACAGGAAGCCATTCTGCAATCTCATATGCTAGAGGTTGACCCTAGTCTTGCAAGCAATAAACCAAAAATTTTAGTTTCTCCGTTAGGTATCGGTAACCGTGAAGATCCAGCTCGTCTAGTATTCGATGGTAAAGCTGGCAACGGTGTGGTTGTATCAATGGCTGACTTCGGTACCCACTTTAAGCTGCTAATTAATGAAATTGAAGCGTTTGAACCAACAGTACCTGCACCTAAGCTTCCTGTAGCTAGAGTGCTATGGAAAGTTAAACCTAATTTCCAAGACGGTGTAAAAGCTTGGATTGAAAATGGCGGCGGTCACCATACAGTTGTTTCCTTAAACTTAAGCGTAGACCAAATTGTAACGTATGCTAAGCTTGTAGACCTAGAGTATGTCGTCATTAAATAAGTAATGCTTAATAGGCTTAAATAAAGAAAGGAAGCTAGCGATCAATGATGTTGATCAGCTAGCTCCTTTATTTTAAAGCAAATTATATAGAAGCAGTCTATATTAGACTGTTTTGTTGCTCTCCCATAATAAGCTTATCGTGGTGCCTTTATTTGGCTGGGAAGTAACTTTAATTTTACCGCCCATCGCTTGTACAAGCTCTTTTGTAATCGCCATTCCAAGACCGCTGCCAAGGCTTGTTTGCTCAGTATTTGTACCGCGATAATAGCGCTCAAACAGACGTTGACTTGTTTCTTGGTCCATTCCTTTTCCATTATCTTGCACATGAATTGCCCAGTTATCTTTCGTTAACGCTTCTAAATGAACCATGATCGATGTATTGCTGTCATTATGAAGCATTGCATTGACAATTAAATTATGGATAATACGTTCAAACCAAGGTAGATGAATATTTTGATAAATCTTCTTCTCCCTAGGCACAGTACAGCTAATGTTATAGTTTTGCCCAGCATGACTTACTGCTACTCGTTCTACTGCTTCTTGCAATACTATGGCGATATTATGTCGTTCTAAAACGATTGGCAGATTTCCGCTGCGCAAGCGATAAGTTAATGAAAGATCCTCAATTAATTGGTCTATATATTGGCTCTTTTCTAGAATGATAGAGGCAAAAGAGCGGACCTCCTGCTCACTCCAACTATATTGTTCAGCAGCAAGCATATGAGCATAGCCTTGGATCGAGGATAACGGGGTTCGCATATCATGAGTAACACCGGCAATCCATTCCTCACGATAGGCTTGTGTTTGAGCTTCGGCTTGTTTATTGGCAGCTAGTGCTAAGGCTAGTCGATCAATTTCATCTTTAACCTCCTTAAACAGATGTTTACGTTGCTTGGAGGAGGTAACTTGATGATTATCGGATTGCTTTGCTTGCTCACTGCCCAATTGCTGAATCCACTTTACTAATTGAAAGATCGGTCTAATAAATAAGCTAGCATAACCGAATGCCAAGCTTAACATAATGACAAATGCTGCGATGATAAATGCAACTAAACCAATAATGATTACGCGCAGCTCTGCGTCGGGAGATGCTGCTAAGCTGCCAGCAGAATATTGCAATGGTGAATGCAGGATCCAAGTTAACTGGGTTTCTTTATCAAAATAGGATTGCAGCCTCGAACCATAGCGTTCTGGGTAATTATATTGCAGGGCTAGCTGAGAAAGTGTTAGCTTGTTTCCCGCATTAGCTGGTTTATTCCAAGCGGCGATTTCATTGCCTTCAGCATCTAATACTTGCATCCAAGCTTGATCTTGGAGCAGCTTTTGCTGAACTGACTCCGGCAAAATAATGGAGTGATCAGCAATTGAGGCCCTCTTAAAAATAGGTATTAAATTCGTTAATGTGGACTTTTCCTGCCCATAAAGCATAATAAAAAGTCGATCCTCTTTTTGTTGAATCCATAAGCCAAGATCATAGGAAAATGGTTCTATACCAACCCAGTAATTCATTAGCTGGGCAGGGATGTATTGCTTTGGCACATCGTCAGGAGTATAGAATGATTGCAGAACATTCCCGTTCTCATCTAGACTTTGCAGCCAGGTACCATATTGCTCTAATTGCTTAAGCAAGGAGTCATTAACGATGAGGCCGTTCTTATCAATGGTTGCTTCTTCGATTAGCTTGGAAATACCAGTTGGGGCAAAGCTTCGCTTCATTTCAATTTCTTCTATTTCATTAATCATCCAAGCAATAATAAAGGTAGCAACGATGATGAGCAGTAAAGTGACAATAATCATTTGTCCAGCAAAGCGTATCGTTAATCGTCTACGAAGCATTCTTTACCTCCTGATGACTGCTGGCGAGGAACTAATTTATAGCCTATGCCACGAACATTTACTAAAAATTGCGGTTTTGCTGGATCTCGTTCGATACGTTCTCGAATACGATGAATATGCACCATGACGGTATTATCATCATTCAACATCGACTCTCCCCAGACGCGCTCGTACAGCTCGCTTTTACTAAAAACTCGATTAGGATGTTTACAGAGAAAAAGCAACAATTGAAATACAAGCGCTGGGCAATGAACCTCTTTATTGTTTACAGTTAAAGTTGCGGTTGTTTCATTTACTTGAAAATGCCCATAGTCATATATAACTTCTGCCGTGTTTGGTGAATTGGAATCTTGAGCTGGTTCTGCTGGCTGTAAGCTAGCAGATGCTGACTGCAAACTTGAAGATATTGCGGAGGGGGCTTTACTTAAATAACGTTGCAGTTGAGCACGGATTCGTGCAACGACCTCCAAAGGATTAAACGGTTTACGAATATAATCATCGCCGCCAACAGCAAAGCCTGAAAGCACATCAAGGTCGGACGTTTTCGCAGTAATAAACAAAATTGGCGCTGAGGTTGTTTGCCGAATTAAGGGACAAAGCTGTAAGCCGCTTATCCCAGGCATCATAATATCGAGTAGAATAAGGTCATATTTTGTTTGGTTGCACGCCTCTAGTGCCGCTTCTCCGTTAAAAGCGCAATCGATATGTAAAAATCCTTCTTTTTTTAATACAGTTGTCATCATTTCGACAATGGCACGCTCATCATCAACAATAAGCAATTTCGCATTGTGCAAGTTGATTCACCTCAATGTTATTGAGCTATTTTTCTACATCTTACCATGGAGATAACAGCAACTGAATCTTAACTTTACCTTAACTCTTTTATTTAGCACGCAAAATAGTTAAGTCATATGTAAGCTAGCGTTTTTTGCCAGTTAAGATTAGCAGCGTATACTAAGTGCAGATAAATCAAGGGACAAATATAAGGGAGAGGTAGAGATGAAAAAATATATGAAACCAGTGTTTGCTGCGGTCGCTGTTTCTTTATTGCTTATCGGTTGTAGTGAGGCGAAAAATGAGGAAAAAGGAGCTGTCATCAACGAGGTGAAAGAGGAAATAAAAGAATCAATCTCAAACGAGGTGCAAACTGGTAATAGGGATAGCTTGATCCAAGCAGTTGATATAGCTAATGCTTTACTAGAGAGAAAATATGATCATCTTTATGAGCAATTTGACGAGTATATGAAAGACATTGTTTCGTTACAAGATTTTAAATCTATTGGCGAGCAGTTTATTGAAGGGGTAGATAGCTTTGAACTAAGCTCAACGGTAAACGTAAATGGATTTAACTCGTATGTATGGAAGGATAACACGAAGCAAAAGGCTATTAATGCTTCTGTAAATGAACAGAATCAAATTATTGGCTTGCAGGTGCTGCAGCTAACAAGCTATCCTGAAACCGATGAAATGTATTCACAAACAATGTTTCAGCCTCCATTTGCTAATGAATGGTTAGTTTATTGGGGAGGAAAAAATGTGTTTGAAAACTATCATTATGAATATGAGCATGTACGCTATGCCTATGATTTTGTAATAATGAAGGATGGTTATACGTATTCTGGTGATCCGTTGAATAATGAAAGCTACTATGCCTTTGGTGCCGAAGTCCTTGCCCCAGCAGATGGTGAAGTCATTGCGGTTGTCGATGGTATTGCTGACAATATTCCAGGGGAAATGAATGAGCAACAGGCAGAGGGCAATATGGTCGTTATTCAGCATGATCATGGGGAAGTAAGTATGCTCGCTCATTTTAAGCAAAATTCGATTACGGTAAAGGTTGGCGATAAGGTTAAGCAGGGACAAGTGTTAGGTCTTTGCGGTAATTCTGGCAACTCTTCGGAAGCTCATATTCATTTCCAAGTGATGAAGCAAGTAGAAGATGACAGCGATCTAGTCATTCCGATCACATTTGCAAGTGGTAAGGAATGGGTGCGTGGTGATCTGGTACAAGGACAAAAACTATAAAGGCGATCTAAGTCTAGCCCAGAAAAAAGCTAAGCAATCACGCTTTAGCGATAGCATGTGTTCGGAAATCGGACACATGCTTTTTTATGTGCGAATGGTATCATAGTTTGTAGATAGCCTTGTAGCAGTTAGTTGCGCTTGGTATAGTTAATGAACAACAGCATATTACTGCAGTAGAGAGCAAAGGAACTGTAAAACTACAATACCTAATTTTTTATATAAACATTTTATTAATGAGTAGAGGCGAAGGCGATGAAACGATTAGATCATTTATTTGTTGTAACAAAGGAGCAGGAGCAGCGGTTAGCAACAATCGGCGGTTTGGCAGATAGCTTTAAGGATGGAGCGAAGCGGGCAGACGAGGAGAATGGCTTTGCTTATGAACATATTGCAGCATTGCGTGAAATCGGCTACTTTTCCTATCCCGTGCCTAAAAGCTTTGGTGGACAAGGAATATCGCTATATGAGCTTGTTATGTATCAAGAGCGTTTGGCACAGGCTGATGCAGCAACTGCACTTGCAGTTGGCTGGCATTTAAGTGTTGTCCATGATATGAATTTCAAAAAGAACTATTCACCAACTGTAATAGAGCAACTAAATCGGGAAATTGTCGAGAAGCAAGTATTGCTCAATAAAGCAGTAACAGAAAAAACATCAGGCAGTCCAACTCGTGGCGGGAAAATGTTAACTACAGCCGTTCAGCTTGATGATGGCTCATATAAGCTAAATGGTAGAAAAACCTTTACGTCTTTATCTCCAGCATTGGACTACTTTATTGTTATTGCAAGCTTGGAAAATGGCGAAGCGGCTGAATTTATTTTTCCCCGTAATGCCAGTGGCGTCGTTATTGAAGAGACGTGGGATATGGTAGGAATGCGTGGGACCGCTAGTCATGATTTGGTAATGAACGATGTCATTGTACCTCAGTCAGCAATGCTCTGTAAGACAGCAAAAGCTGCTACGCCATCGTTACTTCATATCCCTGCTTGTTATCTAGGAATTGCACTTGCTGCAAGGAAAGAAGCGATAAAATTTGCCTATAACTATCACCCAACTTCCTTGCCAGCACCAATTATTCAGCTTCCGCATATTATGACACAGCTTGGTCAAATTGAACTGGAGCTGCAAGCAGCGCGCCACTATATGTACAGTGTCGCAGCAAGATGGGATCGATTAGAAATTGCTCCAGAATTGTTAGTTGCAGAGCTAAATGCGGTAAAAATAACTGCAATTCAAACTGCATTATCTATTGTCGATAAAGCAATGCGCGTTGTTGGCGCTCACAGTCTGTCCATGGATCATCCGCTGCAAAGAATGTATCGCGACGTGCGCTTTGGCTTGCACAATCCGCCAATGGAAGATGCCGTATTAACGTTGCTCGGCAAGCAGGCAATAACTGATTATGAAGCGGAATCTTAAAATACGAAGAGCGTAAGCAATTGTGGAATTAAACTAAATAGGAAAAGGATTACGTGATAATCTTAATTGAGATCGAGGCTGGCATTGTTCCAGCCTCTATTTCTTAAAACTATATTTTTGTAAATCATATCTAGCTTTTGCAGTTCTTTCTTTTTTGAGGATTCGAAATGAAGTGAAGCTTTTGTCTTCGGAACATAATAAGTTGCATATATTAAGTCGCTTGCTCTTGAAATATAGTCATTTAAAGCTTGGTTTCATGTAACTATGACGTACTATAGAGCGTTTTTGTTTTCACTACGATGACTTAGCATTTCTCGATATGCAATTGGTGACATGCCAACTCGCTTCTTAAACGCTTTGGAGAAGGAGGAGATATCCTGGTAGCCTACTGCTTGCGCGATTTCAGCAATTTTATAGCTAGTGTGCTCCAGCAATAGCTCCGCTTCCTGCATTCTTAATTGGATTAAAAAGTCGAGCGGAGAAATGCCATATACTTTGCTGTACATTTTGGAAAAATGAGTCCGCTCCACTCTAACAAGCTGGGCAATTTGCTCTACTGTAATCGGTTCAGAAAAATGGTGTTCAATATATTGCTTTCCTTTCTCAAGCCAATCTAGCGAAGGTGATTGGGCAGGAGTATGTCCGTGTTTTATTTCTAAAGATTGAAAGATTGCATACATAGCATGCAGTCGTTCAAGTGGCTGTTGATGCTGATGGAACATATGCAAAAAAGCTGAAATCGTCTGAGCGTTTACACGGTCTGCCAGATGTGGCTGCTCAGGCGACAATCCGAGCCTTGCTAGCGTTGCTAACGCTTGTTTGCCATCAAAAGCTAGAATTAGTTTTTTTATTGGTTTATTGGGATTGCAGTAATATTCATGAATGACCTGAGGAAACAAGCAATAAATATCATTAGCGCGCAGGTCATATTTCTTTTTTTGGTGAATAAACGTTCCTTCACCCTCTAAAACACATAATAAATAATAATATTGTGTTACGCGCGGACCGATATGATAATGTGGCTTAGCAATATTTGATCCAACGCGCAGCGGCCATAAGCTGCTTTGTTTCTCATATTCAGTAGGCTGCAATGGATAGATTGTAAGCCATTCCTGCTCATGTTCATTCATATCTTCTTTATTAATCACTTCTGTTAAATTCATTGCTGTCCCTCCTTACTTTAAGCTTAACACCCACAAATTGACAACTAAATCCGCAACAAATGGACATAGACTATTGTGACAACTTTATGTAATCTACTTATATCATATTAATCCAAGTAAATCTATGGGATATTAAGATTATACTAAAAAGTTAATTAAATAGGTAGTGTCAAAAGTTCTATGAAAACTCAATAGGTGTTCGGGTCGTCTCCCATTTGTTGGGTGGAAAGGCCACGCAATCGCTCTTGACAAACACGCCAATGGTTTGACTCTACTTTAACAAGGGCGACGGGGACAAAAAGAAGGCATGCTAAATAGCCCTTGGTTTTTCCATTTTAAACCATTGGCTAGTTCGGTTTGTCAAGAGTTCGCTCCGCCGATTGCTCGTTTTTACTTCGGGCTCTGCTAAACCAAAAAGTTAGGCTGGTTGTTGTTCGTTAATCCATTGTTGTGCTAAAGCGATCAGTTTAGTCCATCTCGCAGGCATATTCGGGAGCTGCAGTAACTCTGGATTAAGCACTGGCACCTTACCTTCTAATGCAGAATGAGGCCTTAAAAAGTTAAAGTAAGCTACAAACAGGGTCACAAAAGAAACAGATCCTTGTTCGGATCCAAACCCGTGTGTTGAACGATAATTGCCTTTAAATGTGCGATTTAGTCTTTCGATAACTTGTTTGAGATGCCTATACTCCGTTGACACAGGATCTTCATTGGTAAGTCCAATAACCTGCTTGATGTCGAACTGAATATCGTGTTGAGCGAAAAAGTGCTGAGCTAAGAGATAAATCGGATTGCCATCCACCACAAATGTAAGATCTTTAGGAATCTCTTTCAGTTTCATTAAGACATCATCAATGGCACGGATTGCTGACACTGTATCCCGATTTGGCGATACTGGGTAAGACAAAATAATCTTTTTTACCGCATCAAAGAAGAAAAACAAGTAATGCCAACGCCCATTCACCTTGATGTAGGTTTCGTCTCCACAGAACTGGTCAGAAAGTTCGTAGGGATAATAATCTACGTAAGGCTTAAGTATTAGGGCAACTGCATTCTCATAATTTAAAATACTTTGATGCGATATGCTTACCCCATGTACATCTTTCATGAGTGCAGCTGTTTTACGGGCCGAAAGTCCATAGTTGACATGATAGGTTAAAATGAGCCCCAAAGTATGTGGCGACGCATACAGCCTGGATAAATCAACCTTGGGCTTTTTGGGGGAAGACTTAGACAATGGCTGAAAATCGATGTGAAACTGCCGGAAAATGTATCTTAACTTAAAGGATTGAGGATCTTTTTTAAACTGTCTCTTCTCTTTCGAAGACATACCATTTAGTTTCTTTTGGTAATAGGGACAATCATTATTTTTACACTTGAACACGTTAAAGTCTTTTCGCTCTTTGATTTTTTCAAGAGTCTTAGAACAATGAGGACACTTTAAAATGGCCTCTTTCAAATAGCGGCTCTTATCATTAAACAGACAGGAACATACCTTACATTGATACTGTCCTTTGCCCCCATTATTGGCATAAAGATAATCCGATGGAGCACCACACTTCGGACAGTTCATAGATTTAGGTACAGTCGTCTTTGCATTCAAACGCCTTTGAACAGGCTTTAGATGTTTACCGTTTTTCTCTAGGTATTCTGTTAGAAGGATTCGATAATCAAGCTTCTGAAGAGTTTCGTTGATCGGAAGATCATCCACCTGAAGCTTACGATATGGTTTATTGATTGGCTCTTCTTTAGGTTTATCAAACATGTTTTTACCGATAAGAAGAGTAAGTAAAGTTTTAATAATTTGATCTTGGTACTTGATAAATTCAAGTAAATAGGTTAATAATTGAGGATACAAACTTGTCACTTCCTAGTTGTTTGGGATTAAGTGTTCGGTGTGGTAACCTTACTTTTAACCTAAAACTATGGGGGTGGCAAGTTTTTTGCTTTCCGAGACTTATATATCAAGGAAAACCCTCAATTATATATATAAAGTTTTTACAATACGATTAAATATATGGAGGGGTACTTATGTCAGCACAGAAACAAGTGGAGGTCGGATGGTTCATACCAACGACTGGAGATGGCGAATTTATTGGGATTCCCCCACAAAGACCAGCATCTCCGCAATATTTAACGGAGGTTGCTAAGACAGCAGAACAGGCAGGTTATGAATTTGTTTTAATTCCTACAGGCGGAGATTGTTGGGACGGTTTTGTTGTAGGATCTTGGATTGCTGCTCATACAACGAAGTTAAAAACGCTTGTTGCCTTGCGTCCTGGCTTAATTTCTCCAGTGCTAGCAGCACGTAATGCTGCCACATTAGACCAAATGTCTGGCGGGAGAGCGTTAGTTAATGTTGTAACGGGACATTACCCTCAGGACTTAAAAGCGTGTGGCGATCCGCTTTATGATAAGCATGATGAGCGCTATGAGCGAACCTTGGAGTTCGTACAAGTCGTCAAGGGAGTCTGGGAAGCAGGAGATGTGAAGAGCGGCGGCTTTAACTTTGAAGGTAAACATTATACCGTTGAAGGCGGATCATGTCAGCCAGCAGTTAAAACAGAACCTCATCCTCCGATTTACTTTGGCGGAAGTTCAGTAGCAGGCAAGAAAACTGCAGCATTAACCGCAGATGTATATTTAATGTGGGCTGAACCGCTAGATTGGATAAAGTCACAAATTGATGAAATGAAAGGGTATTTGCAGGAGCTTAAAGAGCAGCAAGGGATTGAACGCTCGCTGCGCTACGGTATGAGAGCACAGCTTGTTGTCCGTGAAACTGAAGAAGAAGCATGGGCAGCAGCGTGGAACATTTTAAGTAAAGCCGATCCTGAGCTTGTGCAATCTAGAGAGAAGCTGCATGCAAAAACCGATGCAGTTGGGCAAAATCGACAAATGGATTTGTTCAATCAATCTGTTGAAGATAATTATGTAATTGCGCCAAATATGTGGGCAGGGCTATCTGCTATTCGCGGGGGCGGAGCAGTTGCCTTCGTTGGCACACCAGAGCAAATTACTGAACGTTTACTCGAGTTTGTAGATATAGGAATTACTTCGTTTATTTTATCTGGTTATCCTCATTTGGAGGAAGCAGAAATTTCAGGGCGACTATTATTGCCACTATTACGCAAAAAGCTTGCTGAGCGAGGCTTAGCTGGAGCACTTTAGGAGGTCTTTTTATGAAAAAGTTAGGTTGGTTAAGTTTATTATTATCAATTATTTTACTTCTTTCAGCTTGCGGTAGTAACAATAACAGTAGCAACAGCGCTTCAACAGGCGGCAATAGTTCTAATAGCAGTGCTGATCAAAGCAATAGCGATAATGAGAAAAAGGAAAATGTGAAATTAAGCTTCATTCATTGGCGCGGGGAAGATGTTGAAGTTTTGGACAGCATTATTGCGAAATTCGAGCAAGAATATCCTTATATAAAAGTTGAGACACAAGTTTTTCCGTCTGATCAATATCAATCTACTGCGCAGGCAAAAATTACTGACGGATCGGTTGGTGATGTGTTCACAGTATTCCCAGGCGCACAATTTGAAGCAATTGCGAATGCAGAGTTAATGGCAGATTTATCAAATGAAGCTTTTGTAAATAATTTTGAGCCGAATTTAATTACTGCAGGTCAAAAAGATGGTAAACAATATGCGCTGCCTTATCAATTGGTTTATAATATTCCAATTTATAATGTGGGACTGTTTGAAAAATATAATGTTGAAGTTCCAAAAGACTGGGATAGCTTGCTAGCAGCACTGGAAGTATTTAAGCAAGCTGGCATTACGCCAATCGCATTTCCAGGTGCAGATATTGGCCCTGGTCAGCTAATGAACTCAATGGTAATGAACAACGCGCCAGATGAAGACATCTTTGTTAAGCTTGAAGCGGGTGAAGCGAAGTTAACTGACGATTGGTGGGTTAAAACACTTTCTCAATTTAAGGAGTTAAATGATAAAGGCTACTTCCAAAAGGATGCGGTTGGTGCAAAACAGGATTCATCCATTGCTTTATTCGTGCAAGAACAAGCTGCGATTCTTGGAACAGGGTCATTCCATCTTGCATCAAACAAGGCTAGCAATCCGAATTTACAGCAAGGACTATTAGCTCCAATTACCGTTTCTGAAGATGAAGCGGTATATGAAGGAATTCATACAACAACGTTTATGCTAGCGGTAAACAGTCGCTCTAAGCATCAAGAAGAAGCAAAGCTATTTATTGAATTTTTAAGCCGCAGTGACATTGCTGGTGAATATGCAAATGGCACAGGGCAAAACGTCACAGTAAAAGATGTAGAATATACATCAGAAGAATTACAGATCGTAAGTGAATGGACAAGTAAGAAAACACGCTTCCAACCGCGCTTTACGATTAAAAATGCAGAAGTGCAAAAAGCAGTAACAAATTCAATTCAAGCAGTGTTAAGTGGGGTATCTCCTGAACAAGCAGCAGCAGAAGCACAAGCTATTGTTGAGCAGCAGATTGCTCAATAATGGATGATGAATAAGATGAAAAAGCATCTAAGATTACTTCCGTTTATTTTGCCAGGGTTAATTTTATATACGGTGCTGTTTATGTACCCTACCATATCAGCGCTTTACTATTCCTTTACCAATTGGGACGGCTTATCGCCGTCCTATCAGTATGTTGGCTTGCAAAATTATGAAAAGGTCAGCGAGGATATTATATTTAGAAAATCACTTGGCAATAACGTGAAGTTTATGTTCATGGTTGTTATTGTACAAACCATTGTGTCACTGCTGCTGGCGCTGCAAATTTATAAAAAATCTAAAATCAATGTTGCTCTGCGAGCGTTATATTTTTTGCCTACCATTTTGTCTTCTGTTTCCGTCGGCTTTATTTGGACATTTATTTATGATTCTAATTTAGGGGCGCTTAATAAGTTTCTAACGCTCATTGGCTTAGAGAATTTAGCACAAAATTGGTTGGGGAATCCAAGCATAGCCATTTTTTCGATTGCTGCTGTTCAGGCATGGGCGCATATCGGTCAAATGGCGGTACTGTTCATTGCGGGATTACAGTCTATTCCGCCTGAGTTACATGAAGCAGCGAAGCTTGATGGTGCTAGTAAGGTAGGACTGTTTTTTCGCATTACTTGGCCGCTGCTTGCTCCTGCTGCAGCGATCGTTGTTTCCTATACGACGATTCAATCGTTCAAGGCATTTGACCTTGTATTTACGATGACCGGTGGCGGACCTAACTATTCAACTGAAATTATCTCTACTTATATTTACAGCACAGCATTTTTAAACTATGCCTTTGGCAAGGCAGCAACTGCATCGGTATTTTTCTTAGTGCTAATTGCGCTTATTACATTTTTACAATTTAAGCTGTTACGTACGGATCGTGTCAGCTATTAAGGAGGGGAAAGTATGCTGCGTACACTCGGTAAACTACTATTAATTGGCTTCGCATGTATGATTATTGCCCCTCTGCTTATCGTTCTGTTTACGGTTTTTAAGAGTAATGCAGAGTTTTTTGCTAACCCTGTATCTTTGCCAAAACAATTTACATTCGACAATATCCAAAGCTTGTTTGCTAAGCAGACGATGTGGCGTTATTTTTGGAATAGCGCAGTAGTTACCTTAGTAACGGTTGCTTTAGAGCTATTATTATCGAGCAGTATTGCTTATGCAATTATGCGTTATGGCAAAAGTAAAATTGCAGGCTTACTTTTTTCGTTTTTTGCAATCGGTCTAATGATACCTTCACAGGTAAATATGATTCCAATTTACTCATTGCTGCGTGATTTTTCACTAACGAATAGTCATTTCGGCTTGATATTAGTGACGTTAACAATTTTATTGCCGCTTAGTGTCTTTATGCTAACAGGTTTTGTAAAAACATTGCCTAAAGAGATTATTGAAGCGGGAGAAATTGATGGAGCAAGTGAATTTCGCTTGTTCCTACAAATCGTCGTACCGTTAACGGCGCCTTATTTAGCAACAACAGCAGCATTTTTATTCGTTATTGTTTGGAATGATTTGTTGTTCCCAATGCTGTTGATTGTAGAAAAAAGCAAGATGACATTGCCGCTGGCGTTGTTACAATTTAAGGGCGAATATATTACAAATTATCCTTTATTGATGTCAGGGGTTATTGTTACTGCATTGCCGATGATTTTAATGTTTATCTTTTTACAGCGGTATTTTATTGCTGGGGCATTAGCAGGTTCGTTAAAAGGCTAGAGGATGAGGTAATTATGAGGTAATAATAAAGCGATGGTTTACCTTTGTTCTTAGGAGTAATTACTCTTCAGCAACAAAGCACCATCGCTTTTTATTGTGTACTTATATTATACAAGCATTAGTTCATGCACGATTATTCTAAGCCCTCTAAGAAACGTTCACATTCAAGGGCAGCCATACAACCTGTACCAGCAGCAGTAATGGCTTGACGGTATACTGTATCCTGAACATCACCGCATGCGAATACGCCTGGAATGTTAGTTGAAGTTGTACCTGGTTTTACAATGATATAACCGTTCGCATCAAGTTCGATTTGTCCGCCTAGGAAAGCAGTATTTGGTCTATGACCAATCGCGACAAATACGCCATCAGTTTCGATAATTTCTTCTTCGCCAGTTTCATTGTTGCGTACTTTTAAGCCAGTTACGCCCATGCCATTAGCAAGCACTTCAACTGGTGTACGATTAAGTGCCCAGCTAATTTTTTCGTTAGCTCGTGCGCGATCTTGCATAATTTTAGAAGCGCGAAGCTCTGTACGACGGTTAACGATTGTAACTGATGTTGCGAAGCGAGTAAGGAAGTTTGCCTCCTCCATTGCTGAGTCGCCGCCGCCAATAACAACGATTTTTTTACCGCGGAAGAAGAATCCGTCACATGTTGCACAAGTACTTACACCGCGACCGATGTTTTCTTGCTCACCTGGTATACCTAGATATTTTGCAGAAGCGCCAGTGGAGATAATAACAGATTCAGCAACGATTTCGCCAGCACCTTCAACGTCAAGCACAAATGGACGTTTGCTAAAATCTACGCTTTTTACAGAGCCAGTTTTAAAAGAAGCACCGAAGCGCTCAGCTTGCTTACGCATATTGGACATTAACTCAGAACCTAAAATACCTTCAGGGAAGCCTGGGAAGTTCTCAATTTCTGTAGTCGTTGTTAATTGACCTCCTGGTTGCCAACCCTCGATTACAAGAGGGGACATGTTTGCACGTGCCAAATAAATTGCTGCTGTAAGTCCTGCAGGACCAGTTCCGATAATGACTGTTTTATACATTATGATTTCCTCCGTTGTTCAATTCTATAACTGTAATGAAACATAGCACAGTTGTCGTAATATAAAGTTATAATAAACTGTAACGATTGTCAACACAGTTCATTCAACTTTCACGTTAAGTTCACTTCTAATAAGATTTGACGATTAGCTGAGGGATATACATTTTTTCGTTACAATATCGTAAACTTATAAGATGTACGCGATTAATTACAGAAAAGCTAAACTAAAGTTGATTTCTTTCGTATATATCTGTGACACTATATTTCCAGGTAAAAAGAACCATTTATTGATAATGGTTTATTTTTGAAATGGAGAACAATAGTCGTTTAGGGTAGAATAGAGTAGAGACAATAGAAAATTAGATAGATTTACTGAACCAGAGGGTGGAGGCTGAGCAAAAGTGTATTGTCATCACTGTCAAAGAAGCTTTGCTGAGGATGCTATATACTGTAGCCAATGTGGAAGAAAATTGCTTCAGCACAACATAACAAAAGTACAGAAGGTCGGTATTTGGCCCGATGATAGTACTGAACTCTCAGTTGAGCAGCAAGAAGTAGCTGCTACGGTTGAAACCAACATGCCAACCAATGAGAAGAAAAAGAAAGCGATGATGCGAAGCAATCATAATTTTGCATTAAAAGCTACAGTAGGATTTGTTTTATTATTTGCAACGATATTAGGGGTATTATTCCATTTCTATAAACAAGAGCTGGATATAAATGAGGAAGTATTAAATTTACAGTCGATGGCAAGAGTTGAAGCGATGGCTGGAAACTATGAACAATCGCTCAATCTTTTGCAGGATGCGATAAAGCTTCGACCTAATTTTGCTGCATTAACCCAAGATGAAACTATGGTTTATCATGCGATTCGAATTGATCGAATGGGGGATGAATTAGAAAACGCCATAGAACAGGGCAAAGAGAGTGAAGCTGAGGAAAAGTTGGAGGAGCTGCGTCAGGAGCTAAAAGGCTATAAGGAGCCTGTATTTAATAAACATCGTGAGCGACTTGAAGAGCTTAATATGAAATATACGGTATTAAGTTTAACAAATGAGCTTGGTAGATTAGGAACGATTGAAGAGCTTGGCAATCTGCTTAATGTGGCAAATGGTTTAGTTGGTGAAGAAGCAACAGTGCTTAAAGAACAGATTATTGAACGGATTCGCACAACAACAACAGCGGAAGTGAATAAGCTGGTTGAGCGTAAACGCTATACGAATGCTTTATCAGTAATTGATGAAGCATTGGGCTGGGTTCGTGGTGATGAAGAATTAGTAGAATTAAAAAGAAATATTAACGAGCAACAGCAGGAATATGCTCGCGCTGAGGAGCAACGAATTCAGCAAGCAATGGAAGAAGCTGCTGCCGAGGATTACATCAATCAGACAGCTGCAGTACAACTGCTTAATTTTGAACAGGTTATGAATGAAATGGGGGATCTTGTAGTTGTTGCTCACATGAAAAATGTAGCGACACGCACCATCTATAACGTTTCATTAAAGTATAAAATTACCTCCGAACAAGGAGAGGTATTGAAAACAGGGACAATTGGTGTAACTCCAGATAACGTTGCTTCTGGTGAAGGGATGACGTTTTCTGTTGTGTTGGATGAGGAGCTTGCAACGGGGCAAAACATTAAGTTAGAAATAGTTGAAGGAACTTGGAGCCTGGAATAAAGATAAAAATGTTACGGTAAATGTGTGGGAGGATTTCATGAACTGGAGAGCAATACTGGTCATCGTTGGTATTCTCCTTATGCTTGGTGGAGGAATTATTGCATATGCTGAGATCAAAGAGCTCGTGCCAAGACAATTAAATGGTGCACCATTAATTGCGGTTGGAGAAAAAACTAAATCGTTGAAGGATATTATTTTTGAAACACAAAAGTATGTAGTTATGCTGGAAACAGATATGGGCAATCAAGGCTCCGGATTTCTATACAATGATCAAGGTGATTTGATTACCAATGCTCATGTGGTTACTGGTGTCCGTCATGTACGAGTCAAAACTTCAGATGCTCGTGAGCTAACTGGAGAAGTGATTGGTATCAGTACCGATATTGATGTTGCTGTAGTAAGAGTGCCAGAGCTTGCGGGCGGTGAAAGTCTATCCTTAGTGAAGTACGAAAAAGCAAGTGTAGGGGATGAAGTGCTATCAGTAGGTAGTCCGCTTGGTTTCCAAAATACAGTGACGACAGGAATTATAAGCGGTGTTGGCCGTAGTTTACAGATTCCACCGTACACTTATACGGATTTATATCAAATTTCAACGCCAATTTCACATGGGAATAGCGGTGGTCCATTAGTTGATGCAACGACGGGTGCGGTATTAGGGATTAATTCAGCAGGTCTAGAAAATAGCTCAATTGGTTTTAGCATCCCTATTGTCAATGTGCTTCCACTAATTGAGGGCTGGTCGAAGGAGCCAATGACGATGCTGCCTGGCTTGTCACTTACAGATGAGGAGACAGTTTCCGAAGAAGAAAAGCAACCGCTAGATCAGTTAGCTTCTTATTTAGTAAAGCATTTTTACGATGCAATTAACATTGGCGACTACATCTATGCTTATAAGCTGCTGGGCAGCAATTGGCAGGAAAGTACGAGTTATGTAAAATTCCGTGAAGGCTATATTCATATGCGTAATATTTCAATTGATGATGAGCATATTTCATTAACAGATGATGAAGCCATGGTGACTGTCGTCATCTCTGCCGATCAACGAGTCGAAGGAGCATATAATTTTGTAAAACAGCAAATCACTTTCCGAGTAGGTTACGAGGATGAGCAATTAAAGCTTTTAAGCAGTAAAGTGAAAGCACTGTAGCTTTGCAATATTTTTTATAAAGCGGCTGTCCAAAAGGTCAGGTTTACACGACTTTTTGGACAGCTCTTTATTTTTAAATCAAAATCATGACACTGTTCAGAAATTAACTAACAATTATCGATAATACCAATTGATCGCTTGGTTGTAGTTGTTGATTCATCATGGAGACAGGTATCATTTGCCCATTAAGCTGTAAAGTATAGCTGACATTGCCGCCTATAGCTACTCCACTTACAGCGATAATTTCTCCTTGTGGAGATATTTGAATCACACCAGTACTATTAAGAGCATCATAAACAGTTAGACCTGGCTGATAAGTTAATCGGTAAGAGCTAGTCGCATTAGGATATGCTACACCGCCATTTATCGTAATATAAATATATTGCTCACGTCCTCCCCCGAAAGGAATAGGAATTGGCAGCGGGATGATTGGTCCCCAAGGTCCGAATGGCCCTAAAGGTCCAGGTCCCCAAGGTCCAGGCCCCCAAGGTCCAGGCCCCCAAGGTCCGGGTCCCCAAGGTCCAGGCCCATGTCCAGGCCCGTGTCCAGGTCCCCAAGGTCCAGGCCCATGTCCAGGCCCGTGTCCAGGTCCCCAAGGTCCAGGCCCGTGTCCAGGTCCCCAAGGTCCAGGCCCATGTCCAGGTCCATGTCCAGGTCCCCAAGGTCCAGGCCCGTGTCCAGGTCCCCAAGGTCCAGGCCCATGTCCAGGTCCGTGTCCATGACCAGATCCATGTCCAGGTCCGTGTCCTGACCCAGGGGTAGGTCGTTCTTCAGCGTTAACATCATAAGAGGATTTCTCGTTTATCCATTCTCCTTCAGTAAACTGATCTTCCTCGCGCGGTGTAGCAGGAATTGATTGCTGGTAAAATGGGGTTTGTGATGAATCAGTAGTATCTACAGGTTGAACAACATTCCAAGGTCCAGGTCTGCCTGGAGGAACAGGAATCCATGGCCCAGGAGAAGGTCCATACGGAGACACAGGAGTTCCCCAAGGTCCGGGCGTCCAAGGAGCAGGTCCGTAAGGAGGCACAGGAGCTCCCCAAGGTCCAGGTGTAAAAGGTCCAGGACCGTAAGGACCAGGGCCGACTAATGGTGGAACTGATACAATGACAGGAGAACGAGCCGAGTCGAATTCATTCTCAAGCTCATGATTAGGTTGGTTATGCAAAGGTTCATTATTCATGTAAGTACTCAAACTCCTTTTCAAGCATTTTAGGCGTTCGTCATGCAGTAGCTTATGCAAATGGCTTGAAATGGGTTCCTGTACCTAGCAGAAAAACTATTCATCAACGAGTTTTTATTTTCCTTAATAAATAGAAATATTTTAAATGCAAAAAGGACCAAAAAACATACCAAAGTATGCTTTCTAGTCCTTTATTGATCTTGCGTTGAGTTATATTATAGAGCTGCTTCGTAGCGTTTGCCTACTTCAGCCCAGTTTACAACATTCCAGAATGCTGCAATGTAGTCAGGGCGTTTGTTTTGATATTTCAAATAGTAAGCATGCTCCCAAACGTCAAGTCCAAGGATAGGAGTTTTACCTTCCATAAGTGGGCTGTCTTGGTTTGGCAGGCTGTAAACTTCAAGCTCACCATTGTTTACTGCAAGGAAAGCCCAACCGCTACCAAAGCGAGTCGTAGCTGCTTTAGTAAATTCAGCTTTGAAGTTTTCGAAGCTACCGAATTTGCTGTTGATTGCTTCAGCTAGTTTACCAGTAGGCTCGCCACCGCCGTTAGGACCGATAGTTTCCCAGAACAAGCTGTGGTTAGCATGACCGCCGCCGTTGTTGCGAACAGCAGTACGAATTGCTTCAGGAACACTATCAAGATTTGAAATTAGCTCTTCAACAGATTTGCTTTGAAGTTCTGGAGCAGATTCCAAAGCTGCATTTAGATTAGTTACATAAGTATTGTGATGACGCCCATGATGAATTTCCATTGTTTGAGCATCAATGTGCGGCTCAAGTGCATTATGAGCATAAGGTAATGCTGGTAATTGATGTGCCATATTCAAAAACCTCCAATTTAATATGTAGTTACTTTATTTATTATCCCTTATTTGATGGAATAAAGCAACATCAGTGTTTAAAAAGTCTTGTAAAAAACTACTCTCATTAAGTATACCAGTGAGTAAAAATAATATACATTTATCGATAAATAACAACCGAAAATCGCAAACATTGTAAAGCGCTTACAAATAAAATGTTTGTTTTTTTGCGTATTTTCAATATATAATAGCTCTATTAGGCAAATTTTATATAAAATTGTCGAAATATCTTTAGATACTGATCTTTCAGAAGTAGGTGTAAACGATGAATGTACGTTCGATTCAATTAGCAGATTATCGCAGCATCAAGGAGCTTTTTGAGGCAGTTCTTACTGAAGAAGTATGTGAGCAAACATTGCAAGCATTCGGACGCCAATTAAGCTGGGATAGTGACCTGGTACTGGTCGCTGAGGATAATAACGAAATTGTTGGCGTAATAATTGGAACAATCGACAATAACAAAGGTTACTACTATCGAATAGCGATTGCAGAGGATTATCAGAATAAAGGTATAGACAATGATCTTGTTCGCGCTTTAAGACAGCGCTTTGAACAGAAGAAAGTTTCGAAAATTTATGTAACGGATGATGAATACAATCAACCAATTTATCAAATTTTTGAATCGTTAGGCTATGCAACTTCTGATTTTATTCGTTCAATTCAAAAGTTAAGCATTGTCAATGGATAATAAACAGCAATCATATATCATTAATAAAATTATAAGATTAGGTTTTAAATATTAAAGGGCAGATGCGCAAGTAAAATGTACCCAATAAGATGGACACTTGAAAAAGGTTATCTTATTGGGTCTTTTTTTGATTATAATGAACAAAACAACAATCGGAGCCGATGAATATGAGCAAACAATTATTTACAAGAAAACAACAGGAACAATTAAGACAAAATCCTTATGTAAAAAGAGTTAGCGAAAAAGCAATTACGTATACGGACGCATTTAAGCAGTTATTTATTCACGAGTATGAGCAAGGGAAACTCCCCTCTCAAATTTTTGAAGAAGCTGGGTTTGATGCAGAAGTGTTAGGGATGACACGTATCTGGAAGGCCTCTAGTCGTTGGCGTGCAGCTTATAAGGATAACGGAGTAGCAGGATTAGAGGATACACGTAAATATAGTTCTGGTCGTCCATTAGAGCGTGAGTTAAGCATCGAAGAGAAATATGCACGTTTAGAGGCGAAGATGAAATTAGTACAAGCAGAGAATGAACTATTAAAAAAGCTCGATCAACTAGAAAGGCAGATGATGAAAAAGAAATCCTATTAAGTACCAGTCAAAAATTTCAACTCATTCATCAGATTATTGAGAAATATCAATTAAAACGACTTGCTAGCTATCTTTGTAAACTCACAGGCGTATCACGTTCAGGTTATTATGGTTATTTCAAAGAAGAGGCAGTACGCAATCGGAGAAAACGTGAGGAAGCCGATATGAAATTGAAAGCGATCATTCTAAAAGCCTATCGTTTCCGCAATCGAAACAAAGGGGCACGTCAAATTAAAATGACGTTAGAAAATCAATATCAGATTATATTTAACTTAAAACGAATTCGTCGTATTATGAAAAAATTTTCAATCATATGTCCGATTCGAAAGGCTAATCCATATCGAAGAATGGCGAAAGCAACAAAGGAACATCGAACATGTCCAAACCTGCTACAACGTCATTTTAAGCAAGGGGTAGCAGGAAAAGTATTATTAACGGACATTACCTATTTAACGTACAAATACGGAAAACGTGCCTATTTGTCTACCATAAAAGATGCTGTAACAAATGAAATTTTAGCCTATGAAGTATCCGATAAAATCACTTTAGATATTGCAATCAACACGCTCCAAAAACTGAAGTTAAAACATCGTCATTTAACCAAAGATGCTTTTATTCATTCCGATCAAGGTATGCACTATACGCATCCTAAATTTCAAAAGTTGGTAAAGAAAATGAAGTTAGGTCAATCGATGTCACGTAGAGGGAATTGTTGGGATAATGCCCCACAAGAATCCTTCTTTGGACATCTCAAAGATGAAACAAGGATTAGTCATTGTGAAACGTTAGACGAGGTTAAACAAGAAATTAAGGACTATATGATCTATTACAATTACTATCGTGGTCAGTGGAATTTAAAAAAGCTGCCGCCTGCAAAATACAGACAGCAGCTAGAACAAGTCGTCTAACCTTTTAATAATTGTCCTTTACAGAGGGTACATTTTAAAGTTAGCGCCTGCCCTTATTTGTTACTATTGCACAAGTATCGTATAGCTTGCACCAGCTTCTGCAGTAAACGAGAACTGACCGTTATGCAGCGTAGTAACGGCTATAGACTTACCATTTTGCAGTACGGAAATGTCCTTAGCAGCAATTCGTAATGTACAATTGCCAGTATGAGTAGCAGAAATGATTGCTTCTTGCAGTTTGCCTTCACGCCAAGTCATATTGACCTCATAACCGCCCCGTGCTCGTAAGCCTTTCACGCTTCCTGTTGCCCAAGCGTCAGGCAATGCCGGTAGAAGATGCAATTCCTGTTCGTGAGATTGCAGCAGCAACTCGGCAATTCCTGCTGTTGCTGAGAAATTCCCGTCAATTTGGAATGGTGGATGTGCGCCAAGCAAGTTTGCATAAACTCCGCCGCTGTTATTGTATGAACTGTTGCTCGGTACTAGATTTAATACATTGTTTAATAATTTATGCGCGCGATTTCCATCTTTAAATCGAGCCCATAGCGCAACCTTCCAGCCGAGACTCCAACCTGTGCCACCATCGCCGCGAATTTCTAATGATGTTTTAGCAGCGTTAAATAGTGCTTGCTCCTTAGACTCGGTTAATTGTTTGCCTGGATATACGCCAAACAGGTGGGACACATGACGATGATGAATATCTTCATCCTCAAAATCGACCGACCATTCCTGCAATTGTCCATGCTTGCCAATTTGCAGCGGCTGCAAAGCATTAAGCGTATCCTTTAACTTTTGCCGGAAATTCTCATCAATATTTAAAATTTGCGATGCCTCTATGCAATTTGACAGCAGATCCCAAATCATCGTTAAGTCCGCTGTAGTAGAACGGCTAACAGCATATAATTGACCGTTAATTCTAAATTTATGTTCTGGTGAAGTTGATGGTGCAGTCTGCAATTTGCCGTTTTCATCACAATATAGCCAGTCTAAAATAAACTCTGCCGCACCGCGCATTAACGGATAAGCTGTTTCTCGCAAATATTGATTATCTAAGTTAAAAGCATAGTGCTCCCATAAGTGTTGAGCAAGCCATACACCGCCGAACGGCCAAAATGCCCATACAGGATCGCCTTCTCCGAAATTACCTACCGGTTCAGATTGCGCCCATAGATCGGAATTATGGTGTGCTACCCAGCCATTCATCCCATAGTTATTACGAGCTGTTCTCGATCCATTTTTGGCAAGTGCGTCGATAAACTGCAATAACGGTTCATGACATTCTGCTAAATTAGCCACTTCTGCAGGCCAATAGTTCATTTGCGCATTAATATTTAAAGTATAATTGCTGCTCCAAGGCGCACGAGTTAAATTGTTCCATATTCCTTGCAAATTAGCAGGGCGAGTACCAGGTCGAGAGCTAGAAATCATCAGGTAGCGACCATACTGAAAGAGCAGCTCTACTAAACCAGGATCGCTAGCTCGATACTGGGCTATTCTTTGATCGGTAGACAACTCTGCTGGTGCGAGGCTTTCTCCTAGCTTCAGTTCTACCCGATTAAATAATGCTTGATAATCGGTAATATGAGCCGACTTTAATTCTTCCAAGCTAATTTCCGCTAATGCATCTAAAGTGCGCTTTGAAGCTAAAGCAGGATCAACATCATAATCTATATTAATTTTCTGTTCATTAAAATTTGTAGCGGCACTAATATATAGGGTTGCACTGGTTGCCCCTGATACATGAATACCATTATTTTTAGCTATAAGTTTTCCATCATGGTGAGCGACACGTATTCTGCCATGGAAACGAAGTGACTTTGCATTATCCTCTTCTCCATATTGAACTGGATTGGTGACATTGCAATAACTTGGCCAAACTTGCTCTGGCGCTTGACCAAATATCATGAGATCTTGCTTCTCAATTAACGTCTGATGACGCAACGTGCTATGTAACTGTAAATGAAAATTAAGTGCACCGACATCGCTAGCTTTAAGGGTAACGACAATTACTCGATGGGGATAGGAAGCAAATACTTCACGGCTATAAACCGTTGTTCCTACGCAATATTCCACTTTTGCCAAGCTGTTTTGCAAATCAAGCTCGCGTTTATATTGGTGGTAACAATCTCCGTGCTCCATCGTAAGGCTTAGATCGCCTAGAGGTAAATAGGATTGCGTGTACGGTCCAAACATCTGCTTGGTTAACTCATCAGCCTGTGCGTAATCTCCTCGTTCAATGGCAGCTCTCACTTTTGGGATAGCAGCGGAAGCGTTCAGATTACTGCCATCCTTTGGATAACCTGACCATAATGTATCCTCATTTAATTGCAGCAACTCTTTTTCTACTCCCCCGAAAATCATAGCTCCTAGTTTACCGTTACCTACAGGTAATGCCTCCGTCCAAAAATTTGCGGGAGAATGATAAACAAGCTTCATAAGATCCTTCCTTTCACATCATAATAGATTGGATATCCATTTATATCATCGGGATGATCTTGGACTACTTATGTTTTAGCAAGGGAGTCATTTACATATTGTCTTGGCGTTACTCCAGTAATTTGCTTAAATACACGGTAAAAATGGGTTGCGGTTTGAAAGCCGCATTGCTCTGCAATAGTATCGATATTTAATTCTGTTGTTAATAATAGCTCTTTCGCTTTTACAATTCGTTTTGCATTAACGTAGTTCGTAACATTCATTGTTGTAAGCTGGCGAAATACTCGCGAAAAATGTGAAGTCGATACAGATGCCTGCTTAGCGAGCAGCTCTAAACTTAGCTCTTGTTCTGGATGCTGGTCAATCGTTCGTAATGCGGTAAGCATCCAGGAAGGAATATGATGTGAGCCTGCTGCCAGCTTAAATGAGCTTGAGCTCGTTAGGCGATTAAGCTTTAACAATAGCTGACACAGTTCAAGCCAAAGTGCAGTTTGGTAGCCAGTGGAGCGGTTGCTCCATTCCTCATTCATCTTGGACAAAGTTTCTTCAAGCATAGCTTGTTGCTCCTTGGTTAGCTCAAGCTTATATTGCTTTTTCTGCTTGGCACTCTCAAAGCAAGCAAGCGATGAATAGCCTGCCTCGCTTGGCGTGCTGTTCACTAGATATGGTGCAAAAAAGATTGCTGAGGAAACGATAGGCTGCTCATCGTCTGGTAAGGAATGATGAATGGTGTTGCCTGGTATTAGAAAGAAATCTCCTTTTTGCTTCTCATACCACATATGATCGATAAAAATTACCCCTTTGCCTTCATGAATATAAACAAGTTCGTAGTGATCATGAAAATGCTCTGGAAGTTCATTATTTTGCTTTTTAACAGCTCGATAAACAAGCTCGAAAGGAAAAAGCAATTGATGATGAAAGGACTTGCGTATCGGCTTCAATTGTCTACCACCTTTCTATAAATAAAGGTTTGTTCTATAATATCAAATTTCGTTATAAATATGCAATATAAAGCCTTTACACTATCAAAATTTGTAGTATAGAATATAGAAAATGATTAACTTACTTGTTTCGATTTGTTGTAGCAAGCTTAATTTTAATTAAGGAGGATTGTCATGAGAATTGATGCACATCAACATTATTGGGCAATTAATCGTGGCGATTATGGATGGATAACCCCACAAATTCCAACGTTATATCGCGACTTTTATCCAGATGATTTACAGTCATATTTGCAAAAGCATCAGTTAGATGGAACGATTCTAGTACAAGCAGCTCCTACAGTAGCTGAAAGTAAGTTTATACTTGAACTTGCCGACAAAACTCCTAATATTTTGGGAGTGGTAGGCTGGATTGATTTCTTTGCAAGTGATTATAAGCAGCAATTTGCTGAGCTTAGTCAATATAAAAAACTTGTTGGCTTAAGAATCATGCTGCAGGATATGGAGGATTGCAGTAAGCTGCTTGAAGAAAAGGTTTTACATAGAATTGCCTATTATGTTGAGCGTGATCTTCCGCTAGATTTACTTGTTGTTGCTAGTCAGCTAGATACTGTACTGGCGTTACTAGAACATTTCCCGAAGATGAGAGCAGTTATTGATCATATTGGCAAGCCAAACATTGCTAGTGGAGAATTTCAGCCGTGGGCGGAGCAAATCAGTCAGATCGCCCAATACGAGAATGTATTTTGTAAGTTATCTGGCATGGTGACCGAAGCGGATCATCAAAGCTGGAGCAACGAACAGTTTATTCCATATATCGAGCATGTGTTAGCATGCTTTGGCGATAAAAGAGTGATGTACGGCAGCGATTGGCCTGTATGCTTGCTGGCAGCCAGCTACGATCAAGTGATAGAAATTGTTGAACGTGCAATGCCTAAAACATGGGGGCTAGAGGAGAAGGCAAGACTTTTTGGCTTAAATGCCGCAGCATTTTATAAGCTGTCATTTTAGAACGTGAGGAGAATGAACATGCAATATCGAAAACTGGGAAATACCGATCTAACCGTCTCCGCATTAAGCTTTGGAGCATCATCGCTAGGTTCTGTTTTTCGCGATACTGATGATCAGGAAAGCATTAAAACTGTCCATACTGCACTTGATCTTGGAATTAATTATATCGATGTTGCTCCCTATTATGGTTTAACGAAAGCCGAGACTGTGCTAGGCAAAAGCTTGAAGGGATTGGACCGAAGCAAGTACTATTTATCGACCAAGGCAGGTCGGTATGGAGAGAACAGCTTTGATTTTTCTGCCTCACGAATTTTTGCTAGTATCGATGAAAGTTTAATGCGATTAAATACCGATTATGTTGATATTCTTTTTCTGCATGATGTGGAGTTTGTTTCGGCAGATATTATCGTGCATGAGGCGATACCTGCATTACATCAATTAAAGCAGCAAGGAAAAATCCGATATTGCGGAATTAGCGGCTTGCCGTTACAGATGTTTGAAAAGCTGTTACCGCAAATCGAGGTAGATTGTATTTTATCCTACTGTCATTATTCTTTAAATGACAGCTCGCTTTTACGTTTATTGCCTTTATTAGAGCAGTCTAAAATCGGCTTAATTAATGCCTCTCCGCTTTCAATGGGGTTATTAAGCACACGTTCTGCTCCAGACTGGCATCCTGCAGACGAGCAGGTAAAGGCAATATGTAAGCAAGCAGCGGACTTTTGTGCAGCTCAAGGCTATGATATTGCTAAGCTAGCCGTTCAATACTCTACCGCTAATCCAGCGATTCCAACTACATTAGTAAGCACGGCTAATCCGCTTAATATAGCAAATAATGTCCGCTGGGTGGAGGAGGAACTAAATGAACAGCTACTAGCTGAAGTATTAAAAATCTTAGAGCCGATTGCTAATGTTACTTGGGCAAGCGGACGACCTGAATATAACGAAGGGCTTGCCAAACAAGAAGCAGAGTCGGCACCTGACCAAAGGAGAGAGCAATAATGAAAGGGATTCTCTGTGAGCAAGTTGGAAAACTGAACTATGTTGATTCGCTAGCGGAGCCCCTTCTGCAAGATGGTTTTGCTATCGTAGAAATTCGCCGCATTGGGATATGTGGAACAGATTATCATGCCTTTGCAGGAAAGCAGCCTTATTTTACGTATCCGCGTATACTCGGTCATGAACTGGCGGGAGTAATTGTAGACATCGCTGACAATGATCAGGGCTTTAAAATTGGAGATCAAGTCAGCATTATTCCTTATTTTCATTGTGGTCATTGTAAGGCGTGTTTGCAGGGGAAAAGCAATTGCTGTCAAAGCATGCAAGTTTTTGGTGTACATATTGACGGCGGAATGAGAGAGCGGGTTGCTATCCCGATTACTCATCTTATTTCCTGCAATCAATTAACGCTTGATCAAGCGGTACTGCTAGAACCGTTAGCAATCGGAGCACATGCGATTGCTCGTTCGGGCTTAAAGCAGGGGCAAACTGCACTCGTTATTGGAGCGGGTCCTATTGGGTTAGGGATTATGGCATTAATTCATAGTATGGGAGCAAGCGCTATTGCGATGGATATGAATGAGGAACGTTTGAAATTTGCAGCATCTTGGGCTGGTGCCAAGCAGCTTGTGAATGCTATGGAACAGCCCGAGCAACAGATCTCTGAGCTAACGAATGGTCAGTTTCCAGATGTCGTATTCGATGCAACAGGAAACGCGCAATCGATGATGGATGCATTCCGTTATACTGCTCATGGAGGAACGTTAGTGTATGTTGGCTTGTTTAAAGGAGATATTGTTTTCCACGATCCTGACTTTCACCGTAAAGAGCTAACATTAATGGGAAGTCGAAATGCTACTCGGCAAGATTTTACTACGGTCTTGCAGGCGATGGAGAATGGTTATATTGATGCAAACCGCTATATTACCCATCGCAGCAGTTTAGAGGGAATGGTTGAACAGTTTACAGAGTGGCTGAAGCCTCAGTCAAAAGTGATTAAAGCAATTGTTGAGCTGTAAGGCTGGCTTAGCATGGTTTGGTGCGGATCGGAAGCTCACATAAAATCCCTAGGAGATCCGCACCCCGCATAAAATAAGGGTTTTTGCGATTTTTCACGTGATTTTTTGGTATAATTATGGTAAATTTAAATCGATCCGCACTTAAGCGTTTGCAAAAGCTTGCTACGCAAAGGTGAAATATGCGGGCTGTCGCACTCCATGTGAGTGCGTGGATTGAAATAGGAGGATTGTAGTTGAAGAAGTTATTAATCGTAATGTCGCACTCCATGTGAGTGCGTGGATTGAAATAAAAGTTATAATACGACTCTTGATTAATGCAAGGTCGCACTCCATGTGAGTGCGTGGATTGAAATCTCGATAAATATGCGCCAGTAACCGTTAGCCACGGTCGCACTCCATGTGAGTGCGTGGATTGAAATTTGCGGTAGGTACGTATATCCGCATTTTTGGCAAGTTGTCGCACTCCATGTGAGTGCGTGGATTGAAATTCTAATTAGTTGTGATGTTATATGCTTGTCCAAATGTCGCACTCCATGTGAGTGCGTGGATTGAAATAGCTTTTATGTCCTGATACTCAGACACTCTTTCGAGTCGCACTCCATGTGAGTGCGTGGATTGAAATCGCATTTACCGCATCAAAGTAAGCCTCTACGCTGTCAGTCGCACTCCATGTGAGTGCGTGGATTGAAATAGCATACGTATCGGCAATACTCTCGCCGTGTTGGTCGCACTCCATGTGAGTGCGTGGATTGAAATAGAAGTACCTAGCTGCAGAGCTAGAGGCTGAGATCGTCGCACTCCATGTGAGTGCGTGGATTGAAATACAAAATTTTTAGAGATGATGACCCTTGCTCATCGTCGCACTCCATGTGAGTGCGTGGATTGAAATGGTTTAATAGTTAAAAAATATATGGCTAGTTAGCGTCGCACTCCATGTGAGTGCGTGGATTGAAATTTGTCATCGTCGTCATACCAGTTATGTACACTGTGGTCGCACTCCATGTGAGTGCGTGGATTGAAATAAACCGTCAGAAGGCGGTACAGGTGGTAATGGTGGGTCGCACTCCATGTGAGTGCGTGGATTGAAATAAACCGTCAGAAGGCGGTACAGGTGGTAATGGTGGGTCGCACTCCATGTGAGTGCGTGGATTGAAATCAATAGTGCGACTCTGGGAAAAAATTTTTGAGATGTCGCACTCCATGTGAGTGCGTGGATTGAAATCTTTTTGTAATGGGGATTAACGTTGGATTGCGAATCGTCGCACTCCATGTGAGTGCGTGGATTGAAATCTGTGTCACCAAACGGTTTATCTGCTTGTAATGCAGTCGCACTCCATGGGAGCGTGAAAATTGCCCCATCCTATCACAACTCAAAGTCTCTTATAACAATTAAAATAGACATAAAAATTTAATTTTCATAAAGATATAACAACCCCCAATTTTTTCAGTTATTCAACAGCTAATTTTTCGAATTTCTTAACAAAATAACTTACGTAACAATTGATAGCTAGCTTGCTGATCTTTAAACCGATCAGGAGCTTTTTTTATTTTCAAGCGTTTTCAATAAAAGTGTACATTTGATGTTCAGAAATTGTTTAGGTCACATTCTTATACTTTTGTGGGATATTCTAATTTGAAGATAATTGAATAATTATCGAAAAAAATAGAAAAAGGAGAGAAAATCAAAAAAATGAGAAAAGCAAGTTTTGCTATTATGGCTCTACTACTGGTTTTTCAAGTTTTATTTAGTCCACTAACTATTTTTGCAGAACCAGATGATCTTTTACCTCCTGTATCGTCTGAGGAAGGCAATGGTGCAGACGATAGTGGAAACGAGAGCGAATTTGTGACACCACCAGAGAATGCGGGTGGAGATGAAGGTGAAAATCAAGCTCCGCCATTAGATGAGGATGGAGATGAAGGTGAAAATCAAGCTCCGCCAGAAAATGAGGAAGGAGATGAAGGTGAAAACCAAGCTCCGCCATTAGATGAGGGTGGAGACGAAGGTGAAAACCAAGATCCAGTTGAAGGAGAGGATGGAGAAGCAACTTCATCAGAGAATGATGATGATCTTATTATACCTTTGAATATCCTTGCAGCAGGAGTAGAAATTCCTGGAGTAGAGTTAACTGAGTTTACGCTTACGATTAATGGCGAACCAGTGGCACCTCCTGAATTTACAGCTGAGCTGCCTCAAAACCAGATTGCTCAAGGGAAATTTGTATTTACGATTGATTTGCCAGAAGACGTAAAAGCAGGAGATTATTTTCAATACGTATTACCTGCCTCACTAATTGATTATGATAACAACTTTAATGGTAATAAACCAGCTACTCCAACTTCACCTGCCTTTGAGTGGAGTACGAACGGAAATTTGGTAACAGTTAGTCTAAGCGAAGATCCTTCCATAGATATTGCTGGTGCTAGCCAAGTTGAATTTGAAATGAACTTCGTATCAGGATTTCAACTTCAAGGAAATAGCCTAGAGCAAAACCTCGATATTCCAAAAGCAGGTGGCGGATCTGAAACCGTCAAATTAACGTTTCTTCCTGCATCAAGCAACGAAAAAATGGTAACAAAACAATCTAAAGGTGTAACGATTAACAATGGTGATCGCATTATTGATTGGGAAGTTTGGGTCAATAAAGCAGCTAAGAACTTACAAGGAGCAACGATAACTGATTCACCAGGTGCAGGTCATGAGCTTGTTCCAAATTCAGTAAACATCGAGCAGTATGAAGTTGGTTTAGACGGTTCGAATACATTGATTGATGCAACCTATTTAGAAAACGGGAATTTCAATAGTGTTGTATTGAATGGAAGGTACGCATATAAAATTACTTACCAAACAAAGGTTAACCTTAGTCAAGATGAGCAAGAGGGGACTAAAACCTTTACCAACAGCTTTGCATTAACAGATCCATCTTATTCAGCAACAGATCAAGCATCTGCTTCTACTACTTATGGAGTAGCATTAGAGAAATCGTTAGTATCAGGAAATAATTACAAGAAGTCGTGGGAAATTCGTTATAACTATAACCAAGCATTAATACCTGATAACGAAGCCAAACTTCAAGATAGTATAACAGCAGGCCATCTTATTGATACTAGCTCAATTAAAGTATACGAGGTAGACGTAGATGAAACAGGAAATGCAACTGGTTCTGGAACTCTAATTACTAGCGGCTATAGCATTTCATCATCTAACACGCTCGACAGTAGCTTTACATTAACCTTTAATTCAGCGATTACAAAAGCATATCGGATTACGTATGATTCTTATTATTCATATGACTTCTACGTGGGGAACAGTGCGACTGTAGAAAATACTGTGACCAGTGGCAGCAACAAAACATCTAAGGCTCCGCATTCGCTGTCAGAGGGGATATTAAGCAAGAATCGTTATGTAAATACGAATACAAAGGAAATTACATGGACAATTACGATTAAGGCAGATAACGATTCGATTTATGGTAAAGATATTACAGGTTTAGATATTACAGATGTCTTTTCGGCAGATTCATATACTGGTCCACATGCTTTAGTAGATGCTAATGAGGATAATGTCATTGATATCAATGACATTACAATTATAAATATAATAGGTGGAACGGTTAGTCTTGAAGCAAATGGCTTCAAAATTACAGGCGGTACAATTGAAAAGGGAAAAACAGCAACGATTACGTACAAGACTAAATATGCTATCAAGCCTGATGGTTCTGTCTATACTCAAGGTTATGGCAATACAGTAACAGCAGAATGGACGACAGATAGAAGCTATTCAATTACGAAAAAAGCAAACTACAAACCTGCAGACAATTCAGTTAATAATGGACGTAAGCAAGGTACATTTGATTATGTAACTCAACGATTTAACTGGGATATTAAAGTCAACATTAACAAGCAAGATATTAATAGTGCAGTGTTGGAAGATACAATTGGTGAGGGACATGAGTTCGTCGATGGCTCACTAGTTGTTAAGGAATTTATTTTAACTAACAATCATGCAGATGATGACTCTGGTACTGAGGAGGCTATTTTACCAGCAAGTAAATATATCCTTAATGTTGCAGCAGATAAGAAGAGCTTTACGTTAACATTTGATTCTAATTTAGGTTCAGATAACAATAAGGTATATATTGTCAAGTACCAAACGATGGATTCTAACCATATTATCGGGATTGAGTACACCGATAAGTCTGAGAAAAATAAACCATATACAAACACTGCTAAATTTACAACGTATGGTGGTGGAAATCCTAAAGTTTTCGAACTTCCGCCAGCATCAGTAACCGTGGAGCATGGCAACGAACTAATTGAAAAAACAGTAACAGGTAATACGAGTCCTTCTAATGATGAGTTATTAACATGGTCTATTAATGTCAATCGTTCATTTTCGACGTTAGGAGAAACGAAAGTTACAGATACGCCATCAGCTAATTTGATGTTGCTTCAGGATTCATTAGAAGTTAGAAAGATTAATGTAGTTTATAATGGTACATTATCTTATGGTTCATGGAATAATCCTGTTAATTTAGGCTTTGATGTAACGTTTACAGCTAATGGAGGCTTTATTATTGATTTTGGTCCATTAAATAAAGAAGCCTATCAAATTCGATATAAAACGCTTGTACTCGGAGCTCAAGGAGAAGCATTCAGTAATGAGGCTGCAATAGAATTCAGCTATGCAACAGCTGAAAATCAGGAAACTGAATTGAATTATAATGATTACTTCGCATTTAGTTCTTCGGATGCAGATTTTAGATTGACAAAAGGCAGTCTAAGCTTCCAAAAATTCGGCTATCATTCACTAACAGGCGAGAAGAAGCCGCTAGCTGGAGTAGAATTTGATCTTGTGAAACGTGTACGCGGTACAGATTATGTGATCGCTACTGGAACTACAGATGCTGATGGAATTATAGTTTTCTCTGATATCAACTATGCGAAGTACTATATTAAAGAGAAGGCTGCTCCAACAGGTTATTATTTGATGCCAGACTATGAAATTAAGCTAGATGAAACGAAAGATACTAGCCTAAACGAAAATGGTGATCTGCTTATTGAGTTAGTGAACCAAGCAGACTTTGATCCAGCTAATGCTTGTGCAACCTTTAAGCTGACAGTTTATGACTTAGACGGTAATCTTGCAGCAGGTAAAAATATTACTTTAGAAGATAATCAAGGTAATGTTGTGTATAGCGGCACGACTAATGCGTCTGGAGAAATTACAGATATTATTCGTCCAGGTACTAGTGGTACTGGAACAGCGGTTGCCCCTGGCACCTACATCGTTAAAGGCGGTAACATTTCAGCAACTGTCACTGTGCAATACACAGGTACAGATTGTGAGGATGAAGTGCAGCTAGCCTGTCCGACATTTGTATTGACGATAAACAGCTCTGAGAGCTTAGAAGGCAAGCAAGTTACGTTAAGAAAAGATGGAACAGGCACAGATATTAGTGTCGGCACACTTAATGCTAACGGTAAAGTTACATTAGCTTCACCATTAACAGGAGGTACTTATTTTGTATACCTCGATGGAAAATTAATTACTGAAACTATCACTATAGATGAAAATTGTAGTGCTACGCTTCAATTTGTAGCAGGTTGCCCAGCCTTTACTTTAACAATTAATGGCCTGCCAAACGAGCTATTGTCTGGTTTAGTTACAGTTAAATTAAATGGGTCGACTTCAGAAATTAATTTAGGCAATTTAGACGGTACTGGAAAGCTGTCTACTAGTAAGCTAGCGTCAGGAACTTATAGCGTATATGTCGATGGCAAGCTAGTTACAGAAACCATTGTTGTAGATAATGATTGTCAAGTAACCATTGACTACGTAGCGGGCTGTCCAACATTCACTTTAACAATCAACAATGTGCCAAATGATTTAGTAGGAAAAGAAGTAGTAGTTAAGAAAGACGGAACTGGCGCAGACATCGTACTAGGCAACTTAGATGCAGCAGGAAAAGTAACAGCGACGAAGCTAGAAGCAGGCAACTACAGCGTATATGTTGATGGCAAGTTAATTACAGAAACCATTGTTGTAGATAATGATTGTCAAGTAACCATTGACTACGTAGCGGGCTGTCCAACGTTCACTTTAACAATCAACAATGTGCCAAATGATTTAGTAGGAAAAGAAGTAGTAGTTAAGAAAGATGGCACTGGCGCAGACATCGTACTAGGCAACTTAGATGCAACAGGAAAAGTAACAGCAGCGAAGCTAGAAGCAGGCAACTACAGCGTATATGTTGATGGCAAGCTAGTTACAGAAACTATTGTTGTAGACAATGATTGCCAAGCGACAATAGAGTATGTAGCGGGCTGTCCAACATTTACTTTAACAATCAACAATGTGCCAAATGAGCTAGTCGGAAAACAAGTAGTAGTTAAGAAAGACGGAACTGGCGCAGACATCGTACTAGGCAACTTAGATGCAACAGGAAAAGTAACAGCGACGAAGCTAGAAGCAGGCAACTACAGCGTATATGTTGATGGCAAGTTAATTACAGAAACCATTGTTGTAGATAATGATTGTCAAGTAACCATTGACTACGTAGCGGGCTGTCCAACATTCACTTTAACAATCAACAATGTGCCAAATGATTTAGTAGGAAAAGAAGTAGTAGTTAAGAAAGACGGAACTGGCGCAGACATCGTACTAGGCAACTTAGATGCAGCAGGAAAAGTAACAGCGACGAAGCTAGAAGCAGGCAACTACAGCGTATATGTTGATGGCAAGTTAATTACAGAAACCATTGTTGTAGATAATGATTGTCAAGTAACCATTGACTACGTAGCGGGCTGTCCAACGTTCACTTTAACAATCAACAATGTGCCAAATGATTTAGTAGGAAAAGAAGTAGTAGTTAAGAAAGATGGCACTGGCGCAGACATCGTACTAGGCAACTTAGATGCAACAGGAAAAGTAACAGCAGCGAAGCTAGAAGCAGGCAACTACAGCGTATATGTTGATGGCAAGCTAGTTACAGAAACCATTGTTGTAGATAATGATTGCCAAGTAACCATTGACTACGTAGCGGGCTGTCCAACGTTCACTTTAACAATCCATGATGTATCAGAAGATGATCTTGGTAAGCTTGTAAAGCTAGTATCAACAACGAATGGTTCAGAATTTACGGCTGGCACGATTAATGGCATTGGCACAACTACGTTGACACTGACAGCTATTCCGAATGATACTTATCGAGTATTTATAGATAATGAAGAACTGTATGGTAAGTTAATTGTAAATGCAGAGCAAGATTGTACAGGATCAATTTACACACCACGTTTATGCAATGTGTATACACTTACCATCACTCCAGCGGATGGACTAGGAAACGTTGGAGCTGGCGTGAGAGTGATTATTAAAACAGCAAATGGTACTGTTGTTGCAGATACGGTAACAAATGCAGATGGAAAGATTTTATTAACTGAACTAGTTGAAGGTTCAACTTATGAAGTATTCAATAACTACGATCAAAAATTAGGCGCGATTACCGTATCGTATGAGGAAGGCAAATGTAATGATGAGATTAAAGTAGTTCAAAATGCTTGTCCAGCATTTACATTAACAGTAAGAAATTCATATTCTAGTCCACGTGCAGGCCTTGAAATTAGTATTAAAACTGATAAAGGTTCAGATGGTATTGTTGTTGCAACAGGTGTGACTGATACTCAAGGTAAACTAGTTATTCCATATACAATTGAGCCGGGTAATTATTATGTGTTTGCTGGAAATACTTTTCTAGGTATCATCTCTGTGAATAATAACTGTAGTGCACTTATCCAGCCAAGTTCGTATGTTGAACCAGAACCAAGTGCAACACTAGAGCCAACACCAAGTCCAACACTAGAACCAGAACCAAGTGCAACACCAGAGCCAACACCAAGTACAACACCAGTAACACCAGAACCGAGTGAACTGCCTGAGATTGAACCGAGTGCGACACCAGAACCGTCTCCAAATTCGTCTGAGTTAGAGGATATTATTAAATTGATTCCTTCACTACCAGGAGTACAAGATACAACTACAAAAGATAATGCGGCTGAAACGAAGTATGACATCATCGATGTTCACAAGGTGATTGAAAATATTAAGAAAGATCAAGAAAAACAAGAGCAGACCCTTAAGAAACTAGAAAATTTTGTTGAGAAATATGAAAAATTATCACCAGAAGAAAAGAAAGTCGTTGATGAATTAATTGATGTTGACACAGTGAAAAATATGTTATCTCAATTGCAAGAACAAGCAGAAACCTCATCTTCTAACGCTAGTCCAAATAAGTCAAATGATTTGCCTAAAACAGGCGACTCAATTAACTTAATGATTGGCTTGTTCATTGGAAGTACTCTACTAATCATAGTTCTGTTATTGAACGGCAGACGTAAGATGTATAAGCAATAATGAATGATGTTAGTTGCTAAGTGAATAGCAAAAATTTAAGAAAGAGAGTGCGCACATCTATCTATTGATGTGCGCATTCTTAATTAGCAAAGCAGTTAATTTTATTAATGTCAACGGTATGCATCTCTTGCAAATGAATCGGAGGTGTAAAGTTCTGAAATCAATCAGGTATATTGTACTTGTGCTATTAATTGCTGTACTTGTTTATAGCGGTATCAATATTGCAGTGTATGTAGTTGATGGGTACACCAGTAAGAGAATTAATGAACGCTTAAAGCAGCAATATGTTGCGTCCATTTCACTTTATGCTAATGATACTAAAGATGATATCGCCGATGACGAGCTATGGTCAGCTAAGCTAGAACAGCTTTATCGTCAGCGTTTTACGAGCTTACAAGAAATTAATTCGGAAATTGTGGGCTGGATTAGTATTGCAGGGACGAATATCGATTATCCTGTTGTGCGACATAGCGATAATGATTACTATTTATCCCATAATATTGAGCACTCAAAATCGTCACACGGGGCAATTTTTATGGATTATCGTAACCTAAATTTGGCAGAGGATCGTCATACAGCTATCTATGGTCATCATATGAAGGATGGCAGTATGTTTGGCATGCTATCGAAATATAAGGATGAGGATTACTATAAGGAGCATCCGATTATTCGTTTTGATGAACTAGAGCAATCAACCGAGTGGCAGATTTTTTCTGTTTATGTTTATACGACAAAGTATCATTCTTTTCAATTAGAGTTTCAGGATGATGCTGATTATGAAGCGTATTTACAGAAAATAATGGAATCATCCCAGTATAATACTGGAGTTGAGATAACGGTCGAAGATCAATTATTAACGCTTGTGACGTGTACTTATGAAGTAAGTGATGCGAGATTTATCGTACACGCTAAAAGAATTCGTTAAACCCTCTAAATTATGAAGCTAGCAATCAATGCCCGCATAACGAAAAGTTAAAAAAGAGACATCGCCTACTCAATTAGGTTATAATAGAAAGAAAACCGAAGGGAGGCATGGGGAATGGATCGATTTGAACCATGTGTGATCAAGAGCTTTAAACACGATGGTCATGTTCATCGTGTATGGCAAGAAAATTGGGTTATTCCGCATGCCGAACTGTTAGAGCCTCATCAGCAAGAAGGCATGATTGTTATTGTCAATCAGCAGACACCAATTGTAGAGGCGAATGGCAAGCAATGGACAAGCCGTGTTCCTGCTGTTTCCTTTTTTATTCCTGGTTGCTGGTATAACGTGGTCGCTTTGATAGAAGAGGGCGGCATACGTTATTATTGTAATATCGCTTCCCCTCCGTATTATATGAATGGTACAGTAACCTACATTGACTATGACCTTGACGTTTTGCTAACGTTAGACGGAAGATGTTTAGTGGTCGATGAGGATGAATATGAACAGCACAAGCAGCGTTATAATTATTCCCACATTGTTGAAGAAAAGGTACAGGCGGGTTTACACGAACTGCTGCATCGAATTGAACAGGGAGAGGCACCATTTCAAGAACAGCCTGTGAAATATTATTATAATAAATGGGTTGAAGGGATTAAGGAGGAGTAAAATTCATGCTAGCTGAACTATGGGATTGGATTAAAACAATCGCCATATCATTCGTTATCGTTTTTTTAGTTCAAGCATTTTTATTTTCACCAGCTATTGTAAGCGGCAGATCGATGGAGCCAACATTGCACGATAAGGAATGGTTATTTTCTAATAAAATCGTATATTTACTCGGTTCTCCAAAGCGAGGAGATATTGTTGTTCTAAACAACCCGCATCGAGCTGAGGAGCCTAACAATAAATACTTTGTTAAGCGTGTAATTGGGATTGGCGGGGATCATATCGTCATTAAGGATGGTGCGCTTTATCTAAATGATGAGTTATTAGAGGAATCATACACCGATTCAATTATTGAAGGTAATGAGTCTATTGATCTAATCGTACCTGAAGGACAATATTTTGTTATGGGTGATAATCGCAAATTAATGATGAGCAACGATAGCCGCAGCTTTGGTCCAATTGACGAGGACGAGATTATTGGACGTATCGACGGTATCATTTGGCCGTTATCCGACTTTGAATGGTTTTAAGAGGTGCGTTATTGGTGAAGGAAGTAACGATTTATACGGACGGGGCTTGCTCAGGGAATCCTGGCCCAGGCGGCTACGGTGCGATTTTATTTTATGGTAAGCATCGAAAAGAGCTTAGTGGAGGAGAACGAGCAACGACCAATAATCGCATGGAAATTATGGCGGTTATTAAGGCGCTTGAAATTTTAAAGGAACCATGTCGTGTTACTGTGTATAGCGATTCTGCTTATGTCGTAAATTGCTTTCAAAAAGGCTGGATTTACGGTTGGTTGCGCAATGGTTGGGTAAACAGTAAAAAGGAACCTGTAGAAAATCAAGATTTATGGAAAGAGCTTTGGCGATTAATGAGTAAGCATCAGGTCAATTATGTAAAAGTAAAAGGACATAGTGACAACGAGTTTAATAATCGTTGTGATGAATTAGCTCGTGCAGCTATAAAAGGGTTATAAATGATGGAACGCTGGCAAAATCTAAAACAAGAAATGAAATGGATAGCTAAGGATTTGGGGATTGATGCGATTGGGGTAGCATCTCCTGATCCTTTTGTTGTGTTAAAGGAGCGGTTAATTCGTCACCGCGAGCTCGGCCGAGAGTCAGGGTTTGAGCCAGTTGATGATTTAGATCTTCGAACAGACCCGGCTTTATTATTTGATCAGCCGAAAAGCATTATCTCGATTGCTGTTGCTTACTCTTCTAAGCTTGAGAATCCTCCTAAATCGGTAGAGGGAGCGCGGCGAGGGATTTTTTCAAGAGCATCATGGGGGACGGACTACCATGTAGTATTACGTGATCGCTTAACTCGTTTGGAGCAATGGCTGCGTGAACGAGAACCTGAGCTGCGCGCTAAAATAATGGTTGATACAGGAGAGTTATCTGACCGTGCAGTCGCTGAGCGAGCAGGGATTGGCTTTAGTGGCAAAAATAGCTTTATAATTCATCCTGAACTAGGCACATGGATTTATTTAGGGGAAATGATTACGAATTTACCTTTGCCGCCAGATGAGCCAATCACTGATATGTGCGGGGAATGTACAAAATGCATTGATGCCTGTCCTACTGGTGCTCTTGTTGGACCTGGCGAGCTAAATGCGCAAAACTGCGTCTCATATTTAACGCAAACAAAAACGATGCTGACGGATACGCAAATGCGTAAAATCGGTAATCGCTTATATGGCTGTGATACCTGTCAAATTGTATGCCCAATTAACCGAGGAAAAAATTGGGATCATCATCAGGATATGCGACCAGATCCAGAGCTAGTTAAGCCGCTTCTTATTCCTTTGTTAAAGATAAGCAATAAGGAATTTAAAGCGAAGTATGGCCATATGTCTGGATCATGGCGAGGGAAAAAGCCGATTCAGCGCAATGCAATTATTGCGCTAGGCAACTTTAAGGATGAAACGGCTGTTCCAGAGCTTATTGATGTGTTAAAAAATGATCCGCGTGAAGTATTGCGCGGAACTGCAGCATGGGCACTTGGCAGAATTGGTACAGAACAAGCGTTAGCTGCCTTGCAGACTGCTTTAGAGCATGAGCAGAATGAGGAAGCATTGCAGCAAATTAAGCTGGCATTGCAAATGGATCAAGCAGATCAAGCTTCTCAGGGAAGTGAACATGCAGCAGTGGACAAGCAAGACAATAATCGTTGAACTAAGCGACAGCAATTACAAACGGGCAGTTGCAAGGAAAGCATGAAGCAGAAATGAATTCTGCGATTATACGCATTTTTGCAATTGCCTAATGCTATTGTTCATGGTATTATACAGGGATGTCAAAGCAAACATTGTATCGAAAGGTTAAGGTGAAACGATGGCGTGGTATAATATTGTAATTCCAATTGTAACACTAATTGTTGGATTGATTGGTGGATTTATTATCGGGGTGTATTATCTGCGCAAGCAGCTTGAAAATATGCAGAACAATCCAGAATTAATGCGCAAGCAGCTTGAAAGTATGAACCCAGAAACGATGCAAAAAGTTGCGAAGTCTATGGGACTTAATCTAAATGCAAAACAAATGCAAAAAGCACAAAAAATGATGAAAAATCAAAAGTTCCCTCGTAAATAATAGATATTGAGGGCTAATTATAGTAGTTAGATTGCCTATTTTAAGCGTCGTTAGATGCTTGAGGTAAGCTTCATGCCGCATATGAAGCTTTCAGAAGGGAGCGGGAGGAAAGATGGCGGGTAAGAAGGATTACGTCAATTCGCTGGTTTCCAGCAACCGAGAGAAAATTGAAGCACATATTAAGGAAATATTAAAATTAATCGGTGAAGATGTAGAACGCGAGGGGTTATTAGAAACACCAGCCCGTGTAACACGGATGTATGAGGAAATATTTGCTGGCTATGATGTTGATCCTCGTGAGGTGCTGGGTACCGTATTTGACGAGAACCATGAAGAATTAGTTATTGTAAAAGATATTGTGTATTATAGTCAGTGCGAGCATCATATGGCGCCGTTTTTCGGCAAGGTGCATATTGGCTACTTGCCTAGCGGTAAAATCGTAGGTCTAAGCAAATTAGCTCGCTTAGTTGAAGCAGTAACTCGTCGCTTGCAGGTTCAAGAGCGTATCACTACACAAATTGCTAATATTCTTGAAGAAGAATTGTTGCCACAAGGAGTTATTGTCGTTGTGGAGGGTGAGCATTTATGTATGTGTGCCCGCGGTGTTAAGAAACCAGGCAGCAAAACGATAACTACTGCTACTCGCGGCTTGTATAAGCAAGATGCAGCGCTGCGAGCAGAATTTATGGAATTAATTAAGCATTAAACTAAAGTTTAAAATCAGCAAATAAGGGCTTTCAGCTGTCGTATGACAGTTGAAAGCTTTTTTTATTGTCATATTGTGTATTAGCACGAAGTGAACTAGCTTACCACGAATAACTTTAAATACTAAAATCAAAATAATACAAAATATTGTATTATTTTTCCGATCAAAAACCTAGATTTTTGATATAATTTTATTAATTAATGTTAATCAATCTGGAGGAATTTATGAAAAGTAATCTTGAATTTAATGATTGCATTAACCATAAATCAAAAATTATAACCCATTTACAGGAAATAGTTGCAATTGGAGAGCAATTAAAAGTTTTAGAAGTGAATGATCATCTTCAAGACACGAGAAAATATTTAGAGGAAGAAACGTTTAAGCTTACAGTAGTAGGAGAATTTTCTCGTGGCAAATGCTGATTCAAAAATACCTATTCACTTTATATTAAATAAAGCAGATTACTTAGATGAAGATGAGCTTGAAGAAATATGCGAAGATATTCGTAGAAAGCTGCAAAAAGACTATCGCAGCGACGTGCAAATATTTCCATACTCCTCCTCATATGATGAAGATTATAACGAAACGGCTATAGAAACGTTATGCAATGCGGGTTTAAATAGCGATCAGCGAAAAATAAAAGCTGCTCTTCCAAAGCTCTATCAGGTACTCCGTATTGATAAGAATAGTAAGACAGCAGAGGAAAATAAACTAGCCAATACAATTGCTCAAGCTCAAGCGCTTCTTGAACAGCTCCGAGATCAATATGTTGAAGTGTATAGGTATCGATCGAAGCTTATTGATAAGGCAGTTGAACTATTTAAAAATATGCTCTCTAATCTATCACTTGATGTTGAGCAATTATGTTATGATAGCTTGCTGCCGTTTTCAAATTTAGTCACTCACGAATGTAATCTTAAACTAGTTCATCAGCATTTACATGTTCAAATTAATCAATGGATGCCTGAAGATTTATTTACTTACATCTGGAATCACATTCAACATCATTTATCTTCGTGGATGAATGAGTTAAAAGATGAAATTGTAAACTATGCAAAATCACTCAAAGGAATAACTGAAATTGAGCCTATGATTGGTGAAAATATAGTTGTTGATGAATTAATGAACGATTTACAACAGCATTTTATAACTGCCAGGTATATAAAATCTGGAGTGCTCAATAACCCTAACATTCCTAATATTGCACTAAATAATGTAGGGAGAATACTTGGTCAACAAAGTCGTTTCCATTCTTCAGCATTGCAGGTTGAACAATACAGGAACTATTTGGTGCAAAACAGCTTTAATGAAATGGCATGTGATTATGCACATCAATATATTAGAGCGCTAGTGCCATTTGAAAAAGATTTAGTTGATAGCTTATTAAAGGTATCCGGTCATACTGAAACCGAGCTAATTAATAGAATCAATCAGCATAATCGTTCAATATCAATTTTCAACAATAGATTGATGCAAATTGAGCAGGATAAATCCAAGAATAAAGATACATTTGAGCGTATAAAGCTCATATTACGGCAAATCGAATTGGACTATTCCCATACAAATTAATTTAAGGAGTGATACTTATGGATTATATGGATTTTTCAAATGATATTAATAACTATCAAGTAAAAAATGGTGTAGATGGATCGCAACATCTAAGCTATGGAGGAGAAACAAAGCTTACACAAAAAAATAGCCCTGTTAATTCAGGACAATCAGATTTGTATCAAGATCATCATAAGGTAGGTTACGTTAAACCAGGCACTATCAGCAAAGAGCATTATGTTTATGAAGGGAATGAGCAAGTCGCAATTATTAAGAAAAGCGCTATTGCTACTGATTATTTAGTTAGTAAGAATGGGACTGTACTAGCGAAGACAACGGTAAGCGGCAATATACAGGTTATGAAGAACTTAAACGATCCACTTGCTCATGCAAGCGATATAAGCTTGGAAGCGTTCAAAATTCATACTTCAATACTCAAAGTTTATAAGCTTAATGGACATTACCCAAGCACTTAATGACGGATTCTAATATATATATTAGTGACATGAATATTTTAATATGATAATTTTAACTTAAAGCTTATAGAAAAGTTAAGGAGAAGCGATAGTCTACTATAAAATTAAAACTGCAATCAGAAAACTTGGTTGCAGTTTTTTACTATAATGTCGGAGAAACCGAATTGGGACAGCTTGTTTTAAGCTGTTTTGGAGAACTTCTTGCTTTAAAGAAAAGTGTATATTTAAGGTTGGAGGAGATTGACAGTGAATAATAGCAATTCTCCATTTTCATTTACCTATTTACCTTTGCTTATTCAGCTCAAATGCGTTGAGCCTGCCAAGTTGCCAGCGTTTTTAGGTTCCACTTTACATGGGATTGTTGGCTGGGCGTTATCATCAAAGCCACAAGTATATTCATACTTATTTGAAAATCGTAAATTTGGCGGAGGTAAACAGGACATTGTAAATCCATATATTATTGAACCGCCTCGTAGCCGGGTTATGTATGAAGCGGGGGATATTTTAAGCTTTCAACTTATTTTGCTTGGAAATGCAGTTAATTACGTACAAGAGGTTGTTGCTGCATTAGCAAGTGCAAAACAGTTTGGCTTAGGAGCTAATAGAAAGCTATTCGTATTGGAAAGCATTTTGCAGGGAGAACGATATGCTCCAATTTGGCAAGCTAATAAGCTAGTGCTTAATAATGCGATTTCTGAAAAATTAGTAGAAGCTGCACAGTTTGATTGTATGCGCTGCTCGCTTCATTTATTAACGCCGTTAAGAATTAGACGCGGTGGAGAGCTTCTATTAAAACCTGATTTTGTTACGATTATTCGCAATATAACGAAGCGAATAGATATGCTGGTAGAGCGTTACGGAGGATATATTGAGGAAGAGTGTATTGCAGCTTTGCTTGACAAAGCAAGTGCTATTCATGAACGAACCAGTGATTTATATGTCGCACAAATTCAACGTTACTCTAATCGTAGAGAAGAAAAGATGGATATGAGCGGCGTTTTAGGGGTTATGACCTTTGAAGGTGATTTATCTGTATTTACACCTTGGCTAAATGCAGCGCGAAAACTTCATATTGGCAGAAACACTACATTTGGCTACGGTCAGCTAGATGTTATATTTGGCTAACTGCTTCATGGATCAAATTAACGTAGTTGATTGATTAAAAGATAAACTGCGTAAAAATTTACCTATGATACAATATGGAAAACTATTTGTATGGAGGAGTTTATTATGAGACATATTAAAGCAGGCCTATCATTCTTTATTTCTATCATTCTAGTTATTACATTGACGCTCAATATGTTCGTTGCAGCTTCTCCAACAGTGAATTTTAGTGATGTACCGAATAACCATTGGGCGAAGGCAACGATTGAATGGGGAGTTAATCAAGGAATTGTTCAAGGAGACGGAGATCATCGTTTTCGACCAAATGATAAGGTTAATCAAGCTGAATTTATAGCATTAATTATTCGTGCATTTCCTAATGATTTTCAAGTGGAAAAAACGACGGGTGCATGGTATGAGCCATATTATGCAATTGCGAAAAAGTATGGTTGGCAATTTGAAGCTATCAATCCATCATTAGTGCCATTTTCAAGAGGGGATGCAGCTCTTTTAATTTACAATGCTTTAGAGCAGGAACAAGCCTCTGTTCAAACAGCAGTAAATTATTTGTTATCCGAAGGACTAGCGACAGGTAAGACAGCTAATACCTTTGAAGGATTCAAGTCTTCTGACTCTCTGACAAGAGCGGAAGCTTTAACTTTTATCTATCGAACTTATCATTATGTTTATGATACTCGTTCTGGTAAGCTAGTGGATGGAAGCGGACAAGCTAGCAAACCAGATACAGCAAAAGCAATTTATTCATGGACACTAAATGGAATAAAGCTAAATACTTCGGTGAAAGATTTAGAAGCTCAGCTTGGCAATCCTAGCAGAGTTCTTCGTACGTTTTATCAGTATGATTGGTACGTGTACAATATTGATGGCAAGCATTTGCGATATGCAGTTGCAGACAATAAGGTTGTAGGATTTTATTCAAATTCACTAAATGTGTATGAAGGCGGTAAATATCAAATCGGTGTGAATACAAGACTTGGTGTTACAGGAAAAGCCCAAAATCAAGAACGTTCAAATACTTATTATACGAATCAGGATGGTTACAGCATTATATTGTACTTTGATACTCATACAGAAAAGGAATTTCTTGATGCTATTTCTGTACTAGATGATAAATATAGCGTGTACTCTTCTAAAAATAAAGATGCAGCTGCTGTTTACAGCGATATGGAGTTAGGGATTTTCGATATTGCTAATGCTTATCGTCAAAAGCATGGTCGCAATGTTCTTGAATGGAGCGAGCAAGCACAACAGAGTGCATATCTCCACAGTAAAGATATGAAAGAGAAAGATTACTTTGCGCACAGCTCTTTAGATAATCGTTCTCCTTTTGAGCGAATGGAGGAGCAAGGAATATCTTTCCGTATGGCGGGAGAGAACATCGCTTATGGATATACAGATGATATTGATGTGATGAACGGTTGGATAAATTCATTTGGTCATCGGGAGAATTTGTTAGAAGAAGGATATACACATCTTGGTGTAGGAGTATATAACGCTTATTATACACAGAATTTCTATACGCCTTGGTAATATGCTGGACTCACTCTTGAATCCGATTTAAATACAGGATATGATGTTACTCCACCATATTTTGACGTATAATAAGGTAGGTCGATCGTTAAGGGAGTGAGCATATGAAGTTGCAACAATTGCTTCAACCGCTTTTGTTTGCCAAAGTTCAAGGTGAACTTGATATTAATGTAACAGGAATTACAAACGATTCGAGAATCGTTCAAGAAGGCAATATGTTTGTTTGTACAAGAGGCTTCAATGTCGATGGGCATAATTATATACCACAAGCAATTCAACAAGGAGCAAAGGTAATTGTCACTGAGGTGGAGCAAGCACCGATTGAGGGGATTACTTTTGTTCAAGTGCCAAGCACTGATAAAGCAGCATCGATTATGGTGGATCTTTTTTACGGCTCTCCAACTTCAAAGCTAAAGCTTATCGGTGTTACTGGAACAAACGGTAAAACAACAACAACGAATTTAATTGAGCATTTATTAACATATCATCAGCATCCAACAGGTGTCATCGGTACAATTGAAATTCGCTACCCTGGATTTAAAGAAGAAGCAAAGCTAACAACGCCGCTTTGCTATGATTTACAACGATATTTTCAGCAAATGCTGGAGGCGGGTACGGAGTACGGTGTGATGGAAGTGTCATCGCACTCCCTGGATCTTGGGCGTGTGCATGGCTGTCGCTTTAAAACTGCCGTATTCACTAATTTGACGCAGGATCATTTGGATTATCATAAGACGATGGAGGCTTACGGACAAGCGAAAGGGCTATTATTTGCTCAGCTTGGCAATGATTACGAAAGCTTGCGTTACGCTGTGCTAAACAGTGATGATCCTTGGAGTAAAAAATATGCAGCAATGACTTCTGCTCAAATCATTACGTATGGTCTAGGGGAAGACGCGCTTGTGCGTGCTACAGATATTAAAATCTCTGCGGAGGGTACTAGCTTTACGTTAATTACCCCGCTTGGCACGACTGCAATTACTAGCTCATTAATTGGCAAGTTCAATGTATACAATTTATTAGCGGCGATTAGTGCAGTTATTCCAGAAGGGTTAAGTCTAGAGCAAATTAAAGAAGCGATTGCTAGCATTAAAGGAGTAGCGGGACGTTTTGAAACTGTACAGCAGGGTCAGCCGTTTGCAGTAGTAGTTGACTATGCTCATACACCTGACAGCTTGGAAAATGTGTTAACAACTGCTCGCCAATTACAGCCGCGTAAGCTAATTTGTGTGGTTGGTTGCGGCGGCGATCGTGACCGAACAAAACGGCCGTTAATGGCGAATATTGCAATCCAGCATGCTGACTATGTCTACTTTACTTCAGATAATCCTCGTACAGAGGACCCTGTCGCAATACTGCAAGATGTAACAGGTCATTTAAGTGCTGGGCACTTTACTACGATTGTTGATCGCAAAGAAGCGATTCATGCAGCTATTGCATCTGCAGAAAGCGGAGATATTGTTATTATTGCAGGAAAAGGGCATGAAAATTATCAAATCATCGGTAAGGTGAAAACGCATTTTGATGATAAGGAAGTGGCTCGCGAAAAGCTAAGTCAGTTAGGTTATATTGGCGAGGCATAAAGCGAACAATACATTAAATTAAACGAACAGCTTTAAATTGAAAAAGGCGGAACGTCCTAAATCCGATAGCGAGAGGAAGGACATCCGCCTGTTATTATTTAAATCTGCTAGTTAATACATTGGCTAGTATTGTTAGGTTGACTTGATCATTTGAAGAAAGCGGTCTGCTGCAGGCAAAAATCTGAAATCAGTATTCCTTAGCGAAACGCTGGCTCCTGCATCAGCAAGTGTATTCACCAGCTCGGTTAAGTTCGAATAAGGCTCGTTATCAAATCCAACTAGCGGATAAATGACAGCTCTGCCTCCTGGCTTTTCATGATAGTAGCGACAGGTCATAGCAACGCCTAATTGCTCATAAATTACTTTTTTGCTGGCTTGCTTGTTGTCTGTTTGCTGCTCTGCAGGTAGCTCTGTGTGAGCTACTTGATTCAGTTCTCGTCTCATCTTAAATTTCTCCTCATCTCATCTAAACTAACTAAACCAATCTAACTAAACTCATTTTAAATTGAACTTAAAAATTGAGCAACCTTTTTCATGTAAAGATTTGGATCGCTGCGAAATATCAATTCATGCTGTCCGCCTTCAATGATCCATAACTGGGATTGCTCTAGTTGTTGATTGCTAGCAATTTGCTCTGCAATATGAACGGATGCTTTATTATCGGCAGTGCCATGAATAATAAAAAGCGGTATTTCATATTGTGTTGATATAATTGTGTTAGCAACAGAATTAGAAAATGTATGATTTGTCCATAGCGGCAACAGCTTGCTAATAATATAAGCGGTCGGATGCTTAGGCAAGCCAACATAGTTTTTAATGTTGCTATAAAGTGTATCGGGACTAGGCAGAAACAAGCTATCTAGAATAAGTGCATCTATTTGCTCAGATTCGAGTGCAGCTTGCAAGGCGGTTCCTCCGCCCATTGAAAAGCCCCAAACAATAATTTTCTCTGAGCCGCGCTCTTTGGCATAATCGACTGCTGCAAGCAGTTGATTTTTTTCTTCCGATCCCCAAGTTGCAGGAGCGTTATAGTTTTTAGAGGCATAGCCGTAATCAAACATAATGACATTATAGTTTAGCTCATTTAAGAGCTGTACGAGATCATACATTGGAATCCAGCTTTCTTCGCGATTAGCTCCATAACCATGAGATAAAATAACAGTTTGCTTTGATTCCTGGTTGGATAATGGAGCGAGTGCAGGAATATACCAGCTATCTACCGTCGTTTCACCACTGCGACTTGGATAGATAACAACCTCATAATTTAATTGCTTTTTCTCTAACGGGTTGCTTTCTAGTGGTGGAACATAAGGAAATGCCAAATTCCAGGCAATGATCGCATGACTGACAATAATGATTATTCCTAGAAAGGCAAGCAATGCAACGATACTGGCAATTGAAAAATGAGTTAGCTTAATTTTTCGTTTACCCTGTACATGAACTGGCGTCTGCGCAGGATGATTAACTGAAGGTTGAAGCGGATTGGATAAATTCATGCTGACTCACCTCTCTTTAGCCTATTAATTTAATGCTATTACCATGATAAACAGGAGTCAACAGGTACTATTTTTCATTTTATAGTAATGGTCCTAAATTTAAGTATACATTTATAAAAAGGGAGACTATACTGTTTTATAGGTAAATGAGAATGTATATCAATGAATTTGAAATTAGTTTTATTGTATGAAACAAAATGCTGTAACTTATATGGTTTACATGTTAAAATAATATTCATTCAAAGCGAAATCGTTGATTAATGAATAGTAGGGGGAGTACTCGTGGAGGAAGGAAAGACAACGGTTCGTTCAGTGGAAAGGGCACTTGATCTGCTGCTTTGCTTTACGATGCGCCCTAGCTGGGCAATGACGGAGCTTGCTCAACAGGTAGGTTTGCACAAAAGTACAGTTCATCGAATGCTGGCAACTTTAGAGGAAAAAGGATTCATTGAGCGTGATCCTGTCACGGATCGTTATCAGCTCGGCTTAATGGTATGGGAATTATCTGCTAATTTAGGGACAAACAATGACCAGTCGATGTTGTGGCAAAAGGAAATGGAGCGGCTGCGCGATCAGCTTGGAGAAACCGTCAGTGTCTATGTGCGTTCAGGGGTAGAACGGATTCGCATTCAATCTGTACAAAGCAATGAACCTGTACGTCGAGTTGCTCCAGTAGGAGCTAGATTTCCATTGTATGCGGGAGCTTCTAGTAAAGTATTAATTGCTTATGCGTTGCCTGAGGAACAACAGGAAATATGGCAGCATCCTACTTGGCAACTGCGCGATCAATTAACTATGGAAACTTATCAAAGTGAATTACAGGAAGTTCTGGAGCAAGGATATGCAGTTAGCTTTGAGGAACGGGAAAGCGGAGTAGCGGCAATTTCAGTGCCGATCTTTGATCGAGAGGGCAATATATTAGCTGCTTTGGCAGTTTCAGGACCTTCAGGCCGACTTACATTAGAACGAATGCGGGAATATGCACCGATCATCCAGAGTGCTGCTAGACGTATGAGTATGATGGCGAAAGCTTAGTTTGGACATAATTAATAAATAATATGAGGACTGCTGTTATGCAATGCTGCATAGGCAGTCTTTTTCTATTAACGATACATAAAATAATTTTCATTTAATGGAAGCAATATACCTGTTTAATAGTAAATATGAGTGATATTATATTTTAGTGTCGTTTTTTAGTAATTAACAATAAATTTAAATGATAAAATAGGTTGTTTTTAATTGTTTTTCATATATTGTTAATAATATTTTTGATATGATAGATTGTCAAGCTAAGTGCGACAACTCGTCCATAATCGCTTCGTGAGAAGTTTTCCAACCTAGACATTTACGTGGTCTATGGTTGATTAAATCTAAAGCACATTCAAGTTCAGCTTGATCTATCGTGTTTAAGTCGAACTTCTTAGGAAAGAATTCTCTGAGAAGCCCATTGGCATTTTCGTTACTGCCTCTTTGCCAAGATGAATAAGGATCAGCAAAGTAAACCATCAAGCCGTGTTCTTCTAACAATGCTTGATGGCAAGCGAATTCCTTCCCACGGTCAACGGTAGCTGTAAACATAGGTAAAGCAAGTTCTTCTAAAGCCGTAGCAACAGCTTTCTCCATAGACAAGGCTGAACGGTCAGGCATTTTTACAGCGTAGTAATAGCGTGTTTTTCGTTCGACAAAGGTAGCCAAGCAGCCTTTACTTTTACCACGGCTAGAAACGACAGTATCAAGCTCCCAATGACCAAAGGTTTCACGTTGCTTCACTTCTTTTGGACGTTGCCTGATGGATAATCCAAGATTAAAGCGACCTCTGCTTTCACGAGGCTTTCTACGCTTTCCCTTGTGTCGCAAGAAGATGGTGTTTCCTTGGACGAGCTTCCCCTGGTAAATCCAGCGATAGATGGTCTTAAAGGATACCGCGTGCTCAGGATCGTCTTGTTTCATTCGACCTTCAATTTGTTCTGGAGACCATGTTGCAGCCAGAGTTTGAGTAAGGTAATGTGCTCTGTCTTTGTTCCACTTTCCTTTTGGTTTACTTTGCATCCGCTTGTGCTGATAATCGGCTTGTGCGTCGCTAGCCTCATAAGTAGAAGAGTGGTTATTCATGCGTTGTATTTCACGAGAAACCGTAGAATGGTGGCGCTTGATCTGCTGTGCAATGGCTCTTGCACTCCATCCTAAATGTAATAATGTTTCTATTTTTGTACGCTCGTTTATGGTAAGATGTGTATAGCTCATGACGAGTTCTCCTTGTAGGTGGTGTCTGGTAACTTCATTCTACACGAATTCGTCATGAGTTATTTTTTTAGGTGTCGCACTTCATATTACAATCTTTCATATACATAATAGCAAGGGAGATTATTTATGGCGTGGTGGAGAAAGAGTTTAATTGTTAAGAGTTCAATTATTTTGTCTGTTTTATTTGTTATTGTTGTAGGGATAAGCAATATGTTAATGTATGACTCACAAAAAGAAGCAGTGTATACCCAATTCACTGAAATAGGTAATAAGCTACAAGCTCAAGGAAGTGCGAATCATATAATCATTGAGCCGATTGCAAAAGCTGTACAATCAGGCGAACCCCTTCCAGAGAGCGATAAGGATATATTAAAACGTTTGTTAAATGCAATGACGGATGATGAGTATTTAGAAAATGCTTATTATATCGGGACCGATTTAACCGAGCAAGACGATAAAAAAATCGTTAAGTATTTACAGGCTAGTGACAGTATTGAAGCTTTTGGAGCTACAGGCGGTTCTAGCTATGAGTTGAATAAACAATATTACGATGCATTTCAGGTAGCTATTACAGGTCAGGCACTGCTGTCTGAATCATATGAAGACGAGTATGGCACATGGATTTCTTATTTTGCTCCTATTCAAAACAATGACGGGACGATAATTGCAATACTAGGTCTAGATTTTAATTATGGAGAAGTAATAGAACATATAAATTTGTTATTGTGGAAAAATATTATTATTGCCATAATTACTTCAACTATTTCAATAATTGTAGTGGTATTCTTTTTACGTTATGCGCTTAAACCGTTAAAATTACTAGCAGCTCGGGCACGCGAAGCTGCTGAAGGTAACTTAACAGTAAAAGTAGAGGTTAAAAGCGAAAATGAAATTGGACAAGCTGCTGAAGCCTTCAATGATATGATTGCAAGCCTAAGAGAACTAACGATTCACATTGATACCACTTCAACAGAGGTATCAAAATCTTCACAATCGTTAATGGAAATGGCTGAGCAAACAGAGGCAGCTAGTAATGATATTTCATCTGCAATTCAAGCAGTTGCCTCTGGTGCAGAAACTCAATTGATTAGTTCACAAGAAAGTCAACGTGCAATGTCAGAGATGGCCAGCGGTATTAACAGAATTGCTGAATCTTCCTCGACTGTGTCCGAGCTAGCAGCAGATACTTCACAATTAGCTGTTAACGGTGAGACAGTCATGAATAAAACGGTTGAGCAAATGAATATTATTGAGCAACAAGTCACCAATGCTGTTGATATTATGCAGGAGTTAAACGAGTCAAGCAATCGAATTAGTGAAATTGTTGAGCATATCTTCGATATTGCGAATCAAACGAATTTGCTTGCCTTAAATGCCTCAATTGAAGCAGCGCGTGCCGGAGAAGCAGGCAAAGGTTTTGCTGTAGTCGCACAAGAAATTCGCAAGCTAGCTGAGCGCTCTAAGCAATCTTCTGATGAAATTGCTGATATTTTGCAAGGAATTAGTCAGCGCACTAAGCAAGTTACAGATACACTGACTAATTCAGCAGTAGAAACTAGAAAAGGTTCTGAGCTAGTGAATGCTTCAGGGGAATCTTTCCGCAATATTTTAAGCTCGATTAAAGAAGTATCCGAGCAAGTACAAGAGGTTTCTGCTGCTTCTGAGCAAATGTCCGCTGGCAGTGAAGAGGTTGCAGCTTCCATGGAAGAGCTGGAACGAATGGCAAACGAAACTTCGTCGCATTCACAGCAAGTTGCTGCTGCATCAGAGGAGCAGTTAGCATCAATAGAAGAGCTAGCAAGCTCTGCTCAACAGCTACAGCAACTTGCGCATGTATTACGTGATGCTGTCGGTAAGTTTAAAGTATAGAGATCAGAAAATAATCCATGTAATAACGACTATAATGAATGTTTTTTTCCTTTAAAGTTAAGTAAGCTAGTAGAAAAAAGGCGAATTAACTTGAGGAGGAATATCCATGTCAACTAGCAGGAAAGCGAATAGCGAACTAACGATTCCAGCACATTTACCGCGAAAATTAACGATCTCATTATGGGATTTTTCATGGTATACAATGACAGGAGAAGGTGAACCCTATGTCAATTTAGGCGCTAGATTCGATGAGTTAGTTGAACGAGGATATAATACGATTCGTATTTGTGCGATGCCGATGTTTTTGTTTACTGATAATGGAAAACGTGAAGGCAAGCTTAGCTTTTCAAGCCTAGCGCCAATTGGGCAAGGAACGAGATGGTATAACTGTAAAGGCGGAGCAGTGCTAGATGGGCACGCTCATCTATTAGAGCTGTTCTGTCAAGCGAAGGAGCATGGCTGTTACGTTATTTTATCCTCCTGGGAGTATCAGCAAAGTGCTACTTTTTTAGCTGATTCAGCGATTGCAGACGAGCTCAAGGCAATACCGCCGAAGAATCGCTTTATGGCTCTTGCAAAAGCAATGTCACAGCTGATTGATTTTCTTAAATACCATGGCTATGGCGAGCAAATTGCTTACGCAGAGCTGCATAATGAGGTGGAATACGGCTCGTTAGCAGATGTAGCAACAGAAGCCGGTATCGCATTTAGCGATACCGCGTCAATTGTTGAGTATATGAAGCCATACTTAGAGGAAGCAATCTGTTATTTGCGAGAAAGACATCAGGACATATTAATTACAACTTGCTATACACTGGATGGCAACTATTCGAAATATATGACAGCGCAAAACGTACAAGTAGCCCATTATCATTTGTATCTAAATGGTGTATTACAGGAATTAATGGATGTTACAGGTATACGAAACGAAAGCGTTCCTTTTCCTAATGAAACTGTTAAGTCGCTGCTGCGAGAGGATGCGCCTAGCTTTGAGCAATATTGTTTGCCGGCAGAAAAAGAATGGAAGCTGCAGGGCAATCCTGTAGGGCTTCGTTTATTTTATTTGCATGATTGGGCGGATACGGACAAATGGGATTATTTCTTATATGAGCGATATGGCAGCCATCGAATTGCTATGGAGCAGAAAACTGCAATGCGCCTTGAGGAACTGTATCGTTACAGTGCAGACAAGGGATTGCCGATTGTTATAGGAGAAGGTTATGTAGGTTATACTCCGCTATATACAAATTTTGAAGAAGGACCAGTCGGGAAATATATTGCTGAATATGCGATTAATATTGGTATGAAGTATGGATTTTGGGGAATGGTGCTATGCTCAAACTGTGCTCCGCATCATCCGTTTTGGCAGGATATTGCATGGCAGCAGCGGATGAATAAAAAAATAGCTTCTTCATAGGGTAAGAACTGCACTTAACTGTTATACTGAACAAAGTATACTGCGGTTGTATGGTAGTGTCAAAAGTTCTATGAAAACTCAATAGGTGTTCGGGTCGTCTCCCATTTGTTGGGTGGAAAGGCCACGCAATCGCTCTTGACAAACACGCCAATGGTTTGACTCTACTTTAACAAGGGCGACGGGGACAAAAAGAAGGCATGCTAAATAGCCCTTGGTTTTTCCATTTTAAACCATTGGCTAGTTCGGTTTGTCAAGAGTTCGCTCCGCCGATTGCTCGTTTTTACTTCGGGCTCTGCTAAACCAAAAAGTTAGGCTGGTTGTTGTTCGTTAATCCATTGTTGTGCTAAAGCGATCAGTTTAGTCCATCTCGCAGGCATATTCGGGAGCTGCAGTAACTCTGGATTAAGCACTGGCACCTTACCTTCTAATGCAGAATGAGGCCTTAAAAAGTTAAAGTAAGCTACAAACAGGGTCACAAAAGAAACAGATCCTTGTTCGGATCCAAACCCGTGTGTTGAACGATAATTGCCTTTAAATGTGCGATTTAGTCTTTCGATAACTTGTTTGAGATGCCTATACTCCGTTGACACAGGATCTTCATTGGTAAGTCCAATAACCTGCTTGATGTCGAACTGAATATCGTGTTGAGCGAAAAAGTGCTGAGCTAAGAGATAAATCGGATTGCCATCCACCACAAATGTAAGATCTTTAGGAATCTCTTTCAGTTTCATTAAGACATCATCAATGGCACGGATTGCTGACACTGTATCCCGATTTGGCGATACTGGGTAAGACAAAATAATCTTTTTTACCGCATCAAAGAAGAAAAACAAGTAATGCCAACGCCCATTCACCTTGATGTAGGTTTCGTCTCCACAGAACTGGTCAGAAAGTTCGTAGGGATAATAATCTACGTAAGGCTTAAGTATTAGGGCAACTGCATTCTCATAATTTAAAATACTTTGATGCGATATGCTTACCCCATGTACATCTTTCATGAGTGCAGCTGTTTTACGGGCCGAAAGTCCATAGTTGACATGATAGGTTAAAATGAGCCCCAAAGTATGTGGCGACGCATACAGCCTGGATAAATCAACCTTGGGCTTTTTGGGGGAAGACTTAGACAATGGCTGAAAATCGATGTGAAACTGCCGGAAAATGTATCTTAACTTAAAGGATTGAGGATCTTTTTTAAACTGTCTCTTCTCTTTCGAAGACATACCATTTAGTTTCTTTTGGTAATAGGGACAATCATTATTTTTACACTTGAACACGTTAAAGTCTTTTCGCTCTTTGATTTTTTCAAGAGTCTTAGAACAATGAGGACACTTTAAAATGGCCTCTTTCAAATAGCGGCTCTTATCATTAAACAGACAGGAACATACCTTACATTGATACTGTCCTTTGCCCCCATTATTGGCATAAAGATAATCCGATGGAGCACCACACTTCGGACAGTTCATAGATTTAGGTACAGTCGTCTTTGCATTCAAACGCCTTTGAACAGGCTTTAGATGTTTACCGTTTTTCTCTAGGTATTCTGTTAGAAGGATTCGATAATCAAGCTTCTGAAGAGTTTCGTTGATCGGAAGATCATCCACCTGAAGCTTACGATATGGTTTATTGATTGGCTCTTCTTTAGGTTTATCAAACATGTTTTTACCGATAAGAAGAGTAAGTAAAGTTTTAATAATTTGATCTTGGTACTTGATAAATTCAAGTAAATAGGTTAATAATTGAGGATACAAACTTGTCACTTCCTAGTTGTTTGGGATTAAGTGTTCGGTGTGGTAACCTTACTTTTAACCTAAAACTATGGGGGTGGCAAGTTTTTTGCTTTCCGAGACTTATATATCAAGGAAAACCCTCAATTATATATATAAAGTTTTTACAATACGGGTTGTATCAGAGGGGCGAAAATATGAAACTGGATCCACCCAAATTAAGCACATCTTTAACGGAAACTGTTTGGCAAAGGCTGGACAGCGATCGGCTTGAAATCGAAGACAAAAATTTAAGCAGTGTTCATTTAGCAGGAGCTAATTTGACGCGTATACGTGTTGAAAATGCAGTGCTTAAAGACTGGAATATGCAAAATTGCTCTGTTGATTCATTGGATCTGTTAGATGTGCGATTTGAACATTGTGACTTGTCGAATGCCAAGCTAAGCGGAGCTTCAATTCATCGTGTTGAGTTTATTAACTGCAAGTTAATTGGAACAGAGCTAACGAAAAGCAGCCTTGGCAATATTTCCTTTCATCAATGCAATATCGGCTTATCTAGTTTTGCTCATTCAAAACTGGAAAAGATTATATTTAGCGATTGTTTACTGCAGGATGCTGACTTTTATTCCTGCAAGCTAAAAAAGGTGCTCTATGATCACTGTAAGTTAAATGGAGTCAACTTTGATAATACACCGTTGAAAGAGGTAGACATTAGCAGCTCAGAATTTAATACGTTAACAGTGGCGATGGAGCATCTTAAGGGATGTAAGGTGTCACGTTATCAGGCGATGCAATTTGCTGCCTTGCTAGGTTTAGTTATAAAGGAATAAAGTTCATAGTTATTGCACCAATTATCGATATGTATTAATGCTTTATGTATTAATGCTTTTGCAACGGAGTCATTCAGCTTGGTCAAAATATTGACAGCTGGATGGCTCCGTTATTTTCATTTGCAATATTTTTTACGAAAGCTAGATGGTGGTTCCCCGACATGCTTTACGAAGCAATTTGTAAAATAAGGAATGTTATCAAAGCCGACGGTTTCAGCAATACGAGCGATCGACTGATGTGTGTTTAATAGAAGCGTTTTTGCTTGATCAAGGCGAACCTTTACTAAATATTCATTCGGTGTAAACCCATAAACCTGCTTCATTGCTTTCGTAATATAGTTGTAATGGTAATTAAACACTTCGGATAACAATTGATTGGAAAGCTGCTCTTGATAATGGTTACGGATATATTGCTCCACTTGCTCAGCTAATCGTATAAGACTGCTTGTTTGTGCGCTGTTTTGCTTTACATCCATCATCAATAGCAATTGTTCGAAAGCATGCTGTTTTTGCCAATATGCTTTTGCTTCTATTTGCTTGCTTGCCTCATTCATTCGTTCTACAAGCTGATACACTTGCTGTGGATAGACAAGCTGCATATGCTTCGGTATTTGCATCGTGTAGGGAGCAGGATTGAAACATTGCTGATGAGATTCAGTAGGGAGTTTATAGTGTAACTGCTCGCTTTCAATCCAAGCATTAACAGTTTGAAAATGAATCCAGTAAAACTGTGTTTCGCTTTCGACAGGCTTAGCGCTGTAATGATACCGATCTGGCAGCAATATTAACGTTTGACCTGCATGAAGCTCCCACGTTTGCTGTTCTTCTCCAAGATGGAGGCAACCGCTGCGAACAATAATCAAATCAAATAAGTTCAGATGATGTCTGTTTGGATGAGAATCTCCTATATGATAATGTGAAAATCCACTTTCAAGGTAATAAGGAGAAGGTGGACTATTAAAGTAAATATAGCTCATTATTAGTACCTCACAAGTGTGAAATATTATAATTTTTTAGTTGGTTATGTGTATCGTTTACAGCTATCATAGCACATAAAATAAAAGTGTGGTGTGAATGAACTCATAGGAGGGTCTAATCAATGACAACTACATTAAAAGCAGCAAATTTCGTACCGATGAAGCAAGTGGATATTCAAGACGGTTTTTGGGGCAAATATATTGAACTCGTAAGAAATGTTGTAGTTCCTTATCAATGGGAAGCAATTAATGACCGTGTTGAAGGTGCTGAGAAAAGTCATGCAGTGCAAAACTTTAAGATTGCAGCAGGTCTCGCAGAAGGTGAGTTTTATGGATTTGTCTTTCAAGATACAGATGTAGCAAAATGGCTGGAGGCTGTTGCTTATTTATTAATGAAGCAGCCAAATGCTGGGCTTGAAAAAATTGCTGATGAAATGATTGATATAATTGAAAAAGCGCAACAGCCTGACGGCTATTTAAATACGTATTTTACAATAAAAGCACCGGAATTAAAGTGGAAAAACTTAACTGAGGCACATGAACTATATACTGCTGGTCATATGATTGAAGCAGGCGTAGCTTATTATCAGGCAACAGGGAAGAAAAAGCTGCTAGATATTGTGTGTCGTATTGCAGATAATATCGCTGAAGTATTTGGCGATGGAGAAGGGCAAATTGCAGGTTATGACGGACATCAAGAAATCGAGTTGGCACTGGTGAAGCTTTATCATGTCACAAATAATGAAACCTATTTACAACTAAGTAAATATTTTATTGATAAACGCGGCACAAATGATTTTTTCCGAGAAGAAGCTGAAAGACGTAATTGGACTTCGATATGGCATAATGGACGGATACATATTGATCCTGAATATTTTCAAGTACATAAGCCTGTACGCGAGCAAACAGAAGCTGTTGGCCACGCTGTGCGGGTCGTGTACATGCTTTCGGGAATGATTGATATTGCTAGAGAAACGAATGATGAAAGCTTAATTAAAGCAAGTAAAACACTTTGGAGCAATATCGTAGGCAAGCAAATGTATATTACAGGCGGAATCGGCTCGATGGTGCATGGAGAAGCTTTTTCCTTTGATTATGATTTGCCAAATGATACCGTCTACGCGGAAACCTGTGCATCGATCGGCTTAATTTTCGCTGCACAGCGCATGCTACAGCTTGAGCCTAATGCACATTATGCCGATGTGATGGAACGTGCCTTGTTTAACACTGTTATTTCAGGTATGGCGCTTGATGGAAAACACTTTTTCTATGTGAATCCATTAGAGGTAGATCCTAAACAATGTCATGGACATAATAAAAACTATAATCATATTAAGCCTGTTCGTCCTGAATGGTACGGCTGTGCTTGCTGTCCTTCGAATCTTGCAAGATTAATTGCTTCTCTTGGTAACTATATGTATTCAGTTAGCGATAATATCATTTATTCGCACTTATTTATTGGAGGTACGACAAAGCTAGAATTAGCTGGGCAAGAAGTTGGTATAAAAATGAACTCTGCTTTGCCTTGGCATGGCAATGTTAGCTATGAGCTTGAGCTTGCTGCTCCTGCTTCCTTTGCCCTAGCTATTCGTATTCCAAATTGGTCAGCACAAACTGTACTGTCTGTGAACGGAGAGAAGCTTGAGCTTGCTGGACTAGTGCGTAATGGCTATGCAATCATTGAGCGTAATTGGTCAAACGGAGATAAAGTTGAATTAAAGCTGGATATGTCAATTAAACGAATGAAGGCACATCCTAAGGTGAGAGCCAATGCTGGCAAGGTTGCCTTGCAGCGTGGACCGCTAGTTTATTGTATTGAAGAAGCAGATAATGGTAGCGACTTGCATCTAGTCCGCTTGCCTGAGGAGGCAGAGCTGACTTTAACCTACAACAGTGAGCTAGCAGGCGGTGTTTACACCATCGAGGCAGCAGGGCTAACAGCTGAACAAGACTTATGGAATGAAGACTTGTATGCCGCAGGTGCATCCTTAGCGTTTAAGTCTAAAAAACTAATCTTTATTCCTTATTACACATGGGCTAATCGTGGAGAAGGAGAAATGATGGTTTGGGTAAAGGAATAAATGAATAATTTCACGTAAAATTAAGCTATATGTCAAGAGTTTAACTCTTACATATAGCTATTTTTTGTATTTATCTACTTTTTATTTTATTATTCATAATACTAAAATAAGAAGTAAGTACTACCAGTTCCTAGAAAATCATGCTACTATATTTCTATACTCTGTGAAAGGTGGTTCATACTTAGTGGAGCAAAATCATGCACTATATCGTCGCAACAAACTTCTAGTAAATATAGTATGGAGCATGTTAGCATTAGGTATTGTCGTGAATTTCTTAACAGGAGCCGCAATGGATTCTAATATTGTACTGGCTGCTGTAGGTGTCGTTACTTGTGGAGCAGCCACAATAATGACTTACAAACGTTGGTTAGAACAATATGTGATGTATGTTATATCATCAATTATTACTTTATTGACCATTCTACTAATCTTTACTGGCCCAGTAATTACTACCTATTTTTTAGTTTATGTCAACCTAGCAATTATGACATTATACTCCAACTTTCGAGCAATTTTATTTTCCACGATATTGGGAGCAGGGGTTACAGTTTATTTAATAAACAGTCAATTTCAAGAGCAACTGTTTGGAAATAATGCCTCATTAACCATTTGCTTATATCTTGCCTTAATCGCTGCACCATTGCTCGTATCTAGTAAGTTCAGTGAGCAACTGCAGAAGGAAGCGACTTTGCAGCGCGAGAATGCAGAACAACAACGTGATCATTCACAAGCGATTGTTGATCAAGCCTCTGAATCTTTAAATGTTCTAAACCAGTTTAGCTCTGGTTTAAAAACGAATGTACATTCCACAAGTCAAATTTCAGCAAGTGTAACGACCTCATTTAATGATATTGCCAAAAGTATGGGAGAGCAGACCTCAAGTATTACTCAAATTAGCCAATCCATTCAATTGATAGAGCAAGGAATCGCAGAGCTTGTACAACGTACATCTGACATGCAAGTACTATCAAGTAATTCCTCAAAATTAGCCGTAGCTGGCAGCAATGAAGCGAACTTATTAATCGAACAGATGGAGCGTATGAATAAAAGCGTAGAAGCTGCTGTATCCATTATGAATGAGTTAAAAGAGCAAAGTGTACAAATCGGAGATATTGTATCGACCATTCGCACAATTTCAAGCCAGACCAATTTGTTAGCACTTAATGCGGCGATTGAAGCAGCTCATGCCGGTGAGTCGGGGAAAGGTTTTGCTGTTGTCGCTAATGAAATCCGTAAGCTTGCCGAAAGCTCAGGTCAATCGACTGAAGAGATTAGCTCGATATTAGAATCGATTCAAGCTAAGACAAATGAAGCTGCTGCAATTATAGGCGAGGGTCAACAAATCGCAGTAGTAAGTGGCCAAGCAGCAGGACATATGGCTGAAAAACTGGGAGACCTTGCCGCAAATTCTGAAGAGCTAGTTTCACAGTCTAGTGAAGTGGATAAATCGGCGGGTACTGTTTATCAAGAATATAGTAAAATCGCTGATGAAATGGTAACTGTTGCTGCAATTACAGAGCAGAGTACTGCTTCTGTACAGGAAATTGCTGCAAGCCTAATTACGCAGGATGAGCAATTCCGTGAAATTGTCGCAAGCTTTGATCAGCTTGATTCTCTTGCTTCTGAGCTAAAGGGATTAACAGAAAAGAGTAAATAATTATTATAATTAACTCCTACAAAGAATCGTTAAGTGCTAGAATATAAATCATACTTTGCTAGATTCTTTGTCCTCTGTTAGGAGGCTTTGATATTGATGAACAAGGACAATACTATATCCTGTCAGGAAAACATCTAGCAGAAAATAATAAATCAGGTTCAAACATAATGATTACAAAATATTCTGCTGACGGTAAGAAATTGAAGTCCGTCGCTTATACAGGCGGTGAACAATATTTTCATGGAACGAAGCAGCCGTTTGACAACGGGAATACTTCATTGCAAGTGCGAAATGGCATTGTGACGGTATTTTTTGCACGCACTATGTTTAAGTCAGATGATGGATTAAACCATCAGTCATCTACTGCACTATACGTTGATGCAGAAAGTTTTAAAAAGCTTGATTATAAGATTCCGTATGTGAGTCATTCCTTTGACAATTATGTAACTAATGATGAAGATAACATCTTGTTTGTTGATCGTGGGGATGCCTATGATCGCGGTTTTGTCATTCAAAAACTGAATACAACGAATAACACAATGGAAGAAACCGTTCCTTTTTACTTTAAGCTAGGAGAAACTTATCAATATACGTATTCTCAGCTAGGCGGCTTAGCGGTTACAAAGCAAGGTTATACTCTTGTTGGTACTTCAGAAACTAGTTTTGGCGGGAAAGCTGTAGCCTCGGAGCAAAGTGAATCGCGCAATCTGTTTATTCAACTTATTGATCGCAATTTTACATCTGATACTGATAATGCTGTAATATCAAAAGGTCAAGATATTAGCTTTAACCTTAATTTTAGAAATGCGAAGAATGTTACGAATAAAGGGGTTGTTTGGCTAACAAATTATAAAGATCCAAATAAAGATAATGCAGTAAATCCAAAATTTGTTACATTGCCAAATGATACAGTTCTTATTTTATGGGAAAATATGATTAAAAATAAATATAAAACGACCTATTATATGATAGTGTCACCAGACGGTAAAGTACTTTATCCAGCAGAAGAGCTAAAGGATGCAAGACTGAATATTGGGGCATGGCCAGTATATAGTAATGGATATGTATATTGGAGCAATGGTGAAAATAAAAATGTATACCTCTATCGTTTAAATGTTAAGGATAAAATAAAATAAGTACCCAGATTAGTGTGCATTAAGCAAATCGCGTTCATGATTAAGCCATTGAATGATTATATTGAGATCGTTCAATGGTTTTTTTTACATTAATTTTTATAACGGATAGTTACTATTTCTTAGTTTCTATAGTAAAATAGTCTTAATTATTTCCTTCTTTATACAAAAATAGTTAGGAAATACTTATGAATTTTGGCTGGATATGATAATATATACTGGAATTTATATGTAAAGGAGTAAAGGAAATAAATGAAGAATACTAGCAATCTTTTAAAGAAAACGGCAGTATCTTTTACTCTGGCATGTACTTTAGCAGCCGGTGTAGCAGTACCTTTTGGCGGTAACGGTCAATTTGATTTTGGAGTAAATAAAGTAGAAGCTGCAACTAAATATCAATCAGCTAACGTTGTAGTTAATGGTAAGAAAATTAAACTTGACCAATCGGCAATTGTAAAAAATGGATCAACCTTAATTCCAGTGCGCGGCGTATTTGAAGAATTAGGAGCAGAAGTTACATATTCATCTAATATCCAACAAGTTAAAATAGTAAAAGGTTCGACTAAAATTATTTTAATTCCTGGCACAGACATTGCATTCATTAATGGTATTCAATACACATTGTCTGCACGTTCTGAAGTTATTAATGGACGCACATTGGTTCCGCTTCGTTTCGTAGCGGAAAGTCTAGGTGCAAAAGTAGCATGGGATCAAAAAAGTAATACTGCATCGGTAACTTTGGATGTAAAAAATGAGCAAGTTAATAAAAACTTGATTCAATCAGATTATTATACTGGTGGATTCCACGTTAATCTTTATTTAAGCGAGGATATTTCTTATACTAAAGGAGCACCAGGCTTTAAAGTTAAACTTGCTGATAAAGAAGGAAATGTCATTTCTGAAGCTACTGTTACAAAGGAAGACTATGATCAAGACTATGGAATATACAGACTCGTATTGCCAGTTGAGAAGTTTAAATCAGGGGATACATATCGCTTAATTTTTGACGAAAGTGATGACTCTATTAATAACTTTATTGTTTATCGTGAATATGCTAGCTATGAAGATTGGTATTGGATCGAAACAACAATAGAGCCTAACGGCGGAGATTATATTGAGTTTGATGTTATGGGATACCCAGACTACGTAATAGATGAATATGGTTATCAAACTGAAGAGATTTCTCGTATTTATCTTGAAGGCTCAGATGAATATCCTTACTATGTTGTCGTTGAAGTAGAGATCTAATTATAAATTATGCAAATAACCCCCGACGGTCGTTCTAAGAGTGAAGAACGACTGCCGGGGGTTATCTACACTAGCAAGGCAAAAAAGCAGTTGAAGCAATCAAACAATGAGTTGCATAAGTGCATCATCGAGCAGCAAAACCATTTCATCAGTGGAGGAGAAAAGTGGCTAGCTCATGCACTTTTACTCCGAAGCGCTGAGTTAGCCACCAAGATAAAACTATACAGTCATTAAAACTTTTGCTTCAATGCTATTTTTGTCTCAAGCAATTACATGTTTGCAATCATTTGACGAAGTACAGTTTGCAGTATACCGCCGTTATGATAGTAGTCAACATCAACTAGTGAGTCAAGACGTACAATAACGTTGAACTCGAAGCTAGTGCCGTCTTCGCGTGTTGCAACCACTTTTAGCTCTTGACCTGGTTGAATATCATTCGTTAAACCAACGATATCAAATGTTTCGCGGCCAGTAATACCTAGAGACTTCCAGCTGTCACCTGTTTTGAACTGCAATGGAAGCACACCCATACCAACAAGGTTAGAACGGTGAATACGCTCGAAGCTTTCTGCGATAACCGCTTTAACGCCTAGTAGGTACGTACCTTTCGCTGCCCAGTCACGAGAAGAACCAGTACCGTATTCTTTACCAGCGATAACGATCAAGTTTTTGCCCTCTGCTTGATATTTCATAGAAGCATCATAGATAGACATAACTTCATTCTCTGGAAGATAAGTTGTTACGCCACCTTCTGTTCCCGGAGCAACTGCATTACGGATACGGATATTTGCAAAAGTACCGCGCATCATAACTTCGTGGTTACCACGACGAGAACCATAGGAGTTGAAGTCTTTACGTTCAACACCATTTTCGATCAAGTATTTACCAGCAGGGCTGTTTACAGCAATATTACCAGCAGGAGAAATATGGTCAGTTGTTACTGAATCTCCTAGTAGTGCAAGCACATTCGCAGATTTAATATCAGCGATGTCTGCTAATTGATCGCCAAGGTTAGAGAAGAATGGTGGATTTTGAATATATGTTGATTTCTCATCCCACTCATAAATCTCGCCTTCTGGTACGTCGATAGCATTCCAACGTTCATTTTGAGTAAATACGTTCGCATATTTATCTTTGAACATTTGTGGGTTCAAGGAAGCAGCAATAGCTTCTTTGATCTCTTCATTTGTTGGCCAAATATCTTTCAAGTATACAGGCTCGCCTTGTTTGTCATAGCCGATTGGTTCAGTTGCAAGGTCAATATTCACTGTACCTGCAAGCGCATAAGCGACAACAAGCGGAGGAGAAGCCAAGTAGTTAGCTTTAACTTGAGCATGTACACGACCTTCGAAGTTACGGTTACCAGAGATTACAGCAGCAACAGTTAAGTCATTATCTGCAATAGCTTGGCTAACTTCTTCAGGAAGTGGACCGGAGTTACCGATACATGTTGCGCAGCCGTAACCAGCGACATGGAAGCCAAGTGCTTCTAGCGGCTCGATTAGGTTAGCTTTTCTCAAGTATTCAGTAACGACTAGAGAACCTGGTGTTAATGAGCTTTTTACATAAGCAGGTTTAACAAGTCCACGCTCTACTGCTTTTTTCGCTACTAGACCAGCACCTAGCATTACGCTTGGGTTAGATGTATTGGTACAGCTAGTAATCGCAGCGATAACAACCGCACCAGTTTTAAGTTCAGTTTTCGCGCCATTTGGATGAGTAACAGGCACGCTTTGTGCAATTTTTTCTTCAGACAAGCCGTATCCGCCTTTATCGACTGGCTTACGAATTGCTTCATTAAATTCCTTCTTCATGTTTGTAAGCTCTACACGGTCTTGTGGACGTTTAGGACCTGCAAGCGAAGGAACGATTGAAGAAAGATCAAGTTCAATAATATCTGTAAACACTGGATCTGGAGTATCGTCAGTACGGAACATGCCTTGTGCTTTATAGTAAGCTTCAACAAGTGCAATTTGCTCTTCTGAACGACCAGTTGCACGAAGGAATGACAATGTTTCGCTATCAACTGGGAAGAAACCGATAGTTGCTCCATATTCAGGCGCCATGTTTGCAACAGTTGCACGGTCAGGTAAGGAAATGTTAGATAGACCAGGACCAAAGAACTCAACAAATTTACCAACAACGCCTTTTTTACGAAGTATTTCAGTAACAGTAAGGGCAAGGTCAGTTGCAGTAGCACCTTCAGCTAGGCTACCAGTTAATTTAAAACCGATAACCTCAGGCATTACGAAGTATAGAGGTTGTCCAAGCATACCTGCTTCAGCCTCAATACCGCCAACACCCCAACCAACAACGCCAAGACCGTTGATCATTGTAGTGTGAGAGTCAGTACCAACTAGTGAGTCAGGGAATACAAGTGTTTCACCGTCAACTGTTTTTGTAGCTGCAACAGATGCAAGATACTCAAGGTTAACTTGGTGAACAATACCTGTTCCAGGAGGAACTGCACGGAAATTATCAAACGCAGTTTGTGCCCAGCGAAGGAAGCGATAACGCTCTTCATTGCGCTCAAACTCAACCTTTGTATTATATTCAAGAGCTTCAGGAGTACCGAAAGCATCAACCATTACAGAGTGGTCGATAACAAGGTCAACTGGTACAAGCGGATTAATTTTTTTAGGATCGCCGCCTGCTTTTTTCACGGTGTCGCGCATTGCTGCAAGGTCAACGACAACAGGTACACCAGTGAAATCCTGTAGAACGATACGTGCAGGAATGAAAGGAATTTCTTTATCTTCGCGTCCATTTGCCCAGTTTGCTAATTGCTTGACATGCTCTTTTGTAATTGCACGGCCGTCAAATTGACGTACTGCTGCTTCAAGAAGCACTTTGATTGAGAATGGCAGCTTAGAAATATCAGCGAAGCCTTGTTTCTCTAATCCACCAAGGTCATAGTACGTATACTCTTTGCCACCAGACTTTAGTGTGGAACGAACAGAATATTCGTTTTGTGTAGCCATTATGAAATCTCCTTTATCCAAAGAATTTACAGTTTCATCTAGTGAAACTGTATTTCAAAAAACTTTATATCTATAGTATAGCTGTAAATATGCTTAATCGTAAAGTCATTTTGTAAGCTTTCTCATAAATGTTTAATGATCTGATTATTCAAGCAAATTTACATGAATAGGCTAGCATGTGCATATAATGAAGCAGTTATTCTATTTCGGAAAAAAAAGCTGTCGTTTTTGATGTTAATTAGGCTTGGATATTGAAACAGGGTGGAAAAACTGTGGAAAAGCTATTGTTATCAAATTACTGTCCAGGGTTTTAGCGAAGTCAAAATAATAAATCGTACAAGGAGGAAGGGTATGAGTAAATCTGCCGCAAATGTGAAGCGAAGAAAAAAGAAAATGAAGGTTAGACCGCATGTATCGGTGCATGGCGCACAGCATTTGACAATGCGAACCAACATGCTGCAACCGACCGCCCCTTTTAATTATGGCCAGCATGCAGGAGGGAAAAATTCTCCAACGAAGGAAGTGACATTGCGAGATTTTCAGCAAAAGAAGAATGACCAAGCAGAAAAAGTAGCGGTAAAAGCAATTATCACTCCACATACCGTTAAGCAGCAAAAAGAAAAAAATAATAATTGGAAGATAGTTTTGCAGCAGTACATTACAAAAATGAATCAAGCTGAAATCGATCAGAATCCGTATAGACTAAACCAATTTTCACTTGATGAATTACATAACAAGCGGTTTCAGGAGCGGCTGCAGCGGCTGCGTGAGCGGGATGCCAATCGTAATGCTCATATTGAAAGCAGTGAAATTAAAGCAGAAATTATCAGTGTGAATGAGTTGGAGCAAGAGGTCATCGTTAATGTAAGACTGCACTTAACGAAAAAAATTTCCCAGGACGGTAAACAATATGTAGAGGAACGTACTGAGCAGGAGCGATTATGGCTTGCCAAAGCTGATTCAAATTGGATAATTACACGCATAGAACCATTTGTCCCTGAACGGAAGCCTCGCTACAATGCAACAGTACAGGATTGGCCAGTCCAGTATGACGGTTCTGAGGAAGAAGAACCGCTTATGCCTAAGCCATATCTAAACCCAGATCTAATGTCTAACTTCCGCTATATTCGTGCTACGAATCGTTATCTTCGCGACCAAGCTGTCGCTTACGCTGACTTGTGGTGGAATAAGCCAAATCCTAATTTTGAGGAGTTTGAGGCGAATTGCACTAACTTCGTTTCTCAATGTCTCTTTGCAGGTAAAGCACCAATGCTCTATACTAATAGAAGAGATAGTGGATGGTGGTACAAAGGTAAGGGGAAAAGTGGAAATGAATGGTGGAGCTACAGTTGGGCAGTTTCTCGTTCATTAGCAGCTTTTCTTTCAAAGGATCGCAGCTCTGGGCTTCGTGCAACTGAGGTTGAGCGAGCTGATCAACTGAAGCTCGGGGATGTCATTGTATATGATTGGAATGGTACAAATAGCTTTCAGCACACTACGATTGTGACAGCTTTTGATAGTAAAGGGCAACCGCTTGTGAATGCCAATACTGTTGCAAGCAGACATCGTTACTGGGATTATCAGGATTCCTATGCATGGACACCAAATACACGTTATCGTTTCTTTCATATAAGTGATTACATGTAAATTTGCCTAAGAGACATGCCCATTTCAGTACATTCACCAATCTTACTTATCGACCATAAAGCGTAAAAGAAGCTGAAAGGTATTTAGGAGGAACAAGCAATGGGAAGCAAAATAAAAGTAGGCCTTGTATACGGTGGTAAATCCGGTGAGCATGAGGTTTCGCTGTCTACTGCGTTTGCTGTATCTAAAGAATTTGACTATAGCAAGTATGAGGTAAAACCGTTTTATATTACAAAACAGGGTCAATGGTTAGCAGGAGCGATATTAACTGCGCCACCGCAAAGCCTTGATCAACTAAAGCTTACTGGAGATGTATCAGGACAAGGAACTACACATGCAGCGCTATCTTCAATCTTTGCTGCACTTGATGGGATTCAGCATGAGGAACGGATTGATGTGATGTTCCCACTACTGCATGGTACCTTCGGAGAGGATGGAACAATACAAGGTTTATTTGAAATGGCGAATATTCCTTATGTTGGCACTGGCGTGCTTGCTTCCTCCGTTGGCATGGATAAAGTATTTATGAAGAAAATTTTTGCTGATGCAGGCTTAAGCCAATGTGTGTATCGTTATGTAAAGAAAAATGAGTGGTTAAAGCAACAAGACTATTATTTAATGGAATGTGAAATTGCACTAGGCTATCCTTGTTTCGTAAAGCCAGCTAATCTTGGTTCTAGCGTAGGTATTTCAAAAGCAAACAATCGTGAGGAGTTAATTAAGGCGATTGACTATGCATTCCGCTTTGATCGCAAAGTGATTATTGAGGAATTTATTGATGGACGTGAAATCGAGGTTGCAGTACTAGGAAATGATGAGCCTAAAGCTTCTGTTGCAGGCGAAATCATTTCAGCGCACGATTTTTATGATTACAAGGCAAAATATACAGATGGTAAATCAAGCATGGCAATTCCTGCGCCAATAAGTGAGGAGCAAATGAATGAAGTGCGTGAAATGGCAGTTCGTGCCTTTCTTGCTCTAGATGGCTCGGGCTTGTCACGGATTGACTTTTTCTTAGAACGGACGACTGGTAAATGGTATATTAATGAGGCTAACACAATGCCTGGCTTTACGCCGTATAGTATGTATCCATTGCTATGGCGTGAAACTGGATTGTCCTATAAGCAGTTGCTTGATGAACTAATAAACCTTGCATTTGCTCGTCATGCAGAAAAGCAAAAATTAGCTTTTTCCGTAGAAGAATAGATATTAAAAAGCGTGCTAGCGCAAAAATTTGTTAGTGTCAAATATAGTTCGCAAAAAGCATCAGTACCTCACATCGGTTTATGCAGCAAGTAGTCGTTTTTCTTGAATTTGTTGAATAATCTTAGGATGAATGTAGGAACGTCCACTAGACCATTCCTCACTGTACTCGATCAGATAACTAGTGACTAAGCGAATGTAGGAGTCCTGGTTGGGGAATACCCCCACTACACGCGTACGTCTTCGTATCTCTTTGTTTAAGCGTTCAAGTAGGTTGGTAGAGGATATTTTACGACTGTCCATTTCTTCAAAGTGGAAGAATTGCAGGGTATCCTCAAGTCCTTCCTCTAACGTTTGAATCGCAGCAGGATACTGTTTTTCCTCCGTATCCATGAGATGCTCAGCGTAAGATAAAGCAGTTTGGTAATCAGGTTGTAACCAGATTTGTTTTAGTCTAGCAGCAAATCTCTCTTTGTCACGACTTGGAATATGCGCTAAGACATTGCGCATCATATGAACTTTACAACGTTGCCAAGAACAACCAAGGAATGACTCACGAATGGCTTTAGAGAGCCCCTTGTGAGCATCACTTACGACAAGCCAAACGTCTTGTAGCCCTCTAGCTTTTAGTCCTTCAAAGAGCGTTTTGTAGGTCGCTTCGGACTCTTCCAGCATCGGTTCAATCGCTAAGATCTCACGTTTACCTTCTAGATCCATGCCGATGACAACCTGCACAGCCATGTTTACGACACGATGCCCATCACGAATTTTCTCATACAAGGCATCGACCCACAGCACAGGATATGTGTCGGCTAATTGACGGTTGCGGAAGGCTTCTACTTGCTCGTTGAGCTCTTTGGTAATATGAGAGACTTGACTAGCTGAAATGGATTCAATGCCTAATGAGCTTGCAAGCTTCTTGATCTTGCGCGTGGATACGCCTTGAATATAGGCTTCCTGAATCACTTGAAGCAAGGCGGTTTCTGAACGTGATTTCTCTGTGACAAAGAACGGCACATAGCCTCCTTTCCGCAACTTCGGAACAAAGAGATACATCGTACCCATACGCGTGTCAAAACGACGCACACGGTAGCCTGATCGGTAAGCCTCTCTGCTATCTGTGCGCTCAGATTTTTGAGCTTGTACTTTCGCTGTAACTTCTGCTTCCATGAGTTGCTCACATAGCCATTGTAGCATCGATAACATCGGGTCCTGCTCCGACATAAATTGCAATAGCATTTGTTCTAAGTTTCCATTAAAATGAGGGTAGGTCATCGGTTATCTCTCCTTCTGGTTTGCTCGACACTTACCAATTCGGAGGTACCGATGACTTTTCCTTTTTTATATTTGCGAACTTAATTGTACGTTATCAAAAATTTTTGTCGCTTAGCATGCTTTTTTATTACAACAAAAGCAATATTTGCGTTAAAAACTCATTGTAATAACTCTTTTTTTCGCATATAATTTAGAGGAAATATTTTCATTAACAAATTTATTCAATTGCTCAATAGATTGCGCTAAATGTCAACTTAGAATATGCGGGAAAGTATGAGGTGCAAAATGAGTATTGCTACAAGAGTGTTACTAGTTGATTATTCCATTATTTTTCGTGAAATTCTACAAAAACGCTTTCACGATTGCTCGCAAATTAATATGCTTCCAGCAGCTTCAGAGCCCTACGATGCAATTCACAAAGTGAATAAATATCAACCTGATATTGTTATCTGCTCAAATGAATTGCCTTATATGACCGGTATTGAACTGATTAGGAAGTATCTTAGCAAGTTAAACATTCCTATTATTGCGATGTCTGTTAATAAGGAGTTGCAGCAGGAAGCGTTGCAGGCAGGGGCAAAGCATTTCGTTGTTAAGCCTAGTACAACGACGACCGATGAGGGATTATCGTTTACGAGCATGTTGCAAAAAATGACGATGCAACTTGGCCAGCAAGCTTTTCAAGCTCAGCCGTGGACAATTGGTTCCAACAGCATTATTCATTCATCCCCGCGAAAAAAGTTAATAGCGATTGGCGCAACAAGTGAATCGATAGAGGCTGCAATAAGTTTTCTTAGTGAGCTGCCAAGCAATAGTCCACCTGTATTGCTTATGCATCAAGCATCTATTGAACAGACGTACTTACTTAGCGAACGGTTAAAGGCCGTTTGCTCTATGCGAGTTACGCAAGCAAATGAAGGAGACTATTTACAATTAGGAAGCATTATGGTTGCCTCAACAGCTAGCCCATTACGGCTGCAAAGTGATAATCGCTCTTATTATGTCACTAGGGTGCAGCAGCTTGGAGCTTCACCAATGGATAGCTTCTTTCAATCTGTTGCTTTGACATTGGGCAGCAGTGCGGTTGGCATGTTATTTGCTGGCGTTCAAAATGATGGCTTACAAGGTTTTGAACTGTTGCGACAGACAGGGGCACAAGTGTTTGTATATTAAGCTGAAGGGTTCAGAAGTGCATAAGCTTGCACATACACGTTAATTAGTTCGCTTCTCCATTTTTTCAGCAATTATTTTAAGATATTCAATAATAAGTCATGCAGATGCTTTAAGACGCTGCATGGCTTTTTTTATATCCCGCATTAGTTATGGAAAGGAGCGAAACATTTAGGGTATACTAAACAAGATTGGAGAAAAATGATAGCGGGGTGATAAACTATGGGCTTCCAAACAGAATTTAACTCTGTATGTAAATTTAAATCTGAGCAAGAGCTTTATGAATTGTTAGAGTACGGAAAGGGTAAAATGGTGAAGAAAGGCTTCCGTGTTTACCCTACAGGACAAAAAGTAATTGCTTATTCACCAACCAATCAAGCAATTGCGATTGTTCGCATACTTGCTTCGATTGCGGAAATTAATTTTCAGGGTGAAGAAGTTACTCAAGTAGAAATGGAGCTTATTCGAAAATTAACAGAGGAGGAAGCGGCTGTTCAAACAGCACTTGCTCACGAAATGTTTTTTGGAGAACAGTAGATGACAATTATTCGGTTTGGCTTTGTTGCAATGAGTCTTGAATTAAAAGATTCATCACCATCGAAAACAATGACATATGCGAGTTTTTCTAAGCTTTCTGATCGTGAGGCGGCAATCAATCGTTTGGAGCAAATTGCTGCAAATAATTTGCATAATACGTTGCGTATTTTGCGTCACTGTTATGCTAATGATGTCATGCTCTACCGCATGTCTTCTAAGCTTATTCCGCTTGCCACTCATGCTGCACTTGAGGGGTGGAATCCTTATCCTCAGTTAGCAGATGCATTTACGGCGATTGGGCAATTTGTGAAGGATAAAGGAATGCGAGTCTCATTTCATCCGGATCATTTTTGTGTATTTAGTACGCCGCGTGAAGAGGTTTTGCTTAATTCAATTAAGGATATGAATTATCATGTTAATATGCTTGAAGCAATGGGTCTTGATGAACGAAGCAAATGCAATATTCATATAGGCGGTGCATACGGCAATAAGCAAGTCGCTGCGCAGCGTTTTATTAAGCAATTTAACAGCCTGCCAGAAAGAATAAGGCATCGTGTGACGCTAGAAAATGATGATAAAACATTTAATGTAGCGGAAACGCTTGAAGTGGCGGAAGCAGTGGCTGTGCCAATAGTACTAGATATTCATCACTATGCCGTAAATCAAGGTGGAATTTCAGAGCAGGAGTTGCTCGAACAATATTGGCCGAGAATTGTTGCAACGTGGGAGAAGGAGCGACAGCGCTTAGGACTTAGCGAGGAAGAGTTGCCTATAAAAATTCATGCATCTAGTCCAAAAAGCGAAAGCGATCCAAGAGGTCATGCTGATTATGTAGAGCTGGAACCATTGATGCAATTTTTGCAGGGAGCGAAGGAGCATGCTGCAAGGATTGATTGCATGCTGGAAGCTAAAGCGAAGGACTTAGCGCTGTTTCAATTAATGAAGTCGATGGAAGAGCAAGCTAAGCAACGAAATAATTTAACTCTATTAAACAAAGGGGCAATTGAGCTGAAATAATGAGGCTCAGTCTGTCCTTATTGCTTAAAGCTAATTGTAAGCGTTTTAGTGACTGGAAAAATTAATCAATATTTATTTTTAGCTGCTTAATTTATGAAACAATGTTTGATGGTTATGAGGTTTTGTACTAATATGATTATAGACATGCTAAGCTAGTGAAATAAATGCTATAAAAACTAGTGAGGAAAAGGAGGGTGATAGAGCATGAAAGAGGAGAATTCGTCCTCCATAGTAGGCGGAAAAAGCTTTGTAGCTGTAGCTATTAATTGCGCTGCTAAGGCGGGTGAATGGGTGAAATCTAAGCTTGGAACGGTAGATGAGCCCAATCTAAAAGCGTCAGTTTCCGATCTTGTAACGGATATTGATAAAGGCTCGGAGCGCTTAATTCGTAATTTAATAAGTACACATTTTCCGCATCATGCATTTTTAGGAGAGGAAGGAGTTGAGCCTGGAGCAGCAGCATCTTCCCAAGCAATTGCTGATGCTAAAGATTCTGAATATTTATGGATTGTCGATCCGATTGATGGTACGACGAATTTTGTTCATAGTTTCCCTTATTATTGTGTCTCAATTGCATTAGCTTATCGCGGTGAGGTTATCGTTGGTGTTATCTACGATCCAAGCTCAGACGAGTTATTTGTTGCAGAGAAAGGCAAAGGGGCTTATGTTCATGGCAAGCGACTTGCTGTTTCTAAGGAGCAAACCTTATCGCAAAGCTTACTTGCTACAGGTTTTCCGCCAGATCAAACCTATGCATTGCCATTGAATTTGAAAAGTATTGGACAGATCGCGCCTAAAGTGCGAAATATAAGAGCGGTTGGCTCTGCTGCACTACATCTTGCGTATGTAGCTGCTGGTAGACTAACAGGATTTTGGGAGTACAATCTTAATAGCTGGGATTTAGCAGCGGGAGCGCTAATTTTACAAGAAGCAGGAGGAAGTATTACAGACATCGAAGGTCGCCCTTATCATCTAGAGGTTCGTAATGTAGTAGCAAGCAATGGGCATATACATCAAGAATTGCTTCAAGAGCTTCAAGCGATCAGCTTATCGTAAGCAGCTGGTATTAATAGTCTAATTGAATTTAAGGAGCAATGATTTGATGATTCGTAACAGTATTGTAAGAAAAATGGTGTTGGGTATAACGATAGCGTCTATCATTACCTATGCAACAAGTGCTTTCTTTTTATTAGTAGTATCGAAAATGGAGCTGTTTTCCTCCATCCCAACTTGGGCATTTATTGTAGGAACATTAGCAGTTGGGGTATTTTGGACAGCGCTATTTGGATATATTGCAACGAAGTGGATGCTAAAACCATTATTAAAGGTAACAGACACTGTTTCAGAAGCTGCAACTGGTAATTTGAATGTTCAAGTTGCTGTTAATACAAGTGATGAGATGTATCGTCTAGCCGATGCAGTTAATACGATGCTGAATAAATTTCGTACGATTGTTGATAGCATTAAATCCAATTCTACGTTGACAGATAGGCATATTCAAGAGCTTCAAGGTGCTGTAAACCAAACAGCCGTTCAATTAGAAGCACTTGCGCTACAATCTGAACAAATTACTACTGGAACCACGATGCAGGCAAATTCGACGAATATGCTTTACTCTACGGCTGAAGAATTGTATCAAGCTTCATTACAAATGCAGTCAGAAGCCGCAGAAGCAATGCTTCGCACAGAGAAAATGAATCAAGCAGCAACCCAAAGTGAAGAAGTGTTTCATTCGCTTATTGATGGCATGCGTCAACTAGAAAGCTTAAACCGAGATTCTCTCGAAACGATCCAACAGTTAAGTCAGTTAGCAGAGGAAATCGGAAATATTTCCGATGTTGTTGGCGGTTTCGCTGATCAAACGCATCTTTTGGCATTGAATGCAGCAATTGAGGCTGCACGTGCAGGTGAGGAAGGCAGAGGCTTTGTCGTTGTTGCTCAAGAAGTTAAGACACTTGCGGACAGCAGCGGAAGTGCTGTTGATGAAATCCGTCATTTGATTGAACAAGTACAGCAAGGGGTTCGAGCTGCTGTACAATATATTAACTCGCAATATGAGCTTTCCAGCCAAGAAGCACGAAACGGAGAACGTTTCGCTCAAGCTTTCCATGAGGTGAAGGAGGAAGCTTCAACGGTAGCTGTAACTGTAGAGAAAATGGCTAATCTGTTAGAAGCACAAGCAAAGCAGGCTGAACAATCTCGTGAGCAAAGCAGCAAAGTCGCACAAGTTGCTGAAAACATTCGCGAGGGAGCACAAAGTGTATACGATGCTTCACAGCAGCAAGCAGCTATTATGGAGGAAATCGCGGCGTCAACGGATGAATTGCGCGTGAAATCATCGGAGTTGCTTGAAAAGGCTGCTTATTTTAGAACATAAATTATTGATTGAGTTAAGCAATATTAAAAACGCCGTTCGACCGAGAGCAATTTGCTCATGGTGAACGGCGTTACTTTTATTGAAGATTAAAAGCAACTTTTATTTCTTCGATACGGCTAGGCTCCATATGAACGATATTGCCTAAAGCTTTCGTAGAAATGATTGCCATCGCACTATACTCAGCTACTTCTAATCTATCAAATGCATTTAATAAAGTAGAGCCTGTTACAATGACGCAGCAGTTTTGACCGATAACAATTGGTGTACTAGGTGTAAGCAATTTTGCAACTTCTGCTTCTTTAGTATATAAATCATCATGCGCTACTTTTGGAATATCGCGCAGCAATATATAGCTTTCAGGAATTGTTCGAGAGTCGAACATCTCATTCGTCATCGCAAAAGACATAATATTTGGCGGATGAGCTAAAATAATCGAGTTGATATGAGGCTGCGCTTCATATATTGCTTGCTGCAGCTTAATAGAGCGGCTTGGAATTTTACCGGCCTCCCGTTTTCCATCTTTAATCCGCACAAGATCTTCAGGTTCTAAATATTTTCTATCCATATTGTAAGGTGTTGTAATGATCGAGCCGTCGGATAGTCGTTGCGAGAATGTTCCTTGTGTACTTGTAAATAGCTGTTGCTCATAGGAACGATGGATAAGCTTGCACATTTCACGACGCACTTCGCGTTCTTCACTGCTAATAACATCAGGAGCAAATGTTTCAAGCTCTGGAGCATGCTTAGCAATATCAATATTAGACACTAGTTCAGTCGGTGTTCCAATGCGGCGCGCATTAATTTCAAGACGTGCACAATATTCTAATGTTTCAAAGCGTTGAAAGGCTTGAAATAAAGAATCTCCGCCAACAACAACCCCGTGATTTTCCAGCATAACAGTATTAATCCCTTTAGCAAAAACATCAGCAATATTTTGGCCTAGTTCCATGCTGCCAGGCAGACCATATGGCGCCATGCCAACGGTACCGCAAACACGATAATCATGCGGCAGCAACTCGACATTCGGAATTTGTCTCACAATACTAAATGCGACAAGTGCCGGAGGATGTGCATGGACAACTGCTTTTAGATCAGGACGTGTTTCATAAATAAGCTTATGAAATGGATATTCGCTTGATGGTTTATGTTTACCAATGATACTACCATCTGCTTTAACACAAACAATATCTTGTCTAGTCAGCTCACCTTTATCGACGCTGGCAGGTGTAATCCATATGTCACCGTTTTCATCAATAATCGATAGATTACCTCCTGAGGTTGTTGTCATCCCATAGCTGTATATACGTTCCATCATCATTACAATTTGATCGGAAGGGTGCAAATATTGTAAGTTCATGGCTAAGCAGCTCCTTAGTCAATTATTTTGGTAGTTTAAATGTAATCTTAGCAAAAAAATATGTAACATACTGTTGCATTTATCACAGTCAAATGTGAAATATGGATATAGCTACTTTTTGGTTGATAGGACAATGCTAATTATTAATTAGCGCTTGCAACCACCTGCCTTATGTAAGGAAGAGGCTCACAAGCGCTAGAATGTAATTTACCGTCTATAAATGTTTATTAGCATTATTTTAGTGTACGCATTACTTTACGAGCTGCAGCGATCGTTGCATCAATATCGTCTTCAGTATGAGCGATCGTCAAAAACCATGCCTCAAATTTTGAAGGAGCAAGATTAATGCCTTCCTCCAACATTCCTTTGAAGAAGCGTCCGAACATTTCTCCATCAGTATCAGTGGCTTGCTCATAATTGGTTACTTCGTGATTACAGAAATGTGTCGATAGCGCTCCGCAAATTTGATTAATTGTTAATGGAATGCCATTTTCTTCTGCTGCCTGTAAAAGACCAGCCTTTAATTTACTTGCCAATCTTTCCATTTCATCATAAATGCCAGGGGTTTGCAGCACTTCTAAGCATGCGATCCCTGCGGAAATTGAAGCCGGATTACCAGCCATTGTACCTGCCTGGTAGGCAGGACCAAGCGGAGCCACTTTCTCCATAATTTCCTTGCGGCCGCCGTAAGCACCAATAGGCAGACCACCGCCAATAATTTTTCCTAGAGCAGTTAGATCGGGTTCAATTGCTGCATGATCTGGGAAGGCTTTATAAGTCTGTGTAGAGCCGTAATGGAAACGAAAAGCAGTAATAACCTCATCATAAATTACTAATGCTCCTGCCTTGCGTGTAAGGGCGCAGACAGCTTCTAAATAACCAGGAAGCGGCATAACCATGCCAAAGTTGCCTACAATCGGTTCAATCATAACTGCGGCAACTTCATCTTTCCAATGATTTAGCGCTTCTTCCAATGCTTCGATATTATTATATGGCACCGTGATGACCTCATGTGCGATACTCATCGGAATACCTGCACTATCAGGAATACCTAGCGTAGAAGGACCTGACCCAGCGGCAACAAGAACAAGATCAGAATGACCATGATAACAGCCTGCAAATTTAATAATTTTATTGCGGCCAGTATAAGCACGAGCAACACGAATTGTTGTCATCACTGCTTCTGTGCCAGAATTGACAAAGCGAACTTTGTCCATCGAAGGGATTGCTTGTTTGAGCATTTTTGCCAGCTTTATTTCTAGTTCGGTTGGTGTGCCGTATAACGTGCCATTATTGGCAGCCTTCACAATTGCTTGAGTAATATGCGGATGAGCATGTCCAGTAATAATAGGACCGTATGCTGCTAAATAATCTATATATTTGTTGCCATCAACATCATAGAAGTAAGCTCCTTGTGCAGATTGCATAAAAACAGGTGCACCGCCGCCAACTGCTTTAAATGAGCGAGATGGGGAGTTTACACCACCAACAATATGTTGCAGTGCTTCTTCATAAAGCTCGGCTGAACGTTTTCTTTTTTCTGACATCGTTAAATTATCTCCTTTGTAAAAAATAAAAGCAGGAAGCGTTGGACGCTCCTGCTTTTTACTTATGCTTTGCCTGAGCATCTCTGCTCTTTAGTGTACCATAAGGTTTGTTAGTTTAGCGAAGTGTATTATCAAGTTTACTTAGTTAAGGAAACTTTAGCTTTAGTTGCTTAAAGAAATGCAAAGTAATTAGTTGTTAGAGGTTGCGTTTGAATTTTCAGCCCCGTTTGCATTAGCAGCATCTCCGTCTGTCGTTGCATCAGACGCTTCAGGCTCTTTCGTTAAAATTTCTTGCACATAGTTTTGAATATCCTCTTCACTTGTATAGCTTAATACAGATGCGCCGCCAATATTTGTCTCTCTTAGCAGATCAAATGGCGGAATTTGCGCACTGTCACCAATTTGTAATCCAACACCGAGCTTAGCTAGCTTAAGCATATCGTTAACACTAATATTCGTGTCGATATACGGTGAAATAGAGTTAATAATTTCTTTCATACGAATGATATTCCAAGTCGATTGCAGCTCTTTGGCAACTGTCATGAGGAAATTACGTTGACGCTCTGTACGGGTATAGTCACTCATTGCATCGTGACGGAAACGAACATATTGCAAAGCTTTGTCGCCATCAAGCAACTGATAACCAGCCTTTAAGTCGATATCATAACGATTTTTGTCAGCATTATCCGTATACTTCATATCTTTTTCAACTGTATAGTATACGCCGCCAATTGCGTCTACCAATGCTTTAAAACCTTCAAAATCTGTATATACATAATATTGAATTTCTAGACCAAGTAAATCCCCTATTGTTTTCATCGCAAGCGGCGCTCCGCCTAATGTAATTGCGGTATTAATTCGTCCCTTGCCATAGCCTTCAATCTCAGTGTACGTATCGCGCAATATACTAAACAAATGTGCTTGTTTCGACACAGGGTCAATAGATGCGATAATCATGGAATCTGAGCGGGCCAACTCATTTTCTTGTGCTTCACGGGCATCACCGCCAAGCAGCAAAATATTAACGCGTTCAGTTCCTTCCCATTCAGGAATTTCAACTTCAATCTCTGGCTCAGCAGGATTAATGAGCGATTGACCTTTATCTTTTTCTAAGCCATCCAAAGAATTATAAACCCCAGCTCCCCAATAAATAACTGCACCAGCAATAAGTGCTACAACAATGATAATCGTAGTAATGATCCATTTAGATTTTTTTGACCGTGTACGCATTGCGTGATTGGGTCTCCTTTCACAATCAATCTAGAAGTAATGGTATGCATCACAGACAAACCTAAGCTATCCCTATTATGGTAAACTAATTCATGTACATAATACAAATATTAGAGGCATGATATTATTTACTATGAGCTTGAAGTTTTGTATGATTACATATCATCAAATTATAAAACGTAGAGACAAGTTGTTGCAAGTTTTTCGTTTCCAACAACATATTTCCCAGGAAATGTCGATTTTGAAAGGAGTATAATTGACAAATGCTAGCAATAGATGTGAAGAATTTACGTAAACAGTTTAAAGTACAAAAAAATCGTGCTGGCTTAAAAGGAGCGTTTCAAGATTTATTTAAGCGCCAATACAGTGAGGTAACTGCGGTTAATGATATAAGCTTTCAAATTCCACAAGGGGAGATCTGCGGATATATTGGAGAAAATGGCGCGGGAAAATCAACGACAATTAAAATGCTGACGGGAATTCTCGTTCCTACTTCAGGTGAGCTAAAAGTGAACGGTTATGTACCACACCGTGATCGTGAAAAATTTGTCAAGGAGATCGGTGTCGTGTTCGGGCAACGCTCACAATTATGGTGGGATATCGGAGTAATTGAGTCGTTTCATTTGCTGCGCAAAGTTTATGGTGTGCCATTGAACGATTTTAATCGACGCTTAGATAGCCTTGTCGAAAGGCTGCAGCTTGGAGATTTGCTTAATCGACCTGTGCGCAAGCTAAGTTTAGGGCAACGTATGCGCTGTGAGCTTGTTGCTTCGCTTCTTCATAATCCTTCGATTGTTTTTTTAGATGAGCCGACAATCGGATTAGATATTGTCGTAAAGTCTGAAATTCGTGATTTTCTATTGGAAATGAATGCGCAGGAAGGAACAACGATTTTGCTGACGACGCATGACCTGCAAGATATTGAAGCATTATGCTCACGAGTGATTATGCTCGATGATGGGAAAATCATTTATGATGGCGGACTTGAGGAATTAAAAACTACTTGGAGCAAAGGACGGGAAATTCAATTTCAATTTGCTGAACCAGTATCGTTAGCGAAGCTAGAGCAGTTGACAAGTTCGTTAAATGTTTTTTGGAGTAAGGAAAACGAATATACAGCTAAATTATTTGTGCCGCATGAAGTGAATTTCTCTGAAGCAATGGGTATAGTGGTGGGCAGTGCTAATATTCGAGATATTAAAATTTTTGAAAGTAATACAGATGACATTGTGCGCGCCATTTATCAAACAGGATCTGCTCAGCAAGAAAAGGAGCTAGTGCATTCATGATTTCTGCATATCTTGATTTTATCCGCATGCGTTTTTTAATGATGTTAGCTTATCGGGTTAATTATTATTCAGGTATCATTATTTATGCGATTAATATTGGTGCGTACTATTTTTTATGGAAAGCAATCTACGGCTCACAGGACATAATTGCCGGTTTTACTATAACCCAGATGACGACGTATTTGGCTGTATCGTGGATGGCACGGGCTTTTTATTTTAATAATCTTGATCGTGATATTGCCAATGAAATACGAGATGGCAGTGTGGCGATTCAAATGATTCGACCTTACAACTATTTGATCGTTAAGCTAATGCAGGGCTTCGGTGAAGGTCTGTTTCGCTTTATGCTGTTTATGATTCCAGGTCTTGCAATTGTTTGTCTTATTTTCCCTGTGGATTTGCCTAAGGATCCAGTTATTTGGCTGACATATTTAGCTATGCTCGTATTCAGTTTCCTTATCAATTCACAAATTAACATTATAACGGGGCTATTTGCATTTTTTGTGGAAAATAACGAAGGAATGATGCGTATGAAGCGGGTGTTGGTCGACTTCTTCTCTGGTGTGATGATTCCGATCGCCTTCTTTCCAGGCTGGCTGGAAAAGCTGGCAAACTGGCTTCCGTTTCAAGCGATAACCTATTTGCCAAGCGCGATCTTTACTGGACGAACTCCGCTTTCTGAAGCTAGCACAGTATTTTTAATCCAGCTTGGCTGGCTGCTTGTACTGCTTATTCCGATTTTATTTATGTGGCGTGCAGCTAGAGCTCGTCTGTTTGTGCAAGGAGGTTAGCGGAATGCGTTATTTAAGCTTAATGCTGGAATACTTAAAAAACTATGTAAAAAGTCGTATGACCTATCGCGCGGATTTTTGGATAGAGGTAATGTCAGATATGCTATATCAAGGTATTAACCTCGTCGTCATATTAATTATGTTTCAACATACCCCTTTGCTTGGCGGTTGGTCGGAAGCAGAGGTGATTTTCGTTTATGGTTTCTTTATGGTGCCTTATGGTATATTTAGCACGTTCTTTAGCGTCTGGAATTTTGGTGAGCGGTATATTATAAAAGGAGAAATGGATCGCGTGCTAACAAGACCAGCTCACAGCTTATATCAGGTGCTGCTTGAAAATATCGATCCGCCTTCCTTAGTAGGCTCTTTAGTAGGTATCATCATTATGGCTTTGTGCTGGAATGAGCTAGGGCTGGTACTGCATGTATTAGATATTTTTGTTTTTATTATATTAGTTCTCGGTTCAGTTTTCATTTATGGAGGAATTTATACAGCACTTAGCGCCCTGTCATTCTATTCAGACTCGCCAACGGGTATCGTACCGCTAATGTACAATTTGCAAAGCTACGGTCGTTATCCTGTGAACATTTATAATAAGCTGATTCGCTTTGTATTGACCTGGCTTTTACCATTCGCATTTGTCGGTACGATTCCAGCATCATATTTTCTTGAGCCGAAGGAAGGTATTTCCCAATTAGCGTTGCTTACACCTGTAATGGGGCTTATTGTTTTTGCTATTGGCTTATCTGTGTGGAACCACGGTGTTAAACGCTATCGCGGCGCTGGTTCGTAAATAGAAGGTGCAGGTTTGTTAAGAGAATAAGGTAAGTTGGTTGTTGCAGCTTGTAGCAATATGTCCGCTTGTTTCATGGATATGTTGATTGCAGGCTGCTTTTATTTTGGCTCATATTGCATTAGCTATATTGCTCTGGCTGCTGCTTATTTAAACGCTGTTCTAGCACATCGTATGAATTTATTCGTAACATTAAAAATTAAATCACTCACGATTTCTGTAATTTGCTATGATAGAAATATAACAACATTATTATTTGATGCAGCTAAAGGAGAGATGCTAGATGAGTTTACTAATTGGTAAACAAGCCCCGCAATTTACATTACCAGCATCTGACGGTTCGAAGTGGTCACTAAAGGATCAACGTGGAAAAAAAGTCGTATTGTTTTTCTATCCTAAGGATTCAACACCTACCTGTACAAAGGAAGCATGTGAAATTCGGGATATTTATCGTGAGCTTCAAGATTTAGGGGTAGAGGTTGTGGGAATTAGTGCCGATGATGAAGCGTCACATCGCAAATTTATTGAAAAGCAGCAATTACCATATTTGTTACTAAGTGATGTTGATCATAAAGTGTGTGAAAAATATGGCGTTTGGCAAATGAAAAAGCTCTACGGTCGCGAATATATGGGCATTGTTCGCTCAACCTTTCTTATTGATGAAGAAGGAAAGCTGATTGAACAATGGTTAAAGGTTAAAGTAAAGGGGCATGCCGAAGCTATTCTTGCGGCGGTAAAAAATAAGTGTTAATAAGCGATAAATATTTTATAAATAAATACAAAATCTTTTCGAAATGCTGAAACATACATGAGCCTATTAGACGTCTCATATATTGTAAGGGATGCGGAGAGACAGGAGGCGAGGCAATGAGAAAGAGAAGCAGTCAACGGGAGATATATCTTAGAAGACAATCAATACTGCTTGTCTTTATTGCAATGGTAATTCTTTTATTAATATGGTTAGTGCAAGCTGTATATGATCTTGCGCCCGCTAGCCGTACTGTGCTGGCTGAAGACAATTATGGAACTGTTCAGTCAGAACTAGCCAATCATCAATCCTCGCCTGCATTTGCAATTTGGCAGGGCAGTAAAGGTAAGCCAATTGCTATAGAAACAGATGTTGTAGTGGCAGCAGCTAAGCAAGCGACAAAGCAACGTTACACCGGAATTGGGAAAGTGCTTTATTGTATAGAGGTGACGAAGTCTGATGCCCCAAATATAAGTGCAGATCAGATAAAACAGGCTTGTCAGCAGCAAAAGGTACAGGATGAGCAGGAGAAACAGCAGCTAGAGAATGAGCTCAAAGAGCTAGAAAAAAGCGAAAAGGCAGTTACTGAGCACAAATATGCAGGAACGGTTTATTTAACCTTCGATGACGGCCCTAGCAAATTAACCTCCAAAGTTCTTGATATATTAGCTGAGTCCAAAATTGAGGCAACATTTTTTGTATTAGGGGAAAAGGTAGAGCAAAATCCGAAGCTGGCGCAGCGTATTGTCGAAGAAGGACATAGTATAGGCAATCATTCGTATAATCATGTCTATAAAGAGTTGTATTCATCAGGTGACAACTTTGTCGATCAAGTGCTTAAAACAACGAAATCAATTTATAAGGCAACAGGCGTATTTACTCCGCTGTTTCGCGCGCCTGGCGGCAGCTACGGCAATCTGGATAAGAGTTTTATGAAAGGATTGCAGGATGCGGGCTATCTCATTTTTGACTGGAATGTAGACACCGGAGATTCCAAATCAAAAAATGTAACAGCAAAGGAGATAATTGCAACGGTGAAAGGGTCTAAGCTGCGAGATCGTGTCGTTGTCCTAATGCATGATAGTGCATCGCATGATTCTACAGTAGAAGCTCTTCCGCAAATTATTGCTTATTATAAAGAGAAAAATTATCAATTTGTTAAAATAACAAGCAGCACAGAACCAGTAACCTCACCTTTAGCGTCCAATATTAAGTGGAAACGTTCAGCCCTTTCGGATAAGCAAGCTAATAAATTAAAAAAAGAAACCGAATCTGTAAAAGCAATGGCAGAGGAACAAGCAAAGGCAAAGAAATAACTAACAGCACTTATCATTTTATATCAGAAATAAATAAATGGCTCCGTCAACGTATTAAGCTACGTTTGGCGGAGCTGTTTTTTGTTAGACAGGCAGGTGTAAGAAGCTTGAGTGAGAAACGAAACAGAAGTAAGCTATTTTTAGTTATTTTGAAGCTGCGGACAGTTTGTTTTTCCAATTAGCTAATAACTCTTGTCGTCTAGCAGCAGCGAGATTAAACGAATAGCTATCCAAAATATGTCCCATTTCAGCTTTTTCCAGCTTGCTATTCAGCTCAATATCGCTAATAACAGGATTAGAGAAGGCTGTATTCATGTAATAGGTTTGTGCATCACTGGATAACATGTAGTCCACAAGCTTTTTTGCTGCTTTACGATTATTACTTGTTTTTAAGATCGATACTGCACCGATTTCCCAGCCGGCATTGGGAGGAATAATCGAATGCAGCTTGTAGCCAGAATTAGCAAAGCGCAACTGATCGCCCAAAAACGAAATTGCAGCAGTAGCTTCGCCCATTGCTAGGCGTTGTGCAGAGGTAATGCCGGAAAAATGCATCATTCGACTATGCTGCTTTAACTTATACAATAAAGCAATCGCCTCATCTGTTCCACGTTCCTGTTCTAGCGAAGCAAGCAAAGTGTAGCCAGTTCCTGAGGTTTCGGGGTTAGGAATGTCCAGTTTGCCGCGCAGCGGCTCAATAAGCAGGTCCTCGTACGTTTGCGGATAGGGGAGGGAAGATAGCTCAGGATCCTGCTCCCAAGCTTCAATATTAATACCTATCGCTAACGGACCCGTATAAATTCCTGTCCAATACTTATCACTATCTTTATAAATATCGGCAATCCGATCGCTGTTTTTCGGAGCATATTTGAGCAGCTTATCGTTAAGCTTTAGCTGTTCGTGTAAATCTGCAGGGCCGCCTAACACAACATCAACATCGCTTTGATTCATCGTAAGTAACTGATAGCTTGCTTCTCCACTAGCCATGCGAATCATTTCGTACGGTTGATTTTCTTGCTGTTTAAACTTCTCTAACAGAATCCGTGCTTCATCCTCTTGAAAAATAACAAGTACTTTAAGCGGTTGCAAATGATTGGGGCGATCATGCAGAACAAGCCATGAGACAACACCGATAACAATGATGGCAGAAAGTCCGAACCACAGTTTGCGCATTTGCATGCTCACTCCTTATGTACGAATATAACAATGAATTAAATGATTTTCCTTAGCATAACACAAACAGAAGAAAAGCAAACATGCTTTTCTCCTGTTTTATGCAAAAGACTTTTTCACTATTGATTATTCATTAATTAGGTGAAGCTTATCAGGAGAGGCGCTAATTTGAATAGTGCCATTATAGCGGGTTGCACCTACATCATAAGCATCAATAATCCATTCCGTAATCCCGTACTTATTCTCTTTATCTACAACGAAGTAGCGTTCTTTTTCACCAAGGAAAGTAGAATTTGAAATAGTTGCACTAATGACAAAATCATTTTCCTTCGCTTCTGCGTTAATTCGTAATGATTCAGGACGCACACTAAGCAGAACTTGGTCACCAACTTTAAGCGTTAAGTCGCTATTAACGGTAACTGTACGACCATCTTTACCATACTTCACAGTAACATTGCTGCCTTGTACACCAACAACCTCGACTGTCATGAAATTCGTTGTACCGATGAAATCTGCGACATATTGAGTGCGCGGTTTATAATAAATTTCATGAGGCGAACCATGCTGGTCAATGACCCCTTTATTAAATACGACAATTTCATCAGACATAGACAAAGCTTCAAGCTGATCATGCGTAACATAAATAACTGTAAGTCCAAGATCCTGTTGAATGGTGCGCAACTCTACACGAACCTCTTCACGCAGCTTAGCATCAAGGTTACTTAGCGGCTCATCCAGCAAAATGATTGGTGAGTTCATAACAAGCGCACGAGCCATAGCAACGCGTTGCTGCTGACCGCCTGACATTTCATGCGGATAACGCCCCTCTAGTCCTGTAAGCTTCACTTTAGCTAGCGCCGCTTTAACTCGCTCTTGAATTTCTTCTTCAGGGCGTTTTTGAATATCCAAGCCGTAGGCAACGTTATCGAAAACAGTCATATGCGGGAATAGGGCATATTCTTGGAATACCATCGGTGTTCCACGTTTATAAGGTGGAAGTTCATTGACACGTTTACCTGATATATATATATCGCCACTGTCTACTGTATAAAACCCTGCAATTGAACGAAGTAAAGTCGTTTTACCGCAGCCACTTGGTCCAAGAAACGTAATAAATTTACCTTTTTCAATTTGCAGATTTATATTTTTAAGAACGTGGTTACTACCAAATACTTTATTAATATTTTTAAGATCAAGCAATAATGGTTCAGTCATTGAACTCACTCCTTAGACTTTTTATGAAGCTTGTTGCTTTATTTAGAAATCGAAAACTTTAACTTTGTCTCGGAAAATTAACTTGATAACTCCCAGCGTACCTAGCGTTGCGCCCATCAAACCAACTGCTACAGCTGCAGCCCAATAGTAGGTTCCTGTTTCTGCATAGTTAAAGATGGAAACAGCTGCAACGACCCATTTTGGTGTAATAAGGAAAATAATTGTACTTAACGTATTCATATTTTTCATAAAAGCATATACAAAGTTAGCGACAATCGTTTTTTGCAGCATTGGAAATACAATCGTAAGCAATGTTTGGTTACTATTTGCACCAAGATTCGTCGATGCTTCCTCAATTGACTTGTCTACTTGTTTAAAGGCAGCGGTTAATCCGCGATAACCGACTGGCATTTGCTTAAGCAGCATAGCAATAACAATCAATACTGCGGTACCTTGCAAGACGATAGGACCTTTGCTGAAGGCTACAATTAATGCTAAACCGACAAATGTACCTGGCAGAGCAATCGGCAATACTGCTGCAAAATCAAGCGCTTTCTTGCCTGGGAAAGGTTTACGAGTAATAATGTAAGCAAGCACTAAAGCAAAGCCGACAGCTAGCAATGCACTAATAAGCGATAACACTAATGAATTTAGTACAGCAGGGCTGGAAGAGCTAAATACTACACTTTTCAAATGGTCTAGCGTAAAGGTATTGTCTTTACCGAAGTTCCGTGTAAATGCATATAAAATAGTGATTAAGAACATAGAGATAATCATTAATGAAATGAGTGAGTTAAAAATAAACAACATCCAGTCTGTACGTTTAGATGTAGTAACACGCTTTAAGCCAGATACTGGTTTACCGGTTACTGTTGAATAAGAGCCTTTGGATAATACTTTATTTTGCATCCAGAATACGAGTAATGCCGGAATTACTAGAATAATCCCCATTACTGATGCTAAACCAGGCTCGTTATTAATAATTTCCCCGTATATTTCTACAGCTAGCAGCGAGTAGTTACCGCCAATTAGCTTGGGATTTCCAAAGTCAGCAAAACAGTTAATCGCAACTAGCAAAAATGCATTAACGACGCCTGGCATTGCTAGTTTAAGCGTTATCGTTCTAAATAGCTTGAAGCCGCGTGCACCTAAATTTTGCGCTGCTACTTCAAGGTTAGGAGAGATGGAACGAAGCACACCGGTTATTGTCATATAAGCTAACGGAAAATAGGATATCGTTTGAACAATCCAAAGACCTGGCAGACCATATAAATCGAGCTCAACTCCAAAATTAGAGCGAAGCCATTGAGAGATAAAGCCGCCGCGACCGAATAGTAATAGAAATGCCAAGCCGCTCATTACCGAAGGAGCAAGCAATGGTAAAAATGCAATAAATCTAAAAAACTTTTTTCCTTTAATATTGCTGTAGTTAATAGCATACGCATAGATAAAGCCGAATACCGTCGCCGTTAAGGCTGAAAGCGATGAGCTAACAATCGTATTTAATAATGCAGTTCCATAACGCGGTTTAGTGAAAAAGGTAGTCCAATCACTTCCGCTTGTGGTGAACACGATGACAATTAACGGATAGATTACAAATAAAATTAGAAAGATAGAGCTTGTTAAAACTAATGTGAGAGAAGAAGGGTCTTTGAACAGCCGTTTGAGCGCCTCACCGGTTCCCTTTTTTTCTTTGATCATGGTGTATTAAACCACCTTTCACTTCATTTATTGTGTAAGGAAGTTCAAAGCATCCGACTTTATTGCCGAATGCTTTGAACGTTAGTTGTTCCAGCTTATTTCAAATCTTTCAAAGCATCTTGAAGTTCTTTACGTTCAGCAGCTGCTTTCCATAAATCGTAGTTCACATTGTAGTTAGTTTCTTTAATGTCAATGCCGCCTTCAGCCACTGGTACAGTTGGCTTAACAGAAACAGAGTAAGCAGAAGATGTATAAATAACACCAGGTTCTTCAGTTAACATAAAGTCCATTAATTTTTTTGCTGCTTCTGTATTAGGTCCGTCTTTAATAATGGATAGAGCGCCTACTTCATAACCTGCGTTTTCTGGTACAATACTGAAAATTGGATTGCCTTTAGCTTTAATTTTTAATTGGTCGCCAAGGAAAGTAACACCGATTGTATATTCCCCGTTCGCCGCTTTTTGAATTGGCTCAATACCAGATTTTGGTCTTTCCTTCATATTAGGAAGTAGTTGTTCCATGTACTCTAGCATTTTGTCTTTGCCCCAAACTTGTGCCAGGGAAGCAACTGCAGTGTAAGCTGTACCAGAAGTAGCTGGGTCAGACATACCGATTTCCCCTTTAAATTTTGGATCCAGTAACTCTTCAAAAGTTTGCGGATATGGGTCGTCTCCATAAAGTGTTTTCCAACGTTCTTCGTTAATACCGATCGCAATTGGATTTAGATAGAAGCCAGTCCAATAACCTTCAACATCTTTATGATTATCAGCAATGTCTGATGCATTTGGCGAAATATAAGCTTCTAGTACGCCTGCTTGTTTAAGCACTTCATGAGAATCAGCAGGACCACCCATTAGAAAGTCTGCTTGAGGATTTCCAGCTTCGTTTTGCACACGAGCTACAGCTTCACCGCTTGGCAAGCGTAAAATATCATAATCGATACCTGTTTCCTCTTTGAATTTATCTAATATTTTTCTTGCTTCTTCTTCTTGGAAAATAGAGTAGACGGTAATTTTTTTAGTTTCTTTTCCGCCAAGCACTCCGCTTTTGTACAAGAAAAAGCCTCCAATTAACACTACTGCAATGACAGCAATTAAAATAATTGATGAATTATTTTTTCTTCTAGCCATTGAAATTCCCACCTTTTAATAATATTTGATTGTAGGAATAAGAAAGCTAAGCGACTCTTTGAAAGCCCTTTCTTTTTCCTCGTGCCTTTACTTTACTCCTTAGATGTCTTAAAAAAATTGAATAATTGTATCAATTTTGTAACAGCGCTTACATATTTGATACACAAGGGTGATAGCGCTTTACTATTATTGAACTTGCAACAAAATGTTACATAAAAAAAGACTAGCCGCAGTTTAAATGCGACTAGCCATAGATTTAAGTGTTGGCTGAATCCAGCTTAAAATATGCATGATGATTCGTTTCATCCAACAGGTCGTAAATGACAAAATATCCGCTACTGTAAGCGTCAATATGCAGCCAATGTTTATATTGCTCACTTGAATCTTCTAACTGAACCACATAGTGAGCTATCGACTGATGATTAAGCTGTGTAATCGGGCTAAAGTCAATGACACGAGCAGCTGTACTCATATCATTTGTAAGCTGCAAACGTTCGTCTTCTGTTAACGGAATGAGCTTACCATCGACAAGTGTGGCAACATGATTGCGATCGCTGTTTAACGCTTTAACAATCATATCCTGGGTGAGCAACTTATCAATAAAGTTACTTTGCAGCTTACGAATAATTGCACTAATATTTAGTGAGCTGACGTATTCATCATTAAAGGTAAAGCTCTGAGCATCAATTACAAAAGGAATTGGATCTTGATCTAAATAATACATTACCCCGTTAATTGAAAAGTTAGCTCGTTTCGTAAAGCTTTCCTTTTGCCCAGAGGCAAGCAGCTCATAAAATATTGTTTTATATTGCAGTAGCTCTTTTGGATCTTCAATAGAAACCGTACCTAACCCTGGGTAGCTTACCTCAATTTTCATCGGCATCCCAGACATTGTATCTAAAGACAGTTCATTGCTGGAAACGATATGAACTTTCTCTACCGGTATACGAAGAAAATAAGCGCAGATGCCGATTAGCAAGCAGCCAATAACGATTTGCAGCATAATAAGTCTATGCCAGGGCAAAGCTTTTAAGTTGCGCACAGCATCCTCCTCCTATAAATTTTCCTCGTATTTACTAAAATATAGCTCTACTTTCGTGCCAATGCTTGGCTCGCTTGTTACAAAAATGGAACCGCCCTGTAATTCCATTAGCTCTTTAACAAGTGGCATTCCTAGTCCATGAGAATTAGCAGAAACGGTACGTGGCTTCTTTGGACGTTTGAACATTGCAGATAACTGTTCATGACTCATTCCTTTCCCATTATCAGAAATGCTGATAATTCCATGCAATGCATCTTCCCGCAAAGCGACTTCTATTTCACTGCAATCGCTATGCTTTAACGCATTGTCGATAATATTAAAGATAACCTGTTGGGTACGTTCCGGATCAATGTAAACGATAGAAGACTGTTTGCGTATGGTCAGCTTAATTGAAGACTTCATAATCGTCGGAGCAAGAATATTTAAACATTCCTCCGTAATTTCTCCAAGATCGACATATTTTCGTTGAATATTCCAGACTTCATTTTTCATTAGCGAGTTATGAAGCAATTGCTCAACCATATGCAGCAATCTCGTACTTTCTTTGCGAATATAGGCGTTGCTTTCACGAATTTCGTCACTCGGCTGTAATTTATCAATTAGGTTAGAGAAGCCAATGATAGAGGTGAGCGGAGTTTTAAGCTCATGGGTCATATTATCATAAAATTTTTTTTGCTTATTTTGCTCGTACTCTAATAAAGCGACATGATGCATTAATGAGTCTGACATTTGGTTAAAGTCATGACTTAGCTCGCCAATTTCATCCTTGCTGCTTTGCTTAATCTTCATGCTGTAATTACCTTTAGCGACATGCTTAAGGGCGCGCTGCAAATCATGGAGCGGCTTAAGCAATGCCGAAGAAAAGGATATACCGGCTAACAAAGTAAGTAGTAAGCAGGCTAAGGAGACACCAATAAACCAATACCGCATTTCGTTAAGCGTAGCATCATGTTGACTAAGGTCAATAAGGTAGCGAATTCCGCCAACCGTTTCTCCTTTATACATAAAGGGAGCAGAATAAATAAAATAGCGAGTATTGTTTTCCTGAGCGATAATCGTTGCCGTATTTCCTTTAAGCGCAGCAGCGATGTCATCACGCTTGAGTAAAAGATTTTTATCACTGCTGCCGACAATCGTTTCGTCATTTGAAAAAAGCTGAACATTAATATTACTGTTTGCTGCAAGATGAGAAGCAATAAAGGGAGCATAATTTCCTGTAAATATTTGTTCGACACTTATTTTTCGATCGTTAATCAGCTTAAGTGTCTCAATTCTATGCAAAGCGTAATATTGATTGAGCGTGCCTGTTTCTTTTTCCAACATTCCTTTATTTAAGGAATATTGCACAACAAAGTACATCACAATGAGCAGCATGGCAATGGTTAGCGAGTTTTGAATAAACATCTTGCTTCTAAGCCTCATCGCTTACCTCCAGCTTGTAGCCTTTGCCATGCACCGTAGCAACTACTGAATCATACGGCTTTAACTTTTCCCGGAGACGGTTAACCATCATATCGACAGAGCGCGTCGGACCATAATAGTCGTAGCCCCAAACGATGTCAAGCAGTTGTTCACGGGTAAATACTTTTTTCGGATTGGTGCATAGCAGCCACATAAAATCAAATTCCTTTGTTGTCGTTTTAATCAGTTTGCCGTTAATTTTTAGCGTTCGTTCATCATTATCAATTTCAATATTCCCAATGTGAACAACTTTATTATCTGCCAGTGGTTTCATTCTTCGCATCACTGCTTTAATCCGTTCAACTAACTCGCGTGTTTCAAACGGCTTGGTCATATAATCATCTGCGCCAAGCTGAAATCCAAGAATTTTATCGTTCATTGCATTTTTTGCAGTAAGTACGATAACAGGGATTTGAGAAAACTGCTTTTGAAGCGCTTGCAGAAATTGAAATCCAGATTGATCAGGGAGCATCAAATCAAGCAGGATAAGATTAACTGACTGTGTTTGCAACTGCTCTGTTGCCTCACGTACTGTTCCTGCTACAGCAACCTCATACCCTTCTACTTGCAAACTAAGTTTGAGCAGCATTTGGATGCTGGAATCATCTTCAACAATTAAAATTTTCATTCGTCATCACCCATTTTCTCCTAATAAACGAGGACTGTCTTGCTCTATATTATTGGACAATGAAAGCGCTTTGTAAAGTGTATGACTTTGTAGTAAAGCATGGTAATTAAGTTAGTCTTGATCCAATTTAACAGCGTTAACATAATCCGCTGGAAGAAAATAGCGGATAAAAGACTAGCAGAGTGGCAATACTGGAGGACATAGATATGAAATATTTATGCTTCTTTGGTGCTTTCATTTACTGAAAGTATTTCATGTTGTTATATGAAAAGTTAATTGTTCATGCTTCTAATGCTTCTGAAGTACTTTTCATGTACAGATTTCATGTACAGAGAAGTAATTTCAGGAAGTCAACATGAAAAGTTAAGCCAAATGCTTCCGAAGTACTTTTCATGTATAGAGAAGTAATTTCAGGAAGTCTACATGAAAAGTTTTAGGAGGGTTTATATGAATCTATCTTCTCCTTCTAGTTCCTCAATGCCAGTCTCATCTTATGCCAGTGCCAGCTCACAACGAATGACAGAGGATTATGGGTGGGTGCAGCCGCCACAAATGCTGCTGCAAAGGTTTTGCACTAGATTAGAGCAACAGTTACTTGGTAAGCAGGAGGTTGTTTATCAGGCAACGGTCTGCCTGCTTGCGAAAGGGCACTTATTAATTGAGGATGTTCCAGGTGTCGGAAAAACGTTGCTAGCAACATCAATTGCAAGTTTGCTAGGCGGAACGTTTCATCGCATCCAATTTACCTCTGATCTAATGCCAGCAGATATTGTTGGCGGAATGGTGCTAGATCAAGGTGGGAGAGGGCTTGTTTATCGTGAAGGTCCAATTATGGCAAACGTCGTGCTGGCTGATGAGCTGAACAGAGCAAGCACACGAACACAGTCTGCACTTTTAGAAGCACTTGAGCATGGAAGTGTAAGTATAGAAGGAGTAAGTTATCCTTTACCAACACCGTTTGCCTTTATTGCTACACAAAATCCGCTGTGCTATGAAGGAACAAATCGTTTGCTGGAAGCTCAATTAGATCGCTTTATGATGCAAATTAGTATAGGTTACCCTGATATTCGGACTGAGCAAGCATTGCTAGCACAGTTTGCAGATGGTGCGAGACAAACAGGGGAACACTTGCGAACCGTTGTTTCGCAAGTAGATTGGCTGCAAATGCAAAGAGAAGTCGAACGTATTTATGTACACCCGACTTTAATCGCTTATATGACAGAGGTAGCCGCTTTTTCTAGACAGGATGAAAGACTGACACTAGGTTTAAGTCCGCGTGCTATGCGTGATTGGTTAAGGGCGGCGCAAGCCAATGCCTATATGCAAGGAAGAGGTTATGTTGTACCCGATGATTTACTTGATCTTGGCAAAGCAGTGTTAGCTCATCGAATTGAACTTCAAGGCGCAAAGCAAGCGATTAATGATAAGCGGGAATATATTGAACGCTTATTAATGTTGGTCCCTATGTCAATGTGTAAGAAGGGGAGAGGTCAATGAGTGAGCAAGTAACTCCAAAGCAAGTAAAGCGTACGGAACCTGTTAGTACAGTAATCGAGCTAGAAGCTCGCTATCGGACAAGATATGTCGCATGGATCGGGATTTTACTATTATGGTCGGGTTCACTAGGAGCAATTGTTTGGCGTGGAGCAGCTCCTGAATGGCTATTGTTTGCAGCGTTGAGCTTAGTTTGCTTAAGCAGCGGCTTGCTTCCAGTGTTTGCAGCCTACAAATTAAACTACAACCGAACAATCTTAACCTCCACAGTGAAGGAGGGACAACTGCAAGTCGATATAATGTTAACTCGTGCACTTCCTGTGCCTAGTGTATGGTACTCCGTTAATGATCAATTATTGAACAGCAGTACAATGCGAGGAGAAAAGATTAAGCTGCGTGCAAGTTTCATGCCTCTCTTTCATAGAAAAATGTCTATGTCATTTGCGATTAAGGATTTGGAGAGGGGAAATTACGTCTCTAAACCAACGATCATCAATATTATTGATTGGTTAGGGCTGACATGCATTAAGCTTGAGCTAGAAAATGCAGCATCGTTTATTGTGCTTCCGCAATACCATGAGCCGACAGAAGAAAGCTATGTTGCGCGCAATACGAGCAGTAAATGGCTTAAAGCAAATAGCAACACAATAAAGCCAGTTTTGCTTCATACCAGTCAATCATTGCTAGATAATGAAGGGGATGGTCAGTTGGGAAAAAGCAATTCTAAGCAGGAAGGCAGCAGCTTTACAATACGACCATATGTTGCAGGAGATAACTATCGTCGATTAGATAGTCGTGCAGCAGCCAGAGGAATCGGTTGGTATACGAAATTAGCCGAGACTGAGGATTCCCCGCCTAAGCTATGTTTTCTGCTCGATCAATATGATTTGCCTTATGAGGAGTCACAGCAGGATCAATTATTTCACTCGTTAATCGATTGGTGCTTAGCGGATACAATCCATGCAGGAGCAAAGCAAAATGTTTCGATTTTAAGTGACAATTGGAGCTTTGAATATCGTAGCAGCGAGCACAATGAGGAGCTAAAAACGTTACTTGCGTTAACTCGACCTGATGTGACGCTTAAGATGAGGGAGCGGGTTGACTTTTTCGCTCCACTATTTCCTAGCAACGGACATATTGTTGTTTATTCAGGTGCATGGAAGGATAGTGACGGATGGATTGCACTCGCGGAAGCGGCAAGGCTAAAAGGAAGTTCAGTAGAACTGCAATTTGTTACAACTAATCGTGTCATGACTTATGCGATGCGAGAGCAGCAGAAGGTGCTAGAAACAGCAGGTATCCCAATTGTATGGCGTTACAGCACAGAGAAGCCAGCCACCATTATAGAGGTAGCACAAGGGAGTGAGCAGTATGCAACAGCAACATAATGAGTTTGAGCCTAGTAACTTATTTCGCATGCTTACGACCTTGTTACTTCTTGCTTTACTGCTAGAATGGTTATTTCCTTGGCTGGATGCGGGCGAATGGCGAATGTTATTTCATCCACAGTATTTAATATGGATGACAGTTATTATTTTAGCAATTGGTTTATTACGTCCAAGGCTATATTTGTTCGTTAGTGCAGGTATATCTCTTCTGCTGATTAGCTTATATTTACTGTTTCGCAGCGAGGAACAGTATATCGGTGAATGGTTAATAAATTTTATTCCATCGCTAATTAGCAATCTGTCAGAGATGATGGAATTTGGGATTGCAGTTATGTCTGATGAATTTCGTACGATGCTGCTGTTTACGGGTTGGTTACTGCTTGCACCAGCTTTACAGTCTGTTATTTGGCAATATCATTTTTCACTAGCGTTAGTTGCAGCTACATTAGCTTATTTGCTGATGCTTCATACCGTGCTAGGCTTTGATATATGGCTTGGCTTGTTGCGTGTGATAGGAGTAAGCTTATTGCTTATAGCTGTAACTACAGGTCAAAAGCTAAAGCGCTATATGCCGCTGACCAGCGGAAGCAAGTTATTTCTCTATCGTTGGATTAGCGTTACCGTCTTGACTGCGATTATCGTAAGCGGAGGCTACTTATTAAGTGAAAATAAAGAGAAGCAAAGTGAGCCAATCGCTTGGGCAGAACTTTTTACAAAATCGGTGGCTGATGAATTAGCAGCATGGAGTCAACAGTCGAGCGGAGTACCGTTAAAAAATGTAACGAGCAGCAGTTTTCGCAATAATTCAGTAGCCTATGCAGGCTATGACCTGAATGATAGCCGCTTAGGTGCTAAAATGAGTAAAAATGCAGATGAGGTCGTATTTTACGGCTGGTCGTCTGAAAAAAGTTATTGGCGTGGTGAGTCAAAGTCAACTTATACTGGAAAAGGTTGGGTCGATGAAGAAGAAACGTTAATGTTACATAAAACAGCAGACGATGTAGATACTGCTTTAGCTAAGTTAGACAGTAGGGAGAAAAGAGAACAAATATTGCAAACAGTAACCTTTAAAGAGCCAACAGCAGGCATGCCGCTATTACAAGGAGGAATAAAAGGGGTAGTATTACAGCTTGAAGCGAGCAATCCCGATCGCCAATTAAGCAGTTATATTGTTGAACCAGCTACAGGAGCAATTTATCCTCCCACAACGGATGCTGAGGTGAAAAGCTACACATTAATGACAGAGTTGCCCATTAAGCAAGCTGATTTGCAAGCTGAGTTGAATAAGCCGACTGAGTCATTGGCAGAGCGTGCCTGGGAAGTTGATATGCTTAGCGAGTATTTACAATTACCTGAGGACTTGCCTGAACGGGTTATAGCTCTTGCTGCAGAGGTAGCGGGCGGCGGTTTGACATCACGTTATGAGCAAGTTAAAGCAATCGAAAAATATTTGCAAACCAGCTACACCTATAGCCTTAACAGTAAGCTGCCAGACGATAGTGAGGATTTTGTTGATCATTTTTTGTTTGAGCAGAAGCAAGGCTATTGCGTTCATTTTTCTACAGCAATGGTTGTAATGCTTCGCTCTCAAGATATTCCTGCCCGCTGGGTGAAAGGGTATCAAAGCGGCAAACCAGTCGAGCAACGTATTTCAGACGGAGTAACAAAGACTCTATATGAAGTAAGTCAAAATGATGCGCATGCTTGGGTTGAAGTTTATTTTCCTGAAGTAGGCTGGGTTCCATTTGATCCGACGCCGCTTGACATAGCTTCAGACAATCAATCATCAGCTGTTTTAGCTCCATTACATAAACTCCATGATCAATTGCTTACTGCACTTAAGAAGTGGAGCAGCCTATTGACAATTAACCAATGGCTTTGGCTAATAGCTGTCTCATTTGCTTTACTTATCGGTTGGTTAACACTGTTTATTTCTTGGCCTGCCCTTAAGCGCAAGTTATATTTACGTAACTATAGAGCAGCGTATCAGCAACTTGAAAAAAGTGTTTCATCTTTAGAGCAAGTTATTGGAGCAGCAAGCTTACCTGAGCGTAGCAGCAGGCGGTTAACTTGGAATAAGCAAACACAAGTGAGAGTAAGTAAGCTGCAGCAACGGCTGCAAGCAAGCTTGGAATGGCTGGCAGAGGATTTGTTGAGCAAATGGGAGAGAAAACTAGGCATCACAGACAGCTCATCTCTATGGCGTACTTGGCGACAACGTATAAATCCAATTGTTCACTATTGGAGCAATAGTGAAGCCGAGCAGGCACAAAATTTGCAGCAGCTTAACCGATTTATTTCTGCGCTTGAGCAGCTACAATACAGCAATCATCCAGTTGCGCTTACTCCACAAGAGCTAAAAGCAACTGTGTTAGCTTTGCATAAATCGAGCCTTTACAAAGTAAAACGGAAAAACTTACCTGCAACATGGACAAGTGAAAGCGAAAAGCTGTCTAAGCAGGAAGAATACTAATTATCTGCAAAAAACAGTCGTGTAATTTGACAAAGTTTTGCCAAATTACACGACGTTTTTACATAATACGGTGGGACAACCTTGACTATCATAAAGCGCAATAGATATAATTATCACATTAATTGTGGGAGGATCGGTCATGACAAAGCAAAATGAAATTATCGTTGTTCTTGATTTTGGAGGACAATACAACCAACTAATCGCAAGACGTATTCGCGATTTGGGAGTATATAGTGAGCTGTTGCCTTATAATACTCCTGTCGAACGTTTGCGTGAAATTAATCCAAAAGGTATCGTATTTTCTGGTGGCCCTGCAAGCGTGTATGAGGAAAATTCTCCGCTTGTTGATCCAGGCGTATACGATTTGAATATTCCAATTTTCGGTATTTGCTACGGTATGCAAATGATCTCACATCAGCTTAACGGTAAAGTTGATCGTGCAGGCAAACGTGAATATGGTAAAGCAGAAGTGAAATTTACTGCAGACTGCCCAATTATTGATGGTCTAGAAAAAGATCAAACGGTATGGATGAGCCATAGCGATAAAGTTATTGAATTGCCGGCTGGTTTTAAAGTTGTGGCAAGCTCTGAACATGCACCAATTGCTGCAATTAGCAACGATGAGCGTCGTATTTATGCGGTTCAATTCCATCCAGAGGTTCGTCATTCTGTGAATGGTGACGCAATGATTAAAAACTTCCTTTACAACGTATGTAAATGTGAAGGCAATTGGACAATGGAAAGCTTTATTGAGGATACAATTGCAGATATTCGCAAACAAGTCGGTAAAGAAAAAGTGCTTTGCGCACTATCTGGTGGCGTAGATTCATCCGTAGTTGCAATTCTATTGCACAAAGCTATCGGTGATCAATTAACATGTATGTTTATCGATCATGGCTTGTTGCGTAAAGGTGAAGCTGAGAGCGTAATGGAGACCTTTGTTGGCAAATTTGACATGAAGGTTGTTAAAATTGATGCTCGCGAACGCTTCCTTGGCAAGCTTAAAGGCGTTGATGATCCTGAGAAAAAACGCAAAATTATCGGTAATGAATTTATTTATGTGTTTGATGAGGAATCTAAGAAATTTGACGATTTCAAATTCCTTGCCCAAGGCACACTTTACACAGATATCGTAGAAAGTGGTACAGCAACTGCACAAACAATTAAGTCTCACCATAACGTTGGCGGATTGCCAGAGGATATGAAGTTTGAGCTAGTCGAGCCGCTTAAAGCATTATTCAAGGACGAGGTTCGTAAAGTCGGAGAAGAATGCGGTCTGCCAAGAGAAATCGTATGGCGTCAACCATTCCCAGGTCCAGGTCTTGCGATTCGCGTACTTGGTGAAGTAACCGAAGAAAAACTTAAAATCGTTCGTGATTCTGACTATATCCTTCGGGAAGAAATTGCAAAAGCAGGCCTTGATCGTGAGATCTGGCAATACTTCACTGCACTTCCTAATATGAAATCTGTAGGCGTAATGGGTGACGCTCGTACCTACTCTTACACTGTAGGTATTCGTGCAGTAACGTCAATTGACGGTATGACTGCAGACTGGGCACGCATCCCTTGGGAAGTACTAGAGAAAATCTCTGTCCGCATCGTTAACGAAGTAGATAACGTAAACCGTGTAGTGTACGATATTACTTCTAAGCCACCTGCAACGATTGAGTGGGAGTAGGTAAAATTTACTATTTATTCTCTATCCCAGTAGTAGCACGATTTTGAAGGCTTCTAATTGAGTATTCACTCATTCATCTGCAGCTATTGGTCTTTAAAAAATGACTCTCTTTTATTTGTGTTATTCAACAAATAAAAGAGAGTTTTTTGAGTTTAAAATTAATGAATTCAATGATGATTAAAGATGAATCATTGTTTTCTAAACAAAGGTAAAGAAGCAAGTAGACAACAGTGTCAAGAATTATGTGTAAATAAGAATAACCTTTACTTGTAGAATTACGTATTGCTTTTGAACATGGCTTGTAACTCTGCACGTGCTTTGTCAAAGCCAATATGACAGCGTGTAGCAAAGCGTTGGTTATACCCTTCAAATTGTGAAACAAGGATCTTTTCAAGTGCTTCTTCATGAGGGAATTGTTCCTTGCGCTTCGTGTATTTCTTAATCTGTTTATTGAAGGATTCAATGAGATTGGTAGAATAGATACTCTTCCATCTTGCTTGTGGGAAACTGTAAGACGCAAGATATAAGGATTCTCTAGTAAGGCTTTGGTGGCTTTAGGATAAGCAGATCTCTATTTGTCACAGAAGCGTTCTAATGCTTCACGACCAGCTTGCTCATCCTTTGCACGGTACACGGTTTTGAAATCATTACAGATCTCAGAACGATCCGACACGCGGACTTTGTGAGCAAGATTACGAGCAAGATGAACATAGCAGGTTTGGTATTTGGCAGCTGGAAAGATCTCGGAAATGGTGTTAACCATCCCTTTTAGACCATCAGAAATAAAGGGTAGCACTTCTTCGGTGCCTCCTTCTCGAAGATCGTGTAGGAGTTCTTTCCACACGTAAGCCAATTCGGTTGGAGTAATGACATAGGTTAACACCTCTTTAGATCCATCTTCACGAATGCCTACAGCTAAATAAACGGCTTCCTTAGAGACGGTCTCTCGCTTTACAGCAATATAGGTTGCGTCTAAATAAACACAAACGTAACGCTTATCTAACGGACGTTTCAAGAAGGCATCGACATGTTCCACCATCACTTGTGTCATGTTAGAAATGGTTTGCGGTGTATAGTGATGACCATACATCTTCTCAATCAAATCAGCAATTTCAGCCATCGTTACACCCTTTTGAAACATGTGAATGACAAACGATTCTAGCGTGTCATTTGATCGTTTGTAGGGTGCGACAGTCTGCTGCTTAAACTCTCCATTACGATCACGAGGGATGTGTAGCGCTAAATCTCCCATATTCGGTATGAATCGTTCGTAAGTAGCTCCCATTACGTGAGTTGCCGCTATTAAAGCCTGCACGGTCGTATTTTTCATAATTCCAGGTAAGCTGTTAATTCGGATTTCTAATAAGTGATTCATCGCTTGTTCAAGGTGAATACGAAAAATATCAATTACATCTTGTTTTGTAAATAGATCTGAACTAAATCTGTTGTAAAATGATCATAGGGAAGACCTCTTTTCTGTGAATTGTGTTGTGGTGACTTAATTCTACAAGAAAAGGTCCTCCTTTTGCTATTTATTCATTTACACAAAATATTTTATCCTCTCAAGTAGACTATAAGTGATTACTTATATTTACCATACGGCAAACTATTGTGACAGAATTTGATTATATTTGATTATTTATTGCTATATATTTTTGTGAATTAACGATTGACAATATCGTTCAATCATATATAATCATAAATGATCACAAATGATCACAAATGATCACAAATGATCAATTGCAACGTTTTGACGCATTTCATGAAAAACGTGTATCAGATGAAGAGAGGTGATTACTCATACATGTTTAGTGAGGAACGAAAAAATAAAATTATGGAACAGCTTGATCAGTCTGAGCGTGTAGATGTTGCACAATTAAGCAAATTGTTAAATGTTTCAGAATCAACAATACGCAGAGATCTCAAGGAACTGGAGGAGCAAAACGCAATTAAGCGAACGCATGGTGGCGCTGTATCGTTGAAGCTTGCCTCGAAGGCAGCAGCCGTTAATTTTGAGCCAGCTTTCCCGGAAAAAGAAATCCAATTTCGTGAGGAAAAACAGGCGATTGCCCGCAAAGCTATCGAACTGATTCAGGATGGGGATACAATTCTTCTTGACGCGGGAACGACAACACTTTATTTATTACATGAATTAAAAGCGTTTACAAATTTAACGGTTGTGACTAATGCCTTAATTTCCCCTGCTTTGCTGGAGCATCATGAAGGGATTGAAGTAATCTTTCTTGGAGGAACATTTCGAAAGCGAACTCAGGCATTAGTTGGTCCATTTACATCTACTTGCTTAAATATGATTCGGGTAGACAAATGCTTTATTGGAACGAACGGAGTCGATCTGAATATTGGGTTGACGACACCAAATATGGTGGAAGCAGAGATAAAGCAGAAGATGATTGCTTCTTCCAAATCAGTTTACCTTCTTGCCGATTCAGGAAAATTCGGTAAGTCCAGCTTTTGCAAATTTGCTGAACTTTACGAAGTGGATACATGTATTACAAATTCAGGAATTAAGGAAGATTATGTAAGAGGTATGAAAGAACTAGGGATTCGCGTGGTTATCGCAAATTAAACAAAGGATGAGGAAAATTTATGCTACCTAAGGTTATCACCATCACGTTAAATCCATCGCTAGACAAAACGGTGGTCGTCGACACCCTTGCAGAAGGAAGTGTTAACCGGATCAAGCAGGTCCGATTCGATGCAGGGGGAAAGGGGATCAATGTAGCTCGGCTGCTCACATCATTCCAAGTGAATGTGAAGGCACTTGGATATGTTGGCGACAGAGATGGCGAAGAACTGTTGAATCTGCTGGACAAGGCGAAAATTGAATCTGAATTTATTCGGGTTAAAGATCGTACGAGAACTAATTTGAAAATCTTTGCTGCAGATACGTGCATCACAACAGAATTGAATGAACCCGGTGCAAGTGTGAGCTTACAGGAAGCAAACCAGTTTCGCCAAGTTCTCGAAGAAGAACTGCGATACGCTTCATATTTGGTGCTGGGAGGTAGCGTGCCTCCGGGAGTTTCTTCTTCTATATATGGAGACTATATTCGCTTCGCGGAGCAAATGGGGGTCAAGACTGTTTTGGATGCAGATGGTGAAGCATTGAAGGAAGGATTGAAAGCCAAACCTTATGCAGTCAAGCCAAATATTCATGAGCTGCAGCAGTGGTTGGGCCGAGAGTTGCGAACTGAACGGGAAGTGATTATAGGGGCTCGTGAAATTCTTCAATTAGGAACCTCGCTTGTTATTATCTCCATGGGTGGTGATGGTGCATTATTTATAACCCGTGACGAGATTTATCGTTCCAAGCCTTTTCCCATCGTTGTGCAAAGTACAGTGGGCGCAGGGGATTCGATGGTTGCTGCGTTGATCCATGCGCTGATTGAGGGTAAGGAATTGAAAGAGATTGCGGCCTGGACTACAGCGGCCGGCACAATTACCGCCTCCAAGGAAGGGACCCAAATGTGCTCATTGAAAGAAGTCTCGCAAAGATATGAAGATGTGGAAGTGATTCGTATCACAGATATGGATGAATACGCTAATTTCAAAATAAGGGGGAAAATTAATGGATAAAAAAATACTAGCGGTAACAGGGTGTCCGACAGGGATTGCCCACACTTACATGTCGGCTGAAGCCTTAGAGCAATCAGCAAAAGAGATGAATATTTCTTTGAAGGTTGAAAAGCGGGGGGCAATGGGAGTCGAGGACGGCATTACGGAGGAAGAAATTCAAGCTGCACATGCGATCATTATTGCTGCAGATACGGATGTTCAGGAGGCGCGTTTTGAAGGAAAGCCGATCGTTAAAGTTCCTGTGGCGGAGGCCATTCGGAATCCAAAGGGATTGCTGGAGGAAGCATTGGCGAAGGAAGCGGCACCAAACAAAGAGGAATCAAAACAAGAGGCACAAACAAGAAAGCCGCAGCGTAACGAGATTTATAAGCACCTGATGACAGGTGTTTCCAATATGCTTCCGCTTGTCGTTGCAGGTGGATTGCTCATTGCCTTATCCTTTGCGTTCGGAGGAATTGAAGTCAAAGGTACGTTGGCTCAGGGACTTTCACAAATTGGAGCAAGTGCTGCATTTGCTCTTATGATTCCAGTCTTATCTGGATTTATTGCATTTTCCATTGCTGATCGTATAGGACTGGCACCTGGTCTTGTAGGTGGTATGCTGGCAGCCCAGACTGGGGCAGGATTTCTCGGCGGGATCATCTCCGGTTTTCTCGCAGGGTATATCGCAAGAGCAGTTAGGGACTATATTAAAGTGCCCAAATCGTTTGACAAACTTAAGGCAATTCTGATTATTCCGTTTTTATCTACGCTCATCGTTGGTCTGCTTATGGTATTTGTTGTGGGTACTCCAATGAAAGCGATTATGGACGGGTTGACGAACTGGCTAACTAGCATGGAATCTTCCAATGCTGTTATTTTAGGTCTTGTGTTGGGTGGTATGATCGCATTTGATATGGGAGGTCCTGTAAATAAGGCTGCTTATGCGTTTGCCGTTGGATTGCTGGCGAGCGATGTATACGGCCCGATGGCTGCGGTGATGGCTGCCGGAATGACGCCGCCGCTTGGATTATGGCTTGCAACGGTATTAGCACCTAAAAAATTTAACCAGGAGGAAAAGGAAGCAGGCAAGGCAGCTTCTTTACTCGGTTTGTCCTTCATAACGGAAGGAGCTATTCCATTCGCAGCATCTGATCCTGTCCGTATTATTCCTAGCATCGTGGCTGGTTCAGCTGTCACAGGGGCGCTGGCTATGATTTTTGATACAACACTGCGTGTACCACATGGTGGAATCTTTGTCTTGCCTATTCCAAATGCAGTAGGAAATTTGGGAATGTATGCTGTAGCTATTTTAATAGGAACGATTGTGACAGCGCTTATTACTCTGGCATTGAAAAGAAAAATAAAAGAATAAAGGATGACGAACGATGAAAATCACCGATGTATTAACAGAGAAGACCATTCAACTGCAACTGGATGCATCCAATAAAGGTGAAGCGATAGAAGAGATGGCAAAGCTGATTGATGGAGAAGGCAGTGTAACCGACCTTCAGCAGTTTGTTGCTGATGTGAAAAAGCGTGAGGAAACCAGTTCTACGGGAATTGGTTTTGGAGTTGCCATCCCTCATGGCAAGTCCACCGGGATTAGTAAGCCTTCCCTTGCCTTTGCAAAATTCACACAACCAGTAGATTGGGAAGCGCTGGATGGTAAGGAAGTCAACATGGCATTTCTGATTGGCGTGCCAGCGGAACAAGCGGGAAATGAGCATTTGCAAATTTTGACGACCTTGGCGAGAAAACTGATCCATGAATCCTTTAGAAATGATTTATTTAATGCCTCGTCTGCAGCGGAAGTGTTGAAAGTGCTTGATTTCTAATTTAGCTTTGCTGCAAGATGAACTGAGGTAACGTCGTCAAATGCGAATTAATTTTTACAATATTAATAATCATTAAATTACAGTAAGTAAGGAGTTGCCACCATGTATTCCAAAATAGCTGTTATCCAAAATGAGCAAGGATTTCATCTTCGCCCTGCTCAGCTATTTTCAGAGTTAGCGAACAAGTTTGAGTCTGCTCTGACTGTTACGACAAATGATGGTGTCGAGATTGATCCAAAGAGCATCCTTGGCCTTATGACTCTTGGGCTAGGCAAAGGGGCTGAGCTTACGGTCAGTGCGAATGGAACTGATGAGGAACAAGCAGTGAATGAACTGGTATCTTTAATTGAAAGCGGGTTTGGTGAATGAACGACCAAACGATCTTAAACGGAATTGGAGCTTCAGAAGGAATCGCGATCGGGAGAGCATTCCGATATGGAATGGATAAGCAAGAGGAGGATTCCTACCCGGTTGTCATAGAAGAAAATCGAATTGAATCAGAAATTGAACGGGTTCATACAGCGAAGCAGCATGTATATGATATGCTCGAGCGAATTTTAGAGACGAATAAAGATCGGTATGATGAAAAGCAAGTGGCGATCATTAAAGGACATGAAGGTTTGCTCAATGATCCTTCTCTTAAAGGAGAAATCGAAAAACTGATCCGAACAAAGCAGTATTCCGCTGAACGAGCTGTTCAGGAATCAATACAAAAATTTGTTGCAGTTTTTGAAAGTATGAATCAGGAGTATATGAGAGAACGCGCTCAGGATTTGCGGGACATCGGCGGAAGATGGTTGGATGCGCTACTCGGTAAAGAGCGTATAAGCCTTGCGAGTATTCGGGAGCAGCGTATTCTGGTAGCACACGACGTTACGCCATCCGATGCGATCCAGATTAATCCGGATGTTATTTTGGGCTTTGTGACCGAAATTGGCGGAAAAACGTCGCATACGGCCATTTTGGCAAAGTCTCTCGGAATTCCCGCGATCGTAGGGGCAGGAAACAGCCTGCGAGAAGTTAAGGACGGGGATCTGTTAATTTTGGACGGAGAGTGCGGATACTATTTTGTTAATCCTGATGAGGAGACGTTGGAGAAGTACGAGCAAAAACGAAAAGTATATCTGGAAGAGAAGGCGCTCCTTGAGCAGTTTCAGAGCAAGCCAGCTCTAAGTGCGGACGGATTTCAGGTGGAGATGTGTGCCAATATCGGTTCTGTGGCCAATGCTAAAGCTGCTGTTGACAGCGGAGCAGAGGGAGTCGGTTTGTTCCGAACAGAGTTTATGTACATGGATGCACATCAAATGCCCTCTGAGGCTCAGCAGTTTGATATCTATAAGCAAATTCTATCGATATGGGGCGACAAGCCGGTCGTGATCCGCACGCTGGACATTGGCGGTGATAAGGAGTTGCCGTATCTTCCACTCGATAAGGAAATGAATCCTTTCTTGGGCTATCGCGCGATCCGAATTGGCCTAAATCAGCCGGACGTGCTTAGAATTCAGCTTCGAGCCATTTTGCGAGCAAGTGCTTTTGGTAATGGGAAGATTATGTTTCCAATGATTTCCTCTTTGGAGGAATGGAGAAAAGCCAAGTCGATGGTTGAAGAAATCAAGTCTGAGTTGGAGGCAGAAGGGATTACTTACAACAACGATATTGAAGTTGGCATTATGGCGGAAATTCCATCTGTCGTTCAGCTTGCAGATTTATTTGCGAAGGAAGTCGATTTCTTCAGCATTGGTACCAATGATCTTGTTCAGTATACATTGGCAGTGGATCGTATGAATGAAAAGGTTTCCTACCTGTATGATTATTTTCATCCTGCTGTCATACGTTCGGTAAGGACAATCATTCAAGCAGCACATCAGCATGGCAAGTGGGTAGGTATGTGTGGCGGAATGGCAGGCGATCCGTTGGCGGCTCCGATTCTACTGGCACTCGGTCTTGATGAATGGAGCATGGAAGCGGGAGCGATCAATCGTGTGAAGGCCCAGCTGTCCAAAATTAAAAAGGAAGACTGTGAGAGATTGATGGATTCCATTCTGACTTGTACCACTTCAAAGGAAGTTCGCCAGGAAATCCACCAAATGTTAAAGCATCAAAACTAGAAGCGACTGGATGATCTGTTTTCAGTAAATGATCAAAAATTATATAAACTTCCATTAACTGAGGAGCCTACGGGCTCCTTTTTATGTATAAATCATTTTTACGACAATTTTATCCACCTCCTTTTTGTGACCACTACTTTATACTAACCTTCAGGTTGGCTATTTTCTATTGAATTTACGAAAACACCTGTTGCTATTATTGCGGGAAGTATTGCTAGTTTCTTTTTATAATTGCGAACTTAATTGTACGTTATCACTCATTTTATTACGGTGAATTATCACACAATATAATTTTGAATATGAAAAGGAAATGGCAGTTTCTTGCATTTTTACAGATGTTGTTGAAGCACGACCATAGGATATAATAGTAAAAAAGAAACATCCCCTTGAGAAAAGATAGAGAAACTTTCACTGCTGGAGTATCCCTGCTTGAATTAAGGGGCTTTTTTTATATCTAAAAATCCAGTATAACTATTGTAAGCATAGAGTTACTGTCAACATTCGGCTGCAAAATGCGAAATGTATGCAGTAAGAGAGTATTGCTAACGCTAAGCAAGTGAACGAAGAGATTCTTTGTGCAAAGCAAATTGCTGAATGAAGGGAGAATGAATATGCGTTATAGACAATTAGGAAATACAGATTTGCAAGTAAGTGAGTTAAGCTTTGGAACTTGGGCAATTGGCGGAGACTGGGGCACGGTTGATGATCAGCAATCATTACGAGCATTACAAGTTGCAATTGATCACGGTGTGAACTTTTTTGATACAGCAGATGTCTATGGTAACGGTCATAGTGAAGAGTTATTAGCAAAAGCTACAAAAGGCAAAGAGCATGAAATCTATATTGCTACTAAATTTTGTCGTAAAGGCGATATTCATGATCCGCAAAACTACAGCGAAGCTACAGTGCGCCAGTATTGTGAGGATAGTTTAAGACGTTTACAACGCGATAGCATAGATCTTTATCAAATTCATTGCCCTGCATTTTCAATTTTGAAGCAGGGCGAAGTATTTGAAGTGCTTGATAAGCTTAAAGCAGAAGGAAAAATTCGCTATTATGGCGTAAGCGTTGAAAGTGTGGAAGAGGGACTATTTTGCATGGAGCAGCCTGGAGTAAGTGCGCTGCAAGTAATTTTTAACATTTTTAGACAAAAGGTATCTAATGAGTTATTACCAGTAGCTGCAGAAAAACAGGTAGGCATTTTAGCGCGCGTACCTTTAGCCAGCGGTCTATTAACAGGTAAATTTACAGCAAATACAACGTTCGAAGCTGGTGATCATCGTACATATAATGCTAACGGCGAAGCTTTTAATGTAGGTGAAACATTTGCAGGTCTGCCTTTCACAAAAGGTGTGGAGCTAGCTGAGCAATTAAGATGGATTGAAACGAATGAGCGTACAATGACACAGGCTGCTTTGCGGTGGATATTAGATCATCCAGCGGTAACTACGGTTATTCCGGGCTTTAAAAATGAGAATCAAGTACTAAACAACTTAGCAGCAGTTAATGTACCTTCTTTTACGGAAGAGGAGCTTGAACGTATAAAGCAGTTTTATAATGAACAGGTACATCAACATATTCGTGGCTCCTATTAATTTTTGATAATATGACTAGGAAAATTAGCAAACCGAATAAACGGTTGATCTTTTTTAGAATACAGTAATCAGATTTATTTCTGATTGCTGTATTTTTTTTGTAAGTTATTGAGAAGAGAAACATGATTTGATTTAGGTTGTTTTAAAATCTAAATTAGCTTTGCTTAACTAAAGCAAAAAGAGAAATACGTAAAATAAGCTTGAAGACTGTGGAATCCCGAATATCTTCAAGCTTTTTATATTTTTTATGTGATCGATCAATAGGATTGAAGGTGCAACATAATAGGTTAAAATATTCAAAATTAATTTATTGATTTTGCTTCATTTAACATTAAAATGCTCCGATATTAACAATATAATATCAGCTGTTACGGATGTTACCATTTTTCTATAAGGAGAAGGATTATGAAAATTCATTTAGCTCCGTCTTCATTAACGATGTATCCAATAAAGCAGGAGCAAAACTTTGCGAAATCAAGTGAGGATGCTAAGTCAAAAATAAGAAATGAAGTAAACAAGACCATTGCTAATATTCAGGCTGCAGCCAATAGTAAGGGAGAGAATAATCCAAAAGTTCAAGAGATAATACTTAAATTTAAATTCGGTAAGAAACTAACGGCGGAAGAAATGAATTATTTACGTAAGCATGCTCCTGGACTAGTTGCAGCTGTAGAGCGGATTCAACAAGAGCGTGTAATGTATGAGCAAGCAATGAAGGCAGCTCCAACAAAAATGGGAGTTCATCTTGTTGCTCTTAGTGCTTCCAAACAAATTAGTAAGAGTCCAAATGCAGAAGAGGTTGAAGTGCGCAGCAGACAGTTACAGGATGCCGTTGCAGAGTATACGGCAACTGAGGAATATAAGGAAAAGCCAAATTCAATGGAAAATGAAAAGAAAGATAAAAAGTGGAAGAAATCCTCTTCGAATGATGTCGGCAAACTTTATGCCAATAAAACTGCAGCACAAGTTTATTCTCAGCAGTTACTGCAATCAAATATTATTAATTTAAAAGTGAATTAATTAGGAAAATAATGATGAACAGGCAGTGATCAGAAGCTATTCTGAACACTGCCTATTTTATTAACAAAGAAGCTGTTTAATTTAATTCAAATAATTATCTCATAAAAAGTTCTATATATTTCAAGGTTCTGGAATATCTTTTAATTTTATAGTGATTGTGCAAACTGTTTAACCTCCTTGGCTGCTTATTGGTGATTTGAACAGTTTATTTTTGTTTTGATAGATTGTCAAGCTAAGTGCGACAACTCGTCCATAATCGCTTCGTGAGAAGTTTTCCAACCTAGACATTTACGTGGTCTATGGTTGATTAAATCTAAAGCACATTCAAGTTCAGCTTGATCTATCGTGTTTAAGTCGAACTTCTTAGGAAAGAATTCTCTGAGAAGCCCATTGGCATTTTCGTTACTGCCTCTTTGCCAAGATGAATAAGGATCAGCAAAGTAAACCATCAAGCCGTGTTCTTCTAACAATGCTTGATGGCAAGCGAATTCCTTCCCACGGTCAACGGTAGCTGTAAACATAGGTAAAGCAAGTTCTTCTAAAGCCGTAGCAACAGCTTTCTCCATAGACAAGGCTGAACGGTCAGGCATTTTTACAGCGTAGTAATAGCGTGTTTTTCGTTCGACAAAGGTAGCCAAGCAGCCTTTACTTTTACCACGGCTAGAAACGACAGTATCAAGCTCCCAATGACCAAAGGTTTCACGTTGCTTCACTTCTTTTGGACGTTGCCTGATGGATAATCCAAGATTAAAGCGACCTCTGCTTTCACGAGGCTTTCTACGCTTTCCCTTGTGTCGCAAGAAGATGGTGTTTCCTTGGACGAGCTTCCCCTGGTAAATCCAGCGATAGATGGTCTTAAAGGATACCGCGTGCTCAGGATCGTCTTGTTTCATTCGACCTTCAATTTGTTCTGGAGACCATGTTGCAGCCAGAGTTTGAGTAAGGTAATGTGCTCTGTCTTTGTTCCACTTTCCTTTTGGTTTACTTTGCATCCGCTTGTGCTGATAATCGGCTTGTGCGTCGCTAGCCTCATAAGTAGAAGAGTGGTTATTCATGCGTTGTATTTCACGAGAAACCGTAGAATGGTGGCGCTTGATCTGCTGTGCAATGGCTCTTGCACTCCATCCTAAATGTAATAATGTTTCTATTTTTGTACGCTCGTTTATGGTAAGATGTGTATAGCTCATGACGAGTTCTCCTTGTAGGTGGTGTCTGGTAACTTCATTCTACACGAATTCGTCATGAGTTATTTTTTTAGGTGTCGCACTTCATATTACAATCTTTCTTTTAAATAAACTAGTACTATGGTACTAAGTTGAAAAACGATATGGATATAGATATTTTTTAACTATATTTCTTTTAAAACTAGGTAAAAGGACATATAAAAATTATGAAAGACACAAAAAAATGGCCAATAATCGGCAAAAAATATAGTTCTTAATTCCTGTAAATAATCGTTTATATATGTTGTATATAGGAAGCCGTTCTAATACCAAATTTTCTTATTTTGCTTCACAATAAATAGTCAGGAAGGAGATGAGAAAGTTGTCCTTAGTGGAACAGGCTAGTGATTCTCAATATGTCGTGTTTTCTATTCGTAACCAACTATATTCACTATTAATAGAAGAGGTTGTTGAAATATTAAGAGTTCCATCAATAACGACTGTGCCTGGTGTGAACTATAGAATAGAAGGTGTTATCAATATAAGAGGGAGCATTATTCCTGTTGTAAATTTACATAAAATATTTAATTTAACGATGCAACAGAGTAGTCCGAAAAACCGAATTGTTATTGTACAAGGACAAAATGAAAGCATAGGGCTTATGGTGGATGAAGTAAAAATGGTAACTCGTTTTAGTGATAGCAGCGTTGAGCCTGTATCAGGTGAAAATCTTGAAAAGGAAATCTTTAAAGGATATGCCAAGCATGAAGGACAGGTAATAGGCATACTCAACTTAGAAAAAATCCTTTACAAAAAGTGAACGATGTTAGGAAGGACCAGCAGCGATGAATGACTTTGATATGGGGAATTACTTAGGTGTATTTCTGGACGAAGTAGACGAACAACTTCAAATTTTAGATACGGAAATTTTAAATCTAGAAAAAAATCCTGGACATATGGAGACAATTGTTAATATTTTTAGAGCTGCCCATACACTAAAAGGCTCGTCAGCATCAATGGGCTTTGAAAAGATGAAGGAGTTTACTCACCACTTAGAAAATATTTTCGATCAGATTAGATCAAAAAAAATTGAAGTTACGCCCGAACTCATTACAGTCATCTTTGATTGTATTGATGTAATTAGGGATTTAAAAAAAGCAATTATAGATAAAAATCTTGAGCAGATGGATATAAGCAATTACATCAAGCAACTGGAAACGATAGCTGCTGCAAAGTCAGTAGAAAATAATAGTGTTCCTGTAACGAGTGATGTAAAAGAACTGGATGAGTATCAATTAATGGTCCTCCGCAAAGGTTTGGATATGGGCTATCATGCGTTAGCAATTAATATACAGTTGGACGCGAATGCCTTAATGAAAAATGTAAGAGCAATATTAATTTACAATCAACTAAAGGAAGTCGGAGAAATTATTGCTGCAGATCCAAGCGTTGAAGTACTGGAAAAGGATGAACAATGTGCAGGCTCGATAAACTTCATTATGCTAACGATGATGCTGAAAGAAGATATTGTCGAAGTGCTGAATCATATAGCCGATATTTCAGCTTTTACAGTAAATAACATTACGAGCAGTGACGATGAGAACAAGTCGAATGTAAATAAAGTGACTTCAGAGATGGGGCAGGAGCAGGAAAATAATAGGGAGCAAGCTAACAGCAACGTTACATTGTCTGTACCGCAAAAAACGAAAGTCTCTACTACTGTTCGAGTTGATATTAATAGATTAGAGCATTTGATGAATCTTGTTGGAGAACTAGTAATCGATCAAACTCGCTTAATCGATGTAAAAGGACGATTACGAGAGCGTGTTGCTAGTGATGGGACAGAATTTGAAGTGCTAGATGAGGTGACTAATCATTTTGGTCGTATAATTGCGGAATTGCAAGAAGGCATGATGAAAACTCGAATGCTTCCTATCGAGCAATTATTTAATCGCTTTCCACGAATGGTACGCGATACAAGTCTTAAAGCTAATAAACAAGTGGAATTTGTGATGGAAGGTAAAGAGACCGAATTAGATCGCACATTAATCGAAGAGGTCAGTGACCCGATTATTCATTTGTTGCGCAATGCAATTGATCACGGAATTGAGCTGCCAGAGGAACGAATTCGCAAAGGAAAGTCGCCTGTAGGTAAAGTAATTTTGAAAGCTTCGCACGAAGAAAATCATATTGTTATTACAATAACGGATGACGGCAGAGGCATTAATCCAGAGAAAATTAAAAGAGCCTCAATCGAAAAAGGAATTATTACCGAAGAAGAGGCAAGAAAAATTTCCAATAAGGATGCTGTCTTTTTAATATTTCGCTCAGGATTATCGACTGCTGATAAAGTAACTGATATTTCTGGACGCGGTGTCGGAATGGATATTGTACGCTCACATATTGAGAAGTTGAACGGAATTATCGATATTAATTCAGCAATAGATGAGGGTACAACCTTCACCATAAAGCTTCCGCTGACACTTGCAATTATTCGTTCGTTACTGATAAATCTTGCGAATAAAACGTTTGCGATACCGCTAATTAATGTATTAGAAATTATTCGCTTGGAGCAAGCAGATATCCAAATGGTCAACAACCAAGAGGTTGGTATGGTCAGAGGAAGAGTGCTGCCGCTAGTAAGAATGAAAGAACGATTAGGATTAACAACAAATACAGAAAATACAACATCAGCAAAACGTGAATTTGTCATCGTGATTGGTATCGCAGAGAAGCGGGTCGGCTTAATTGCAGATAAAATGATTGGAAATCAAGAAATTGTCATTAAATCGCTTGGCAGCTATATCGGAAGTCCGCCATTTATTTCAGGAGCCACAATTATGGGAGATGGTAGCGTTGCATTGATTTTAGATGTTTCTTCAATCGTCCGCGAATGCGGGATCGAAGTACAAGAATATATAAGCGATGAAAAGCAAAAAACTTCACAAAATGAAAAGCAAATCGTAACCTTTAAACTAACAGAGCAAGAATATGGAATTGAGATTGAGAAAGCAAAAGATATTATTAGAGTTCCTACGATTACTAAAGCCGTTAATATGCCTGAAGAAATGCTTGGCATCATTAATTTAAGAGGAGATATGTTACCTGTATTCAACCTAAAGAAAAAATTTGGGCTTCATGATACAGAACAGACTACTAAAGCTTCACGAATCATTATTGTAGAAAATGGAAATCAGGATATTGGGATATTAGTCGATGAAGTAACACAGGTGCTAAGCCTAAATGAAAATGAAATTGAAAAACCAAATGCAGATCATCATTATAATGATTCTGGCTTAATTCAAGGAATTAGTAATTTAAATGAACGAATGGTACTAATTTTAGAGTTCAACAGATTGCTAGATGAGCTCATGGATAAGAGATTTTAGCCATTATTGAAGAATACATTCTCGTTAAGACATCAGGAGGTAGTAGTTATGTTATTTTCAAACAAATCTAAAATCCAAAAAGATGAACTATTACGTTTATCCAATGATATGGGCAGCGAACTAGTTCAGCTTTATGATTTAACTCAGCTAGTGGATAATGGGAATCTTCAAGGAAAAGAAATTGTCAAACATACAGAAGATTTGCTTGCTCAATTGCAGCAAATGCTGAATACGACAGATCGTAAAGCGACAGATCTGCTACTATCTAGTACTTCTGCTTTAACTATATTAGAAACAGTACTTAGTCAACTGAAGGAAATTGATAATAATACTTTTGCTAGCTCACAATCTATTGAAGAAATCACAGCTTCTTTAGAAGAAATGTCTGTGCAAATTAAAGATATTGCAGGCCATGCAATGACGCTGACGGAATCGGCAAGTACAGTTTCAAATTCAATTCAAGAAATATCAGCTTCGGTTACACAGGTTGCAGGCAATGCAGTTAATACAACAGATTCGATTAATAGAGTTGCGAGTGCATTGGAGCAAATGAGCAAATCGATCGTTGGCGTAGTAGATAATACGAAAAGTTTAAATCAGTCAACAGATGGCATGCATAAAACGATGAATGATTTTGCTCAGTCTGTAAAACTTGTAGAAAATAATGCATCTTTGACGGCAACATCCATTGATCAAATTACAGCGGCTATAGAAGAAATTGCACATTCTGTTGAAGGTGTACGTGTTAACGCAGAAAGCTTGACAAGCTCTGCTTTGGAATCTAATCAAATTATTAAAAATATGGATGAATTTACGCAACAAGTTTTTGCTAATGTTGTAAATGCAGCGGAATCATTTGAGCAAGTGACAGCCTCAATGGAAGAAATATCAGCATCAATTGAGCAAATTTCACATAATGCAAAAAATTTAACCGAAGGCGCTGAAGAAAATGCAGAAGGTGTTCAAGAGCTAGCAGCTTCCATTGAACAAGTTGCAGGAAATGCGGTTAATACTGCTTCAGCAGTAGAAGAAGTATCGGCAGCAATTGAAGAAATGAGCAGTCAAATTCAAGGGATTATGCGTAATTCAGACTCGCTTTCTCTTTCCGTTAGTACAACGAGTTCATCAATTGAGCAATTGTCAGCTTCAGTGTTACAGGTTGCTGGTAATGCTGATAGTACTGCAAGCTCTATCGAGCAAATCTCTACTTCAATGGAACGTTTGAACAAGGACAGTAAAGGAATTGCCAGCAATGCTGAAGTATTAGCGGACAATGTGAAAGACGTCAATTCAGCGATTCAAGAAATGGCAGCTTCTGTACAGCAAGTAGCGGGAAATACAAAAACAACTTCTGAGGGAATTGAAGAAGTTTCAGCTGCAATTGAAGAAATGGGCAGTCAAGTTAAAGGAGTAGCATTAAATGCAGATTCCCTTGCAAATTCCACACTTGAAATCTCATCTGCTATTCAACAAATGGCAGCATCTGTTCAACAGGTATCTGGTAATGCAGGTAGCACTGCTGCATCCATTGAACAAGTTTCCGCATCCATTGAGCAAATGGGTAAATCAATTAAAGGTGTGGCAATGAATGCTGAAAGCCTAACAGAAGCAGCTAATGTAACAGGTTCAACCATTCAGGAGATGGCTGCATCGATTCAACAGGTTGCTGCCAATGCAGAAAATGTAAAAGGCTTTGCAGCGGCTGTAACTAAGGATGCAATTAATGGTCGAGAAGCAGTCAGAGAATCTGTAGACGGTATGAAGGAAATCGGCAAAGTTATTCAACAGGCATCAGAGGTTATGCAAAATCTAGGTAAAAGCTCTGATGAAATTGGCAGCATTATTGAAGTGATTGATGATATTGCGGAGCAAACGAATTTGTTGGCACTTAATGCAGCGATTGAAGCAGCTCGTGCCGGCGAACATGGTAAAGGCTTCAGTGTTGTAGCTGATGAAGTGCGCAAACTTGCAGAACGCTCTGCTTCAGCAACGAAAGAGATTGCGTTATTAATTAAAGGAATTCAAATGGAAACTTCCGATGCGATTAAAGCAATTCAAATCGGCGAGCAAAAAGTGGAAAGTGGTAATAAGCTATCCGAGCAAGCTAGTGAGGCGATTGAGAAGATCGTAGAAGGTATAGAAAATATTAACCTGCAAATTTTACAAGTTACTACAGCGACATCTGAGCAAGCGGTACAAGCCCAAGAAATTGTAAAACTTTCTGAAAGTGTTTCTAATCAAGCAAGTCAAGTAACACAGGCAACTGCAGAGCAAAATGCTGCTGTGCAAGAAATTATTCAAGGTGTTGTAAATTCTCGTGAGCAAGTAAGACAAATTAGCGAAGCGATTAACGATCAGGCTGCCCAATCTGAGCAGATCGTTGCATCTGTTGAGAGCATGAAAATGCAAGTTGAACAAGTTAATGTTGCTGTGAAGGAACAATCTGCAGGTGTGGAAGACATTATTAAGAGCGTCATTACCTCCAGAGAGCAAGTAAGACAAATTTCGGTTGCTACTGATGAACAAGCAAAACAACTGCAAAATCTTGTTAAACTTGCATCGGGCATATCAGAGCAAACAGAGTTGGTTACTCATGCTACTAATGAGCAATCGACAGCGATCGATGAGATCGTTCTTGCTGTTGAAAATGCACGGGAACAAGTGAGACAAATTAGTGCAGCAACTAGAGAGCAAACTGCTCAATCAAAAACAATTGTTGCAGAAGTTGAAAGCATGGTAGAACAAACTAACCAAGTGACGCAAGCAGTAAAAGAGCAAGCGGCTGGTGTAACTGAGATCGTCACTGGAATTGTAAATGCAAGAGAGCAAGTGACGCAAATTTCGATGGCTGCTCAAGAACAGTCGAAGCAGGTTCAAATTTTAGCTAAATCAGGGTTAATGGTTTCAAATCAAGCTGAACAGGTAGCTCAGGCAACCGAAGAACAAAGAATCGGCGCACAAAGCGTTATGAATGAGATTATTCAAGCGAAAGAACAGCTATCTCAAATTACAACTGCAATGGAAATGCAAGCGAAAAAGTCACAAGATATTGTTATAAGCATTAACAACATTACAGATCAGGCTTCACAAGTAACAACTGCCGTAAGTGAACAGGCGACTGCCATTAATAATATTAATTCAGAAATGCTTGATATTCGCAATCAGATGAAAGAAATTGATGCAGCGGCTGGAGAGCTCGTAATGAATACCGAATCTTTAGTAACTGCAATTGAGTCAGTAACCGTTCAAACCAAACAAGTGTCTGAAGCGATGGTTTTACAGGCAGAGGATACTGAAGGCATAAAAAATGAAATGATTAATGCGAAGCAGCAAATGGAGCAGGTAGCGACCGCGGTTGAAGGTCAGGCGAAGGAAGCGAGTTCGATCGTTAATATGACTGTTCAAATGACAACGCAGGCAGAAAGTCTTACTCAATCTACGGAAGAACAAGCAGCTTCGATTGATTCCGTTATTGATCGAATTGTATCGATTTCCAATGAGATTAAAGCAGTTAATGAAGCTACACAGCAAATTTCTAATAACCGAACAGAGCTGTTAAGTAATCTGGAAGGTGTTCATCAGAGCATTAAGGAGCTTCAAGCTCTCAACTCCGAACAACAATTAAATCAACAGCAAGTAACAAGCACTGTTGGTGAAATTGCAACAACGTCTAGCCAGACGAATCAATCTGTAAATAATATTAAAAACTCTGTGAAAGCTTTACAGCAAAAACAAAGCAATCTTAGTAAATTTGTATTCTCTATGAAATAAATATTCATAATCGAGGATGGATATCCATCCTCGATTTGATCAACAACATATTAGGAAGGTACAGCACTGTAATGGAATACTCAGCACTCACTCATTTAGCACAAATAGTATATAACTTCTGTGGACTAAATTATTTATCAAACTTGTCCTCACTTGAGTTGAAAATTAATAAAAGGATCAATGAACTGCAATTCGCTTCAGTGTGGAGTTATATTCAATATTTACAAGAGCATGAGGAAGAATGGGATAAGCTTATAGAGCTGTTAACAGTTAATGAGACGTATTTTTATAGAGAAGATAAGCAATTAGAGCTTTATCGAAACCTGATATTACCTTTATTGACAGCACAGCAATGTGAAATAAAAGTATGGAGTGCAGGCTGTTCAACAGGAGAGGAGCCTTATTCCTTAGCTATTTTGACCAAAGCTGCTCAAGAAGAGGAAAATCTGGCATGTCAAGTAAGTATTGATGCAACTGATATTAATAAAAAAGTATTGCAAATTGCTAGAAGAGGAGTTTATAGCAAAAAATCGTTATCATTTAGAAGAATTCCTTGTCAGTGGTTAACTCAATACTTTCAAGAAGAGGAATCTGAGTATCGGATAAAACAAGACATCCGTTCTCTCGTAACCTTTTCTTACTTGAACTTGCTTGATAAAGATGCCTATATTCCTGCTGAAAAGTACGATGTCATCTTTTGCAGAAATGTAATGATTTATTTTGATGAAGCAACGATCAAAGATGTAGCGACGCGTTTTTATCGTGCATTAAAGCCAGGAGGATATTTATTCTTAGGGCATGCTGAAACGATTTCGAAGCTCGGTATTGGCTTTGAAACGATAAATTCAAATGGGACGTTTTATTATCGAAAGGGATAGATGGAATGAAACAATACGGAGTACTCATTGTTGATGACTCTGCATTTATGCGTAAAACAATAGGTTTAATTATTGAAAGCTGTCCGGAGCTATATGTAGTAGGCAAGGCGAGAAATGGGATTGATGCGATGGAGAAAATAGAAAGACTCAAGCCCGATCTAATTACACTCGATATTGAAATGCCAGAACAAGATGGATTGGAAACTTTAAAGCAAATTATGCGGACTAATCCTATTCCCGTAGTAATGCTTAGTAATGGAGCAGCCTCTACACTGGATTGCATTGAGCAGGGGGCTGTCGATTTTGTTATAAAAAATGAGCTAATCGGAGCGCAAAGTTTAATACAGCATGAAGAGTTTCATAAGCGCTTAATTGCTGCTGCTAATGCTAAGCTTCCAAAATCTGTTGTGCCTACTCAATCACTGAAAGAGCAGCAACAGCAGCTAATCGAGCTTTCAAAGTCGAAAAGCTTGCAGAAGGTTAGCAAACGACTAATCATTATCGGAAGCTCGACCGGAGGACCTTCTGCTTTACAGCATATTCTGACTCAATTTAATGAGAATTTTCCTGCTCCTATCTTAGTCATTCAGCATATGCCGCCTGGATTTACAAAGCATCTGGCAACTCGCTTTGATGGTCTGTGTAAGCTAAAGGTTAAGGAGGCAGAGCATAATGAAGTATTAGAAGCAGGAACAATCTATATTGCTCCCTCTGGCCTGCAAACGACAGTCCAATTAAACCAATTCGATAAGCTTGTCGTTAAGCTTAAAATTTCAACATATATTGAAACGTTATATAAACCTTCTATCGATGTCACTTTATTATCAATTGCCGCTCAATTAAAGGAAAAGCTATTAACTGTTATTTTAACAGGAATGGGTGACGATGGCTTAAGAGGTTGTACAGAGGTAAAAAAGCAAAATGGAACGATAATTACAGAGTCTGAGGAAACATGTGTAGTATATGGCATGCCTAAGGTTGTGTATGAAGCAGGATTAGTTAATAAGCAATTTCCTCTGCATTTCATTCACAATGAAATAATTGGAAATATTTAAAATTATACTATTACACTTAGTGTTTGGTATAATATAGCACCTATGCGATGTTTGCTTTTTAATTTAAGACTGTTAATGTTGAGGTATGTAATTATGAAGATTATTATGGATCTAATGGAAGCTTATTCAGATCATGTTAAGCTTCCTTTATTACTAGTTAATCTTAATGGCGAAATTGAGCTTAGTGTCAACGCCAATAATGATTCATCTCCACAGTATTTAGCTAACGAGAAATTAAGAGAATTAAAGGAAATTGCTATACGGATTGTTACCCCGACAATTATATCTGTAGATTCGCCTCAAATTGCTTCATCAACGAATTTATACTATATAATTACGCCAACGATTAAAGCTGCAAATAAGACTAGCTTTCTAATTGCTGGGCCGTTTCAGCTAAGTGCTAATTGTTCTTCACCAAACAATTCCTTGTTAACATTGCCTATTGCCTTTACTGAAGAAGAAGTAGATTGTCGTATTAATAAGATTATTAATTTAATGCAATTGTTAGACAGTAAAATAAAGGTGGAAAGTAACTCTTCAGTTTTGGAGCAGTTAACAGACTTGCTGAAAATTATTGGGGAACTTGACGAGGAATGTATGGATTTAGATTATCAGCAGTATATCGTTCGTTTGCTTGAAAAGCTTATTAAATTCGATTCATTTGATTTTTTAGGCTTGGCTACGAAAGCAGAGAATGGCATGTTTGTAGTAAAGTACATCACTGGTGATGAAAAGCTGAATCAACTTGTCGGAAAAAGATTTTATATGGGAGAAGGGTTGATTGGGAAAGCTGTTTTATTAGGCAAAGATTTTTACTGGAGTAGAGGTATTGATATTCCACGTCGAGAATTTTTGCACCGCTATGGAATTTATCCAGATCATTTATTTGGCATCACAGTTAGCCAAATGAATTCAGTGGATGAAATCTTTTTTGGCGGCAATTTTCGTGATGACAATATTAGCGAGCAATTGTTGAAGCTATTAAAGAATATTATGCAAATTATCGTTCACAAAAGAGAAATAAACATTAAATTAGCAAACTCTGGCCATATCCAGTCAATTTTTATTAATTGGTTGGACTTAGTTGACGTTACAACTTATGTACATGATAAAAAGCAAGTGCTTCATAAAATATTGGATCTATGCCAAACTTTAAATAATTGCTGTTTTTCGTGTTTTTCGACTCCAGAAAACGAGTTAGTTTATCTTGGAGAATCGCTTGAAAACGGATTAGCTGTGCATCATCAGATGGTTGAGCAGCTTAATCAACATCCAAATACTAAGCTATGGGTTAATTCGCCTTTTATTCATTTCATTCTGCAATCGAATCACACTACATATGGTTTTTTTACAGTAGAGTTTCAGGAATGTACGGATCTTAAGCATGCAAAAATTATTTTAGGTATGCTTGATAAACTTCTTTCAGAAGAAGAACATTTTGACCATTTCGAATTAGATAACGGAGCGTCAGAGAAAATCAAGCTTCTACATGAAAGTATGAAGGAAATGAATATTGAGCAGTATCAAATGACTGAGTTGACGCTGCTCCTTGCTAATTCAATTTTTCAAGCAATGCAGCTAACTGAGGACAAAAAGCAAATACTGCAGAATGTATGTAAAGTGATGCCTTATAGTTATAACTATTTAAAAGATAAATTAGTTGGTACAAATGAATGGAAAGTGCTAGAAGAAATGTATCAACTGCTTAAGGGCGACGTTGAAAATTTAAAACGTTTAAACGAGATTGAAGCACTTGCTTACATATATTCTATTCTTTATCAGGACAATAATCGAGCATTAAAATATATAAGTGACCCGAACCTTAAAAAAATATGCAGAAGTGCTTATGAGGCGATTGCTAGTGGAAAAGTTAAACCATTAAAAGCCATTTCAATATCTAAAAAATCAAAGGACTCATTATCAGCTCAAGCTAAGGATGAGGAATTTGATTTAAAAAGTGTTATTTCTTCCTTTCCGCTCACTTCAAGAGAGCAGGAGGTTCTGTATTTAGTGCTAGAAGGGCTTAATAACCAAGAGGTTGGAGACTACTTAAATATAAGTGTGCACACTGTAAAAAATCATGTCACCAATATTTTTAAAAAACTAAATGTATCTGATCGAATTCAAGCAATGTCGAAAATTTATCGTATTAAATACGATGAACATAATCCCCCACCCTTAAAATTAAATCAAAGCTATTTAAAAAAGCAAAATAAGCACTGAGCTTAAGCGAAAGCTGTGTCTAGACAAAATACTAGGTCACAGCTTTTTATTGCATAATAGATTATTATTTGAAATCAGAACAATATTCCGAGCTATGTGATTTTGAAGTTCAGGATTTTTTAGATACTAGATTTTTCTTTGAGAGAAAGGTAAGCTATTTGCTGAAGACAATATTGGACAATATTAAGGAAAACGTTGATTTGTTGTGGTTTAAAGTTGCTTCTGAATCATTAGTGATAATCTACGATTAGTAAGAAGTTCAAGGCAGTTTTTTATTTTAAAACAAAGTAAGGATTTACATTTTATGATATAGACTTAGATTTATAAAGAGGTTAACATGTAGCTAGATTGTTTAGATTATTGCTCTAAATGCTTGATAGAGTAGTGTTTAAATAGGGAGGTTCAGAATGTCTGGACTAGATTTTGAAAAACTTATCGAATTACGAAAAAGAAAGCATGCACTTATACGAGCAGAGCGCAAACATACAGAGCTTTTAAAACAAATTCGAGCTCAAGAAGCGCTTATTACTAAACTTGAAGTGGAATTAGAAATGGAGCAGCAGGATATTGAGAAGCTGACTCGGATGTCATTAACCAATCTCTTTCATACGATTTTAAGAAGTAAGCAAGAGCAATTAGAGCTAGAGCGACAAGAGGCATTAGCAGCTGCATTTCGCTTGCAGGAGGCGAAGAAAACACTTGCTGAGCTGCAGCAGGATCTCATTGCAGTTAACGAGCAAATAACTGAGCTTGCCAACGCTCATACGGATTATGAGCAAGCGATGGCGCAAAAGGAAGCGGCACTGCGCAATTCTCCAAAGTCTGCCCACGAGCTAGAGGAGATGGAGACGCAAATAACTGAGCAAAGCCTGCTAGTCAAGGAAATTGGTGAAGCTTTATCAGCAGGAAAAGGGGTCATGGGCTTATTAACCGATGCCTCAAATAGTTTGCAACGAGCAGAAAATTGGGGAAACTGGGATATGTGGGCTGGCGGTGGTGTTGTAAGTACATATATTAAGCACAGCTATGTTGATGAGGCAAGTAATTTTATTCATCATGCAAATCGTCAATTGGAGCAGTTTCAAAAAGAGCTGGCAGACTTAAAGCATAGTGCAAATATTCATATTGATATAAGCGGTACGCTAAAAATGGCTGATTATTGGTTTGATGGCTTGATTACCGATTGGCTTGTACAAGGGAAAATCGTAAATGCGCAGGAGAAAACATTAGAGGCATTGCATCAAGTTAGAATGGTTGTGCGAAAACTTGAAGCAGATTATGATGAAGCTGAACGTCAGTTGCAACAGTTGAAAAACAAGCGTCTAAACTATATTGAAAATACAGTTTAATATTATTGATAGTCATTCGTTACAACAATTAGGTAGCAATGCTCTGACTATACACCCCCTAGTCACGCTGCATGAATAGCTGGCTTGGGGGTTTTTGTTTGCATGGTGATGCACACTTATGATCGCTGCATCTGCTATGCTACAATGTACAGCAATAGTAAGTATTGGGGGACTACAGCGATGAAGCTCATTAGAGGGAGTATCATTTCAAAAATCATTGTTAGTTTAATTGTTGCAACGACAATCCCTTTTATTGTCTCAAATTTTTTGTCCTATCAAATTACAGGAAAAGCAATAAAAGCGCAGCTAGTTGAGTTAACGCAAAACTCGATGGATATTACGATGTCTACGCTGCAATCGTATTTCCATGAACTATCGTTACTCGGTATTTCTTATTTTTCCGATCCTGCATTAGTGAAATTATTATCCTCAACAGAGGTGCAAACACCTGCAGAGAGTGTATATATCGCGCAAAGGCTTGAACAATTTTATGCAAAGTACAGTGAAATCGGTTCCGTTTCTTATAAAAGCGCCTTAACGAATAAACAGTTCAACATACGCTATAATTATAATTCAAAAATTGATATTCCTGATTTTGATGGGCAAACGCTTTCTTATGCGCATAGTGAGCTAGAGCGGCCATTTCAAGTAACGTATACCAATAGAGAACGAAGATTACGGGTGAATAAACCGTTTATTGATATTTCCACGCGAGATATTATCGGTCTGACAACTTTTGATGTAAAGCCAGTCTATATTAGTACTGTGCTTCATTCTTTGACTACTAGAGAGCATAGCCCTGTTTACTTATTTATTGGTGAGGAAATGGAGCTGTTATATACGACCGCTGATGAACAAATAACAGCAAAAAATTACGCGGAAGTAGCGTCCTCATGGCAAACTGCTCTTAATCAGCAATTCGCTAATCTTGCGCAAGATATCGTCAAAGGTGAACTACAGACGCAAGAGGGGAGTTATGTCTATTATCGTTATAAAGTGAATGATGATTTGACGGTTACACTTGTAAAACTCATTCCACAATCCTTAATTAATGAAGCTCGAACCTCTGCACTAAGCAAAACGCTGTCTATACAAGTAGTCTCTATTATTTTTGTTTCGATTTTGGCGGCAGTTATTTCTTACTACATGTTAAGACGAATTAAGCATATGCTAAGTCATATTAAAAAGTTACAGATGGGGAACTTTCAGCTTAAGCGTAAGCCAGTGCCAGCGACGCCAGATGAGCTGGATTTACTGGAGCTAAGATTTCAAGAGATGGCAGCCGAGCTAGATGAGCTATGGAATAAGCAATATCGCAGTCAATTGGAGTTGTCACAGGCTCGTTTAAAAATGTTGCAGGCACAAATTAATCCGCATTTTTTCTACAATACGTTGCAATCGATTGGGACATTAGCGATTAAAAACAGAGCATATGAAGTAAGTGATCGGATCGCAGAATTTGCCGCAATGTTCCGTTACTCAATGGACATTGAACAGGAAGATGTTTTACTCGCTGAGGAGATTGCTCATGTGCAGCATTATATTGCGCTGCAGCAAGGCAGATATAAGCAGAAGCTGCAATTTGAATTAAACGGTGCTGAGCAAGCTAATCAAATGCGTGTACCCAAAATGATATTACAGCCGCTCGTTGAAAATAGTATTGTCCATGGTTTAGAGCAAGGAATCGGTCAAATTACGATTGCTGTCAATATAGGTTTAGGCACTAAGGAGCTGCTTATTGAAGTAGTCGATAATGGTAAAGGATTTACTGAACAACAGATAGAGCAAGTTAAAGCTATTTATGTCGATCAACAAATTGTTGTAACAGAAAGGAAAGGTATTGGATTAGCTAATGTATTAAAGCGTTTGTCTCTTTATTTCGGCAGTCACTTTTCTTGGAACATTACAAGCATTCCTTATGAGAAAACTGTCATTTCATTGCGTATGCCGATTGAACCAACTAAGGAGGATAAGCATGAAGCTGCTAATTGTTGATGATGAAGAGCATGTTAGAGAAGGGATCGAACTGTCGATTGATTGGAGTCAGTATGAAATTACACATATTCTTACAGCTGAACATGGCTTAGAGGCGTTAGAGCTCGTTAGGCAGCATCAGCCAGAGATTATTATTTGTGATATGAGTATGCACATTATGGACGGACCAGCTTTTTTAGAAAAACTGCGGGAAGAGGGCTGGTCGTCTAAAGTGATTGTGCTAAGCGGCTATCAACAATTTAATTATGCAAGAGCAACATTGCTTGCTAATGGGGTCGATTATTTACTTAAACCATTTAAGATTAGTGATTTGGATGCTGCAATACAAAAAGCATATACGCAAGTGAAACAGGAGCAAGAGGTAAAATTACAGGAGCTTAGCACTAAATTTCGATTAAAGGAAGTCAACGATCTTGTTAATGAGCAGCGCTTTGCCAGACTAATTGATGAAGAGGAAGCTGCTAGTCCAGAGCTTGCAGCTTTTCTAACGTCAATAGGGATTGATCCTCAGCAGTTTTATGTTGTTACCTTTTTACCTAGAAATAAAGAAGCAATTGTGAAGCACTATTATGCTAGAGACGAGCAGCTAATGAATTTTGCGATTAAAAATATTGTCGAGGAAATTTTTGAGCCGCTTGGCTCATGGAATATACTTCATTATGACGTGTTTATTATTGTGCTGCTAAGCTCATCCCGTCCTTCAAATGAGCTTGAAGCGGCAGTTATTAAGCTGCAGGAATCATGGAAACACACATTGCATTTATCGACCTTTGTTGGTTTTCTCTTGCAAAGTAATAAAGCAGAGCAGTTACATAGCGTGTTGCTGGAGGAAAAATCACGTATTTTGAGCTGCAACATTTTAGATAGCAGTAAGCTCAAGGAAAAAAAAGAGTTGGATCATTTTTTTATGGATAAAGAACGAGTAATTGTAGAGTCGGTGCTTGCTAACAATAAATCGTTTATTTTTGAATTGGTCGACCATTTTAAGGAGGAACTGACCAGTAAAGGTGTTGTTAGTTTGCGAGAGCTGCAACATTATACCGTTGAAATTAATTTGCTGCTCATGAGAATTTATGCCCAGCTTAGCGACGTTCGCTTTCATGAGACGATGCCGCTATGGCTGACGCAGCTTGATGAATGGGCAGCTAAGCTTAAGCAGATTTTTAATGATATGATCGATAGAAGCAAAGTCGAGCTTAGCCAAATGCAGCCAATTGTCGCTGTGCGCAATTATATCGTCGACCATATGAAGGAAGAGATAACGCTAGCTAGTTTGGCAGAAACGTTCCACTTTTCTCCGCAATATTTAGCGAAAAAGTTCAAAGAGGAGTATGACACTACAATTATGAACTATTTAACTCAGCTTCGCATGGATAAGGCAGGTTCGTTACTAGCGCATACGGATCTTCCAATTCAGGAAATTGCCAGTGAAAGCGGCTTTGAAGAGTTAAATTATTTCAGCAAAGTGTTTAAGAAATATACAGGCTTATCGCCAACCTCTTATCGAAAAAAATATAAAGTGAAGTAACATAAGGAACACATCTCCTATTTAGAAGGCGGGTTAAGATGCAGTGATAATTCGTGCATAAATAGTGTGATGTGTTCTTATTTGTTTACAAGCAGTGCAATGAGATTCAAATATTACCTATTTGAGCGAATATAACACCTGTAAGCGACAAATAACTAAAAATATAATTAACACTAAGAAGGCAAAACACAATTCAATGAGGGGGCTTTTTGATGAAGAAGAAATGGGCATTTGCGTTACTATCAGTTATGTTGGTTGTGTTATCTGCATGCGGAAACAACGCAAACACTAAAACAGATGAAGGCGCTAACAGCAGCAATGGTGGAACTCAATCAGAAAAATTAGCGAAAATTACGTTGTTCCAAAGTAAGGTAGAAATTGCTGAAGATCTTGAAAATTTAGTTCAAAAATATAAACAAGAAACGGGCAATGAGGTTGAAGTATGGGGCTCAGCAGGGGATGCATACATTACTCAATTGCAAACAAAGCTTGCCGCTAATGAAGGGCCTACAATTTTCTCTGTTCAACCTGGTGCCGAGGCTGAAAAATTTGCTTCGTATTATTACGATATGACAAACCAGTCCTATGCCGAGTATATCGCCCCAAATATGGCTTTAGAGGTTGATGGCAAAGTAGTTGGTGTGCCAATCGGCGTTGAGGGCTTTGGTCTAGTATACAATAAAGAGCTTTACGATCCTTCTACAGTAAGCGATACAGATGGCTTAATAAAAGCACTTGAGCAGTTTAAGGCAGACGGGATTAACGGGTTAAGCTTGTCGCAAGAAGCATACTTTTTAATCGGTCATATTTTGAATACACCATTTGCATTGCAAGAAGATCCAGTTGCTTTTATTGAGCAGGTGAATAAAGGAGAAGTGAAACTTGCTGATGTTCCTGCATTCCAAGAGTTTGCTAAAGTAATGGATGCGATTCGCACATACTCTGTGAATCCAATGGAAGTCACATACGATACGCAAATGGGTGATTTGGCAACTGGCAAAACTGCGATTGTACATCAAGGTAACTGGAGCTACAGTATGCTTGCTGATTATGATCAAATCGATATCGGCATGGCACCACTTCCGCTTTTAGGTAATGATAAGCTTGCTGTTGATATTCCAGCAGGTTGGGTTATTAACAATAAAGCTACCCAAGAGGAAATTACTGCAGCTAATGCATTCCTTGAGTGGCTGTATACAAGTGAAACAGGTAAAAATACGATTGTAAATGAATTTGGCTTTATTCCAGCAGTTACAACTATTGAGCCGACTGGCTTGGATCCATTATCTCAAGCAGTATTTGATGCATCACAAGCAGGTAATACGATTCCGTGGGCGCTTAACTACTTCCCACAAGGAATTATTGTGAACGACCTTGCTCCACTTACATCAGAATTTTTCTTAAATCCATCTATGACACCTGAGCAATATCTTGAAAAGCTAGGTGAAGTATGGGTAAAAGCTGCTAAGTAAAGATAAGATTTGTAATATTGAAAGCCTAACACGAATAAGGATGTTAGGCTTTCATCATCTTAAACCGATCGATTATGGGAAAGGATGGTACCAATGACCAACAAGAACAGCAAGCTATGGTATTGCATCTTTACAATGCCGTTATTTTTAATATTTTTAATCGTTGTTGTCATTCCTTTTTTAATTGGGATTTACTATTCCTTTATTAAGTGGGATGGTATTCCTAGCAACCCTAAAGTCTTTGTAGGATTAGACAACTACACGATGTTATTTCAGGATGATCGCTTTTTAACTTCAGCATGGAGTACGATTAAATTTACTGTATTAGCGCTAATTAGTGTCAACTTGCTAGGTTTAATTTTTGCTTTAATTGTCACTTCAGGCTTCAAAACTAGTAATTTAGCACGTACGCTATTGTTTATGCCAAATTTAATTGGCGGGTTAATTTTGGGATATATTTGGCGTTTTATTTTTACAGATGGGTTTAAACAGATTGGTGCTACTACAGGAATAGACTCCATCTTCTTTAATTGGCTCATTGATCCTAACTATGCATTAATAGCGTTGGTCATTGTATTTACTTGGCAGATGGCAGGTTACACAATGGTTATTTATATTGCTGGTATTCAAGGGATTTCTGATGAGGTAATGGAGGCAGCTAAAGTGGATGGAGCAAATCTATGGCATCGTTTGACGAAAATTGTTTTTCCGCTATTGATGCCATCGTTTACCATTTGCTTATTTTTAACATTATCAGGCGCATTCAAAATTTATGATGTGAACTTATCGCTAACAAATGGCGGACCAATGCATACTACAGAATTATTTGCCATGAATATTTTCAATGAAATATTCGGCTACGGTAATTATGGATTTGGTCAAGCGAAAGCAATCGTATTTTTCGTAATTGTAGCGCTAGTCACATTAACGCAAGTTGTAATTACAAAGCGGAGAGAGGTGGAGATGTAATGAATACAACAAAAAACAGTGTATTTTCAACATTAATAATTATTCTGTCTCTGCTGTTTCTATCTCCGATTTATATTATGCTTGTCAACTCGTTTAAGACAAGAGCTGAGCTTTATGAAAATGTACTTGCATTGCCGGAGAGCTTTAGCTTTGAATACTACTCTAGCGCAATGAAGAAAATGAACTTTCTTACTGTGTTCGGGAATTCACTATATGTCACGATTGCGACAGTATTTTTTGTTATCGTGCTTGCCTCGATGACAGCTTGGATGCTTGTTAGAAGAGACAATGTAATGAGTAACATCATTTTCTTCTCGTTTGTAGCGACAATGCTAATTCCGTTCCAAACATTAATGATGCCGCTTATGCAAGTGATGGATTGGATGAGAACGTATTTGCATTTGCCAATGCTAAATACGCATGAAGGATTAATTTTTATGAATATCGGCTTCCATGCTGGTATTGCTGTATTTCTATACCATGGCTTTATTAAGTCAATTCCAGTAGCGCTGGAGGAGGCGGCTGTACTAGATGGCTGCAGCACTTTCGGTGTGTTTTGGAAGATTGTGTTTCCATTGCTGAAAAGTATAACGGTAACTGTTGCTATTCTCGATGTTATTGCCTCATGGAACGATTATTTGCTGCCATCGCTAGTGCTTTCAGATAAAGGATTGCGCACGATTCAGCTATCCACGTTCTATTTCTTTGGCGAATTTACAATTGTTTGGAATCAGGCAATGGCGGGCTTGACGTTAACGATTATTCCAGTCGTCATTTTTTATGCATTTGCTCAAAAATATATTATTAAAGGTATTGCAGCGGGAGCTGTAAAGTAAAGATTTATCTTTACAGAAAAGGAGCAACATGAGTAACCAGGTAATTATGGAAGATAGCTTGTTTTATGTCGTAGATATGTTCGGAAATGCCAATCAGAACAAAGAAGCTGGTCATGGCTTATATATGAACGATACACGTTTTTTAAGTCACTATGAGCTTCGGATTAACGGACAAATTCCTGAATTGTTAGGAAGCAGTACAACATCAAGCTATATGTTATCAACGCTATTAAAATACGAACAAAAAGATATTGGCGCAATTCAAATTAAGCGCAGCAGTTTAATAAATGACGGCAAGCTGCATGAGCAACTGCAAATTACAAACTACTTTCTTACTGAGCAAAGCATAGATTTGACACTGCATTTTGCTGCTGATTTTCAAGATATGTTTATTGTCCGTCGCTATCGTTCAGGTGAAGTAGGAGAGATGTTACAAACAACTTATACCGAGCATAGCTTACAACTGAACTATCGTGGGAAAGATAATCAGCTTCGCACAACGGAGATCCTTTGGAGCGGTGAGCCAAAGCTGCATAAGCAGGAGCAAATGCTAGAGTATAGGCTTCACTTAAAACCAGGACAAACCGAAATTATTGAGCTGATAATTGTTCCGCAGCAAAAGATGGAACAGAAATTAGAGCAGAATGGACAGGAAACAGCAAGTTGCATTACAGTGCAATCGGAACATCAAGGGGATACCTCGTTTGCACAAGCTTTACAAAGTCTAGAGCAAAGCTATGCGGAATGGGAAAAAAATAATACACAAGTAACTAGCTCTAGTTCATTATTTAATGCGCTATATGCCCGCAGCTTGCAAGATTTGCGGATGTTGCAAAGGGATATTGGCTACGGTCAGACGACAGTAGCGGGTTTGCCGTGGTTTGCGACTGTATTTGGCAGAGATAGCTTAATTACCTCGTTATTTATGTTACCGCTTCAGCCATCCCATGCTTTAGGCACATTGCGGACACTTGCTGCTTATCAAGGAAAAGCAAATGAACCTTGGCGTGATGAAGAAGTTGGCAAGATGATGCATGAAGTTCGTTTTGGAGAGCTGGTGACAACAGGACAGTCTCCTTTTTCGCCATATTATGGAGGGGTGGATTCTACTCCGTTATTTCTAATATTGCTAGTAGAATACGTGAAATGGACAGGCGATCTAAGCATCGTTACTGAACTGGAGGAGCATATTGAAGCGGCACTGGCTTGGATAAATAAACGTTCAGCAGACAACGCCTGCGGGTTTCTTACTTATCAACAGGAAGCGGAACAAGGTTTTCCTAATCAAGGATGGAAAGATTCTGCGAACAGTGTTGTCCATCACAATGGCTTACTTGCAAAGGCACCAATTGCACTTGTGGAAGTTCAAGGCTATATATGCTATGCAAAGCAAGGGTTAGCTCATATATGGCAAAGACTTGGTAAACAAGAGCAAGCACGCAAGTTAGCGATACAGGCTAAGCAGCTTATGGACAATATCGTACGCTACTTTTGGCTTGAGGAGGAGCAATATTTTTGTATTGCATTGGATGGGGAATTAAAACCTGTACAATCTGTTACCTCCAATCCAGGTCATCTCTTATTGACTGGACTATTGCCGAACGAATTGGCATTAAAAATTGGCAAGCGTTTATTAGCCAAAGATATGTTTAATGGCTATGGAATCCGCACAATGAGTAGTCAATCAACTGGCTACTATCCAATGAGCTACCATAACGGGAGCGTCTGGCCGCATGATAATGGCTTAATTATTTTAGGCTGTTTGCGAAGCGGGCTTTATAAAGAAGCAAGTACGATCGTTTCTGGATTGCTTTCAATCGCTGCTGAGTTGCCTGATTATCGCTTTCCTGAATTGATTTGTGGGTATGGCAAGGAGGAAGTTGACAGATTTGTAGCTTATCCTACAACATGCTCCCCGCAAGCCTGGTCAGGAGCAACGACATTTGCGATGTTACAAGCGATGCTTGGGTTGCAAGTAGATGTGTTACAAGGAACGGTTAGTATAACACCGAATTTGCCATCGAGTATAACGGAGTTAAAGGTAGAAGGCTTGTCAGTTGGCTCGGGGAAACTAGACATACATTTATCCCTCGACCAATTAACAGCAAAAACCTCGACAACTATACTGAGAAATACAACAGGGTTAATTGTTAATTACAATAACGAACATAGATAGGAGCTTTGGCAATGACATGGTCTATTAACAATCAGTCGCTGGAACAGACAGACTTATTAAATCAGGAAAGTATTTTTGCGCTTGGCAATGGATATTTGGGTGTACGTGGAAACTTTGAAGAAGGCTATGGAGAGAATATGCAGAGTATACGCGGCACCTATATTAATGCCTTCCATGATGTAATTACTATTCCTTATGGTGAAAAACTATTTGGCTTTCCTTCCACTCAGCAAAAGTTAGTGAACATTATTGATGCACAAGGCATTCAAATTTTTGTAGGTGAAGCTAAGGAACCGTTTAATTTATTTACAGGTGAAATTATTGCTTATAGTCGTGAGCTTAAACTAGATGAGGGTTATGCCGAACGACGTGTGCATTGGAAGTCGCCGCAAGGTCAAGAACTGGAGATCATTTTTCGCCGTATCGTTTCGTTTGTAACACGTGAGCTTTTTGCTATTGAATTAGTCATTATACCGCTTAAAGTTCAAGGAGATATTACTGTGCTATCAACATTGCAAGGTGATGTACAAAACTATACAGCGGTAAACGATCCACGAGTTGCTTCTGGACATGCAAAATTGTTGACGACAATAGCAGCTGGAATTGAGGATGACGTTCATTTTGTATGCAATGAAACATTAACTTCTAAACTATCTGTTTGTTGTGCAACAGTTTACAGCCATTCAAATGCAAAGCATGTCGAACAAACAGCTACTCAACAGCAAGTAAGCTATTTGGCTAGCTTTGCAAGCAGCGCTTCAATCAGCTTTACGAAGTGGAATATTTACACCGATACTTTGCGTCAGGGCGAGCAAAGCTTGGAGCGTGCGAAACAACTAGCAAAACAATTTGCTAAAGCAAGTTTTACTGAGCAATTAGCATTACAGAAGCAATATATGGATGATTACTGGCTCCGCTCAGATATTGAGATCGGTGGCGATGCTTTATTGCAGGAAGGCATTCGCTTTAACTTATTTCAACTGCTGCAGTCGGCAGGTCGCGATAAGTTCAGCAATATTGCGGCGAAGGGCTTATCTGGAGAAGGTTATGAGGGGCACTACTTTTGGGATACGGAAATTTATATGCTGCCAGTCTTTATGTTAACTCAGCCGCAGCTTGCTAAAGATCTGCTGTTATATCGTTATCATATTTTGCCTTATGCGAAGCAGCGCGCCCAAGAAATGGGACATAGTCAAGGTGCGCTTTATCCGTGGCGAACGATCGCAGGTACAGAATGTTCGTCTTTCTTCCCATCAGGTACGGCACAGTATCATATTAGTGCAGATATTGCCTATAGTTATATTCAATATTTTATGGCAACAGAGGATCTTGAGTTTCTTGCTGACTATGGCTGTGAAGTGCTTGTAGAGACTGCGAGACTATGGATCGAGATTGGTCATGAGCGAGAAGGTAGCTTCTATATTGATGAAGTAACAGGACCAGATGAATATACGTGCTGCGTCAACAATAACTATTATACTAATGTAATGGCAAAGCATAATTTAACATGGGCAGCTAGATCGTTAGAGCTAGTTAAGGCATATGATGCTAAGCGTTATGAACAGCTTATCCAAAAGCTTGCGATCGAGGATAATGAGCCTGCAGCATGGAAAAAGGCTGCGGAGATGATGTATTTGCCATATGATGAGAAGCTAGATATTAATCCTCAAGATGATACATTTTTAAATAAAAAGGTGTGGGATTTTGAGCATACCCCTAAGGAAAAGTATCCATTGCTGCTTCATTATCATCCATTGACGATTTATCGCTATCAAGTATGTAAACAGGCAGATACTGTGCTTGCCCATTTTCTTTTAGAAGACGAGCAGGCTTTGGCAACTATAAAAAACTCCTATGATTACTACGAGCGTATTACGACGCATGATTCCTCACTGTCAAGCTGTATTTTTAGCATTATGGCTGCAAAGGTAGGCTATGAGGAGAAGGCGTATCATTATTTCAAAGAAACTGCTCGATTAGACTTAGACAACACGCATGGAAATACGAAGGATGGGTTACATCTAGCCAATATGGGAGGTACCTGGATGGCAATCGTATTTGGCTTTGCTGGTGTGCGTATTAAGTGGAACGAGTTATCGTTATCTCCGAAGCTGCCATCAGATTGGGAACATTATTCATTCAAGCTGCAATATAAAGGGCGTACAGTCCAAGTTACAGTTAATAAAGAGGAGATTCAAGTAGTGCTTCTCTCAGGTGAGCAACTAACGATTAAAGTACGAGAGCAAGTGATAACATTAAAGCCGCTTGAACAACAAAAGTTGTCTTATTAAAGTGAAGTTAGCAAAGCTTTGGCCAGGAGGCTATGAAAGGAATGAAATAAACTGATGACTAGAGAATTAGAAGCGGTAATCTTTGATTTGGACGGTGTAATAACTGACACAGCTGAACATCATTATTTAGCTTGGAAGGCGATTGGTGACGAGCTTGGTTTACCGTTTACAAGAGAATTTAACGAAAATCTTAAAGGCGTATCACGACTAGAATCATTGCGTTTGCTGCTTAGTTTGTCGCCGACACCGCTGCAATATAGTGCAGAAGAGTTATCTAAGCTGGCGGAGCGAAAAAATGAATTGTATAAACAGTTAATTGCCTCTATTAAACCATCTGATGTACTGCCTGGCATTCCCCAGTTGCTTGCAGATTTAAGAGCAAATGGAATAAAAACAGCGATTGCCTCTGCAAGTAAAAATGCGTTTACTGTTGTTGCGAATTTACAGATGGAGCAGCAATTCGATTATATTGTTGATGCTGCCAGCATTAAAAACTCCAAGCCTGATCCAGAGGTGTTTTTAGCTGCAGCCGAGCATTTAGCAGTTGCTCCTGAAAACTGTATAGGCATAGAGGATGCTGCTGCAGGGATCGATGCGATCCTCGCTGCCAATATGACCGCAATCGCGATCGGCAACAAAGAACATTTTCCTCACGCTCATCATGTCTATAGCAGCACAGCAGAGCTGAACTATGAGCAATTAGTGAGCATATTTGAAAAGGTTAATCGTTAAGGGGAAAGCTGCAATATCCCATGCAAGCGAAGGAAGATAGTGTTAAAAATGAAATAAAATCGCTTTTAGCGAAGGGAATATAAGCTCTGGAGAAAGTATTCGAAAGAGCTTATATTTCTGTATTGCTGAAAAAATACCATATTCCCATAGACCTGAAAGAGATGATATACCTCAGCCTCTATTTTAAATATGATCGCTAGCTAGCTGTCTTCAATGTGCTGTAAAATGGAAGAGGAGTTATCATTTTATTCATAAAGGAGACATAGGGGCATGTTACTGGAAAAAGGCGATAAGCTGCTATTTATCGGAGACTCGGTAACGGATTGTGAGCGTAATAGACCAGACGGGGAAGGTTTGTTTGCTGCACTAGGCAAAGGCTATGTTTCAATGGTTGATGCATTGCTGCAAGCCGTTTATCCTGAACTGGGCATTCGTGTAGTCAACAAAGGGATTAGCGGAAATACAGTTCGCGATTTGAACGCAAGATGGCAAGAGGATGTAGTGGCACAGAAGCCACAATGGCTATCAATTATGATCGGAATTAATGATGTATGGCGACAATATGATACTCCTTTTATTAAAGAATGGCATGTTTACAAGGATGAATATGAAGCAACGCTGCGTAAACTTGTTAGTGAAACGAAGCCATTAGTTAAAGGGATTGTGCTAATGACCCCATTTTTTATTGAAAGCAATGAAGAGGATAAAATGCGTTCAACAATGGATGAATATGGTGCAATCGTACGGAAAATAGCTGCCGAATATGATACAAAATTTGTTGATACGCAGGCGGCTTTTAATGAAGTTTTGAAAGAGCTTTATTCTGCAACGATAGCTTGGGATCGTGTACATCCATCAGCAGTGGGACATATGGTACTAGCAAGAGCATTTTTAGATGCAATAGGATTCCAATGGAAACGCTAATTTCTTTAAACGCTAATTTTATGCTCTGAATCGGTAATAAAATATACTAAAGTTTTTTAAGCACCTGTTTCATAGTCTAACATATGAGACAGGTGTTTTATTTGTGATCATCATAAAAATCAATAAAAAGCTTTTGATTAGCATCAATTTGTGCTATAAAAATATCTTTCTCATCATAAGCGCCATGTTTTTTTATTTCTTTCATTAGCCACTGTTGATCAAGCTTTAAAGCTGCAAGATTGTTATGTAGAATATGACCATCTACAATAAGCAAGGTCGGAGCATGCTCATTTTTAACTTTTATTCCTAACGTTTTAGGAGTAATCGGGTCCACTTCTGTTTTTTTCAATACACTTAATTCACCATTATTTTCAAATACAGCCATCTCTACTTCATCAAGCTTAAAGACTCCTTTTTCACGCAACATCATCATCAGCTCATCGATAGCAAGCTGATTTTTTTTCATTTCTTTTTCTAATACTTTACCTTGCTTAATCACAATGGAAGGAGTCCCATCTGTAATACGTAAAAGTGTTCCTGACTTTAAACCAATAAAACCGAGCAAAAGAGGCAATAATCCCCAAATAATAAGTGATATTAAACCATTTGAAATTTTAATATTTTGATCAACGGACATTGTTGCCGCTATCGAGCCAATTGTAATACCAACGATATAGTCGAAAAAGGTTAATTGCGATAATTGCTTTTTGCCCATAATTCTCGTTAAACCGAGCAATACAAAAAAAGCTATAATAGAACGGATTAATATTAGTACAAGCTCCGGCATAGCGATTCTCCTTAGTTCATTATTTGATGAATAAGCACTGCTTATTATGGGAAATTGTAAATAAAACTATACGTGTTTTGTAAACGGAGGGAGTGCCAATTGATTAGGAGATGGATAAGTATATTGATAGTGCCTGTTATATTGCTCCTACCGGGCTGTATGGGCAGCAACGAATTAAAAGGGCAAATTAATGTAATCCAGCAGCAGTTATTGGCAGAGGACTGGAATGCACTAGAAATACAAATGGATAGATTTACAAAGCTTTACGACAATAATGAATGGAAGCTGCAGTTGCTTGGCGATGAAGGAGAATATGAAACTTTGCATGAAAGCATTCTTCGTTTACAAGCAGCAATTGAGATAAGGGATTATCAAATGGCAAGCTTAGAGCTGGCTACGATTAAAAGTCTTCTTGCCGATATTTACTCCTTATAGTGAAGAAAGGCTAGTAAGCTAATTCCGTGCTGGAAGAAGCTTGCTAGCCTTTAATTTTAAAGTAAAAGATCTATTCCGATGAACGAATGATTATTGCTCTTGTTGCTCTTGCTGAAGAGCTTCATCGTCTTGTTGTACTTGCTCTTGCTCTTGCTTTTGCTCATTGTTTGAACCTTCGTTATTTTGTTTACCGTCTAGCGAAGGAATAGGTATAAACATTAAATGCAATGGCATGTTACTGCCAGGTGCAACAACATATGAAATGGAAACGACTTCTCTATATGCACCTGTACGATACAAGAAGGCAGCCTCCGTTTGCCCAGATAGAATACTATTATTAGTAATCGGCACTAGCTCATTGTTTACAACAAATGCTCCGCCATAATGTCCGCCACGAGGATTCAATAAAATCGCTGTATTTGCTGCTACTCTTAGGTTCAGATTATAAACTGTACCGCCATTACCATAGTTAATAACCTCTTGTCCTGTTATCGCATCAGTACCAACAAGAAGCTTATCATATTCCTGTGTTTTATCGCCAAGGACAAGTTTTTCGCCATTTTCTTCAGTGCCGAGAACTTTGTTAACGATGATTTCACGATTTCCGCCTGCAAATGTACCACGAATATGTTTGCCGTCATGCTCTGATTGCGTCAATGTTTCTAAGCCTTCAATACCGCTGCCGTCTTTCTCAGTTACTACTAAAGAATAACGGATTGGGGCAGGGCTAAAATATTCGCTAAAAATAGTCATCGTTTTTCCAGCAGAAATTGCAGGAAGTCCAACTAATAATTCAACGCTTTCCCCAGGCTGTAAAGTAATATATTCGTCCTTAGCTGGCGTTAGCAGCTCCTGTAAGAAACGGCTAGCAGCGGTTTTACCGCTTTGCGATACATAAGTTGCAGGACCTGCGTAGGTAAAGCGATGCTTAGTAAGCTTAACTGGAGTTTCGTTATTATTTGTTGCAACTAAGTGCAGCTCAAGCGGTCTATCTGCCATATTTTGCTTATGAATATTAAAGCGTACAGCTCCAGAAATTGTATCAGTATAGTCAATTGCAGGGCCTGTCAATTGCTCAGGACTATTAGTTCTTACTGCTGTAATATCTTCAGATTGAATATCGTACTTAATCGAAGGCAATTTTAATGATCTGCCTGATTCAACAGGAACTTTATCACCTGGTTTAGCAAAGTTCAAATAAAATTGATCCTGAGTATACATCACTTCATTTGTAACTGTAATTGTTTTTTCAATTGAAGAAGTAGCTTTTTCATTATCTTGAACTTCTAACTTAATTGTATACGTCCCTGGTTTAAAGAAGGCAGGTTCGTTGCCTGTCCATGTATTACTAATAATTTGACCGTCGTCATAGCTTTTATTGGTATAGTTAACAGGTTCACCGATTTTATAAATCGCTTTGTCAGTTGTAAAATCAGCTACTGGCGGTTGATTAGGCTTTTTCACCTCAATAGTTACACTGTATGGCTCACTCCAATAACCGCGATTGTCTTTTACACGACGAGTAACGGTATATTGTCCGGGCTCTTGATAAAGAGTTTCAAGCCCCTCCCAAGCTTCCTCAACAATACTGAAACCTAGGCTAGTTGAAGAATGATCAGTTGTTGTTACTTGAGTTTCACCGGCAATAATTTTCTTTTCATTAACAACGAAGTTTGCTTTTGGCAACGTATTCCAGTTGAGCTTTAAATACGAACCATTCACATCTAACGTGCTTCCAGTAGCGTTGGCCCATGCTCGGATCGGAATCATTAGATTGCCATTGCGTGAAATGACCTTTCCGCCTGTTTTCATTGATTTTCCATTAACTTTCATAGTGGATTCATTGATCTTGAAGGAAATTTTTAAATTGCCGTATTTAGCAACTGACTCTTTAGTGGAATTATCATAGCTAATTGTAAATCCGTATGCATGAGCTATCGTTTTGAATTGGACATAAGTTGTGCCGTTGACTAGTTCAACATTTTCATCCGAGCTTAATTGAACGCCATTAACGTAGTAGATATTACTGTTTTTAGTAAATTGAAAATGGTCATTTCCAGTAAGCTGATATTGCACAGAGCTTACCGCTGCATGACCATCTACAGGTAATGAGTTTTCAGCTTTTACAGTTGTATTAATTAAAGGTGCAGTGCTTATGCTTAACAATGCAGCACTGACAGTTATTACTTTAAATATTGGTTTCATTATAAATCTCCTCAATTTCTATGACTATATTTTATCAACATATGGTTTAACGAGCATATATGTTTGTTAGTTGCGATATAGATTATAAATTATAAAAAAAATTCAAAATGTTAACATTTTGTGACAAAAATCATTGCCTATTAATCGACGTTATTTTGCAAAAAGATTTTTTTGGAAATAGTTGAAATGCTCGTTCTATCTGTTATACAATATATATAACAGATAGAACGAGTGCTAATATAGCCTCATTGATGGAACAAGATAAATGAGGAAGGTGATGAAATGCTGTTAGCGATTGATCTACAATCTGACGTTCCAATCTATACGCAAATTGCCGAGGCAATTATTGAAGGGATCGCGAAAGGAGAGCTAGTAAAAGGGGAGAGCTTACCGTCGGTTCGTTCATTAGCTGTCGATCTAGGTGTAAATCTTCATACCGTTAACAAGGCGTATCACTTATTGAAACAAGAGGGATATGTACAAATTAATCGTAAGCAAGGCGTAATTATTGAGCCAGTAGCATTTCCAAGTGCAGATGAAACCTTTAAGCAACGTCAGAAGCAACGATTAAAGCCAATTATTTCAGAAGCGATCTGTCGCGGGATGGAACGTGAGCAAGTGATGCAGCTTTTAGAGGAAGTATATGAAGAACTTAAAGTTAATAGTGAATAACTGATTATTATAAAGGTTAGGAGATGAAAATAATGACAATGGAATTATTATGGATTATGTTAGCTATCCTTTTGCCAGTTATTTTTATTACGTCAATTACGCCAGTAATAACTCGTAAAACAGAAGCGTTTGGGGTTACAATACCTGAAGGTGTCAAGAGTCAACCATATATTGCAGCACATATTAAGCGATATATGGTTAGCTCAATACTGCTTGGCGTTATCCTTTTAGTTACCTTATATTTCACTTTACAACAGCAATCAAGTGAAGCGGTAATTACTTGGAGTTATTTCATTGGCATTTTGCTGTATATGATTTTAACATTTGTCGTATACTATACATCACATCGTTCGATAAAAAATTGGAAGCAGCAGCAATCCTGGTTTAAGGAGCAGCAAACTTCTCAGAAGATTGTTGTACAAACGAATTTTCAGCCAAAACGCTATGTTATTTCGACAGCATGGTATATCCCGCATCTTCTAACAATTGCGATGACTACAGCGTATAGCTTAATTCGTTATGATGATTTTCCTGAGCAATTGCCTATGAAATACGATTTTTCAGGTGCGGTTACAAGCACAGTAGAAAAATCTTTGCAATCGGTACTGATGCTATCGGTTGTGGCTTTAGCGATAGTTATTGTATTTTTAGTAAACCATTACGGAATTATTAAGTCGAAGCAGGTTGTAGAAAATCATGATCCAGAAGGATCACTAGAGCGCAATCGCATTTTTCGCTTTGCATGGTCAGTATATACCTGTGTCGCTGGTTTTATTGTTGTCTTAATCATGTGTATTGGTCAGTTAACTCCGCTAAAATTGTGGGAGCCAAAAGACTTTATGCTTGTCGCTGCTGTCGGAATTGGGCTTGTATTGTTAGGGGCAATAACATTAAGCTTGAAGCTTGGCCAAGGTGGCTCACGCATTGTATTAAGGAAGCAAAAAGCTAATGCCGCAGTAAACAATGCTGACCTGGATAAGTATTGGAAATTAGGTATTTTTTACTGGAATCCGCAAGATCCTGCAATATTTGTCGAAAAACGTTTTGGTGTAGGCTGGTCGATAAATTGTGGAAATCCACTAAGCTGGATTGTGTTTATCGGTGTAATTGCGATTGTTTTAATCCCAGCTTTTCTATTAAGTTCTTAGGGCTAAAGGAATAAATTTGTTGACAAAATTGTCACAATATCTATAAAATTGTTGTTGGAATACGACAAAAGCATATTCTTTCGTATAATCTCAAGAATTGGCTTGAGAGTCTCTACAAGGTCACCGTAAATGATCTGGCTACGAAAGGTGAGAGAAGCTCCACAGGGCCAGTGGCGGCATATCTCCTTTTTGCAAAGCCAAGGGAAACAACAATTTTCCATGGCTTTTTTTGTTTGTTCCATCAATATTTTGGGAGGTTATATTCAAAATGGAGCGTTTCTTTCGATTAAAGGAACTAGGAACAAATGTCAGAACTGAAATTATGGCAGGGCTAACGACTTTCATGACCATGGCTTATATTCTGGCAGTGAATCCGGGAATCTTAAGCAACGGTACGGGATTGAATTTTGAAGGAGTATTTTTAGCAACAGCACTTGCAGCAGGTATTTTCACAATTGCTATGGGACTTTTTGTCAACTTCCCGGTAGCTTTGGCTCCAGGTATGGGCTTAAATGCTTATTTCGCTTCTGTAGTTGTTGCTTCTCAGGCTACTGACACGCCAATTAGCCCTGCGATGGGGTTAACTGCAGTGTTTATTTCAGGTTTAATTTTTGTTATTTTGACAGTTACACACATTCGCCAATTGCTTGTTGATGCAGTACCTGACAGCTTAAAACATGCGATTACGGTTGGTATTGGTTTGTTTATTACAGTAATCGGATTAAAAGGCAGCGGTATAATGGCTATCATTGCTTTTGAAGATGGCAGTACGCTAATTTCATTGGGCGATTTGCATAGTTCAAGTGTTGCATATACAGTTATTGCACTTGTGATTATTGCAATCTTAATGGTAGTTCGCGTTCCTGGTGCGCTCCTTTGGGGGATTGTTGCCACAACGATCATCGCAATTATTACTGGCTATGTGAATGTTGGAGATACACTTTCAAACAACTCTTGGGTTCCAAGCTTTTCATCTATGCACTTTGCAGATTTTGACTTTGCAGGCGTAATAGAAGTTGGTTTAGTTACAGTTATTTTAACGTTCACATTTGTCGAGTTATTTGATACATTTGGTACACTAGTTGGTACAGCTACTCGCGCTGGTTTAATGAAAGATCCTGTTGAAGGAAAAAAACGTATCGGTAAAGCAATGCTTGTGGATGCAGTTGGGGTATCTGGCGGTGCTGTTCTTGGGACAAGCACAATTACTGCTTTCGTTGAAAGCTCTGCTGGTATTGCTCAAGGTGGACGTTCTGGCCTTACTTCTGTAACAACTGGTATTTGCTTCTTGCTTTCAATTTTCTTATTCCCGCTAGTACTTTTAGTACCAGCAGCAGCTACAAACGCAGCATTAATTATTGTTGGTGTGCTTATGATGCAATCTGTTAAGGAAATTGATTTCACTGATATGGTTTATGCGATTCCTGCTTTCTTTATCATCGCATTTATGCCGTTTACTTACAGTATTGCTCATGGTATTTCCTTCGGTCTTGTATTTTACGCAATTCTTGCTACAGCAGCAAATCTTACGAAAAAAGGCAAGTATAAAGTTCATTGGTTAATTTGGGTACTTGTCGTTATTATCATCTTTAAATATTTATTTATGGGCGGAGAATAACTAAATATTATTGCATATAACAAAAGCAGCGCTTGGCCGGCGCTGCTTTTTGTTATGTTTGATGCTATCGAGAAGTAAAATTAGTTTGCTGATTCACCATTATTTAAATTAAGCTGCCATTGAATGCCATAGCGATCTGTCACTTGTGCATATAGCTTGCTCCAGAAAGTTTCCTGCAATTCGAGTACGACTTGCCCGCCTTCTTTAAGCTTGTTATAAACATCCTTTAATTTATTTTCATCATGAGTAACGTAGGCTAGTGTAATATTATTGCCTACAACATAATCCATGCCAGGATAGTTATCGGAGAACATAAGCGTACTGCCATCAATGACAAGACGCGTATGCATAATTAAGTCTTTAGCTTCTGGGGGAGGAGAGCCTTCCCCGTGATCGGGAATATCTCCAAATGTCATAAACTTTGGCTCATGGGTATCAAATACATGTTTATAGTATTTTACAGCCTCACGGCAATTTCCATTAAAAATCAAATAAGCTTCGATTGCCATAACTATCTCCTTCTCATCATTTATTTCAAATAACAAATGCAACATGTTCAGTATTTCCATTCGAAGTTTCCTTCAATCATTGGTGTAATCATTGCAATTATTAGGAAAATAACGTTACAATTTAATAGGTATGATCTGCTGATTGTAACAGTAGATAAGAAGTACAATCATTTTACAGCGTTAGAAATTTTTAATTGCATAAGGAGAAGAACAATGTATAAAGTTGATTTGAACTGTGATATGGGTGAAAGCTTTGGAATCTATTCGTTTGGTCAAGATGAAGAGCTGATGAAGTATATCACTTCCGCCAATATTGCGTGCGGCTTTCATGCCGGAGATCCTTTAACGATGAGAAAAACAGTTAAGCTGGCTTTAAAATATAATGTAGCAATTGGCGCGCATCCAAGTTTGCCAGATAAACATGGCTTTGGTCGCCGTAAAATGGATATTAGTGCAGAAGAAATATACGGGCTTGTTTTATATCAAATTGGAGCACTGCAAGCTTTTGCCGTTGCTGAAGGTAGTAGTCTGCAGCATGTCAAGCCGCATGGAGCGCTTTATCATATGGCTAATGAAAGTGATGCAGTTGCTGAAGCGATTGCTGAAGCAGCCTATCGTATAGACCCGGATATTTATTTAGTGGGTCAATCGAATAGTAAGCTTGTTAAGGCAGGGGCACGGGCTGGCCTTCGGACATTAAATGAAGTATTTGCTGATCGAAATTATGAAAAAGACGGTACATTAACACCTCGCTCTCATGAGCAAGCATTAATTGTTCAATCGAAATATTCAACAGAACGGATGATTCGAATGGTTAAGGAATATAAAGTGGAAAGCCGCACAGGAGAAGATATTCATATGCGCGCAGATACAATTTGTGTGCATGGCGATTCTCCTGATGCTTTAGAGCATGTTACTCAATTATCGAAGGCATTGAAAGAAGCAGGTATTGAAATTGCTCATCCATCTAAGCATTTGGAACTCTAGCATAACGTTATTTTAATTAACGATTTTTACAGAAATGAGGTTGAGGTTAATATGGACGTGTCAATTACGCCGCTTGGTGAAAGGGCGTTGCTAATTACAGTTGGCAATGAAATCAATGAGGAAACACATCGGAAAGTAGTTGGCTTGTTAGCGAGGCTTGAAGCAGAAAAGCTGTATGGTGTTGTTGAATACGTTCCAGCCTATTGTACGATAACAGTACATTATGAACCGAGTAAAATATGGCGTAATCTAGAGCAAAGCGATCAAATGCCGATGCTGCCAAGTCAATGGCTAAAGCAGCAAATATTAGCTTGTTTAAATGACTTTACGCTTCAGCCTGAGCAGTTCGAAGAGTATCAAGGCAGGATTGTTGAAATTCCTGTATGCTACGGGGGCAGCTTTGGACCTGATCTTGTTGAAGTAGCGAATTATAATGATCTTTCAGTCGAAGAAGTAATTGCAATTCATAGCGGAACGACCTATCTGGTGCATATGCTTGGCTTTACTCCCGGTTTTCCGTATTTAGGTGGGATGAATCCTGCGATCGCGATGCCGCGTAAAGCTATTCCAAGTGCCTCGATTGAACCTGGAAGCGTTGGCATTGCAGGGGAGCAAACAGGCATTTACCCGATAAAAACGCCTGGCGGCTGGAGAATTATTGGACGTACACCGCTTAAGCTATTCCATCCCGAATATGAAGTGCCTACATTAATTCAAGCGGGGGATCGGATCAAATTTATTCCGATAACTGAGCAGCAATTTTTTAGCATTGGCGAGCTGCACTGGACGTAGGATAGATAGAAAGAGTTTGAGGAGGGAACATATGGCGATTGCAATAAAAAGGAGCGGAATGTTTGCTACAATACAGGATCGTGGGCGATATGGCTATCAAAAATATGGGGTTAATATTAATGGAGCAATGGATGAAGGCGCGGCTCGTGTAGCTAATCTGCTTGTCGGTAATGAACAAGATGAGGCTGTGCTGGAGTTGACACTTGCGGGAGCAGTATTAACTTTTACAGAAAATCATTTAATCGCAATTTGCGGCGGTGACATGACGCCTTATATGAACAATGTTCCAGTACCGATGTGGCAATCGATTCTTGTCCATAAAGGAGAAACACTTTCCTTTGCGAAATACGAAAGCGGATGTCGCGTATATATTGCTGTAGCTGGAGGCTTTGATGTATGCAAAGTGCTGGGCAGCTATAGCACCAATATTCGAGGCGGGTTTGGCGGCTTTGATGGGCGCGCATTGCGAAGTGGCGATGTACTGGAGGTAAAGGCGTTTTCTGAGCAATCCAATTGTGCGCGATTGTGGAAAAAGCTGCAATCGGAGCAGCGACTTTCCTTTACTGCACAGCATTTTGCAATTGTGCTAGATGATGTGGTAACCATTCGTTACATAGCAGGACCTGAGTACGAATGGCTAACGGAGATAAGTAAAGAAAAGTGGAATAGCAGCGTATGGAGAGTGGACATGCAATCCGATCGCATGGGTTATCGCTTGCAGGGAGAGCCGCTAGAGCTGAAAACAAAGGCGGAGCTAATATCACAGGGAACAGTTCATGGTCTTATCCAATTACCGGCTAATGGTCAGCCAATCGTCCTGCTAGCTGATCGACAAACTACTGGAGGATATCCACGAATCGGTATCGTTGCCGCAGTAGATATTCCTGTTTTTGCCCAGTTAAAGCCTGGGGATGCGATCCGGTTTGTTGCTATTTCTCAGGAGGAAGCAGAGCGTCTTCTGCTAGAGTATGAACAGGATATGGCATTATTAAAAACAGCGATAAGACTCAAATGCAGCTCTTGAGTCTATCGCTGTTTTTTTAAGTATATTGAGTTGAGCTGCAGCTGCCTATTTAAAAAAGAGCAAATGGGTTGGCAGCTTGCGTAACTGACCATCTGACGGTGAGTTAATTAGCTTTCCGTTAAATATAAGCGTTGCTGAACCGCCGCCGTCCATATTATAGGCAGATACCACTCCGAGATTTTGCAGTATCGTTTGCAGTTCTGTTAATGTAGCCCCTTTACTTCCATTTGTATTATAACCATCGGTTACAAACAGTAAAATTTGGTCGTCCTTATAGTTTGCTAATACGACACGAGGAGCACGACTTGGAGAGATTTGCCATTTTTTAGGTATTGCTTGTTTTTTGCCGTCCTTAAGCAATATTGGTACAAAGCTTGCCCCAAAACGCGGCTTTAGCTTATCCAGCTGTTCTTTCTCAGTAAATTTGCCGCCAATCAATTCATTATCACTATTAAAGCCAACAAAAAATAAATCATTTTTACTAGGCTGAAAGCCGTCCACATATTCGCCGTCAATAATGGTTGTTCCGATTGGATAGCGCTTAGAGCCTGAATCAGCAAACCCTCCAGCATTAATCGCAACAGCTGCACCGTGCAGCTTCGCAGCCTGTTTCGTTGTCATTGCGTCTCCTAATTTATCTCCGCCTAAAACCATTTTTACTGCCGAGCTTGATTTTAACTTAATCTTCACAGCGTATCCTTTAAAGTTTTCATAGTTTTTATAATATAGCTGAGCTTTTAGCTTATCGCTATTAATCGTAGCAGACGGTGTGCCAAGCTTACTACTAATTTTTTTATCGTAGACTGAATAAGGATAATCAAGCGTCTTTTTTACAGTGGAAAGCAATGATTTCACTAAAGAAGTTGCTTCATGATAAGTACTATAGCTGCTTTCAATATTTGATTTAGCAACTTTTGCAAGCTCAGTGCTTTGGGCTAAACTTTCAAAGGCAGATTGATAGCTTTGCTCGGCAGCACTTTGCATCTTAAAGGAATTCGCAATCGGCGTGATGCTTGGCTGATCCTTATTTATAAAAATAATAATTGCGATAAGAATGCCAATAAACGGAGCTACAACTAGCAGCATTAACCGATTGAGAAATTGAATACTGTTCATGATTTCAACAGCTCCATACTTTTTTGCAGCTTTTGCAATTGCGACTTAATCTCTTTAATTTGTGAATAGAGCTGATTATTATCATCATTTTTATCACTGCTGTTATCTTTAACAAAAGTTAGCAGTTCATTTAGCTCATTAATTTTGTCGCTAAGTGCAGTAAGTTGTTGCTGATAACTGTTATCGAGCTCCTGCAAACGAGTTTCATAGCTGCTTTCAAGTGTTTTAAGCTTCTGCTCGGTTTCTTGCTGTATCTCGACTGTAAGACGAGCTTCTAGTTTGTTCATATACATATGAGCACCATAGAGACCAACAAAAATGAGGAGAACCCATAGCATGAAAAAGTTTAAGAGGAGTAACCGACGATTACGTTTCTTAATGCGCTGCTGGCGCTTTTCTGTAACAGGTTGTGTAGATTGATTTGATAGTTTGACTTGCATGTCTGACAATTTGATTCACCTCTATATGAATTAGACGCATTTTATGACAAAAAGTTCGCATGTTCTTTATATTGTTACAATTTGGTATAGAACAGTCTGTCATGTATAATGATAACTGTAAACACTCGAGAAGGAGGGAATAGTTATGACTGAATTGGCAACATTTGCAGGAGGATGCTTTTGGTGCATGGTTACTCCTTTTGATCGCATGGCTGGTGTTCTTTCTGTTACCTCAGGATATACGGGAGGAGATAAACCTTTTCCAACGTATGAAGAGGTATGCTCTGACACGACTGGTCATGTCGAAGCAGTGCAAATTGAATTTGACCCTTCTATAATTAGCTATGAGCAATTGCTTGATAAATATTGGAAGCAAATCGACCCGACAGATGATGGCGGACAATTTCATGATCGTGGACATTCGTACCGAACATTTATTTTCTATCATTCAGAAGAGCAACGTCAAGCTGCAGAGCGTTCGAAAGAGCAGCTTGCACAAAGTGGTGTATTTGATAAGCCAATAGTGACACAAATTGTACCCGCTAAGGAATTCTATCCTGCGGAGGAATACCATCAGGATTACTATAAGAAGAATCCGTTTCGCTACAAAATGTATCGCAAAGGCTCTGGCAGAGATGCGTTTATAAAACAGCATTGGTCGGTTAAAAAGAATGATGCCGAGCTAAGAGTGCGGCTTACTCCAATCCAATATGAGGTAACGCAGCATAATGCAACAGAGCCGCCGTTTCGCAATGAATTTTGGGATCATCGTGAGGAAGGCATCTATGTTGATATTGTATCTGGAGAGCCATTGTTTAGCTCAAAAGATAAATTTGATGCTCATTGCGGCTGGCCTAGCTTTACGAAACCGCTCGAAGAAGATCATATCGTGGAGGAGCTAGATGTTTCACACGGAATGATTCGTACTGAAGTGCGCTCAAAATACGGTGATTCACATCTTGGTCATGTGTTTGAGGATGGACCGCAGCCGACTGGTCTGCGCTATTGTATTAATTCGGCAGCGTTAGAGTTTATACCTAAAGATAAGCTTGTTGAACGCGGGTATGGACAATATCTAAAGCTGTTTGAAAAATAAGATAGACGAAGAGGAGATTAACCCGGATGACAGAGCAAAATAGTGTAAACGAAGCTGGTAAACAGGTGCTAGCAGCGTTGCGTGAGCGTCGCTCGATCGGTCGCGTGAAGAAAGATGATGTGCCTCGTGCGCTAATTGAACAAGTTTTAGAGGCTGCCACTTGGGCACCAAGTCATCATAATACACAACCTTGGCGTTTTGTTGTGATGACAGGTGAAGGAAGAAAATTGCTTGGTGAAGGTTACGGGAATGTTTATCGTGCGACAACAGGGGATCAAGATGCGGAAAAATATGAGAAGGAAGTTAAAAAAGCATTCCGCGCTCCAGTTGTTATTGCAGCGATCTGCTCCCCTTCTGATGATCCTCGTGCGGTTTTAGCTGAGGAGCTTGCTGCAGCACAAGCAGCTGTGCAAAATTTACTGTTAGCTGTTCACGCTGTTGGTTTAGGGGCTATTTGGCGTTCAGGTGCCCCTATGACTCATCCAGAGATGAATAAGCAATTTAAATTACGTGAAGATGAGCAAATTGTTGGCTTTATCTATATCGGTTATCCTGATATGACTGCAATTGTGCCAAGCCGTCGTGCAGTGCAGGAAGTAACAGAGTGGGTAGAAGGCTAACAAAATAAGCTTAATCGTACATAGAGATGAACGATGTAAAGCTGCAAAATTGAGTTAATTCGATAAGGTATTCAATGGCTTTATTAACTTAAAGCTAATTGAATACCTTTACTTTTGTGAATTTATTGAAATTAATTATAGATAGTTTTGCATGAGATAGAATAAATGCAAATTGATATACTAGAAAAATGGAATGTATAAAAATGAAAATGATCCAAAACGGCAGCTGATCGCATGAAATGCACAGCTGCTTTTTTGCAGCATTCTTTGGAATTATTCATAAATTATTTAGCAACAAGGACATATTTACTAATTATATCTTTTTCCAAATTATTTTTCAATATACAAAAATAGGTATTTATTAATTGAATAAACCTCATTAAAATTAATAATAAACCTGCACATAAGGCACGAAATACTAAAAAATGGGAATTAAGGAGGAAATGTTGTGAAAATTTTGAAAACCTGTGGTTTAAGTTTTTCTTTATTAGTCTTCTTGTCTTTAATCCCGATGACTGTTTCTGCCAATGAATTATCATCTGAAGCAAAATTTAATGAGTTAAAAGAAAGTGCAATTTCAGCAGCAAAAAATTACATTAAAGTAATCAGTACAGCTGGAGAATATTACGAGTGGGAAAAAGTAGAGTTAGAATATGAATTTCCTCTATTTGATTTTGATGGTAATGTGACTTCGTTTTTATTTGATGTTAATAATGAATTTGGAGATGCAGGCTATTTAATAGTCTCAGCAGACGAAAAACCTGTAGTAATCGAGGCTGCCCGTGAAGGTAATTCACCGTACGATAAAAAAGAGAGTGATGACAAAGCTATTTATGTAGGTTTAACGCAATATTTCATAGAAACAGAAGATGAAACATACTTTGATATTCGTGAAGAAGAATGGAAAGACAAAACAGAGCTTAAGAGCAAAGGGATATTAGCTGGCAAACATATCTCAGCAGATATTTTAGAAAACGATGAATCAACAGTGCTTCAGCTAGATAATGCTCCAAACTTTAGCATTCAATCAGAAGTTCAACCATTTACGATTATAAGTTATTCTTCTAAAATCCTATCAGATGTACCTGATTTTTCATGGAGAAAAGGATGCAGCCCTACATCTTTTGCTAACATTATTTGGTATTATCGTTATTCTCAAGGCTATACAAATCTTTTAGCTAGTACAACAACTTCTAACACTTTAATTGATGTGTTAGCAGGCTCATCCTATATGAATACGAATAGTGATGGTGGCACTGGTTGGAATGATCGAGTTACTGGAATGACTAAATTCTGGTCTGATCGTGGCTACACTGTTACAGTTAAAAGAACATCTGCCAATTTTTCGAATCATAAGACAGAAATCAATAATAATAGACCAGATATTATAAACACAGTTAATGATGCAACATATGGTAATCACGATATGACTGGTGTAGGATATGAAGAGTATCAAGATACGGAAAGTAATCTGGCATGGTTTAGATATGTAATCGTACGAGATACTTGGGATTCTACACCTAAATCGGTATATCTTTATGTACCTGCTCTTTCTTGGAACGAGACAGTTACAGTTAAGCCATCATAAAAAGCAAGAGGCTGGGACAAAATAACCCAGCCTAACTAAAAACGGCGGTGACGTTTACGAAAGTAAAATGTCATCGCCGTTAAATTTTTAAATACAAAAGGAACACCATCTGTTAAAATTTTAGTACTCCTACAAAAACATTAAAGAAGGTGTTCCTTATGTACAAACAGTATAACATGAACCAATTAGTTTTGCCTCTAAATTTAGAAGTTAAATTAAATGAAAAAGATATTGCGTTTGCCATTCATCATTTGGTCGAAAGTATTCCCGATGAAGCGTTTCGTTCGTTTGTTCGTCGTGATGGTTGTCCATCCTATCATCCTCGCATGATGCTCAAGATCATTCTATGTGGCTACACCCAATCTGCCTTTTCTGGTCGTAAAATTGAAGCTCTAACGAAAGACAGTATTCGGATGATGTGGTTGGCACAAGGCTACGAACCTTGCTACCGCACAATCAATCGTTTCCGTGTTCATCCTGAGATGAAGGAATTAATCCGCCAGTGCTTTGTTCAATTTCGCTCGAAGTTAGTAGAAGAAAAGATCATTCACCAAGAAGCGATTTTCATTGATGGTACAAAGATTGAAGCGAATGCCAACAAGTTTACGTTTGTATGGAAAAAAGCCGTGGACAAGCATCATACTCGTCTAATCGAGAAGTCGAATCAATTGTACAACGAGTTATTGGAACAAAAGATTATTCCAGAGCTCGAACATGAGCAGGAACTCTCTACGGAAAACTTGTTGGAGATCGCAGAACACCTCGAACACGTGGTTGAAAGCTATACAGAAAAGATGGAAGCATCCGAAAATACGAGCGAACGAAAGCAATTACGAAGCAAGCGTAAAGTGCCAAAACAAATGCTCAAGCAAGTCCGTGAATGGATTGAACGAAAGAAAAAATACAAGCAGCATCAACAACAGTTTGGAGATCGAAACAGCTATTCGAAAACCGATCCGGATGCGACGTTTATGCGGATGAAAGATGACTATATGAAGAATGGTCAGTTAAAGCCTGGATACAACGTACAAATTGCGACAGAAGGACAATATACACTGGCGTATGGGATCTATCCTAATCCAACAGACACGAAGACGCTCATTCCTTTTCTTAATGAAATTGAAAACCAATACTTCGACTTACCTACCTACATCGTGGCGGACGCAGGCTATGGAAGTGAACAAAACTATGAGGATGTCATCACCAATCGCAAGCGTGTTCCATTGATGAAGTATACGATGTATGAGCGCGAACAAAAGAAGAAGGTAAAGAACGATCCCTTTCAACCGAGAAACTGGCAGTACGATACGGAGGAAGATCGATATACCTGCCCTAATGATCAATATCTCACCTTTCAACGCTATGCTACTCGTAAAGATAAAGGCGGGTTCCAACGTCAGTTTAAGATCTATTCATGTTCGGATTGTACAGGCTGTTCCTTCCGAACAAGCTGCACAAAGGCAGGAGAAGGACGAAATCGACAACTGTTAATAAACGATCGTTGGGAACAACAAAAAATATATGTACAAGAACAGCTTTCAGAAGAAAAAACAGGTGAACTCTACCGTCAACGTAAAATCGACGTAGAGCCAGTTTTTGGATTCTTGAAGGCTAATTTAGGTTTCACTCGCTTTTCAGTTCGAGGAAAACGGAAAGTTGAGCATGAGATTGGACTTGCCTTAATGGCAGTAAACTTAAGGAAATATGTGCTACGAACGTAGCATAGCATTAGAAAAACAGAGCCTAAAATGAGCAAACGGTGAAATCTTTGAACAGATTTCACCGTTTGCTTGTTTTAAGAGACAAGTTTTGTCCCAGGCTCTTTTTATTCTAAGGATAAAATATAGTTAAACAATTGCAATACGATATCTCGATTTTGTGCCCGATAAATGGAATTTTCTGTATGTAAATATCCTGTACTAACATAACGCACATTTTCAGCCACTTGCAAAGTGAAATATTGACCAACACTATCTGGAAGGTCTACAGGCTCATATTCGTTATCTTTAATTAGTTTAATGATGTTTTCCATTACTTCTGGATCGTTAATCGTTAATGTATCGCCGTTTCCATATGTCAACACGAATTGATCTGAGAAACTTAGCGAATCTTTATCGAAGCTTTGATCTCCACACCCAGAAATAAAACTAATCAATAAAAGTAAACATAAGCATTTTGTTATTTTCATTTCTCATCCTCCTTTTACAATATTGACGAACCATTTTGTAAAAAAGTTACATATATTCATAATATTGAGTTTTGGTATTGATGATTATCTTAAAAGTGCTAAGTCTTGAGTGGAAATAGGTTGCGCTCCGTAATAATGTTGCTAAATGTCTAATTATTAAGGGGATAAAAAAGGTGTTCAAACAGTCGAGAGATAAGACTGTTTGAACACCTTATTTATATTGTGTTATTTTCCGTAAGGACCGCTGTTGCTTGCCTTATAATAATTGCCTTTAAACTCAATTGCGATTGCCTCGTCAGTTGCAACATTTGAAATTTTATACAGAGGGGTTCCTTCTTTGTATTTGTTAGAGAATGTTTTTGATGGTGTAAAGCTTTCATCGTTTGAAAATTGTTCGACTTCGCCAATTTTATTTTCAATATCGGATGCACTAATGGTTTGACTGCCTACTACATACAAATTTTTGTTCCAAACGACAAAATTAGAAGCCCAGTCTCCGCTTGATTGATTTTGATTGGAGCAGGCAACAATAAATATGAATAACAATAAAGTTATACAATAAGCTGCATATTTTTTCATATACACTCCTATAAGTTTATTAATCTAAATTGAGTTCTTGAATTGAACCACTCTATTGGAGTTATGCCGATACTCTTTTTTTAGTGTATCATTTAAAATTTAGATTCTATTGTAATTTTCATAGGAGGTTCTTTAGCTATCACAAGTGATCGTTTTTTACATTTTTTCATTATTCATGAAATACTAATTAATACACTGTGTAAAGAGGTAAGCTTATATCGGAAATAATTTAAATACGAATAGATGAACATTACAGCAGCTTTTTTACCGAAAAATTTTCACTTAGCAAATACCAGTTTGTATCGGCTTCGATCCCCAGCTTCCAATAGCTAATTCCTCGTAAACCGTATTGCTTCACAAGATTAAATTTTGCTTGTAGACTGCGAGCATCCTCAAACCATACAATATGCTGTTTATGCTCCGTATCGTAGAAGGAAAAATGAGGAGCTTGAGCGGTATTATCGTATTCAATTGCAGCTTTACGTTCTCTTGCTAATTTAATAGCGTCTTCTGTGCTAAGTGCGGTTGCGCGAGATTCGCCTTCGACATACGGCAATGTCCAATGATAACCATATAAAGGGATGCCCAGCATAATTTTATTTGCAGGGATTTCAGTAACGGCATAGTTAATCACTTTAGTCACTTCATTTAATGGAGCTACAGCTCGCGGAGGTCCGCCAGTCCAGCCCCATTCATAGGTCATAAGAATAACAAAATCAACGATTTCTCCATGAGTCTTATAATCATGGGATTCATAAAGTACACCTTGTTGCTCTGCACTATATTTCGGAGCTAATGAAGTGGAAACAAGATAGCCGAATTGATGTAAATGGGCGGTGATGTCACGTAACCATGAATTGTACAGTTCGTGATCTTCGGGTGGAATATATTCAAAGTCGATATTAAGTGCTGTAAAGCCTCGATCAGCCATTGTATTTGCCACGGTAGTAATTAGATGAGCATAGCTCTGCTGATTGTTTAATACTTCATGAATAAGCTCGCTAGAAAATCCTTCGTCAGCTATATTCGTTATTGCCATCATCGGGGTAACGTTGTTTCCCAGTGCAGCATCACGCAAGTTTGCATCATCTAACTCCTCTAATGTTCCATCTCCCTTAATTTTATAACTGAACATGGTGACGTATGTAAGCTCTTTACTGTGCTGAACAATTTCATCTACAGCTTGTTCATCCGTACGCTCCATAAAGCCATTTACTTCAATCCTCGTTAGTTTAGGTGCTGGTATTATTAGCAATTGACCAGGCTTAATGTTGGCAGGATTAGTGAGTTGATTAGCGATAGCAACTTCCTGCAAGCTTAATCCGTATTGACGAGCAATCGACCATAACGATTCACCGCGCGCCACGATATGCGTTCGATTACCTGAAGGAGATGGAATGATAAGTGCTTGCCCAACGATGAGCGGATCACTTTGCTCAATTTTGTTCACTTCAATAATGTGCTGGAGAGGAACGCCATAATGCTGAGCGAGATTCCATAACGAATCGTTGCGCTTTACAGTATGAATTTGCATATTAAGCCCTCCTAATCAAAATATGTAAATAGCTAATCCGCTAAATCGAACAAAAAATAAGTTGGATTATACGCTAAAGTATATTCTGAAAAGTTACATGTTATTAGTAATTTGTATATGTTTGCATGTTTTCACTAATATTCGGTGTATAAATGACGTATAATGTTAGATTTTCGCGCATAATGCAAAAAAAAGAGGGGAAATCGTTTTGAGATTCCATTGATTATGTGAGAAAAACGAACTATAAGAATTAAAAGTTTGTGAATGTTCGTATTTTGTTGACAGTGCCTAATACATTCGTTAAACTATAATTGTTGTTAAAAACAGAATATGATTATCTCGTATATGTTTGAGGGAATGGCTCAAACGTCTCTACCCGGAACCAAATCTTTCCGGACTACGAGCTTCGTTATACAAGTTATTTATAGAAAATTTGTAAAGCCTGAGGGTGAAGCATTTGAAATTACTAGTTTTGCGAAGTCCAGTAGCAAGTAGAGCCACGAGATTTGCTAGTGGAATTTTTTTCGCTTAAATGTTGAATAGACTAGATTTTTTGCTATTTATTTAATGCTGTAATCACTTTTAGGCGATAAAAATGTACCTCTAAGCGCAGTTGCTCTTCCTATATGTAAGCACTTCGATAGAGGTTTTTTTATGTCATTAAGGAAACAATGACATTTAGAGAGTATGCAGTTGTAAAACTTTAATATAAGAAGGTAGGTAGTGGTTGATGTCTGCACAGGTTGGTGTAATTATGGGAAGTAAGTCAGATTGGGCAACGATGAAACTGGCATGCGATATCCTTGATGAATTAGAAATCCCGTACGAAAAGAAGGTCGTTTCTGCACATCGTACGCCAGATTTAATGTTTGAGTATGCAGAGACAGCGGCTGAACGAGGCATTAAAGTAATTATTGCTGGTGCCGGAGGGGCTGCTCATTTGCCAGGTATGGTTGCAGCGAAAACAACACTTCCTGTCATTGGCGTGCCTGTAAAATCATCAAATTTGAACGGACTTGACTCCTTGCTGTCGATTGTTCAAATGCCTGGCGGAATTCCTGTTGCAACTGTAGCGATTGGCAACGCAGGAGCAACAAATGCAGGCTTGCTAGCTGCTCAAATGATTGGCGCTTTTGATCCATCTGTGCAAGCTAAGGTTGCTGCTCGTCGTGAACGAGTGAAACAAGAAGTTTTAGAAAGCAGTGAAGAACTATGAATAGCCAGCAGGTAAAGGAAATAAAAACGATACTTCCTGGTGCAACAATTGGCGTTCTTGGCGGCGGTCAGCTAGGTCGCATGCTTGCAAATGCAGGCAGCGAGCTTGGCTACCGCTTTGTTACGCTTGACCCAACTGAGAATGGTCCAATGGGACAAGTGAGCGATCAAATTGTTGCTAAATACGATGATGCTGAAGCTGCACGCAAGTTAGCACAACGCGCCGATGTAATTACGTATGAATTTGAAAACGTAAGCGCCGAGGTAGCGGGTATGCTAATGCAGGAGGCTTATGTGCCGCAAGGCAATCAATTGCTTTATACGACACAGCACCGATTGCGTGAAAAACGAGCAATAGAAGCAGCAGGTGTGCCAGTAGCTCCGTATCGTGAAATTAAGTCATTAGCGGATTTGGAGCAAGGAGTTGCTGAATTTGGTACTCCTTGTGTGTTGAAAACAGCAACAGGCGGCTATGATGGTAAAGGACAATGGGTAATTAAACATGCTGATGAAGTTGCTGAAGCATATGAAACCCTTGCTAAAGCTAAAACAGAGCTTGTCCTTGAACAATTTATTCATTTTACAAAGGAAATTTCCGTTATTGCTGCGCGAAGTCCGCAAGGTGAAGTTAAAGTGTTTCCTGCGGCAGAAAATATTCATGTAAGCAATATTCTTCATTTATCTATCGTGCCGGCACGTATTTCAAGTGAACTGCGAGCAGAAGCCGAAAAGCTGGCAATCAAAATCGCGGAAGGGCTTGATGCGGTAGGTTTAATTGCAGTGGAGATGTTTGTTACGGAGCGGCAAGGGCTTTATGTCAACGAGCTTGCTCCACGTCCGCATAATAGCGGTCACTATACGATGGAGGCTTGTCGTACTTCACAATTTGAGCAACATGTACGTGCGGTATGTAATTTGCCACTTGCTGATACAAGCTTAACGACACCTGTAGTAATGGTAAATGTGCTTGGTCAACATGTTGCGCCGCTGCTTGAACTGATGAGCAAAAAGGACGAGCTTGCGGCTAAGCTTAATGTGACGCCTAAAGTACATTTGTACGGTAAGGCAGATGCGGTTCATAACCGTAAAATGGGACATGTTAATGTACTGGCATCCAATATTGAAGCTGCTATGCAATGGATTGAACAAACAGGCATATGGCAACAAGAGTGGAATAGCTGGAATAAATAAAAATATAGAGTGGAAGGTGTTACTTGAATGTTAGAGCGTTACAGTAGACCAGAGATGCGAGCTATCTGGACAGAGCAAAACAAATTTATGGCTTGGCTTGAGGTTGAGCTTTGTTCATGTGAGGCTTGGGCTGAACTAGGTGTTATCCCACGTGAGGATGTAGAGGCACTTCGTGCAAAAGCTAGCTTTGATATTAACCGCATTTATGAAATCGAGCAAGAAACTCGTCATGATGTTATTGCTTTTACACGTGCTGTATCAGAAACGTTGGGACCTGAACGCAAATGGGTTCACTATGGTTTAACTTCGACTGATGTTGTCGATACTGCGAACGGCTATCTGCTTCGTCAAGCGAATGAAATTTTGCGCAAAGATATCGTGAATTTCATCGAAATTTTACGAGGTCAAGCGATCAAATATAAAGATACACAAATGATGGGACGTACGCATGGTGTACATGCTGAGCCAACAACATTTGGTTTAAAGCTTGCACTTTGGTATGAAGAAATGAAGCGTAATCTAGAGCGTTTCGATCATGCGTCTGACAATGTGCAATATGGTAAAATTTCTGGAGCAGTAGGTACGTATGCAAACATTGATCCATTTGTTGAAGAATTTGTTTGCAAAAAGCTAGGTATTAAGCCAGCTCCAATTTCAACACAAACTTTGCAACGTGACCGTCATGCGGAATATATGGCAACTCTGGCGTTAATTGCAACTTCTCTTGATAAATTCGCTACAGAAATTCGCGCACTGCAAAAAAGTGAATTCCGTGAGGTTGAAGAGCCATTTGCCAAAGGTCAAAAAGGTTCATCTGCAATGCCGCATAAACGCAATCCGATTGGCTGTGAGAACATTTCTGGTCTATCTCGCGTTATTCGTGGTCATATGATTTCAGCTTATGAAAATGTAACGCTATGGCATGAACGTGATATTTCTCATTCATCTGTTGAGCGCGTTATTTTGCCTGATGCAACGATGCTGCTTAATTATATGTTGAATCGTCTAGGAAACATCATTAAAAACTTAACGGTGTTCCCTGAAAATATGAAACGCAATATGCAAGCAACGTATGGTGTGCCATTCTCTGGCCGTGTAATGACGAAGCTTATCGACAAAGGCTTTAGCCGCGAGCAAGCTTATGATACGGTACAACCACGTGCAATGCAGGCTTGGGAAACTAAGCAATCTTTCCGTGAAATTGTTGAAGCAACTGAGGAGATTACTTCAGTTCTATCGCCAGAGGAAATTGATGATTGCTTTAATCCAGCTTGGCATCTAAAACATGTGGACACCATCTTCAAACGTCTTGGTTTAACTGAATAGTAAACTGAAGAAGGAAAGCGGGCTCCCCGCTTTGGATCACGTTGGCGTTTAGCGCTGTGCGCTTCTAGCATTATCACTCCGCAGCTAGGTTTCGCTGCTTAGAATAAGCATAGAGCTGAGTAGCCAACGTGAGGCAATATATTACATTTAGGAGGAAAGTTCATGACTACGCAAGTGAAGGCTATTTCATCAGCGGTTGAGTATGTTCGCGCTCCGCTGATATACAAAGGCAAGGTTCGAGAGTTGTACGATTTGGGTGAACATTTTCTAATTGTTGTAACTGATCGTATTTCAGCTTTTGATTATGTGCTTGAGCCTGCTGTTCCTGACAAAGGCAATGTGCTTAACTCACTTTCAGCATTTTGGTTTGAGCTAACAGAGGATGTGATTGCTAACCACGTTGTACATACTGATGTGTACAAGCTTGGGGATATTATCACTGAACCTGAATTGTTTAAGCACCGCATAATGGTTACACGCAAAGCAGAACGCATTGATATGGAGTGCATTGTGCGTGGCTATATTACAGGCGGTGGCTGGAGACAGTATGAAAAGAGCGGAACGATTAATGGTGAGAAGTTGCCTGAAGGTTTGCGTAAAAATGAAAAATTGCCTGCTCCAATTTTTACACCATCTGCAAAAAATGATATTGGTCATGACGAAGATATCTCATTTGCGGAGATGGCAAAACGAATTGGCAAGGAGCTAGCGGAAACGCTACGCGAGCGTAGTCTTGCACTTTACAATTTTGCACATGAGTATTGCTTAAATAAAGGCATTATATTAGCAGATTGCAAATTTGAATTTGGAATTATTGATGGTGAAATCATCTTAATCGATGAAATCTTCACACCAGATTCTTCACGTTTCTGGGCAAAAGAAAATTACGCTTACGATATTGAAATAGATAGCATGGACAAAGAGCCTGTGCGCACGTATTTGCTAAATTCCGATTGGGATCGTGAAAGCATGCCAGCTCCACTTCCACAGCAGGTTGTAGAGGAAACCACTGCACGCTATCGCAGCATTTATACTCGTCTTACTGGCAAGCAATTTGATAACTAGAATAAATTGATAAGTCTTGGGAGGCTAATGGCTATTATGAAAGCAACTGTTTATGTAACGATTAAAGAAAATGTCCTGGATCCACAAGGAGTTGCAGTAAAGGGCGGACTTCATTCGCTTGGCTTTAATGAAGTAAGTAAAGTTCGCATTGGTAAATATTTGGAACTTGAACTTGATACAAATGATCGTGCAGAAGCTGAGGCTCGCTTAAAAGTTATGTGTGAAAAGCTGCTAGCTAATACGGTTGTTGAAGACTACCGATTTGAACTGGAGGACTAATAGAATGAAGTTTGCGGTACTCGTATTTCCGGGATCAAACTGTGACATTGATTGCTATAAAGCTGTAGAGCAAACTATTGGACAAGCAGTAGATTATGTATGGCATACAGCAACTGATTTATCTAAATATGATTGCATTCTTGTACCAGGAGGCTTCTCTTACGGAGACTATCTGCGCTGCGGAGCAATTGCTCGCTTTGCAAATGTAATGAATGAGGTACAAAAAGCTGCTGAAGCAGGAAAATATATATTAGGAATTTGCAACGGATTCCAAATTCTTACCGAGGCTAAATTGTTGCCAGGTGCATTAATCCGTAACAACGGTCTTAAGTTCCGTTGTCACCAATCTCCGCTTGAGGTTGTGAATAACAATAATCCATTTACACGTGATTATGCACAAGGTGAAATTATTAATATTCCTATCGCACATGGTGAAGGTAACTACTATTGTGACGAGGAAACACTTGCTGAACTAAAAGCAAATAACCAAATTATTTTCCGTTATGCTGGTGATTCTAACCCTAACGGTTCTGTAGATAACATTGCAGGAATTAGTAATAAAGCAGGTAATGTCGTAGGTATGATGCCTCACCCAGAGCGTGCAGTCAGCGACTTACTTGGATCATCTGATGGAAAACGTATGTTTACATCGATTTTGAATACATGGAGGGAACAACATGGCACAGCAATTAACAGCTAAGGAGCCAACCGCAGAACAAATTGCGGAGCAAAAAATCTATCAGCAATTCGGCGTATCAGATTATGAGTATGAGCTAATCTGTGGCTTCCTTGGACGTAAGCCTAATTACACTGAAATCGGTGTATTCAGTGTCATGTGGTCAGAGCATTGTGCTTACAAAAACTCTAAGCCAATTTTGAAAAAATTCCCGACTTCTGGTCCTAGAGTTTTGATGGGTCCAGGTGAAGGCGCTGGTATTGTTGATATCGGCGACAATCAGGCAGTGGCATTTAAAATCGAATCACATAACCATCCTTCAGCAGTTGAACCTTATCAAGGAGCTGCAACAGGTGTGGGTGGTATTATTCGCGACATCTTCTCAATGGGCGCTCGTCCAGTTGCGTTGCTTAACAGCTTGCGCTTTGGTCGTCTTGAAAATGAGCGCGTCAAATATTTATTTGAAAATGTTGTAGCTGGTATTGCTGGTTATGGTAACTGTATCGGAATTCCAACCGTTGCAGGTGAAGTTAACTTTGATGAAAGCTATGAAGGTAATCCGCTTGTTAACGCAATGTGCGTTGGGATCATTGAACACGATAAAATTCAACGCGGTGTGGCAAAAGGGGTAGGTAACCCGGTATTTTATGTAGGTCCTCCTACTGGTCGTGACGGTATTCATGGTGCTACTTTTGCTTCTGTTGAACTTTCAGAGGAATCTGAAGAAAAGAAAACAGCGGTTCAAGTCGGCGATCCATTCATGGAAAAATTGGTTATGGAAGCTACACTTGAGCTTATTAATTCAGGCATCGTACTTGGTATCCAAGACATGGGTGCGGCAGGTTTAACATGTTCATCTGCGGAAATGGCATCTAAAGCTGGTAATGGCTTAGAGCTTTACCTAGATGAAGTTCCACAACGTGAGACAAATATGACACCATATGAAATGATGCTTTCAGAATCCCAGGAGCGTATGCTGTTTGTCGTTGAACCGCAGCATGAAGCGCAAGCGATGGAGATCTTTGAACGCTGGGGCGTTATTTGTAAAAAAGTAGGTAAAGTAACGGATGATGGACGCCTTCGCTTATTCCATAAAGGTGAGCAAGTTGCGGATATGCCTGTAAAAGCGCTTGTTGATGAATGTCCTGTTTATCATCAGCCATCTAAAGTTCCTGCTTATTACAATGATTTTGCTAATGTAGATACGTCTGATTTCCCAGAAATCACAGATTTGAACGGTACACTGGAAGAGCTTCTTGCATCTCCTACAGTAGCAAGCAAGGAATGGGTTTATAACCAATATGACTATATGGTTCGTACAGCGACTGCAGTCCAACCAGGTTCAGATGCAGCGGTTGTGCTTGTTGATGGAACACGTAAAGCACTTGCGATGACAACTGACTGTAACGGTCGTTATGTTTACCTAGATCCTGAAGTTGGCGGTAAAATTGCTGTTTCAGAAGCAGCTCGCAATATCGTATGTTCAGGCGGCGAGCCGCTAGCAATTACAGATAACTTGAACTTCGGTTCACCTGAAAAACCAGAGGTATTCTGGCAAATCGAAAAAGCTGCTGAAGGTATAAGCGAAGCTTGTAACGTGCTTGGAACGCCAGTTACTGGCGGTAACGTCAGCTTATATAACGAAAATGCTAAAGGTGCCATCTATCCAACTCCAGTTATCGGTATGGTTGGACTTGTACATGACATCGAGCATATTACGACTCAAAGCTTTAAGAAAGAAGGAGATGTGATTATCCTTCTTGGTGAAACAAAACCTGAGTTCGGTGGATCTGAACTTCAATATATTAAAAACGGCGCACCAACAGGTCGTCCTCCAGTATTAGATCTTGAAGTTGAGAAAAGCTTGCAACAGGCAGTTCTATCTGCAATTCAGTCTGGTCTAGTTGCATCTGCTCATGACTTATCTGAAGGTGGCGTAGCTGTTGCCCTAGCTGAATCATGTATTAGCGGCGGCATCGGTGCTAAAGTGGCAGTGGAAACAGAACTTCGTGCTGATCACTATCTATTCAGCGAATCTCAGTCTAGAGTATTGCTTTCTGCAACTGCTGATAAAGTAGAGCAATTACTAGCTCATATTGAAAAATATGGCGTAAAAGCAGCTGTTATCGGTACAGTTGGCGGAGAGGATTTAGTGATTAACATTAATCAGAAGGTAGCTATTAACGCACCAGTTACTAAACTAGAGGGTGTGTGGAAGGATGCGATCCCATGTCTAATGAAATAAATGGCGTGAAGCTATGGACTGGAGATCATTATAACGAAGGTATTGGACGTGACGATATTTTCGATAAGCTAAGAGAAGAATGCGGCGTGTTTGGTGTCTTCGGACACCAAAACGCAGCGCAAATTACTTTCTTTGGCTTACATGCGCTTCAACATCGCGGTGAGGAAAGCGCAGGGATCTGTACAGTTGACGGCAGCAAGGGCAATAGCTTTCACTATCATCGCGAGATGGGGCTAGTTAAGGAAGTTTTTGATCAAGCAATTATGGATCGTTTGACTGGTGAACGGGCAATTGGTCATGTGCGATATTCTACTGCTGGTGAAAGCAAGGTTGCCAATGCTCAGCCGCTTATCTTTAAATACCGTGATGGAGACCTTGCCATTGCAACAAACGGTAATATAGTTAATGCACCAGAAATTCGCAAGGAACTTGAAAATAGCGGTTCTATTTTTCAAACGTCAAGTGATACAGAAGTTATCGCTCATTTAATTGCTCGCTCCAGCAAAGATTTCATTGAAGCAACTCGTGATGCTCTTCGTCGCATCGTTGGTGGCTTTGCCTTTTTAATTATGACCAATGATAAACTGATTGTTGCTTCAGATCCGCATGGTTTGCGTCCTTTATCGATGGCTAAGCTTGGCGATGGTTATTTATTCGCTTCAGAAACATGCGCTTTTGAAACAGTTGGCGGCGAATTTATTCGTGATATTCAACCAGGTGAAATGATTATTCTCGATAAAGAGGGTATTCATTACGATCGATATGATGCTGGTGAATCTCGTCGTGCGACTTGTGCGATGGAATATATTTATTTCGCTCGCCCAGATAGCGACATCCATGAGGTAAATATCCACTCAGCTCGTAAACGTATGGGTAAACGTCTTGCTATTGAAGCATTTGTTGATGCAGATGTTGTAACAGGTGTACCTGACTCTAGTATTTCTGCAGCGATTGGTTATGCTGAACAGACGGGAATTCCTTATGAGCTAGGCTTAATTAAAAATAAATATACAGGTCGTACCTTTATTCAGCCTTCACAAGAGCTGCGTGAACGCGGTGTAAAAATGAAGCTGTCTGCAGTACGTAAAGTTGTTGAAGGTAAACGTGTTGTCATGATTGATGACTCAATCGTTCGCGGAACAACTTCATTACGAATTGTTAATATGCTGCGTGAAGCTGGGGCAACAGAGGTGCATGTGCGTATTACATCACCTCCATTTAAAAATCCTTGCTATTACGGAATTGATACACCTGATCGCAAGGAGCTTATCGCTTCTAGTCGAACTATCGAGGAAATTCGTCAGCAAATCAATGCAGATTCTCTTGCATTTTTAACGGATCAAGGCTTTAGAGAATCTGTTGGTGCCTATAATGAGCATTATAAGCACGGTTTATGCATGGCTTGCTTTGACAATGATTATCCAACGGTTGTAGACGAGGAATCTGATAAAAGCTGCAGCTGCTAATAGAGATATAGAAGAAATGGATTGAGAGTGACTCAACAAGTCGGCTACTAACTGTTGCAAACTGCTGTTAGTCACCTTGGTTTGGGGAGTAACTGACTAAAATTGATCGGAATTTTAACATAGATAAAAATATCTAACTATAATCTTAGCTTCGCTTAGAGCATTTCGAAAGCAGTGTACATGAACGAAGCAGAAATATTTTTTAGGAGTTGACTTGAATGTCAGAGGCGTACAAAAAAGCTGGCGTCGATATTGCTGCAGGTAATGAAGCAGTAGAACGTATGAAAAAGCATGTTAAGCGTACTTTCCGTCCAGAGGTTATGGCTGATCTTGGTGGATTCGGAGGTTTGTTCGGTTTAAATAAGGACAAATATGAGGAGCCAGTATTGGTGTCAGGAACTGATGGAGTCGGCACAAAGCTTAAGCTCGCATTTGCAATGGACAAGCACGATACGATCGGAATTGACGCAGTTGCGATGTGCGTCAACGATATCATCGTTCAAGGCGCAGAACCATTATTCTTCCTAGACTATCTTGCTTGCGGCAAAGTAGTGCCTGAGAAAATTGAAGCGATTGTTGCAGGGATTTCTGAAGGCTGCGTACAATCTGGCTGTGCATTGATCGGTGGCGAAACAGCAGAAATGCCAGGTATGTATTCTGAGGAAGAATATGATATTGCTGGTTTTACCGTTGGAATTGTTGACCGTAAAAAAATGATCGATGGTTCTACGATTGCCCCTGGAGATGCAGTGTTAGGTTTTGCTTCCAGCGGTATTCATAGTAATGGGTTCTCGCTTGTTCGCAAGCTATTACTTGAGCAAGTTGGCTATTCATTGCAGGATGAATTGCCTGAACTGGGCGGCGCTAAGCTTGGCGATGTACTGCTTGAGCCAACGAAAATTTATGTTAAATCTGCATTGAAGCTAATCCAGCAAGTTAACGTAAAAGGGATGGCACATATTACTGGCGGCGGCTTTATTGAAAACATTCCGCGTGTACTGCCTGAAGGGGTTAACGTTAATATTGAATACGGCTCATGGCCGATTTTACCAATCTTTAATTTAATGCAGCAAAAAGGAAATATTTCTAATCGGGATATGTTCACAACGTTTAATATGGGCATTGGACTCGTTGTGGTAGTTCCAGCAGATCAAGCGGACGAGGCGTTACGTCTAGCGAATGAGCTTGGAGAACAAGCATATCGCATCGGTACTGTTACTGAGGGCAATCGCATCGTTACGTTTACAGGAGCAGAAGTGTAATGACTTTGCGTGTCGCTGTATTTGCATCCGGTAATGGCTCGAATTTTCAAGCTATTGTTGATGCTGTGCAGGCAAAGAAGCTCGATGTATCCATCGAGCTTCTTGTATGTGATAAGCCTCAAGCTAAAGTTGTTGCACGAGCAGAACGTGCTAACATTGAAGCATTTGTATTCAAGCCCAAGGATTATGCTTCACGTGAGGCGTATGAGCAAGAAATACTTGGCATCCTTCAGCAGAAGCAGGTTGATTTAATCGTATTAGCTGGATATATGAGAATCATCACTTCAGTGCTTGTCGAGCCATATGAAGGTCGAATGATTAATATTCATCCATCCCTGTTGCCAAGCTTTCCAGGTGTCAATGCGATTGGACAAGCGCTAGAGCATGGTGTAAAAGTAACAGGTGTTACAGTGCATTTTGTTGATGGTGGTTTGGACAGCGGACCAATTATCGCACAGCGTCCGTTAGACATTTTGCCTGAGGATACGGAAGAAAGTCTCGCTGAGCGTATCCATCGCATTGAAAATGAGCTGTATCCACAAGTAATCGGATGGATCGCTGCTGGTAAAGTCAGCATTGATGGAAGAAATGTAATTGTTAAATAATAAAAACTACACAGAAATTCTTCAGTGAAGGTAAAGTAAGCTCTGGAGAACGAAGTGAAAAGTGCAACGCCTTTAAACCTGATGCTAACAAGAATAAATAAAACAAGGGAGCATCAGGTTTAAAAAGCGTTCGGAAGAGTTTACTACTGCCGAAATGATAAATAAGAAATTTTAGGAGGGTATAAAGTGGCAATTCGTAGAGCGTTAATTAGTGTTTCAGACAAAACAGGAATCGTGGAGTTTTCTCGTTCATTAGCTGAGCAAGGAGTACAAATCATTTCAACTGGTGGTACTTTTAATTTGCTACAAAAAGAAGGTGTACCTGTAATTGGTATTTCTGATGTTACAGGCTTTCCTGAAATTTTAGATGGACGTGTAAAAACGTTGCATCCAGCAGTTCATAGCGGTTTGCTAGCTGTACGCGATAATGAAGAACATCAAAAAGCAATGAAGGATCTTGAGCTAGATTATATTGATCTTGTCGTTGTTAATCTGTATCCGTTCAAAGAAACAATTGCTAAGCCAGATGTTACTTATGAGGATGCGATTGAGAACATTGACATCGGTGGTCCTACAATGCTTCGTTCTGCAGCTAAAAACCATGCATTTGTAACAGTTGTTGTTGATGCAGCGGACTATAACGGTGTACTAGAAGAAATTAAAGCTAATGGAGATACAACACTAGAAACTCGTAAACGTCTGGCTGCGAAGGTATTCCGTCATACAGCAGCTTACGATTCCCTAATTTCTAACTATTTGTCTACTCTACAAGGTGATCCACTGCCAGAAACGTATACAGTTACGTACGAAAAAGTACAAGACTTACGTTATGGTGAAAATCCTCACCAAAAAGCAGCCTTCTATAAAAAGCCACTTGCCGAAAGCGGAAATATTACGACTGCAGAGCAGCTTCATGGTAAAGAGCTTTCCTATAACAACATTAATGACGCAAATGCAGCATTAGCAATTTTGAAGGAATTTACTGAACCGGCTGTTGTTGCAGTTAAACATATGAATCCATGCGGAGTAGGGATTGGCGTAGACATTCATCAGGCTTACAAAAAAGCATACGAAGCTGATCCTGTATCGATTTTTGGCGGTATTATTGCAGCTAACCGCACAATTGATGCAGATACTGCAGAATTACTTTCATCTATTTTCTTGGAAATCATTATTGCACCAGACTTTACTTCTCAAGCTTTAGAGATTTTGACGAAGAAGAAAAATATTCGCCTGCTAAAACTTGGTGAATTTAAAGCAGCAGAAGAACGCAAATCAGAATGGTTAGTAACTTCTGTAGACGGCGGTATGCTTGTCCAAGAAAGCGATGTACACAATCTTTCTGTTGACGACTTAAAAGTTGTAACTGATCGTAAGCCAACAGAGGAAGAGTTAAAGCAACTATTGTTTGGCTGGAAAGTTGTTAAACATGTGAAATCAAATGCAATTCTGCTTGCTAAAGACGATATGACAATTGGCGTTGGCGCAGGCCAAATGAATCGTGTTGGCGCTGCTCGTATTGCAATTGAGCAAGCTGGTGAAAAAGCAAAAGGCGCAGTGCTAGCTTCTGATGCATTCTTCCCAATGAGCGATACTGTTGAGGCTGCAGCGCAAGCAGGAATTACTGCAATTATTCAACCTGGCGGTTCAATTAAAGACGAGGATTCCATTGCGGCAGCGAATAAGTATGGGATTGCGATGGTGTTTACAGGGGTACGTCATTTCAAACACTAATCATAGAAGTTGTTTAAAAACTTAAACTTGATGACGAAGCACAGCGTTGTAGCCCAGTCGACATCGAATATGACATTCATCGGGAGCCTGCGTTGCTCACGTACCTTTAGGTGTACGCTGCGCTACTCGTTCCCTAGCTTCACGTCATTTTCTCGGTCCTGAAGTTCAAGTTTTTAAACTCTCATTGTAAAGTTGTTTAAAAACTTAAACTTGATGACGAAGCACAGCGTTGTAGCCTAGTCGACATCGAATATGACATTCATCGGGAGCCTGCGTTGCTCACGTACCTTTAGGTGTACGCTGCGCTACTCGTTCCCTAGCTTCACGTCATCTTCTCGGTCCTGAAGTTCAAGTTTTTAAACTCTCATTGAAATTGCTCGGTTCAGATTTGTGCATCTGCATACGATGAACCGAGCTTCACCGCATTGAAAGGAGACTATTATTGTGAATATATTAGTCATTGGTAGTGGCGGGCGCGAGCATGCCATTTCATGGTCATTGAAGAAAAGCAATAAAGTTAGCAAGCTGTATTGTGCACCTGGTAATGCAGGAATTGCTCAAGTAGCTGAATGTGTGCCAATTGGTGTATTTGAGTTTGATAAATTAATCGCATTTGCAAAGGAAAATAAAATTGATCTTGTCTTTGTAGGCCCAGATGATCCACTAGCCCAAGGTATTGTTGATGCGTTTGAAGCAGCAGGTATTCCTGCATTTGGTCCGAACAAAGCTGCGGCTGAAATTGAAGGCAGCAAAATTTTTATGAAAAATTTGCTGAAAAAGTACAATATCCCAACTGCCAAATATGAAACTTTCACAAGCTACGAGGAAGCTCTTGCTTACTTGAAGCAGCAGGAAGCGCCTATCGTTATTAAAGCAGATGGTCTAGCTGCAGGTAAAGGCGTTACGGTAGCTTCTACACTGGAGGAAGCTGAGCAAGCTCTTCACTCTATTATGGTCGATAAAGTATTTGGCGATGCGGGTAATCAGGTCGTTATTGAAGAGTTTCTTGCTGGACAGGAGATGTCCATCCTTGCTTTTGTTGATGGGGAAACAGTAAAACCAATGGTGCCTGCTCAAGATCATAAGCCGATTTTTGATGGCGATAAAGGTCCGAATACTGGTGGAATGGGAACTTACTCTCCATTGCCGCATATCGATCCTGCGATTATTGAAGAGGCGATTGTAAAGATTATTGAACCTACTGCCAAAGCGATGGTAAGTGAAGGTCGTCCATTCCGCGGAGTACTTTTTGCAGGACTAATGATTACAAAAGATGGTCCTAAAACGATTGAGTTTAATGCACGGATGGGTGATCCAGAAACTCAAGTGGTATTGCCGCGCTTAAAAACAGATTTACTAGATATTGTGTTAGCGGCAATGAACGGCACTTTAGCAGATATAGATATTCAATGGGATGATGAAGCAGCAGTATGTGTAATTTTAGCTTCAGAAGGATACCCGGGCAGCTATCCTAAAGGAAAAGTGATTAGCGGTTTGCAAGAAGCAGAAGCAACAGGTGCGCTAGTATTCCATGCAGGAACAGCAAATGCCGATGGAAATATTGTTACAAGCGGTGGTCGTGTTCTAGGTATCGTGGGACGCGGTAAAGATATTGCTTCAGCACGTGAGCATGCTTATGAGGCAGTGAAACATATTCAATTTGAAGGAATGCAGCATCGAACTGATATTGCAATGAAAGCTTTAGTATAGTAGTGATACAGAGACAAGTGAAATACTTGATTAGTATAATTCGATAAAGCAAAATGCTGGCAGGTTGATACAAAACCTGCCAGCATTTTTTGCTCTACTTCAACCTATTAATTTACTAAAAAAATTAGAAAATTATTAAAAAAATTAAGATTTTCTAATAATTCTATGATATACTAGATTTGTAGACAGATTTACATTTTCAAAAGCTGCACGAAGATGATCTGAATGTAATTAGAATAGAGGGTGAACAATGAAGTTATCAAACTCTTTTTTCAGGTCAATTCAAGTTGCGGCCTTATTAATCATTGTATGTGTAATGGTAGGATGCTCAGCGTATCCTTTCATTGAGCAACATCAGCCTGTTTCTGCTTCGTCTGAAAATAGCCTGGCATTAGCTGATGCAGCTGTACATTCATCAGGAGCCGATACTGGGACTTCCCAAAATGCAGAAAATGAACCTAGTGAGACTGAACATAACGATGGCAGTGAACGGAATGAAAACAGTAATGAGCAAGATGAAGAAAATGAAATGAACGTGAAGAAGATAGCAATTACATTTGACGATGGGCCCGATTTGAATTACACTCCGCGAATATTAGATATTTTGCAGGAGAAAGAGATTAAAGCAACATTTTTTGTAGTAGGAATGCAGGTTAACAAATACCCTGAAGTATTGCAACGAATTGATGCAGAAGGTCATTTAATAGGCAATCATTCATACTATCATCCAAGTTTTACGAAGCTCAGCAAAGAGGAGCTAGAAACCGAGATTAAAAACACCGACGATAAAATTAAAGAGGAGATAGGTTATATTCCTTCTCTTGTTCGTCCGCCATATGGTGCAGTTAACGATGAGGTAAGAGAGCATTTACACAACTTAAATAAGGAAATTGTGTTATGGAATATCGACCCTCGCGATTGGGATGGGACAAGTGTAGATGATATGTTGGAAAACATTATGAGCAATGCTCGTGACGGAGGAATAATCTTATTACACAGCTTTGGCAGTAAACATATTGAGAATACGGTTAAGCTGGTGCCACAACTTATTGATAAGCTAAAAGATGAAGGATATAGCTTTGTAACGGTTGATCAACTTTAGAGAACTAATTTAATTATCTATTTATGGAGACAGGCGATTATTTTGCATATGTAATGATGTTACATGAGGCAAAATATTTGGGCCTGTCTCTTTTTTTGCAAGTCAATTTGTAGTCGAAGCAGTATTGACAACAGAAATTACTCATGCTATTCTGTTTATACAATTCATAGTAAACAGGTAGGAATAATATAAATTTATTTTATTCACTTTATAGATGATATTTTTCAATTTGCACATCGCAAAACTTAATAAGACAACATGGACGCAACAACACAGGTTTAGGAGGAAAATAATATGGAAAAACAGTTGACGATTACACATGAAGGACTATCACTTGCAGCTACTTTGCATTATCCGCATGAAGGAGCAGAGCAGCTTGAAAAGAACGGTAAGTACCCAGTCGTTGTGATTTGTCATGGTTTTGTTGGTAGCCGCATCGGGGTTGATCGATTGTTTGTCAAAACAGCACGTCAATTGGCTGCTCAAGGAAACTATGTATTAAGATTTGATTATGGCGGCTGCGGGGAAAGTGACGGGGAATATGGCGAACTTGGATTTGATTCCATGATCGATCAAACACGTACGGTGATAGACTATATTTCAAGTTGCGACTTCCTTGATCCGACTCGCTTAACATTATTAGGTCATAGTTTAGGAGGAGCAGTTGCAATTATGACTGCTGTTAAAGATCGCCGAGTAAAGCGTCTAGTTTTATGGTCAGCGGTAGGCTATCCTTTTAATGACATTGTTCGAATTGTTGGTCGTCAAAGCTATGATGAAGCTTATACGAAAGGGAAAACAGATTATTTAGGTTATACGTTAACACCTCTGTTTTTTGATTCTCTAATGAATCATCAACCGTTTCAAGCAGCAACACGTTTTTCAGGAGATGTATTACTTGTTCATGGTACAAGTGATGATGTTATTCCAGTCGATTACGGTTTCCTTTATCAAAAAATCTTTTGGACTCGAAGTGAGGGAAGCTGTGAGAAAGAGATTATTTTTCAAGCTAATCATACATTTTCTACTTACACTCAACAGCAAGAAGCAATTGGTGCAACAATAAAATGGTTAGAGGGACTTGAAAAAAGAGCTGATGAATGGGTAAACTGGTCAATATAAGGTATATCAAAGAGTATATAAAGGTGAATAAAAACGAACGGGGATACAACGAGCTCCACAGCTAAACCCTGCTGCTTCAAACAGAGATAAATAACGAAGCAGCAGGGTTTATGCCGTTACTGGAGAGAATGCTTTACTTACAAAGCAACTATTTTTGTCGTTTATATTTTCCGTTCGTTGGAACAATTAGCTTGATATTAATATTTTCAATCGAATTTTTCGTCAAAATAAACTCGCTGCCATTCTTTGTCATCTCCTTCCATTGACGCGGATATTTCATACGAAAGCTATGCATAAGATTAAAGAAATCAAGCTGCTCTTCAACGCCCAAATTGTATACGTCGATGATTTCTTTCTTAATTTGCTCTTTTATCAGCTCGATCATTTTTTCATAAGGAAGTTCCTCTAAATACTCATTCAAGCTTCCGCGATAACTTGCTTCAATTGTAAATTTAACTTCGCCGTTAACTAACTTTGCTTTTTTCTTTACTTTAGCTTTGTCAATGATAATCACACCATACGTTGTTTCCATGTCCTTAACGAGCAACATTGTACGTGTTAATTTAGGCTGAATCCAGCGATATCCTGTTAATTTATCAATCTCTACAATCTTATTAGCGGTAGGGGAAGCAAAGTAGCCGCCAGTAATTATTGGAAGTTTAAGCTTTTTCTTCTCAGATGACCAGCGGTTTTGGTTAAAACCAATAACCGGCACACAGGATAATCGATCAGGCTCATTAACGGCAGATAAGTACTTAAACATTAAAATTGGCGGTAAAGTCATAAGTTGATCATAGGAGTTGTCCGGCATATGTAACAGACTGCGCAAAGTTGTGAAACTATAAAATGTATCTCCCAAAAATAGTTCCTCAATAGGTTCTTGTGTTACAAAAAACCAGACGTTATAGCGATTGTCTGGAAAACGATAGACACGATCGACAAGCTCTGAGCCTAAGCTCATAATTGCCCGCTCACTTACTACGACAACTTGAGTATGTCCCCACTCAATACGAAATTGTGCAGTTTTATACAAATCAGCTACCGCAAGATGCAAGCTTTTTCCTACCCCTTTACCGACATAGGTGCTATTCTCCGATGTGCTTTGGCCGCCTTCAGTGCTAGCTACAAACATAAAGTTTAATGTTTGCGCAAAAACGGTGTAATTTTCTCCATCGTAATCAACGCCAATAGCTGATACATAATGCTGATCCTGGATATTGGTAGAACTCCAACATCCAGTCAGTGAAAATAATATAGAAATAATTAAACATAGCTTAAGCCATGTTAGCAGCTTAATACTCATTACTGTTCATCCTTTTTTCTTGACTTTGTATGCAAATACGAAGGCTGAGTATTGCGCATCCGCAATGGCAATTGAAAAGCTGAAATAATAAAGTTTCTTAAGCTTAATGGAGAAAGTGGCGCCAAATAAGGAACCCCGAAGCTATGGATTCTCGATAAAAATAAAATAAATAGTATATAGGCTGTAATAAAGCCAAATATACCAAGAATTGAGCTTAATAAAAAAGCAAAGAAGCGATAAAGAACTACGCTATTCGCGAGAGATTGATTCACAAGCGTTGCTCCTGAAATAATCGATATAGCAGCAACTACAACGATAATAGGCGATACTAAGCCTGCACGAATTGCTGCTTCTCCCATAAGAAGTCCGCCTACAACAGTTATTGTTTGGCTCATGCTGCTTGGCATTCGTACACTGGCCTCACGAAAAATTTCCATAAAACTAATAATAAGAAACATCTCGATCGAGGCTTCCATCGGTATCCCCATCCGTGCTGAAGAAATGGTCGCAAGCATAGTAAACGGCAACTGATCGGGATGAAAGGTTGTAATGGCAATGAAAAAACCAGGCAAGAAAATGGAGCTTACTAATGAGAAAAGCCGAAACATTCGGCTAATGTTGTTAGAAAGCAAAGGAAAGTAGCTATCCTCAGGTGATTTTAAAAGCTGAAATACATTGCCGGGTGCTATAAATGCCATTGGGTTATTATCGAGTAAGATGACAAATCGACCATTAAGCAAGGCCTCAACAATATAGTCGGGTCTTGCCGAATAGTCAACGGTTGGGATTAAGTAAGTATTATCTCCGATCATCTCTTCCAATTGCCCAATAGTAATCAATTGCTCTACTTCAAGATGATCAATGCGCTTTTTCACTGTAGCAATAAGATCATCATTAGCAATGTTCCCCATATAAAGTAAAGCGAGTTTAGTTTCAGTAAACGAGCCAATTGCATAGCCTTCAATACATAGATGTTCGGAACGTAGCCTTTTGCGGATAAGGGCAATATTTGTAGCAATGTCTTCTACTAAGCCATCCTTTGGTCCGCGAATCGTAATTTCGGACGCCGATTCCTCAAGAGATCGAATCGGTATTTTAGCAATATTTATCGACATAATGACCTTTAGTTTTGGAATTGCACACATAATATTGCCTTCATACATAAGCGAAGACATTTTATGTAGGGTAATCGGATCTTCTTCTGTACTCACTTTAAACCAGCTAATGAATGGAGATTGCTCGATTGCTTTTATCGATTGAAAGCCCGTTTCATTAAAGGTATCCACAATTGAAGGCAGAGCTGTTTCCTTAAAAGTACTGTTTTCAATAAACGCCTCAGACATAACGAAAATTACTTCAACTGGAGGTTGCATATAAAAAGGACTGCTAATATTTTTAGTCTTATATTGCTTTGTAAAAATAACAATATCAGCATCCCGCTGGAAATAGCTTTGAAATTGCTCCTCATTTAGCTGTTGCATATCAATTTTTACTTCCTTGTTCATCTTGAGCTGTCTCCTTTCTACGCACAACTAGCTGAGTAATAAAAATAGCAAGAGTTAACAGCAAGACAAAGACTAAGCTAATCGGGAACACGTAATTTAATAACAAAAACAGTTTCAAATCCTCACGCCATTGAAGAAACAACAATAAAAACATGACGACTGATGAAATTATTAATAGTTTCAGTCGCTGTTTATTTTGTTTGAACTGAAATACGGCAATCATTAAATAAATACATATCGAAGCTCTAATAATTGAACCAGACAGCCACTGATATATCGAGAGAAAGTCGACGTGTTGAAGCAATTGTCCTAAGCTTAATATCTTCCACTGGTCAAACGTTGTATGCAGCTGTTTTAAAGCCTCAGTAGGTCCGAATTCAGAAATTGCACCTGTGGTTGGTCCAAGCACTAAAAGAACTAAAAAGAGCGATAATAAGAGGATATTGAATTTGCTCGGTAATTTCTTAATATGATGCGCATAAAGAAGCAAAATCCATATATCCATTAAAGCTGACAATGTATAAAAAGCTCCGCTTGCAACCGGCATAATCCCGTTATCAAAAATAGGAAAAAGCAACGAAAAATCTTTATATTTTGTATTCGCAGAAGCGACAAAATAGCCTAAAAAGATAACGACTGGCAGCAAGATGGAAGCTACGATGGAGATAGATTGCAATCCACAATAAGCTAATAACACGCAGAGCACCATCATACAAGTTGACACGACAATAATTGGTGTTTGTTGCAAGTATGTACTAACTGTCCACATTAACGTATCAATAATCGTATAAAGCGCATTGAAGAATAAAATTGCAAAAAGGATTAGCTTAAAAACAAATGAACAATATTTTCCCCAGTGCGTTGTTGCCCAATCAATAACAGAGACTTTATTTAAGCTTTTTATAATATAGAAAAATATATAAGCCCACACGATAAAAAATGGAGTAGCAAGTATAATCGCAATCCATGAGTCTCGTCCTGCGACATTTAAAATAACAGGTATTGCAATGACATGAGCCATAATTCCATTACTTAAAATAATGATGGATAGCGCTAGCCATAAACTAATATTTCCTCTTTGAATATCCATAATGAAGTTTCCTCCCCAAGTGATAAGCTTATGATGTGAAAAAGAAAAGGATTTTAATCGTAAATTGTGGAAAAAAACAAAGACAATGATTTAAAAGAATGGTTAAATGGTAATTAGAGGCATTGGAATATATGGAATAAAGCAGGAGGAACCAAATGAAAAAAAGAGCAATGTTTATCGCAAGTGTTCTATTAAGTTTCGGACTAGTTCTTGGTGCATGTAGTGAAGGAAACGGTGGAGAAATACCTGCTCCAACTAATAGCAATAATACTCAGATTGTTGAAACTGCTTCGCCTTCTCCTCAAACCGTTGCATTCACTGGATTACTTACAGGTAAAGCTATAGAGGAACAAGCAGAATATCGACCTATTGCTGTGCTTATAAACAATTTAGCACCAGCACGACCACAAAGCGGATTAACGGAAGCAGACGTCATATGGGAGGTGCTTGCAGAAGGCGGAATTACAAGATTAGTTGCAATTTTTCAAAGTACAGCAAGCACTGATTTCGATATTGGTCCAGTACGCAGTAACCGACCTTATTTTATAGGAATAGCAGATTCCTATGATGCAATAATTGCCCATGCTGGTGCGAGCAATGATGCATATGCTATTTTACAGCGCCAGGACAAGCCTTATTTAGATGAAATTTCGAATGCAGGGAAATATTATTGGCGCAGTAAAGAACGAAAAGCTCCGCATAATTTATATACGAATTTAACTAAGCTTCGTGAAGGTGTAAGTGCGAAAGGTTATCGTGATCAAGTAACGATTAAAGGTTACAACTTTATGAGTGAGGAAGAGGCTGCAAGTTTAACGATTGGCACTGCTAAAAATCTAGAAGTTCAATTTCAATTAAAAAATTATCGAGTCGGTTATAGCTTTGATGAGGAGAGTCGAGTGTACAAACGTAGCATTAATGACGAACCTCATATTGATAAAAATAATGACGAGCAGCTATATGCGAATAATTTAATCTTTATGCAAACTGCGCATAAAGTACTTGATAATGAAGGAAGACTTAGTGTTGATCTACATTCTGGTGGCGAAGCAATCGTGATTCATAACGGTGAACTGACAGAAGGGAAATGGATTGCGGCTGATGATGGAATGATACGCTTTATTAAGGATGGAGCTGAAATTAAATTAGTGCCGGGGAAAAGCATTATTCATGTGCTGCCAACTGGCAAAAACATAACGGATCACATTACGTTGAAATAACAAAATTGCACTATTTCGATAACATTCGACATCAGGTGACAAAAAAATTGATGAAAAATATAAATTTTTCAGCAGTTTTTACATTCCGTTAACAAATCTAGGTTACACTAATTGTGGCGAACGCGCTTGACGTTGTGAGCTACATTCTGAAGTCGATAAGGAGATTGACATGTTTAACAAATCAAAAAAAGATATTTTCTTCAGAACTTTTGATGAAATGGCTGATACAATTGTTGAAGCAGCAGAATATTTTGCCAAAGGTGTTACGGATCTCTCTGATGTCGAAAGTTTTGTAAAGAAAATGAAAGAGTATGAAAACAATTGTGATCAAAAAACTCATACCATACTAAGTGAGCTAAATAAGGTGTTTATTACACCGATTGAACGTGATGACATTATGGCGCTTACCACTTCACTTGATGATGTGATGGATGGATTAGAAGCGACTAGCACACGCTTTTTAATGTACGGTGTTAGTGAAAAAGATGAATACATTACACGTTTTGCAGATATTCTTGTTCGTTCTGCGCATCAAATTAAGAGCGCAATTGATTTATTGACAAGTAAAAAGCTATTGCCAATTCGTGAACATAATATCGCAATTCACGGTTTGGAAAATGAAGGCGATGAATTATTGAACCTATCCATTTATCGATTATTTGCTGATGTCAAGGACCCTATTGAGCTTATTAAACGTAAAGAGATTTATGAGCGTTTAGAGCAAACCACCGATTGCTGCGAAGATGTAGCAAATACATTAGAAACGATCGTTATGCGTAACAGCTAAGCGAGAGAGCAGAGGTACATCTAATGGATATATATATGTTAATAGCTGTAGTGGTACTTGCATTAGCATTTGATTTTATAAATGGCTTTCACGATACAGCTAATGCGATCGCAACTTCTGTTTCGACACGTGCCCTTAAGCCGCGTGTAGCTATTTTGATGGCTGCATGTATGAACTTTTTAGGTGCGCTTACGTTTACAGGCGTTGCAAAAACAATCGGGAGTGGGGTTGCAAATCCAGCTGAATTAACCCATGGGGTGGAAGTCGTTGTTTTTGCTCTAATCGGTGCAATCATCTGGAATTTGGTGACATGGTGGTATGGAATTCCTTCGTCTTCATCGCACGCTTTAATCGGTTCTCTTGCAGGAGCTGTTATTTCTTCGGAAGGCTTTGACAAGTTGAATGCATCTGGATTTATTGACATCCTGGAAGCGTTGATTTTATCTCCAATTCTTGCATTCACTGTTGGTTTTATCATTATGACAATACTTAAATGGATTTTCGCTAAGAAAAGTCCACATGCCATTAATAAAGGATTTCGCTTTGGACAAATTGCAACTGCGATGTTCCAAGCTTTCTCACATGGTACAAACGATGCGCAAAAAGCTATGGGGATTATCGTTTTTGCCCTCGTAGCAGCGGATTGGCAACAAACGATGGATGTTCCATTGTGGGTAAAGCTTGCTGCTGCGACAGCAATGGCTTGTGGTACAGCAATCGGCGGTTGGAAGATCATTAAAACGATGGGAACGAAAATCTTTAAAATTGAGCCGATTAACGGTTTTGCCGCAGATGTCGGTTCAGCGATGGTTATTTTAAGTGCAACGTTCCTGCATCTTCCAGTAAGTACTACTCATGTTATTACATCTTCAATTCTTGGTGTTGGTAGTGCGAAACGTTTTGCTGCCGTGAAGTGGGGCGTCGCTGGACGAATTGTTATTGCTTGGTTTATTACGATTCCGATTTCTGCAGGGATTTCCATGTTATGTTTTTGGATATATCATTCTTTATTTTTATAATTGCACTGAATTTAGGGCAATGAAATACTTACTATGTAGCAACGCCGCTGGCGTAGAGAAAATGTTTCTCACGCTTGCGGCGTTTTTTATGGCAGCTGCTTTCAATGGATTGGACATTTACAAAAATGGTTTAACATTGCTGAGCAATAGGACATCAGTTATCTGCGTCCACTAGGCTGTCTCATCGTTAATGGTGTAGATCTGCGGACCCCTCTAGCTGAAGTGGGGCGAGCTTGCACAGATCTTCGTGATTGTGAAGCGGCACTAGTTTTTCTTGAAGTACTTTTTTTTGTCCGCGAAGCTGGTCGTGTTGAGCGGACACGACGTCTAGCAGGGATAGGCTCTGCTTCTGCTTGAGAATTTTTATTTTTTCCAAGCACACCAGTAAACACCTTAACCATAGGTGCTATTTGTCCTACGGTACTTATGACCTTTTGTACTGTTGTTACCGTGCTTAATATCCCATCAAGTCCACCGAAGCGATCCACTAAACCTTTTAATTCATCAATATTGGCATATTTTGCTAAGCTAGCGAGATTAAATCCGCCAGGTTTAGTTTCCTTCTTCTTCTCTTTCACTTCGACAGGAACATTTTGCGCTGGTTGAAATGGTGAAACGCTTGTTGAATAGTGGGTTTGCGGCGGTCTATTTTGATATATGGCGCTGTTATGTCCATGTCCAACCTGTCCTGGATGAAAGGTTGATTGGTGAACAGTCTGGGCTGGATTTCTCCGATAAGCAAAGCTTTGAGCATGCGGAGAGAAATTCATCTTCAATCACAACCCTTACAGTTTCGTTAGTACAGCATATGTCATGGGCATATATAAGGAATGGACATTCGCCTAGAAAACAGAAAAATAACAAGGATAAATTCCTATAGTTTAGGATTAGTGGCTCGAAGTTGTCTTTTACTTTCTTCTGTATATCTTTAAAGCGTGAATACTGTAACGTTTGAAATTTTATAGTATTCAAGCTACAATAATAGAAATAGATTCTACTAAGGAGAGAGATTCCTTTGCAACTAAAAAAACTAAACGATAAAACGATCGACCAACTGTTTGAAGCGATCTTGACGCTAAAGACTGTTGAGGAATGTTATATATTTTTTGATGATTTATGTACAGTTAATGAAATTCAATCCATGTCACAGCGTCTTGAAGTGGCACGCATGCTTGGCAAAGGAGCTACCTATAATCAAATTGAATCGGAAACAGGGGCAAGTACTGCAACTATTTCTCGTGTCAAACGTTGCTTAAATTATGGTAATGACGGTTATAAGCTTGCCTTGGATCGTTTAGGTAAATAATAATGATGCAAAAGCACGGTATTTTGGTCATCAGTCATGGTTCAAGGGAGCATTCCTGGGTACAAGCTGTTGATAATGCTGTTATCCATGCTAAGCAATTATGGATTAATCAAGCAATTAGCGAGGAGCAGCGCTTGATCCGTAAGGCTACACCAGTATATGCAGCGTATTTAGAATTAGTTGAGGGAAGACTAATTCAAGACGGTATTAATGCATTAGAACGTGAAGGGGTAACAAAGATTCATGTTATGCCGCTGTTTGTTTCTGAGGGAAGCTCACATGTGGAAGAAATCAGACAAGCATTTCATTTTTCTCCGATTAGCAGCTTTATCGGTGATCTTGAGCCGTTGCAATTTTCTGCACAAATTGAATTTGATCAGCCGATAGGTGCGGAGCCTGAAATTATCCAAATCGTGCATGAGCATTTGCAGGATTTATCCCAGCAACCAGAACAAGAAGCATTGCTATTACTCGGTCACGGCAGCAGCATGCCATTTTTTTATGAGAAATGGGAAATGGGAATGAAGAAAATCGTTGCAGCAATAAGCGAGCGTTGGCCGTTTCAGGCGATTACTTATGCTCCGTTATTGCCTGACGGTTCGCGCAATGCCTTGCAGCAACTGCTTGAGAAAAGCTTGCGTGTGGTCGTCATCCCATTATTTATTAGTCCGGGTTATTTTACTAGAAGTGTGATACCAGCACGCTTAGAAGGACTAAGCTATATCTATTCTGGAGCAACCTTTTTGCCGAATCCATTAGTGTCGGTGCTGCTTGCCAGACGCTTTGGAAGCTATGTGTTAAACTAAGGGGTGTGCTGATGAAGAAAGCAAGACTTATATATAATCCAACATCAGGTCGCGAGGAAATGCGTAGAAGATTGCCGGATATATTGCAAAAGTTTGATGCAGCAGGAATAGAGGTTACTTGTCATGCGACAACTGGTGAAGGAGATGCCACAGCAGAGGTTGAACGAACGCTGGAACGCGGCGGCTATGATATGCTGATCGCTGCAGGTGGAGACGGTACATTAAACGAGGTAGTAAATGGGCTGGCTAATAAGCCTAATCGGTTGCCGCTAGGAATTATTCCAGTAGGCACAACCAATGATTTTGCCCGAGCGATGGGAATCCCTAAGCATTGGGAATATGCCTGTGAACTGATTATTCGTCAATATTATGAGGCGATAGATGTTGGACGTGCCAATGATCGTTATTTTATTAATATCGCTGGTGGCGGCTTTTTAACAGAGCTGACCTATGATGTGCCGATAAAGTTAAAAACGATGATTGGTCAATTAGCCTACTATCTAAAGGGTATAGAGAAAATGGTGCATTTGCGACCAACTGAATTGACCTTTCAGGCAGAAGGGGTAGGCACATTTATCGGCGAGTTTATGATGTTTTTAATTTGTAACAGTAATTCAGTTGGCGGATTTGAACGTTTAGCGCCTGATTCCAAGCTTAATGATGGACTTTTTGATGTTTTACTTGTTCGTAAATGTAACTTGGCAGAGTTTATTAGACTGGTCACTTTAGCATTGCGTGGTGAACATTTAGGTGACCCAAGTGTTGTACATTTTCGTACAAATCGCTTGACGGTTACTTCGCCTAACAAGGTCCAATTAAATTTGGATGGAGAATTTGGCGGGGAATTACCTGCTGTTTTTGAAAATTTGCCATCCCATATCGAAATTTTTAAAGATGAGACAGGGGAGTCTACATATAGCTAACGCTATAGGACTTCCCTTATTAATGTAGAGCGGAGAATGACTATGACAAAAAAGAAAGTTAGACATAAGTCACACAATACTACAAATAAAAACGAACGGTCAGAACAAACGATTTATACCAAAAATGAAATTGTAACTGCGCAAGTCATTGGCTTAACGCATGACGGGGATGGAGTAGCTCGTACAGAGCAAGGATTTACTCTGTTTGTGCCGCAAGCATTGCCAGGTGAAACCATTGAAGCAAAAGTATTAAAAAGCAAGAAAAATTATGGCTTTGCTAAGCTAACTTCATTAAAGGAAGCTAGTCCGGATCGTATTGAGCCGCCTTGCCCGATTTATTATAAATGCGGTGGCTGTCAATTGCAGCATTTTGACTATAAGGCGCAACTTCAGTGGAAAAGGCAGCATGTCATTGATAACTTAACGCGAATCGCGAAACTTAATGTAAAGGGTGAGCCGACTAGACAAGCTGCTAATATAGATGAAGGGTTAGAGCATAAAGCGATGGTTGAGCATGCTGGGGCTGCTGAGAAGCAGACGACAGAGCAAGCGCAGCATGAGATTGTCGTTCATCCTACGATTGGAATGAATGATCCTTGGTATTATCGCAACAAGGCGGCCTTGCCGATTGGTGCCTCGCCGCAGGATGGTCAGCTAATTGGCGGTTTTTATGCAAAAGGAAGTCATCGCATTATTGATATGGATGTTTGCCTAATTCAGAAGCAGTTAAATGATGATGTGCTTGCGATTGTAAAGGAGATTGCACGAAAGTTACGAATTGAGCCTTATCATGAGGAAAGCGCGACAGGCGTACTGCGTCATGTGATGACTAGAGTTGGTGTAGTGACTGGCGAAGTAATGGTCGTGCTAGTTACGAATACAACTAAAATTCCACATCAAGATAAGCTAGTTGAACAGCTTCGTCAGCGTGTTCCAAACTTAAAAAGCATTGTGCATAATGTGAATAACAAAGTAACGAATGCGATTTTTGGTGAGCATACTGAGGTTATCTGGGGTAATGAAGTCATTTATGATGAGCTGGATGGCTTGCGCTTTGCTATCTCGGCGAGATCATTTTATCAGGTCAATCCAGAGCAGACGGTAGCGCTGTATCGCAAGGCTGTGGAATATGCAGCCTTAACAGGTAAGGAGCAAGTGATCGATGCCTACTGTGGGATTGGTACAATTTCCTTGTTTTTAGCTCGTCAGGCAGCTCATGTGTACGGAGTAGAAATTGTGCCTGAAGCAATTGAGGATGCGAAGCGTAATGCCGCGCTTAATGATTTGCAAAATACAACATTTGAAGCGGGACCTGCCGAGGTAGTTATTCCACGCTGGAAACAGGAAGGAATGAATGCGGATGTAATCGTTGTAGACCCGCCTCGTAAAGGCTGCGACGAAGCACTACTGCAGACGATATTGGAAATAAAACCGAAGCGAGTCGTCTACGTAAGCTGTAACCCGTCCACGCTTGCGCGCGATTTACGCGTGCTGGAGGACGGCGGTTATCAGACAGTAGAGGTTACACCAGTCGATATGTTTCCGCAAACGGCGCATGTGGAGTGTGTGTCACTACTCATTCATGTAAATTAAACGGCAGAGGCTGCCGAGAAATTATAGAATATTCTAGCGGTGCCATCTGCCTTCATTTCAATACGCTTAACAAGTCTATGTAGTAGTTCTGTAATGAGGCTGGGACATAACTAGTCTCTAAAGCAAGAAAAAGAGCCTGGGACAAAACTTGTCTCTTAAAACAAGCAAACGGTGAAATCTGTTCAAAGATTTCACCGTTTGCTCATTTTAGGCTCTGTTTTTCTAATGCTATGCTACGTTCGTAGCACATATTTCCTTAAGTTTACTGCCATTAAGGCAAGTCCAATCTCATGCTCAACTTTCCGTTTTCCTCGAACTGAAAAGCGAGTGAAACCTAAATTAGCCTTCAAGAATCCAAAAACTGGCTCTACGTCGATTTTACGTTGACGGTAGAGTTCACCTGTTTTTTCTTCTGAAAGCTGTTCTTGTACATATATTTTTTGTTGTTCCCAACGATCGTTTATTAACAGTTGTCGATTTCGTCCTTCTCCTGCCTTTGTGCAGCTTGTTCGGAAGGAACAGCCTGTACAATCCGAACATGAATAGATCTTAAACTGACGTTGGAACCCGCCTTTATCTTTACGAGTAGCATAGCGTTGAAAGGTGAGATATTGATCATTAGGGCAGGTATATCGATCTTCCTCCGTATCGTACTGCCAGTTTCTCGGTTGAAAGGGATCGTTCTTTACCTTCTTCTTTTGTTCGCGCTCATACATCGTATACTTCATCAATGGAACACGCTTGCGATTGGTGATGACATCCTCATAGTTTTGTTCACTTCCATAGCCTGCGTCCGCCACGATGTAGGTAGGTAAGTCGAAGTATTGGTTTTCAATTTCATTAAGAAAAGGAATGAGCGTCTTCGTGTCTGTTGGATTAGGATAGATCCCATACGCCAGTGTATATTGTCCTTCTGTCGCAATTTGTACGTTGTATCCAGGCTTTAACTGACCATTCTTCATATAGTCATCTTTCATCCGCATAAACGTCGCATCCGGATCGGTTTTCGAATAGCTGTTTCGATCTCCAAACTGTTGTTGATGCTGCTTGTATTTTTTCTTTCGTTCAATCCATTCACGGACTTGCTTGAGCATTTGTTTTGGCACTTTACGCTTGCTTCGTAATTGCTTTCGTTCGCTCGTATTTTCGGATGCTTCCATCTTTTCTGTATAGCTTTCAACCACGTGTTCGAGGTGTTCTGCGATCTCCAACAAGTTTTCCGTAGAGAGTTCCTGCTCATGTTCGAGCTCTGGAATAATCTTTTGTTCCAATAACTCGTTGTACAATTGATTCGACTTCTCGATTAGACGAGTATGATGCTTGTCCACGGCTTTTTTCCATACAAACGTAAACTTGTTGGCATTCGCTTCAATCTTTGTACCATCAATGAAAATCGCTTCTTGGTGAATGATCTTTTCTTCTACTAACTTCGAGCGAAATTGAACAAAGCACTGGCGGATTAATTCCTTCATCTCAGGATGAACACGGAAACGATTGATTGTGCGGTAGCAAGGTTCGTAGCCTTGTGCCAACCACATCATCCGAATACTGTCTTTCGTTAGAGCTTCAATTTTACGACCAGAAAAGGCAGATTGGGTGTAGCCACATAGAATGATCTTGAGCATCATGCGAGGATGATAGGATGGACAACCATCACGACGAACAAACGAACGAAACGCTTCATCGGGAATACTTTCGACCAAATGATGAATGGCAAACGCAATATCTTTTTCATTTAATTTAACTTCTAAATTTAGAGGCAAAACTAATTGGTTCATGTTATACTGTTTGTACATAAGGAACACCTTCTTTAATGTTTTTGTAGGAGTACTAAAATTTTAACAGATGGTGTTCCTTTTGTATTTAAAAATTTAACGGCGATGACATTTTACTTTCGTAAACGTCACCGCCGTTTTTAGTTAGGCTGGGTTATTTTGTCCCAGCCTCTTTTAACTGTCGGATTAATTGTTCAGAGAACATAGCTGAAGGAACTATTGTCCCTTCTCCCTGTAAAAGTTGTTGTTGCATAGCATTGAGTTCATTCATTTCATGCTGAATATCTTCAACGCGTTGCTGATAGTCTTCAGAGCTTATTACTTCATCAAGTAGTAGATCAAGGAGTTTTTTCTTTTTAGAGCAAAGCGATTCAAGTTTAGCTCGTATATTCTGAAGCTTTTTTTCAAGGGACTTTTGGTGGTTCTGTTGTTTCTTTTCTAATCTCGATTCAATGTCTGATAAATCCACATCTCCAGTAAAGCTTTTTAAATCATGGAGTATTTGTTGTTCCAATAACTTTTCACGAGCCTTTATATTGTTAGAACACTTAGTTAAACCATATTTAATACGAGTACCACAAGCATATCCTTTAGAGTTTTCCTTATACCACATCGCACGACCACATTCGGCACAAAATATATAGTTAGTAAATAGGTGAACCTTGGGAGCAGTTATATTCCTTTTTCGAATTGCCATTTGGTTTTGTTACTGCATCAAAGTCAGCTTGAGATATAATGGGTGGATGCGTATTGAAAACCGTTATCCATTGTTCTTGTGGAATACTTTCCCTTACAGAACTAGTGACACTTTTTGTAGTTTCTCTACATTGTACCAAGTGACCTAAGTAATGTGGATTCTTGAGAATATGTTTTATACTAGATGAATGCCATAGACCTGAAGCATTTCTTTTGCCAGCAAGTTGAGAAGGAGAAACTATTCCTTCATCACATAATAATCTGGCAATAGTATCACACCCCATACCAGATAAATATTGACTAAATATTCGTCGTACAATATCTGGAGTGCCATCATCTCTAAGTTCCAATTTACCTTGGTTTACTTTATAACCATAGGGTGGAATAGAGCCTTTGAATCGTCCTTTTTTAGCTTCATTGATATAGGCTTTTTTAACTCTCTCACTAGTGTTTCTAGATTCTTGCTCATAAATCCAAGCATATAGACCAAACATATGATCATTTTTCTTGATTGTATTAATCGCATTATCCAACGTGACAATGTGAACGTTATGTTTTAGTGCGATTTCTCGGATTTGGTAGCATATCTTACCGTTTCTAGCGAGTCTAGATAGATCTTTAGCAAGAATAATATCGAATTTCTTTTCTTTAGCATTTCGTAACATTAATTGAAGCTGCTTTCTATTTTCACTCGTTCCGCTTTCAACATCGGTATAGATTTGATATAGATCCCAGCCATTTTCACTCATAAAACGATAAAAAATATCTTTTTGAGTTTGAATAGAAGTCTGTTGCTCTTCATGATTAGTAGATACACGAATATAAACTGCACATCTCATAATTTTTTTCCTCCAAATTCATGAGATGCAACAGTGTTTACCTGATTATTATCGTAATGATTGGATAATAATGTGTCAATTACACTATCTACATATGAATCTAAAATTATATCTAAAGTTGGAGAATTGTTATCGAAAAATCGTTCAATACGTCTATCGTAAAGAGTAGTCATAGGAAACCTTCTTTCTTGTTGTAATAATGAAACTATTCATTGAGTAAGTTCGTTGAGTGTTAGTCGATAACAGGTTGCAGCTCATACTCCTCATGTTTAATCTCGCCAAAATGCTGAGATTGGAAAGACAATGAACGAATTAGTTTTTGTTGTTCGAAATTTATACCTTCAATATAATGAAGAGCTTCTGAGCCTGTAATAACGGTAGGTAAAGTTAGCTTCTTACTTCGTAAATATAGACGTTTACCAATGAGTCTAGAGTCATTTACAGCCTTGTTCATATACGATATAAGTGAATCTATACTAGAACTATCTACTGGCTTAATCCATATGTAACCTAGTCCCCATAACATCTCTATATAGTCATGAGATAAATTACTAGCATTCAGTAGAATGTGAAAGTGTAGACCGTCAATACCAACCTCAGATTGAAACTCTATAACTCCTAAGTGCTTTATAGAAGGATAGTGTTTTCGTAACCGCTTCATAAACTTGTTGAATAATAATCTAGATTCTTCTACAGTCGCAATTGGATTGTCAACACCTGACTAGACAGATTTCTTAAGTGCCTTCTCTTTGTACGCTAATGGGCTTAGATATCCTAGTGTGGAATGAATCCTAGCTTCGTTAAACCATTTGACGTATGTTCCTAGCTCTTGCTTTAACTGAGATAGCGATTCAAATTTGCGATTTCTCACGAACTCGGCTTTGATCAGCTTAAAGGTTGCCTCCGCAACTGCATTGTCATAGGGACAGCCTTTCATACTCAATGAACGCTTGATCTTGAACGTGTTGATCACTTCATCAATCGTGAGATTTCTAAACTCACTGCCACGATCTGTGTGAAAAAGCTGGATTTGGCGTAGATCTCCTTTTACGCTTGCCAATGCTTGATAGACTAGTGCGGCATCTTTAAATTTTCCGCAGCTGTAACCGATGATCTCCCGATTAAATAAGTCCACGAGCAAACAAATATAGTGCCATTTATTGGCGACCCGAACGTATGTCAAGTCACTCACAACGGCTTCCAGTGGTGCTTCTTTCGCAAACTCGCGATTCAGTTCGTTCTGGATCGGCGATTCGTTACATGACGACATATGCGGTTTATACTGCGCCACTGTATAGACCGAGACCAAGCCGTTTTTCTTCATCAGACGTCCAATGCGCCGTCTGGAAACCGTCATTCCCTCTTCTTGAAGCTTTGCTTTGATTTTCCTTGCTCCATACACGCGCTGATTCTCTTCAAAAATACGGATAATTGCTTGTTCCACTCCATCATTGACAGATGATTGCTCATTGCTCTCGTAGTAGTAGGTACTCCTATTGACCTGAAGGATCTTGCACATGGCCGATATGGGATACTTATGAGCGTTTTGCTGGATTACCGTTATTTTCGTCCGAAGATCAGCGCTGCTTGCTTTAAAATATCGTTTTCCATCTTCAACCGTTGGATTTCCTTACGCAGCGCTATGAGTTCCTTTTCTTCCTCGGTTCGGTTGTCTTTTTCTTTGAAAGAACCTGTTGTTCTACTCTCTTTGACCCAACGGTCAAACGCAGATGCACTCAGATCATATTCTCTCAAAATATCTGCACGCGGTTTCCCATTCTCGTAAAGTTGAACCATCTGCTGCTTGAACTCGTCTGTAAATGACCGACGCTCACGTTTCTGCATGACATTCTCTCCGTTCCTTGTCGATTTGATTTCAATCTACTAGACCTTAAGAGAATTGTCCAATTCAGTGTAGCCGATCCAAATTGATTGTAAATAACAATCGTTAAACGTCAATGTTAGAAAGGAACTATTTGTTGAAAAGTTACAATGCACTAATCGTTTGAAGTTTTGAACAGCTCGATTAGTACTAGTTTTTCTATTTTCATTGAAGAGAACACTAGGTTCTGAAGAACGATATCTACGTCCTCCAAAACTATGACGATTGCGAATAACTTCTTTTTCATAGTTAACAATCTCCATTCGATTGCCACTAAGGATAAGCTTAATACTATAGTTTTCGTGAAACATATTGATCCTCCGTACAGAAACCTAAATAATCAGTAGAGTATCAAGTGAATATTTAGTTTCCATTGTATGTATTCAACATTATTTGACGTCAAAAATGATGTGCTTTAATCATATAGAATGATAAACAATAAGTCATACTTAGCGGTGCGCAGTCATATAGAGGCAAAATTAGTTATCGTATAGTCATTGATAATTACCTAGTGTTGATCTTAAAATAGCTTTGAATTACTTGAAATTCTTTGATTTTGGGTTGTTTTTACTATATTGAGGAAAAAATATAAAAAAATTTTACGAACTAGATACAATATAGTTCTAACTAAAATGTGACGTTCGGAGCCCCACCCTCCTTTAATACCCTTCGGGTAAAAGAAAGTATATGCTATCACGTATAGTCTTTAATAAGTTAAACTTAATGATTAATATAGATTAGAGGTGGAAAAAGTAATAACTTGGAGAAAGATTTATGAAGGAAAGGAGAATAGGTAAAATGTTGCCGAAAGGAATTAGAAGAATAACACAAAAACAAGTAATTAAATTACTATTGCCAATAGGCTTTTATACAGGTGGTTTCGTAGTAATGACAGAGCAACGTACATGAACTGAGGAAGGACATGAATCTACACTTGAAATCATTAAGCAGTTAAGAAAAAAAGATGATTATAAGCAATGGTTAGATATAAAAAAGGAAATTGATTTGTTGTAGTAACTATTTATTAACTTCGGGTAATTGGCATAGTTGAGTAAATTCAATTTATTGGATGCTGGGGAGGAGACTAGAGTCTATAATAATTTTTTTGTTAATCATTATGCGATCAAGTATCAAAAGGATATAATTAGCTTAAACTCGACTTATTCTAGGAATAATCAATATTTGTCCTCAATTTTGTATCGCAACTGTTCATTTGTGAGGATATTTATTGAAAAGATCGGAGTATTTTCATTTGTTAGTCTTCTGTTAAGAAAGATTAACAATGACAGCTTCTATTTTATTAGTGATAACGTTCAGCTTACGAATCATAGGAGAAACTTAAATAGTGTAGAAATTGATTAGCATATCGAATGATTAATTCGTACGTTTTTCATGGCTTTTTCATTCACTACATAGTAGATATACTTAAGTTTTACTGCCCCTCCTTAGTACGAAATACATAATTAAATAATAATAGAGCAACCAGTCATTTAAGGTTGATTTATACTTTTACCCAGTGATTGAATATTTGCATAATCCAATCATGGAATTGATCAATATTTTTATCAAATTTAGCTGTATTGCAATTTTTACAACAAGGTACTACATTTTCTTCAGTGTATCCTTTTGTATTATCCTTTCGATCAAGACCATTATAATAAACAATAGTATCACTAATCGGAAGTTTAGTTTCATTATCTAATTTATCTTTTGCAATATTACTGTGAGAAACTCCACAATAAAAGCAAGGTTGATAAATTAGGGAAGCGTATGCTTCAAAAGGTAAAATAGAATTAAATCCAAGTTTATTTTTAGAACGATTTTTTAATCTTGAATATAAGCTTTTAATTATAGAAGTAGTTCTGTCTTGGTATCTACTTTTACTCCATTTTTTTCGAAAACATCCACAACTAATTGTATTACCACGAATAACTTCATATTTATCCACAATATGAGTATTTCCACAAATACATTTACATATTACTTTAATATATTTTTGACCACTTGGACGTTTATGTTGTTTATATGAAATAACTGTTAACCAGCCACATGTTTTTCCAATCATTTCATCAACAGTATATGACTTATCAAGTCTTATAGGACGAGAAATTGCTTTAAAATCTAGTTGTACATATGGCAAAATATCTGTTTTCATGCCACCATTTAATATGAATACTTGATATATTCTTGAAATTAATGTTTTAAATTCTTCATAAGATAATTCTGCTTTTGCTTTGTTACAATGGTAGCGTCAAGAAGTTTGTGTAAATAAAAATAACTTTTACTTGTAGCAGTTGAATTACGTGTTGCTTTTGAACATGGCTTGTAGTTCTGCACGAGCTTGATCAAAGCCAATATGACATCTTGTAGCAAAGCGTTGGTTATAGCCTTCGAACTGTGAAACTAAGAATTTTTCTAGTGCTTCTTCATGAGGAAATTGCTCTTTCCGCTTGGTATATTTCTTGATCTGCTTGTTAAAGGATTCAATAAGATTAGTAGAGTAAATGCTTCTCCAAATCGACTGTGGAAAGCTGTAAAACGTGAAGATATAGGGATTCTCCACTAAGGCTTTCGTTGCTTTAGGATAAGCAGTTTTCCACTTATCACAGAAACGTTCTAGTGCTTCACGACCAGCTTGCTCATCTTTTGCACGGTATACGGTCTTGAAATCATCACAGATCTCAGCACGATCAGACACACGCACTTTATGAGCAAGATTGCGAGCAAGATGAACACAACAGGTTTGGTATTTGGCACCTGGAAAGACCTCGAAAATGGCATCAACCATGCCTTTTAATCCATCAGAAATAAAGAGTAGCACTTCTTCTGTGCCTCTTTCTCGAAGGTCTTGCAGAAGCTCTTTCCACACGTAAGCAGACTCGGTTGGAGCAATGGCATAGCTTAACACTTCCTTAGAACCATCTTCGCGAATGCCAACAGCTAAGTAAACCGCTTCTTTCGAAACGGTCTCACGCTTTACAGCAATGTAGGTTGCATCCAAATAGACGCAGACATAGCGTGTAGCTAACGAGCGTTTCAAGAAGGCATCCACATGCCCTACCATCACTTGCGTCATGTTAGAAATGGTTTGCGGGGTGTAATGATGCCCATACATTTTCTCGATCAGATCAGCGATTTCAGTCATGGTTACGCCCTTTTGGAACATATGAATGACAAACGATTCTAACGTGTCGTTGGATCGCTTGTAGGGTGCTACGGTCTGCTGCTTGAACGCTCCATTACGATCACGAGGGATTTGAAGGTGCAGATCGCCGTATTCCGTATGGAGCGTACGTGTATAGCTGCCGTTACGAGAATTGCCTGTATTGAAGCCTGCACGATCATACTTTTCGTAATCTAGGAAGGCGGTTAACTCGGTTGTTAACAAGTGATTCATCGCTCTTTCGAGGTGAATACGAAAAATTTCAGTCACATCTTGTTTTGTAACTAGAGCTTGGACTAAATCTGTTGTAAAATGATTCATAGGGAAGACCTCTCTCTGTGAATTTTGTGTGGTAACTCAATTCTACAAGAAAAGGTCTTCCTTTTGCATTTATTCATTTACACATAATATTTTATACTCTCGTTACAATGTGTACAACATGGCACAATATTATCTATAGTATATCCTTTTGTATTATCTATACGGTCTAGTCCATTTATAAAAATCATTCTCTCGGGTATAGTAGATGGTTTACGATTATAATCTCTGTCAATTATCATTGCACTAAAAGGTGTGTTGCAATAATGACAAGGAAGTTGTATTAACTCAACAAAATCATCAAAAGAAATAATCTCTCCAAAACCTAATTGTTTTGAACGCTTACCAATAGAGCTTTGGTAATGATGAAGAAGAATGGCGTGGAAACGATCATCATAACGATTAGGAGCAAAGTGTTGGCATCCACAATGTGTTCGTATTCCATGTATCAAATCATATTTTTTTACTGAAACCAACTTTTGATTACCACAATCGCATTGGCATAAATATCTAATTTCAATTTTTCTTTTAATTCGTTTTTGAATAAAATTAATGGGTACTAGTTTTCCAAATTTTTTTCCTATTAATTGAGTATGATCTTTAGTACCTTGCTTACAACCACACGATCTAGTTCTACCACTTAAGATATTATGGACATCTTTACCAACTGTTTTATCTGAATTGCAGTCACAAATACATTGAAATATATATCTATAACTACCGTTTTTTGTTTTGTAGGAATAATAATTTATTACTGTTAATTTACCGAATTTCTTTCCAACATAACTTTCATATTTTCTTTTTGTAATACTCAAATAAATCACCACCTAAATACTGTTTTAGCCAAATAACTAAAGAGTTATTCAATGCAAATAGGAGTGATGATAAGTAAGTCATTCTTAATTGTTTCATAATATTATTTTGAATAGAAGAAATATTCTATTTTTGATGAAGAGGTGTGAAGTTGATTTACAAGAAGGTATAATAATATCATGGATATGATTGTAAAAAGCGGTATAAGATGATGATGAAATGGGGTGTTACTGAAAATGATCTACTAGTAACATAAAATAATAAAGTAGATTTGCTATATATTGTTTTGAAAAAAAAGGAAATAATTTGATTATGGTTAAAAAAATATTATAAGGATGATTATAATGAGAATAGTCAGACTTAGAATTGAAAATTTTAGGGGGATAAAGCAAGGGACACTTCTTTTTAACCAACATACAATATTAATGGGAACAAATAATGTTGGAAAAAGTACAGTGATTGATGCAATCTCTTTGGTATTAGGTAAGGAGAAAATGGTGAAGTCAATTACTGAACATGATTTTTTTGGTAGTGCACCAATCCCAAGTACACGTATTAAAATAATAGTTACTATTGCTGATTTTGTGAAAAATGATCCTGATTACAATCTAAACTGGTTTAGGGAAGGAAGAGCAGTACCTAAATGGTGGGATCAAAATGAGAAGATAGTGAAATCACTAAAATCCTCTGATGAAGATATCTTATGTACCGAAATAGGTTATACTGCACGATTCGATCATGATACTTTAGCAGTTGAAGCATTACGATATTTTCATGATGATGATAGTATAGTTGATCCTTTTTTATATGAAGTTATTAATAAAGTACCTGGAAAATTGTTATTAGATTTAGGGTACTATTCAATACCGGTTTCAAGAACATGGGATAAGCTTATTTCATTTAATTCTGAATTATTTCGAAAATTAGTATCTTCCATAGATGGAATTCCTTCTAAAGAATTATTAGACATTAGAAATCAGCTACGAAACCCAACAACACCATTAGAATCTACTGGGGAATTAGGAAAGCTTATTAATAGAGTGAATACAGAATTAATGGGCTTTTTACCGATAGCTCCTGAAATTAAGTTAAGAATTACATCCACAGATATTGATTCACTATTAAATTGCATTACACCTCACTTTCAATTTTATACTAATTCACTTATACCAGCAGGGAGAGTAGGATCAGGTCTACTGTCACTTCAAATTCTTCTGTTGCTCATAGAACTAGGAAGTTTAAGACAAAGATCAGATCAAAATTTTCTTCTTTCAATAGAAGAACCAGAATTGCATATTCCTTATGGGATACAAAAAAGACTAATATACAGAACGCAATCTATTGCGCAACAAACTATAATTACTAGTCATTCTTCAAATCTTGTTGCTTTTTATCCAGCTACTTCTATTTTAATATTAGATAATAAAGATGGAAACTTACTTGCTAAACCATTATTAGAAGCACCATTGGATAATTCTACACCTAACAGTATTAGAAAGTTATTTACTGATAACAGGCATGACTTGATATCTGCACTCATGCAAGAATACTTGTTAATTCCTGAAGGTAGAATAGATTTCGAATGGTTCCGACTTCTTGTGAAATTCACCGAAACTAGTGAGAATTTGGACTATGATTATGATTTTTTACCATTTGGTTCTTGCTTCGGCGTGATCCCAACTCACAATGCTTCTATATTAGATACATACAGTTATTTATCCAGAGTACATAATCAAATAGTGATAATTGTTGATGGAGATAATGATGGAGATCGATACATAAATAGACTTTTACAGTTAAACCAACCACCAAAATTAATTATTCAGTGGCCAAGAGATTGGGTTATTGAAGACGTTATTATTTGGATTGTTGAAGCAAATGCTGAAGCAAAAAGAAAAGTAGAAGCTTTACTTGGATGTGATGATGACTATCCTCTGTCTACAAAATTAAAAAGTGATGCTAAAAATAATGGGGTCAAAGGAAACTATTTAATTTATGAAGATATTACTAGTATTATTCATTCTTATACTGAATGTGTTGTGAGAGCTCGTAAACTATTAGATGCAATAGTTCAATTAGTATTTAAAAGAGACTATTCCATGTCTAGTTTTGAAATGGATAATAGGAGTACAAGTGAAAGCTATGTAAGGGTGTGGAGAAAATGACAATTCATTTTTTTGAAGGACCCGCTGGTAGCGGTAAGACGACTGCATTAATAAGTAATCTTAAGAAACATATTGATAAAAATTCACTATTAGAAGGACAATTTATCTTAGGACTAACAATGATGCATGGAGCTAGGCACAGGCTTTCTGAAAAACTTCAAGTAGAATCTCGATTAAAAAATAAATTTAAATGTTTAACTTTTGATAGTTTTGCTTGGAAATTGGTTAATCGTTGGAGGGGGGTGGTTAATTATTTGCAAATTGAGTTTCCTAATACTTACGAGGAAACTTGTAATGTAGCAGCGAAGTTATTGGAGAATGACTTAGTAAATAAGTGGGTTTCTAGTACATATCCTATTATTTTAGTTGATGAAGCTCAAGACTGTAAGAAAGGTCGCTTAGGTATTATAAAACAGTTAAATAAAAACTGTACATTATTTATTGCTGCAGATGAATTTCAAGATTTAAATAGTACTCAACCAAGTGAGTCTGTTGTTTGGTTGAAATCAGTATGCACACCTTATTCATTAGTAAAAAATCATAGAACAAACCAAGCATCCTTACTAAAGGTTGCTGAAAATTTACGTAATGGACTAGGAATAACTAGTCTTAAAGACTGCAGAATACATGAGGTTCCAAGTCATTATCCCGCTATACATTTATGTGGATATTTTTTATTAAATAATTTTTTATTAAATAATATAAAAAAACAAGTAGCAATATTGAGCCCTACCAAGCCATCTAATGCACCATTTGTAAGAAACGTAGTTAATAAGTTAGCTTTGGGAGGAACCATGTTAAAACGCTATCCAACTCCTCTGCCACCTATTAATATAAAGTGGGAAGAAGATGTGAGAGGCCTGGAAGAAAAACTTAAAAGTATTCTGCCTGAGAACTCTAATATGTTAATAAAAGCTAGTGATATAGTGATCAATAAAACAATTGCAGGGGCAAGTCAGCTTAAAGAGTGGATGCGCCAACAAGAGTCTTTAAGAGGTATTAATGAATTTTCTGTTTCTGAGATTATTGAACAAATTTCACTAATTTGTCAACAACTTAAATCGTATGGTGGTTATTTCAAATCTTCAGTTCGTGCTATGACTATTCATCAAGCAAAAAATCAAGAATTTGATTGCGTTATTATACTATGGCCATATAATGTCAGATCTGATGATGAAGCAAATAGAAGATTGCTATATAACGCTGTAACAAGAGCAAAAGAATCTTGCATAATAATCGTACAAGGAAATCCAACAAACAGCAGATTAAAAAAATCTCCTTTTTGTGTAGAGCAATGAATCTAAGTATACTAAAGACTAATTTTAGTTTTAATGAATGAATATACATAAATAAAAAACAATATTTACAATAAACGAGTGTTTCAAATATTTTGCAATTTGTTTTGTATACAATTGCTATTGCTAGTGGTTAACTCTTAATAGAGGTGAATTATTTATGTCTTATTTAATTATTTTGGATACGAATATCATTTTTAATGATTTTTATTTCAAATCATCAGATATAAAAAAATTACTTAAATATAATCGATATGAACCAGTAGAATTGTGTATAACCAAGTTCAATTATTATGAAATATTAAAAAAATATCGTGATGAAATCAGACCACTCGTAAAAAAAATAAAGAGTACTAAAAATGATTTAATAAAGCTAGGGGCATCAGAGTCAATTGATTTTAATAATTTAAAAGCAGATATACTCACTAATAAGTATAAACAATTTTTAGACAAAATAATTGATGAAAATAACATAATTATTATCGATTATCCTAAATCACCTGAAATTATTGAGAAGATATCCTCAAAATATTTTAATAATATAAAGCCGTTTAGTGAAAATAAAGTTTCATTTCAAGATGCTATTATCTGGGAAAGTATCGTAGAATATTGTAATGACAAGATGCCCGATAACATTGCATTTATATCAAGTAATTATAAAGACTTCTCAAATAAAGACCAAAATAGTATACATGAAGATTTATCTACCGATATACATAATCTATCCTATTATAATTCGTTGTCAGCATTTTTAGAAAATGAAGAAGACAATTTAAGAGATTATTTTATTGATAATTTTGAATACGATAAACAGTTTTTAGAACACGAACTAATAAAGTTTTTTGAGAAAAATGAATATCTACAAGATACTGTTGATGATATGCTTATGAATTCTGAATTTGAAGGGGATTATTTTAGTGGCTGGGGAACTGACGGGTATATTGAAAGATTTAGTATAACATTAAATGAAATTTCCCTAGATATTGATGAAAATGCAATGCTCATATCCTTTGATATTGATGTTGATGTAAGTTTTAGCATTGAAACAATTGATCCAACATATGATAGTGATGATCCTGGTGATGGTATGCTTTCCGAAGATAGCAGTACAACTATTTTGATACAGAGTAATATTACTTACTTATTAGATGAAAAATCATTTATAGATTATGTTGAACTAGAAAGAGAATTCAATTGAAAAATAAGATTAAAGTTAAACCTATCATTAATTTTTGCGACAATGAGTAGTCATTTATGTAGTTATAACTGTCGGAATTGTTATGGATTTAGGTAACCACTGTGCATCTCAATTATTTTAAGTTGTCACAATCACTCACGCCATGTGGAGTGCTGTTCACTGTTAGTTCGGAAGGACAATTAAATCGGAGTATTGGTGGAAATAGCAAAGAGTATAAGTCGTGGTTGGAGCGACATAAGGATGATGATCAAACGGCCGATACTTGCACCGAGATGGTTGGGCACTTTAAAAATTATACTTCAATAATTATTGCCACTGAGTCAGCGATGGAAGGAATTAATCTGGAGTTTGGTAGTGGATTATGATATGCCATGAAATTCGCGATGAATCAAATAGTGGAGTGGACTGGGCATTGTCATAGTTATGGTCAAAAGCACGATGAGGTTGTGATTGATTTTCTGAATCGAAAAAATACGGTAGATAAAAGAGCAGACGGAATACTTGAAGTTTTATATTTTTCAGGTCGTATGACCGTATTTCGGGGATAATCCAGCATATAAAGAAAATAATAAAAAAAATAGGAGCGTTTAAAATGGTACCTGTAGTTAAGACACTTAAAAAAGAGTACGCAAACTACAGGTATTTTTATATACTAGACTTTGAAGAGTGATAAGAAATGGAGCGAGCATGAGTAAGCAATTATTTTCATCCGAACAGATAGAACAATTACTAAAGAACCCCCATGTATTAAAGGTAAGTGAACGTTCAATTACTTATTCAGATGCCTTTAAGAATCAATTTATTGATGATTATTTAGCAGGTAAAACACCAAGACAGATCTTCAAAGAGTCCGGCTTTGATATTGAGATGATCGGTATCAAGCGGGTTGAACAAGCCTCCTCTCGTTGGCGAAAAGCGTATGAGAAGAATGGCTTAATTGGGTTGACCGATACACGAAAAACGAGTTCAGGTAGACCTTTAAAACGTGAGTTAACGACAGCAGAAATACTAGCACGACAAGCAGCGCGTATTGAGCTATTAGAGAGCCAAATAGAAATGCTAAAAAAGCTCGAAGTGACCGAAAGGAGGCTGCTAAACGAAAGGCAAAAACTAAACACCGATAAAATATTCCAACTGATTTTCGATACCATTCAGCAGTTTTCATTTCAACGAATGGTCACTTATTTTTGCAAACTCTTAAACGTCTCACGTTCTGGCTATTATCACTATGTACAGACAAGTGAAGTGCGAGCAATGAAAGAACAAAAGGATGTAGAAGCGCGTGATTTCATTTTAAGAGCCTTCAAGCGTCGTGGCTATAAGAAGGGGTCACGTTCGATTAAAATGACACTTGAGCATGACTATGGTATCGTAATGAGTCGCAAGAAGATCCAACGTATTATGCGAAAATATGGCATAACATGTCCTCACCGCAAAGTAAATCCATATAAGCAAAGCAAATGGCAAAAGCAACAAAAGAGCATCGAGTTGTGCCGAACAGACTACAGCGCCAATTTAAGCAAGGCGTGCCAGGCAAAGTATTATTAACTGACATCAGCTATCTTCCGTACAATGGAACAATGGCTTATTTGTCGACGATTAAAGATGGATCCACGAATGAAATATTAGCCTATCATGTATCGGACTCTATTACACTAGATATCGCGACAACAACCGTCAAAAAACTCTTCCGCAATAAACGTGTAAAGCTCCATTCAGAAGCCTTCCTTCATTCCGATCAAGGTGTTCACTATACAAGCCCAAAATTCCAAAAGCTATTAAAAACACTATAAGCTTGGTCAATCTATGTCACGTCGAGGCAACTGCTGGGATAATGCTCCTCAAGAATCATTCTTCGGTCACCTCAAAGATGAAGTTGATTTCAGTATGGTAAAAACACTAGATGAATTACGTGCTAAAATCGATCATTACATAGTTTACTATAATAATTATCGTTACCAATGGAATCTAAAAAAGATGGCTCCTGTTCAATACAGAAACCATCTACTAGTTGCTTAAACTCTTTTTTTATTATGTCAGTGCTCCCCTTCCTCTTTTTATTTAGTCTGTTTAAGGCGTTCAGGGAGTTGCACAACAATCAGTAAAGATGCAGCGATGAGACAAGCAGTTAAAACAATGCGTTTAAATAAGATGGATCGACTTACATTGCAGTAAAAAAGAACTGATGAAAATAATAGCCCCTCCGTACATTGCATACATAGCCCAATGTTTTGCTAGTTGCTGTCCTCCTGCAAGTTCAGGGCCAAGCCCCACAATGGGCAATGAATAGTTAGAAGGCAGATACAATAAACCCAATAGAACTGATAGAATAGCTGCTGCTCGAATTAAGGCATTGCTACTAAATCTTGTTAGGATCATTAATACCAATCCTCCTTTTTATGGTCATTTGCTTACCTTATTATATAAGACGACAAGATAAAGGGGGTTGTTACATTAATTTAGCTTTTTTCCATAAATGATACAATCTATACAGTCAGCGAGAGAAAGTAATAGCTTAATTCTTAACACTGACCTTTGCCATTAAAGATACAACTTGTTCTTTGGTTCGTAGTTCGCCAACGACTTTTTCGACAATTTTTCCACTTTGGTCTATAAGAAAGGTTGTAGGCATGTCAACCACATTATATTTTTTACCGATTTCGTTATATGGCTCTAATAAAATTGGGAACTCAATATCATACTTGTCTTTAAAACTCTCAACCATAATTATACCTTCTCTAAGGTTGACTGTTAAAATTTCGATATTTTCAATTTTTTCAGCATATGCTTCATTCATTCTAGGCATTTCTCTTTCACATGGACTGCACCAGCTTGCCCCAAAATACAAGAGAATACCTTTGCCACGGAAATCGTTTAATTCTATTTAATAAAACAACATCATTTGAATCGCTCCAAGCATTAGTAGAAGGATCAAGACAATTACTCAACGCCACTGCAAAAGGAGATCTGACTGCTGCCATTCAAGCACCAGAACAAGCTCCATCTGAAGTAAATGAAATCATAACTAACCTTAATGCTGCAGTAAAATTGCTTCAAGAAGCTGCTTATGAAAATAAGCTTCGATTAGATTTAATCACTCAGGCTGTTCAAGCAGGTATTTGGGATATGACCGTTGTTGCCGGCGATTCAACTAATCCAAACAATCAATTCATTTGGTCAGACGAATATCGGGCACTGCTTGGCTTTCAAAATGAAACAGACTTCCCGAACGTGCTTAGCAGCTGGTCAGAGCGGTTGTTTGATGAGGAACGAGACATGGTAACCAAAGCTCTGGCAGATCACCTCAATGACTATTCAGGCAAAACTCCTTATGATATTGAATATAGAATCCGCAGAAAAGATGGTGAAATCCGCTGGCATCGCGCAACAGGGACAACATTGCGAGATAATAGGGGGTGCCTTTGAGGATTGTTGGCATAAACATAGACATTCATGAGAAGAAATTAAGAGATAACGAAATGAATCTGTTAAATGAGCGTTATAGTCTTATTGATGAAGCATTGATCGAAGCACCATGGGACTTTACCGTTCATAACGGGGATTTGGAAAATGTAAATGTATGGTACTCTCAGCAATTAAGAAAGACGTTAGGCTATACGCAAGAGTCGGAATTTCCAAATGAGTTCGAAAGCTTTTCAAACGGAATGCATCCCGACGATCGTGATCGAGTTCTCGAACAATTTTCTGCAAGCTTAAATGACTACTCAGGTCAAACCCCTTATAACGTAGACCTGCGAATGCGAAAGAATGACGGTAGCTACCTTTGGATTCACGCTACAGGAAAAACTTTGCGTGACAAAGATGGTGTCCCATTACGTTTTGCGGGGACAATTCGCGATATTTCTCATGAGAAAAATAAAGAACGTGCGATCATCCAAGTGAATGAAAGCATGCTACAGTTATCGACTTCGATTCAAGAGATGACAAGTGCCATTGAAAATGTAACCATTCAAGCACAGGAAATGGCCGCTGCACAAGAGAAATCGATGGAAGCTGCGAATGCGGTAAAAGTTAGCTCAGAGGAAACTAAAAACATTTCGGTCTTCATCCGTGATTGCAGATCAAACAAACCTGCTAGGATTAAATGCTGCAATCGAGGCAGCGCGGGCAGCTGAATATGGCCGAGGATTTGGCGTTGTTGCCAATGAAGTTCGCAAACTCGCTGACAATAGCTCAGTGGCCACAGAAAATATCGAAAAAGGCCTCAATGAAATGAACAAATCCATCGACGAAATTCAGCATCAAATTAGTCAAATGACCACAATGACACAATCACAAGCAGCAATTACCGAGCAATTGAACGCATCGATGGAAGAGATTAGCGCCATGTCACAAAACTTAGTTAATATCGTTAAATCAATCTAATCAGTAATTTCACTCCCACTCCAAAATAGCTAAGCGAAGCTCAGCAGTTATAGGCTGGGCTTCCTTGTTTTTGATGTCTCTTTAAACATCTGCTGTTAGTCCTGTTAAAGGAGAGAAGTTTTATTAAAATAACGCGCTAAAACTTAAAAGCGAATTTACTCCGTTAACTCAATCAGTTTTGAAAAAAATATAAGTCCTTCATCATTAATATCATTTCTTCCATATGCATCTAAAAATATATCCTTATATTTATCCGACTTTAAGTTATAGTTTAGTGTCCAAATTCCCCAGTAAATATCATAATGCTTGTCACCAATTCCTCCATAGCCTACATCAATAAAACTTTTAAATGCAAAGTTATCCATAATGATATTAGGTAAGCAATAATCACCATGTATAATTACATCGTCTTTAGCTGAATATTTGTAATCATTCAATGTACTAAGCTCTATCCCTTTACTTTGAGCTTGACTTAACAATTCATTAGTTCTATTGACATACGGGCAACCCTCGGTTGGCAGTGAGTGCAACATTTTTAGATATTCGCCAAATACGCTGGCTAATTTACTGGAATTTTCAATATGTGGCACTGCTGTTCCATCCTCGCCACTTACTGCTTCTGTAAATAAATAGTCATACTCTGAATCTGATTCGTAGGCTATGGCCTTCGGGGTGACATGGTGCTTATGTAAGAAGTTAGTCATTTTATACTCACGTTCAAGTGAGCCCCTTTTGCTTATCTTCAGAAACGCACGCTCTTTACCTTGAACAAAAAATGTCTTTGCATGTTCTGAGCAACTACTATCATAAAAAGTTGCCCCTTTTATGTAATGTCTAATGTTTTGCGGTATATTCTCAATATTAAAGGAGACTTTCCTTCGTTCCATATCAATTCCCTCTTTTCGTACTTTTTCTCTTAAACATAAAGTTAGGATCATTTTGTGTTGAGTATATTTTTTTTTAAGCTTGATACTTTGTATTCATTATATACAGATATTTACAGTTTAACAATGGTTAATATAATAGCTATAAATTATTTAAAAAAATTACAATTTATAATATAATTTGGTTATCCTTTATTTATTTGATAAAGGGGTGTGTATTTTGCCAAAAACAAAAATCTTTTTAAGCTCAGCCTCTCAGCCTTCATTTTCGGCACTTAGAAACAGTAGCTTTGAGAAACTTCTTTCGCTTGGTCATGAACCAATGATGTTTGAACGCAATTTTGGCGCATGGCATAATGGAGAAGATTCCATCACAAGATGCTTAAGAATGGTTTCTGAGTGTGACATTTTTGTATTGTTCATAGGTGATAAGGCTGGAACTATAACTCCACATGGAAGATCTGTTACACATTTGGAGTTTGAAAAAGCTTTAGAACAAGAAAAACCTATTTTAGTTTTTGTTGAACAAGAACTAAAATGTGAGTTTTTAGAAAATGTTAATCATATGATTGCGGAGTACGTATCACTCTGCAGATCAAATGGTTCAAGTAAGCCACGTTCAAATGATATTATTCAACACATTTCTTCTCATAAACATAGAATTAATGCGCGACTACATAGAGTTGATGATTATGTATGGTATTTTCTATACGAAGTTATATCTGAAGAAAAGATATTTGTAGGAGATCTTACTCCAGGGGTATCCATCGAGTGGGATATATTGCTAAGTGATATGCTTCGAGATGGAGTTGAAATGCTGCGAAATAAAAAAGATATTGAACGATCCATGATTCAATCCAAAGAACTTCAGCACTATAAAAACTTTACCTCAAAGATTATTCCTTTCCTTAGACTAGGATTTAAAGCCGACCTTCCCGATTTATTATTAGAATCTAAAAATAACGCAAAAGGAACCGATATTGTTAATGATTTAGGATATGTAAAGCGTAAAATTGGCAAGATTAATGATTGTTCTGCAGTTACCATTTATAAAAAAGAACAAGATACGATGAAGTTAATAAAATCTGTAGGAGAAGCTAATGGAAGGGATTTTATTAGCCTTTCTGATGATTCTTCCTATGTAGTTATTACACAAAAAGGAAACACTGATAATATATTTTATAGAGAATACAATAATACACTTTACGTTTGTCTTAAAGGAATTGATTTTATTATAACGTTTCATTTTCCATGTGGCGATGAATGGAATTTAGAATTGTTCGTAGACTATCAAAAAAATGTCGAGCATGATATGATGAATAAAAATGGTGAGCTTTTCGATATGTTAGTCAAGATTTTAGAAGGGGTGATTTAAATATGGAGAGAAAAATATATGTCTCAATTAATGGAGATGTTACAGAAGTTGTTAGGGGCAAACAATATCCTAAAAATGCATTAATTTTTTCTCCGCTTGAAAAATCACCCAAGGAATATCGTAAACAAAAAGAAATTGCTTATAATGAAGTATCTACATCGCTTGAAAAGATGCTTGAGAAAATAAATAATAAACCAAAGCCGACTTTTTAATATCGGCTTTAACTTTTACGTTGAGGGTTTCCCAACATTACATTTTCTTCTTTAGAAACATTTCGAAAATGTTAATGAGTGGAAACCCTTATTTTATTCGTACAGGAAACTAGCGCAACCGGAATCAAGATAACACTGCTCTAAATTTATAAGATAAAAGCAGATGGTTGTAAGGAGGCACAGGATATGTCGGAGTGGAAAAGATACATTCAAGCAATCGTAAATGAGATTGACGCATGCATAAAAAATGAAGATGATGAAGCACTTACACTTTCTGCTTTAGCTGAAAAACTTGGCTATTCTGAATACTACACTTCGAGAAAATTTAGTGAAGTATCGGGTATGACACTGAAGGATTACATTAGATTCCGTAAGCTTGCTTTTGCATTAAAGGAACTAAGAGATACGGATTATAGCATTATTAGCATCGCTTTAAAGTATGGCTTTTCGTCTAATGAAGCATTTACCCGCGCATTCAGAGAGGCATACGGTATTCGTCCAAGTGAATTTCGCATTAATCCTGTTCCTGTTGTACTCCGAACAATCATCAAGCCTTTTGATTGTTATTTAATGGAAGGAGCAATGACTATTATGAAGCAAAAACAGAGCATTGGTGAAGTAAAAACTTACTTTGTTCAAATTCCGGCACATAAGTTTTTACACATTAGAAATTATGAAAGTATTGGCTACTGGGATTTCTGGCAAAAGCAAAGTAAGATTGCTGGTCAGGATTGTGAAACGATTTGCGGTTTACTGGACAGCATTAAAGGAAAGCTTGATGACGAAGGCGGCACAGAAGCAAACGCTGGCAGCGGGCAGCTTATGGCTTGGATAAATGAGCCTAGCGGAAGAATATGCAGATGGGGGATTCCATTGGCAGAGGCGTATGGTGTGAGACTGCCTAGTGATTATAGTGGAGAAGTGCCGCAGCAAATGCAGTTAATGGATGTACCCGAGGGTGAATATATTGTATTTGAGCATGGACCTTTTGATTATGAAACAGAAAATCAAAGCGTAGAGGCAAAAATTGAATCCGCTATGAAGGAGTTTGATTATGAAAGCAGCGGGTATCAATTAGATTTAACTCAAGGCAGAGTATTTTATTTTTATCACGACTGCGAGAGATTTTTTAAATATGTAAGACCAGTATGCAAAAAAGCATAGTCTAAAAAACTAGACTCGCCCTGTCTGGTTGGGTCTTATAAATGAGTTGAAAAAGGTTTCCGGACGCTCAATCAATTTTAGCGATTGCTGGAAACCTTATTTAAGTTATTGCTTCATGCATGTTTATGGAAATAAGAATATTATGAGTAAATATTATCTAGACAATAAGGAGTCAACCTATGAAAAAGCAAAGCAATAAGCGAAAGTTAATCGTTTTGGCGGCAATGTGTAGTACTGCTTTAGTATTTGCAGCTTGTCAGGGTGAATATATCACTTCAACAGAAAACGGTGCAGCAAAGCAAGAAGCAAATTTATTAGCAGTGACACCATCCCCAGAAGAAAATGAAAATAGCAGCAATGAATCACAAGGGCTCTTTTCTGATTTAGCAAAGTATCAATTTGTGTTTTCTAGTGGAGTTGGAGGCTGGCAAACGATGCTAAATGTTAATGCTGATGGTTCATTTACAGGCGATTATTATGATTCTGATATGGGCGATGCTGGTGAAAAGTATCCAAACGGAACTGTTTATTCTTCAACATTTAAAGGTAAATTTACAAAACCAATACAAGTAAATGAATATACATATGCTGTTTCCATTGAAGCAATCGAGCTTGAACAAGAAATAGGCAGCGAGGAAATTGTCGATGGGTTCAAATATATTTACAGCAAACCTTATGACTTAGATGATGCAAAGGATATTTTTATCTATACATCAGAAGCTAAAATAAAAGATTTACCTGAAGGATTTACAAATTGGGCGGGCTTTATGGAATTAGCTGATGAGGAACTTTTTATGGCTTGTACAATGTCGAAACTGAAAGTGGATTTTCTAGTTATTTAATTGATGAAATAGTAGAATATAGCGAAAATATAGATGCCAAATTTGATATTGAAGCAGAAATTGCAAATATTGAAAAGCAATATGAGGGACTGAATGAAAAGCTAAAACATGATGATTTAACTCAGTCAGAAATGAATGCTCTAGCAAATGATATGTATGTACTATGGGATGATGAAATTAATCGAATATGGGGATATTTAAAGGATACTCTTGATAAGGATGCAATGGATAACTTAACGTCCATGCAGCGGGAATGGATTGCTGGCAAAGAGAAGGAAGTAAAAGAAGCAGGTTCAGCATATGAAGGTGGAAGTATTCAGCCAATGATAGAATACGTAAAGGGTGCAGAGCTGACTAGAGAAAGAGTACACGAATTAGCACAATTATTAAAATAATTAAGTGATTAACTATTTGACAGTTAACTATTTGTCAGTATAATAATGGTAAAAGATTACTAAAGAAAGGAGTTGAAAATATTTGAAGCATCCACTCGATAAACCAAATATCGATATACAGCTTTTCCTTACATTGCACCAAAAGACAAGCAAATTAACGAAAGTATTGGAGTCAAAAATTAAAGATCTTCATTTAAATTTAGGACGACTATGTTTGCTTTATATGCTGGAGAAGAAAAATTATGAAGCATTACCTTCTGAATTGGGTGATGATCTTGCAGTTACTAGAGCCAATATTAGCGGGTTATTAAATGCTTTGGAAAAGCTAGATTATATCGAAAGAAAATTTGACATAAATGATCGCAGAAGAGTAAAAGTAGTTATGACGGATGCTGGGAAAAGCATTTTGACAAAGGCATGGCCGATATATGAAGAAGTGATTAAAGATTTATTTAGTGATCTTAGTGAGGACGAAAAAGGCACACTTTTAGCTATTATGAATCGTCTGTAGCTCCCTATTTGAAATAATAGGGTTTATTTTTTGAAAAATAGTTAAGTACCTAATTACTAACTAATTAATTACTAATTGATTAATTATTTTTTGGAGGTTGATTAAATTGAAGAAAATGATTATGACATTATGTGTATTATCCTTTTTAGTTGGTTTTGATTTAATTGTTACTGTTCCAATGCTACCGACGATAAGCAGCGATTTAGAAATAAACATGGAAATTAGCGGAGCTTTATTTACGGCATATGCTTTGTCCTATGCCATTTTTGGATTAATAACCGGCAGCGTTTCTGATCGGATTGGAAAAAAGAAAATGCTATTAATCGGTATCGTTATATTTTCAAGTGCGACATTTATAACAGGTCTGTCTGCATCTTTAATTACATTGATAGTTTTTAGAATTTTAGCCGGTTTAGGAGCTGCGATGATTCAGCCTACCAATTATGCGATCGTTGGTGAAGTCGTGGATTATATGCAACGAGGAAAAGTAATGGGGCTTGTCTCTGTCGCACTAATTCTTCCGACCGTTGTAGGAATACCGATTGCAGGTTTTTTAACAGATGTTTTTAATTGGCGCATATCCTTTTTTGCTTTAGGCATTATCGGAATTGTGATGTTGATTGTTGCTATATTTACGATTCCTAATTTCAAACCTACCAGTTCAAATTCTTTACTAAAAATGTTAGGAAGTGCTTTATCAAATCGTACGGTTACTTTAACGCTGTTCATTTCATTTTTGTATTATGGCGGATTAGAAGCTATTTTTTCTGTTATCGGTGTTTATTATTATAAGTATTTTAAATTAGATGCGTCGATTATTGGCATTATTCTTCTGTTTGCCGGAGGTGCTAGTATCGTTGCCAGCATCGTTAGTGGTAAAGTAATGAGCAAGCCGCATAAGAAGAAACCGATGCTGCTATGGGTTTCTATTGGCTCCTTAATCTCAATCATGCTATTAACCTTAAATGATAAATATCTTTATATATCTATAGGATTAAACTTTATTTGGTCATTTTTTTACGCATTTGGTCAAAATGTAATCAATACTTATATGTCAAGCCAAAGTGATGTCATTAGAACAACCGTAATGTCATTAAACTCCTCCGCAATGTATTTTGGAGCAACTGTGTTAAGTGCGGTAAGCGTAGCGCTTCTCAATTCGTTTAATTTTATTGCTGTTGGTATATTGTGTGCAGCAGCTTATCTATTATCAGCACTATTAACGTTTAAATTAAATGTTAAGTAGGAATCAACTGCATTTGAAAATAGATTGTAAATATAGAAGCAGCCCCTTCCTGCAAGATAATACTCGGTCGGAAGGGGCTGCTTTTCTGATTATGCTTTTACATTAGCAACATATTCGAGCAATTTTATAAAGACGGTTGCGACTTCGGCACGAGTAGCGATTCCTTTAGGGTCAAGGATGTTGTTTCCCTTACCAGTTACAATGTTGATGCCGTGCAGTATTTGAACAGCTTCCATTGCCCATGAACTAATTTCGTTTTCATCAGCAAAGGATTGTGTTTCGTATCGAGGTACCTTATATCCTTTATAGTTCATGTAATTGTACAAAATCACTATCATCTGTTCCCGTGTCAACGGTGCATTCGGATCAAACAGTTCTGCACTTATACCGTTAACTATGCCATTATTAGCCGCCCATTCAATTGCGGAAGTGTACCATTGCCCATCCTCTACATCACGGAAACGAGAATTTTTGTAGTCGGAGCGTTCTACGTTCTCAAGATTAGCCAATACTTGAGCGAACATTGCGCGTGTCATTGAGATATTTGGCGAGAACGATGTTGACGATGTACCTTCAAACAGACGGAATGTATAAACAGAATTTACATAATTGTAGAACCAGGCTGTATCATTGACATCTTCGAAAGGATTGCCGGACAATACGGTGAAGCCTAGTGCATTGTTCTCATTAAGCATAAGCTCTGCAGTATCTCGAATGCCGAATGTTAATCCATTATTTAAGCTAACAGTCGTACTGCCTGTTCCTATCACAACCTTGCCGCTTGAGTGAATAATTGTACCTGCTGGCACATTGATTTTAATTCCGCCTATAATTACAATTTCACCGCCACCTGGAAGTGTAGTGTTTCCAGCTTGATCAGTAACTGCAGGTTTATCTGCCGGCGTGTTTAGTGTATAGGTTGATTTAGATGAACCAGCATCTGTTTCCGTGTTAGGCTCGCTGGAAGTACCGTCATTCTCGTTGACAGGATCGCTTACTGCAGGAGTGCTGCTTCTCTTCGGTGTAGCCGTAACACTTGCCACAGAACTGTTGCCTTTTTCGTTAACTGCGACGATATTAAAGGTGTACTTTTGACCATTTGTAAGTCCTGTAAAGGTATAAACATACGTATTTGCATCCACTTCTATCGGTGTTTCGTCGTCATACCAAACTTTATAGCCTATTAGATCCTTGTCGCCGTGGTTTACAGGAGCCGACCATTTTAAAGTAACCTTGCCATCGCCAGTCGATGCTGTTAAGTTGCTTGGAACATCAGGTACGCCTTGTTTGCTTTGCGAGAACATCCAATCAAATACATCTGTGTAATCACTGTTCCAAGCCGGTAAATTAGGAGATTGTAAAGTCGGAGCAATGCTCCAGCTTTTTCCGGTAAAAGGATTATCCATAGTAATCTGGTTGTAAAGTACCGCTGCCTCTACTTCATGTGCAATATATTCAAGCAGAGGAGGTGTGCTTTCTGGATTAGGTCTTTGACTTGGTTGATCATATTGATTATATGGCCATGTAAGAGCCTCATTGCTATCAAAACGGGAAGCTCTTGCATTGGTTAAATCTGAAATATCGTTGACAAAATTATCGAGATTACCTGCTCCTACTCGCGTGTCATAAGTGTTAACAAATATCCAGTAAGCAGTATCTTTGTGATCTTCATTTTCCTTTGCTATAGGCCAGCCAGCTGCAATTCCCATAGGTGCTACTGCAGCAAAGAAGCCAGGATATGTGTTGTTTAAGTTATTTGTATACATACCGCCCAATGAGAAGCCAGAAGCATAAATACGGTTAGGGTCAGCTAACCCGCTGGCAATTAAATCGTCAATAACCTTCTTTACATCTTCTATTTGTGGAGCAGAACCGCCGCTATAAGAAATATTTAGAATATGGCTGGCATATTTGATAGAATTTTCTTCCATTTTCTTCATTAGGGCAACTGAACCATTAGCAGATTTCATCGATGCTTTTTGGTCAATATGTGCCTGTGTACCGCCGCGTGAAAAACCATGCGTATAGACATAAAGCGGCAATCCTTTTACCTCTTTACCAGCTTCATCCTTATGCACGTAAAGCGCGTAATTGAGCGATCCGCTTGTATGTGTTGTAAACTTGTCAAGGATCGGATTAATAACGTTTTCTTGTTTAAAGACAGCATAGCTAATCGATTCACCTTCGGTTAGTACAATGTTGCCATTTTGCACAATGTTGTAATTTTGCTTTGTTGAGTTGCTGCTGCCATCCAGCGTTGTATTGCCACCGACTTCAGTATAAAACTCAAGCTCAACTACGATATAACGGCCACTTTCCAGTCCATCCTGATAATCTGGTGAATGATGCACTTTTCCAAGATAACCGCGCACTTTCGGTTCGTCATTAGCGTATACTCTGGAAATGTTGCGTTTTCCTTCAAAGACTACGGAATCTCCGCTTAAGGTTGTGTTTCTAGCTGATACGGTAAACAGATCTGAATGAAGCTCGGAGCCTAGTGCTTTCCGTCCTTCACCTAAGTCAATAATAAGAGCGGTTGTGTACTCTCCTCTTGCAAAGTTGTCATTCCAGACGATAAAGGAAAGTTGAGCAGCGGATGGATCATCCTTGAACGTCACATGAATGCTATGATTTGCGCTAATATTGGTTAAAGAAAAAGTATTATCATTAGATATGGTCACTGCCTTACCATCAACAGTTACAGTATCGACGATTTTACCGTAGTCTGGGATAACCGTAAATGTGATGTTTGAACCCGGAGCGGTTCTTAAAACATTACCTGGTGCATTAGGTGTTACTTTTCCTCCGGTGTCTGTTGAGATATTAATTGTGAATCTAGTGTCGATGTCATTGGCTTCAATGAGTTCTACGCTGTCTCTAAATGCAGCATCACTGTTAAAACCTGTATCTGGAGCTCCGAAAGCAGAAACGACCTCATAACGGTCACCGCCATTTGCCGATGAGTTATTAATATAAACCTCGAAGGTCAGCTTGCCTGGCTGCAAGATTAGCTCACGTTTAGGAATTCTCATTTCCACAATATATCCTGTGTCCGTAATATCGGTCCAAGCAGCTCTGTCAGTATGGGACTGACCTGAGAATACACCAGTTGCACTAACTCGCCATTGATTGGAGCCGCTGGAGCCTGGACCAAGATAAAACTCTAAGCTGTCGTACGTATGATCTGCACCAGCTCCCTGATACAGATTGCTGTCCTCGACAACTACTCGGGCATACATGTAGTCATTATCCCAAAGAAGTCTTACTGTGCCAGTAGCATGAGGTCTTGGGTCATCAGGTACAGTGCTTTTGTTAATCGGATACTCTGTTGTTTTGAACCAAAGCGGGTCATTGGATCCAAGCTCGGGAGTTCCAAACATTGCGGTCGGACCATTAGGCTGAATGCCTTGTTTACTTTGCGAGAACATCCAATCAAACACATCTGTGTAGTCATTGTCCCAAGCAGGCAAATTCGGGGACTGTGCTATCGGAGCTATGCTCCAAGTCTCCCCAACAAATGGATTCTCCATAGTAATCTGGTTGTAAAGAACTGCTGCTTCAACTTCGTGTGCGATATAGTCTTCCATAACAGGATTATTGTTTGGATTAGGTCTTTGACTAGGCTGATCATATTGATTGTACGGCCAAGTAAGCGCCTCATTACTCTCAAAATTAGAAGCTCTTGCATTGGTCATTTCTGGCATATTAGTGGATATAAAATTATTCAAATTATTCTGATATATACCAGTGTTATGAGCATTTATAAACATCCAATAAGCCAAATCTTTATGAGCTTCGTTTGTGCTTGCTTCCGGTGAGCCAAATACCGGAGCCATAGGTGCAGCAGCCGCAAAGAACCCAGGGTACGTATTAATTAAAGTGTTCGTGTATGCACCGCCCCATGAAAAACCAGCGGCATAAATATGGTTAGGATCAGCTAACCCGCTGTCAATTAAATCGTCAATAACCTTCTTTACATCTTCTGTTTGTGGAGTAGAAGTTCCAATATAGGAAATGTTCAGAATATGGCTGGCATATTTGTTAGGATCTTCTTCCATTTTCTTCATTAGGGCAACTGAACCATTAGCAGATTTCATCGATGCTTTTTGGTCAATATGTGCTTGCGTGCCGCCGCGTGACATGCCGTGCGTATAGACATAAAGCGGCAATCCTTTTACCTCTTTACCAGCTTCATCCTTATGCACGTAAAGCGCGTAATTGAGCGATCCGCTTGTATGTGTTGTAAACTTGTCAAGAATCGGATTAATAACGTTTTCTTGTTTAAAGACAGCATAGCTAATCGGTTCACCTTCGGTTAGTACAATGTTGCCATTTTGCACAATGTTGTAATTTTGCTTTGTTGAGTTGCTGCTGCCATCCAGCGTTGTATTGCCGCCGACTTCAGTATAAAACTCAAGCTCAACTACGATATAACGGCCACTTTCCAGTCCATCCTGATAATCTGGTGAATGATGCACTTTTCCAAGATAACCGCGCACTTTCGGTTCGTCATTAGCGTATACTCTGGAAATGTTGCGTTTTCCTTCAAAGACTACGGAATCTCCGCTTAAGGTTGTGTTTCTAGCTGATACGGTAAACAGATCTGAATGAAGCTCGGAGCCTAGTGCTTTCCGTCCTTCACCTAAGTCAATAATAAGAGCGGTTGTGTACTCTCCTCTTGCAAAGTTGTCATTCCAGACGATAAAGGGAAGTTGAGCAGCGGATGGATCATCCTTGAACGTCACATGAATGCTATGATTTGCGCTAATATTGGTTAAAGAAAAAGTATTATCATTAGATATGGTTATCACCTCACCATCAACAGTTACAGTATTGAGGATTTTACCGTAGTTAGGAGAAACCGTAAAAGTTACATCCTCACCGTTTTCAACCCTTAGAACATTACCGGGTGCATTAGGTGTTACTTTTCCTCCGGTGTCTGTCGAGATGTGAATTGAGAATCTAGTGTCGATATCATCGGCTTCAATGAGCTCTATGCTGTCTCTAAATGCAGCATCACTGCTATACCCCGTATCTGGATCTCCGAAAGCAGAAACGACCTCATAACGGTCACCGCCATTTGCCGATGAATTATTAATATAAATCTCGAAGGTCAGCTTGCCTGGCTGCAAGATTAGATCGCGTTTAGGAATTCTCATTTCCACAATATATCCTGTGTCTGTAATTTCGGTCCAAGCAGCTCTGTCAGTATGGGACTGTCCTGAGAATACACCAGTTGCACTGACACGCCATTGATTGGAGCCGCTGGAGCCTGGACCAAGATAAAACTCTAAGCTGTCGTACGTATGATCTGCACCAGCTCCCTGATACAGATTGCTGTCCTCGACAACTACTCGGGCATACATGTAGTCATTATCCCAAAGAAGTCTTACTGTGCCAGTAGCATGAGGTCTTGGGTCATCAGGTACAGTGCTTTTGTTAATCGGATACTCTGTTGTTTTGAACCAAAGCGGGTCATTGGATCCAAGCTCGGGAGTTCCAAACATTGCGGTCGGTGTTGCTGTAGTGTTTTCAATGTTGTCAGGGTCGGCGGCATAGCCGACAGGCATTAGTGACGTTAACATTACAAAGCAACAGAGGAAAGTGATTAGTTTGTTAAATCGTTTTGACATTAACATTTAATCCTCCTTTTCGATTTGTAGCACATACAGCTTCCCTGCATTGTATTTGGATAGATTGGAAAACGGACAATTATAGCCAAGTTTTCAATCATCCAATTTAATGGTATGACCGGCGCTAAATTTTTTCACTGAAATAATTAAAGGTTTTAACCCCACAAATTATAGTAATCGCTTACATTATATGAAATAGAAAAATTATACAGAGTCAATTTTAAATAAAGTCTGCATCAGCCATCATTCAAAGTATAATAGGAATCATGAATAATTAAGCTTACTGAAGATATATTCACATGAAGAATAGGAGTCATTAATATGCTTATCGAAACAGTTGGACTAAAAGGAAATCACGCATGGTACGAGGATGCACTTGTTCAAAATCAAAGTTTAGCTAGATTTGGTGTCCTCGATGGTGCAACCTCGTTATATCCTTATCAAGGAAGTAATGGAGAAACAGGTGCTTATTTAGCAGCGCAAATCGTGAAACGTGAGTTAGAGGATAACAGTAATGCCAATAGCTCATTAGTTGAAGCAGTTTTACACGCAAATCAAGTACTGCGTGAAGAAATGGAGAACGCTCATATTGATACCGACGATGCTGCTGCGTTATGGAGCTGTGCACTAGCGTGTATACAAATATCAGAGTATCGTATTGACTATGTACAAGCCGCAGATTGCATGATCATCGCTAAATATGAAACTGGAGACATTCGCTTAATTACAAGAGATCAGGTTGCTCCAATTGGAGAGCGTTCTCTTGCCTTGTATAAGCACTATAAGGAGCAAGCAAGCTATAGTCACGCTGAAATCGTGGAGCTTATTAAACCGACACTGCGAAGCAATCGATTTATGGCTAATAAAGTTGGCGGATATTCCGTTGTGAATGGGCAGCCTGAGCTTATTCATTTTTTAGAATACGGCTCAATTAATAGGAATGGATTACAGGCGATTTACATTATGAGCGATGGATTGTTTTTACCCTCAGAAATGGCTTCTTCTCAAGAAGAGCAGTGGACTAAAACGATATCATTAATTGATGAGATGTCTTTCACAGGTTATGCAAATTGGCTGCTTGAAGAAGAGCAGGCAGATGCAAAATGCGAGAAATATATGCGTTTAAAAATATCGGATGATAAAACAGGGATTAAGATAGTATTTTAAATTGAATTTGTAAAACCAAAAGAGCGAAAGGGTAAGGCAGAGAGGTTGTGTGCCAAAAAGTTAGATTTGATTGCTCTAACGATTAGCAGTTACAACATGACTTACTTTTTCGCTCTTGTCTTTATATCGTAGATTTATGCTAAAAGCTCTGCTTTTTGATCAGGACGTTTATCAAGCATAATTTGGGCTGCAGGAATACCTTTTTCACGCAAGATGGCGATGTTTTGCACTAAAAATTCATCGCTACCTACAACATAGAATATTCCTTCTTTGTCAGCAGCAAGCTTCTCTAATTCCTCATAGTATGTTTTACGATTATCTACAAACAGGGCAGTAAAGTTTTTATCTGCATTAGAAGTAAACACATCTGTAAATAAGAATTCTTGCTTAGAATCGATGTTTAAAGAATGTAGATGCTCGACACCATCGGAATCACTTAAATAATTTAAGGCAATCGAACGGAAAGTAGCGATACCGACTCCCGAAGAAAGCAGATATACTTTTCTTCCTTCACGTCTTAACGGCATATTGGTATGTGTTTTGAAAAGTGCAACTTCATCGCCAATATTGAGTCCTTTTAAGATAGATTTGAACTCAGAGCATTGTTCCTTAATTCGCGTTGTAATGCCAATCACATCTTCCGAAGGGATAGTAGAAATCGACATATGACGAACGAGACTGCGATTTGGCTTGTCTCCTGCATTAAAGCCTTTCATTGCAAAATGCGTATGAGCGCCTTCTTCCCATGTGAATTCCGTCGGGCGTTCAAGTAAATATGTTTTGACTTCAGATGTTTCCTCTACAATCTTTTTAATTTTTAACCAGAAGATTTGCATAAGTAATCGTCTCCTACTTTTAATAATACACTGCTAGAGGACCATAAGGACCATCAATAATATCAACTTTAGTTTCAAAGATGTCCGTTAAAATTTCTGACCTCATAATTTCCTGAACAGTTCCGAATGCGGCAATTTGTCCATGCTTCATTGCGCAAATTCGATCGGAGTATTTTGCTGCAAAGTTGATATCGTGCATGACCATTACGAAAGTTCTGCCAAACTCGACAGCTGCTTTTCTTAAATGCTCCATCATTTGTACAGAACGGGCAATATCAAGATTGTTTAGCGGTTCATCTAATAGCACATACTCCGTTTCTTGGCATAACACCATTGCCACATAAGCTCGTTGTCTTTGTCCGCCTGAAAGTTCATCTAAATACCGATGTTCAAGCTCCGTAAGTTCAAGAAAATCGATGTATTTGGAGATGATCATTTCATCCTCTTTCGTTAATCTTCCTTTTGAATGCGGAAATCTGCCAAATCCGACGAGCTGTCTGACTGTAAGTCTAGTCACAAAATGATTTTCCTGTCTTAGAATAGTCAAAATTTTAGCCAAATCTTTAGATTTAGAGGTTGTAACGTCCATATTGGCGACTGTAATTTGACCCTCGTCCATATTTAACAATCTTCCGATCATAAGCAGAGTTGTTGACTTTCCAGCACCGTTAGGTCCGATTAACGAAGTAACCCCTGCTTTTGGAATTTCGATATTTAAAGGTCCAATTTTGACCTCATCACCATACCATTTTCTAGCGTTTTTAATATTTATCATAGTGACCTCTTCCTTAAGATAACAATAAGAAATATAATTCCACCGAACAGCTCAATGATAACAGATACGACAGTTTGAGCATTAAACAGATGATACAGTAAGAAGTATGCTGAAGTAAGAATGGCATATCCAATTGCAAATGCCATTGGAAATACGTATCTGTGATCAAAGGTTGGTGCTGCCTGATAACTTAGCATAGCGACTAAAAAACCAAAAAAGGTCATTGGACCAATCAACGAAGTAGAAATAGACATTAAAATTGCAACTAAAACTAGTACAAATATAATGCTTGTCTGATATTTAACACCAAAGGAAGTTGCAACATCTTTTCCAAGCGATAATACATTCAGCTTTTTAGAAAAGAAGAATAAGCATAAAACAGTCAAAATAACAAGCGGAATGGCGATCGGAAAATATTCTGAATCCGCATTGTTGACTGAGCCAATCAGCCTTGATTGTAAAAGGTCAAACTCTGACGGGGATAGCACGCGTCTCATAAAGCCTGAAACGGAGCTTAACCCTGCACCGATTATAATTCCGACAAGCAACGTCAAATGCAAATTTCCATATTTTCCAGCCAAAAGCCAGCCATATAGAATTAAACTTAGTGTTATCATCATTGCAACTTGAAAGAAAAAGGCTCCTGTTCCTGTAAAACTAACCAGAGCACCAGCACCAAAGAAAAACAATGTGCTTGTTTGAATAAATGAATATAGCGATTCATAACCAAGTAATGAAGGAGTAATAATTCGATTACTCGTTACAGATTGAAACGCTACAGTGGAAAAGCTGTGACAAAGCGCTGCGACAAGCATTGCAATAATCGCAGTCAATCGTCGTTTAACAACAGGGATAAAAGAAGGCGAATCAACTGGAACAGGATTGTTATATAGTAATAATCCGAGAGATGCCAGTACACCTAAACTAATACAACCTAATAATATTAGCCAATAACGTCTTTTTTGTCTTTTACTAGCAAATGCATTTGTTGTTCTCGAAGTTCTAACAGCAAGGCTGGGGTTAAAGTTGCTATTCATATTTAACTGGGATTCTAATGTACTCATCTCAGCCTCCTGCTTTTACGTTGTCTTAGCAAAATTAAGATAAACACGATTGCCCCAAACGTTCCAAGTATCAATGAGACAGGAACCTCAAAAGGCATTATAACGACTCGAGATATAATATCACATAGAGTGATTATGCCCATCCCCAGCACACATGTCCATGGTAGATTACTTCGTAAATCATCTCCACGAATCATTGATATGATGTTAGGGACAATTAACCCTAAAAATGGAATGTTACCGATGACTGCAGAAACAACCCCTACAGTAATGGCAATCAGTGCATTGGCTAATAGGATAAGAGCATTGTAATTAACGCCTAATGTTTTCGAAATATCTTCACCTAGGCCAGCCAACGTCAAGCGGTTGGCATATAAGAAAATAATTAATGTAACAATAATGATAATCCACAAATATTCATATCTGCCTTTTTGGACAGGAGCAAATGAACCAATAAACCATCCTTCAATCACTTGAGACATATTAAAGTAAAGTGTAACGAAGGAAGAAAACGCTGAAATGACTGCCCCAAGCATTAATCCTATAATCGGTACAATCAGAGAGGAACGAAGTTTAACTCTTCTTAAGAAAAGGAAGAAAATCATTGTACCAACAAAGGAAAAGACGATCGCTCCAGTCATACGCAATACCAAAGAAGGGCTAGGAATAAAGAGATAGACGGCAAGCAATCCTAAGCCAGCCCACTCTGTTGTTCCGATTGTAGTTGGTTCTACCATTTTATTTTGAGTTACTAGATGCATGATCAGTCCTGTCATCGCCATCGCTGCTCCAGTGAGCATTAGGGCTATCGTTCTAGGAACACGAGTGATGAAGAACATGTCCCAGCCATCAGCTTGGTTCCAAATATCATAGACACCAGTAAATAGGGAAATGACACCAAGAAGTAATACGACAATAACTGCCAGGATAAAAGGAAACGTCCATAATTTCTTCTTATATTCAGAAAGAGGTTGAGAGTAACTCTCAACCTCAGCGATAACATTCTTGGACACCGGTTGTATCTCCTTTATTCTACTACTTTAAAGCTTCAGTGATGCTTTCGAAGATTTCGATGAATGTTTGAATAGATTCATTTGTGTATGTGTCAGCAGGAGCATACACGATTTGACCTTTAGATACTGCGGTTGTATTTTGTAGAGCTGGTGCATTAGCAATTACATCTTGTGCTGGAACGCTCTCTTCACCGCTTGAAGTTGCAGCATCACGATCTAGTACAAACAACCAATCTGGATTGCTTTGTGCGATAGCCTCTACAGAGACTTCATCACCTTGGTGGTCAGTAGTTGCATTTTCAACTTCTAGAGCTGGTACCCAACCAAAGATATCGTATAGTGGACCCCAAACTCGACCGTTATGTGGTGCAGAAAAACCAATGTTACCACCAGAAACAATTACGCTCATTACTTTATCCGTATTATTGTATGCAGCTTTAGCAGCTTCAATCGCTTGATCAAACTCAGCGTTTAATGCTTCAGCTTCAGCATTTTTATCAAAAATTTGTCCTAGCATAGTCGTTACGTTTTTGAAGCCATTAACTAAGTTTTCACCTGCAGTACCGTCTCCAGCAGATACGTCGATATTGATATCAATGACTGCAGCATTTGGAACAAGTGCTTTAATATCTTCATAGAAATTTGCAAAACGCTGACCAACAATTACAAGATCTGGGTTAACAGCAGCGATAACTTCTAGATTAGGTTCTCTATGGTTACCGATATCTTGTACATTCTCATCTTGAACATAGCTTAGTTCATCCGGCATAACAGCTTTAGGAACTGCAGCTAGTTTAACTCCCCAAGCTTCAAGTGTTTCAAAAGTTCTGTTATCTAGAGAGACGACATTTTTAGGATTAACTGGAACAGTTACAGTACCATGGGCATCTGTAATTTCAATTGTAGTAGGTGCTGCTTCTCCAGTAACAGCGGGCTCATTAGTTGCTGCAGCATTAGAGGCAGAATTGCTTCCGCTACCGCTTGAGCTGTTTGCAGCATTGTTTGTATTACCACAAGCAGCTAATACAAACACAAGAATAGCAGATAGAATGATTGTTGAAAATCTTTTCATTATGTATTTCTCTCCCTTTTTATTTATTGATAATGATTATCATTAACAGACCTTTATCATTATAGCTTCTCTTTTCATAAATATCAATACTGAAATTTAATTTTTAGGAGAAGTTTTCTAGTTATTACATTTATAAAAGTATATGGAGACTAATTAAGTAAGAGGACAAAAAAACAACCAGTCTCGATAAAATATCGAAGACTGGTTGTCCATTGTGTTTTTAAGACCGTATAAATGATGAAGGTTTACAGTCGTTTAAAGATTTAAGCTGAACTTATTCTCCTTCAGATGGATTAGATACAAAGGAAGTGATTTTTTCTTGAATCTCTTCAACTGTAGAAGTTCCTGTACCAGCTTTTAATGCATTGAAGCCAGCAATAACAGCTTCCAAATTATCTTCTGTTACGCCTGTAAGACTAAGTGCCTCAAATGTTTCAACAGTTACTTCTGTCCATTTGCGGGTTTTTTGTGCGTTTTTAATTTCATATAGGGCAACATAGTAATTATAATCATCAGCATTTGTGATGGATGCTTTTTGATCATCTGTTAATGCTACAAATGCTTTTTTCATTGCTAGAGCATTTGTTAAGAACGTAGATTTAGAAACATCAGTAGCACTAGCTGTCTCAATTAAACCGATAACTTTAATTACTGCGGCATTAGTTTTTTCAAGACTAGTTAAATCAGCAAGATTTGTAATCCAAACCTTTGCTGCTTTAGTTAAGTTATCATAAGCTTCGCGTGCTTCTAAAATAGCTTGAATAGATGTGCCATCTAACTCGTCGATTTGTGCAACAACATCTTGGGCTGGTTTAATTGCTTCAACTGCTGTGCTTAATTTTGTTTTAGCATCATTTGTTACATAGTCGCTTGCTTCTAAAGCGTCAAATGCAGCTTTTGCTTCAGTTACATCAGCAATATATGTTTTGTTTGCTGTTTTTAGTTGAGAAATTAGCGTGATTACTTCTGCTTGAGCTTCAAGTTTCTCTAATGTTTCGTAATTTGTAACTAAGTCTTGTTTAGCGCCTGCTTTAGTGTAAGCTGTGCGAGCAGCTGTTACTTGAGAAACAAATTTTGTGCTTACAGGATCAATTGCTTCAATAGCTGCAATGGCAGTAACTGCGGCTTTAACCTCAGCTTCTTTTTTCGTTAATGTAGTGTAGTTTGAAACCCAAACTTTTTCAGCTTTAGTTAGTTCATCATAAGCCTCACGTGCTTTTTGAATAGCTTCAACAGATGAGCCATCTAACTCGTTAATAGCATTGTAAACTAATTTTGCTTTTTCTGCTTGTGCAACGTAGCTTGATAATGTTACGGAGTTAGTTACTTCACTTTTTAGATTTTCATCTAGCGCAGTGAATAATTCTGAAGCTTTATCAACATCTCCTATAAAAGTTTTGCTTGTAGTTTTAATAGCATTGATTGCGTTTTTCACAGACTTAACTTTTTGTTGATCTTCAGTTAGCGGTAATTCATATGATTTTTGTTTTCCGCTAGTTTTATCTTTATATTTTAAAACATCGTCTACAATATTAAGGTTTACAGCATAAGTGGCATCGACCACTTCTGTAGCGTTTGTTTTAATGTCATAAGCAGTTAAATAACCGCCATTGGAATAATCCGAGAAGTAATTTTTATCGTTATGCGCTGCTAAATATAAAACCCTTTTATTAAGTACTTCACTGCTAGTTTTTGTACTTAGATCAAGTTTATAGAACTTATTATTATTGGCATAGCTGCTATAATAAACAGTTCCTTTATATTCAACGCCCATATATACGTCATGCAAGTAACTATAAGAATCATCTGTAGCTACAGGATAATCATCTTGCTCCCAAGTATGATCTTTTGCTAGTGTTTCAGAAGTAACTAGGAAATATTTATATGAGGTATTCCCGTAAAAATCATTTCCATCATTCCAAGTTGTATCCATATGATACCATTTGCCATCTATTTTTACGGAGTTCCAAGCATGGGCTTCTTTTTGACCAAATCCAGTAACATAACGAACTTCAACGCCCATTTCATCAAGCAAACGATACGTTAACAATGCATATGCTTGGCAAACAGCTTTACCTTCTTTTAGATAAGCGTAAATATGGTGAGGAGTTGTTTTAGCAGTTTTGGAGTAAACAGTATGTGTTACAACATAGTCATTAACCGCACGAACTTTATCAAAATCAGACATTCCATCTTTAGTTAATGACGCAGCAATTAATTTTACTTGTTCGGTTACATAAGCTTCTTGTTCAGGAGTACCTTGATATGTGAATGATATCGTAACATTGCCTAGCTGATCGAATACTTCCAAGATTTAATAGTACCGTATACATAGTCATTACCAGCTGATTTTAGTGCACTATCATATGCATCACGAAAATCATTTACATAGTTTGTCATATCACCTTTATAAGTGAATGAAAAACTTTTCGTATTTTTGATGTTTTCGTTAATGATTGCACTAGTTAAATCATTAAAATTCGAATATTCACCGATGTTATTAACTGTACCTGCTAGTGGTAACTTTTGAACATAGGTTACAGATTCAGCTTTCGGTAAAAGAACTTCGCTTGAAACTGTAACTTCAGCTTCTTGAGTTAGAGCTTGTTCTGGTGTAGAATTAACTTCTTGAGCGAGTGCAGCAGGAGCTGTTGTTGAAAGTACGAGCATAGCTGATAACGTTGTTGTAGCTAAGACGTTTCGAATAGATTTAATGTTCATTCAAGATCCTCCATTAGTATAAGAGTGTAAAACGATACTATAAATATAGCTTTTTCTAGGTAAAAAATCCTGTATTATTATGTTTAAAAATTCTAAAAAAGGAAATAAAAGAGAATTTTTTGTTGAAAATTCTAACTTATGTAGGATTAATCTTTATTATATATAAAAGAGTATAGGATATAGTACCTAAATTTCATTTAAGCAACACGTATTTTTTTCTATAACTTTTGCAGTGGTTATTTTTGACTTTCCTGTTGACTAGTTTCCTGTTGATTAGAGTGATTTTTATTTTGATTGCTATAGTTTTTGCTAAGAGTGAGCGAATTTGCCCACTTTTTTATGTTTAAATGCAAATTTATGGTGTAACACGCTTTTTGTTTCACAAAATGACTAAAATTAATGCATAATCATATTGATAAATACTTAATTTTATAATTATATATTAGTAATCCATTAAATGATTTATATTAGGGATTGGATACCGGTCTAATTCAATTGATTTCTATTTATTTGATTTAATAAGGAGAGAAGATATGCTAAATAAGTTTAAACCGAAGGCAAGTACAGAGCAGTTATTAAAATTTGGTTCAGATATTACACTTAAAAGTAGATTTAATGACACTCTTTCATATAACCACTTTACAACTACTGATGAATCAAACATGGAGTCTTTAGCTCAGTTACTAGAGTCTGTGCTTGAAGAAGCTGCAGATTTGTTTTATGGGTATACTGTTAATCTACTGACTTATTCAGATAAACCAATCGAGCGACAATTAATTGAGGAGTATTTACGTACTTTTTTAAACGAGTCACGCACTGAGGAGTATGTAGAACGTATTCTTCCATTTTTTAAAGAGTTAAAGCTTAAAGGCTACAATGTTAGTAAGCTCGTTGTAGTTTTTAATCAGCTTCATTTCCTTTTTGTTACCCATGTATTATCCGAAAAAGGAATTTTTCCTCATAGGTGTATTGAACTGCTTGAGTCATTACAACGTGCTGTAAATATAGATCAGCAAATATTAGTAGAAGTATTTACAGAAAGCATGATTGAATCAGCATCAGATGGTATGACGCAACTGATGGGAAAAATTTCAGATATTATATACGTAAAGGACCTTTTAGCGAAGTTAGAAGAACAAAATGAATTATCACACAACGTTGCTACTGCTGCTCAACAAATGGCGGCTTCTGTTGATGAAGTTGCCCATAATGCAATAAATGTTGCTGAGAAAACAGAAAATGTGGTAAAGGATACCGAGCAAGGTAAGCAAATCATTTCCGTCGCGTTAAATGAAATTATTACTTCTGATAAACATTTTGATCAAATTATTGCAAGTTTTAATGAATTACAAAACTATTTAGAGAATATTCAAAATATCGTAGGTCTTATTGATAATATTGCGAATCAAACCCAGTTGCTGGCCTTAAATGCCTCGATTGAAGCGGCTCATGCAGGAAATATAGGCAGCGGATTTGAAGTAGTTGCCCAAGAAATTCGTAAGCTTGCTAACTCTACAATGGACTCGCTAAAGGTTGTTAGCAAAAATGTGGCAGAAGTAAGTCGTGTTTCCGAAAGTGTGTCGAAATCGATCTATTCTACTCAACACGTAATTAAGCGCGGGGTAAAGGAAGCTGAGGAAGCATTGCCGTTATTGACCCAAATTACAGAGGAAATTTCTGAAGTTAATGCAGCAACTGAGAAAATCGCTGAGATTTCGCAAGAACAAGCAGCGGCGGTTAATGATGTAACTGACAGAATAATCCAAGTTGCAGAATTGACAAGCAATGCTAAGAATTTATCAATTAAAACAGGAAACGATGTATATGAGCTTAGCAAACGTATAGAAGCTTTTAGAAAAACGATATTTTCTAATAATATTAGACTTTCCACGAAAGCTCTGCTTCAACTAACAAAATCAGATCATATTATGTGGAAATGGCGAATTTATAGTATGATAATGGGTTACGACAAGGTGGATCCAGAAGATGTTAGTTCCTATCGCGATTGCAGACTGGGCAAATGGTATTTCAGCGAGGAAAGCAATAGAAGATTCCAAAAATATCAATCCTATCACAATTTAGATAAACCACATCAACTTGTGCATCAGCATGCTCGTCTAGCGGCTGAGGCTTATCTTAAAGGGGACATTCATCTTGCTGAAAAACATTTGGAATCCATTGAACAAGCTTCGCAAGAGGTCATTGCACAAATTGATATGCTAATTTCAGAATTGGATTAATTAAATTAATGTTGTTTTGAAAACGGACAGATAAAAAAGGGCATCGCTTATATAAGTAGATAGCTTATATAAACGATGCTTTTTTTATGGAAATATTTGAATAAATTTACCGAATTTGCACATCGCGGCAGAGAGGAAGGGCTTCAGTTCCAGCTTGATACAATTGTACTTAAAGGCTAGCAGTTGTAGCAAAATATCGGATACCAGATGTACTTGGCTATACTAACCGTCCTTAGCAAGACGGTTTTTTTGTTGTGTTTACATAGCTATGCTATGATGATAGTTAAAGTAATAAAGAGGTGTAAGGCGATTGAGAACAATAAAAGTTACTGCAGGGGTAATTTTAGATAAGGACAAAGTTTTAATTACAAGACGAGCAGAAAAAGAAAATATGGCTGGTGGCTGGGAGTTTCCTGGCGGAAAAATAGAAGTAAATGAAACTCCGCAAGCTTGTCTTGCTAGAGAGCTTAAAGAAGAGTTAAGCATTGACGTAACAGTAGATAAATTTTGCACAGAAGTAACCCATGATTATGGGAATATGCATATTAATTTAATTGCATATTATTGCACTATTGTTGGCGGAGACATTCAAATCTCCGTACATGATAAATTGGCGTGGGTTAAAATAAATGAGTTGCTGGAATACGAGCTGTTACCAGCAGATATTCCGATTGCGAAAAAAGTAATAGCCGATTATTGCGAGTAGAGATACTTGTTGTCGTCCGGAGTTATCGCTAAAAAGAGTGAAAGCAAATAGAAAATCAAGCTAGGGTGAAAGTAATGTCATTGTCTTATGAAAAAAGAAAGAAAAAAATTCTCGAATACTTAAATAGAGACGGTAAGGTTGAAGTTCATATTTTAGCAGAAGAATTTGATGTATCGACAGAAACGGTTCGACGTGACCTTGAGCGTTTAAGCAGTGAAGGGAAATTAAGAAAAGTATATGGTGGAGCTGTTAAGGTTAGAGCAGATTCTTCGGAGCTTCCATTTGAACAGAAAACGCAGTTGTATAAAGCGGAAAAAGAAGCGATTGGAAAATTAGCTGCATCGCTAATTAAACCCGGGGAGACAATAATGCTGGGAAATGGTACGACTGCGCTGGAGATCATTCGCAATTTAACTGATCGTCCTGATGTAACGATTGTTACGCATTCGACACCAGCAATACTGCTTGCATTAGAGCAATTTCCTGGTCGTATATTTTTTGTTGGCGGTGAGGTGAATCGACATCAGAAGTCTGCTTCTGGTCCACTTGCTGAGTTAGTTCTGAATCAATTACGAGTAAATAAAGCCTTTATTTCGGCTGGCGGTATTTCACTAGTTGATGGAATATCAGATTATGAGCTTTCAGAAGCGACAATCTCTCGAAAAATGATGGAACGAGCAGATGAAACGATTTTTTTAGTGGATTCCTCTAAATTTGGCAAGCCTACTTTTGCTAACATTTGCTCCTTAGATGATGTTTATGCAATTATTACGGACAGCAAATGTAGCGATGAGTGGAAAACTTATATGAGCGAGCGTGATATTACTTTATACATCGCAGAGGTATAAACATATAGGTTGCTTTTCAAAACGTTGGTAAAATTGATGTAATTAAATAGATTTTTTTGTAAAAAAGTAGTGCCTAACTCCCTTATTTTGGTTTAGTATATATCTAGACGCTGCGCATAAAGTTGATAGTAGTTAATGAAAAAGGGAGGAGTTTTTATGGAAACTGAACGCAATGAAGGGCTTGAAAGCGTTGAACCGATTTCTGTGACGCAAAATTCGCAAGGGATCGATTATAAAAGGATTGTGAGGTTAATCGTCAATCCTTTAGAAAGTTTAAAGCTGTCAGACAAGGATTTTCTCTACGGAATTATCGGACTTGCAAGTTCCTATGTAGCTTTTTTGCTATGGTCGCTGCTAGTAACGAAAAGAATAAGCGAATTCCTCAATCCATTTTATGAGCTGGCAAGTTTATTTGGGGCTGCTAGCTCTCGTGGTTCTTTATTTTTTGCGACGTACAGTAAGCTTCTGTTAACTGGATTATGGGGAATTATTGCTCTCTTAGGCGTAGTGTGGCTTGTAAGCTGGTGGCAAAGCGGGGGTAAGCCAGAAATTAAAGCATTTGTAACGCGGATTGGTGGAATTCACTATATTGGCTGTGCTGGCTATTTGCTTGCCTGCATTCTGTCCGTTAGCTTTAGTCTATCTATTTTAATTGTTAGCATCACGCTGCTTATCTTGCTTGTGTTGACTTTAGTTGCAGGTGCAGAGCTGTATCGCGTAGCACATGAAAAGCTAAGTTTATATTTTATCGTTGCCATAGCTGGGTATATCATATTGTTTAGCTTTATACCTCAACTGTTATTTTAATTTGCAGTGAGGGAGATTATATACATAAATATTTACAACATAAAACAAGGTGCAGGAAATGAAGTCCAGCACCTTGTTTTTTTATTGTTAAAAATCTACAGATGATCTTAAAAGATTACTTGTTATTGTAAATTAAAGCGCATTCAAAAGGTGGTATATTTTGCTCAAGCCCACTAATTTGTGAGGTTTGTGAATGATAAAAGTTATGAAAGGGGATCAAAAGGATGAAGAAAAGAGGCATTGCATTAGTTTTAATGATGATGCTTGTAGCTGCTTTGCTTGCTGCATGCGGCGGCAACGACAAAAAAATTAGTATTGGTATTGTTCTGCCAACGAAGGATGAGCCTCGTTGGGTTCAGGATGAACAACGATTTAAAGAAGCTTTAAAGGATACCAAGTATACAACTGAAATTTTGTTTAGTCAGGGCTCTTCTGCGAAAGAGAAAGAAAATGTAGAAACATTAATCAATAAAGGCATTAAAGTATTAATAATTTGTCCACAAGATGGTGATGCAGCAGCAGGTGCAGTAGAGGCTGCAAAGAAAGAAGGAATTACGGTTATTGCTTATGACCGCTTAATTACAAGTACTGATGCAGTTGATTATTATGTAACCTTTGACAGTAAAGCCGTTGGTGCAGCGCAAGCACAATATTTAATTGACCATGCTGCAGGAAGCGCTCAACCGCTTTATCTGTATGCTGGAGCAGCTTCTGACAACAATGCTTTCTTGTTCTTTGAAGGAGCATGGGAAGTATTACAGCCAAAATTCGTTGACGGTACATTCGTTATTGCTAACTCTAGTGAAGCTGTTGCACTACAAGGTAAGAGTGAATTAACACGCGATGAAATGGCAAAAATCATCGGTCAAGTAACAACAAACTGGGATGCAAACGAAGCGAAAAACAAAGCTCAAACTCATCTAACTTCTGTTTCAGATGAGCTAAAAGGTGATGTATTAATTTTAGCTCCTAATGATGGTACGGCTCGTTCTATCGCTGATGTATTTGCTGCAGATTCAGCAATTACTAGCTATGTCGTTACAGGTCAGGATGCTGAGAAAGCTTCAATTCAATACGTCATTGATGGCAAACAATCAATGACCGTATTCAAAGATGTGCGCACTTTAGTTAAGGATGCAATTGCAATGGCAATCGACATTCTTGAGGATAAAACACCATCTACTACTGGCTCATATGACAACGGTAAAAAACAAGTAAGTGCTAAGCAAACAAACGTTATTGTAGTAGATAAGGACAATGTTAAAAAAGAAATTATCGATTCTGATTATTATAAAGCTAGCGAATTTAGCGGACTATAATCGTGCCTGCTGCCTGCTTCTTACTTAGACGGAATCGTTAATATTAGGGGGATCGTAGCACGAAGCTGTTTACGATCCCATCATTGTTGGTCATCTAAGGAGTGAAGAGTATGAGCGACATTATTTTAGAAATGAAAAATATTACGAAGGAATTTCCAGGTGTCAAGGCGTTATCGGATGTTAGCTTTAAGGTAGAGCGAGGGGAAATTCATTGCTTAGTCGGTGAAAATGGTGCAGGAAAATCGACACTAATGAAGGTGTTAAGCGGTGTTTATCCTTATGGCACATATTCTGGCGACATCATTTTTGATGGGAAAGTACAATCTTTTGCGAAAATTAGTGACAGTGTAAAGACTGGCATTGTCATCATTTATCAGGAGTTGGCGCTGTTTCCAGATTTAACGGTTTACGAAAATATTTTTGCTGGTAATGAAGTTAAAAATGGTTCAGTTATTGATTGGAACCAAACGATCGTAAAGGCACAAAGTATGCTAAATAAAGTCGGATTAAATGTAAATCCTGAAACGTTAATTAAGGATTTAGGAGTAGGTAAGCAACAGCTTGTCGAAATTGCAAAGGCATTAAGTAAAGACGTTAAGCTGCTTATTTTAGACGAACCGACTGCAGCGTTAAATGAAAATGATAGTGAAAATTTGCTTAATCTCTTATTTGAGCTAAAAAAGCAAGGTATTACTTGTATTATGATTTCCCATAAGCTAAAAGAGGTCATTGCAATTGCCGACAAAGCTACCGTTTTACGTGATGGCAGAACGGTTTGTACGTTAGATGCAGCAAGGGGTGAAATTACAGAGGCAGCGATCATTAAGCATATGGTGGGACGAGAATTAGAAGATATTTATCCAAAACGTCAGAATAAGAAGTTTGGCGAACCTATTTTAGAAATTCGTAACTGGAGCGCATACGATGTTCAATTGAGCAGAGAAGTGGTCAAAAATGCTAATTTGTATGTAAGAAAAGGGGAAATCGTTGGAATTGCGGGCTTAATGGGGTCAGGCAGAACTGAATTAGCATTAAGCATTTTCGGCAATCCAAAATCCTACAAATTACAAGGAGAGCTTATCGTTGAAGGGGTTGTTCGTAACTTTAGACATACAAGTGATGCAATAAAGGCTGGTATCGCCTATGTAACAGAGGATCGCAAAGGAGATGGACTGTTTCTAATCCAGAATATTAAAAACAATATTACTATTGCGAATTTGAATGCAATCGCTCGCAGCGGAGTTATTAATGAAAATGAAGAAGTGAAGGTGGCTAACGAATATAAGCTATCGATGAATGTAAAAGCACCATCAATTGAGCAAATAGTTGGCAACTTAAGTGGTGGTAATCAACAGAAGGTTTCATTAGGAAAATGGCTGTTTGTTGGGCCAAAGCTGCTCATTCTTGATGAGCCGACACGAGGAATTGATGTCGGTGCAAAATATGAAATTTATACGATTATGAACAAGCTGATCGAGCAGGGCATGAGTATTATTATGATCTCCTCAGAGCTTGGCGAGGTGCTAGGCATGAGTGATCGCGTCTATGTTATGGCAGAGGGCAGTATTAAAGGAGAGCTGCCAATTGAGCAAGCGAATCAAGAAAACATTATGCAGCTCGCTACTCAATAGAGGGAGGAAAACATCATGAGTTTTTTTTCTGAAGCAAAGGCATTAATTAAAGAAAATATTCGCGAGTACGGAATGTATATCGCATTGTTCGTTATTATGCTTACCTTTACGATATTAACGGATGGACTATTTATGTCCTCTCGTAATATTAGTAATCTATTAGATGCTACAGGATATATCGCTGTATTAGCTGTCGGCATGACGCTAGTAATTATTATTCGACATATTGATTTATCCGTTGGTTTTGCCGCTGGTTTTATGGGAGCTATCGCAGCAATTATGCTGTCTCATTGGGGTGTGCCTGTTTATATTACAATTCCAGTTATTTTAGTGCTGGGCATCGTTATCGGAATGTTTAATGGCGTGCTGGTAGCTTCGGTCGGTATTCCAGCATTTGTATCCTCGCTTGCTGCGATGCTTTTATTCCGTGGTGCATTGCTGCTCGTAACAGAGAAAAGCGGCACTATTATTGTTAGTGATCCATATTTCAATGCCATCGGTAATGGATTTATTCCTTCATTAGGCGAAGTAGGAGGATTACATCTATTATCATTAATACTTGGCTTAGTAGTTATCGTGCTTTATATTTATTTTGAATTTGTGAATCGTCGCAATAAAATAAAATATCAATTTGAAGTAGTATCTACAGGGATCTTTGTTGCAAAACTAGTCTTTATTTCAGCAATTATAGCATATTTAACTTATATATTAGCAGGTTATAACGGTTTTTCATGGACAGTTGTCATTATGCTTGCCGTTGTTATCATCTATCATTTCATTATGAACAAAACCGTATTAGGTCGTCATATTTATGCGGTAGGCAGCAATCCTGAAGCTGCACATTTAAGCGGGATTAGCGTTAAAAAAATCACTTATATTGTATTCGGTTCAATGGGGATGTTGTCCGCGCTTTCCGGAATTCTTTATACAGCCCGTTTGCAATCAGCAACGACAACTGCAGGCACGTTGTTTGAGCTTGATGCAATTGCAGCAGCTTATGTTGGCGGTGTATCTGCAGCAGGCGGTGTTGGTAAAGTAACAGGTTCAATTATCGGAGCGATTGTTATGGCTTCCTTATCAAGTGGAATGAACTTGCTTGGTGTAGGTATTTCTTATCAATATATGATTCGTGGCGGAGTATTAGCTGCAGCCGTTATTTTCGATATTATGACGCGAAAAAAACGTAAGTAGTAATCAAGACTTGAAAGGGAAACAAATGCTCATGTCGAATATGTGACATGGGGAGTTCATCCTTAACATGATTGAGACTTGGTAGTTCTCCTTTTATCTTTTATATGTTGACGCATGGTTAAATGACAGCTTCAACAGCATGGAGTATTCAAGCTCTCCCCTGCTTCGGTAGAAGTGGGGGAGTTGTTGTTTATATAGCCTATTGCACACGCCTTCTAAAAGAGTGGAAATAGGAAATGGAGTGAAACTACATGAAAAAAATGCTGTTTATGTTCATTTTGTTTGGAACATTATGCGCTGTACTGCTTGGTTTTACTGCTCGCTCTGCCTATCTCATCTTTAAATCTCAGCATGAACTGCCAAGTATAACTATTGAGGATCAGGAGAACTATCGGCTTGTGCTAATTACGCAGGAGCTTGAAACGCCTTTCTGGGATAAGGTAGCAAATGGTGCCAGAGAAGAAGCAGAACGACTTGGAGCAAGTCTTGAAGTATGGGGCAGCTATGGAAATGATCACGAAGACTTTTTGAAAAAGCTGGAAATTGCAATTTATTCCAATGTTGATGGTGTTATTATTCAAGGACTTGATACCGATGGATTTAAAGAATTAACGAAGGTTCGTGCAGCGTTCTATGGTGTTCCTGTTATTACAGTAGGCAGTGATGTACCAATGGAAGACAGCTTAAGAAGAACATACGTTGGCTCTGATCAACTAGCAGCAGGACGATTAATCGCTCAGCAATTGCTTAAGGATATGGGAAGCTCTGGTACAGTCGTGATTCTTGGTGACAGTAATCAGGAATATTATCAGAGGCAAAGACTGACTGGCTTGCAACAGGTATTGCAAAACTATGAAAAAATAGCTGTTGTGTATGAGGAGACACAGGAGCGAGAGGAGCAAGTGCTTGCTGCAACTCAGAAGGTGTTAAACCAAACTCCAAATGTAACCGCTTTTGTTACACTAAATGCAAATATGACCTCTGCGATGATTAAAGAAATTAGTCGACGCTCGCAGGTCAATGCCTATTACATATATACCTTTGATGATAGTCCAGATAGCATGCAGCTATTAATGGAAGATAAGCTTGATGGCATAATCGAGCAGTCGCCGGAAGAAATGGGCAAAAAAAGCGTTGAATTAATGATGAAATGGATTAGTGGCGAATTGATGCCGTTAAATTCCGAAGGTTATCTGACCGAAATCAAGCTGCTGAAACGGAAGGATGTGGAATTTAATGATTAGTATTCAACGTAAAATTTGGCTGCTTGTTGGTGTCGTATTAATTATTATGGTGTTCATCTGGACGATGCTAACCTTTTACAATCAAAGAATGCAGGCTCAATATAACGATATTTTGCAGCGCTATTTGCGATTGAATGAAATAAAGAATGAGAGTCAGCAGCTAATCGTATTGCTTAACAACTATTTATTAAATCCGAATGAAGCTAATCTATTTTTATTACATAAAAATAAAGAGGAGCTACATCAAGCAAGAACAGATATCCTTTCTCTTCGTAACAGCGATAACAATTTTACGATTACAGGTTATATGAATCTGGTGAATAGTTTACTTGAGACAACAGATCGCTCGTTGCTTTTTCAAGACAAGCAAGAAATAGAAGACTCAGAAGAAGCTTTTTCTGAAGCAACACGCATTTCCAGATATATTTCTGAAATGACTTTAACATTAATAGATAACGATCTAAAAACATATGATCAATTTTACCGTGGCATTATTGAGCAGTCTGGTGAATTAAAAAAGCTAGGAATATGGCTGCTGTTAGGTGTTACTTTGCTGCTTTTATTATTCTCCTACGCGTTTTCACAAAGCATTACCCAACCTATTAAAAAGCTGACACAGGCAGCAAGAGAATTAGCTAGAGGCAGAATGGATTTAAAGATAGAAGTTAAATCCAATGATGAAATTTCGTTTCTAGCAAAAATGTTTGAGCGTATGCGTATCAGTATTAACAATCTCATTTCCGAAATACAGCAGAAGGCACAGCTTGAACATGAGCTGCAACAAAATAAAATGTTACTGCAGGAAAGTCAGCTACGAAGTTTGCAAAGCCAAATTAATCCACACTTTCTGTTTAATACACTCGACACAATATCAAAAAAAGCTTATCTCGAAGGAGCTCATGAAACAAGCGATTTAATTGCTAATGTTGCAGGATTGTTACGATATAATTTGAAGCGGCTTGACCGTTCTGTAGCACTCTATGACGAAGTAAAGGTGCTGCAGCAATATATTGAAATTCAAAAAACACGTTTCTCTGAGCGCCTACGTTTCGAAATGGATATCGATGAAAGCTGTCTTCATGCTCAAATTCCTGGTCTGACACTGCAACCGATTGTTGAAAACTCCTTAATTCATGCGATCGAGCCTCGAGAGGATGGAGGAACGATTACCTTCCGAATAAAAGATGCGACGACTGTGGTTATCGTAGAGATTGAGGATGATGGTCCAGGCATGTCTCAAGAAACGATCAAGCAAATTTTAACGGAGCAAAATATTCATACAGCAGGGCATTCAACTGGAATCGGATTTTCAAACGTAGTAAAGCGGCTTCGCCTATTTTATGGGGTTGAAGACATTATTGACATAGAGAGCATGCAGGGTAGAACGAAGGTGAAATTAACGATACCAAAAACAAGGAGAATGTATGGTGATGACAAAGATCTTGGTCGTGGATGATGAGCAAATTGAACGTGATGGAATAACAGCGATCTTGCGTGATGCGTTTTCTGAGATACAAATCGAGCAAGCGAAAAATGGTAAGCAAGCTGTTGAAATCTGTGCTGAATTACAACCTGATCTTGTTTTGATGGATATTAAAATGCCAGGAATAAACGGACTTGAAGCGATTGAGCTAATTGCGAAGGATTACCCTGCGATTAAGTTCATTATGGTAACAGCTTACGATACGTTTGAATATGCACGGTCAGCAATTAAGTTAGGTGTGAAAGATTATTTACTAAAGCCTAGTAAAGCAAGTGACATTGTAGCTACTGTTGATAAAGTGCTACAGGAAATTGCCGAGGAGCGTAAAAGCTTAGAGGCAAGCTCAAGACAGCAGGAAACATTAAATAAAATGTTTCCAGTTATTGAGGCAGATCTGGTCACTCAACTATTATTTGATCATGTGCATGATGTTCATATTGACGAATTACTTAGTCTCATTGGCATCATTCCTAATCATGAGTTATTTGTTATAACGATTTTGCTTAAGGCTCCCTCAGATCAGCTTTATTCGAAAATTAGAGAGAAGGCACGACAGCAGAGCAATTGCTTAGTCGGTGCACTTAATGGGCGTTATTTACCGATTATTGTATTTCGCGATAGCCAGCGTTCATATCGAACGCAAGCGATTAAGCTGGCGCGTGAATTGTTAGCTGTTGTTGAGCAATTTAAACAAAGTGCAGAAAAAGTGCATGACAGCGGTAAGCAATTTTTAGAAGCGCCGTGCTTTATTGGTATAGGCGGCATATGTCAGTCTCTAGATGAGATTAAGCAATCTTATCATGAGGCATTAATTGCTTCGTTAGATACAACCTTGCCAATTAAGTATCAATTTTATGCAGATTCTACCGTGCTAGGTCCAGCAAAAGAAAGAGTATCAGTTAATCAGTGGGAAAGACAATTTATTGAACGAATTCGTCAAGGTCATTGGGAGCAAATTGAGGCTGATATTGCCGAGCTATTAAGAAATTGCGAGAAGGACGGAATAGCGCCGCACATTGGCCAGCAGCGTGCACTTGAGCTGTTATGGCTTGTTACCAGAGTATTAACAGAGATGGGGGTCGAAATTGAAACACCGTTATTCTCTGCGCAAAGTAATAGTTATGAGAGTTTAAGAGAAGAAGCTTACCTTTTACTTGCAAAACTAGAGCAAACGGCAAGGGCTTATCAAGCACAAATTAAACCAGATGCAATAGGCCGAATGAAGCAATATATTTTTGAGCATTCTCACGAGGATATTTCTTTGGAAACAATCGCTATGCAAATTGGTTTAAGTCCTGTCTATGTCAGTAAAATGTTTAAAGATCAACTAGGCATAAATTATATTGATTTTTTAACACAGTGTCGCATTGAAAAGGCAAAAAGATTAATGGCTGATCCTGCGCGCAGTTTAAAGGAGATTACATTTGAAATAGGTTATCATGATCCGAATTATTTTAGCAAAGTATTTAAAAAGTTAACTGATCAATCGCCAACCGAATATCGTCGAGCGCTTTTTGGTAAGCGAGGTGGAGAATGATGAAACGATTTAGCTGGAGCGGGACAATAGCTGTTCTTTGCCTACTGCTGCTAATTTCAATAACTTGTGCTGGGTGCTTAAAACAGTCTTCGCAGGAGCAGAGGGAGGAGCTTGCTGAAAATAATTCTAACCTTGAGCAGAAAGTGCCAAAAGAAGATAAGGCGATTAAAATCGGTTTTGCGATGGATACATTACAGGAGGAGCGCTGGCTGCGCGATCGTGATTTTTTTAAGGCGGCAGCAGAGGCTCTTGGAGCTGAGGTAACGATTGAGGCTGCTAATGGAGATGATGCTAAGCAAATTTTTCAGGCTGAGCAAATGATTAGTGAAGGGGTTGATGTGCTTGTTATTGTTCCGCATAACGCTGCTGCAACAGCGGCAATTGTGCAGCGTGCACACTCCTCGGGAGTTAAAGTTCTTGCCTATGATCGCTTAGTGAACAATGCAAATATCGACTTATATGTTTCCTTTGATAACGAAAAAGTTGGTCAGTTGCAGGCTGAACTGCTCACAAAGCTAGTTCCAAGCGGAAAATATGTATATATTGGCGGTGCAGATACAGATAACAATGCTCATATGGTTAAGAAGGGGGTGTTTCATGTATTGCAACCTTATATAGACCGTGGAGATATTCAGATCGTCTATGATCAATGGACGAAGGATTGGGTGCCAAGTGAAGCATTAAACAATATGAAAGAAGCACTTGCAGCAAATCAAAATCAAGTTGATGCAGTCATCGCTGGCAATGATGCAACTGCAGGAAAAGTAATTGAGGCACTTGCAGAGCAAGGCTTGGCTGGCACGATTCCCGTAGCAGGGCAAGATGCGGATCTGTTAGCGATTCAACGAATTGTTGCAGGGACGCAAACGATGACGATTTATAAGCCAATTAAGCAACTTGCTGATAAAGCGGCTGAGTTAGCGATCAAACTAGCCAATGGAGAGGAAATCACGGCAGATCGCAAGGTCAACAACGGAAAAATCGAGGTTCCATCTATCCTGCTAGAACCAATCGCAGTAGATATTTCTAATATCGAGGAAACAATTATCGCGGATGGTTTTCATATGCGCGAGCAAGTTTACGGCGGTATAAATCGTTAACAATAAATAAGGCTATCTATCTCTGCTGAAAGCTAATAGCTTCGCGCGGGAGAGATAGCCCTTTTTATTTTAGAGCATTCCTAATTTTATTAGTTCGTTCTTCTTAACAATAGACTGACCGCACTATATAAAGCCCATAAGCTCGTAGTTACTGCAAAAGCGATCATTGCTGCAGCTAAATCATATGGATAGCCATAGAAGCCTGCTTCCGTTGGACGAACTTTAATTAATAGCAGCCAAAAAGGAATGGCTAGCAAACTAAATAACAGTAATCTTAAAATAACCGTCCAACGACGTTTTATTTTGAATTGAGTATGACTTAAACGGAAAATGCTTCGCAGTAAAAGAATAATTAGTAATAGACTAAGTAAGAAAATAAATAAGGAGATGAATCCTAGTGTTTTCATAACATTGAGAGAACCTTTTACAGATTTCGCCTGCATACCAAGCATTAGTTGAATTATACCTTCACCGATAGTTTTCGTAGTCTCTCCATCTGCCTCACCAACTAAGAGGACAAATCCTGATTGCAGATCCGGAATCAATGCCATATAAGAGCTTGAGCCCATGCCATCGCCAGACTTAATAAGTACTGCGTTTTCGCTAATAACATGGCGTTCAAAGCCGCTTTCCGTATAGATGGTATCTGATAGATCTGAAGCATTTACACCTGTTTCAAACACCTGCGGTGAGGAGACGTCCATAATATGGATAGCCCATGTTGCAAGATCTATTGCACTGCTATATGCTCCCCCTTCAGGAGCTTGGCTTGCTCCGAATTCCTCCCAATAAGGCTTTACCTGGCGTTGAAAGCCGAATAGATAGCCATATTCTTTAGCTACATCAGCATCAGGCATATTATATGGAGCAAAAGTCGTATGATTCATGTTAATCTTGTCAAACCATTGTTGCTCCATATATGCTTCGTAATCTTCATTCGTGACAGTTTCAATAATTAGTCCAAGCAGGTTATAGCAGGTATTACAGTATTGACCGACTGAGCCAGGTTCATTGTTCATGTTAACGGTTTGCAGAGATTTTGCTGCATTTTCAAGTGAATTACGATTGTTTTTAATATCTTTATAGATAGCGCCATCCGCAACATAACGGCTTACTCCAGCGGAATGAGTTAATAGATGTCGCACAGTCACTTTCTCTGAGCGTTCAACATCTTTATAGTGAAACCACGGTAAGTAGCTGTTGACTGGTGCATCTAGATCAAGCAGATCTTCCTCTGCCAGCTTATGAATTGCAGCCGCGGTTAATACCTTTGTAATTGAAGCGATAGAGTACACTGTATTCTCTGTCGCAGCTTGCTTTGTAGTTTTATCCGAGTAGCCGATTCCATTGGAAAGCACGATTTTACCTTGTTCAAAGACTGCGTAAGCTCCGCCTGGAAATGCTGCTTCTGTAAATTGTTCTCGTATGTAGGAGTCGATCTGTTCGATTGGCAAAGATTGCCCTTTTTGAGCTGTTTCAGCATTAACTAAACTTGCCATTGGTAATGAGGCAAGAAGGAAGGTAAAACATAATAACCATTTCATAACTTTAATCATGTCGCGTTCCTCTTTTCTCTTGCTTTCTTAATTTTAATTGTAAGCAAAAAAAGTCACGCTTCGTAGTGACTTTTTGGCAAGATTAGCAGTGACTTTTGGATAACTATTTAATTTTATTAATGTGCTGCATTGGAACTAGCGGTACAACCTTTATTGCTTGTCAATCTATTGTGAGTCTAATGGCGGTGATGGAATCAGTTTTTCACCTAGCCAATGTCCAAACAGAACAATAGGAAGCAATGTAAGTCCTAATGGAAGACTAAGCCAAATATCAGAAACTTCTATAATATTTTCATTGAGTAATCGATAGAGCAAATAAACAGAATAAGGCAAGGTAATGATTGCTGCTGTGACTACTCCTGGAACCAATTTACGTACAATGACAGCTTGAGCAATATGCATGAATACATGAAGTAATAGCACGCAGTTAAATCCTAAAAATAATAAATAATGTTCTGATTCAGCTGCGAGAAAGGTAGCAGGAATAAAAATAATAAATTCAATGCACACCGCAATTGAAAATTGCGGTGTAGTCGTTTTTGCTAACGAGTTAAGAGTGCTATGGAAATTAGCGGGTACTTTAGTTAGAAGTTCTTTATGGTATTTGCGAAAAAAAGGTTCAATTCGAATAATCTCTTCAAAATCATGGAGCATAAATGCGGCAAGAAATAACCAAATTAAGGATTGAAGGCTAATTGCGGAATCCAATAGTTGAATCATAGAGTAACCTCATTTCTACTGTGAATGGAATAAAGTACTATACTATATTCTCCTTCATAGCCCTCTCTCCTTTTACGTTGTAACTTCTCATTTTCAAGGAAGATTTAGTTTGTTTTAACCTTTCCTTAAGGAGTAAATTTAAGGTTAAGAAACGCAGAGATAAGTTAAGGAAAGGGTAGATGCACAGGAAAGTATACCTGCTTAAATCTATCCTTTTTGTATAAGGTTTATATTGCATTTAAGATATTTTTTAAATATAGTAATGATCATTAATTAAATATATAGTAACTAATACATATTAATTATATGTATGGAATTAGAAAGGAGATTAAAGCAAGCTAAATGAAACAGCGTAGATTAAAAAAAGGCGGGCTAATTTTTTTAATTACAATATTATCAATGATTCCGCCTCTTGCAACTGATTTATATATGCCGGGGCTGCCAGAGATTGTTACACATTTTAATACGACAACTTCAATGACGAGCTTTACGATGACGATTTTTTTTATTTTTATGGCACTTGGTACATTAGTTTTAGGTCCTGTCAGTGATAAATATGGCAGAAAACCAGTTTTGGTTTGCAGTACTGTTTTGACCCTGATTTGCAGTGTTCTATGTGCATTTTCTCCAACAATTATTTTTTTAATTTGCGTACGTGCAGTTCAAGCGCTAGGCGCAGGAGGGATGTTAGCGATTGGCTCGGCATTAATTAAAGATAGCTTTGAAGGGCCAGAGATGGGGAAGGTGCTATCGATTACGCAAGCTTTAATTTTTATTGCTCCAGTAGCAGCACCGATTTTAGGAGCATTTATTTTGAAAGTTTCAGATTGGAGCATGACATTCATCGCTTTAGCTGTAATGAATGCATTAACGCTAGTCATTGTGCTATTATTGGATGAAACATTGCCTGTAGAGCGACGTGTTCAAGAGAGCACATTTCAATCAATATTAGGATTGTCCAAAATTGTTAAAAACCCCGTGTTTACAAATTTATTGTTGGTAGGCGGAATATTAACTGCTCCGTTTATGGCATACATATCTGTAGCTTCATATGTATATGTGAATGAATTTCATACCTCGGAAACGATGTTCAGTATGTATTTTGCTGTAACTTCTGCTTTTACTGTCGTAGGTCCATTACTTTATGCTCGACTAGGACAAAAACCGTTTAAAAGGGCTCTGTGGATTTGCTTTACTGTTGCGACAATAGCAGGGATTCTGTTAATAACAATGGGAAAAATTAGTCCAATCCTGTTCTTAATAAGCTATATTCCATTTGCCATAATGTCTACCTATATTCGACCATATATTTCTGAATTGCTGTTAAATGCGCAAAAGGAGAACATCGGTGCAGCATCAGCAGTAATGAACTTTGGCTTCACGATTCTTGGAAGCCTAGGAATGTTTATCGGTTCATTAGGTTGGTCCAGTTACGTATCAGGCATCGCTATTACGATCTTTATTTTCACTGTAGTAACAGCAGTAATTTTTACAATGGCAGACAAGTTAAAAATATTTAAAAACATCGGTCCTGTAAGAGCATCAAAATAAGTAACTTATGATTTCTCCGCCGGAGCAATTTTTTGTATATCCATTGTAGTCGTGACTAAGTTCATTTCTTCTTCACCATTTTTTTACTTATTCATGTTATGATAACAGTTGTTAATATTCTGAGTGGGAACTGCATCATACTATGAAAACAGAGATTGGAAATACTTTTTATTCCATTGCTACTAACTATTTTCTTCGTTATAATAGTTATTAAGTAAAATTAAATATCACCCTCATCCTATCAAACGATGAGGTAGAGGTCGCGGTTATTAGTAGTAAATAAGCGGAGACGCAGAGAACGTCAATGAAGCTGATGAAAGGAATAATCGCCGAAGTTTAATTGCTGCTCTGGGCAATTAAGCTGGGACTGTTACCGAAAGGTGCAGGACTGTCACAAATGATTCATTTGTGATGAGCTATCTTGAAAGCAGATAAGTTGGGAATAATTGATAACGTTCACTTCTGTGAACGTTTTTTTATGACCTATCTTGTTCTTCACTCCAGAACATAACAGTCGATCGATAAACTGATTAAGGCACGATTAAGGAGTGTTAGTTTAAATGTCATCAAACTATTCGACTGAGCCAAAGCGATTAAAACGTGGACTTAAGGCTCGACATCTTACAATGATTGCACTTGGAGGCTCAATTGGCACAGGACTGTTCCTTGCCAGTGGCAGCGCAATAGCAGAAGCAGGGCCAGGAGGTGCACTGCTAGCATATTTTACAGTAGGAATTATGGTTTATTTCCTAATGAGCAGTCTTGGTGAGCTGGCAACCTTTATGCCGGAATCAGGCTCTTTTAATACGTATGCAAGCCGCTTTGTTGATCCTGCACTAGGCTTTGCTCTAGGCTGGAATTTCTGGTTTAACTGGGCGATAACGATTGCTTCGGAACTTACGGCTGCTACATTAATCATCAAATATTGGTTCCCTAATAGCCCTTCTTTTTTATGGAGCTTTCTGTTTCTAGCTGTCATTTTTGGACTGAATATATTGTCTGTCAAAGGCTATGGTGAATCAGAGTATTGGTTTGCTCTAATAAAAATCGCTATCGTTGTTATTTTCCTAATTACAGGGGTACTTATGATAGCTGGAATTATGGGTGGATCAAAGCCGGTTGGTTTTGAGAATTTCACGTTAGATGGCGGACCGTTTCATGGTGGTTTTCTTGCATTTTTAGGTATTTTTATGGCAGCAGGATATTCTTTTCAAGGAACTGAGCTAGTAGGTATCGCTGCAGGTGAGAGTGAAGAGCCAGAAAAAAATGTGCCAAAGGCGATTAAGCAAATATTTTGGCGTATCCTAGTTTTTTATATTTTCACGATTTTCGTTATTGGGATGCTAATTCCTTATACAAATCCTAGCTTAATGCAAGCTGATATTGAGAATATTGCTGTTAGTCCGTTTACTCTTGTTTTTGAAAAAGCAGGATTGGCATTTGCAGCTGCAGTGATGAATGCAGTTATTTTAACTTCAGTACTATCTGCTGGTAACTCTGGGATGTATGCAGCGACGCGTGTGTTATGGAGTCTTGCTAAAGAGGGACAAGCACCGAAGTTCCTAAAAAAGCTTAACAAACGCGGTATTCCAATTAATGCGTTATTGGTTACAACTGTAATTGGGATGCTTGCCTTTCTCGCTTCATTTTTCGGTGATGGTGTAGTATATTTATGGCTACTGAACGCTTCTGGTATGTGCGGATTTATTACTTGGCTTGGTATTGCGATTAGCCATTATCGTTTTCGGCGGGCATATATTGCCCAAGTGCGAGATCTAAATGATTTCCCTTATAAAGCAAGATGGTTTCCATTTGGACCATTATTCGCATTAGCTTTATGTTTATTTGTTATGATTGGTCAAAATTTTAAAGCTTTTACTGCAGAAACGATTGATTGGTATGGTGTGCTTGTATCCTATTGCGGCATTCCTTTATTTCTAGCTGTTTGGCTTATTTATAAATTTGTCCATAAAACAAAGCTAATTCCGCTTACAGAGTGTAAATTTGAAACAACTGAATAGAAGCAAGGATAGATATTAGATATGCTTTCTTAATGAAAAGTCAGTATAGCGTCAAGACGTCTATACTGACTTTTTTTGCATTTACTTTTTACGCTAAAGTGTTATGATGGATGGACAACTTAGATAGACAGAGGGGGAAATTTAATGGGACTATTTGGTGGAGGTAACCCTTTCGGCAGAAATCAAATTAGCGGTGATTGGTTACGAACATTGAAAAAATCGAATGAACCGACCATGCTAGAAAAAGTAGATATGCTGTTTAAGGATGTCGAAACCGACGGTAAGAAACAAGGATACGCTAGAGCAGCACATCAATATAGCAAAGTATTTAATCAACTTGAAGAGGAATATTTGGCGACAAAACAGCTTATTGAACAGCAAGTTGCAAATTACGATGCATTATCTAATTCTTTAATTGATAAGCTTGATTCGTTAGAAAAACAGAAATCAGAGCTTAGACAGTAAGCAAACAGAAAAATAAATGATGTTTCAAAAAAATATAATGTTTCTATTTTTGATGTTACAAAATCATTGTCGACTGGCTCATTATTTAGCGGCGGTCCTGCAGGCGTTGATATTCTTGGCATCATATATAATCATAAAGAGAAAAAATTAAAAGAAGCAGAGCAACGCGGATATGTTGTATTTTTAACTCCTCATATTTTTTATGCGAAAGCAAATGCACATATTCTTTGCAATAAGAAAAACAGCCCGGCAGTCATGCTCGAATGAACATGATAGCTAGGCTGCTTTTTGCATTTAATACGGCAATGAATTAGAGCAGTGCTTCAATTTGCTGTTCAATATCAAGTAAGGAGTCCCAAGGTTCAAAACGAGCAAGAACTTTGCCTTCTTGATTTACTAGAAATTTAGTGAAGTTCCAACGAATGGCGTTTCCAATTAAATAATCCGCATGAGCAACTTTAATCTTTTCAACGGTTAGCGCTTCTTGAATATTGTTTGGATCAAGCTCGCGAACATTAACCTCATGTTTCAAATAATTAAATAGAGGATGAGCCGACTCTCCATTTACTTCAATAACGTCATACATTGGAAACTCTACGCCAAATGTCGTTCTGCACACAGTAGCTGTTTCTTCGCCATTTTCTGGGTTTTGTTGACCAAATTGATTACAAGGAAAACCAAGCACAACAAAGCCTTTATCTTTATATTTATTATACATACGTTGTAAATCATCAAATTGATAGGTAAAGCCGCATTTATTTGCAGTGTTCACAATTAACATCACTTTACCTTTATACGTTTGCATGGAAACAATATCCCCATTTGGTTTTTTAGCTAGATAGTTATAAATGCTCACTTTTCTCCTGCTCCTCCTTGTTGTCTATAATATATGATAATGCTTAACCTCTATTCTATCGCTTTGCAGCTTAAATTGTAAGTCTTTACGTGATAAACTATCTATTAACTTCTGTTGCAACAACCGCAAAGCTTAAGTATGATTGGTTAATATCTCATTTTTATACTAAATGGACAGAATAGGAGCGGCGTTCAATGAGTATTAAGGCTGTTTTATTTGATCTGGATGGTACATTGCTTCCCATGGATGAGGAAATGTTTGTAAAAGGTTATTTTAAATTGCTTGCTAATAAATTAGCTAGTGTTGGCTATAAGCCGGATGAATTAATCCAAGGCGTTCATGTTGGGCTTAAAGCGATGTTTAAAAATGATGGACAAAAGTTAAATATGGAAGCCTTTTGGCAAGCATTTGCGGAAGTGCTAGGGGATCGAGTACATGAAGATAAGCCTCATTTTGATGAATTTTATGCTAGTGATTTTAAGCAAGTAGCGGCTTTTTGCGGCTTTAATCCATTAGCTAAGGAAGCTGTTCATTATGTACGCAGCAAAGGCATAAAACTTGTGCTTGCTACTAATCCTGTATTTCCTTCTATTGCTACTGAAACGCGAATTAAGCTTGCAGGACTGGAACCTGAGGATTTTGATTATTATACAACCTATGAAAATTCCTCTTTCTGCAAGCCAAATCTAAGCTACTATACTGAAATATTAGAGAAAATTGACTGTCAGCCAGAGCAATGTTTAATGGTAGGTAACAATGCAAATGAGGATATGGTCGCTGCACAGCTGGGAATGAAAGTTTTTCTTGTGACAGATTGTTTAATTAATAAAGAAGAGAAAGATATTTCAGCCTATCCGCAAGGCGGATTTAAGGAGTTAATCACTTATTTAAAGCAGATCGACTAATATCAAGTATTAAGCAAAAGCTAATTTAAATAAAGGAACAAGGTAAGCAATGTAAGATGCCGCCTAGAGGCGGCATCTTAATTTATCGCTACACAACAAAACGATAACCAGCCCCCCATACGGTAACGATATAAGAAGGTTTACCTGGGGCTGGTTCTATTTTTTCTCGAATTCTTGCGATATGTACGGTTACAGTTGTCGTATCACCGAAGGCATCCATTCCCCATATCCGCTCAAACAGCTCTTCCTTATTAAATACGCGATTAGCGTTCTGTACGAGAAAAAGCAGCAAATCATACTCTTTATTAGCAAGAGTAACCTCTTGGCCGTTAACATACACTAAGCGTGCATCAGTATCGATTGTTAAGCCTCTAACCTGAATAATATTGCGTTTAAGTTCGTCGCGGCTATCTTTCATTTGCTGAGATAATCGTTCAGTAATACGTTCATATTTGCTAATATGCGCTTTTACCCTTGCGACTAGCTCAGCAGCACTAAACGGCTTCGTAATATAATCGTCTGCACCGAGACCTAAGCCTTTCACTTTGTAAATGTCCTCGGCACGTGCGCTAATTAGTAAAACTGGAATGTCGTTATGTTGTCTGATGGTGGAGAGAACTTCAAAGCCATCAATTCCTGGCAGCATAATATCTAATAAAATGAGATCAAAGTTTTGCTGTTTTAGTAAATCAATACATGCTTGTCCACTATCTACAATGGAAACGTTAAAATCATTAATTTGCAAATAATCTTTTTGCAGTTCGGCTATTTCTAAATCATCTTCTACAATTAGTACATTTTTACGCATTTATGTTCACCTTCCGTTGCTTAGGCAAGGATATGTAAATACTTGTTCCGATGCCAAGCTGGCTTCTTGCCCATATATTGCCATGATGAGCTTCTACAATTTGTTTGGCAATGGCTAGACCTAATCCACTTCCTGATTCTACTTTGCGCGCTGTATCGGAACGATAGAAACGATCAAAGATATATTGTGCTTCCTCTTCTTTCATTCCATTTCCATTATCTCTAATTTCTAATATAAGCGAAGAAAATGTTTCGCGCAGCATAAAATCTATTTTTTTCTGATCCTTATCATTGTAGAATAAGGCGTTATCAATTATATTTTGCAGGACTCGCATAAAACGTTCGGGATCAAGTTTAACAATATGGTGTTTAACTGCTTCAAGCTGCAGTGAGACTTGTACATTTTTTTCTGTAAATTGAGCCTGTTGCTCTTGAATACAATCTTCTATGTAATGAACAAGATTAATCTCTGATAAATCAAACGTCATTTGATTCATATCAAGCTTTGAAAATAGCAATAAATCATCAATCATCGTGTTTAAAACAATCGTTTTACGATGAGCGGTTAATAGATACTGTCTTTGCTTTTCTTCTGTATTAGCGATTCCATCAATAATGCCTTCAATATAACCTTTAATGGAGGTTACCGGCGTCCGAAGATCATGGGAAATACTAGAAATTAAAAACCGCCGATTATCATCGAATTTTTGCTGTAAATAAACAGATTCTTTAAGTTTAATTCTCATTTGCTCGAGGGCACGACATAACTCAAGCAATTCCCCTGTACCGTCTTCTGTAATAATTGAATCTAGCTGTCCTTCACTTATTTGCAAGGCAGATTGCCGCAGCCGTTCAATTGGCTTAACAATTTCCCGTGAGACAGTGCGTGCAATCCAGCTGCTAATGAGTATATAAATTGCTAGAAATGACAGTAGTGAAAGTGTAATAGGCAGCCACGTAACAATCGATAAATCTGTAACAGGCAGCAGCATAACGAATGTTGCCTGAGATCTTGTAATCTGAAATGAGTCTAGTGAATAGGTCTGCTTACCAAGCTTAATTGTAGCATTCTCTTGCTTAATTAAGTTTTCTATTGCAACTATTTCAGATCGAGATAATTCAATAGATGAATCAAGAACTGTTCCGTATTGCAGCAAAACATATTCGCCGTTTACACTTCGTAAATTGGTTGTCACCGCATCAAGAAAAACTCTCTTATTTATCGATTCAAGACTTCTCTGATCAAGCTGCAGCGCCAGCTCATTGAGTAGCTGCTGACGCTCAACACTTTGCTTAATCATATTCGAGGATACTGGTTTTATCGATAATTGAGTAAGAATTGACAAAGTGACACTGTAAACAATTGCTCCTGCAATAAGGGCAACAATGACCGAAATAAGCTGGTACTGCAGGATTCGTTTCGTTAGCTTCAATTAAACCACCTTACGTTCAAATAGTAGATAGCCAATACAAAATAACATTATGCAAAATCCTATCATACTTAAGCTCATTCGTAAAAGTTTAAACCATTGAATAACCTCACTTATCCATAGACGGAACCAATCAAACATGGAAGTAAATAAGAAGCTAGAGGTTTGATGGAATATAATACCGATAACATACATGGCGATAAAAGAAAGAACAGTTAAGAAAAACACGGAATTTCCGCCTTTTACAATGTTGGCGAGAATGACAACAAACAGCGCAAACGCGGTTAAAGGTAATATGCTGACCATATAAGCGATAATGCTTCGTCCAATCCCGCTAATTGTAACCGAACTAAAGTTAAAAAGGATGCCAATAATGAGCGACAGCACCATAACGATTACGATATTAATTACTAGTACAGTAAATAATGCTAGAAGCTTTCCTGTATAAATACTAAAACGTGAGGTAGGTCTAGTAATAATTAGCTTCATTGTATTGCTATTATACTCGTTATTAAACATATCAATAGTTAAAAAAGTAATAAATAATGGAAAAATACTATACATCATAACACTTAATATCATTAATGGCAGCTCTGTGCTGCGTACAATAAGTAAGCCAAGACTTTGATTAATTATCGTAACAGAAACTTGACCAATTAATACTGCTAGGATTGATAATATGCTGCCTGCTACGATTTTTTTCTTTTTGCGTATTTTATATAGCTCATTTAGATAATTAGCTTGCAACCCGGCCATTTCGTTCCACCTCATTGATAAAGTAATGTTCTAACGAAGAAAAGTTTTTTAAGATGTCCTCTGTCGTATCTGCACTTATTAATCTGGAGTTATATACGATGCCCACACGATTACAAGTTAGTTCAATATCATGAATCAAGTGACTTGAGATGAAAAAGGTCATTCCATGCTCCTCTGAAAGTGTTTTGATAAGATTTCGCATATCAAGCATCCCTTGAACGTCTAAGCCATTTAACGGCTCATCTAAAATAAGCAGCTTAGGGTTAGATAAAAGCGCATTGGCAATACCTAGCCGTTGCTTCATGCCAAGCGAAAATTTTCTTGTTTTTTCATGAGCATATTTACTAAGACCAGTAAGCTCTAAGCACTCATGTATTCGTTTTGCGTCGACATGCTCGTAGTAGCGTGCTGACAGCATTAAATTTTCGTAGGCAGTTAAATATTGAAATGATTCTGCAGTTTCGATTAAGCAGCCTACATGCGACATTGCTTCCACAAACTGCTCCTGAACGCTTGCCCCAAAGATCGATACATCGCCAAAGCTCGGTTGAATGATGCCTGTCATTAGCTTCATTACTGTTGTTTTCCCGGCTCCGTTTGGTCCTAAAAATCCGAAAATTTCTCCTTGCTTTACCGTAAGATTAAGATCATCGATGCCTCGACCATTATCATAAAGTTTAGTTAAATGATCAAATTGAATTGCTATATCCATCGTTTCGTTGTACCTCCTATATCGCAACTAAGGTAGACTAGTAACAGTGACTAGTCTACCTCAATCAGCCTATTCTATTGTTTTTGTAAAGTTAATGTTGAAGTGTTGCAATGGTGTTGATGAGTAGCTATAACCGCCATCCTCGTAGGATCTAAAAAATACATCTGGTTCAAATTCAATCGTATCAAGATAAGGCATACGTGCGATAGCGGTATTTTCATTGCCATTGTTATCGAGATAATGAATAATAGCAATATTATCGATAACTTCAATGCTTGTAAATGTTAATTGAAGCGGGTTGTACTCATTCTCGTAGCCTTCATACAAGATTTCCTTCATACTGCCTTTGATAATGTCCTTAGAGATTGCTTCAATATTTAGCTGACGCTCACCAATTTTAATAATCTTTCCATCTTTTTCGATTACGATATTGTTACTATAAGTACCTACGCTGCTTTCTTGGGTCAGCATATTTACAATAGAATAATTCTCAGTTTGAACAATCGCATCTGTTAAGTCTGGTAATTCAACGACAGTCGAATTGATATCGTAAAGGAGTAATTCGACATTTACTTCAACAGTATGAGAAACACCTTGCTCATCGTTTCCGCTAAACGATAGATTAGCGTTAATATTTGTAACTAGACCTTGATCATTTTCTATCACTTGACCAGTAACAGAATCGATTGAAATATCGGTAGCTAATGTAGGAAATTGATTAGTATTGCTTCTACTATATCTTAACATGTCATTATAATGTTGCTTCGCAAGGTAGGAAGAAATGGCATTGATTATAGATGGAATCTGTGCCTCGTTTAGAGAGCCGCTATATTCATAACCGCCTTCATTCGTTGATTCAACAATGACAACATCCTGCAAATTGCCGACAACTGCATCAACAATTTTTTCAAACTCGACTGCTCCTTCTTCGGCAAAAGGATTTTCAAAATGAACTTTGTCATAAGGATATTTCTCAAAATGATCATCGCTGAACGGAGTTACATACAATTTATTTTCATCATAATCTTTCCAAACGGATTGATTCTGATCGCGGTAGTAATAATGCTCATATGTATTAGATTCATAGTAAGTTTCATTAATGCCGTAAGTCTCTTGTTTTAAGTTTTTTAGATCATATTTTTCTTTAGAATACTCATATGCTAGCTTTTGATCATCGACACTGATTTGATAAGTTCCTTCCATCGTAAAACTATCAAGACCGCTCGCTAGTTGCTCAGTAGTATACTTTAATGATTTTTTAATTTTTTCATAGCCTGAACTTAACAGCATGTCGGCAAAGGCGGTTGAAAAAAATAAGCTAGCACCAATCCCTAATGCAACAAAAGTTTTAACTTTGAAAGTTAGTTTCATTTATTTGCACTCCTTATCATTAAACTTATTTTTTTGGCTTAATGTAAGTATAAAAAATGGTTGTTGAGGATTTCTAACGAAAATATTAACAAACTATTAACAATGAGAAGAGAAATTAATTATTTTGGGGTAGAGAAAATAGGAAAAGACAAAAGTAAAGGAAAAGAAAGCGGGTTGTTATAACAAAATACAAAAAAAGAATAGATAGTTCTAGTGAAAGACATGGTAAGAACTATCTATTCTGAAGCGCTGCAATACATTTACATTTGAAGCATTAAGTTGAACTTCTCACTACGAGCTGTGTAGGTAAAATAACACGTTTAGGCAATAATGTATTTCCCATAATCCGATCAATTAACAGATCAGCTGCCACCATGCCAATTTGCTCAGTTGGTACATCAATTGTTGTTAATGGCGGATTAGAATAGCTAGACATTTCAATGTTTGACATTCCAACAACAGCGATGTCATCAGGAACCTTTAAGCCATTGCTATATAAGGCGTTTAGCGCTGCGATGGCCATTAAATCACTTGCGACATAAAAAGCAGTAGGAAGATTTTTATTTTTGCAAAGCGCCGTAACTAATTCAATACATAGCTTCTCATCCCACTGACAGTCAACTGTCCATTCACTGTTTACCTCTAATCCGGCCTCATGTAACGTAGAAACGTAACCATGATAACGACTGCTCTCTTTAATTGATTTTTTACTGCCCCTTCCACCAATATAGCCAATTTTAGTATGGCCCTTTTCGATTAAATGATTAACTGCCAAGGAAGAAACACGATGGTGATCATAACCTACATTATCAATTTCCAGACTATCAGTATCGATGCCGATAATATATGGAACTTGAGTCCTTATATAATTAAAAATATCAGGAGGAAGAGTTTCCATTAATATTAAGCCATCCACTTGTTCGCTAAAGGTCTGCTGCAATATTTTTGGATCCTCTAGCTCAGGACCAGTGCGAATAAACGATATGCTATACCCTTTGCTTGCTAATCTTTCTTCAGCTCCAGTCAAAATCGACATAAAGTAAGGATCATTATATTTATTTTTTGTCACACTTAAAACGCAGCCGATTTTTGTTGTTGTTGCCACTGGCTGTTCCTTTACGGCGCGAGTTTGCCGTTTCTGCTTCCGATTAATTGAATAATTTAATTGTTCAACTGCCTGCCAAACTCTGTTGCGAGTTTCCTCTGTAATTTTATATTGAGTATCGTTATTTAAAACGCGAGAAACAGTAGCTATAGAAACGTTAGCTAATTTTGCTACATCTCTTATCGTACTCATAACGTTCAACCTCCTAGAGTGGAACAGATCCATTTAATTTGATTTGCTAACCAATGATGTTACGTGGAAATATCTATGTTTCATAAAAGTATTATAATCTTGTTTCGTTGAGTTTTAGTTTGCTATTATTGGCTTATTATGAAAAAAAACGTAACAATAACTAGCACAATTGGGGGGATTGTAAGTGAAAACAATTGAGTTTCAAGCCCTAGTAGATCATTGCAAATTCGACTACATTCCTGAAGGTTTAGCTGAAAGATATGAACAATATGTTGACCAGCCTGTTACGAATTTAATTTGTCGACAATTTCTCAATGAGATTCTAGAGCAATATCAAATTTCTAGTACATTGAAAAATGATTTTTTTGCAGCAGCTGAAGAAATTGAGCAAGATGAGTTGCTGTTTCGTTTTAGCAGATTTCTTTTAAAGCAGCTATGCAAGGCACGCAATAGCTTCGACCCGATTCCTTATAACAGCATGACTCCTAAATGCATGAACAATTATGGGGAATTATATTCCTTCATTATTCTACTAGCTTGCATTAAGCTAAGTATAGAGCAAGCTAAGCTTCGTGGAATTCCAAAAGAATACTATGAGCACATACCTCATCGACCACTACGTGCACAATTTGAAAAAATACTAAATAACAGTGATTATAAGGTGCACGATTTTCCTTGGGATTTAAATTTTTATACATGTTCCATCTTTTTATTAGATCGTTTCTTATTTATTCCGCATGTGTATGAGGATACATTTACGATGTATCGCAATATTGAGTCCAATAAAGTAATCGCGCTTAAGCATGCCGGTGAGCAATTTCGTCGCGACGGTCAAATGAATGGGATTAACGGTGTATTCGATTTGCAAGCCTTTACAACGACATGGGTTGAGCAAGAAGGCGAGATTACAGCGCATCGCATTAATCCAATGGGATTTATTGAGCAAGTGCCGATAACGATTGACACGAAGCAATGGCAACCGGCATTAAAACAAGGAGATACCCTTATCGCGCTCCATATTCCAGCAGGTCCCGGTTATACGCCTGAACGGTTAAAGTCTTCAATGACGTTAGCCTTACAATTTTTTGATAAATATTATCCTGAAATGAACATTAAAGGTTTTTGGAGCTCAAGTTGGTTATATGATACGCGTCTATCCCTAGTGCTCAATAGTGAAAGCAGCAATATTGTAAAAGTACAGCGTCAATTTTATAACTATCCAACAAGTGATGGGGATCAAATGCTTCGTTATGAGCTATATGGCAGCAGAACAGTAGATCCACTTAAAGATAATGTACCATTAAATTCTTCGCTGCAAAAGGCAGCGCTAGAGTATATGAAACAGGGTGGTCGTTTTAATCAGCTAAGTATGATTTTCTTGCGAGAAGAAGTTGAGCAGATTGGAGACATCACTTACATTACTGAAGAAGATATCAATCATTTCCGAAGCGTAGTAGATAGTCATCTTGAATAATAAAGAAGCAAACGTTTTAATGGTTGAAACCAATTGGACAAGTGCTATCTATTGATGTTAGGTTTGTTGACTGAAATATAACTTTTTCCTGACACAAATGTGCAGAGTACTGATGAAAATAAACAACAGCTGGAGGGAACATTGTGAAGATATCGTTAATTGGAGCAGGACAACGTGGAATGATTTATGCAAATTATGCAGCGAATAAAGCGGAAATAGCAGCGGTGGTTGAGCCTCATGAAGGAAGAAGAAAAGACGCTGTTGAGAAATTAGGTGTTCCAGCGGATAGAGTATTTACGAATGTCGATGATTTTTTTAGTCAAGGAAAGTTAAGCGATGCCTTGATCATTTCCTCGATGGATCTTGATCACTATGAACAAACGATGAAAGCTTTAGACCTTGGCTATGACATCTTATTAGAGAAACCGATTTCACCTAGTCCACAGGAATGCCTTGAAATTCAAGAGAAAGCAAATAAGCTTGGTAGAAAAGTTATTGTATGTCATGTGTTGCGTTATACAAACTTTTTTGCCGAAATTAAAAAGATTATTGACAGCAATGAGCTAGGTAAAGTCGTTACAATTCAGCATAACGAAAACATCGGTAACTATCATATGGCTCACTCTTTTGTACGCGGAAATTGGGGAAAAAGTGAATTATCTAGTCCGATTATTATGCAGAAGTCTTGTCATGACATGGATATTTTAGCTTGGCTAGTAGGCAGTGAAGCGAAACGAATAGCTTCTTACGGAGATCTCACTTATTTCAAAGAGGAAAATGCTCCAGAAGGAAGTGCAGAACGTTGTTTAGAGTGTAAAGTTGCGGATAGCTGTCGCTTTGATGTTCGCAAAACATATTTAGAAATTCGCGGAAATTGGCCAGCGGCAGCCGTTTCGGTTGATCAATCTGAAGAAGGCTTACTTGAAGCGCTAAAACATAATCAATATGGTCGTTGCGTTTTCCGTGCAGGCAATGATGTATGCGATCACCAAGTATCAATTATTGAGTTTAAAAACGGTGTGACTGTCACATTTAACTTAAGCGGATTTACGAACAAAATGTGTCGCACGATAAAAATAATGTGCGAGCATGGCGAAATCCGTGGAGACGACAGCTTAAATGTAATTGAAGTGACCAAATTTGTCTCAAATATTGATCAGAAGTATGAGCAACGTGTCATTCATCCAAGAACAGTCATTGGAGGACATAATGGCGGCGACACTGGTTTAATGGAGGATTTCCTAAAAAATATTAGTAATTCCGATGCAGCTGATAGTCGTTCTTCAATTAATCAATCTGTAGAAAGTCATATTATGGCTTATGCAGCTGAGCAAGCGAGAGTGACTGGACAAATTATTGATATTGATCAACTGAAAGCAGAGCTGCTAGAGAAGATTTACAGCAAATCATAAATCAAGAAGGGAGGAGAATTAATGAGCTCTCTACAAAAAACATCAGATATCCCAATGAAAAAAGGGTTCGTCTATGAAATGAGAAAGCATTGGCTGCTTTATCTCATGTGTGTGCCCGCTCTAATTTTGCTAATTATGTTTTGCTATATTCCGTTTGGCGGAGTGTATATGGCTTTTACAGATTTCAATGTAGTAGATGGAATTTTTGGAAGTAAATTTGTTGGTTTGCAACAATTTAAGTTTTTCTTTGAGAGCAGTATGGGTTGGAAGGTCATCTACAATACGCTGTTTATTAATACGTTCAGTATTATTTTAGGCGTCCTTATTCCTGTTACCATTTCGATTTGCTTATATGAAATTGCAATTAAAAAATATAAAAGCATTACACAAAGTATGATGTTTTTTCCATACTTTATTTCATGGGTTGTTGTAGGAGCTATTCTTTACGGTTTTTTCTCCTCCGATGTAGGGATTGTCAACAATTTGTTTGAGGCATTAGGATTAGAACCCATTCGCTGGTACTCAGAGCCAAAATATTGGAAGGCAATCGTTATTATTTCAAACGTATGGAAGTGGAGCGGTTATAGTTCAATTATTTATATGGCTGCAATGTCAAATTTCGATAGTAGCTTATATGAAGCAGCTAAAGTTGACGGTGCGAGCAGATTCCAACAAATTATGCGTTTAACAGTTCCGATGCTGAAACCGACAATTGTTGTCCTTGTATTACTAGATGTAGGTCGCATTTTCTATGGTGATTTTGGAATGATTTACGGATTAATTGGTAATAACCCGGTGCTAATCGAGGATGTGTCGGTCATTGATACATATGTCTATCAATCTATGCGCACATTAGGCTTCTCGTATGCTACAGCCGTAGGCTTGTTCCAATCGGTAATGGGGTTAATTTTAATTACGATAGCTAATAGAGCAGCTAAGAAATTCAATGACGGGGAGGGATTATTCTAATGACACATGCACATGCGCAAAAAGTTCCATTAGGTGATCGTGCTGTTACGTGGTTTGCTTATTTATTTATAGGAATATTCGCTCTTGCATGCCTGTATCCCTTGCTTTTAGTTATCAGCGTATCCCTGTCAGCTGAGAGCGAAGTAGCAAGAAATGGTTACTCTATTATACCGCAAGCTTTTACGCTAGATACGTATCGTTATATTTTCATTCATAGTGGTTCTAGTATTTTAAGGTCATATGGCGTAACAATCTTTATTACGGTATTCGGCACACTTGCTTCTCTGTTAGTTACTAGTATGATGGCATTTGCTCTATCGATAAAAAGTCTGAAATATCGCAATTATTTAGCGTTTTTTAGTAACTTTACAATTATTTTTTCAGCGGGATTAATTCCTTGGTACATCGTTTGTGTTAACGTATTTGGATTAAAAAATACGATATGGGCACTAATTTTGCCAATGATGTTTAGCGTTTGGAATATGTTCCTCATGCGAACTTATTTTTCCAATATATCACCAGCACTGTTTGAAGCAGCAGAAATTGATGGTGCAAATTATTTCACGATTTATTGGAGGATTGCTTTACCGCTTTGCAAGACAGGGATGTTGACGGTAGGTCTAATGTATGCACTAACGTATTGGAACGATTGGTGGCATGCGCTCATCTTCGTTAACGACAAAGATCTATTTCCGCTGCAATACTATCTATTTAATATTCTATCGAATGTAAATGCGATTAGCTCAGGACGTGTTCCTTCCGGTGCTGCATCAAGTCTTACATTACCAGCAGAAACGGTAAAAATGGCAGTTACGATGATTACAATTGGTCCAATTATGTTTCTATATCCTTTTGTACAAAAGTACTTTGTACAAGGGGTTATGGCAGGTGCAGTAAAGGAATAGGAGACTAAATAATTAATCCAGCAAGGATTAATATAAACAAAATGAAAAATGGAGGAATCAATATGAAAAAGTGGTTGAATGTACTTGCTGTAGCAGCTATCTCAACGTCGTTGCTTGCTGGTTGTGGAAGTAAAAATGACACAGGCAGTAGCGGTGGCTCAAACTCAGGTAAGTTAGAAACTGTTAACATTCTGTATCCTGGTGAACCTAGTGAACGATTTACACAATTTTTAGATAATGAGTTTGCTGAAAAAATGGCAAGTGAGCTAGGCCTCAAAATTGAACTCACTTTTGTTCCTTGGTCTCAATATTGGGAAAACAAAGAAATAATGCTTGCTGCATCAGAGCCGATTGATTTATATTGGGATGGTCTTGCAGATCTAGCTAAAATCGTAAACAATAAGCAAGCACAACCTATAGATGATTTACTTAATGAATACGGCCAAAATCTGCTAAAGGTATTGCCAGAATCGCAATTAGAGGGCGGTAAAGTAGATGGCACACTTTATGGTATTCCTTCTGCATATGCTCCATCCTCGGCTATGTACCAATTGGTAACTGTACGTCAAGATATTCTTGAAGCAGTCGGTATGACGGAAATCAAAGAAACAGATGATTTGTATGAATTCGCGAAGCGCGCCGCAGAGCAATTCCCTGAAATGAAAGGTCCAGCTGATCCAGTCTTTAAGCCGCTTACTCGTTATTATGCGGATGAGCAATACAACTTTATTAGTCCAGAGGATCTTGTTGTATTTGGCGAAGAAACGAAAAAAGCATACAGCTATTATGAAACAGAAGCGTTCCAGGAGCTGGTGAAGTTTAATAACAAAATGTATGACGAAGGCCTGTATACAGAAGATTTAACAATTAAATATAACGAACGCGACTCTCGTATGCAGACTGGTTTGTACTTATGGGTTGAAGGTTCAGTTGGAAAAGAAATGGAAATCATTAGTACGGTTAAATCAGCAGCTCCTAATGCTGTCTTGAAATCCTATCTTCTAGCTGATGAAAAACCTCGTTATATCACAGCTACTGGCGGTGAAGTGTTGGTAATTCCATATTCAGCTAAAAATCCTGCAGGTGCGATGAAATTCCTTAACTGGCTGTATGGATCTGAAGAAAACTACTTATTTGCCCTATATGGCGCAGAAGGTAAAGACTATGAGATTGTGGATGGACGTATTAACAAGCTGTCATCTAATGACTTCTTCTATGAGTGGATGTTTAGAAATTTGAACTATCAAATGTTTGCTCCAAATATTGAGCAAGCTGATATTGATAATTACCTAGACTGGGATAAAGATGCAAAAGTATCTGAATCTTTAGGCTTTAAGTTTAATAATGAAAATGTAAAGCAAATCGAAACAGCATTAACTGAAGTTGCAGGTAAAGAAATAGCAGCATTACGTACAGGCTTTGTGAAGTATGAAGAAGGATATGCTAATGCAATTGCTGCCTTGAAAAAAGCTGGCATTGATGAATATGTTGCTGAATACCAACGTCAACTTGATGAATTTTTAGCTAACAAATAATAAAAACTTAAAATTGAGAAGATACACCAGCTTTAAAAGCAAAATTATTGTGCATGATATATGTTGGAGGTGAGACATATATGATGTACAAACGTGTTGCAGTATTAGCAATAGGCGCTGCATTAATTGCCAGTATGACCGCTTGCGGTAGAGAAGACAACGATACAGCTAGGGAAATAAATGGGGTTAGAAGTCAGTCGACTGACCGTATGAACCATTTATTTGATCAAAATCTCAATCGTAACCGTGACTCGAGTAATAATGATGCAAATGATAAGATTCGTAACGACAGTATGTTGAATGCAAGAGATATTGATAAACAGCAGGAGCGACTATTACAACAAGTTAAGAAAATTAACGGAGTCGACGATGCAACGGTATTTGTTAATGGAAATGATATTGTAGTTGGACTTGATGTTACGGACAATCGTAATGCAGCAGAAATCGAAAAAAAGATAAAAAAGACTTTGCAAGCGAACTATTCAGGATATGATGTGCATGTAACAAGCGATGCAGAATTGCACGAACGAATTCGCCAAATTAAAGGCGAGATTATTCCAATGGACGGCCATCCAATTCGTAACATGGCTCAGGACATTGAAAATTTATTAGAAGATATGGGAAAAATGGTAACAGAGCCATTACGCTAATACTAAAAAACAAATTAAATCCGAAGGTACTGCAAATATAAAGTCATACCTTCGGATTTAATTTACCCCAAAACAGCTTTTCCTATAACACTCGCGATAGTTTACGGTATTCGCGCGGCGATATTCCCTCATATTTGCGGAAAATACGACTAAAATAATGAGGATCGTCATATCCTACCTTTTCCCCAATAATTTCGATCGAAAGATTTGTTTCTCTTAGCAGCTTTCTTGCTAGATGATGGCGAGTTTCAGCGATATAGACACTAGGCTTTACACCGACAAATAACTTAAAAAGTTTTGCCATATAATCTTCATTTACGTTCATTTCTTTAGCAAATTGTTTATTCGTCCAGCGATAAGCAGGATTATCCTGAATATCTTTAATAATTTTACGAATTGCAACACTATGGACGGATTTTTCCTCTAATCGCTTCGTAAATTGCGAGCGCAGCAATAACGTTAAAATTTGCAGCATATATCCTTTGCAAATGAGCTCATAACCAGGTGCTCGATGATTAAACTCATGCACTAAATCCTCCATAAGCTTTACACAGGAATGCGTAGGTCGATAGAGCGGATCTGCAGACAGCTTAGCGAATGGTGCTTGTATAAGTTCTGCCGAAAATTTATGTTCCTGTACATCCTGTTCATTGACTATCATATCTTCCTCGGTAATAATGTCGGAATTATCCAAAAAACTAAAATGTATACCAATAAAGGAAGCTTGCTCAGTTAGCACTTCATTTTGGTGATAAACACCCGGAGCTAAGAAGATAAGATTACCCTCATGTAAGTGATAAACTTGGTTCTCCATTATCGTTGCAGCCTCACCTTTGCTAACGTAGAGGAGCTCACAATCATATAGTCTTCTTCTATTTAATTTTTGCCGTTCGAGCGTTTGTGTTTGTGCATAATGTATGCTTGGAGACCATTGTTTGAATGGAATTTGCAGCATGCTAGAATTCTCCTTAAAAAATGTCGGGATTGTCCACTTTATTTCTGATGAATCTAAATAAAAAAAAGTGTTAGTTGATTATAATTTTAACATAAACAGCGAAAGAGCAGTAGAAAGGTGGTTAGTAATTATCGAGAATAAGCTATATTCCAGTACGTATTTATCCAAGGAGTATCGTGCTAAGCGAATTACTGACTTCCCTTGGGAGCAAATTCCTGCAGTGGAGCTAGTCGATACTGTAACAGGAAGTCGCTTGTCTGAAACAACCAATGTTCGCTCTTTTTGGACAGAGGAGATGTTATTCTTTCAGTTTGTCTGTTTGGACGATTACATTGTTTCTGATTTTACTCAGCATGATGACCCGTTATATGAACAGGATGTTATTGAAATCTTTATTGATGAGCTTGGCACTGGTAAACGTTATATCGAGCTGGAGGTTAGCCCTAACAATATTGTGTTTGATGCAATGATACATAATGATGGGGCCGGAAAAATTTTAGCAACAGAACTGGAATGGGATGCTGTTCATTTGCAAACAGATGTGGTCAAGGTAAATGAAGGTTGCTATACCTACTACGTTGGTATTTACGCCGAAAACTTTCAGCAGCCGTTTACGCAAGGACAGCAATTTAAGGTGAATTTTTATCGTATTGATGAAAAACGAGACGGCACACGTGAATATCAAGCATGGAGTCCGACAGGAGCAGTGCAATATCATTTGCCACAGCGCTTTGGAACTCTGCTTTTACAATCATAATGAGGTGATAATAAATGAAAAAAGGCATTAATATTTGGTCATTTGCAGAAGGAACAACTATTTCAGAAGCAATTAAAATAGCAAAAGATGCAGGCTTTGAGGGGATTGAGTTGTCACTAAACGGCAGCGGTGAGCTAGGTTTACAATCTACTGAAAAAGAAATTGCTGAAATTAAAGCTCGTGTCGAAGATGCAGGGCTTGAAGTGGCTGGACTTGCAACAGGAATTTATTGGGATTATCCAATGACAAGTGAACATGCTGAAACTCGCCAAAAAGCTAAAGATGTTTGTAAGAAACAGCTTGAGTTTGCATCCATTCTTGGGGTAGATGCAATTCTAGTTATTCCAGGTGCTGTAGGAGTAGATTTTATTCCGAATAGCGAAGTAGTCAACTATGAGGTAGCTTATGAGCGTGCCCTTGCAGCAATTCAAGAGTTAGCTGTGGATGCCAAAGGCTATGGGGTAAGCATCGCACTTGAAAATGTTTGGAACAAGTTTTTAGTATCCCCGCTAGAAATGAAGCAATTTATTGATACAGTAAATTCCGAATTTGTAGGTTCTTATTTTGATGTAGGGAATGTAGTTTACAATGGTTATCCAGAGCATTGGATTCAAATTTTAGGCTCTCGCATTAAAAAGGTTCACTTTAAAGATTACCGTCGTGAGGCAGGCGGCTTGCATGGATTCGTAGATTTGCTTGCTGGTGATGTGAACTATCCAGTTGTAGTACAAGAGCTAGAAAAAATCGGCTATAACAACTATGTTACTGCAGAAATGATTCCAGGCTACAAACATTATGGCAATACAATTATTTATAACGCTTCTAAAGCGATGGATGCGATTTTAGGTAGATAATTTTGCTAGAGATAGAAGAGAATTAATTAATTATTTTAGAGAAAAGACGGAGGCACTAACATGTTAAAGGTTGGATTAATTGGATTCGGATTTATGGGACGCATGCATTTTGACAACTACGAGCGTTTAATGAGCGAAGGAAAACAAGTTAAGCTAGTAGCAGTATGCGATATTGCAATTGAAACATTGAAAAATGCGAAAGCTAACGGCAATATGGCTACTGGTAAAGAAATTTATGATCTTAGCAATTATCATTTGTATGAGCAAATCGAGGATATGCTAGCCAATGAAGAACTAGACTTAATTGATATTACTCTGCCAACTCCGCTGCATGCCGATTTAACTTGCGACTTGCTTGAACGCGGCTATCATGTAATCTGTGAAAAGCCAGCAGCAAGAACATCGGAAGGTGTAAAACGTATGATTGAAGCTGCAGAAAAATCAGGCAAAAAACTGTTAATCGGTCAATGCTTACGCTTCTGGCCTTTCTATGAATACTTAAAAGAAACTATTGATAACCAAACATTCGGTAAAGTAACTGGCGCCTATTTCTTCCGTGGTTCAGAAGCGCCTAAAGGCTGGTTTATGAATGCTGAATTAAGCGGTGGTAACTTAATGGATATGCATATCCATGACACAGATATGATTAACTGGCTATTTGGCACTCCTGAGCGAGTATCTACGCTTGGTAAAAATGTTGTTTCTCAAGGCGGGGGCTTTGACATCGTATCTACAAATTACTACTATGCGGACGGTAAAGTTGTCAATGCACAATCTGACTGGACGTTAGAAGGAGATCATGGCTTCGAAATGACATTCCGCGTTAATTTTGAAAAAGGTAATATCGTTTTGAAAAATGGTCAGCTTAAAGTAAATCCTAACGACGGAGCAGGTTTTGTGCCTGAATTGCCAAGCGACGATGGATATTACCGTGAGCTCGTTTATATGATTGAAAAAATCGAAAAAGATGAAAAGATTGAAACTAGTGCTCCAGAAAGCGCCTATGTGACGCTAAAAATTATTGAAGCGGAAGAGCAATCTGCGCGACAATGCGGCCAGTGGGTTTCACTTTCATAATCTAATCGGTTTTTAATCATAAAGTAATCTCATTTAATTTTCTTCTTTTCTGTTACTGTTTTTTGTATAATCACCATCCTTCACTATTGATAAATATTTAAGAGGCTGGGTTATTTTGTCCCAGCCTCATATGAAGCCCAGTTAACCGAATATGCTGATGAGTTAAGTAAACAAGACAAGCAAAACATTAATGATGCGATCTTAATGAAAAACTACAGATTAGAGCATGATATTGCCCCTGATGGATCTTTGTGGATAATTGTTAATGAATGGACGTTTATTATTTATATCGCTACTGTTTTTATTATTATGGTAGCATCTGATATCGTTGCTTCAGAATTTAGTTGGGGCACAGTGAAACTTCTCTTAATTCGCCCTGCGTCTCGAATAAAAATATTATTCTCCAAGTATATTGCATTATTGCTCTTTGCTGCTCTAAATTTCATTATTTTGCTTGTTTGCTCGCTGATTATCGGGGGCGTAATTTATGGTTTTGATAGTTTTGCTGCAACTAATTTAGTTGTTAAGAATGGCATCGTTCAGGAAAGCTCAATGGCGCTAGATACACTTCGTGTTTATTTAACGGAAGGAATTAGATCACTGATAATTTTTACGCTTGCCTTTATGTTGTCTGCCGTATTACGCAGCAGCTCTTTAGCTACTACGATTTCTGTCTTGCTATTAATGCTAGGCGAGGTACTGATGAGGCTAGTTGCTAAATATGAATGGGCTAAATATATTTTGTTTGCTAATACAGATTTATCGCCTTATTTTAATGGAAGTTCCCCGTTGCCTGGAATGACATTACAGTTTTCCGTTATTGTTCTTTCTGTCTATTTTATTGTTTTTCATGTTATCGCCTTTAGCGTATTTGCAAAGCGAGATGTTAGCGTGTAGATAGGGGAGATTAGAGAGGTCTGGAAACAGATTCTCTCTTTTTTTATTGATTGATTTCTAACAATAACCATAGTAGAATTTAATAAAGATATTAATTATTAATGATTAAATTAACAAAAACCTAAAATGAAAACGTATTCAATTGTAGCATGGAGGGGGAATATGATGAAATTTAGAAAAGAGCGGTATATTTTTATCACGCTATTATTAGTAATCGTTTTATTAATGATAGGGCTGCTCTATTGGTTATTTACTGGTAAAGATAATGGGGATAGCGAGGTTAACACTGCATCAAGCGTTCATCAAACTATTACACAACCAGATGCGGGCATTGTTAATGTAAGCTTTCAAGAGGATTTAATATTACATTATAACTTTAATGAAGGAGAAGGTACGACAGTAGTTGATCAAAGTGGAAATGGTAATGATGGTTTTATTGTAGGCTCCGCTGCTTATGAGGAGGGACGAGAAGGCGGAGCGCTCCAATTGAACGGAGGCTATATAAAGCTGCCGAATGGGATTGCAGCAGAGCAACAGGCGATGACGATTGCTGCATGGGTTAAGCCTTCGTCGCTGCCAGTTTGGGCAAGAGTTTTTGATATTGGCAGCTCGACTACGAATTATATGTTTTTAACACTAAATAATGGTTCTTCCGTATTATTTGAAATGCGGCTAGGCGATACAGTGCAGTCGCTAGCCGGTGTTCCTTTTACAACAACAGACGAGTGGCAGCATATCGCTGTAACGATTGAGGATAAGACTGCGATTGTTTATGTCAACGGGATGGAGGTACTTAAAAATACGAATTTGACGATTACGCCAGATCAATTAGGGGCAACAACAGCTAATTATATCGGTAAATCGCAATTCACTTCTGATCCGAATTTTGTTGGGCAGATTGATGATTATCGCATGTATAAGCGAGCGCTAAGTGAACTTGAGCTTAAACAAATTATGAGCGAAACGATGAATGCGGCAGAAGCAATTGCCTTAGATAAAGCTTGGCTTGATCTCGGAGTAAATCTATTAGAAGTAACAAACGATCTTATATTACCGACTAATGGTCCATTAGGAACCTCGATAAGCTGGCAATCCTCCAATGAAGCTTACGTAAGCAACGAAGGAAAGGTTACTCGTCCATTAAAGGATGAAGCAGATGCGAAAGTAACTTTAGTAGCAACACTAAGCAAAGACAATGTGACCGATACGAAAGAATTCCAGCTAACGATTTGGGCAGAAGGTGCTGTTGCCTATGAAATGAATATAGACGCAGCAAACCCTAAACATGATATTAGCCCAACAATGTTCGGTTTATTTTATGAGGATATTAACTATGCTGGAGATGGCGGCTTGTATGCAGAGCTTTTACAAAATCGCTCCTTTGAATTTAATGTACCGCTATATGGTTGGAAGCTGGAGGAGCTTGGCGGGGGTAAAGGCACCATTAAAGTTTTAAGCGAGAAGCCGCTGAATGAGAACAATCATAAATATGTAGAATTGTCGGTTACAGATGCAGGAGATGGGGTCGGGCTTTCCAATGCTGGTTACTCAGGCATTGCGGTTGAAGTCGGAGAAGTTTATGAGTTTTCCCTATACGCAAAAAGTGACAGTAAGCTTTCACAGCCGATTACCGCAGCTCTTCGCAGTGCAGAAGGCAAAGATTATGGCAGCTGCAATGTTGATGGAATTACAAAGGATTGGCAAAAGCATCAATGTTTAATCACTGCTAGTAGTACGGATTATAATGCTCAGTTTGTGCTGTTAGTCCATGAGCCGGCGACAATTTCATTGGATATGGTTTCCTTGTTTCCGCAAAAAGTTTGGAACAATCGGAGCAATGGCTTGCGCTATGATTTAGCGGAACTGTTAGATGATATGGAGCCTGGCTTCTTGCGTTTCCCTGGCGGTTGTATTGTTGAAGGCGGGGCGCTGGACAATCATTATCGCTGGGAAAATACGATCGGTGATGTTGCTGCGCGAGAAACTCAGCGCAATCAGTGGGCAAACAATTACTACCAATCGTTTGGCTTAGGCTACGGGGAATATTTCCAATTTGCAGAGGATCTCGGTGCAGAGCCGCTGCCTGTTATTTTTATAGGGATCGAATCCTGTACATCAAATCCTGAAACTGTGCCATTAAATGAGCTGCAGCCTTATATAGACAGCGCCTTAAATTTAATTGAATATGCCAATGGCGATATTACAACAAAATGGGGGGCCATTCGCGCAGCGAACGGTCATCCTGAACCATTTCATTTGAAATATTTAGGGATTGGCAATGAGCTGTGGGGTGAAAAATATTATGAGCGCTATAAAATGTTCTACGATGCGATCAAAGCAAAGCATCCAGAAATAAAGCTAATTTTCAGCTCAGGCGCCTTCCCGAATGACGGAGCATATAGTGATGCTTATAACTGGCTAGCGCGTAACCATTATCCTGCAGATTTAGTAGATGAGCATATGTATCAGTCACCTTCATGGATGTTAGAAAATGTGAACCGCTATGATGATTTTAGTCGAAGCGGGGCAAAAGTATTTGTGGGTGAATATGCATCGCATGGCGTTGGTAAGCGGAACAATATGGAGTCTGCATTAACGGAGGCTGCCTTTATGACGGGCCTGGAGCGCAATGCGGATATTGTTGAGATGGCTTCATATGCGCCATTATTTAGTCGTCAGCCTTCCCGCTTTACACAATGGACCCCTGATATGATTTGGTTTGATCAATATCGAACCTTAAAAACGCCAAATTATTATGTGCAGAAGCTGTTTATGAATCATCAAGGTGATCAGACGCTGCCAATTACGGCAATCAAACGCAGCGAAACAGTGAAGTCTATTACTGGCTCTGTTTTCCTAGCAACATGGGCAACGCAGGTTGAGTATGACAATCTGGTGGTAACTGCGCATGACGGCACAATATTATATAGTAATGATTTTTCAGACAGTGCGACTGCAAATGATTTTAAAGCAGTTAACGGTGAAAGCTGGAGCCTTGAGAATGGTGTACTTAAGCAAACAAGCAGTCGAGAAGATACGCGTTATATGCTTGGCATCGGGCAGAGCTGGAGTAACTATACTCTTGAGGTAGATGCTGTTAAGAAGAGCGGGAATGAAGGCTTTTTAATTGGTTTTGCTGCTACTGATAGCAATAACTATTACTGGCTTAACATAGGGGGCTGGGGCAATACACGGATCGTTATTGAAAAAGCTTCGAATGGTTCAAGAGGTATTGTTACACCAGTTATTAATCAAGGAATTGCAAGTAATAAAACGTATAAGATTAAAATTGTAGTGCATGGTTCTCGGATTGAAGCCTATATGGATGAGCAATTGCTATTTGAGCTTGATGAAGGAATTACGCCTGGGCCGCTGTATAGCTCGGCTTCAGTCGATAAGGAAACAGGAGATATCATCTTAAAGGTTGTTAATAGCTCAGGAAATGCTCAGTTGGCTAAGTTAAATGTCAATGGGGCCTCTTATATTGCAGCAAACGCAACCGTATTTGAGTTAGCCTCATCAGCATTAACTGATGAAAACTCTTTTGAACATGATAGCAATATTGTGCCTAAACAAAAGCAAATCGAGCATGCGGCTGCTTCCTTCGAATATGAGTTTCCGCCATATTCACTTACGATTATGCGCCTGCATACTAATGATCAGCCGATTATCGTTCAAGCAGAGGATGTACAGCTTACAACAGCAGTAGGTAAAAAGCCAGCCCTTCCAGCCAAAGTCGTCGTAACTACTAGCGATGGCTTAACAGAGGAGGCAGCGGTACAGTGGAAGGAAATTGATGCTGCACAAGTAAGCAAGCCAGGTATGTTTAGGGTGAAAGGTGAAATTGCAGGTACGTATGTAAGAGCATATGCCTATGTGAAGGTTGAGTGAGGGGGAAATAGATTATTAAGGGAACACTACTTTTTGCGAATTATTCGTAAGAGAGACAGACTAAGACAAATGATTTTAAATAGACCGCTAATCTTTTTTATTGAGAAGCGGTCTATTTGCTTTTAGCTGACCAATTTCTGGAGCATAATCGTATATTTGTAGGGAATAATATTAGCTATTTGTTGAGGGAATGCGTTATGATATGTAGGAAAACTACATGTATAGGGTTAATGCGTTCGAATAAAAGGAGGTATACCTATATGTCTAATAACAAAAGAGAATTATTACAAGAGGAAACTCAGCAATTGCTTGAAGTATTACAAACTCGATTTTTTAAAAATATGCATCGTCATAATGGAATACAGTGGGAGGAGGTCAAAGCTAGACTCGAGCAATACCCGCAAAAAATGTGGTCACTGCAGCAAATGGAAGCAACAGGTGGAGAGCCTGATGTTGTTGCTTACGACGAGGAGACTAGAGAATATATTTTCTACGATTGTGCAGCAGAAAGTCCGAGAGGGAGACGAAGTTTGTGCTATGATCGTCAGGCATTAGAAGCAAGAAAGCAAAATAAGCCTGAAAACAGTGCAATTGATTTTGTAAATGAGATCGGAATCGATATTTTAAATGAGGAAGAGTATCGCTATTTGCAAACATTAGGTCCATTCGATACGAAAACATCGAGCTGGTTAAAAACGCCTGTTGAGATTAGAAAGCTCGGCGGTGCAATATTTGGTGATTATCGTTATGGACATGTGTTTGTTTACCATAATGGAGCAGATTCATACTATGCTGCCAGAGGAGTGCGCGGTTCACTAAGAGTTTAGCATTTGTGAATCATTATTTCATTGTCAGTGAAGTATTTTTGCTTATTTAAGATGAATTAGAGGAAACAACGGAGAAGGTATAGACATGAAAAAGATAATTGTAATCGGGGCAGGGATATTGGGGGCTTCGACCGCTTACCATCTAAGTAAATTAGGAGCTGAGGTTACTATTATCGATCGCCAAGACAAAGGACAAGCTACCGATGCAGCGGCAGGAATAATTTGTCCATGGCTATCGCAACGCCGTAACCAAACGTGGTATCGTCTTGCTAAAGCAGGAGCAAGATACTATCCTTCATTAATTGCCGAGCTTAAGCAGGATGGAGAAGGAAATACAGGCTATGCCAGGGTAGGAGCTTTATGTATCCATCATGATTATGACAAATTAATTAAGATGAAAGAAAGAGCGGAAAAGCGTAAGGAAGACGCTCCTGAAATTGGTGAGCTCACCTTACTAACAGAACTTGAAGCAAAAGAAAGATTTCCTTTATTATCAGAAGGTTACGCGGCGCTTCATGTTACTGGGGCGGCAAGGGTAGATGGTAGACGTTTGCGCGATGCTTTACTAAGTTCAGCTCAGCGTCATGGCACACGACTCATTACAGGCAATGCTCAGCTGCAACAACAAAACGGAATGATAACAGCAGTTAAGGTAAATGGAGAAACATTTACGGCTGATGAGTTTATTGTATGTGCAGGTGCTTGGTCAAATCAATTACTCCACCCGCTTGGCATTATGATGCATGTGCGGTATCAAAAGGCACAAATTATGCATTTGCAAACGGAAGCGGATGTTAAAACAGCGGAGTGGCCGGTTGTGATGCCGCCGACTGATCAATATTTGCTAGCCTTTGATGAAGGTCGAATTGTGATTGGTGCAACTCATGAAAATGATGTTGTCGGTTATGATACAAATGTAACTGCAGGCGGCATGCATGAAATTTTAACAAAAGGCATGGATATCGCTTCAGGACTTGCGGATTGCAGTTTGCATGAGATTAGAGTAGGTTTTCGCCCGTTTACCGCTGGTTTTCTTCCTGTACTAGGAAAAATCGATGGCTGGCAAAAACTAATAGTAGCCAATGGACTAGGGTCATCAGGATTAACAATGGGACCGTATATCGGTCAGCAGCTTGCTAAGCTTGCTTTAGATATGGAGCTTGATATCCATTTAGAGGATTATGCAGTGGCGCAGGCAATGATTACAGCTTAATGTCAATGTAGAAGTGATTTTCCTTTATTGGTGAACCTTATTTTTATGCTATTCTTTATATGAATACAAGATAGTGCTTACTTCAATTAACTTAGGAGGTTTATTCATGTTAAGAGTTGGGATTATCGGAGCAGGTGGAATTTATCGCTATGCGCATTTGGAGGGTTGGCGAACAGCTATCTCAGAAGGAGTGGAAGTTGTTGCAGTATGTGATGCGAATGAAGAACTCGCGCGTGCTGCGGAGCAAGACTTTCCAGGTGCCACGGTATACACGGATTATATGGAGCTTATTGCTCGTGATGATATTGATATTGTTAGTATTACAACTCCAAACAAATTTCATTCCATAATCGCAATTGAAGCATTAAAAAACGGCAAGCATGTTTTTTGTGAAAAACCTGATGCGATTAATCCGGAGGAAGCTGAGAAAATGGCCGCTATCGCCGAGCATAGCGGCAAGCTGCTAATGGTAATGCGTAACAATCGTTTTACAGCGGCAGCAAAGCATGTTAAAGCGTTAGTTGAGCAAGGCTTTTTTGGCGAGCTGTATGCTGGTCGATGCGGCTGGATACGAACACGAGGCATTCCAGGTCGTGGCGGCTGGTTTACAACTAAGGAGCTATCTGGTGGAGGGCCGCTTATTGATCTTGGCGTACATATGATTGATTTAGCGATGTGGCTAGCTGGAAATCCTGAACCAACTACGGTTAGCGGTGCTACCTACCGAAAATTTGCTGATCGACCAGATGCAAACGGAGAAATACCGACTGGAACATTTGATGTAGAGGACTTAGCGATGGGCTTTATTCGCTATGATAATGGCTCTGCATTGCAAATCGAATTTAGCTGGGCATCAAATATTGAACGTGAGCAGAAATTTATTGAATGGCGGGGAACAGAAGCTGGCTTCTCAATTATTAATGACGAGCTGACAATATATGTCGAGCGAGATGGACAAGTTATCGCAGAGCGACCAGAGCTGCCGTATGAGGAACAGACGCAGCATGTACAAAATATTATTCACTTTATTAAATGTATAAAGGGTGAGCAAAGCCCTACGATTACACCACAGGATGGTGTGCATATGATTAAAATATTAGATGCGATTTATCGTTCATCTAAACAGGGCTGTGAAATCCGCTTATAAGCGAATAGCTATTTAATTAAAACTTAATTGTCAAAAAACCGTAACTTCATTTTTTATAGTAGCTATTTATTTTTTCTTCTTTATGAGCTATACTTAAGGAGTATTTAAACATCAATGTATAAAAAGTCTAGACATAAAGGAGTATGAGAGATGAAAGTTTTATTGGTAAAAGCTAACAATCGTCCTGCTACAGATGCGGTATCAAGCAAAATGTACGAGGCATTTGCGGCAAATCTAAAAGGGGTTGAAGTTTCAACTTTTGATGTATTTGCTGAAGATATGCCTTACTTCGGCCAAGACTTTTTTGAAGCATTTGGCAGAGCACAAGCTGGTACATTAACTGCAGAGGATCAACGTCTGCTTGCAGCTAAGCAAAAAGCTATGGATGCATTGTCAGCTGCTGACGTTGTAGTATTTGCATTCCCATTGTGGAACTTAACAATTCCTGCTGCATTGCAAACTTTTATTGATTATGTTTATCAAGCAGGTTATTCTTTCAAATACAATGAGCAAGGTCAGCTAGTGCCGCTACTAACTAACAAAAAAGCGATATTGCTAAACGCTCGTGGCGGATACTATTCAACTCCTGAAGCTGCACCTATGGAAATGTCATTAAATTATATGCGTAATGTTCTTGGTGGAATCTTTGGTATGGAAATTATTGATGAGGTTGTAATTGAAGGACATAACGCTAATCCAGCACAAGCAGAATCTATTATTGCAGAAGGCTTAGAGCGTGTAAAAGCAGCTGCAGAAAAACTATCACTTGTTGCAGCTAAGTAATTATAAATTCGTAACTAACTATATATGGCTAGATTATTCTAGCTTCATCTTAAAAAGGGCCGGTCTACCAGATCGACCCTTTTATTTTTTTCGACATAACTAGACAAAACCAAGCCGCTATCGTTAAGCTTATAGAGATAGAAATACGATTAGGAGGGAACTTAATCCCGTGAATGTTATTTTCATTGTAAATGAGCAGGCTGGAGGCGGTAGGGCAGCTGCATTATGGCGTAAATATAAACAGCAACTTACGATTGACTTTATTGAGCATTGCACAGAGTACGCTGGTCATGCGATAAAGCTTGCAAGAGATTACAAAGAACGTATTGCTATAGATGCTCATGCAAGTTATTTGCTAATTGCTGTTGGTGGAGATGGCACGATTCATGAAGTGATAGAGGGTGCTGCTGGAAGTGAGCGAATTATTATTGGTGCAATAAAAGCAGGCTCAGGCAATGATTTTGCAAGAGGGTATTCAGTTTTTTCTTCAATAGCGCACTTAGAGCAATATGTGCGAGAGCGTAACTATAACGGTAAGGCGATGGATCTTGGATATTTAATATATGGCGATCAAAAAGCTAGCTTTGTAAACAATACAGGGGTAGGATTTGATGCATATGTTGTCTATTTAACCAATACTTCCACATATAAAAAAGTATTAAATAAATTAAAGCTAGGTAAGCTAGGTTACCTTATCTCGACTGTACTGGGGTTATTTAGGTTTAAACGCTTTAATGCAACGATATATAATGAAGGTTCTGAACAACATTTTAGTAAGGTATGGTTTATTGCTGTAAGTAATCAGCCTTATTTCGGCGGAGGAATGAAGATTTCACCTCGCTCAAACAGCAGTGATGGGAAGCTTGAGCTGACCATTGTTCATCAACTATCACGTATCAAGCTTTTAACGGTTTTTCTAACTGTATTTTGGGGCAAACATGAGCGATTTAAAGAAGTAACGATGCTGCAAGGAGAAAATTTTGAAATACAACTAGATAGTGAGGCTCATACTCATGTAGATGGCGAAAGTTTAGGTCTAGTAAAATCAAAACAACGTGTACGATGTGGAATTGGTAATAAAAAATGGAGCTTTGCTGTGACAGATTAATTAAAATGGGATTATCTAGTGATTCTACAGTTATTATGGTAATAGCTCCACATTGATTGCCGTTTTTATGTTCGCTATAATTAACTTTGGTAGATTCCATATTTTATTTTCAATTTATTCAAGAAGTGAAATCATTTTTAGTTATCTCCGGAACATTTTAGCAGACAAATGCGTATATAATTATGATGCGCATGAGAATCCTAGACGAGGGCAGTGAATTTAAGTCTTTCATGTAATACGTAAGAGTTTGATGTTAGTCAGTTTGCAGGAGCAATTTTTCCTGATATATAAGACTTAAATGCAGATGAGGTGACTGGAAATTCAGTTTGATTAATTAGTAGTAAAATGGTATGATAAAAAATGTCGAGATCCTTTTTTTGGATATAAGATATAAGTTAATGGTTTCTTTAAATAATGAAATATTTCTCTTAGTCTAAATTAAAAAAGCCAATGATAGACAAAATAAGAATTAAAAGATATTTTGAAAAGGTAATAAAATCATACTCGAATCTACTATGTTTAGCAATGGCTTTTTAATCTCCAGAAATTGGAGCGAATTTACTATTTTATTTTGGATATATATCTAGCATAATGAAATAGTATACAATAGAATGAGAGGGTTACCATTTTGATAGATATACATACACATATATTGCCGGGTTTTGATGATGGTGCTGGCTCATTGGATGAAGCATTGGCGTTAGCAGAACAAGCCTCCCGTAACGGTATTACTGTTGTTGTTGCTACGCCGCATCACCATGCAAGAGGATTTTACTGTGAAGCGGAACAGGTTAAAAGAGAGGTTGCAATATTAAATGAAGAGCTGAGTAAACACAATATTCAGCTTGAAGTGCTGCCTGGTCAAGAGGTTAGAGTCTATGACAACCTGTTAGAAGATTTAGAGAATGGACAATTGCAGACAATTGCGTCTAGTCCATATTTGCTTGTTGAGTTCCCATCTTCTAAGGTGCCTACCCATGTAGAGGAGCTGTTTCATGAGCTTATTTTATTAGGCATAACCCCAATTATTGCTCATCCAGAAAGAAATAGCGAGTTAGCGAATAATATTGAACGCTTGTCCAGCTTAGTTAAAGCAGGGGCATTGGCGCAAATTACTAGCTCGTCAGCTAGCGGCAATAAGGGGCGGAAACTGCAAAAAATTACAATTGAAATGTGTAAAAAGGGACTTATTCACTTTGTTGCTTCTGACGCTCATCATGCGATTAATCGTCCATTTGATCTAAAACAAGGATATGAAGTGTTAGAAAAGCAACTAGGACAAGCAGTGGTCGAATACTATCAGCTCAATGCTGAACGGATCATCCGTGGTCAGAGTATTCTGGACACGATGCCAGCCGTGAAGCGGAGATTTATATTCTGGTAGAATTCAAGAAAGGAGGATTAGGTGTGAAGGTAAACAAGGTTAGTATAAAATTTTTGTTATTAGCATTAATCACAACTTTGTTTGTGAGTGTTGGAGCTACACCAACAGCTTATGCAGTCGGTAAGCAGCAATACGTTACTGTAAATAAAGCAGACTTTCATTTCATCGTTGATGGTAAGGTATATCATGCTCCAAAGGAAACACAAGGTTTTCTATATAATAACCGAGTTTATGTGCCTATACGCTTTGCAAGCTATTTGCTAGAAAAATGGGTAGTTTGGAATAACAGTACTTCTACTGTATCAATTTCGATGCCAAATGCTAATCAATTAAAGCAGTTGCAAAGTTATAAAGCACAATATTCTGTTGCAAATGCTGATACATCTAAGGCAGCATCATCATGGAAGAAAGAAAAAATTTATGCTTCAGTTGACGTAGCTAGCTACAACTTCTTTGGAAAACAGTTATCAATTCCAAAGGATGTTACTACTTTTATGCACAAAGGGACACTTTATGTTCCGCTTCGCTTCTTTGCTGAGTCGATTCAACACGATATTACATATAACTCTGCAACGAAAAGTGTTATTATGAAATCTCGTACTGCAAGCAATGATCAATCTGGCAATAATGGCGGCAGTAGAGGGAATGCTGATGGCTCTAATGGTGAAAATACTGATGGAACGAATGGTTCTATTGGGGAGAACACTGATGGATCTAACGGGTCTATTGGTGGTGGAGAAAATCAGCCGACTAGACAGCAAATTATTTCTTCTGCAGAAACTGAGCTTAAACGTCTGAAATCTAGATTGTCTACAAAAGCATATTCTTTGTATTCCCAATATTTAGAGGCGGATGACGAAGGAAAAGCGAAGTTGCTTGCTGAAGGATTGCAGGCTCTTGCTGACGCAGATGCTGAAGTCGCTAAAATTATCGAAAATATGAATAGCGAGCTAGGCAAATATAATTATGAAATTGGCAATGAAGGTAGCAAGTTTTTAGAAACCTATCAGGCGGAAAAAAACGCTATGTACCAAAGGTTTTCTAATTCTTAAATAAAACTATTATAGAAATGCAATTAGTAAAGGAGAGAATGATATGAAGAAAAAAACATTACTAACTACTACAATTGCTTTAGCGATGGCAAGTGCTATGACATTTGCTCCAGTATCTTATAAAGTAATCGACAAAGTGGATGCTGCTTCTGCACCAGCTAGCGCTGAGAAAATTAGTGTTGCAACTAAGCTAAAAGGTGTATATGAAAAGTTGAATGTTCAATATAACGGTTCTGCAGTTCTAGCAAATGCATTTGATGCTGCACTAGATCAAGCAAATACTGATGTTGAATCACTTGACATTCAAGCTGATCTTCCTAACCTATATAACAAAATTAATGGTCTAGGCGGAACAGTTGTATCTAAGCTTGAAGAAGCAGTGGAAGTTTTAATTAAAGAAGCTATCTCATCCTACAAATCTAACAGCCCTAACTTGAGCACTAACTTGAATGATGTACCATCTAATGTTGAAGATGCAATTTATAAGTTGAATGATGCTTTGCAAGATGCAGGACTTTTAGCAAACGATCAATATCTAACAACTGATGATGCTGCTAAACTTCTAGTGGCACTAAAAGAGTCATTCCTTAACGGAAACTTTAACTATACTAATATTGAAGACCAAGTGTTAGATGCTCTAAAAGCTTTTGCTAAAGCTGAATATGAAAATCAATCTACTAACAATACTTTCTCTATCGTGCTTCAAAACGCATACAGCAGCCTTGATGATCTTGAAGCAGATTTTGATACATTAAAAGCAAACGTTAAGTCTGAGCTTAATGCTAATGCAAGCAAAAAAGAAACTTACAAAAAAGGTGCACTTGCATTTGCAATTGCAGCAGCACAATATCAATTAGAACAAGAAGGATACCGTCCGCTTAAGAGTAGCTATACAGGTACAGGTAGCAAAGTAGAATTGAATCCTAATTTCCCAGGTATTGATGATCTTACATTATCTGCTCTAGTATCTGCTCTAGATTGGAGTGCTGGTCCTCACAATATCGGCGTAGATAATAATGGCGTATTAGTACTAAATGTTAACGGTTATGGTACTTTCAATATTAATGTAACAGCTAAATTGAAAAAATTTAAAGTAGGAGCTTTCGAAATTCCGGATGATTTTGCAGAAGCAGAAATTGAACTATTTAGTCAACAAATTTCTGTAACAGCAAATCGTCCAAGCTCTGGCGGTGGATCAGTTATTGATAATTCATTAACTCTTGTTGGTGACTATCAACAAAAAGCAGCAGCTATTTCTGCTTTAATTTCAGATTACTTAAGCAAAAACCCAGTACTTAGCAACAACGTTCAAGTACATGGATTGAAAAAAATCATTGAAGAGCAATTGCGTCAAGCATTAACAGTTGCAGCAGCAAATGCAACGACAACTGTTAACGGTGTAACCACACTGGATATTGTACCAGGTAAATTAACTACAATTAATAATGAGCAAGTTACTGCTGTACTAAATACATTAAAAGCAGCTCTTGAAGCAGCAGGCATTAAACTTGATGTTGCTCCAACATTAACATTTAACGTAGGAGTAGCAGCTAACGCTCAATTGAACATTAACAAAGCTTCACTTGATACACTATCTGGCAAAGGCATTGCTAATGTTGCAGTTCGTTCTGGCGATGCTGTAATTGAAGCTGCAGTAAGTCAATTAACTAGCAATACTAAGCTTACAATTAATAAATCAGAAGCTAGCAATGTACAAGGTGCAAAATCTGATGTATATAGCCTATCTGTAAAAGATGCTAACGGCAAAGACGTACTTGGCTTCAAACAACAATATCGTGTTACTCTTCCTGTGAATGGTGACAGCAGCAATGTAACAGTTGCATTGCTAGGTAACGGCAGCCAAACACTAATCGGTGGTCAATACGATCCTGCAACTAAAACAATTACATTCTACACAAATGTACTTGGTGATTTCGTAGTAGTTGAAAATAAAGCAGAATTCAATGATATTTCTAATGTTACTTGGGCTACTAATGCAATTCAAAAACTGGCAGATAAAGGTATTATCCAAGGTAAAGGCGAAGGTAAATTCGATCCTTACAGCAACATCACTCGTGCTGAATTTACTGCACTAGTTGTACGTGCACTTAACTTAAGCGTAGAGGCTAACCTAACATTTAAAGACGTATCTGAAAATGCTTGGTACCATGATGTAATTGCTGCGGCATATAAATATGACATTATTAAAGGACGCAGTGCTGATAAGTTTGATCCTAATGCTTCAATTACACGTGAAGAAATGGCAAGTGTAGCAGCTAACGCATTAAAAGCGGTTCTTGGCTTTGAGTCTCCTGCTAATGCAAATGAAGTTCTAAATAAATTTAATGATGGTAATAAAGTTGCTCCAGTACATCAAGCAAATGTTGCTCAATTAGCAAATGACGGTATTGTACAAGGTAAAGGCAACAGCAATTACGATCCTAAAGGTAATGCAACAAGAGCAGAAGTAGCAGTTATTATTGCATCTATTCTTGATCTAAGATAATATACTATATCGACCTAGCAATCTTAGTAAGAGTTTTTGTTCAGCTTTGTGCTGAATGGAAACTCTTACTGACTGATTGCGGTCGATTTATAGTTTTGGAGGTTATAAAAAGTCCATGGAACTAGAGCTTAAAGACTACTTTAGGATTATTGCAAAGCGGATAAAGCTAATTCTATGGTTAGTTGTTGTAATTGCAATAGTAACAGCTATATTTAGTTATTGGTTTATGAAACCAAAGTACGAATCTTCTACGCAACTGATCGTGAATAATTCACAGGATATGTCAAGAACGCTGGATATTAACAGTGTCAACCTTGATATTAGACTCGTAGATACGTATAAACAGATTATTAAGACAGCAGCAATAACCGATAAAGTAGCAGAACGTAATGCCGATTTAGGATTAACAGGAGATCAAATATCAAATTTAATTAGCGTATCTTCTGTTAGCAATACGCAAGTACTAAGTATTTCGGCTAGATACAGCGACTATCCAACAACAGTAAGAATAGTAAATGAAGTAGCAAAAGTTTTTGTAGAAGAAATTCCTAATATAATGTCTGTAAATAATGTGAGCATTCTAAATGAGGCAAAGTTAGTTGATAATCCTTCTCCTGTTGCTCCAAATCCAATATTAAATATAGCTCTAAGTATCATTGTTGCATTATTGCTAGGTATTGGACTTGCGTTATTACTTGAATATCTTGATGATAGTATTAAGGATGAGCAGGATGTAGAGCAATATATTGGTCTTCCTGTTCTAATGACGATTCCAACCGTAACAGAGGAAGATTTGAGTAGGGGAAAAGTGTCGGAGAAAAAGGTTAGAACGGAGGTTGCAAGCAATGTCACAGTCTCTAAGTGAGCAAATGAGGCACCTGATTACTGTTACTAATCCTAAATCCCCTATTAGTGAAGCGTATCGAACTTTACGTACTAATATTAGCTTTTCAGCAATAGATGAAGAATTAAAAGTATTAATGGTAACTTCAGCTGGACCGGGTGAAGGGAAATCGACAACAGTAGCCAATTTGGCAGCAACTTATGCACAAAGTGATAAGCGCACGGTATTGGTTGAGCTGGATTTACGAAAACCAACGGTGCATAAAACATTTAAATTATCTAATCGCTTAGGAATTAGCCATGTATTGACTAAGCAGGCTGTGCTTGAAGAAGTCATTCAAGATACAGCTATTCCTAACTTAAGTGCAATAACTGCCGGAATGATTCCTCCCAATCCTTCCGAGTTAGTTGGTTCAAAGGCATTAGGTAAAATTATTGAGCAATTGTGTGAACTATTTGATCAAGTGATAATTGACACTCCGCCAGTGCTAGCTTTAACTGATGCACAGCTTATCTCAACACATTGTGATGGTGTGGTGCTCGTTGCTGAGGCAGGAAAAGTAAAACGCAGTGCATTATTAGATGCCAAGGAAAGATTGGAAATCGTTAAAGCGAAAATTATTGGAGTAGTAATTAATAATGCGAAGCGTAAAGCCAAGGATGATTACTACTACTATTATTATGGACATGAAGAAAAGTAATTGCTCGTAGGCGAAGTTCCTTTTATATACAGTTAGTTTTCTGTTAGTAAAAGGAAGTGGGAGGCTAGTATGTTTAAATTTCGTAAATATACGTTATTACTTATTGTAATAGATATATGCATAGTTGCAGGTTGTGTAGCATTATCCTATTTGCTAAATGTTAATGGAGAAATAAGTAAAATTAATTTTTCTAAAGCATTACAATTTTTAGGGATTAGTGTCGTATTCAGCTTTGGTTGCTTTTATATTAGTTCACTATATAAACGTGTATGGCAATATGCCAGCGTAGGTGAAATGCTATTAATCTTTAAAGCTGTTACCTTTAGCATGGCTTTATCCTATATCTTCACATTATTATTGCCCAATCTATATGTACCTGTAGTTATCGCTGTAAACAGCTATTTGCTGATTTTGCTTGGTGTTGGAGCATCGCGCTTTGCGATAAGATTAGCAAAGGACTATTTGGTAAAACCAGATATGGATGGATTAAAGAGAACATTAATTATAGGTGCTGGTCAATGCGGAGTACTCGTTTCGCGTGAGTTGAAATCAAACTCCAACTCTAATCTTGTCGCTATTGGTTTTATCGATGATGATCCACTTAAACTACATCAGAATGTTGTAGGCTTGCCAGTGCTAGGGAATCGCTCACATATCCCGCAAATAGTAAAAGAACATGATATTTCAGAGATTATAATTGCGTTGCCTTCTGTATCTCGGAAGGAAATCTCAGAAATTATTTCTATTTGCAAGCGTACGAATGCAAATATGAAAATTATTCCGCATATTCATGACCTTATCGAAGGTAAGATCACAATGAAATCCCTTCGTAATGTTGAGGTCGAAGATTTATTGGGTCGAGATCCTGTCGTTCTTGAAAGTGATGGCATTAAAGAGTATGTGGAAGATAAAGTTGTTCTAGTAACTGGTGCTGGAGGATCAATTGGTTCTGAATTGTGCAGACAGCTGACTAACTTTAATCCAGGTAAACTATTGTTACTAGGGCATGGCGAGAATAGCATCTATCAGATTCATCGTGAGCTTTCTTCCAAGGATGTTAAGGTCGTTCCGATCATTGCGGATGTGCAGGATCGCGCACGAATGGAGGATGTATTCCGACGATTTAAGCCACAGGTGGTTTTTCATGCTGCGGCTCATAAGCATGTCCCTTTAATGGAAGAAAATCCATCAGAGGCAATAAAAAATAATGTTTTCGGTACACGTAATGTGGCGGATCTAGCTGACCGCTACGAAGCAGAAAAGTTCGTGCTAGTGTCTACAGATAAAGCTGTAAATCCAACAAGCATAATGGGAGCGACAAAGCGGATTGCTGAAATGTACATTCAGTGCCTAGCTAAGCAATCTAAAACTAGCTTTAGTGCGGTGCGTTTTGGCAATGTGCTTGGCAGTCGTGGCAGTGTTATACCGCTATTTAAAGAACAGATTGCTAAAGGCGGTCCTGTTACAGTGACTCATCCAGAAATGATTCGTTACTTTATGACAATCCCGGAAGCTTCGCGACTTGTATTGCAAGCTGGTGCTTATGCTAAGGGGGGCGAGATTTTTATTCTGGATATGGGTGAGCCTGTACGTATCGTTGATCTGGCACATGACCTAATAAAGCTATCTGGATATGAGCCTAATGTTGACATTATGATCGAGTTTACAGGAATTCGCACAGGCGAAAAGCTATATGAAGAGCTGCTAATGAACGAGGAAGGTATGACTGATACGAAGCATAAACGAATCTTTATTGGCAAGCCAGCGAATTTTGAACGAGAAAGTATTGAGCTTGAGCTTCGTCGCTTAGAACGCATACTAGGTCAAGATAAAGAAATGATCCAAGAATTGCTTTCGCGCATTGTTCCTACCTATAGCGGTGGACGTAAAGGCGAAAAAGTGCTTGTGCCGAGTAGCTAACACAAGAGAGAAGCGGAGTTGCTCTGCTTCTCTTATTAGGTTATAAAAGTAAAGTAGGTGATCTGATGTACGATCAAATAAAAAAAATCTGTGATATACTTGGGGCGTTATTTTTACTGATAGTTTTATCTCCTATACTTTTACTTATTTCACTATTAATAAAAATTGAATCAAAAGGACCAATTCTTTTTAAACAAAAGAGAGTAGGTAAAAATAAAGATTATTTCAATATATTAAAATTTAGAACAATGTATATAGATGCTCCTAAAGATTCTCCGACCCATCTATTAGATAATCCGGATAAGTATATAACAAAAATAGGAAAAATATTAAGAAAAACCAGTCTAGATGAATTGCCTCAATTAATTAATATATTAAAAGGTGAAATGAGTTTTATCGGGCCAAGACCTGCTTTATGGAATCAGTTTGATTTAATTGAAGAACGGGATAAATATGGAGCGAACAATGTGCTTCCTGGATTATCAGGTTGGGCGCAAGTTAATGGAAGAGATGAATTACCTATTGAAATAAAGGCAAAGTACGATGGTGAATATGTTTATTCAAAAAGTTTACATATGGATATAAAATGTATTTTTTTGACTCTAATAAATGTTATAAAACGGAAAGGTATTGTTGAAGGGAAGATTACTTCAACAAAAGGAGGTAAATGATTCAAGGAGATGAATATCGATTGAAAAAAGTGCTTATAACAGGTGTTAATAGCTATATTGGTAGTAATTTGAAATTATGGTTAGAAAAAACTGTGGATGTTTTTGTGGTTGATACAATAAGCTTGAAAAACGAAGATTGGAAACAATCAAATTTCTCTAAATATGATGTTATAGTCCATGTTGCTGGTATTGCTCATGTATCAACTAATCCACGTAATGAGCAATTATACTATAAAGTAAATAGAGATTTAACAATAGAGATTGCAACAAAAGCGAAGATTGAAGGAGTAAAGCAATTCATTTTTTTAAGTAGTATTATTGTCTATGGAAGTAAATTTTATAATGGTGAGTCAATAAATGTTAAAACTGTTCCCAAACCAGATAATTTTTACGGAGTTAGTAAACTAGAAGCTGAGGAAGGGATAAAAAAACTACAATCTGATAAGTTTAATGTTGTTATAATAAGACCACCTATGGTTTATGGCAAAAATTCAAAAGGAAACTATAGAAGATTATCAAAATTAGCTAAGTATATAAATTTCTTTCCTAACTATTCAAATACAAGAAGTATGATTTATATTGATAATCTGTGTGAATTCATAAAATTAATGATTATAAATGAAGAATCAGGCATTTTTTTACCGCAAAATGCCGAATATATGCAAACTAGTGAATTAGTTAAATTAATAGGTGAGATCAATAATAGGAAAATCAGAACAATAACTATATTTAACCCAATAATTAAAATATTAATAAAAAGAATAAACATCTTAAACAAATTATTTGGCGATTTATATTATGATCAAAGTGTTAGTTCTTATAAAGAAAATTATTGTGTTTTTACGTTAAAAGATTCAATAATAAAATCTGAAAAGTAGGTAAAATAATGGGAATGAAATATAGTGTATTGATGTCAGTTTATATAAAAGAAAATCCTTTATACTTGAAAGAAAGTATTGAAAGCATGTTAAATCAAACATTAAAACCTGATGAATTCGTAATTGTAAAAGACGGTAGACTTACAAGTGAATTAGATTCTATTATTCAATATTACAACAATAGTTACCCCGGATTATTTACAATAGTGGAATTATCAAACAATATAGGACTAGGTTTGGCATTAAATGAAGGGTTGAAAATTGCAAGAAATGAATTAGTAGCTAGAATGGATTCTGATGACATTTCACTACCTAAGCGTTGTGAATTACAAGTGAAAGAGTTTGAAAAAAATCCTAATTTAGTTATTGTCGGTACAATGATTACAGAATTTGTTGGTACTCAAAATAATATTAAGGACATGAGAATAGTTCCTTTAGAACATGAAAACATTGTAAAATTTTCAAAACGTAGAAGTCCATTTAATCATCCTACAGTCATGTATAGAAGATCAAAAGTATTAGAAATTGGTGGCTATCACGATATAAAAAGAAAAGAAGATATTGAATTGTTTGGTAGAATGCTTAAAAGTGGTTTTCTTTCTATGAATATTAACAGTTCATTATTATTATACAGAATTAATGATAACAATTTTGAAAGAAGAAAAGACTGGGGAAACTGTAAGAGTTATATTAAAGTTATATACCAGTTTTGGAAAGATGGTTATTCAAGTATACTAGATTTGCTAGTAGTAATTGTTGGACAATTAGTAATGTATTTTTCACCAATTTGGCTATTAAAATTGTTATCAAGTTGGTTTTTAAGAAAAGACAGTAAAAATATTAAGTCAGAGAGCTTAAATTGATGGAGGTTCTATGTGGAATAATATTAGAATTATTAGGTGGTTTAAATCAGTCTTACCATTGGGATTAAAAATAGTCCTTATCGAAATTTTAGTGAAAATGCAGTATATTTTTTATTTTTTCTTTCCTAGAAAAATCGTTAATTTTGGTGAAAAAACTAAGATATTTGTGATGCTAAGTACAGATTACTCTAATCTTGGTGATCATGCAATGACTTATGCTCATATCAAGTTATTAAAAGAAAGATATCCTGATGCACAAATTATTGAAATCTTAGTTAGTGATACATTGAAGTACTTGAAATTTATTGTGAAGAGAATTGCAAAAAATGACGTAGTCACATTTAAGGGAGGAGGGAATATTGGCTTAGAATATTTTAGAGAAGAATTATATAGGAGAATACTTATTAATAAGTTACCGAATAATAGTATAATCCAGTTTCCTCAAACTATATATTTTCCTGAGAATAAAAAAGGAAATAAAGAATTCATTAAAACTATGAAAATATTTAATGCTCATTCTAACTTTCACCTATTTGTAAGGGATAAAGTTTCTTTCGACATGGCTAGTAGTTATCTTACTGAACGATTATATTTTATTCCTGATGTAGCTTTAACCTTAGATAATATAAATCAAGATTGTAGTCGTGATGGAATCACTATTTGTTTGAGAGCAGATAAAGAAGGGGTATATGATATTACCCAAAAACAATTGATTAAGAGAATATCCAGTGACTACTTTAGTAAGGTTAATATTACTGATACAGTAACAGATTATCCCATTTCCATTGACGAAAGAAAAAATGAACTTGATAAAATATGGAAAGTATTTTCTGAATCTAAATTAGTAATAACTGATAGATTGCATGGAATGATATTTGCTGCAATAACTTCAACACCATGTATTGTATTGGAAACATATAATCATAAAGTTACAGGACAATTTAATTGGTTAAAGCATTTAAATTATATAAAAATGTGTAAATGTAATGAACAAGAATTAATAAAGGCAATAAAGGAAATAAATAACGTTGAAGTAAAACCTTATAGCATGACTAAGTATCAACATTTGTTCAGTCAGATTACAAATATAATAGATGAGGTGTTAGTAATAAATGATTAGAATACTCCATGTTATTGGTAAAAGACCTGTAGGAGGGGTAGGGACATTTCTTATTAACATGCATCGAAACATCGATAGAACTAAAATGCAATTTGATTACTTAATCAATGCATCTGCATCTGAAACAGGAGTATTTGATAAGAATGTGAAAGAATTAGGCGGAAATGTTTATATAATGCCTGAGCTAAAGTATAAAAATACATTCAATTATCTATCAAAACTCAAGGATTTTTATAAAACACATAATAACTATAAAGCAGTTCATGTGCATACACCTAACATTGCACTATTTAATTTTTTGATCTCTAGATATTATGGAATAGAACATCGAATTATTCATAGTCATAATACTCAGTATTCAGATAGAAAAATAAATGCTATTAGAAATTACTTATTGCAATTACCTGTAAATAAACTTGCTAATCAATATGTTGCTTGTTCGCATTTAGCAGCTAAATTCTTATTTGGCGAAGAATTGTTGAATAAAAATAAAGTATATATAGCTAAAAATGCTATTAATTCAAAAGAGTTTGATTATAACGAACAAATTAGAAGTAAAATGAGAAAAGAATTAGGTATAGAGAATAGGTTTGTAATAGGACATATAGGAAGGTTTAATTACCAAAAAAATCATGTCTTTATCTTGGATATTATTGAAGAACTTAAGAAAAAAAATAATAATTGTTTACTTTTATTGATTGGTTCCGGGGAATTAGAAAGTAAATTAAGAGATAAAGTTAAGAAACTTGATCTTGAAGAAAATGTTAAATTTCTTGGGATGAGGAAAGATATTCCTCATTTATTACAAGCTTTTGATCTGTTTTTACTACCCTCATTGTTTGAAGGACTTCCATTAGTTGGTGTTGAAGCTCAGGCTGCTGGTTTACCATGTATTATGTCGGATGTTATTACAAAAGAAATAAAATTAACAAATAATGTGGATTTTATTAATTTAAATGAGGATAAGAGTGTTTGGGTAGAAAAAATTCTAAGTTATGAGAATATGCAAAGAACTTCAACTTGCAATATTATCGTCGAAGCAGGATACGATGTTAAAAATGCTGCTAATGAACTTCAAGACATGTATTTAAAATTATAAAGATTTTAGGATAATTTATTATTGAAAATGTTAAAGGAAGATCAAAATGTGGCTTTTTTATTTTTTAATAATTTACATTTTAGGTTTAGCAGTTTTGTTTCGTAAAAATACAACTAATCAAAAGATTTATTTGTTTATGACCTTTAGCATTTTTATGATATTAGCTGCTTTTAGATCATCTAGTGTAGGTAATGACACAGAAATTTATTTAAGTTTATTTAATGAGATTATAAATGATAATGATTTATCCAAATATTCATGGAGATATGAACTAGGATATTTGTATTTAAATAAGATAGTTGGTTATTTTACCACGAATAGTCAAGTAATACTTATTGTAACGAGTATTATCATTTTAATAGGATTTGCTCGATTTATAAAAAAATATTCTAAAATTCATTGGCTAAGTGTTTTATTGTTTTTTACTTTAGGTTATTTTGGAATGACTTTAAACACAATTCGACTAAATCTGGCAATTGTTATAATCTTATTTTCTTATGAATTTCTTAAAGAAAGAAAGTTGTTAAAATTTGTTATTACAGTAATCATTGCTTCTCTTTTTCATAGAACAGCAATTGTCTTTTTAGTAGCGTGGTTTGTCACTAAATTAAAATATAATGTGAAATCAGTTACAATAATCACAGCCTTGGGATTAGGTTGTTATTTTCTATTCCCTTATATATTAGATGCTGTTCTATATTTATTTCCAACATATCAATACTATATTGGTTCTGAATATATGAACGGTAAAGTTAGATTAGCAAGTATCATGAATATGCTAGTAGGATTATCAATAATTATTTTAGGATATTTTACAAATTATCATAACAAATTTGATTATGGGGATAAAAACATTAAACAATCTAATGAAGGTCAATTAATGTCTTTTCTAATGTTAATAGGTATTGTTATCACAGTAATATCTTTTAATTTTAATTTATTAGATAGAGTAGGAGATTATTTTATTGTTTTTGCTATTGTGTTTTTACCTAATGCAATTTCAACATTAAAATCTATTGAACTTAAACGCTTCATTATATACGTTACTGTTATTTTATTTATACTGTATGCACTAACAATACAAATATTGCGACCTGAATGGAATCAAATTTATCCTTATGAGTTTTTTTGGAGCTAATATTATAATTAATTATTTTATGGGGGTGTATTATGAAATTAATATTGGTACACATCGGTCCGATTATAAAGTATCCACCAGCATTAACAGTAATACAATGTTTAAACGATTTAGGAATTGACATATTGTTATGTGTCACCGATATAGATCAAAATACACTAAATATGTGTCAACAACTTAATATAAATGTAGTAAATCTGAATGTTAGTTATGAAAACTCAATATCGCCAATATTAAAGTATTTTAGAATGTTGAAAATTAGAAAAAGAATTTGGAAAGAAATTGATCGATATTATTCAAAAGATTCCATGATTTGGGTTTTTTCTGATCTAGCATTAAAGCATTTAGGAAAGGAACTATTAAATAGACGATTCATACTTCATATGTTTGAGTTAAGCAAAAGAACATTATACTATAGAAAAATTCCAATGTTATCAATGAATACAGAGAAATATGCTCAAAAAGCTCTTGCTGTAATTCAAGCAGAATATAATAGAGCACATATTGCGAAAGTTTGGTGGAAATTAAAAAAACTTCCATTTGTTCTTCCGAATAAACCTTATATATCAAAGAAGATTGTTAAAAATAATAATATATCAAATATAGAGGCAAAAAAAATTATTGAAGAGCTTACAAATAAAAAAATAATTTTATATCAAGGGATTATAAGTCCAGAAAGGCCTCTAGATGCTTTTATAAATGCAGTAAATAAACTCGGTGATGAATATGCTTTTGTAATAATGTCCAATAAAATGATTAACAAAGAATTGTATAATAGCAAAAATCTGTATTGTATACCATATATACCATCACCCTTTCATCTAGAAGTAACAAGTCATGCATATATTGGTGTTCTAGCTTATGTACCTACAATAAATGAATATTCTCAACTAAATTCAATATACTGTGCACCTAACAAGTTATATGAATATGCTATGTTTGGAATTCCTATGATTGGAAATGATATACCTGGATTGAGAAATATATATGATAAATATGAATGTGGAAGATGTTTTGATGAATTTAATGAGGAAGAAATTATCAAGGCAATTAAATATATAGAAAATAATTATCCTCAAATGAGTAAAAATTCAAAGAGTTTTTATGATAGCGTTAGTATTAAAGAAGAAATAAGAAAAATAATTAATTCATTAGAGTAATAAAATTATGAATTAATTAAGATATAAAAGAAGGAAGAAGACTAGTGAGTCTAAAAAAAATCAAATTGCTATTATCTTCTAAAGTAATAAAAAATGGATCTTGGTTTTATTTACTTCAATTGATTAATGCATTAATTCCAATGTTAACAATTCCATATGTAACAAGGGTACTAGGAGCTTCACAATTTGGATTATTTTCATTTTCACTTAATTTAATTGGTTATTTTCAAGTGGTGGTTGAATATGGGTTTAATTTGACTGGAACAAGGAAAGCTGCAGTTGCAAAGTCTCAGCAAGAGATTGAAAAAATATACAATAGAATATTTTTTTGTAAAATGCTGTTGTTAATATTATGTTTTATATTATTAACGATTATAATAATTGTATTTAACATATCTCATGATCAAATTAAAAATATGTATATTTTATATTTGATTGTGTTAGGAGTTTCATTACAACAAACGTGGTTATTCCATGGATTACAAGATATGAAATACATTACAATCATTAATGTTATTAGTAGATTACTGTCGATGTTGTTAATCTTTATTATGGTTAAAAATTCTGATGATGTATATATGTATAGTTTTTTATATGCTATTGTTTTTGTTATTAGTGGAGTGTTTAGTTCTATACTGATAAATAAGAAATTTAATATTCACTTTAAATTACCACCGCTAAAAGAAATCATTAATGAATTAAAATCTGGATGGTACATTTTTTCTACATCAGCATTGACTAAAATTTTCAGTGGTATTGGTATTACTATGCTAGGATTTACTAGTACTGAGTTTTTAGTTGGAGTTTATACAGCAATTCAAAAAATTCCAATTTTAATCATTATGATGATCACACCTATTAGCCAAGCTTTGTATCCTTATATAGCAAAGTTATATAATCAATCATTTTTAATGGCAAGAAATAAAGTGCTAAAAATAAGTGTTTATGTAGTATCTTTTTCAATTCTTATAGGCTTACTAGTAATATATTGCTCAGAAGATCTAATTAAATTATTATTTGGCTCTGATTATTCTGATTATTGGTTATTGTTAATTCCTATGATTATAGGCATGATTTTTGGAATTCTAAATAATTTTTTAGGTATTCAAATTGTAGTGGCAAGTGGTTATGAAAAAGAATATAGTAAATCCTTTAAGCTTGCTTTTTTATCATTGATCGTTTTTACTTTATTTTTAGGTTATAAGTGGAATCTTTATGGAATTGCAACTGCATCATTAATTTCTGAAATTACTCTCACTTTGGTACTTATCTTCTATATTGTAAAAATTTCAAAGATAGAAGGATACAATATAAAAAATAGTAAGGAGTATAGGTTATGACTGTTCGCAAAGCAATCATCCCAGCAGCAGGATTAGGCACACGATTTTTACCAGCAACAAAAGCGCAACCAAAGGAAATGTTGCCTATTGTAGATAAACCGACTCTTCAATATATAATTGAAGAAGCAGTTGAATCAGGAATAGAGGAAATCTTGATTATTACTGGTCGCAATAAGAAATCGATCGAGGATCATTTTGATAAATCAGTAGAGCTAGAGCTAGAACTTGAAGCAAAAGGAAAGCACGATCTTCTAGAAGAAGTGCGTAAAATTTCAAACATGGTGAATATTCACTATATTCGTCAGAAAGAACCTAAAGGTCTTGGACATGCAATTTACTGTGCAAAGAGCTTTATCGGTAATGAACCATGCGCAGTGTTGTTAGGAGACGATATTGTATATAGTGAAACACCCTGCTTAAAGCAATTAATTGATGTATATCAATACTACAATAGTTCTGTGCTTGGAGTACAGAGAGTAGAGGAAAGAGATATTCATAAATATGGCATTGTAGATGGACATAAAATTGATGCTTCTGTTTCTCGTGTTAATCGTCTTGTAGAAAAACCGAAAACAGAAGAAGCGCCTTCGAATATTGCTATTCTTGGTCGCTACATTATTACTCCAGCTATTTTTAGTATTCTTGAAAATACAGAGCCTGGTGCGAATGGTGAGATTCAATTAACTGATGCGCTTAATCAACTTTCTCGTACAGAAGCGGTATATGCTTATGAATTTAGTGGGCGTCGTTATGATGTTGGGGATAAGCTGGGGTTTCTTGAAGCGACTGTCGAGTATGCGCTGCGTCGAGATGAATTAAGAGAGCCGTTTATGGCTTATTTGAATGCTATTGTTAAGGGTAATCAAGAATAATGAAACAAAATCGAACTATCTTACGTCTAATTCTAGTAGTGCTTCTAATTGTACTAGCAGTTATGATTTATTTATTGTCGAATCAAACTGCGAGTCAATCTGCTAATTTAAGTATGTCAGTAGCTACTTACTCTTTGCCGTATGTTGAAAGATTCTTCGATATAGACTTAACACTAGCTAAGTGGGATCGTATTCTGCGTAAAATAGCTCATTTTTCGCTCTTTTTCTTATTTGGTATGATTGTAACATCAATTTGTAAGATAAACCGACTTAGTTGGCGAAACTCAGCTTTTATTACACTATTCATCTGTATGAGCTATGCAGTTGTCGATGAATCCCACCAATTATTTGTTGAAGGCAGAGGGGCAAGTATAAAGGATGTAGCGATTGATAGTGCTGGAGCGATTATTGGAGTAATCGTAGTATTTTTAGTTGGACGGAGATGGAGAAAGTGAAAAAGTGGCAAAAAATAAGTATTTGGATTGTTAGTATTGTAATTGTACTTGTTGTAGGAGGCTTATTTGCTGCAAATTATGCAGTAGATAAAGTGCTTGATTCTATGGTTGGGATGAGTGTTGATGATTTATTCGAAGAAGAGGCGGATGATGATGCTTCAAATGATACACCGACACCATCTGATAATGAGGAAAGCACGAATTCTAACGGAGCAGAAGACGCTGATAATGGCTCAGATGTATCCAGTGAAGAAACTTCTGTAAGTAATAATAATTCGAGCAACCAATCTAGCAATACTAATAGCAATATTAATAGCAATATTAATAGCAATATTAATAGCAATATTAATAGCAATACTAATAGCAATAATAATAATAATAATAATAATAATGCAAGCAATTCTAATGGAACGCAATCCAATAGTAATAACGAAGGTTCTAGTCAAGCTGGGAATGAAGGATCTGAACAGTCTGGATCTGAGGGTTCTGGTTCTAGTGGTTACACTCCAGAAGTAGACAAAGAAAAGGCTAAGGAAGTACAAGAGAATATTACTCTAACTGATAAAGCCAAAGTTATCGCAATTTTATCTCAAACTCTTTCTGCCTCAGACATCTCCACTCTACAAAGTCTAGCCAGTGGTGGGTTAACTGTAGAGGAAAAACGTGAAGCAAAAGAGCTTTTACTTAATAAGCTAACAGAAGATCAATATAATGAACTGATCGCTATTGCTGCTAAGCATGGATTGAGTCAAGGTAAAACATACGCAGAATCTAAAAAAGAGTAATGATCAATAAGACGTATTCTCATGTCAGTTGTAGTTGCTGTCGTGAGGGTACGTCTTATACTATTTTAAAATATTGATTAGTATCGCTTGTTCAGAAATTGATCATAATCTTTCATATAATAGTTGAGGTATTATCATTTACACATAGATTGAAATGAATAGGGAGTCGAGTATGTTAAGACAGAAAAATTTTCTGATGCTGATCTATGCATCAGTTGGCATCATGTTAAGCTTAGTATTTCATTTATTAAACCGAGCCTTTGGTGTTTTACAACATTGGACCCATCTAGGGATGGGCGCACATTCGTATATCGTACTTGAAGAAGCTGTGTATGGGACTGCGCTTAATGCGCTTTTTATTTTGCCTTTAATCTTCCTTATTACGGGGATAGTCTTATATCGTCGTCATTCAGAGCACCCATGGATTCCGTTGATGAACACGTTGTCGCTTACTTTCACTAGTATTTCTATCATTGCTGGCGGTGGTGGGATGCTAGAGCTGCATTTTTCTATTTTTATGATTATGGCGGTCATTGCTTATTATGAGCAAATCCAATTAATTGTAGTAAGCACAATTATCTTTGCTTTGCAGCATATTTTAGGATTTTTCTTTATCCCGCAGCTCGTATTTGGGGTAGATTCGTATTCGTTTGGAATGTTAGTTGTCCATGCATTCTTTCTTGTGTTAACTTCATTAGCGACAACAAGCCAGATTTACTCAAAACAGCGAGTAGTAGCAGCAATTGAAGCGGAGAAACAGGAAAAGGATGAAAAGTTAAAGGCATTAATGGCTACAGTGGAGCAGCTTTCCTTACAGTTAGATACGGGATCACAGAAGATGAGTGAGCAATCCAGTCAACATGTTAAAACTTCTAATGAAATGTTGCAATCCTTTCATGAAGTGACTAACGGTTTAGAACGGCAGAACGAAGCAATTCGTGTTGTACATCAGGAGTTAAATGTGGTGCAGGATTTAATTAAAGATAACTCTGAGTCAATGGACCAACTATATGAACACACTCAATTAGTATCGAATAAAGTGTCACAAAGTTATGATGCTTTAAATCAATTAACTGATCAAATTGAACAGGTGTCTCTGGCCATTCAGCAAACGGCAAAAGGAGCGCAGGCATTCCACTATACAACTTCACAAATTGACGATGCAATGAAGCTCATTACGCATATATCGCAGCAAACTAAAATGCTGGCGTTAAACGCTTCGATTGAAGCGTCTAGAGCAGGCGAGCATGGGAAAGGCTTTGCAGTAGTGGCATCAGAAGTTAAAAGATTAGCAGATCAGTCTCACCAAGCAGCGGAAGAAATTCATCAATTACTTAGCAGCATAGTACAAGAAGCTGAATTAATGGCTAAAAGATTAGATGAAGGGGACAAAGGAACTCAACAAACGGTTCTTCTTTCCCGCGCAGCTGTAGAGCAATATACGGAGATGCAGCAAGCAAAAATAGAAATGACTCAAATTATTGAACATTTATATGCATCAGGTCGCACGTTGCGAGAAAAGTCACGTCATATGTATGATGAAATGATCAATATGGCATCTATAACCGAACAAGGGGTAGTTTCAATCGAACAGTTGCTTACAGCTACTGAGCAACAGCAGATTGTAACGACTAACATTGACCAAGAGATTGAATATGTCGCTGCACTTGCTTCTAAAATAAAGGAGCAATTTTCTAATTAAAAATGTGCATCTACGTATAAGATTGCAGTTATATAATAAAGGGAATGCGATCCCCATATCGCATTCCCTTTTAGCTGCGTATCTTTCATGTCATGTTACATCGTATGATTGCTGATTAGATTAGTAGCCGAAGCAAGCGATGAGAAGTACTAACAGAATGAATAACACCAAAATAAATGCAGAGTTATAGTATCCACCAGCGTAACCTTTCATAGTAACATGCACCTCCTCAAGTAAGTGACTACACCATACTATATGCTTGACTGAACAGTTCAGCATGGACGAATGACCAGTATTGTATAAATATAGGCAAGTGTGGAAAATGCGGGATTTGGCCAAACAGTTAGGCAGCGGCCCATACCTATCCATTTTCGTAACATATGATGTGGTGTACCTTAATTTAAAGGAGTTGACCAGTATGAATTATGCGGCAAATGTTTCTGGAGTAAGCCCAGCGTATGCAGGGAAAGGTTTTCATCACGGATTAAACGCAGGCTGGATTCTAGTATTATTCATTTTGTTAGTACTTCTTGTTTGTGTGTGTTAATCCAGTAACGTAAACTTCAACTTGAGCGAGCGGACGCAGGAAGGAGGTCCTTGGGAAACCAAGGGCTTTCTTCTTTTTAAAAAATTAGGCTATAATAAGGCAAGTTCTATAGTAAAGAAGGGTTAACGATGAATGAGGTACCAATTTATTTATTGTCTGGTTTTTTAGGCAGTGGTAAGACAACATTGCTGACCGAAATGATTGAGCAGGCAAAGGCTGCTGGATTAACACCAGCAATTTTGATGAATGAGCTCGGCGAAGTAAATTTAGATGGTCAGTTTGTAAGTAAGGAAATTGCGATGGCTGAAGTATTGGGAGGCTGTATTTGCTGCAGTATGAGGGGAGATTTGTCCTTGGAATTACATAACCTGCTGCAGATGTACAAGCCTGATCTTGTTATTGTTGAATCGACTGGCGCGGCACATCCTTTAGAAAGTATAGATGCAATTACCGAAACCTCAATGTACAAGCATGCTAAGCTTGAGCAAATCATTACTGTAGTCGATAGCGAGCATATGCTAGCACGCTCTAAAAAGGGCAAGGATAAAACATATCGTTTAATGCAGGAGCAGATACGCTGTGCCACTATGATTATTTTGAATAAATGCGATCGTCTTGAACCTGAGCAAATCGTAGAAATTCAGCAGCTCGTAAGAGAATTAAACGCTTATGCTAAGCTTATTACAACTTCTTATGCTAGGCTTGAAGACTGGAGCTGGCTTGTTCAATCGAAGCATAATGATGATAAGGCTAAGGACAGTCAGGAACGTATCGGTAAGCAAAGCAGGCAAAAAGATGGTTACGATCTTATTCAAGAGCATAGCGAGCATAAACCTGACCATGATCATAATCATGATAATGACCATGAACATGACCATCAAGAGCATACGCATAGCACCCATTCAAGTGAGCATCATGCTCATGTGATGGCATATACGCACTATTGGAAGGCACGACCACATAGTGAGCAGTTTGAGGCATGGCTCGCTAATCTTCCAGCAAATATTTATCGTGCAAAGGGCATTGTCACTTTCCGTGACCTGCCAAGTCGCTACTTATTCCAATTTGCTTATCGTGAATCAGATTTTTTACGGATTGAGCCGCAAGGGGAAGTACATGATGTTGCTGTATTTATTGGAGAACATTTTGACCGAGAATGGTTGCGGGCAGAACTTGCACGTTTAGAAGGCAATAATTCATAGATTTTCTCCATTTAACCTTTGATGATTAAGATGTCATTGCTTGGGAATACTATAGCTTATCCTGGTAAGGTAATCCAAGTTAGATGAACAGCTTAGTGCAATGGAGGTTACAACATGGGTAAACATAAGAAAAATGCATTATGGATTATTGGGACAATGCTGCTTGCATACAGCATGATGCTGCCGACTGCAAGTGGGCAAATGTCTGATTTAGATACGAAAGGCTCCAAGCAGCAACAGCAGGCTGAGCAAGCAGATGACAATAAGCAACAAAACCACTCCCATTCACATAGTCATAAAAAATTAAGCAGTGAGGAAATTAAGCAAATGCGCTTAAAAAAGCTGCAGCGTTTAGCTGAATTTTTTAATATTCCAACAGAAGGCAAATCGCTAGATCAGCTACGCTTAGAAATTGAAGCGGCTAAGAAAGCTCAGCCTGAAAAATGGGAAGAATTCAAGCAGCAATATCGTGCAAAAAAATTAGAAAAAATTCGTGAATTTGCAAAAGCAAAAGGATTAAAAGTTGAGGGAAAAACGTTAGAGCAACTCCATGATGAGTTGAAAGAACTAGAACAACGATCCTACCATCAACATTGAGTAATAGGAAATAAATCATAATTGTATGGTTTTCAAGGGGCTTTATTTAGTGAATAACTAGATAAAGCCTCTTTTATTGTTACAATTTTTTTAATTTCGATAAAAATTTACAAAAATTTATAAGACTTGACGTATCTTTTTTGCATGGTATAATCTTCCTTGGTTAAAAAAAAGCATCCATTATTTGTATAAGATTGATGCTAATTGGATAAGGAGGAAATCATTTGAGTAAAGGTTTTTTGAATTCGTTGAAAGTTTTGTTTTTAGCAGCTGCAATGGTATCGCTAGCTGCATGTGGAGAGTCTGAAACAACAACATCGACAGGTGCATCTGGTGAACCAACGACTACTGCGGAGGCTCCTGTTAATACTACTGAAAACACAGAAACACCTAGCAATGATAAAGATTTATTTGTTGCAGTGCTTAGTGAAGCTTCAAACTTAGATAGCTTTTCTGCAGAGATGATTGCTGATCAACAAATGGATATTGCTGGCCAAGAAATGAATACTAAAACTGAAAGTACAATGGATATTATTATGAAGCCTGAGTTAGCATTTAAGCAAATTACAAAGGTAGAGATGGCAGGACAATCACAAGAAATCGAGTCGTATTACACGAAAGACGGTTTCTTTTTGCTTAATCCAGAGACAAGCGGATGGATGAAACTGCCTAGTGATATGATGAATACAGCACTTCAAGGTGTTGATCAAGAAGCTTTAGATCCAACTGCTCAGCTTGAACAATTATTAGATTACGCTGATCAATTTACTGTAGAAGAGAAGGATGGAATCTATAATTTAACCTTAAAGGCAGAGGGAGAAGCATTTTCTGAGCTAATCCAAAGTGCATTAGAAGGTCAAGAGCTGCCAGTAGAAGGACTTAGTATGGACATCAATACACTTGAATATTTAATTCAAGTAGAGAAAGATACGAAGAAGCTTCTAGCTATCGATGTGACGATGGATATGATCATGGATAGCACTGAAGAAGGAGAACCAGTTAAAATTACATCTGAAATTACAACAAAATATAGCAACCATAATGGAATTAAGGAAATTGTTCTGCCTGAAGAAGCATTAAATGCACAAGAGGTTACAATCCCACAACAATAAGCTTTTTGCTATTGAATGGTGAATGTTAAAAGGCAATCTAATTCCAAAGCGTGAAAAAGCTGTTCAGAAGTCAGATTGGAACTGACAAACTGAACAGCTTTTTTATTCGTTTATTAATTGAGCTCGTACAGCCTTTGGCAATTTTTTTAAAACTAATTGATAGGAGTTTGTGATCATCTCTTGCAACTCTTGATTAGGTATTGTTCCATCTACCTCAATCGTTATCCAATGTTGCTTATTAAGATGATAGCCTGGTTTGATTGATGCATATTGCGCACGCAGCAGCTCATTCATAAAGGGATCTCCCTTTAACGATATTGTTGGATAAGGCTCAGTTGGACTAATTAGCGCAAACATTTTACCGGCAACCTTCATAACTAAGGGGGTTGGACCAAAAGGGAATTCTGCTGTTACTCCAGCAAAAGTTTGGCAAAATTGCTGCAAATCCTCATAGCTCGATAGTATCTTTTCATTTTTTAATGGTTCAAGCAAAGCAATAATCCTCCTTAATTTTTCCTTGGTAAATTACGGTATGCTTTTCCGTCTGCCATTATATGTTCTCTATTTATTATGAAGGCATGCTGCATGATTGGTCAAATAATGTGGTGAAGGCGAGTAAAGAAATATGTAAGCGATATAAAAAAAACGCTTGCAAGAATAGTAAATGTTAGTTATATTATAGATAACGTTAAGTAAAAATATTAACTAAACAAATTAATGAGGGGATCATATGGCAACCATTCGACAAATTGCGGAGCTCGCACAAGTATCAACTGCAACAGTTTCGCGTGTCCTAAATAATGATCCAACATTAAGTACAAGTCTTGAGACGAAGCAACGAATTTTTGTAATTGCCGAGCAGCTTGGATATAAGCCTAAGCAATTGCGAAAACAAAAGCTAGAATTGCAACGTTCCATTACAGAAATAGGGCTGCTATTTTGGTCGACTGCTGATGAAGAGAATAATGATCCTTATTTTAAAGCAGTGCGACGTGGGATTGAGTTGCATTGTGAGGAACATGGGTTGCATATTAGCAAAGTCATACGTGGTGATTTGGTGCAGGTTGAGCAAGTTGCATCCTCACTAGATGGATTGATCGTTGTTGGATCGATTGAAGTGGATGAAGTACTAACAGTGTTCCCTAAGTCTAATGCGATAGTATTCGTCAATCATAGTGAAACTATCTATGATTGCGATACGGTGCATCTTCATTTTGAGGGTGCAGTTGAAGAGGCATATCGTTATTTGTATGAACTCGGCCATCGAGATATTGGCTTTATTGGCGGTGTAGAGTATATTCATTCACTAAAAAATGCTGGGCAACTGCGGCGCGGGATGGAGCAGCGTCATCGTGCATTCCTCGAAATGAAGCAAAAATATGGACAACAATATGAATGCATCGAGGAAGTCGAAGATTGGTCATCGCAAGGTGGCTATGAAGCGATGAAGCGAATTTTGTCGATGGATAAACGACCAACCGCTTGTCTTGTTGCAAGTGATGCAATGGCGATTGGAGCACTGCGAGCTTTGCATGAGAACGGTGTTCAAGTTCCGAAGGAAATGAGCATCGTTGGTTTTAACGATATCGAGCTGGCTGGCTTTGTTATTCCCCCGCTGACGACAGTGCGAGCACATGCAGAGCTGCTAGGTCGTACTGCAGTCAAGCTATTGATGGAGCGACTGGAAGGACGTGAAGCAGCATTGCAGGTAAAAATCGCGACTACATTTATTGAGCGAGATAGCTGTCAGCGTCTCACTGAGTTTAATTAGCAGCTTACTGCAAAAAATTGAAATTGATGATTTAATTTAGCCTTAGCTCTAAGAACTAACAACAATGGGAGGTAATATAATGATTACTTTTTATGAGGATTCTAAAATTTTTCACCTTCGTTCAGTGGATACTAGCTATTTGCTCAAGATAACAGATCAGGGGCATTTAGCTCATTTATACTGGGGTCGTGCAATTGAAGAAAGCGATTACAGTAAATTGCATATTCGTGCACAGCGTCCATCGTTTACACCTAGTACAGATTTGAATCAATTAGATTATTCATTAGATACTTTGCAACAGGAGCTTCCAGCCTACGGAAATTCAGATTTCCGTACTCCTGCTTATCAGTTTCAGTTAGCTGATGGCAGCACAGTGACTAATTTCTTATATGAATCTCATCAAATTATTACAGGAAAACCTAAGCTATCTGGTTTACCAGCCGTTTATGTTGAAGCAGAGGATGAGGCGCAAACATTGCTTATTACTTTGCGTGATGCGAAAACGAATGCAGCAATTGTATTATCCTATACGGTATTCCGTGATTATGCTGCGATTACACGCTCGGTACAATATCGCAATGAAGGTACTGAGGTGCTAAATCTGAAACGTGCCCTAAGTATGAATGTAGATTTGCCAGGCTACAACTATGAAATGCTTCATTTATCTGGAACATGGATTCGTGAGCGTCATGTTTATCGTCGCAAGTTGCAACCAGGCATGCAATCAATTGAAAGCCGTCGCGGGGCAAGCAGCCATGTGCAAAATCCGTTCCTTGCACTGCTAAGTGAAGGGGCAACAGAGCAATACGGCGATGTATATGGAATTAATCTTGTTTACAGCGGTAACTTTATTGCTGGGGTAGAGGTTGATCCATATCACCATTCACGTCTATTTATGGGGATTAATCCGTTTGATTTTAACTGGAAGCTGGATGCTGGAGAAGTATTCCAAACGCCAGAGGTTGTTATGGTTCATTCTTATGAAGGACTTGGCGGTATGTCACGTCGCTTCCACGACCTATATCGTCAACGTTTAATTAGAGGGCAATTCCGTGATCAAGTTCGTCCAATCCTCGTAAATAACTGGGAAGCAACGTACTTTGATTTTAATGAAGAAAAGCTTGAACGTATTGTTAATGCTGGTAAAGAGCTTGGTATTGAGCTATTCGTGCTTGATGATGGATGGTTTGGCAAACGTAATAATGATGATTGTTCCTTAGGTGATTGGGTAGTTGACAAAAACAAGCTGCCAAATGGTTTGGAAGGCATCGTTTCTAAAGTAAAAGCAAAGGAAATGCAATTTGGACTATGGTTCGAGCCTGAGATGATATCTCCTGATAGCGATCTATATCGTCAGCATCCAGATTGGTGTTTGCATGTCGAAGGGCGCGATCGTACGCAAGCAAGAAAGCAGCTAGTTCTCGACTTATCTCGTCAAGATGTGCAGGAGTACATTATTTCGTCAGTTTCCGACGTTTTGTCGAGCGCACCAATTACTTATGTTAAATGGGACATGAATCGCAATATGACTGAAATTGGTTCAGCGCTTCTGCCTGCTGACCGTCAGCGTGAAACAGCACATCGCTATATGCTTGGTTTATATCATGTAATGGAGACGATTACGTCGCGCTTCCCACATGTTCTGTTTGAATCTTGCTCTGGCGGCGGCGGTCGTTTTGATGCTGGAATGCTGTATTATATGCCGCAAACATGGACTAGCGATAATACGGACGCTGTGTCTCGCTTGAAAATTCAATATGGCACAAGTATCGTTTATCCTGTTAGCTCGATGGGGGCACATGTTTCAGCAGTTCCAAACCATCAGGTAAATCGTATTACATCGCTTGAAACACGCGGTAATGTAGCATTGTCTGGGAACTTTGGCTATGAGCTTGATCTTTCTAAATTCACTGATGAGGAGAAGGAGATTGTTAAGCAGCAAGTAGAAACTTACAAACAAATTCGTCACATCGTGCAATTTGGCGACTTTTATCGTTTGCTTAGCCCATTTGAAGGCAACGATACAGCTTGGATGTTTGTTTCCAAAGACAAAAATGAAGCTTTCGTAATGTTTGCTACTGTTTTGCAGGAGCCTAACCCGCCAATTGGCTTCTTCCGTTTACAAGGATTAGATCCGAACAAAACATATGAGGTTTATGAAGGACAGCAGCTTGGCGTATATGGAGGTAGTCACTTGCTTTATGCAGGATTGGCGAAGCCTCACTTCTATGGCGATTTCCAAAGTGTGATTTATCGTTTAAGAGCTGTTAACTAATAAAAAAACAACCGTCATTTCGTCTATAGGAGCGAAAGCTCTTGACTAAGTGACGGTTGTTCTTTTTTACCAACTATGCAGCTAGTGGCGAAATTGACATTATTTTAATTCGTGCAGGCCCTGCAGGAGTTTGAATATCAAGTAAACTGTGAAGCGGGGCAAGCAGTAGCTGCTTGCCGACTGGTGACAGCAATGATATTTTTCCTTGTTCAGGATCTACATCATTAGGAAGCACGATTGATAGGGTATCGATAAAGCCATCCTCAAGATACTGGATTTCAATTTTTTGGTTGAGCAATACGAGCTGCTGCTCTGGAGGCTCATACTGCGAAATCATCCCTTTGACGTGTTGAATATAGTTATCCAACAATTGCTCTAATCGTTTATGCTCTATGCTGTTCTGCAGGATATACTGCTCCATTTGTTTACTGCGAATTTCTTCAACATCTTCAATTTGCTGCAATAATCTTGCTTTTTCACTTTCCCATTGAGATCTATGGTTCATAGTAGATATCCCTCCCAACAGCTGCCATCTGTAAGCAAAAGCGCTCATTCTGATGCCTCATATTTCATTCCTCCTGTAATTAACTTTATATACTTAAGAGACCCTAGCGATAAAACCAGGGTCTTACTTTATATTAACATGGAACGGATTTTAGTTCATCTTAATGAGAAGGGTTAATGCTTTCTCATTTTTTTAAGAAATTACTCATTTTCCCCTTCAAGTCATATGAAAATGATGAAAAAAACAAAAAAATTTTCAGGAATGTTTCGCTTGTCCGAAAAAGATCTGCAAGCTTTGAGTATGGCTTGGCAAATCCAAGCCTGGCAAGGGGTTCACAGAGTTTGAGAAAATCGTAATGAGAATACAGTGAGAATGAAAACGCTTAGCAATCTTCATGAAAACTTCATCTATGAGATAAACCTAATCCAAAATGCCTAAATCGCTATGCTATAATGCTTAACAGACAGTTCCTTAACAAGTTGTTAAGGTAAAACTAGGAGGAATTATGTTAAATAAAACATTAAAAGTAAGCAGATTAAGTGTGCTAGCAATGCTAGTGATTATTCTACTTACTGCAGTTCCACTAGCAGCGTCGGCATCATCTCATGATTCGCGAGAGTTATCTGGATCAAATTTAATTTTAGATGGCAGAAAGATAACATTGCATTCTTCATTACATATGGTCAACGGAAGATTGTATTTACCAATTGCTTTGGTAGCTAGCGAGCTTAGTGCATCCCTAGAGTGGGATTCATCAACGATGGAAGCAACATTGATTTCCAAAAGCAATGATGAGATTATTTTAGGTGACGGAGTACCAACGGTTTATTTTAATGGTCAACGCTACGTTATGGACGCTGCACCGTATTTGTACGAGGGCAGATTCTTTGTTCCAGTCCGTTATATTGCAGAGTTTTTACATGCAAATGTAACTTGGGATGAAGGCAGCAAGACAGTTACGTTAGAAAGTGTTCCGCTTGAAGTCGTAAGCGAAGACAACACATTAGCGGATATTAGTGCAAGATATTCATTGACGCAATCACAGGTTGTTACACGCAATGGTTTCTCTTCCAAGGATTCAATTAAAAATGGAATGAAGCTAGCGGTTATTATCCCTTCTGTGTTTGAGAATAAGGCAAAAAGCTATACGGAAGCAGAATATCAACTGCTAGCCAAGCTTGTGCAAGTAGAATCGGGCTATGAAGGCTATGAAGGTCAATTAGCAGTTGCCAATGTTATATTGAATCGAGTGAAGAATAGTAAATTTCCTAATTCGATTAAAGAAGTGATTTATGCCGGCAAACAATTCCCGCCAGCACATAACGGTCTGCTCGATCGAAGCAAGCCAAATGAGAGTGTGCTAAGAGCTACTAAAGATGCTTTAAACGGCAAAAACAATGTTGAAGACGCAGTTTACTTCTTTAATCCGAAGTACTCTAAAGGCTCGTTCTGGGATAACTTGACGGTGATCACTACGATCGGCAATCATCGTTTTGCTAAATAAATTAATAGATTACTAGAATAGTCATTCAATAGTGTTTATTTTTATAAGTTACGCATTAATTAAAGGCACATTACTAGATGTTATCCAGTGATGTGCTTTTTTATATATGGATATGTAGTGACTTGTATCACTCATTCCTCTCAATATCGTTTCATGTGTCGATTGGTACGAACTATTTGTACTTAAAGTTAATTCCCCAGTACATTCTCGGTTTAAAATACGAGTGGCTCCAGTTATGTTAAAACATACTGGAGCCACTCATATTGGCTCATGCTATGGGGTTAGATATGAGCTAATACATGGTTTGTGATGGCAACTTTAGTGTTAGATGGTTGGAGATGGCGGCTCCATTCCATCTGTTGCACACCTAGGTACAGACCTATGACGTAACTCATTCCTACATTGATCATCAAGAGTTGCAGCGCTCAACTCTAGGTCAATGGATTATCGTTAATGGAGAGGACAACAGGAATGAATAAACGTTATACGTCATGTAAAGGAGGTGAGTAACCTTTATAATGATATTGATAATCATTATCATAAACTATAATAACATGACTTTCACCATTAATCAAGTTCTAATTGAGAAAAATTTTCAATTTCTTTAATAGTGTTTATGTATTGTGTGTTGAATAGATGTAACTTTTTTTCTATCAAGTGCGTATAGAATTTCATGGTAAGATTTTAATAGTTTAGGCTTTATGATTTGATTTGAGGGAAACAGCATGAGTGATAGAGAGCAGCAAGTTCAATTAAAAGTAGCATTAGAGGAAGCAGGATATAAGGAGAAGGAAGCAACAATATCTAACCTGTACTTTGAAGTGAAGGCAGGACAATTAGTTGGACTAATAGGACCGAATGGCGCGGGAAAAAGTACAACGATTAAATCGATTATGTCTTTAGCTCCTTATCGTAAAGGTGAGATTAAGTTAGGCAGTGATGGAGAAACAGGGACATACGCTTATGTTCCTGAACAGCCGATTTATTATGATTATTTTACATTATGGGAGCATTTATGGTTGGCTGCATCGGTAAATGGCTTATCTCAAGCAGAATTTGAAGCGCGTGGTATGCGACTATTAGAGAAGTTTAAGCTTACTGAGCAGAAGCATCATTATCCGAGCAGCTTTTCTAAGGGAATGCAGCAAAAGCTAATGCTTATTATCGCTTTTATGTTAGAGCCTGATTTATACATAGTGGACGAGCCGTTTATTGGACTAGATCCACAAGCTACGCTTGATTTTATTAGTTTGCTAAATGAAGCGCGAAGTAACGGTGCGGCTGTATTGATGAGCACGCATGTCTTGGACAGCGCTGAACGTTTATGTGACTCCTTTATTTGTTTGCATCAAGGTACAATTGTTGCAAGCGGTAATTTAGAGCAGCTCCGTATGCAAGCTGGTTTAAGTAGCCAGCATTCGTTGTTTGATTGCTTTCATGTATTAACAAGTGAAGCTAAAACAACAAAGCGTAACGAGTAAAGGAGATACAGATATGCTTACTCCAACAAAATTATTTTTTATTCGTTTAAAGCAGCATGCTCGCTTTATAACGAAGTCTTTCAATTCAGTTTTAGATTGGTCAGTTTGGGTATATTTTGTCGTGCCATTGATCGTAGTTGGTATTGGGTTATATGTTGATTTATGGCGGAGATTTCCCGATTGGGCTAACTTTATATCTTGGGAATGGATAATGATTGCCCTTGTAAGTATATTTGCAATGGGAACTAAACCATATGTAGGCGTAGCTGAAGCTGATCAGCTGCTTCTTTTACAGCGTCAAGCATGGTTTAAAGTAATGAAGCAGTGGGGGCTAGGCTATAGTTTTATTATGACTATTGTTCGAATATCTCTGCTTATTTGTTTACTAAGCCCATTTTTAGTACAAGCAAACGGTTTTACATTCATGGATATCGTTCTGTTTTTTATCTACAGCATCGGAGTAGTCATGACTATGTTGATGTTAAGCCCTATTTTGCATAAAAAAGGCAGATGGTGGCAGCGTACTATATTTTTTACTATTCAAATTACTGTTATTACATTGATATGGATATTGCCAGCTTACGGCTTATGCTTTAAGCAATGGGACTTTAGTTTATTATTATTCGGCTTGCTTGTCGTGGTAATTGTTAGTCTATGGCGCTATATCGCTAGGCCGCTACCTTTTAATCAGCAACTGCAACAAGAGCTTGATTTTAGGATGAGCATTACAAGTATATTACTTAGTCAAGTCCAAGAGAAAAGACCATCGAAGCGACGTAAGAAGCCTTGGATTTTTCGCAGTTCGCAAAAACTATTTAAAAACAGTAATCTTGTCTATACAGTGAGTGAACTTAGAATTAAAGCATTGCTCCGTTCAACCAATATATTGCGAGTTGGACTTACGATTATTGTTAGTGGAAGTTATGCGATAATTTTAACAGGGGGAACTGGTGCAATTGCAGTTGCGGTAGGACTTGTCTTTTTGAAAAGAGTGTGGCTGAATATGCAATGGGGACAATGGATTAATGAGCAATATATTCAGTTATATCTTACTGATAGTCAAATAACAAAGGAAGCTAAAAAATTATCAACAAATATTTTAACTGTTCCAGGAATAATTATTTGGTTAGTTGTATTAGGTTTTACGCTCTAACGTTTATAACATAAATGAGAAAGAAAACAGCCCCGATGCAGAGAAATATAGATTCTTTGTATCGGGGTTTTTGTAATTGGTGAATGGCAATAAGCAGATGGTAAAGGATATGAAGCTACGAACGGCATTTAAGCATCAAGTCGCTTTAACGGTTTATCTGCCGGTCCATTAAGCACGGTTCCGTCATAGGAAAAGCGAGAGCCGTGACACGGACAATCCCATGATAAATCCCCGCTATTCCACTCAACTTCGCAGCCCATATGTGTGCAGGTTGTATCAACAACAAAAAGCTTGCCTGTCTCATCACGATAGGCACCCGCTCGTTTTCCGTTTAAGCTAACGACGGAGCCTTCCCCTTTATTTAATTCCTCAGGATGTTGGGAACTATCGAGAAATAATTTCCCCTTTACCATATGCTTGATCGTATTTCCTGCATAGGTAAAGAAAGTTTTTAAGGTAGGGTCTGCATAAAAGCGAGATGGTCCAAACAATTCAGCATATGGAGATTCCTCATCATTAATCATTTTATCTAACATAATGGCAGCAGCTGTTCCAGTTGTCATCCCCCATTTTTTATAGCCTGCTGCCACAAGAATTTGCGGATCCTCATTAGTCATCCCGATAAATGGCAGCTTGTCCAGTGTGATTAAATCTTGAGTTGACCAGCGATAAGGGATGTCGCGCACGCCAAAGCTTTGCTCTGCAAACTGCTGCAATGCTTCATAATGCTTAATCGTACAGATTCCTTGACCAGTTGGATGATTTTCACCGCCTGCAATTACATATTGCACGCCATTAATCGCTACTTCCCGCAACGAACGAGTTGGCTGCTCAATATTGATATACATGCCGCCAGGGTATGACTGCTCCGGTAAAAAGCAAACTGCATAAGAGCGTTCCGCATACATGCGAGCAAAAAAGAACTGCATATTATCATAAAACGGAAAATGTGAGCAGGAAACGATATGCTCACTATATACATGATGTCCTTCTCTAGTCATGACATAAGCAGGATCGCCTTTTTCCACATTGATCGCTTGCGTATGTTCATATACTTTAACCCCATGCTGTAAAGCAAGCTTTAATAGTGCAGTAAGATATTGCACAGGATTAAAATGTGCTTGCTTGTCCATCACTAGTCCTGCTCTAATCTCAAAAGGAAGCGGGCTGCGGTCTGTAAGTCTGCCATTCATGTTCAGCTTTTCATAGGCTTGCAGTTCCTTCTCTAGCTGAGGAATATAATCGACCGATTTTGTATAAAGCCAAGCGCTATCCTCTTGATACTGACAATCAATTTGATGTTCGGCGATTGTATTTTTAATCCAATTGAAACCTTCCTCATTGGCTTCATAGTAAAGCCTAGCTCGTTCTACTCCAAAGTGAGCGATAAGCTCGTCATAGATTAAGCCGTGCTGACTTGTAATTTTAGCAGTGGTATGTCCTGTTGTACCGCTTAATATTTTTCCTGCCTCCAACAAAATAACACGGAGTCCTCGTTTAGCTAGCAAATAAGCAAGCGTAATTCCAGTGATTCCTGCGCCAACGATGGTCACATCTGCTTTTTCATCGGCAGTAAGCGCAGGAAAGTGTGGCAATGTCACGGAGTTAAGCCAATAGGACTCTGGATATTGTGGCAATGTTGATGCTTCATTAGCCATTTGGATGATGTCACCTTTCTTATTGTTTTTTTGTTATTATTTGCTATTGATAAAAATATATGTATTGTTTGAGGCTTTACTCTTATTTTATTTAGGTAATAAGGAAAAATTGGATTAAGCGGCTGCTATACAAAAAAGTTATACCTGCAAATAGTTTTTATATATTACCATTTCATATCCCTGCTCCTATATACTTATGCCAACAAATAAAAGGAGTGGTAAACATGAAAACAGCAGTAGTTGGCTATCCAAGGATCGGAACTAAACGAGAATTAAAATTTGCTCTTGAGTCTTATTTCAAACAAGAACTTACACTGGAGCAGCTTGAAGCGACAGCGAAGTCATTACGCCAGCTTCATTGGGCAAAGCAGTCTAGCAATAAAATCGACTTTATTTCTTCTAATGATTTTTCATATTACGATGGTGTGCTTGATACTGCGTTACTTTTTAATATCATTCCCGAACGCTATCAGAAGTTGCAGCTTAATGAGCTGGATACTTACTTTGCGATGGCACGAGGCTACCAGGGGAACAAAGGCGATGTAAAGGCGTTAGCTATGAAAAAATGGTATAACACAAATTATCATTATCTTGTTCCTGAAATCGAAGATAGTACAGAAATTAAGCTAGCAGGCTCTAAAATTATTAATGAATATTTAGAAGCTAAAGCATTAAATATAGAAACGAAACCTACGTTAATAGGACCATTTACACTATTAAAGCTAGCAAAATATACGGGCTTAAAAGCTAGTAGAGATTTCTCAGTACAGTTAGGACAAGCGTATATTGAACTAATTCATAAACTTGAAGCGTTAGGTGTGAAATGGATTCAATTTGATGAACCTCAGCTTGTTACTGATTTATCTGAGCAAGACATTGCGCTATTTAAAGATCTTTATAAACAAATATTGGCTTATAAAACGACAAGCAAGCTGCTGCTGCAAACGTATTTTGGCGACGTAAGAGATTGCTTTACCGTTATTCAGTCGTTGCCGTTTGATGGCGTAGGATTAGATTTCATTGAAGGAAAACATTCGCTTCAATTGATTAAACAGTATGGCTGGAATAAGGAGCAAATTCTATTTGCAGGTGTAGTGAATGGGAAAAATATTTGGCGAAATAATTACGCACAAACTTTACAGATTATTCGTCAATTAACTGATGTCGCTAAGGTTGTCATAAGCACTTCTTGCTCATTGCTGCATGTACCTTACACAGTAGCGCATGAAACAAAGCTTGGTCATGAAATTACAAGACACTTAGCTTTTGCTGAGGAGAAGCTTAATGAACTATCTGAGCTGCAAACAATTTTAGAAGCTATTCAGCCCGCTCAACATAAGTATTATTTAGCTAACCAGGCACAGCAACAAACAGCACGTTTTGTCCGTAATGAGCAGTTAAAAAAGCAAATTGCAGAGCTTTCAGAGCAAGACTTTACTCGTTTGCCGAGTCTTTGTGAACGTGAACAAATTCAAAAAGAAGTGTTGCAGCTTGGCTTATTGCCAACAACGACAATCGGTTCATTTCCGCAAACGGCGGATGTTCGAGCAAATCGTGCTGCATATAAGAAAGGTTCTATTACAGAGGAGCAGTATCAACAATTTAACTTTGAAAAAATTAAAGCTTGTATTGAAAAGCAAGAGTTAATTGGGCTTGATGTACTGGTACACGGGGAATATGAACGCAATGATATGGTTGAATACTTTGGTGAAGCGCTAGATGGCTTTATTTTTACTCAATTCGCTTGGGTGCAATCATATGGAACTCGTTGCGTAAAACCGCCGATTATTTGGGGAGATGTATCACGTTCACGTCCGATTACGGTAGAAACCTCGGTTTATGCTAACAGCTTAACGAGTAAATATGTAAAAGGAATGCTGACTGGCCCCGTCACAATACTAAATTGGTCGTTCCCGCGAGAAGACATTAGTTTAAAAGAAATGGCTTATCAAATTGCGCTTGCTATTCGCGATGAAGTGCTAGATTTAGAGAAACATGGTATTCAAATTATTCAAATTGATGAAGCCGCATTACGAGAAAAACTGCCGCTAAGAAAATCAGATTGGCATACAGAGTATTTAGATTGGGCTATTCCAAGCTTTCGCTTAACTCATAGCAAGGTGAAGCCTGAAACACAAATTCATACACATATGTGCTATAGCCAATTTAGCGATATTATTGAAGAAATCGACGCAATGGACGCAGATGTTATTACCTTTGAAGCTTCACGTTCAGATTTAAGCATTATAGATACGTTACATGAAGTTAATTTCCAAACTGCAGTAGGTCCAGGGGTATATGATATCCATTCTCCACGTATTCCAAGTGTTGAGGAGCTGGAGCAGGCTATTGCTAGAATAGCTAGTAAAGTAGACATAAGCAAGCTATGGATTAATCCAGATTGCGGTTTGAAAACACGCGGTGAACATGAAACATGGGCATCCCTTGCTAACCTAGTTGAAGCAACTAAGCTATTTAAACAAAGGGTTAATTGAAGAGACCAAATAAGATAAGCCAAATGAGGATGAACGTTGGATAGATACTGGAAACGGTACGCAAATAGAAACAGCTAAGAAACCTGAAACAGCTACAGCAGAGGAAAGTGAGCTCCGAAGAACGAAGCGGGGCAGAAAAAAATAACTAGCGGAGGAATAGTTAACCCCGGACAACGAAGCGGGGCAGAAAAAAATAACTAGCGGAGGAATAGTTAACCCTGGACAGCGAAGCGGGGCAGAAAAAAACAACTAGCGGAGGAATAGTTAACCCTGGACAACGAAAGTGGGTCGCCTTTAAAGCTGATGCTAACAATAAAATCATTAAAAGCATCAGCTTTAAAAAGCGACGGCAAGGGTTAACTGATTCCGAAGCGATGCAAAGCGACTGCAGAGTCTACTATTCCGTAGCCTCAATACTAGCTTTGAGCGCCTCAATATAGCGAAGTGCAAGCGGGCTTAAATTCGTTTTATTATTGATAATATAGCCAATTAACATTGACTCATCTGTTTTTATTCTTACCGACTTTATTTGCGTGCCATTAAGATCAGAATTTAGCACACCTGAGCTAATTGTAAAGCCGTTTAACCCGATTAGCAGATTAAATAGCGTGGCTCTATCACTGACTAAAATTTTCTTCTTATAATGCATCGTACTTAAGAGTTCCTCAGAGAAATAAAAAGAGTTTTTTTCTCCTTGCTCAAACGCTAAACAAGGATATGGATCTAGTTCTTCGAGGGTAATGACCTTTTTTGCAGCAAGTGGATGTCGCTCGCTTATAAATGCATGCGGCTTTGCTTCAAATAAAGGGATAAATGTTAAATCTTTATCATCCATCAACTTTCTAAGCACTTTTTCATTATATGAGCTTAAAAATAAAACGCCTAACTCACTGCGGAATTGATAGACATCCTCAATAATTTCTGATGTGCGCGTTTCTCTTAACGTACACTCATATTCAGCTTCATTCAGCTCATTAAGCAGGCTCACAAACGCTTTTACTGCAAACGCATAATGCTGCGTAGAAATAGATACTAATTTTTTGGGCTGCTTGCTGCTCATGTAGCGGTGTTCAAGAAGCTCTGCCTGCTCGATCACTTGACGAGCATACGATAAAAATTCAACTCCATCATTCGTTAAGGCAATTCCTTTCGCTGAACGAATAAAGATTTCAATGCCAAGCTCCTGCTCAAGTTCTTTTATACTACTGGAAAGACTTGGCTGGGATATATATAGTTGCTTGGCCGCTTCACTAATTGAGCCGCAATTGACAATCGTTAATACATATTTTAGCTGCTGTAATGTCATCCCTTCAGCTCCTTTATAGCATTATAAGGTATCATCTGTTTAGTATTTGTTAAACCTTCAGTGTAAATATAGCTTTCAACTTGAAAACCTTGTTTTAGCGATTCATGATTTATGATCAAGTCATGATTGCCATATTGGACGATATTGCCCTCGCGGATTAATAAGCTGCTGTCACATATACGTGCAGCAAGATTAATATCATGGATTGCTGCTACAATTGTTTTTCCCTCTGCTTGCAATTTCTTTAAAATATTCGTCACGACAATTTGATGATAAATATCTAAATCAGAGGTTGGCTCATCAAGCAACAAAATAGGGGTATTTTGAGCAATAGCTTTAGCTAAATAAACAAGTTGACGTTCTCCGCCTGATAAGCGGGTAATGTATCTATCTTTAAGATGAGTAATTTCAGCCATTGTTAGGGCATGCTCTACAAGAGATTGATCTTCATTATTCCAAGAAGAAAAGCGTTTTTTATGAGGATATCTCCCCATCGCTACAATCTGTTCTACTGTAAATTCAGCTAGCGTTTGCGAAAACTGCGGCATATACGAGATGATTTTAGCTCTTTCTATAGCGGATAGCTCTTTAATGTTTCTGTCAAATAAACGTATTTCGCCTTGTTCTATAGCAAGTAAACCAGACATCAGCTTTAATAATGTGGATTTTCCCGTTCCATTAGGTCCTAGTAAGGCAATAAATTTTCCATCTTCAATCGTTACGGAAAACTGTGAAAAAATAGTATGAGAAGTACGTCTGAATTTTACTTTGTTAAGCTCAATAGCGTTCATTTTTCATGCTCCTTACGTTTATTTTGAATAATTAGGTAGATAAAAAATGGGGCACCGACAAATGCCGTCACTACACCGATTTGAATTTCAGCCGGTCGTATAATGAGTCTGGCAGCAAGATCGGCTAATATTAAAAAAGTGGCTCCCCCTAATATGCTTGCTGGGATAAGTACACGATGGGAAGGTCCGATTAACAGTCTTATCATATGCGGTACAACTAAACCAACAAAACCAATTGCTCCAGTGAGGGAAACACTTACTCCAGTTAACAACGAAGCGATAATTAGTAAGAAATTTCTTGTGAATTGTACATTAATCCCTAAATTTTCGGCTTCTTCTTCCCCTAACAGTAAAATATCTAGTTCTTTGCGAAAGTAAATGAAAATAATAAAAGAAACGATACTCGGAAGAATCAATAATCGCAAATGATCCCAATCTCGTCCATTTAAATCTCCCATTAACCAATATAAAATTTGCTGAAGCTGAGCAATGTTTGAGTATGTCAAAATAAGCGAAGTACATGCAGAAAAAAATGAACTGAATGCTACTCCTGTTAATAATAATGTAAGAATAGAGGTTTTACCATTTTGTGTGGAGATAAAATATACAATAAATAAGGTAATAAATGCGCCTAAAAAGCCAAATAGTGGGGTCATAAAGCTGCCTATAGCAGTAAAACCAAAGTAAATGGATATAACTCCACCGAGTGAACCGCCTGAAGCTACCCCTATAATGCCTGGATCTGCCATCGGATTTCTAAACAAACTTTGCATAACAACACCTGAGACAGCTAAGCTGGCACCAACACAGCCAGCGACCAGTACTCTAGGAAATCTAATTTGCATAATGATTTGGGTATACATCGATTCAGTATGAGTATTTATAAAGGGCAGTTTAGAGATAAATATTTTAATCGTTTCAATAAAAGGAATCGTCACGCCACCAAGCATGGTGGACATGACGATACTTGAAAGTAATATGAAAGATAATAGAGCAAATAAAGATGCAGTTTTATATGATTTCAGCATACTACTCTCCTGCTAAAATGGACTTCATTTCTTCAGCACCCTCGATAACGAAATGAGATGCGGTTGTTACATTAGCGCTATCTAGGACATAGATTTTATTATTTTTAATTGCATCCACTGTTGCTAATGCAGGATCGTTTTTCCATTCTGTAACGAAGGCTGGTTCTTCGCCTTCAGCCGATCCCCATGCAGTAGTAAAGATGATTTCAGGGTTAAGTGAAACAAGCAGCTCTTTTGATATATTTGGGTAGTCAGGGTAGTCATCACCGACAATACCGGCTTCAGCAACTACATTTTTCCCGCCTGCAAGATTAATCATTTCTCCAATTGTTGTATTATCCGTTACACTAGACAAATATTCTGTATAATAAAGGACACGTTTCGGAGTAGTCACCTTTTCTGCATTTGCTTTTAATTGTTCATAGCGTGTATTTAAATCAGCTAACAATGCTTCTGCTTTTTTTTCTTCTCCAATCATATCCCCAATTACTTTTACTGAATTAAAAATTCCTGCAAATGAGGAATCGTCAACGACCTGATAAGTTGTTATTCCAGCAGCATCTAATTGATCTAAAACTTCAGGATTAACATAGGATGGGACAAGAACTAAATCAGGTTGCAGGACTAAAATTTGTTCAGCAGTAACAGTTTCAAATTTAGTTTCAATCTCATCAGTTTTACCTGCTACATTAGAAATGGATGGATCAGTCGACAAGCCAGTAACAGCAACAATGTTAGAAATATCAGCCAGCTCTACTAAATATTCATCGACAGCTAAAGTTGTTGAAACAATTCTAGTTGGTTTAGAGGCAATCACTACTTCTTTGCCGCGACCATCGATAAAAGTTTTTGGATAAGTTGATTGTTCATTTACCGAAGATGTCGCTTCATTATTCGTAACCTCTGAAGTTGGTGTTGACGTTGGTGTGGTGTTATTTTCTTGCTTTGTTTCTTGTGCGCATGCTGCTAATGATAACACTAAGAGCAGCATAACTAAATGCTTAAGTACTTTCATAATAAATCTCTCTCCCTCTTATCTTTTTTTGTAGATAGTAGAAATACAGGAAAACAGCAGATATTAAATCGAAGATAAGGAGAACGAAATAAAAAAAGCCTATTTTCGTAAGAAAATAGGCTTTAATCGTATAGAAGACAAACTAATCCTCTAAAATTTTCGCCGTACTTCACCCACCGAAAAGTCGATCCATCCGTTATGTAAAAGCAGGTTTCCTGGCTTCGGCATCATCTTACTTCTACACCTTCCCGATTGCTCAGTGGTATTGTAGGTTCATACGCCGTTACAGTAGCGGGGGCTGCACTAGATTTTCACTAGTTTCCCTTTTACCTTATCCTTCGATAAGCACTTTTACATCCTGTATTCAATTTAGTTATACTGTAGCATACTTTGCGAAAAAATCAAATGATGGAATTTTGACGTTTACAGTGAAACTAGAGTTATATATAGTTAAAAGCATTAAATGATTCATAAATTTGAGGTGATTTTATGGCAAAGGACTGGCGCTATATATCCTATCCTTTTATGCGAGAGGCTAGCTGTTTAGTTGACTATGAAATAAGAACGGATTGTTTAACAACTCATATTGGTCATGCGATAAGTATATTAAAGTGTGACAAAAAATTTGATGAAATAACGGCTATTTTAGAACGTATTCAGCCTTTGGTTTATCATGCTAACGGCTCTGTGCGTGGAAGACTGGCTATTGAACAAGCAGATTTAGATTGGCTCAATGAAATCTATGACGAATTTGTGCAGTGTGCTGGCGAAAAAATTCATCAATTTGTCCTACCACAAGGTCATAGTACGGCTACCAGCTTACACTTGTGTCGTTCTGAGGCTAAAAAAAGCTATAGGGCACTGCATAAAGTTAGCTTAGAAAAAGAAGTGCCAGAAATCTTATTTATGTTTTTAGGATTGCTGGCGAATGTATTTTTCGTACTGGCAATTGAAGCAAATAAGCTTAGCGATGTAAATGAAATACCCTTTATTTCGAAATCATATGGAAAATCTAAATAGAAAAATGAATACAGTTAATGCATAAAAGAAAAAACTCCCTTGCAAAGATGTTTAGCAGTCCTGTTACGAATGATAGTAAAGGCGCTGCAAACACTTGAAAGGGAGTTAAGTCTAGTTGCGATTAGTTAGGAAATTTTCCAGCAACGATGAGCAGGTTTAACTTGCCCGCGAATTTCACCGGAAGGATGTTGAGTAGTGTGAACATTTACATATACTTTCTTCTTGAAGAACAATTTGATTAGCTTAAATAGGGAGTGACCAGACAATGGCCCTACAAATTTACTTGGTTTAACTTCGCCGAATACGACACCTTTATTCACTGAGATGCCAGGGTTAGTTGGACCATACAAGTTATAGATACGAGGACCATTATGACCTGCTTTGCCAAGTTGTAAGTCAATTCTAGTAACATTTGCAATATTTTTTACTTTAACTAGATAGAATAGTTTGAATTTGCCATTCACTCTTTTAAGTTTAAATAGTACTTTTCCTGTTGCATTTGTTGACACACTTGGCACTTCTTGTGATCCAGTTAACCATGCTTTAAATAATTTGCTCAATGAATTTCACTCCTTAACTTAAAGATACTATACTATATTCCAATCAACTAAATTAGCTTGTATAGCAGTCTATTTGCTAAAAAATAGGTAGATTTACGTGTTTAATAGAAAAGAGAAAGCTATATGTAATTTAAGAAGTGATAATTTATGAAGCAAAATTTTAGGAGAAATGCCACTTTAGTGAGGGAGTTTTCGTACATAATGTAACAAAGAAAAAATGTAAGTAATTTTCATATATAGATGAATGAGTTACAATGTACTATATATTGCTATCCATTCATTCGATATTAATTACCGATGCTTAGCTATACTTGCAATTCTGCAAAGAAACGAGAAGTTTACACAAGAACACTTTAAGAGGGAAAGCCAGACTTGACTTAAAGGAGTGATAACGAATGAGCATTAGAACTTGTCCTCACTGTGAGTCCCCAATTGCTCTCCATCTTACTAGATGTAATTATTGTGATGGGAGACTTGAGGATGCAATGCCTAATTTATTTAATACCACTTCAAAGGTAAAAGAAGATTTGCAGGAAGCAAAGGAGAAGCAGTCGTCTAGGGAGCAATCAGCGTCGCAACAGCCAAAAGCTAGAAAAATAAAAAGGAGAAATCATCAACGAGAGCAAAATCAAGGGCAATATCAGCAATATCATCAGCAAGAGTGGCAGCAAGGACAATTCCAGCAGCAGCATCAACAATCAGAGTGGCAGCAGGGACACTATCGACAATATACGGAGTACCAACAACATGAGTATGGTCAAATTAAACATTCTCATGTGAACGTGAGAGTCCAATATCAGTCTCCACCGCCGCCACCGCCGCCTATGCAGTCGTATGATCAAGGATATTGGCAAGGTAATGCTGGACCTTATGTGATGCAGTACCGTAATCCAAAAAATAAATATATCGCAGCGCTTCTAGCTTTCTTTTTTGGTTCAATTGGATTGCATAAATTTTATTTAAGACGACCAGGCTGGGGGATAATTTATATTCTTTTTATATGGACGTATATTCCTTTTGTCGTAAGTATATTAGAGGCATTGTATTATTTATTAGTGAGCAAAGAAGAGTTTCATCGAAAATACAGTCGTTAATAAAAAAATGACGGCTTGCAGTTTATGCTTTGCGAGCCGTCGAATCATTTTCAAGCCGCTGTAAAAATTCCCTTGGTGAAATGCCCTCTACTTTTTTGAAGACTTTACTAAAATAAAAGGCGTTGTCGTAGCCGAGCTTTTGCGATATTTCATATATTCGTCCTTCTCCGCGCATCATCATTTCTTTTGCAGCAGCGATTTTTGTCTCGGTAATGTATTCTACAAAGTTTACTTTTGCTACCTTTGAAAACAGAGAGCTTAAATAATTAGGGCTAAAGTTAAACACATCGGCAACATGATTGAGTGTAAGTTTTACATTTAAGTTGCGTTTAATATAGTCCTGCACATTATTTACAATTTGTGCTTTATAGCTTTGTCTATGCGAGGAAAGAAACTCGCAGCAGCCATCTCTAAAGCGTGTTAGCCAATCAATGACATCCTCTATCGTATGCATTTGGTAAATGCTGCGATACCCTTCAGGCATGTCCTCAAAAATCTTCTCTACCATGTCTCTCCCATTTGCTAGCATTGCAGTTGCCATAAATAAAACATTACAGGAAGCATCAATTGCAGATACGAGTGCATCATGCCTGCCCTTAAACGTCTCAATCATTTTCGTAATAACCGCATGCAGTGCAGAGGTATCATATTCTTCGAAGGCGCGACGCAATTCAGAGCTCATTGCAGAGAAATCAAAGATTGCTTGTTCATGTTTAGACTTGTTGCTTGTATAAAAAATAAATCCTTTATGCTGAACAGCTTGAGGCAGCATTTGACGTGCGACCTGATAGCTATCTCGAATTTGATAAGCATCTTTTACTGCATGGCCAATTGCTCCCATAATCGTTACATTAAAATAATTTCGTAAAATTACTGCCATATGCTCTAGCAGCTTCTCCACCTCGGGCATCCAACCGAGCGGATCTGTAGTAGGCAGCGGAATTGTAATTGCAAAGTTGCGTAAATCTAGACCTGTTACAAAGCAAGGACGGTCGGATTGCAATGTGTTTTTTGCCATTTGCAAAGTACTAGAACAAAGCGCCACTAGCTTGTCACCATGCGGCGGAACAGTATCTGGCTCTTGAATTTGACAAACACATACAGTGTAAGCTGGTTCAGATAATTCAATTGAAAGATCATCCTTGTGCAGTAAAAACTGGTTTCGGTTCTCAAATAAATTGTTAAACAAGCGAATAAAAAATTTATCTCGCTGAGCATTGAGATTGCTGCGATATTCCAAACTTGGCGAAGTTTCAAGCTCACGATATTCTTCAAGTCTAGCAATCACTTTCACAATCGAGTCGCTTAGCGCTTGCGGAGTAAGCTCCAGCTTGACTAAATAATCGGCCGCCTGAACATCAATCGCAGCACGCGCATAATGAAACTCTTCATAGCTAGTCAAAATAATAAAGAGCGGAATGCGACCATATTTTTTTCGTACGTTTTTGGCTACATCAAGCCCGCTTTTGACAGGCATTTTAATATCTGAGATGACAATATCAGGGCGTAAATGATCAATCATTTCCTCTAGTTGAGCGCCATTTTGCGCGGTACCGACAATTTCGATATTGTATTGTTCCCATTTGATCATGGATTGCAGCCCTACACAGACTAGCGTTTCATCATCCGCAATTAATAGCTTTATCATTGTCATTCCCCCTTGAACATGCCTTTGGCTCATTCCTTGGTTTTGGCAGGTAATAATAAGGACATTCTTGTATATTTTGATAGCTCACTTTCAATAACTAGACCGTATTTTGGACCGAAAGCAAGGCGCAAACGCTCATGAACACTGCTTAACCCTAGATGTGTCATAAGATCTGCCGAATTTGAGTCAGATTTTAAAAGAATAGATTCTATTTTTTCTTGCTCAATTCCAACTCCGTTATCTTCGATGACGATAAGCATGTCAAATGATCCGCTACGCTTAACTGTAATATCAATGTTTCCGCCGGAGCCTTTTGGTTCAATACCGTGAAAAATTGCATTTTCCACAATAGGCTGCAAAGAAAAGCGAGGGATGAGGCATTCGAGCAGTTCTTCTGCGAGTATATGCTTTTCTAATGTAATCATGCTTCCATAGCGATATTTTTGGATTAGAAAGTAGTCATCTAGCAGCTCCAGTTCTTCACGGAGTGTGACTAATTTACGAATATCCTTTGTAATATTGCGTAGTAATCTTGATAATGAGGTTGTCATTTCGGCAATCCCATAAGCATTTTGAATAGTAGCCATCCACTTAATTGAGTTGAGTGTATTATATAAAAAATGAGGATTAATTTGGCTTTGCAGCATGCGATATTCAAGCTCCTGCTTCTGCTTTTCATCTGCTAACCGAGATTCCATTAGGGCAACAATATCTTGAGAAAGCTTATTTATTCCTCTGCCTACATCGCCAAGCTCATTATTCCATTCAATCATTTTGTCTACGAAAAATTGTCCTTGGGCAATTTTATCCATTCTTTTTTTCAGCTTTTCTACTGGGTTACTAATTGTGCGAGTTAAGTAAACCATAATAATGCCGCTAAGGGTAAGTACTAAGCAAGATACGCCGATCATTAGTAAAATCCATATATTAGACAGTGAAGTTAGTTGATTCATAGCTAAAATTTGTGTTAGTGTAATGCCATCTGTAACCGGATAGGATACACTAATGCCACGAGTTCCGTCCTCTGTTTCTATTTGTGAAACGACAGTTTGTGATCCAGTTGAGTAATCATTAATGTAAGCGGTATCAACAAGAGCGACAGAAAGGGATGTGATGCGCTCTCCTTCAATTTCATAACGGGTATCGTCCAGTGTTAATAGCAATTGCGAACCAGGCGGTAGCGTATAGCCTTGCAGCTTATCAGTAATTACCGAAGTAGAAGCAAGCAAATAGACAGTGCCAATTATTTTGCTTTGATTATATATAGGAAATATAAAAGGAATTACGGTTGAGTTCGAAAAAGGGTCTTTGATTACCTGTCCCCAATAGGTTGTCTTTGCATGTTTAATCGTCGTTAGCAAATGAACATTATGCCTGTTTAATGGTTGCATTGTGCTGCTCGATACATTATCGACTTGAATAAATTTATCTGCATTGTCTGTAACGACAAGTCTGCGTACATAATTGTTGGAATAGTTGGCTCGAAAGTCCTCCTGCATAGAATTGTATACATTAATTGCATCCATTGCTGTTGCGCTGTTTGAAGTGAAATAATCTGCGAGTAAGGTGTTGGTCTTAGAATTAGCACTGGCTGTCATCGCTAAAGTAGATAGGTTGCTTAAATCTTTTTGAATAATATTGGCAACAAGTTGCAGGTTAAATTCTGCTGCCTGCACCGCTGTTTTTCGCTGATAGTAGGAAATTAGCTCATAGCTGAAAATGGACAAGAGAGAAGCGATTAGCAGTGCAAAAACGGTCATAATTAAAATAATTCGACTTTTAATACTCGTATGTCTCGTTTTTTTCAATCGCAATACCTCCATATGGGGAGCTCTTGACGTTACACACACTAGTCTAATCATATCATAGCTTATAAATTTAATAGAAGTGAGTAAAGAAAATAAGAAAAAATTACAGGTTTATCGAAAGATATTACAGGATTTCATTTTGAAAACGCTTTACTTAGTAAGATAGTGAATATTAAGCTGATAATTTTATATCCACATTAGTTTAAAGATATTCTAAACTTCTATTAAGTTCTTAAGTTTGAACTGGTTCAATCAAATCATTAAGAAAAGGGGTATGCAAATGAATTTCAGAAAAACAGTAGGAATTAGCTTGTCTGCTGTACTTGCTTTAGGTTTAATTGCTGGCTGTTCAAGCAGCAGCAACAGTAATGGCGGTTCGAATAATACACCTACAGCCACGCCAAAGACGACAGAAACAAGCAATGCATCGACTCCTGCGGATACAGGAAAAGAACCTGTTACGCTCAAATGGGCACTGTGGGACTGGGAGGCAACAGCTTACTATGAACCACTTATTGAAGCCTACACTAAAGAAAATCCTCACGTTACGATTGAATACGTCGACCTTGGCTCTACCGATTATATGACTATGTTAAGCACACAATTATCGGGCGGAGCAGATCTTGATGTACTTGCAATTAAAGATATTCCAGGTTATGCGAACCTAGTTAAACAAAATCATTTGGAACCGCTTAACGGCTTTATTAGTGAGCAAGGCATTAATACTGATCTATATGGCGGCACAGTAGAGCAAATTTCAATAAACAACGAAGTGTATGCGCTTCCTTTCCGCAGTGACTTCTGGGTACTTTTCTATAACAAAGATTTATTTGATAAAGCGGGAGTTCCTTATCCAGACAATGATTTGACGATGGATGAATACGAGGAGCTAGCTAGAAAATTAACTTCTGGCTCTGGAGCTGACAAAGTATATGGCGCTCACCATCACACATGGCGCAGTGCTGTTCAATTGTTTGCAATTTTGGACGGTCAACATACGATTGTTGACGGCACTTATGACTTCTTGAAACCAACTTATGAGCGCATTTTAAAAATGCAAGATGATGGTATCATTATGGACTATGCAACATTAAAAACATCTAGCACGCACTATTCTGGGGTGTTCTACAACAACTCCGTTGCAATGTTGAACATGGGCAGCTGGTTCATCGCTACGCAAATCGAAAAAGTCAAAAGCGGTGAGTCTCAAGCTGTTAACTGGGGAATTGTCAAATATCCTCATCCAGATGGCGTAGAAGCAGGTACGACATTAGGTACAATTACTTCGCTAGCCGTTAACAAAAACTCTAAAAATAAAGAAGCAGCACTTGATTTCTTAAAATTCGTAACTGGTGAAGCAGGGGCAGAGGTTATTGCTTCCACTGGTACAATTCCAGCTATTAAAAATGATGAAGTTCTTAAATATATTTCTAGCATTGATGGATTCCCACAAGACGAAAACAGTAAAGAAGCTTTGAACACGTATAAAACTTATTTAGAAATGCCGCTGCATGAAAAGAGTGCAGATATTGAGGTTATTCTAAATGAAAACCATGACAACATTATGACAAAAAATACAACGATCGATGAAGCTATTCAAAATATGAACGAACGAGTAGCACAAGTTTTAAACAATTAGTTAGTGTCCTGTAAATGAGCTAAGAGGCGGAGCAAGGTCCGCCTCTTTCTAACTAGAGAAGTGACAGTAGGTTTGGAGGGGAGAACATGCAAAGAGATGCGACACTAAAAACTGAAAAAAACAAGGGCTCGTTCTTATCAAAGAAAGTCAGAGATCATTTGGTCGCATATAGCTTTATTGCGCCGAACTTCATCGGTTTTGCTGTATTTACACTCGTCCCAATGATATTTGCACTTATTTTAGCTTTTGTTAAATGGGATGGAGCTAACCCTATGGTTTATGTTGGGTTAGATAATTTCACTAGATTGATTAAGGATTCTACCTTTCATAAAGCGCTATGGAACACGGTGGTATATACCGTTGGCGTTGTGCCGTTAACGATGGTATGTGCCCTGGCACTTGCCATACTATTAAATCAAAAAATTGTAGCAAGAAACTTCTTAAGAACTGCTTTTTTCTTCCCGTACGTTGCTTCGCTAGTTGCTGTGGCGGCGGTGTGGAACTTTATTTTCAGCCCGACAATGGGGCCGATAAATAATATTTTGCATGCGATAACAGGCATACCGATTGAGGAGCTTCCACGCTGGGCAGCAGATAAGGATTGGGCGATGTTTACCGTTGTGTTATTTACGGTATGGAAGAATATGGGCTACTATATGGTTATTTATTTAGCTGGTCTTCAAGGAGTAAACCAAGAGCTTTATGAGGCGGCTGAGCTGGATGGGGCAAATGCATGGCAGCGATTTAGAAACGTCACGATTCCACAATTAGCACCAACAACATTCTTTGTGTTAATGATTTTGATCATTAACTCGTTCAAGGTGTACGACATCTTTATTAACCTATTTGCTGGGGCTGATAACCAGTTAAATGATTCGACACGCGTACTGGTTTATCAAATCTATAACACAGCCTTCCGCTCACTGGATTATGGCTATGCAAATGCGATGGCGATCGTGTTATTCCTTATCGTTTTGGGCATCACCTTAGTTCAGTTTGCTGGCGAGAAGAAATATGGTCAATAAGGAGGACACAAGAATGATTGGAGCTAAAAAGAAAACTCATTATGTATGGATAACACTGGCTTATATCGCACTTGCAGCTGTTGCCTTTATTATGATCATCCCATATATATGGATGTTGTCCTCCTCATTTAAATTGAATAAAGATGTATTTTCCTTTCCAATGGTGTGGATTCCGGAAACTCCGCGCTGGGAGAATTATATAGACATATGGACGAAAATTCCGCTAGGCAAATTTATTTATAATACAGCTAAATTATCGGTTATCGTTACTTTGTTGCAGCTGCTATCATCAAGTTTTGCAGCTTATGCCTTTGCTAAGCTTCGCTTTATCGGCAGAAATACGTTATTTCTATCCTATATTGCAACGATTGCAATTCCATGGCAAGCCTATATGGTGCCGCAGTTTATTTTGATGCGCGAGTTTGGCTTAAACAATACACATTTGTCAATTATATTTCTTCAAGCGTTTTCAGCATTTGGCGTATTTTTGATGCGGCAATTTTATCAGAGCATTCCAGATGAGCTAGTTGAGGCAGCGCGGATTGATGGCTTAAGTGAGTACGGAATTTGGGCACGATTAATGCTGCCATTGTCCAAGCCTGCATTATCAACTTTAACGATCTTTACATTTGTTGCGACATGGAATGACTTCCTTGGACCGATGATTTATTTAACCAAAACTGAGCTAAAGACCATTCAAATCGGTCTGCGCATGTTTATTTCACAATATTCAGCAGAATATGGACTGATTATGGCAGCAAGTGTTGTTTCAATTATTCCAGTCTTGGTCATCTTTTTAGCGTTGCAAAAGAACTTTGTGCAGGGCGTAGTTACTTCAGGGATAAAGGGCTAATGATTCATTATTCTTATTGATTAATGTTTCAAGGAGGAATGAAGTAAATGAAGAGACGAAATCTCGTCAGGAAAGCATGCTCAATTTTTCTCGCAGCAGCATTGGTGCTAGGCTTATTTTCACCTGTCCAGCTGCCGCATGTTGCAGCGGATTCGGTTGTTACAATTTATGGTGCTGCTTATGCTGGAGCTCAAGACCTTAGCGATACGACTTTACCAAGCAGTATAACAATTGATGAAACAGCTGTTCCGGTGACTTGGCATATTGCTGGAGATACTTTCGCTGTACCATATGAAACAGTAACAGTTACCGGTACTGCTGGCAGCGAAACTGTGCTTGCGGAAGTACTTATCATTCCACCACAAGAAAATACACTGAAGTACTTCGTTGATAGCGGAAGAGGCGGGGATTCTGAAGGGAATGGGGCAACCGCTTCTCCATTTTACAATGCAGTGAAAGCGTTAACAGATGGTACTTTGTTAAATGAGCAGCCAGATCAACGGTATGAAATTGGAATTACGGATTGGGGCTTTGATGATTCCATTTATAAAGTTAGAAACTCAAAAACTGGTAATTTAACTGACCCAGCTACTGATCCCTCTATCTGGAAAGTAGGCTTACGTGCTCATCCAGATTATTCGCATATCGAATATAAGCTAAAAGCTTTGGAGCAAGGAACGTATACGATTAGCAGCGGATTTTATGACTGGTACGGTAATCGCTACCGTGAAATACATCCGCAGCTAGAATATACAAATTTAGCTGGCGAGAACCAGATGATTTATATGACACAATTCAATACAAGTTCGACAAAGTTTACGTCTTATGAATTTACGATTCCAGCTGATGTCGATACGAGTGTTCCAATGACATTGACCTATGCATATACTTCAGGGGAAAAACCGATACTTAGCTGGTTTGCAATTGCTGAAGGAGCAATCAAACATTATATTGATGACGCTCGTCAAGCAGCAGCCTCTGTGGTCAATGTATTGTTAAATGGTAATGATATTAAAGCTGATAATAAAAATGGATTAACATTTAAAGGCTTTGGCGTATTAAGTGCTAATAGTACAAGTGCACTGCTAATCGATTATAAGTACGAGCATCCAGAAGTGTATGAAGAAATGCTGCAAATTTTATTTGGCGGCGATAATCCAATAATGACCCATGTGAAAATTGAGATGGGTAACGACCGCAACAACTCAACCGGTCCAGACCCAGCGACGATGCGTACTGAAGATGAGGAGGCAAATGTCAGAAGACATCCTGGTTTTTTGCTGGCTGCTGATGCCAAAGCAATTAATCCCGATGTTAAAGTAAGTCTGCTGCGTTGGAATGCCCCGGCATGGGCAAATGCAAACGATAAAATTTACAAATGGTATAAAAATACGATTCTAGCTGCTTATCGTGAATTTGGCTATATGGTAGACTATGTCAACCCGTATATTAACGAGCATGCCCCTGATTTAACTTGGACGAAGGAGTATGCTAATCGTGTGAAAACAGATCAAGATGGCTTTGCAAGTGCAGAGGAGCAAGCACTGTATAACAAAATTAAGGTAGTCATTTCCGATGAGGTAGGTATCGGCAGCTTTGGCGGTGCGATGGTTAGTGATGCTTCGCTAAGAGAGGCTGTTCCAGTGGCTGGTTATCACTATAATACTGATGATGATAGTTCAGGCAATTTTAAAAGGCTTGCTGAGCAATATGATATCGAGGTTTGGAACAGTGAAGCGCAAGCCACCTTTAGTAATTCAGCGTTCCGTCCAAATAACAATATGAAGCTTCCGTCTGTAGCGGGAACAGGTATTGGCGGTACAGGAAGCGCATTGGAAATGGCCAATACGATTATTAAAGGCTTTGTCAATTCTCGCCGTACGCACTTCATCTATCAGCCTGCAATCGGATCATTCTATGAGGGAGGACAATATTCATTTAAGGAGCTATTAAGCGCACGTGATCCATGGTCTGGCTGGATTCATTATGATGCTGGCTTAGTCGTTTTGCAGCATTTTAGCAGATTCGCCAAAATTGGTTGGGAGAATGAGGATAACAGTGCGGGAATATGGCGAGCTGTTCCGCAAGCAAGCTCCACAGGGGCTACTGGGACAAATCCAGTTGATGGGCGTAATGGTTTGCCAAACTATATTACATTAGCTGCTCCAGATAAAAGTGACTTCTCAACGATTATCGTAAATGACAGTGAATATTCGAGAATTTATAAAATTAGTGCAATCAATATGAATATTAGTGGTAATCCTGCGCTAGAGGTATGGGAAACTCGTGCCGCTGAACAGGGAGAAGCATTTAATACCAATTATATGTCTTATCGCGGTGAGGTAAATGCAGATGGTAGCGGCTATTATACGGTACAAGTTAAGCCTTACTCAATCGTTACAGTTACAACATTAGAAGCAGGCAGCTATACACCGCTTCCTGTTGAAGGGGAACGTACCTTATTAGATACTGACGCAACAGGCAAGGTGCAAAATACAACGGATAATATCCTTTACGCTGATGATTTTGACTATCCGCAAAGCTATGTTGATGAACGTGGCGGGGTAACAGGAGCAATTCCGCGTTATACGCATGATCGCAACGGAGCATTCGAGGCTTATTTGGATGAGTCAGGTGAAAATTATGTGCTTCGTCAGCAGCTAGATCGCTCCATAATGGGACTTGGCGGTACATGGAATAACGGTGAGCCAGTGACAGCTATTGGCGATAATCGTTGGCTGAACTATAAGGCAAGTGTTGATGTATCGTTTGAAAACAATAGCACACAAGGCGGGGCAAACTACGCAGCGATCGGTGCAAGATATCAAGGTGGTGGCAATTCACACAGTATTAGCGGCACGCCTTATGTGTTGAAGTTCTGGTTCGATGGCGGTTGGCAGCTAGTTATTCATAACAGCGTTGTGGCAAGCGGTAATGTTGCGACTGGCACAGGAGGCGTGCAAATTGCAGACTTCAATACTGCATATAATGCTTGGCATAATCTTGCGATCGAGGTGGCAGGCAATAAAATTACGGCTTTCTTGGATGGCGTGAAGCTAGCTTCTTATGTAGATGCTAATCCAAAGCTATCAGGTCGTGTCGATCTTGCAAGCGGATATTATCATGTTCGTTTTGATAATTTATTAGTTGAAACAGTGGATGGTTATACGCCATATTACACCGAGTTATTAGATAATTTGGAAATGCATGATTTGGCTCCGCAACCAGCAGTTAAATTAATCTATGACGGTGCGTGGAGTCATGAAAACGGCAAAGGGATGTACCATTATCAACGTTCACTTTCTACTAATACAGGAGCAGGTGCAACGTTAAGCTATAGCTTTACTGGAACTGGAATTGATTTATTAGGTCCAAATGATGGCACAGCAAGGCTAGAGGTAACGGTTGATGGTGAAGTGCTTGTTCCAGCAGCTAGTACAAATGCAGCCAATGAATTGTATCAAACCTATTCGCTGCGCGGCTTAGCCTATGGCACACATACCGTGCAATTTAAAGTGCTTAGTGGAACATTAGTTGTTGACGCAGTTGCTGTAGTTGATGGAACAGTAATTGGTGATGTTGATACAACCGAGTTGCAAGCTTTACTTGCTGAAACAGAGGATGTTGAGCGTGATGATGAAATTTCTGAGTCAAGCTGGCAACGTTTTGTGGCAGCACGTCACGCTGCGAATGAGGCAGTGACTCAACCAGAGGTTTATCATCTCGATCAAGAAGGAGCAAAGCAAATCCATGATCGTTTGCTAAATGCATATTATCAGCTTCTATATAACGATGTGCGTGAGCTTAAGTCGCCTATTTATTTAGCAACCTATGAGGGTGAAACTCCTAATTTGCCAAGTGAAATTGAAGCGATTCGTGAGGATAATTCGACAATATTAGTTCCTATTAATTGGGATTTAGAGGATGTTAGCTTTGATACTCCATATTCCCAAGTGACAGTAATTGGAACATTAGGAGCGCTTACGACTACAGCATACATTGAAGTTGTGCCGAAAGACATCGTTTATTTTGTTGATATTAATGCGGTTAGTGGCTCTCTTGGATATAATTCACCAGCTTATTTATCGATTGCTGAACTTGCAGCTAACAGTGGCAAACCGCTGCTTAATGACAAACCTGACCAGCCATTTGATGCAGATAGCGGTTGGGGGCATGAAGCACGTGATGCTAGCGGTAATTTAAGAAACAATTATAAAGGTGTTGTAGCAGGTCCATACAGCAAACAAACTACAACAGGAATGTACGGCGAAAATCAAAACGGTTCAACAGTGACGTATACATTTGCTAATTTGCCGGCTGGAGATTATACGTTAACTTTGGGCTCCTATAGCTGGTGGCCTAGTAACACTCGTACTGCCGATGTTAGCTTAATTCATGATGGAAGCAGCACAGTGGTTGATACCTTTGTGCTAAATAGCAGCAACTATAGTATCGTACGCTCATATCCTGTTACTTTGCAAGCGGATGGCACGCTTAAATTAGAACTAAAGGCTGTCCAAAATAATCAGGCTCCGATGCTTTCCTTTGTTGGGATTGCAGCAGTCGAAAAAGAGCCCGGGGAAGATAATGAGCCAATTAGAGTTATTAATGATGGTGATCTTAAATTTGGCTTAGGTGATTCTATCGATTTACCAGATAGATTAGATGTAGAAAAAGGTGAGCGGGTTTATTCTGATGTTCCTGTTGTATGGGATCAAGCCAGCTTAGCAAAAGCTTCGTTGACGCTTGGTACAACAACTGTGCAAGGAACATTAGGCGGTGAACTTTCTGGTCGCAATGTGGAATATGCAATAACTATTACTTTGCCTGATCATATGATTTATTTTGTCAATCCAGCGTCAGGTCCAGTTGCGCAATATGAGGAGTTAGTTGCTGATTATGTTGCAGAAAAAGGTCAAACCTTGCGCCATGAGGTGCCAGAGCAAGAGTATGATCCGGATAATGGAAATACATGGGGCTATATTAGCGGCAATAGTACACTTCGCAGCAGCACAGCGAATCTCTTTGAGAGTTTGCGTTATGTTAATAGCAGCTCGCCTCGCAGCTTAATTTATAAGTTTGAGCTTGAGACAGGAAGTTATAACGTATTCCTAGGCTTCTACGATCCATGGTATTCCAGCTCGCAGGGCTACCGTTTAGCTAATACGATTATTAATGGTTTAACTGTGGAAAGCAATCGAGTATTAACTTCCTCTTATGATATTGCAGGACATAAAGCAATCGAGCTAACTCAGGACGGCGTAATGGAGATAGAAATTGCTCCTGCAAATACAGGTAATCATTCAGATATTCAGCTAAGCTGGATCATTATAGCTAAGACCACTGGAGAAGTAGAGGTTCCAGATACGGAGAAACCAGTAATTACTTTGCTAGGCGATGCTTATGTTGAGGTAGATAACGGTGCAACCTATGTCGATGCAGGTGCAACGGCAGCAGATAATCAAGATGGCGATATTACGGATCGCATTCTGACTGTGATTACTTATGAAGGTCATATAGTAACTGAAATTGATACTACAAAAGCTGGTACGTATATAATTCATTATAACGTAAGTGATACTGCAGGCAATGCAGCGGATGAAGTGATACGTACGGTTGTGGTGAAGCAGGCAACAGAGCCAAATGAGCCTACGCCAATGCCGACTCCAGAGCCAACGACGGAACCGACACCAACGCCGACACCGGAGCCAACGACGGAACCGACACCGACACCGGAGCCAACGATGGAACCAGCACCGACACCGACACCGGAGCCAACGACGGAACCAGCACCGACACCGACACCGGAGCCAACGACGGAACCAACAACCGAGCCAACGACGGAACCGACACCGACACCGGAGCCAACGACGGAACCAACAACCGAGCCAACACCGGATCCTACATCGACACCAACGTCAACTCCAAGACCAACATCAAGACCGATTTCTACACCAGCACCAACACCGACTCCAGTACCTTCACCAACCTTACCAGCAACTACACAACAATTGACAGGTGATGACTTAAAGCAAGGAGATGGTACTGAAGTTATTGTTCAGGTAGCGGATAGTAAAGATGCAGTATATGTGCCAAGCAATGCAGCAGAATTTGTTGGTAAGCAAGCATTGCAGCTTAAACAGCAACAAGTCAGCGTTCAAGTAAGTAATAAGCTGTTCATGCAGCTAATGCAGGCTGCGACTAATCTTAATGCAACCGGTGTGACTGTGCAAATTCTAGCTCATGAACAGGCTCGTCAACAAGCGGTGAAGCGAATCGCAGAGCTCGCGACTACAAATACAGCATTTTCTGTGGCTAGTACAATTGTGGATCTTAACTTTGACCTAATACTAGCAAATGGTGATAGCATTCCAGTAACAGAACTGACAGAGCAAGTATCAGTATCGTTTGTCATAAACGAAGAGGCGAATGCTCAATTGCTTGGTGTTTATAAACTAACTGCTGATGGCTCATTGCAATATATTGGCGGTACTTTAGTGAATGGAGAAGTACAGGTACAAGTGGATCAGCCAGGTCAATATGTAGTGCTTGAGTATAATAAGCAATTTGAGGATGTGAGCGATTCATTCTGGGCAAGCGACGTGATTAAGCAATTGGCAGCAAAGCATATCGTTAATGGTGTTTCAGATGAACACTTTAAGCCAAATAGCAACGTAACGAGAGCCGAATTCACAGCCCTCATAGCAAGAGCATTAGGATTGACACCAGAGGAAAGAGTTCAAATTTCCTTTAGTGATGTAAAAGCAGAAACATGGTATACAGATTCGGTTATTGCAGCTGCGAAAGCTGGCATTATCCAAGGCAGAGGCAATGGGCAATTTGAGCCGAACGCTCCAGTAACTCGTGAAGAGATGGCAGTTATGATTGTGCGAGCTTATGAGTATGCACTGGGCAAAAAGGTGCAGGCAACTGATTCAGCATTCACTGATATAGATAAAGTTAGTGAATGGGCAAAATCCTCAGTTTTTGCTGCCCAACTTCTAGGGATTATCAAGGGTTATAGCGACGGTAGCTTTGCTCCGCAAGCTATAACGACTCGCGCCGAAAGTGTGCAAGTCCTCTACAATTTGTTGCAGCTTTTGGAGTAGAGGTTGAAGCATAAGGGAACAGATGTGCTGGATAAAGTGAATGAAAACAGATTTAGAAATGCGTAGGCAGTCAAAGCAAGCTAGCTTGTCGCAGCGGTTCGTGGTCTTTTTTAAGGCTACAGAAGCTGCCAAGCTAGCTCTTCTACGAGGCTAGAGTGATGATTAATTCGGAGCGGAACAACAAAAAAGGCTGCATAGAGAAGTGAACAAAGCTACAAGCGGAGGAAAAGCCATCTGGAAAGCGAAGAGGTCCGCCTTTAAACCTGTGCTGACAGATGGAAAAAGAGTGGAGCATCAGGTTTAAAAAGCGGATGAAAGATGGTTATTCCGGAGCGCAGAAAAGCAAGAGGCAGGCATGCTTCGAAGAAGGAGCAAAATTCAACGGAGCGTAACAACATGAAGGCAGCATAGAGAAATGAACAAAGCTGCAAGCGGAGGAAAAGCCATCTGAAAAGCGAAGAGGTCCGCCTTTAAACCTGATGCTGACAGGTGGAAAAAGAGTGGAGCATCAGGTTTAAAAAGCGGATGAAAGATGGTTATTCCGGAGCGCAGAAAAGCAAGAGGCAGGCATGCTTCGAAGAAGGAGCAAAATTCAACGGATCGGAACAACAAAAAAGGCTGCATAGAGAAATGAACAAAGCTGCAAGCGGAGGAAAAGCCATCTGGAAAGCGAAGAGGTCCGCCTTTAAACCTGATGCTGACAGATGGAAAAAGAGTGGAGCATCAGGTTTAAAAAGCGGATGAAAGATGGTTATTCCGGAGCGCTGAAATAGGAGGAGTCAAGCATGACTATTAGACCTAATAATTTTGTAGAAGATATACATAATGAATCCTATGAGGATGTATATCGCAACAAGCTAATAACTCACGAATCATTTGTTTATGATCGCGGTAGAGAAAAAGAATCGCTCAATGGAAGATGGAATTTTGGCATCGACCAATATGATACATGCATTCGTGCAAAATGGTATGAGGAAGTAACAAAGGATGCAGAGGGGCGCGATCGTCCGATAGATTTTAGCTTTGATCAATGGGAAACGATTCAAGTGCCGTCTGTATGGAATACGCAAAAAGAAAAATGGCTGTTATATGAAGGCAGTGCAGTATATACTCGGCGATTCAAATATATTCATCGTGGCGAGGAACGTATATTTCTTAAATTCGGTGCTGCAAGCTATGAAGCAAAAGTGTTTTTAAATAAGCAGTATTTAGGGATGCATCAAGGAGCCTCAACTCCATTTTATTTAGAAGTGACTGGCAAGCTTTTAGAGGAAAATCGAATTATTGTCGTTGTAAATAATACACGAAAGCGCACAAATGTCCCATGTGAAAATACTGACTGGTTTAATTATGGCGGACTTTATCGCGATGTTGAGTTAATTCGCTTGCCTAAAGCATTTATTAAAGAGATGCATATTTATCTTGTACCAAATAGTCAATTTTCCTCTATTGCTGTTGAATTGCAAATTGATGGAGCAAATGAGCAGGGCGGAGAGGCTTATGTCACGATAAAGGAACTGGGTATTAATGTAGCTATTCCGATCATAGAAGGTAAAGGCAAACTAACGTTGAATGCTTCACCGGAACTATGGAGTCCTGAAAATCCAAAGCTCTATGATGTTCAACTTCGTTATGGCAATGATAGAATCAATGAACGAATTGGCTTTAGAGAGATTGTTGTTCAAGGTACTGATATTTTCTTAAATGGTCAACCCATTTATTTGAAAGGCATTAGCACTCATGAGGAAAGTGTACTAAATGGCAAAGCAATGACCGATGACGAGATTCGCGAAAATTTTCAGCTAGCTAAGGAAATGAATTGCAATTATATGCGGCTTGCTCATTATCCGCATACGGAACGGGCTGCACAAATTGCTGATGAAATGGGAATAATGTTATGGGAGGAAATTCCTGTTTATTGGGCGATTGCATTTACAAATGAAGCTACATATCGTGATGCTGCAAATCAGCTTACTGAATTAATCAAGCGTGATCGGAATCGTGCAAGTGTAATTATTTGGTCGGTAGGCAATGAAAATGCAGATACTGATGCACGGCTTCACTTTATGAGCAGTCTCACTAAGCTGGTTAAAGAGCTGGATCAAACACGTCTTGTTTCGGCTGCTTGTATGCTCGATCATATTAACCATATTATTGACGACCGTTTGGCTGAATATCTAGATGTGATAGGTGCAAACCAATATTATGGCTGGTATCAGACGGATTTTAACAATTTAATTAAGCTGTTTGAAAATAGTCGTCCTACAAAGCCAGTTATCATTACAGAGTTTGGAGCGGATGCTAAACCGCATCACAGAGGTACAGCAGATGAGAAGGGAACAGAGGATTGTCAACTCGACATCTATAAAAAGCAAATTAGCGTACTTGAGAAAATTCAATATGTTAAAGGATTAAGCCCATGGATTCTTTATGACTTCCGCTGTCCACGCCGCTTACATTTTACACAGGAGTATTATAATACAAAGGGCTTACTTTCAGCAGATAAAACCTATAAAAAGCCTGCCTTTTATGTAATGCAGGAGTATTATGCGAGGAAGTGAGTGAAAAGTAAATAAAAAGAGTGACTAGTTCCCTTAATGATAGACAAATGAAAAAGTTAATGTCTATCGTAAGGGACTATTTTTTCTGTGGTAGATTGTGGGGGCTACATATGGATGTTTTTTAAATGGAATTTTGATATAATGCTAAAGTGTGATAATAACTCGTTAGAGATTATATGCAGGCGTATAGCAGAACGTCTCGAAACAAAGACGCTTCGCTTTTTTTTTGTTTATGGATGTTGGATGACTAGAGTCATTCTGTCTATACATAGTTAATCTATTTAGTCAAAGGGAAGTGTGATGATGTTTGCCCAGAAGTTGAACTTATTGAGACAACTAGTGAAAAGAGATGTAACGAGTAGATATAAGGGCTCATATTTAGGAATAGTTTGGTCATTTATTATTCCTCTATTAATGCTAGTTGTTTACACTTTTGTATTTAGTGTGGTTTTTGAGGCTCGTTGGAATATTGAATCTACTAATAAAGTAGAATTTGCCCTTATTATCTTTTCAGGTATGACAGTATTTAACTTTTTCTCTGAGGTTTTAAATCGTTCTTCTTCTTTAATAGTAAATAACGCTAATTATGTAAAAAAAGTAGTATTTCCGTTAGCGATTCTACCAATTTCTATTACAATTTCTGCGCTAGTTCAAGCAATGATCAGTGTTATTATTTTAATTATTGGAATTTGTATTTTTATGGGTGGAGTAAGCCTAACGATCTTATATTTACCTTTAGTACTTCTTCCTGTTGTATTAATGAGTTTTGGATTAAGTTGGTTTCTTGCTTCAATAGGTACTTATATTAGAGATGTAGGTTATATCGTTAATGTTTGTACAAGTGCATTAATGTTTTTGAGTCCGATCTTTTATCCTGTATCATCAGTGCCAGATTCTCTAAAGTTTTTATATTATCTTAATCCATTAAGTTATACTGTGGAAGATATGAGAAAGGTGTTACTATGGAATGAGGCACCTGATTTCACATGGCTAGCAATTGGAACTATCATAGGTTTAGTTGTTGCAGCATTAGGTTACCTATGGTTCAAAAAAACGAGACGGGGGTTTGCAGATGTATTATAATCCGTCGATATCCGTGGTTAATGTAAGTAAAAGTTATCGAATGTATGAAAAACCGCAAGATCGATTAAAGCAATTTTTCTATCGCGATAAAAAGAAACTTTATACTGAATTTTGGGCTTTAAGAAATGTATCATTTGATGTATTTAAAGGACAAACGATTGGTATTATTGGGAAAAATGGTTCGGGGAAAAGTACGTTGTTACAGATTGTCACTCAGACATTACAACCTAGTGAGGGACAAGTAAATGTAAATGGACGAGTAGCTGCACTTCTAGAATTAGGTAGTGGCTTTAATCCGGAATATACAGGTAGAGAGAATGTATATCTTAACGGCAGCATCATGGGATTATCAAAAGCTGAAATTGATGCAAGAATGAGTGATATTGAAAATTTCGCTGAAATTGGGACATTTATTGATCAACCAGTTAAAGTATATTCATCAGGGATGTTTGTCAGATTAGCTTTTGCTTGCGCTGTTAATGTAGACCCAGATATCTTAATTATTGATGAAGCTCTTGCTGTAGGTGATATGCAATTTCAATTAAAATGTATGGAAAAAATGAAGTCATTTAAAAAAGAAGGCAAGACGATTTTATTTGTAAGTCACGATACTTATTCTGTGAAAAACTTTTGTGATGAAGTTATCTGGATGAAGGATGGACAGATTCACATGCGAGGTAATGTCCAAAGGGTAACGGACTTATATGAGGATTATATGAGAAACAATGAAAGTGTTGTTGCTAGTGAGGTTGATTTACAAGCTCACGTTGATGAAAATACGTTTTTAACAATAAATAAAGTGAATTTTATTAACGATGAAGGGCAAGTAAGCAATATCTTGAAATTTGGCAAAAAACTTATTGTAGATGTGGAGTATACTTTGCATCGTTCTATAGAAGGAATAGTAGGTGGAGTTGCTATAATTGATAGCCAAAATACTTATGTATGTGGATTAAATACTAAACTAGATAGATATTCACTACCTAGTGAACCTGGTGTATACCATTTGCAGTGCTGTTATGATAAATTGAATTTACTTCCGGGCACATACTTTATTGATGTAGGCTTTTTTGAGAGTTCTGCAGTGGCAAGATTAGATTATAGATCAAAAATTAGTTCATTCACTGTAAGTTCAGATGAGTATTTAGCAGAAGGAATTTCATATTTAGAGCATGAATGGAATTGTAAAGGAAAGTGAAACTAATGAAGTACAGTGTTGAATTAGATATGTCAGCAGCTACATCACATACGTTAATTCTTAGTCGGATTAGACCAAATTCTAGAGTTTTAGAATTTGGTACTGCTTCAGGCTATATGACAAAGTATATGCGTGAAGTATTGAATTGTGAGGTTTACGGAGTTGAACTAGATCAAGAGGCTGCAAAATACGCTGAACCATACACAAAAATAATGATTGTTGGGGATATTGAAGAGCAAAAATGGTATGAGATACTTAAAGATGAGCAATTCGATTATATTTTATTTGCTGATGTGTTAGAGCATTTAAGAAATCCTGAGCTTATTTTGAAGCTAGTGGTCAACTTGCTTAAGGATGAAGGAAACATTATTACTTCTGTACCTAATATCTCTCATAACGCAATTATTATGGAATTAATGCAAGGGAAATTTGAATATAAGCCGATCGGATTGTTAGATGAAACACATATCAAATTCTTTACTAGAACGAATGTGTTAAAAATGCTTGAGTACGCTGGATTAGCTCCAATTGAATGGTTGGTTACACAAAGAAAGCCTGAGACTACTGAGTTTAAGCAGGATTATCGATACTTCCCTATTGAAGTACGTAAATACTTGCAATCTCGTCCTGATGGCGATGTGTATCAATTTGTAACCGTTTCAGGAAAAAAAGAATTTGTTAATAATGATAATTTGTTTGAATCAGAATATATCAATTACTTGGACTCTGATTTTATACAGATTTTTTGGGGATCAAAATCAGTTTTTTCTGAGGAACATTCGGTTCGAAAGGTTCATCAAGTAACTGAAGAAATAGTCAGCTATAATTTGAAATTACCTATAGGAGCATTAGGGGAAGTAAGAATCGATCTTTCAAGTGAACTATCATGTGGAGAAATTCATGATATTCAAATTTACTCAGAAGATAAATCAAATGTAGTTTATTCTTGGGATAAAAAAGCTACATCACTTAGTTTCTATAACCTTTCATTGATTCAACATAATAATTTTGTTGAGTTTATTACGACAAGTAATGACCCGCAGTTTGTGATAAATAATTTTAGCTTAAGTGAAGCTGATAGTCATTGGTATATAGAAATTAAGGTGAAAATAAAAAAAGATGTCTCTCAGATAATCAATTATCTTGTTCATAAGCTTGGTAGTTATGGTAATCAAACTCAAATGAATGATATAGAGTTACAGAGAGAAAGAGAGCTAAATGAACAACTTAAACAGAAAATTAATATGTTAGAACAAAGAATTTCTGATTATGACAAGATAGTTTCTCAATATGAGAATATTTCTAAGATTAATACAACTATTGAGAAAATTTGTGAAGTAATAGAACATCAACATATTGAGAATAAAGACGATTTAAAAGAAGCATTCGAAGGTCTTTCTAGAATGGTTCAAAATATAAATGATATATCTCAAAACATTTTTAACGACCAATCAAAAATTCAAAAGCATATTTCTAGTGTAGTAGAAAACAATCAGATTCAATTATTAGAAATTAAGCAAATACTAAATAAACCTAATTTAATAAAAAGAATCTATAGGAAGCTTGTTAAACGATGACCGAATATGAGGTGTAAGTATTGAATACGATTGATATAATAATCCCAGTCTATAATGCACCGGATGAGTTGGCTGAATGTGTGGAATCTATTCTTAGACATAAAGATAATGTGCCGTTTAGAATTATCATTATCAATGACTGCAGTCCGGATCCTAATGTGAAAAAGTATTTAGCAACACTAAATAATGCAGAGGATATTATTATTCTAGAAAATGAAATTAATTTAGGATTTGTTGGTACAGTTAACAAAGGAATGAATTATTCTAATAATGATGTCATTTTATTAAATAGTGACACAGTTGTTACTGAAAAATGGTTGAAGAAATTATATGAAGCTGCATATTCTCATGATTCGGTAGCTACAGTAACACCATTTACTAATAGTGGTACAATTTGTTCTCTACCAAACTTTTGTGAAGATAATGATATTCCAGAAGGCTTTACTGTAGATAGTTTTGCTTATTTTATTGAGCAAATATCTGAAAAAAGTTATCCTGAATTGCCAACAGCAGTTGGTTTTTGCATGTATATAAAGCGTAAAGTTATTCAAGAAATTGGTGTATTTGATGCAGAGACATTTGGAAAAGGATATGGTGAAGAAAATGATTTCTGTTGTCGCGTAATCGAGCATGGTTATAAAAATATACTAGCGGATGATACATTTATTTATCATAAAGGCTCGATGTCTTTTCAAGGTGAAAAGGCAAAACTAGTTAATGAAAACCTAAAAAAGCTAAATCAAAGATATTCTTATTATGAACAATCTGTACATGATTTTATCCATCTATATAATCCGCTGAAACATATCCATGAAGCAATACATTTACGCATGCCTCAGTATAAAAACAAAGAGCAAACTAAAGGGAATGCTCTTTTTATCATGCACAATTTTTTTGATCAGCCTTATAATCATCCTGTAGGTGGAACTGAATATCATGTCAAAGATTTAGTTCTGCATATGGAAGATTATAATGTATATGTATTGGTAACTAATGGAACAGAATTGGTGTTGAAACATTTTCGAAATGGAATCGAAATTATTAAGTACAGATTTGGCTTAACAACCCCAATTACATTAACACATTTTCATCATAAAGAGTATGCCGAGATCTTTGAAAAAATTATTAGTACTTTTGAAATTGATTTCGTACATATTCATCATTTAATAAAGCATTCTTTTGATGCGCCATATATCACTAAAAAATATAATATTCCAGTCTATTTTACGTTACATGATTTTTATTTATATTGTCCTAGAATTAATCTGTTAGATGAAAATAATGAATATTGTTTAGACAAACGAACACAGGAGAAATGTAATACTTGTCTTAAGTCATCTCATCATTTCCATACTGATTTTATATCTGTTTGGAAACAGCAAGTAAAAGAAATGATGAAACAAGTAGATTATTTTTTTGCTCCGTCTCAATCAACAAAAGATATTTTTGCTGTTGATTTTCCAGAGATTATAGACAAAATAACTGTAATAGAACATGGTTTAGACTTGAGCAAGAAAAAGGTAGATTCTCCAACGAAAAAAGAGAAGCTTTCAATTGGCTTTTTAGGAGGATTATCACCGACCAAAGGAAGTAATCTAATCTACGAGTTAATTACAAGTTATAAAAATAAAAACATTGAATGGCATTTGATTGGTGGAATTGGAGATCAGCGACTTAATCTCTTAAATCAATCAAATGTAATTAAGCATGGTCCTTATCAAAGAGAACAGTTATCAGATATACTAGACAAACTTGATATTGATATTATTGCATTATTATCTCCATGGCCAGAAACTTATTCTTATACACTATCAGAGGCTTGGAAACACAAAATCCCTGTTTTTGTTACACCAATGGGGGCATTAAAAGAACGTGTAGAAAAAACAGGCGGGGGTTGGATAACAAAGGGAACAGATCTTCAGTCAATAAAGAGTGCTTTGGATAGCATTCTCTATAATTTGGACAAAGAAATGAAAAGAGTGCAGTCTAATATTGAGAATATTGCGTTTCTTTCTAACAAAGAAATGGCTAATGTATATTTAGCTCTTTATGAAAGAAACATAACTGCAAGTACTAGCGGCTCACAGCTAAAATTTTCTAATCGTGAGATAAGCAATGCAATCAAATATTATTATCCGACTAGTGATAAAACTATTGATACTAGTTACACAACACAATTAGAACATGAGTTGTATCTAATAAAAAGTACAATTGGATATAAAGTGTTAGAAAGATTAAGAAGACAGCATAATTGGGTGTTGCGGATTGGCAAAAGATTAATTTATTTCATCCTTAAAATAAAAAAACGTACTTAATGTACATGATTATAGAAGGTATCTAAATGTTTATTAGTGAGAAAAAAGTAGATATACTTATGGCTACCTATAATGGTGAAAAGTATATTAAGCAACAATTAGATAGTTTATTGAATCAAACTTTTTCTGACTTCAATTTAATTATTGCTGATGACAAATCTACTGACTTTACTTTAGAAATCTTATTAGACTATCAAAAAAGAGACTCTAGGATTCATGTTATTCAGAATGAGATTAACCTAGGTGTAATTAAAAATTTTGAACAACTCATTAATTTATCAAATGCAGAATATTTTATGCTTTGTGATCAAGATGATGTGTGGCTAGAAGAAAAAATTGAGAAATCATTAGATGCTATCAAAGAGACAAATGCAATGATAGCATTTACTGATTTACAATTAGTAGACCAAGATTTGAATGTAAAACAACAGTCGTATCTAAAATATCAAGGGATTAGTGAGATAAAAAATATTCATTGGAAAACACTGTTAGTTCAAAATATTGTAACTGGGTGTACGATAATTGCTAATAAAAAGATAAAAAAATACGCTTTACCCTTTCCGAAAAATATTCCAATGCATGATGCATGGTTAGCACTAGTTGGAGCTGTACATGGTGAATTAAAATATATTAATATTGTAACTCTTCAATATCGTCAACATGAGTCGAATGTTATTGGGGGACACAATAGTTATGATAGAATGAATTTAATTAATAATAGTTATACAGTCTTTCTTAAAAAACGCGAATCTGTTATTAAAGATAATATTAATAGCTTACTTTCATATAAAAAAATTAATGAAAATGAAGTAATAGATAGTATTAATATTTTGATAAATTATTATAATAAGTTTTTAAGAATTAAGTATTTTAAATTTAGTCTAGACGGTTTTGTTTTTAAATTAAAGTTTAAGAGTTTCGGTTTATTTAGAAATTTATGGTGGATTATATACTTGAATTTTCCGATAATAGCTTATGTAATGTTGATGATCAGGCAAGCTCTTAGGTAGTGGTGCATACAACAGCCATTTTATAGATAAAACCTACTTACTGTTATTTTTAAAATTTCAACATTTCCATGTTAAAAGGAGCTTTTTATATGAAAGGCATCATTCTCGCAGGGGGAAGCGGCACGCGCTTATATCCGCTGACACGTTCAGTTTCAAAGCAGTTACTACCAATTTACGACAAACCGATGATCTATTATCCCTTGTCTGTGTTAATGCTAGCTGGAATTAAAGATATATTAATTATTTCTACACCTGAGGACACGCCGCGCTTTAAGCAACTATTAGGTAATGGACAAGAGTTAGGAATTTCTTTATCTTATGCTGTGCAGCCTTCGCCAGATGGACTGGCACAAGCGTTTATTATCGGTGAAGAATTTATTGGTGATGATTCTGTTGCTTTAATATTAGGCGATAATATTTTTTATGGTCATCAATTTACCTCGATGTTGGAGCGAGCAGCTGCAAGAGACAGCGGTGCAACGATATTTGGTTATAATGTTAAAGATCCTCAACGCTTTGGCGTCGTCGAGTTTGATGAAGAAGGAAAAGCTATCTCTATAGAAGAAAAGCCTGCAGAGCCAAAATCAAGCTATGCTGTTACAGGCTTATATTTCTATGATAACGATGTTGTAGAAATAGCAAAGTCAATTAAACCTTCAGCACGTGGAGAATTAGAAATAACGGATGTCAATAAGGTTTATTTAGAGGCTGGGAAGCTGCATGTTGAGCTTCTAGGACGAGGCTTCGCTTGGTTAGATACTGGAACACATGAATCGTTGCTGGAAGCATCCATCTTTATCGAAACGATTGAACGTCGACAAAGTTTAAAGGTCGCTTGTTTAGAGGAAATTGCCTATCGTAAAGGTTACATAAACAAGCATCAATTGTTAGAGCTTGCTGAACCGCTTAGCAAAAGCGGCTATGGACAATATTTAATTGAGCTTGCAAATAGAAAGCTATAGATAAGGAGATATAAAAGTGAACATTCTTGCAACAAACTTGGCAGATGCATATATATTAGAGCCTAAAGTTTTTGGAGATCATCGCGGCTTTTTTATGGAAAGTTATAATGCGGCAGTGCTTGAAAAGCATGGCATCTCAATAAACTTTATTCAGGATAATCACGCACTATCTAAAGAAAGTGGCGTGCTGCGCGGAATGCATTACCAGCTCGAACCGTATGCTCAGACGAAGCTGGTACGTGTAACACGAGGTGCAGTTTATGATGTTATCGTTGACTTAAGAGTCGGCTCGCCTACATATGGGAAATGGCAAGGTTTTATTTTAAGTGAGGACAATAAGCGACAACTGCTCGTTCCTAAAGGATTTGCACACGGATATTGCACCTTAGTCGAGCATACTGAGTTTCTGTATAAAGTGGATAACTACTATTCTCCTGAGCATGATCGTGGAATCGCTTGGAATGATCCTGATTTAAATATCGATTGGCCGATTTCAAATCCGATATTATCTGAAAAAGATACGAAACAACCGTTTCTGAAAGATTTAGAACCTCAATTTATTTATAAAGGGTAAGGAATGAGAGAGATGAAAATAGTAGTAACGGGTGGAGCAGGCTTTATTGGCAGCAATTTTGTGAACTACATGGTTGCAAAATATCCGAATTACAAAATTGTGAATGTAGATGCGTTAACTTATGCCGGAAATCTAGAGAATTTGAAGCAATCTGAAGGAAAGCCTAATTATCAGTTTGTAAAAGCAGATATTACAGATGCTGCAACAATGGATTCGCTTATTGCAGATGGAGTTGATGCAATTATTAACTTTGCTGCAGAATCCCATGTTGATCGCAGTATTACGAATCCAGGCGTTTTTGTGCAAACAAATGTGCAAGGCACTCAAGTTTTGTTAGATGCTGCACGAAAATATAAGGTGCAAAAGTATGTTCAAATTTCAACAGATGAAGTTTATGGCTCGTTAGGAGAAGAAGGCTATTTTACTGAGCAAACTCCACTTGCTCCGAATAGTCCTTATAGTGCTAGTAAGGCGGGAGCAGATCTGCTAGTACTTGCCTATCATGAAACATATGGCTTACCAGTAAACATTACACGTTGTTCTAACAATTATGGACCATATCATTTTCCTGAAAAGCTTATTCCGTTAATGATTATTAATGCTTTGCATAATAAGCCGCTTCCAGTGTATGGAAACGGTAAAAATGTGCGTGACTGGTTGCATGTAAGTGATCATTGTACTGCGATTGATTTGGTACTTCATAAAGGAAGAAGCGGTGAGGTTTACAATATTGGCGGTCACAATGAAAAACGGAATATAGATGTAGTTAAAGAAATACTTAAGCTACTCGGTAAACCTGAAAGCTTGATTCAATATGTTGAGGATCGTTTAGGCCATGATCATCGTTATGCAATTGATCCGACTAAACTTCAACAAGAGCTGGGCTGGAAACCTAAATATACGTTTGAAACAGGGTTAAAGGAAACTGTGCAATGGTATTTAGATAACCGCGAGTGGTGGGAAAATATTATTTCTGGCGATTATCAAAACTATTATAAACAGCAGTATGGTGGAAAATTATGATGAAGATTATGGTTACGGGAGCTAATGGACAATTAGGACAAGAGTTGGTAAAGCAATTGTCTGCAAGTGAGCATAAGCTTTTTGCCTTTACGAAAGAGCAATTGGATATAACAGACAGTGAGCAAGTTTTAGCGGTATGTGATGAATTGCGACCTGATGCAATTATTAATGCCGCGGCATATACGAATGTCGACGGAGCAGAAACCAATCCTGAACTTGCATTTCAGGTTAACGCCATAGGGCAGCGGAACCTTGCTGTAGCAGCAGAAAAAATCGGAGCAAAGATTTGTTATGTCAGCACAGACTATGTGTTTAATGGACAAGCGACTACGCCATACAATGAATATAGTCAGACCGAGCCGTTAGGGGTTTATGGGCAATCGAAGTATGCTGGAGAGTGTTTAACTTCCTCATTAAGCAGCAAGTACTTTATTGTAAGAACGGCATGGGTCTATGGTGAGTATGGTGCTAACTTTGTTAAAACAATGCTAAGATTGGCAGAGGAGCGGGATCAACTTGGTGTAGTTCATGATCAAGTTGGCTCACCTACCTATACCGTTGATCTAGCACAATTTCTAATAGAACTAATCGCAACAGAAAAGTATGGGATTTACCACTGCACAAACAGCGGAACATGTTCATGGTATGAGTTTGCATTAGAAATTTTTAAGCTGGCAAACAAACAAGTTACCGTTAATCCATTGACAACGGATCAGTTTCCACGTCCAGCTAAACGTCCTGCATATTCTGTACTAGGTGATTTAGCATTAAGATTGAACGGCTTTGAACCACGAAGACACTGGAAAGAAGCTTTAAAAGAATATTTAACTGATTCTGCTATCCAATGAGGTTTATAAAGGTTTATATGAATAAGATTAAATGTTCAGATAAATAGTTTATCTGAACATTTTTTTCTTTATTCGTAAATTCTTTAATATGAACAGCTACTATAAAAAGTTAACTATATAGATTAAGTTTATATGTAAAGCTCACTTGACATTATTAAACCCATATTTTATATTTATTGTAAAGTTAACTTTACATTAGGGGGCTATTGTGTGGAAAATCGCATTCGCGATCTGCGCAGCCAGTTCAATATTACTCAGGAGCAATTGGCAGAGCAGGTAGGTGTATCTCGTCAGTCCATTATTGCCATAGAAAATGGGCGATATAATCCATCCTTAGAACTTGCGTTTAAAATTTCACGTTCATTTCAACGGTCAATTGAAGAAGTGTTTATTTTTGAAAAGGAGGAGTAATGATGGAGTTACTTGGACTGTATGGCGGTCTAACACTTGCTGTAATAGGCTGGTTTTTTGGAAGGAAAGCAGCGCATAACAAGGGACGTATGGATGAATTGCAAGTTCATATTATGCTAAAAGCACGTTCTTTTTCTTGGTTCATGACGATTGCGGCGATTTATTTATTAATGTCCTTACACATTGTAGGAGTAAAGCTAAACATTATGCCTTCCTTGTCAATCCTATTGTTCGTTATGCTTGCAAGCTGGGGGATAGCTAGTGTTGTATATGCGATGGGCTTTACAGGGATAAAAATGAAAAAAGCAATCATTGTATCGTCAATCTTAATTGGTATCTTGCTGCCCTTATTATTTGTTGTAATAGCTCTGCTCATCGATAATTGGAAAGTGATATTGGCCGCTATTCCTCCGATTATGATCAATATCGTAACGACAATTACTGCTCTACGTAACGCAAACGAGGAACTTAAACAATAACGCACATAAATTTAATGCATAGTCTACGGAATTTTATATTCCAGACTATGCATTTTTTATTAGTGTAAATAAATAAAAAATAATAGTGTTATTTATGAAACAACCAGTATAAAATTACAAATTATTCAATTATGTGATTTTTCGCACAGATTAAACAGCTATAACTGTTACAGTAAAAATATAAATAAATATTAACACACATTACCAAAAAGGAGAAATAGTTATGATAAAAAAATTATTTCAATCGATTCGAACGAAGGTTTTTGGTATATATATGATTATTCTTATAGGATCTTTTTCAGTACTTTGTTATCAGCAAGTTAATGTTGCTACGAATGTAATTGAAAATGAAGCTCTAGAAAAGGCAAAAGCTGATTTGCAAATGAGCTATCATATAATAGACCTAGAAATACCAGGGGAATGGCATATTAAAGAAAATCAATTGTATAAAGGAACAACATTAATTAATGGTAACAATGATATGATTGATATGCTTGGTCAATTTACAAATGGTGATACTGTAACTATTTTTATGGGAAATACTCGTGTAGCTACAAATGTAGTAACTGATAATGGCGAACGAGCCATCGGCACAACGATATCCAAGGCAGTAGAGCAACAGGTTTTAGTTAAAGGTGAAAATTTCTATGGAACTGCAAATGTAGTGGGGAATAGCTATCAGGCTGCATATATGCCTTTAAAAAATGAGACAGGCGAAATTGTTGGGATACTATATGTAGGCGCTCCTGATGCAAATGAACGAATTCAATTAATAAAGGATGAGCTATTGCAAAAAGTTGTTTTAGAAGCATCCATTATTCTAATAGCCGCATTTGCATTGATTTATTTGTTTACTCGCCCAATGATACAACGGATTCAAAGTACTGTAAAAGTATTAGATTCTGTAGCAAATGGAGATTTAACTGCTCATGTGCCAAAAGTTAAAATGAATGATGAAATTGGACAACTATTACACTCAATAGAGAAAATGATAGGTCATCTTAAAGAGCTTATATCTAAGGTAGCTTGTACATCACATAAAGTTTCAATGGCTTCTAAGCAGCTTGTGCAAAGTACAGAGCAAACAACGAAATCAGCAGAGCAAATTAGTGAGGAAATTAACCAAGTTGCAATCGGTGCTGACAAGCAAAAAAGCAGCTTAACTTCGGCGACTATTGCTACCAATGAAATTGCTTCAGGGATGCAGCAGACAGCTATTGTGATACAGGATATGACGGAGTTTGCAGTTTCAGTGAATGAAGAAGCAAACGCAGGTCAACAAATCGTTGAAGCTACGATTAATCAGATGAAAATGATCGATCAGACGGTATCAAAGGCATCCGATGTAATTGAGCGATTAAATGAAAAAACGATGCAAATTAGCAGTATTGTTACAATGATTTCTGAAATAGCGAATCAAACACATTTATTAGCGTTAAATGCCTCAATAGAAGCGGCGCATGCTGGCGAGCATGGTGCAGGATTTAGTGTAGTAGCTCATGAAGTGAAAAAGTTAGCAGATCAATCTCTTAAGTCCGCAGATGAAATTCGTGAGTTAATTGAAATGGTACAAAGAGAAGCTGAGCACGCCGTAAGCTCAATGAGACAAGGAGCAGTCGTGGCACAACAAGGAATAAGCTATGTAAACAATTCTGGGAATATGTTTAAACATATTGTTCATGCCATAGGTCAGCTATCCGCACAAAGTCAGGAAATTTCCGCGATCGTAGAGGAAGTTCATGCGAATACTGATCATATGGTTCATGTTATGGATCAAATTTTAGTGGTTACCAATGAGGCTTCTGATCGAGCACAGGTAGTTAATACAGAAATTGAGGAGCAAACGTCCTCAATGGAGGAAGTATCAGCTGCATCCTTACAGTTAGGAGAAATGTCGGTTGAACTTGAGCGTCTAATTGAGCGTTTCAAAATTGATTAGAATCTTTTAAGATTTTTCATAAATGTAAAACGCTATTTTTATAGAATTATAGATGTAGCGCTAATTTTAGCTAATTAAGTGGAAGTGGTCTCTCTCATTACCCTTCTTTTACCATCATAAGTTATGACAATATTCCTGTATAATGAGGCAAGCAGGAGGTCATTATATGAAAAAAAGAACGAAATTATTAACAGTATTTATGTTAGCAATTGGATTGACCCTTCCCAATTTTACAGCTTCTGCACAAGCAGCAAGCACAACAAAAATTTATATTAATAATCAACCAGTTCAAACGACAGTTATAAAGCAAAATGGATATCAGTTAGTGCCAGCTTCCTTTTTCCGTATGTTTGATGTTTCGGTAACATGGAACTCACAGTATCGTGCAGCAGTGCTAAGTAATGACTTAGTTGAAATAAGCTATCCAATAGGGACGTTACATACAGACTATCATATCCAAGATAATCAAAAATGGATGAGAGACCAGCTAGAAACCCGAACTACATTAATAAATGGGATCAGCTACGTGCCGTTAGCCTATACAGCAAAGAAACTAGGCTTAACTGTTCAGTACAATGCCAAGCTGAGAGCTGCGGTCATTTCAACCTCAGAAAATCAAGTAGTTGCTCTAGCTCAATCTGATATGAAACTGCTTTCCAGCTCAACGATTCAGCCGACTGAGGAAGAGCTGCATTGGCTCTATCAAATAACAGAGGCTGAAGCTGGCGGAGAAAGCTATAAAGGTAAAGTAGCAGTTGCTGCGTCAATTTTAAATCGAGTTGCTAGTGATGAATGGCCTGATTCAATCATCGATACAATCTTTCAAGTAGAATATTATAACGGCAAAGCCTACTATCAATATTCTCCAGTGTTAGATAAACGTATTTATAGTGTAAAGCCAAGTGAAGATACAAAGCGGGCCGTACAGGATGCAATTAATGGCTCGGATCCAAGCTTAGGTGCTGTTGTATTCTATAATCCACGTAAAACGAGCAATGCATGGGTACGCAATCGTACAGTTACTACAAAGATCGGTAATCATACATTTGCTAAATAGTGCAATTGAATTTGTAAATTTGACTTAACCAATCAATAAAGTAATTAAAAAGAAAACCAAGCTAGAAGAAATGAGCTTAGCAAGGTGCATACATGCTACGGTCGTTTCTAGCTTGGTTTTTTTAGATTTTAGCAGAGTAATAGCTTTCTTTTCTTTGGTTTGCTGGCTGCTTGTACAGGAGTTTATCATTAACTGTACTTTTTCGCTTTCACGCAAGTCACCTATTCGAATTTGTTCAGCGGCTTGCAAGTATTTATCCCATTTCAGTTGTTGCTCTGCTTCATTCCAAAGAGTTAAATATTCATTTTCAATTAAATGATATAGTCTGCTTTTTCGTATTAGGCTATAGGTAAAAAAATCATGGCTGTAATATGCTGATGTTCATCGTCCTTATTATGCATATAAGAGCCTGTTATTAAGTGCATATCAATTTTATACGTATCATTAAACAGTGGCTTGTTAGTAAAACGTACCTCGCATAATTCCTCGATAGACTTATTTTTCTCTTTGGCTGCTTTAATGAGCGTATTAAATACTTGGCAGTAATTATCAATCACCTTCTCATTTTGCCCATATACAATGCGGAATCCATCCTGCCACGGAGGGCAGATTAAAATTTTCATCTTTGCTCCTTGATTGAGCGCTTGAGCCAGACTTGATTTAATTTTTGAGGTAACAATTAAGCGATAACCAGACACCCAAACTTCTTTATCACAGGAGGCGAGTAAATGCTCTAGTAATTGCTGCTTATTAAAGTGCAAGTCTCCAATTCCAAATTCATGGATTCCTTCGATTAGCTGATCATTTTCATAGGTTCTAAATTTTACATACATATCAGCAACAATCGAAAAGATTGTTGCTAGTAATGAGGTCGCGATAGCTAACGATATTTCTGGTACGAATTTGAAAGAAGCTAAAGGTGAAGCATAAACAATAAAGGAAAGTAAAACGCTGATAAGCAGTAACGCCAATACATAGATATTATTTTTGAGCTTATAGGCAACAAGTTTTTGCCAAAGTGAAAGTTTACGTTCTATTACAGTTTATTGCTCCTTATATTGATTTACGAAAATAGACGGTATCAATTTGTGGACCACGACCATCTTTAATGACAAGAGCCTCTTTATAGCCTCGTTTTTTTAATACATGGATGTGACTGTCATTGGTAGACCACGTTCGCGTTGTTACAGGTTTCTGTTCGTTAGCTGCAAGTTGTTCAATTTCATCGTAAAATGAATTTGTAATTCCTTGACCGCGATATTGCTCATCAACAATAATCGTTGAAATATATAGTGTATCAATGTTATCGTTCAGTTCCTCGCAAATATAGTGCGGGCGAAAGGACATAAAGCCTAGAACCTTATCTTCAGAATTTAGGGCAATATAGCAGCTTTGTTCCTTTAACGCTGCAAAGTATTTATATGGTTTGATGTTTGGCGCTTCTCTATTAGGTATTAAACTGCTTTGCGTAGATGTTTCTCTTGCTGATAGCGGAGGTATAAAGCTGTAATCATAAGTTACAATTAATTTCCATATATCATCAGAAAAAGTTGAGTTTTTAAGTTGATCTATTAATAATATTTTCATTTTTCGCTCCTTTGTTGTTACTAATAATAAGTATAACGGAATAATTAGCTGCTTGTAATAAAATAAATATAAATTCCACTTTTTATTATAAATTAATTCAGCAATATTTCTGTAATAAAGTAGATGTATAGTATTTAAAACAAGAAGCAAGAAGGGAGTTATTTAAATAAGGAAGGAATGAGAGGAAGTATTTATAGTTTAATAATTGAGAGGAACTCATTATATAAAACAAACGAGCTCATAATGGTTTAGCTCGTTTTCATTTTATATTTTATGTTAAAGTCTGAAGTTCTTTTAGATTAAAGTTACTTTAGCTTGATAGTATTGTTAATATTGGTTTGATCAGGATCTTTTTTACCTGATAGTTGATAGACAAAGGCTAGAGCAGATTTAAGCCAATTGCCAGTATCCCAATACTCAGCAGTTTCAGCATTTACTTTAATTAGAATTAGGTTAGGATCATCGCTTGTTGTTTTTAGCATTTTTTCATAAGCGACGTTCCAATATTGCTTTATTTTATCTCGGTCTTGTATTAACTGCCCTTTTCCGCGAATAGATACATAGGAATCTCCAACATAGACGACATTAACATGCGGATTATGTGCTAACTCCTCATATTTGCTTGTATCCTTTTTCGTAATAAAGTAAAGATCTCCGTCGAACTCCACTTCCTGTGTTTTCATAGGTCTTGATACTAAGCCCTCAGAGGTAATTGTTGTTAGCATTGCGATATCGATGCCTTTAATTAATTTACGGACGGTTTCTATTGCCTTTTCATGATCAGATTGGGTCATGAGATAACAGCTCCTATCTATATTAAAGTAGATCATTTTTATTGTTACCGTTAATCTGTTATAAAATTCATTACGTTCATTTAAAAAATGTAAGGGAATTTATGAGTTAGATGAGCATCGAATATATATTCAATTGTTTATTTATACTCTAATTTGTTTAGGTTTATTGAAAATAATTGATTTGATTGAACAGAAGACATAAATATTGTAATTAATATATTAATTTTTTTATCAGAAAATACATTTTAAAAATAAATAACAAAGGTTGGAAGATTGGAGTCTGCATTTTATATGATGCAGCTCCATTTTTTCTTCCAACCTTATTTAGTGAGACCAAGTTATTTTATAAAGTTTTATTGATTACGTTCCATATTGTCTAATACTCGAAGCAGAACAACAAGAGCTTCAGCATGTGTTACAATTTCGTCTGCACGGAATGAGCCATTTGAATAGCCAGTCATAATTCCTGCTTCAGAGACAGCATTTATAGCAGTAATTGCCCATGTTGGGATAGATGCCGCATCGTTAAATGAAGTACTTGTTGCGCTTGATTCCAGATTCAGCAATCTTGTGACAACTACAGCTAGTTCAGCACGTGTCATAGTTTGCTCTGGTCTGAAACTGTTATCCATGTATCCTTTCATGTAACCAGCTTTCGTTACGGCATTAACTGCATCTTTAGCCCAAGCAGGGATAGCATCTGTAAAGTTTGTCTCTTCTGTATTAGTTAAGCCTAATGCGCGGTAAAGCATTACTGCAAATTGACCGCGAGATACCTCGGCGTCAGGACGGAATGTTCCATCGCTAAAGCCATTAATCAAGCCGCTTTCTACTCCGCGTTTAATTGACATAGATGCCCAATGGTTATCGATATCAGTAAAACTTGGTGCAGATACAGTTTCTGAACCTGGGCTTGGTGTAGCCACAGGGCTGCTAGGCTCAGGAGTAGCACTTGCAGTAGGCTCTTCCGTTACCGGGCTAGCGCTAGGACTAGGACTTGGGCTTGGATCCGGTGCACTGCTGCCACCACCGCTGCTTCCACTTCCACCACCTGGGCGACTCGTCGGACTAGGAGTCGGGGATGGAGAAGGAGATGGAGAAGGCTGAGCACCGCCACCATCATTCGTAGGAGTAGGAGTTGCTGCTCCAGCTTCTACAACCACTTCAAAATCATAAGTGTATGTTACGCCATCTAAATATTTGTAAGCATAAGAAATTGTTGCCGTACCAACTGATACCCCAGTTACTGTAAAATTATTACTAACAGTTGCAATTGAACTGTCCGAAGACGTTACTGTTAATTCTGTACTATCTGATTCTAAATAATTGTACATATTGGCGCCGAGTTTTCTATAAAACGTTAATTGTGACTCGCTTCCTGCCTCAAGAATATCATCACCTATTACTTGAATTCCATCGATCGGAGCAAATACTGTTACAGGTACAGAAGCTGAAGCACTGCCCAGTTTAGCAGTCAGTGTACCTTCTCCTTCATTTGCCATAAGCGCAGTATAAGAGAATTTGCCTTCGTCGTTGTCATAGCTAACATATCCGAAATTAGCAGGTGCAAAGGTAAAGTTTACGTTATGTTGAGCATTAAGCACTACATCAACATGATTTGGATAGTGAGCCGTAAGTGTAAAGTACTCAGGTGCTAATACAGTAGGATCCATAATAAATTCGGTTTTATCAAATGATAAAGAAGTAACAGTTTCATCTACAGTAACATCGAATGTTATAGATTTTCCACTGTAATTTGCAGTGAGCGAAGCTGTTCCAGCATCAACACCTAATACCTTGCCGTTTACAACTTCTACAATATTCGTATTGCTTGAAGTTAAATCAATGCCAGAAACTTCATTGCTGTCAACTGTAATTTTATTAACGCCATACGTTAAGTCAAAGCTGATGGCTTGTGGAATTCCTTGAACAATTGTAACCGGTGAATTAGCAACTTCTAACTTAGTTAATGTCATAGAAGTAACATTAAGTTGAGTTCTTGCTACTTCAGCACCATTGTAGCTAGCTGAAATAATTCCATAACCAGCATTTGTTGAGATTGCAGTAGCGAGACCATCATTCGAAACTCTTACAACATTTGGATTCAAGATTGATGTGTACGTTACTAGGTTATTTGGAACTTTGCCAACGGGATCATCGTTATCGTTATAACCCATAAGCTCTAATTGAACAGAAGAACCTAGAGCAATATTATCGTTAAAATAATTTAGTTTATAGTAAGTTGCAACTAGATTGACTGAAACATCCACTTCAACTGATTTACCAAGGTATTCTAAAGTTAAAGTTGCATCTCCAGTGCTTTTAGCTACAAGTCTGTTACTGCTATCAATTTCTAAAATATTAGAATCACTGGATGTAGCTGTAACTTCATTTGCTGGCACTGTATAAGATAGTCCATTAGAATAGCTAGCGGTAACAGCTGGAAGTGCAGCTGGAAGAATATTATTCAGGCTTATATTAGCTTGATCTACTGAAATCCCTTGTAAATCCGTAGCATACCCGTATTGTACAGGGAAGTTTAGAACCGTCCGGGCTTAAACCAACATTATAGGCATAATATGAAGTTGATCCATCGCTCACAATTTCTTTTGTGCCTGAATCACTAAAGTTCGTTGTATCATATTTTGCAAAACCTGTTTTACTGCCATTAGTAGAATTCTTTTTAAAAGCTACATAGAAAGTATCTCCATCAGGTGAAAGTCCAGCCCCCATCGGATCTGCACCTTGAAAATAAGAGACATCTAATGTGTGAATTGACTCAACTTGATTCGTAAGAGCGTTAATTACTGAAACTTTCCTGCCTGTAATTTCATAAGCATAGATTTTTTTATTATCTGGGCTTACGATTAACTGATTAACTCGATGGGAAATCCCAGATCCTGTATCCAAAGAAATTGAGTCTACATTGCTGTGATCCGCAAGAGAAAATACTTCAACAACCGATGCCGGAGTAGGTAAACCACTATTTGTATCTTTGAACGATACATAGTAATAGTCACCTACAGCTACGATTGAGCTTGGATTAAAGCGTGATGAAATTTTAAAATCAGCGACAGGATTTAGAACATTGCTAGGGTTGGCGTTAAGGATGTCGATTGTGTTAAATACCAGCACCTTAGCAACACCGCTGCTTAGATTTGATGTACTGCCGCCAACTAACAACAGCTTAGTACCATCTGGGGAAAAAGTTGCATCAGTGGGATAAAAACCTTGAGTACTTTGAGTTCCGCTATAAGTTATATATTTTACGCTACCATCTGATAAATTCGTAATCATAATATAAGTGTTTTGATTGCCGCTTTTATAAGCGAATGCACTATAGTTGCCATCAGGGCTTATAGCCTGTGCACTAATTAAACGACTGCTATCATAACTAAGACGAAGAGTATTGCTAGAGGGAAATAGTCCTTCTTTATTTTCAGCTTGGTAATTGTACATGTTAAACGGAGTCAATGAGAATGTTACAGTATCTTGATTTGAAACTGTTGCCAATGAAAAACTCTGCATATACAATTTTGTCGATACATTTTCTGAAATAGAAGCTGCCTCAGTTTAGGTACAGCTAATTGAGCTGTAAATGCTGAAACGACTAAAGTTGCAGAGAGCAACAACTTCCCTAGCCTGCCAGCCCAACCTTTTGTCTTTTTTTGATTCATTTTTACACCATCCTTAAATTGATTGAAATAGAGCTGACAAAATAATTAGCTTTTTGTTAGCACATTTATTTTCAAAAGCAACACCACCCTCAAAATGTAAAATCAAAAAAACAGCAGCTATACTTTAGCTAATTGTATGGTTGAAGCAATTAGAAGTCTGTAATGTAAATTACAAAATTGATTTTTTTACTTAGGAGCTGATAATATAACGGAGTACAAATTTTTGTTCCATTTAATGTAAAAAAACGACTATATTAAATAATATTAAGAGAGCTATTGCCAGATATAAAAATGCCAGCCCAAACGATTGTGAGATTTCGGATGATGTGTGTAGTAGCCGGGGGAGAAGCAATCTTTATTATCGTTTAGCACAAAAAGTGATAGAAGATTGTTAGTTATTTCCCGAATGATCGAATAGTAACTATATCTCTTGGTATAAGACAAGAGAAAGTAGGAAGGCAAGAAAATTATACTTTTTCCCAGCTAGTTTCTGCTATACTAATTGGGAATTAACAGAATATTAGACATTAGAGGCGGGAGTGTGAAGAACTGTTGAAAAGATATAATTTTGTGCGTCCATTTCTTCTTATTGCGATTGCACTAATAGCCAAGAGCTTTGTAACGAATTTATGCTTACTACTTGGAATGGAACTAGAGACAGCTTCAAATTTAGGTTTAATAGGAATGGTATTAGCTGCCTTAATTGTATTTGCTCGCTTTGAAAAAAATAAGCGTAAATAGATTAAATAATATTCAATTATATGGTTATTATTGATTTATTTACCTTGAAATTATTAATAGTTTATACATTTAGCGGGCAAAATGCAATCATTTTTTATTAACTGTCCATTTCAAATTTAACGCCACATCTAGTGCATGAAAAAAAGATCTAGTTTTTACATTATTGACAAGGTGGAAAATGTATGTTTAAAAAAGTACGTATAGAATACCTTCTCTTTAGTTGTATAGCTGGTTTTACGACAACGTTATTAGTCATTGTCAGTTGGGTAGCGTATTCTTATTCTGCTCAGCAAATTGTGCAAAACACCTCTTTCTACCAACAAAATTTATTAAATGAATACTACAATAAAGTTGTATTGCAAACAAAAGCAGTTGAGCAATTGTCATTAACGACAAGTCGAAATCCTAATTTATTAAAGTATATTGAAGCTGATGATAGCAGCTATAAAACGTATGCAAAGCAAAAAGAAGTAAAATCATTACTTGCACAAATTACCTATGCAACAAAGAGTATTGAAACCGTTTACTTTTATGTGGATAATTGGTCGGATCCGATTACTGCTTCACCAGTTCGCTTTATTGAGCATGATCAGATGGTACATGAACCATGGTATTCCGAGGAGTTGAGAAATACTGATTTTCATTGGATAGGCGAGCATCGTATTCAATCGCATCGCGGTGATGTAAATGTAATTAGTTTTGCCAGAAAAGTATATTCAGAAGCGGGAGACTATCAAGGATTATTGCTTTTAAATATTGATAGCGCTTCAATTAAGCAGTTGTTTCAAGGTAATAATGATGCTAATCGTTTACTGCTTGATTCTGGTGGCAGACTGATGCTGTCTATCGGGGAGCTTGATTTAGATACGAAGCAGGTTAACGAATATTTATCCTCAATTACGAACAGCAAAGGTCATATGCGGGTTCAAATAAAAAGTAATTCTGGCAAAGACGACGATTATTTAATGGTTTGGTCGAAAAATATAAATGAGAATTGGATATTAGTAGAATTCACACCATTAGCTGAACTAACGAAGGGCAGCGTGAAGATTGCTGTCGTACTAGGATTTGTAGGAATTGGTGTCATTGTTGTTGCGTTAATTTGCACATTAATTTTTGCAAGACAATTTGTTAAGCCGATTCGCTTGTTACTAAAGGAAATGGGAAGCTATTTTGGCAGCACTAACAAAATTAATTTACCGACAGATTATTCTAATGAATTTGGTCGAATGTTTGCCGGATATCGCAAATTAATTGAACGAATTGAGGCGTTGTACGCTTCATTAGAAGAGCAATATAAAAATCAAAAGGAAGCAGAAATTAAAGCGCTGCAAGCGATGATTAACCCTCATTTCTTATATAACACTTTAGATCAATTAAATTGGATGGCGATCGGATCAGGACAAGAGAAAATTAGTCAGGTGCTTGAATTGATGGGGAAAATGTTCCGCATCGGCTTATCGAATGGAGAAAGCTTAATTACGATTAGAGATGAGCTTACATTAAGTGCTTGTTATATGGAAATTCAGCAGCTTCGACTGGGAGAGCAATTTACTTTACAAATCGAAATTCCGGAAAATTTAATGGAATGTTACATTCCTAAAATGACCTTGCAGCCGTTTATCGAAAATGCATTTATCCATGGATTTCATGGAAGAGATAGCGGACAAGTTATTATAAAAGCAGCTGCAAATGAAAAGGAGAAGCAAATTGAATTTCAAATCATTGATGACGGCAATGGATTACGAGAAAATTGGGAAATTCAAGGTAAGAAGAAAACAGGCGGCTATGGCATTCGCAATGTAAGAGAACGAATTCAAATATTTTTTGGCGATGACTATGGCATTCATCTTATGAATAATGCGGGCGGGAAAGGTACAACTGTCCAGATAACCATTCCTATACTTCAAAATCATGACGAAAGGTGAATAGACATGTGGAAGGTAGTTATTATTGACGACGACAAAAATGTTCTTCAAGGAATGAAGTCAGTTATTCCATGGGAGGAGTTAGAGCTGGAATGGGTAGGCGAGGCAGCGAATGGCGAAGAAGGTTTAGAGTTAATTAAAACTGTAAATCCAGACATCGTCATTACCGATATTTATATGCCTATTATGAATGGGCTAGAAATGGTTGAGCAGCTAAGTTCAGAACATAAAGATTTTTGCGGGAAAATTATTATTTTAAGCGGTTATTCTGATTTTGAATACGCACGCAAGGCTTTGCGCCTTGGTATCGTTGACTATCTAAATAAGCCAATTACGGTAAAGTCTATAAAAAACGTATTGGAAAATGTGATACAGCAGCTTGATGAAGAATTGAAGCAAAAAAACAAAAACGTCGAACTGGAACAACGACTAAAAATGTATGAGCCTTTCGTAGAAAAGGAATGGGTAAAGTCGATCACAATCGCTGCAAGAAATTCACAAATCGGGACTATGGCAATGATTCCGCCTAAATATCAGCATTGGCATCATCAGCAGCATATTGTGCTAGCGATTGAAATTATTCCTACTGAAAGATTAACGGTCTCGTCAAAAGATCTTAGTCTGTTCCGCTTTGCCGTAAGCAATATTATAAACGAGGTTTGTCAAGAACATGTCACCAATTTTGAATATGTAGAACTTTTTAGCAATCATTTAGCGATTATTTTACATTTTGCGAAAAGTGAAAAGGAATTGGAGATTGAACAACGTTTACGTTTATTAGCAAGACAATTAATTAAAAATGTAGAGCAGTATTTGCAAATGACTATCCATATTGGCTTAGGCTTACTAAAGCAAAGCTGGGAAAAAATTTCGGATTCTACGGAAGAAGCGTTTCAAGCGATAAATACGAAAGTTTATAATCCGGAGCATGATATTCCACTTTATATTTACAATCACACGATATCATCTCGTGCTCAGGATAATCCACATCAATTGCGGCCGATTCATTTTTATCAACAAATATCAGAGGCAATTAAAGGGTTTAATGAAGAAAAGAGTATCGCAACCATCTATGATTTTTGTTCAGAACTGGCTGGAAATAAGAGCTTACAGGTGCAACGGCTGCAGCAGCTAGGGGATGAGGTGTGGATGATTCTTGCTTATGCTTTATTTGAGGTAAATGTCCAGCTGGAGGAGATTATTGACGAGAAAAGTGCAAAAAGTAAATTAAAAGCTGTGACAACAGCCTGTCAATTTGCTGATTGGCTTTGTGAGCAAGTGAAAGAAATTTGTAATTATAAGCAAAATATTGATGTCGATAATGTGAAGCATAAACGGGTCATCGATTATTTAGTAAGCTATATTCATGAACATTACAATGAGCAAATCACGATTACAGATTTGGCTGATCGGATGTATATTTCGCGAAATTATTTAAGTTATCTTTTCAAAAAAGCGATAGGCGAGTCTTTTAACAGCTATTTAACCCGTGTGCGAATGGAAAAAGCGAAAGAAATGATTTTGGAAGGAAAGCTGTTAATTTATGAAATAGCCGAGCATGTTGGTTATAAAAATGTTCCTTATTTCAGTACACAGTTCAAAAAATATACAGGGAAGAAGCCGACGGAGTTATATAAGCTTTAGTAGCGTTCTAGTTTTTTTCGCCAACTTTGTCAAGGGATACGACTACAAAAAGGAACAAAGATCAGCTTTTTATTAAGCAGCAGCTAAGCTTATTTTCAAAATAGTTGTCATTTGCAAAAAAGCTTACAATACTGAAAGTTATTGTGCATCCTTCTTATATGTTAAGGGAAGTAAATTCGCTATGCTTACATTAAGAACAAGATGCCGAGGTGATCGTCATTATGACAACAAAATCATTAGCTGCAACTGAAGTGCCTAGAAAGAAATCTGCATTAAAGAGGTTTTTAAGTCGCTGGAATTCACCTATTGCTGGCTATTTATTTTTAGCGCCTTGGTTATTAGGAATATTTCTGTTAACCTTTTGGCCGATGTTTCAATCACTTTATTTTTCATTTACAAAATATTCTTTGCTTGAAGCTCCGCAATGGGTAGGCTTGGATAACTATAAGCGGATCTTTACTCAGGATTCCACATTTGTTCAGTCACTAAAAGTTACTTTTCTTTTTGTATTTATTTCAGTTCCACTAAAATTATTAACTGCCTTGCTAATCGCGATGCTGTTAAACAAAAAGATTAAAGGAATATCGTTTTATAGAACGATGATTTATTTACCATCATTGATTGGAACAAGTATTGCTGTCTCTATTTTATGGAAGCAGATTTTCGATGGAGAAGGGCTTTTCAATCAAGTGTTAGCGCTATTCGGAATCCAAGGCGTCAACTGGATTACTAATCCAAAGACGGCGTTAGGAACATTGATTCTGTTAGTCGTTTGGCAATTTGGCTCATCAATGATTATTTTCTTAGCTGGTTTAAAGCAGATTCCTACTGAACTGTATGAAGCTTCTTCTGTAGATGGAGCGGGTAAAATACGTCAGTTTTTTAGAATTACGTTGCCGATGCTTTCTCCAGTTATTTTATTTAATCTTGTATTGCAGACGATCAATGCTTTTCAAACCTTCACTCAAGCATTCATTATTACGAAGGGCGGTCCGATAAACTCGACGTATATGTATGCGCTTTATCTTTATGATCGGGCCTTTGCTCGCTTACAGATGGGCTATGCTTCTTCACTCGCATGGATCATGCTCGTTATTATTGCGGTATTTACAGCCCTTATTTTTGCGAGCTCTCGTACTTGGGTGTTCTATGAGTCAGAAGGAGGTAAATAAGCATGAACGTGCAAAGATTAGCTAAAAACAAAACATGGAAAAGTCATCTATTTCTTATTCTCGTTAGCTTATTTATGATGTATCCCGTTTTTTGGTGGATAGGTGCTTCACTAAAAACGAATGAGGAAATGAGAAATCCAGGTCTTTTCCCAGAAGTTCCGATGTGGAGCAACTTTAGTGAAGGTTGGAAGGCAATCCCTAATTTCACATTTACAACTTTCTATATTAATTCCTTTTATCTTATTACTTTAGTAGTGTTATTTACATTGATTTCTTGCAGCTTTGCAGCCTTTGCCTTTGCTAGACTAGATTTTCCGTTAAAAGGTATGTGGTTTGCAATACTGCTTATTACGTTAATGCTGCCTTCTCAAGTAACAATGGTTCCGCAATATGTAATGTTTAATAGCTGGAATTGGGTAAATACTTATTTGCCGTTTTTTGTTCCGCATCTTTTGGCGGGCGGAATATCTGGCTCGTTCTGTGTATTCTTGCTGGTGCAATTTATACGCGGTATTCCAAGAGACTTGGATGAATCAGCGAAAATGGATGGCTGCAGTTGGTTCGGAATTTATTGGCGTATTGTGCTTCCACTAACGAAGCCTGCCTTAGTCAGTGCAGCAATCTATTGTTTCCTTTGGAACTGGGATGATTTTTTAGGACATCTTATCTATATTAACTCTGTTGAAAAATATACGGTTGGTTTAGCACTTCGTTTATTTGTTGATACGCAATCGGCAATGCCATGGGGACAATTATTAGCCATGTCATTATTATCAATTATACCAGCAGTTATCATCTTCTTTTTAGCTCAACGTCACTTTGTTGATGGGATGACAGCAGGTTCTGTAAAAGGATAATTGTGCATTTTTGAAAGTTATTGTGCATCGTTCTTATATATTTGCAGAAATTTGGTTGATAAGATATGGGTGTAATAGGTTCTAACTTATTTAATCTAAAATTGAGGGGGATAATCCATGAAGGTTTCTGCTAGAAAAACGATGACAACGCTTTTAGCATCTTCTTTACTGCTTATGGGTCTGGCTGCATGCGGTTCAAGTAATTCAACGACAAGTAACACAAGCTCAGACAATAATTCAGCAAAGAATAATACTGCACAGGAATCAACTTCTAGTAAAGAACCGATTAAGCTGCGTATTATGTGGTGGGGATCACAGGCTAGACATGACGCAACTTTGAAAGCGCTTGAAATGTATGAAGAGCTAAATCCTCACATTACGTTTGAACCAGAGTTTTCTGGCTGGGATGGTTATTGGGATAAAGCAGCTACTCAATCTGCAGCAAAAAACTTGCCAGATATTATTCAAATGGATCCAAGCTATTTAGCAGACTATTCTAGCAGGGATCAACTACTTGAGCTGACAGCTATTGATACGTCTGATATGGATGAAGCACTCGTGAACTCTGGTAAATATAACGGTAAGCAATATGCAATTCCGTTAGGAAATAATGCCTTTGGTATAGCCTACAATAAAAAAGCTGTTGAATCATCAGGCATTACTTTGCCGCAAAACAACTGGACTTGGGATGATTTTTTTGCTTTTGGTTACGAGGCTAAGGAAAAATTAGAAGGCAATCCATATGTGTTGCAAGATTTTTCGAATCATTTCCAATCGTATACTGCTTATCAGCTAAGTAAAGGGAAGGGTCAAATTTTCCAACCAGACGGTTCATTGAATTTTGATAAAGAATCATTTATTGAATTCCAAACGAAATTTGCTGAGCTTCGTGAAGCAGGAGTAGTGCCTCCAGGTGAGATTAGCGTTAAGGATGTTGAGCTTGATCCGAATGCCGATTTGCTTGTGAATGGCACAGTCATTTTAAGAAACTTGCACGCATCTCAATCCAATGCTTTAGACAGCTTTAATCCTGGTGTGTATGAGATGGTGACATTCCCACGCGATGTAGAAGCAGGAGGTTGGTTAAAACCATCCATGCATTGGAGTGTATCTTCGTCTTCAAAATATGCTGATGAAGCACAAAAATTTATTGATTGGTTTATTAATAACGCCGAGGTTGCACCAGTTCTAGGAAGCAGCCGTGGTATGCCAGTATCAAAAACGATATTAGAGCAATTAACGCCAACATTCAGTGAAGGTGACCTTATGGGTAAACGCTTGATTGAAAATACAGCGCCAGATGCACAAGAATATGTTCCTGAGCCTGAAGGCTGGGCAAACTTTGCTCGTAAAGATTATAAAGATGTAACAGATAAAATCATTTTTGGTGTGATTACACCAGAGCAAGGTTATGAAGAGTTAGCACAAATTATTGCTGATTATCAATAAGGTAAATCAAATCATTGTACTGGAATAATACGATAAAAAACCCTCCCAAGTCTTATTAAGGCTTAGGAGGGTTTAGTTTTATATCATTTACTTTTTTTAGTTAGCCGATGCAGTTGAAGCTGTTCCAGATGTACGGAGCCTTCCTTAGCAAAAACTGCAATCTCCTGACTATTTAAATGAGGAAAGATTAATGCGCTAAAAGCCAGTTCTCCATGATTGACAAACAGTTCAACGGTCGAACGATCAATGATAAGTTGAAGCGATAGCTTTGAATTTCGCTTATCACCCAATGGAATGATTGTTTTATCATAAGGTGTAGAAGAGATGTTGCTAAAGTCTGCCAAGAGACAATTATTTTCTAGGTCGTAGCCAAGCAACGCATGTTCACAGGATGACTTGAAAAAATGAATTCCGATTTGCTTAGCTGAACAATTCATTAGATCAAATGTAATAAGCAGTTCAAGCTCTGTTCCGCGATACAGATCAATTTCTTCATTATTTAAAGTATTAGGCATTGAAGGAAGCTCTACTTGTTCTCGCAACTCAGCGATTTCGTCAACTGGTGCGAAGCGTAAACGATTGTCGCTGCCTAAGCTAAGTTTTCTAGGGAATGTCATACTGCCCGACCAGTTTTTGTTAAGGGCGCTGCCTTTCATAGGCATCCAACCAATCAAAATTCGACGATTGTATTCATCTTCAAACGTTTGCGGCGCGTAAAAATGAAGTCCATGATCCAAGAATTGAAATTCTCCGTGCTCATACTCGCCAGTTTCATAGTTTAGCTTGCCTACAAAATATCCTGAAACAGGGCGTTCCATCATCCCTTCAGGAGAAATAAGCAATATATCATGGTCATCTATTGTAAATAGATCAGGACACTCAAACATATGTCCCATGTTTCCATCACTTTCTACAAGAACACTCTTAAATTTCCATTCCAATAAATTATCTGATTGATATAAAACTACTTTGCCTTTTCCATGCTTTTTCGTACCTAAGACCATATACCATCGATCCTGATGCTTCCAAACCTTAGGATCACGAAAATGGTTATTATCACCAATATGTTCAGGCGGTGAGCTGATGATTGGATTCCCCTCATATTTTTTAAAGGTCAATCCTCCATCCGCAGAAATCGCTAAGCATTGCTGCTGCAGCAGATCATCTGGCAACCCTTGCGGTGAAGTGAAAATATTAGAGGTATAAAATAAATACAGCTTCCCTTCATGTTCAATGGCACTGCCAGAGAAGCAGCCGTCACGATCATATTGTTCACTTGGCGCAAGCGCAATTGGCAAGTGTTCCCAGTCTATTAGATTAGTGCTTTTCATATGGGCCCAGTGAATATTGCCCCATTCCGCTGAATAAGGATTATGCTGATAGAACAAGTGATACGTTTGATTATAATAAATTAACCCATTCGGATCATTCATCCAATGTATTCTAGGTACAGCATGAAACGATGGACGATGCTTATCTTGTTCGTTTTTTTCTAATTGAAGTTGTGTATAGCGTTCAGCTTTGGCTATAGCCTCCTTATGTCGAATCATTGACGTCAAAAATCTCACCTGCATTCCTTTGTTATTTAACTGAACCTTGAGTTACACCTTGGATAATGAAGCGCTGTGCAAATAAATATAGAACCATAATCGGAAGCACAACCATCACAACGGCTGGCAAATATTTTTCATAATCAGAAGAGTACGTTCCTTTAAATACTTGGATTGCTAACGGCAATGTATAGCTATCCGCACCTGCATTTTGCAAGATGAGCAATGGTAATAAAAAGTCATTCCACATCCATAGTACATGCAGTATGCCAATCGTTACGGAAGTAGGAATCAAGATTGGCATTACAATTTTGAAAAAGGATTGCACTCGATTACAGCCATCAATGTAGGAGGCCTCTTCTAATTCAAGCGGTATACTTTTAATGAAACCATGATAAATAAATACAGCCAGCGAACTGCCAAAGCCAACATACATAAACATCAGTGTGAGATGCGGCATATTTTGAATCCAGCCTAGCTTTGCTCCATAAATTGAAACAAGCGGAATCATAATCGACTGAAACGGAATAATCATGGAAGCAACCATGGCAAGAAACCAGAAATTATTGCTTTTCGTTTTATTTCTAACGAAATAATGAGCGGTCATCGCTGAGCACAATAAAATAATGAATAGACTTACGAATGTAATAACAAATGAATTTTTAAAAGAGCTCCAATATTTCATTTGCTCCATGGCAAGTCCAAATTGACTGAAGCTTATGCTAGAAGGCAAGGCAAATGGAGCTGAGACGATATCAGAATTGCTCTTAAAGGCATTGAGCACTAATATGACAAATGGAAAAATAAAAAAGATAAAGGCGATAATTAATACGAAGTAGGACAATACTTTTGAAATAGCAGAATTCATTATGCCTCCACCTCCAGCTTCTTCGTCAAATAAACCTGAGTAATTGTAATCACTGCTACAATAAAGAACAAGACAAATGCCTCTGCTTGACCGACACCGTAATCAAAACGTTGGAACGCTTTATCATAGACATGCATGGAAGCCATGACAGTGCTGCCGAATGGTCCTCCACCTGTTAACGCATAGTTGACATCGTATACCATAAAGCTTCGTTGTAATGATAAAAACACCGTAACGATAAACGAAGGGATCATTAATGGCAGGATCATATAAATAATTTGTTTAAACCCGTTAGAGCCATCAATTTTTGCTGCTTCTAAAATATCTTTAGGTACACTCATCAAGCCTGCGATAAAAATAACCATCATGTATCCGGCGTATTGCCATACCGTAACAATGACGAGTGCCCAAAATGCTTTTGTCTCATCGCCTAGCCATGTTTTCGTAAAAATTGCCCAGTTATTGCTTTCTCCGATGGAAGGAAGGAATACATTAAAGATAAACTGCCAAATAAAGCCCAGTACTAATCCACCAATCAGATTCGGAGAAAAGAAGGAAGTGCGGAAGAAGTTCTATCCGCGAATCCCAATTGTTACGAGATAAGCTAGAAAGAACGCTAATGCGTTGATTAAGATGACGCTTGCCGCTACATATTTAATCGTTAGGCCAACAGAAGTCCAAAACTTTTTATCCTGAAAAACTGCAATATAGTTATCAAATCCGCTAAACGGCATTGTAGATGAAATTCCATCCCATTTGAAGAAAGTCATATAAATCCCGTATATAAATGGAATGATAATGACAGAAATAAATGCTATAAGCGTTGGACCAGTAAACAATAGTTGATTACCTAATCTTGATGAAAGCTTTTTTTCTGTTAGCATATAGCTCCTCCTTTACCGCAATATAAAACAGAAAGCCGATAACGCAGCGTTTATCGACTTTCTGAACATGCAGCCTTTATTGTTTATTGAACACTTTTCCAATAATCTTCAATTTCTGCAGCTAAAGTTGCGCGATCTGCTTTGTCAGCAAGATATTTTTGCATGGAAGCTCCTAGTACTTTCCAGTGATCTCCAGGTACAAAGTTACCCGCAAATTCAATCGACTTACCAGTAACGTTATATTCATTAATCGCTTTCGCTAGTGAGTTATTTAGTTCTAGGTTAATATTTTTGAAGGCAGGAATAACGTTCGCCTTATTAACTAGGAAGTCTTGACCTTCAGCCTCGTAAACTAGCCAATCTAAGAATTGTTTCGCAGCCTCTTGCTGTGCTGGCGTGCTTTTTTCTGCATCAATAAAGAATTGTTTAGTTGCGCCAACCGCTACAGAAGAGTTAGCATGATCGGTTTCATTATTTGAAATTGGAACAGGAATGAAACCATATTCACCATTCGGGTTCGATTTTAATAGCTCAGTAATAAACCAGTTTCCGTTAAAGGTCATTGCTGCCTCACCTTTAGCGACAGCGGCAGTACTTTGCTCGTAAATAACAGCCATCGGGTCAGCTTTACCGCCGTTATATTTTTTCATCACGTCAAATGTATCAAGCAAACCATTAAAGGAAGCGTTATTCACTAGATTAGCATTTCCTTGCTTTAAGACTTCAAGATAACCTTTTACATCTGTATCTGGCTGAGTAGCGTAAGCAATTGCCAAGTAGTGATTACCTAGCGACCAGTCCATGCTGCCGATATAAAGTGGAACAATTCCTGCTTGCTCAATGCTTTGGAATAGGTTTTCCAGCTTAGCTGTTGTGTTAATCGTTGCAGGGTCGAAGGAACCGCCAGTAACATTATCAAGCACTTCTTTATTATAAATTAAACCATAACCTTCAACGGCAAATGGGAAGGAAATTGTTTTTCCGTCAATTAAAAATTGCTGTGCAAGATCAGCAACCCATTTTTCATTGGATAGATCTAATGCTTTATCTGCGAACTTCTCAATATCGCCAGTATCAAGCATTGTTAATGTTGCCGGATTTCCTGATGCATAAAGTGCAGATGCACGTTCTACAGGAGATTGATCTTGAGTTGTTGAGATAACTTCAACCTCAATATGAGGATAAGCACTTGAAAATAACTCCCCAGCCTCAGTCATTTGCGTATGTATTTCGGCTTTGGAGTTTAGAATCGTAATTTTCACGTTTTCATTATCACTGCTGTTGCTGCTTTGTTCTGAACTGCTTTGGTTACTTGACGTATTTGCTTGATTAGCATTATTACTGTTGTTAGCGTTGTTGCTGCTGCAGGCGCTAACTAGAAGTGAGAAAGTTAAAACAAGCGTTAACCATGATAATATTTTTATCATTATTTCCCCCTAAATTATAAAATAAAGTGCTTACAATTGGTATTATATATGTCAACCGATTAACATGTCAACCGCTTGACATATCAAATCATAATAAAAGCCGAACTTTTTTATTCGGCAACAGTTAGGTTGAATCGCGTTCGATTAACGTGACTGGCAGAGTATGCTCTTGAGTAACTTCTTCACCATTGATAAGCTTGTTCAGTAATTCAACTGCAAGCTTGCTCATTTCTTCAATAGGCTGCTTAATCGTCGTTAGACTTGGATTACTTAATTCAGCAAATGCAATATCATCGTAGCCGATCAGCTTCAAATCTTTAGGTACGGAAAGGTTTCTTTTTGCAGCAAATTTAATAATTTTCATCGCAACAATATCACTGGAAGCAAATATTCCATCAAACTTATGTTTTGCTTCAAATAAGGAAGTAATGATGGATTCGTATGAGCTTTGATCAAAGCTGTCTGTGCCAAGCTGAATAATAACAGGCTCAATATGATGCTTGCGTAATGTATCAATAAACCCTTCTGTTCTGCGATTGCTTAACATATCGAGTGATAGATCGCCACTTATATGCGCAATCGTTTTACAGCCTTTGGCAATAAGCAGCTCAGCAGCAAGTTTTCCGCCTTGATAATTATCTGATGAAACATAGGGTATGTTGGCTATTTTTCGATCAAAGGTAATAATCGGCTTATTTAAATTCAAATATTCCTCAACTTCTAGCGTATGACTTCCCATAATGACACCGTCAACACGGTTGCTTTTTAGCATATCGATATATTCTTTTTCTTTGGCTTGCTCCATTCTAGAGTTGCAAATTAATAGTTTATACCCTAACGAAGAAGCATAGTTCTCTATTGCGTTTGCCATTTCGCTGAAAAAAGGGTGTGCAATCGTGGGAATAATCATTCCTAGCATCATAGAACGTTTTCTAGTTAATGAACGTGCAATCTCATTAGGCTGATAGTTTAATTCTTCCATCGCCAGCTTAACTTTTTTTCTGGTAAGTTCACTTATGTAACCACGGTTATTCAGAACACGTGAAACCGTCGTTACCGTTACTCCCGCTTTTTTTGCAACGTCTTTTATCGTTGGCATCTCCTATCCTCCTCTCTTAAAATATCGTCAAAATTATATCATATAAAACAGCAACAAACAAAAATGATTACTTTTCATAGAATATAAAAATTAGGGCAGCCAGTTAATCACTGATTAATCTGGACAACCCTAATTTGAAAAGAAGCTGTACTTATAAGCTTAACTAATAATTACCAGTTATTTCCTTCTAATCGAATAACGGTAAAGTTCGGACTGCCTGATTCACCGTAGATAGATGCTACCCCCGGTTGATAGATTTTAACGTTTTTGAAGCTTGCCGAACCTCTTACTGGACCTTGTCCTTGCTCTGCACTGACTACCAGCTTAATGCCATAACGACCTGGCTGATAGATGTTTACATTTTCTACGCGTACATTTTGCATATCTAAATTTTCAGGTGATTTCGTTTGGAACATTAAGCCGAAGTAAATCGGTTGATTAATGTCCACATTTTTTACCAAAATATTTTGGAACGTACGGTCGCCGCCGAAGAACCAGATCGCCCCGAAGTTTTGATAGTCGTTAATTTTATCATCTGCACCAACACTAGTCCAGAAATCTCCGCCTGTACGATCTAATGTAGCGCCGTCAATAATCGTATCTTGGTCGCCAAAACCTAAGGTGTTATAGCCGAAGCTCAGACTGCTAATCGTAATCCCTGGATAAGTGAGCGTATCTGCTGCGTATAGATTTTGGAATACGTTTCCTGAACCGCCATAAACCGCGAAGGCTGCTGCTCTTCTGACGTTCGTTGCTGTTAAGTTCGTGTATTGATTGCCGACATTATAGCTGCCGCCTGCATCAATCGCGCTAAATAATGCAAAGGAATCGTCGCCAGTACCGCGCGCGTAGTTGTTATCAATAATATTGTAGGAAGACCCATTTGTCATATTGATGCCGTCAGCAAACACATTTTTAATACGATTATCTTTAAATACGTTGTAGGAAGAGTTAACGCCCCAATATAAGCAGATGAAATGCTCAACCCACAAATTTTCAATCGTTACATTTTGCATGTTATTGCCATCAATAAATTTACCTGGTCCGTCGATTCGATAGACGTAGTTGCCCCATGCAGACAAGTCTTTTATCGTTGTACCGTTTGCAGATGAGCTAATATTAAAGCCGATATCAGTGTTCGTTTGATTTTGCGGAGCGACAAGTTTTGTATGCCATGGACCTGCACCGATAATTTCAGTAGCTCTGCCATACAAGTAAATTTTACTATTCATTTCCCATTCCCCAGCAGGGATAAAAATTCCTAGCTTAGAACTGTCCTCTCTAAATTCGTAAAGCGCTTGCTCGATTGATTTTGTCGCGGAAACTTCAACATATTTGTTTGGATCAGGGTTTTGTGCAGGCGGAGCGACATTTTCTGTTTCGATCATATCAACGTAGATCCACGGAACATCACCGCTGTCCTTTTGAATTTTTACTTTGCTGCCTGCAGGGAACACTTCATTCAACAATAGCTGTGCGTCTTCGTATAACCAGTATGCCGTTGAGCCTGATGAAGTTGGTGAATTGTTATAGCCAAGTTCACCTAATGTAGTTGGCGATGCGTATACATAAGCAAATTTGGAGCTAACATTAAACTTTCCTTTATATACGTTATCCACATATAAGCTGATAGTTCCGCTAGTATTTTCTGCGATCGCATTGCGTAACACAAATGCATTGGCAGGAGAAGTCAATGTAAATTCAACATATTCACCTTGTGCATCCAAATAAACAGCAGAACGTCCTGAAGCTTCACCTGCAAACGTGCCTGGCGCATAGCTTGGTGCAAGAATTGTGCCATTGGTCGTATTGGAGCTTGCTTCAGCTTCAAGAATCGTAAACGGCATATTCGCCCCGCGCCCAGCGTACAGACTAGCTGCACTGCTGTTGTTCGCTTGTTTAAGCGGAACTTCATTGCTGTCTGCGCTAACCGTCGTCGTTACGGAATAGTTGCCATTTACTACAGTCCAGTTTCCGATCTGCAATGTCGCGGTTGCATTTGGCGCAAGCTGACCTTGATATGAGCTGGTCCAGCTTTGTACGACGACATTATTGCTGTCGCGTAACGTAACTGTTACTTGATGAGGTCCTGAGCCTGTTGCGATATTGCCTTGATTCTTTAACGTAACAATGAAGGAAAGCTGATTGCCGCTGCTCGGATTGCTTGGATTCCAAGTCGTCGTTGTGATGAGATCGGAGCTTGGAATAGGATTAACGGTTAATTGGCTGCTGCTCGTATAACTGTTATTGCTTTCATTTTGTTCATTAATGACGTTATTTTCATCTACGACTGCGCTAATCGTATAGTCTCCTGCATCCTTTGCACCGATCGATAATGTGACCGTTTGTGAAGCATTTACTGCAAGTGCACCGACGCTGGCTGTGCCTGCAAGCACTTGGTTGACATAGAAGTTTACTGTTGAAGCTGCTGCGCTTAATGTACCGATATTTTTCACCGTTGCCTGCAACGTAATATTGTCACTTTCAAGCGGCGAAGCAGGTGTCCAAGACATGTTTTCAATCACCAAATCTGGATTAGGAGCAGGTGTTCCATATACTTCCAGTTCAGCGATTTGACCTGCTGGCGCTCCAGTATTATTTGTAATTTTAACTTGTACTTGACGAACAGTGGCACTGACAGGAATCGTTACGAGATTGCCGCTGTTTGGATTAAAGGTATAGTTTTGAGCGCTAACCAGCGTAGTGAATGGTGATGAATCACTGCTTGCGCCTAAAATTTCAATGGTTTGTGTTCGTGCAGCCCAAATTTGAGCAGGATTCAAACGTATCGTAAGCGAACTAATTGAGTATTGAGCTTGCAAGTCCACTGTAATATGACTAGGATTGCCTCCGCCTTCCCAGTAAGTTTCCAGATCGCCGTCATTCGCATGACTAGCTTCATAAATGTGAATGAACGAAGAGGCGTTGATTGGTTTATTGAGCGCAATATTATCGGTTGGCGGTGGAGTAGTCGTTGGTGTAGGTGTTGGACTTGACGTAGGAGTAGGTGTTGGTGTCACAGTTGGTGTCGGGCTCGGAGTCGGGCTAGTACTTGTTGAAGGTGTAATCGTAATTTTATCGAGGTTTACATTGCCGCTATCTCCGTTATCGTAGACGTAAGATATCGTATTGCTGCCCGCAAGCAGGCTTAATGTTTCAGTTTTGCTGCTCCAACTATCCCAGTTCGCAAGATTAGGCAATACCGTTTGTTTGATTTTGTTGCCGTTAACATAAATGCTGAGCGTGTTGCTTGAGCCAGTTGCATTGCCGTATGTTAATGCGACATCGTATTGACCGCTTGCTGCAACTTGAACAGTGAAAGTCGTGGTTGCTCCTTGAATCCAATAGCCGTCAACAAAGCCGCTGCCAGTATAACCTGTGTGATCGTTATTTACTTTCGCGCCATTAGAAAGGCTGGCAAGTTCGGCTTGATAGACGCCTTGCGGATCATTAGATTGATATTGACCGTAAATTTCCAGCTCAGACAGTTGTGCCGCCGGCCAACCTGTATTGCCAGTAAAGGTAAGTTTGACATATCTTGCCTCCATAGAAGATAGTGGGATTTCGACGATGTTATTGGAAGCTGGATTGAACGTATAGCTGTTAGAAGAAGCTGCGGTGCTGTAAGCTGAGCCGTTTAAGCTGATTTCAACAGTAAGCTGCTGCGTGCGTGTTTCCCAGCTTGCAGGCAGCTTCAAGATAAGCTTATTGATGGTTGCTGAGCTGCCAAGATCAACTTGAATCCATTGCGGAAAAGCATTGTTCTGACTTTCCCAATAACTGCCTTGGTTGCCGTCAATTGCATTGCTGGCTTGATAGACGTCGGTATAACTGCTGGCTGTTATGAGCTTGCCTGCTGCCAGATTACTGTCACCGTCAGCAAACACAGCAGGCGCAAGATTAAGTTGTGAGAGAAATAACATCAAAGCGAAGATAGAGATGCACCATGATTTGAGTTTTTTCTTCATTCCTTTCATCCTTTCTTAATTTTTTAAAAATTTTTTTCATGTAAGCGCATCCTTGCTTGTCAAGTTTAGCATACGCAAAATTAATCGGAATCCCAATGAGCGATGCTACGATGAACATGTCTATTATTATGCAAATGTAAACGGATTCACATTGCCAAAATCAACGTTTACAACGTGTTGAAAGTGTGTGCATTTCTACGATTTTTTCTTTTGTGAGATTCGTAATTTGCTTAATATTAGCTACACTCGCCTTATTGTTTTTTTGATATAGTTCAAGTAAAGAGTTGTTAATTAAACAAAGCTTCGACAGGGAGATATGGACATGCGGCACATTATTATTAATCCATTGACGAGAATGAATATTAAGCAGCAGTTGATTTTATTGTTTCTCATTATGGTATGTCCAATTTTATTATTGCATTGGTATGGCAATGATCAGGCTGAAGAGCTGTTGAAAAATCATGTAACCAATGCCTATGTCGAATTAATTAAGCAAAATCACTCGATCATTCACCGTGATATTGATACAGTGAATAAAATTACTTCAGCCATTATTCAACATCCATTTACGCAGCAAATTATTCCAAGTGAAAATGAAAGTGTGATTGAGCGAGTACGGAAATACGATAATTTAGATCGACTGCTGGCAAGCTACTCGATTCCGATCAATGGCGGTGAGGCAGTCTATTATTCGCTGCATATTTATGATCCGAACGAACTGTTTTATTTTGTGCCTAAACAGCAGTTTCAGCAATACGGGGTACGGTTTTATAATGATGTGACGAAACCGCAATGGTTTGATGAAGCGATTCGTAAGCGCGGCAGAGGATATATGGATATTATCAATATAAAAGCGGGATATTCTACCATCAGCACATTAGCGCATATTCGGGCGGTTGGTAACATTAATAACGGCAAGCAATACATAGGTGTGCTTGTAGCAATAAAAATGGATATTAAGTTAGCAGAATCATTGCAATCTGTGTCTTTGCCGAATGGCTCGATTTATTTTGTGGATGAAAATAATCGCATTTTAAGTTCAACTACGCCTGAGCAAATTGGAGGGCAATTGGAAATACCGCAGCAACTGCTGGAAAAACAATTGATGAAGCCGCCGATAGATGATGAAGCAAGCTTTTACACAAGCGAGTTAATTACCGACAATGCCATATATGTGATGAGTCAATACGAACAATCGGGGCAACGACTTATCTATGAAATTCCGATACAGTCGCTGCTTAAACAGCAAAATGAGCTGAAGCGGGTAATTCAACTGATTACCGTAGCCTATATGTTGCTATGCTGCATAATACTTATTTATTTCTGGCGTTCATTAATGCGCCCGCTGCAAAAGCTGGCATACTTTGTACGCACATATGAGCCAGGCAAAATTGTTCCTGAAACAACTTCTAAACATCGCAAAGATGAAATTGGCATTCTAATGACTTCGTTATATGATATGGCACGCAGACTTAATGCACTTATTCATTACAAATATCGAATGGACATTAAAGAGAAGGAATTTCAACTGCAACTGCTTTATCAGCAAATTAATCCGCATTTGCTTTACAACACATTAGAATCAATTTATTGGAAAAGTAAGTTAGAGGGCAGTGAGGAAACTGCGTACATGATTAAAGAACTGTCTAAATTAATGAAAATTGGATTAAGCAGGGGCAGGGAGCTGATTACGCTTGCTGAAGAGCTGGAACATGCACATGCGTATGTTCACTTGCAACAGCAACGTTATAATTATGAGTTTCAAGTGAGCTGGCATATCGCTGATTCCGTTAAAGGAAGTTTAATTCCTAAAATTACGCTGCAGCCTCTGATTGAAAATGCAATCAATCATGGCGTTAAGCAAATGGGTGACGATGGAGAAATCCATATTTCTGCTGAAATGGAGGGAGAACGTGTCATTATTAAAGTAGAAGATAATGGATACAAGCAAATTAATATAACAGCGATTGAACAATTGTTATATGAAGAGCAGCCAAACCCTCAACTCGGCTACGGCATTCGTAATATTCACCAACGGATTCAACTGCATTTTGGAGCAAGTTATGGATTGCGTTATCGTGAGCGAGAAGGCGGAGGGGTAATTGCTACAATTATACTTCCAGTTGTATATGAACAGCAGCCTCAATAGTATGTAAATCATTAACAGAGAAAGGAATGTTGCCTGATGTACAATATACTAATTGTTGATGATGAGCCACTTATTTGTCAGGGATTAAGCAATTTGCTTGGCTCTTCTGGCATACCCGTCAATCATGTCTTTACAGCGTTAAGCGGCTATGAGGCACTTGACTATATACGTTTGGAATCGATTGATTTACTCATTACCGACATTCAGATGGGCTCGATGAGCGGCATCGAACTGATGCAGCAGGCGAAAATTATTAAGCCGTGGATAGAAGTCATTATTATTTCAGCTCATGAAACCTTTCAATATGCCCAACAAGCGATGCGGCTAGGGGCGAAGGATTATTTAATCAAGCCGCTGAACAGCGAGCATTTGCTTGCTTCCGTACGGCATATTTTGCTTCATATTAATAAGAAAGAGCAGGAGCAGGAAGATTTCATTGCCCAGATGGGAAACAATGAAAGTTTTCGTATGAAAGCGTCGCAGCCAGAACGCGATCAGTTGCTTATCCGCTTAACACAGCAGGATGAGACAGCAGCAAGTCTGCTTGAAGAACTTGCCGGTCGTCATCAAACTTATTTGCAAGGGCCGTATTTTGCGGTTATTAAATTATTGCTTAAACCAAGCCGTGAACAGGAGCAAAACCACTCGCTGCAAGATCTGAGATTGCTGCGTTATGCGACGCTTAATATTGCGGCAGAGCTGCTCGATCAGCACTGGAGGCACAGCTTGTTTGAAGACGATGCAGGACAAATTACAATGATTATCGAATGGAGCGAGGAGAAATACGAGCAAGCGACGGTTAATCATATCAATCAGCTTGAGATGATTGGCAGAAGTCTGCATCATAATGTCGAAAAATATTTAGGATTATCCTCAGTAGTAGGGATAAGCCAAATTTTTAGAGGGATTGAATTTATTCATGAGGCACATAGCCAAGCTGAAAAAGCATTAAATTGGAGTCGCAGCTATCAAGATCATTATGTGTTTTATTTCGGTGATTTTAGATGGAGCGTACTGCAGGAGAATGAGCCAAGTGAAGTGGAGCTGGCTGAACAGAACAATTTAATTGTGACCCGCTGCCGCGAATATATTGAGCAAAACTACGGGCAAAAAGGGCTTACTTTAAATGAAATTGCGCAAAAAAATCATGTCAGCCCGAACTATTTAAGTTATTTGTTCAAAAAAATTACGGGCTACAATTTGTGGGAATACGTTGTTAAGTTGCGGATGGAGGAGTCCAAACGACTATTGTTAAATACGGATTTGCGTCGATATGAAATCGCTGAGCGAGTCGGCTATGAATCACCTGAGCATTTCAGCAAAATTTTCAAGAAATATTTCGGGATTAGTCCGTCAGAAATGAAGAAGTAAAATCGCCTATGATTTTCATAGATTCACACCTCGTTTTTCCATATTCAGTTATCTACAATGAAGTTATTCTAAGATGATGCTCAATTAGCCGGCATTGAACTCATCTTACAGGCAAGGTAGATTTACTGATGGAATGAGGGAGCTGCATGAAAAATGCGAATAACATTGAATTATCCATAAAAACTAATAGGCCACAGAAACAGCAGTTTACGAACTGGAAGAGATATGTATGGGGAGTATTGTTTGTTCTGCCCGCACTTGTTATCTTTGCACTGTTTCTGTGGCTTCCAATTTCCAAAGGGATATTAAACAGCTTTTATTCGATTGATTTCGTAAAAGGCAATTCATTTGTTGGGCTTGCCAATTATCGCACGATTTTTTCTGATCCTGATGTACTAACTTCAATAAAAAATACGTTATATTACATGGGCTTAGCGCTTGTAATCGGTTTTTGGGTTCCGATATTTTTCGCATTATGTATTTCGGAAATGCGAAGATTTCAAGGCTTTGCCAGAGTAGCAGCGTATTTGCCGTATGTTGTTCCGTTCGTTGTGTTATACGGAGTTTGGCGCTGGTTATACGATCCTGTAGGACCAATTAATGCAGTGTTGGAGTTTTTCGGAATTGATCAGGTTAACTTTTTAGTAGATCGAAGCTGGTCTATGATTTCCATTGTCATTATGGAAACGTGGCAAAGCTTTGGCTCAGCGATGCTCATTTATTTAGCAGCCGTACTGAGTGTGCCGCGTGATTGGTATGAGGCGGCAGAAATTGATGGAGCGGGAATATGGCAACGGGTACGTCATATTACGCTGCCAGCGATTCGCAATCAAATTATTCTTTTGCTTGTCCTTCAGTTAATCGCAACATCGCAGGGTTTTCAAACCCAATATGCGATGCTAGACGGAGGACCAAACAATGCAACGCTTACCTATGCTTTACTAATTGTTCGTTATGCCTTTGTTCGTCAAGATTATGGTGTAGCTTCGGCACTTGGGGTGCTTATGTTTATCGCCCTAAGCATACTCGCTATTGTGCAATATCGATTGAATAACAAAGGAGGCGATCAATCATGAAGCAAGCTAAAGAACGCGGCATTATGTCGAATTATGATTTGAAAAGACCTTCAACACGCTTGGCGTATGTTGTCATGTATCTCATCATTTTGCTGATGATGTGCTGTATGATCTATCCGATATTAATTTCATTGTTAAATGGTTTGAAATTAAATACGGAGGTTAATCGTTTCCCGCCGACGTTTTTTCCGCGTGAATGGCATTTTGAAAACTACGTGACTGCCTGGAATTATGTTGACCTGACGTATTATTTTAGAAATACAGTTATCCTTTTTGTCGGAAACTTAATCGTAGTTGTAGTCGTACTAGGGCTGGCAGCCTATGCGCTCTCTAAAATGAAGGTTCCTTTTAGAACTGGCATCTATTATTATTTCTTAATTACATTATTCATTCCAGCAACGACGTATATGATTCCGAACTTCATTAATTTGAAAGATTTAGGATTAATGGGCTCGTTTGCAGCAATATGGCTGCCTGCTGGTGCAAATGCCTTCTTTCTCTTATTGTTAAAATCGTTTATTGACGAAATTCATATTGAAATTTTTGAATCTGCACGAATTGACGGTGCATCGGAGGTACGTTCATTTTTTCAGATCGCCTTGCCGTTGTCACTGCCGATATTCGCTACGCTGTCCATTTTTATATTTTCTACTGCCTGGAACGACTGGTTCTGGCCAAGCTTCATTTTGAGTCAAGAAAATAAACCATTATCTGTAGCGATCAAAGATTTTGTGCTTAATGCGCGCCGATTAGATACCAATATTAAGTTTGCAATTTTAACGATTGTAATGCTTCCACCAATTGTAATCTTTCTTTTCTTCCAAAAGTTTATTTTAAGAGGATTGCATATGGGCAGCGTTAAGGGATAGCTAAAATTAATAAAGATGTGCTTAAATTTACACATGAATATCATAGATATGCACATCGCATGATAACGAACCTTTCATTATGATGTAAATGTAAGTTAAATTTTGAAAAAAAGGGGAAATGATGATGAAAAAACGAACCATTGCTTTAACGACGTTGTTGGCTTTATCACTTATAACTTCAGCTTGCAGCAGCAATAGCGGCAGCAACGGGAATGGAGGCAATACGAACTCTAGCAATTCTAGCAATACGCAAGCACCTGTTACGGACAATACCCCAGCTCCTGCAGAAGACGATATCACACAGAAAAAGGTTACGATTAGCATTTATTATCCGACGCCTGATCTTGTTGAGGCACGTGCGCTTGAGGATGACAAGATTAGACGCTTTAATGAAGTGTTTCCTAATGTTGAAATTATAAAAAGCGATTGGCAATATAACCCGAATGAAATTGGTATTAAGATGGCTGCTAACGAAGCACCAACCTTGTTTAATACGTACGCTACCGAAGGTAAGTTTTTAGCTGAGAAAGGCTGGGCTGCCGACATTACAGACCTATACAATGAATACGAGTACAAAGATCAAATGAATCCGATCCTGCAAAATCTATTCATTATTGATGGCAAAGTGTACGGTATTGCACAAAAAGGTTACTCTACTGCAGTTGTTCTTAACAAAAAATTGTTAGATGAAAAGAATGTCCCGCTTCCTCCGTTTAACTGGACATGGGATCAAATGCTGGAAACAGCTAAAGCTGTATCAGATCCTAAAGCTGGTATTTCTGGTATCGCGCCAATGGGTAAAGGGAATGAAGCAGGCTGGAACTGGACTAACTTCCTATTTACTGCTGGCGGAGACATTCAAGATATTAAAGATGGCAAAGTAACAGCTACATTTAATTCTGATGCAGGTTTGAAGGCGCTAGAATACTATAAAGCACTGAAATGGGAAGCTGATGCAATTCCTCAAGATTGGGCTTTAGGCTGGGGCGATGCTGTAGGCTCCTTTGCACAAGGCAGAACAGCGATGGTCATTGCTGGTCCAGACGCACCTGTTGATCAAGCGCTGAACCAAGGCGGCATGAACCCTGAAGATATTTTAGTATACCCAATACCAGTCTCTGAGGCAGGCGGTAAACATTATGGCGTATTAGGCGGTGACTATCTAGTTATTAACCCTAATGCAACAGAGGATGAAAGACGAATTGCCTTCTATTACGCTACTTTTGACTACTTCTCCGATAAAGGTCTGGAATCACTTGAGCGCAATATTCAAGAGCGTGTAAATGACAATAAATTCTATGTTCCTGCAGTTTTGAACTACTATAAACCAGATTCTGAATACGGTCAGAAGGAAAAAGCATTGTTTGATAAATACGAAAACGTTTATCAATATGCAGCAGAAACACTTGAGCTAATCGACGGTAAACCAGAATCTCAATATAATACTCAGGATTACTACGGAACAATGACCAATGTTATTCAAGAGGTGTTCTCTAACAAAAATACAAATCTAAAAGAACAACTAGATTTAGCTGCAAGATTAGTACAAGAAAAATTTTATGATTTAATCGAGCTGTAATTGCTTGATCCAATTAGCAAGAAGACCTCCTTCAGGAATTGTTCAAATAACCTGAAGGAGGTTATTTATTAAACGTTTAGGAGGGTTAGATGGTGTTGGACAAGAAGCTTAGCAAGAAGATAGCGATGCTGATGACAGTTATTATGGTGCTGTCTGCAATGATGGTTGGAGGCATTTCTCCATTAAACGAATCGAATGTTGTCAGAGCTGAAGCAATACCAGCAGATATAGATGCTGAGTATGTACGAATTAAAAACAAGTGGACAGGCAATTATTTGTACGAGGATGAAAGCGCTGTTATTCGTTACGGTTTTACAGCAGCCACCGATCCAAGCTCACATTGGGTCATTGAAGAGTCGACGACTGATAGCAATGCCGCAGTTATTCGCAATCGTGCAACTGGACATTATATTACAGTTGCAGAGGTGACAGGACGCAGCAGCATGCTAACGACTGGTGAAACAGCAACCTCAAGCGAGACAGCTTGGATTATCGAGCCTGCGATTAACCGTGAAGGACAATATACGATTCGCAGTGCCAAGTTTGCGAATGAAACGTATTTTATTCATCAAGAGGATCAGCTCGGCTATGCACAGGTAAGCGGTGATATCGGTGCCGAATGGGAAAGCCCGCAATGGTCATTTGAAGCCGCACCAACTTCACAGGCTGTGCGAATTTACAACAAATATCGTCAAGCCTATTTGTATGAGGTGACTGAGGAAGGCGAAGATTTAGGCAAGATTCAATATGGACAGCCTAGCTACAATGATGTCAGTTCTCACTGGTATGTGGATGTCCTCTCTGATGGAGAAGAAGGGGCGCAAATCGTTGAGCTGCGCAACGCTCTAACAGGCAATGTCATTACACAGGGCACATTTTGGGCGCAGATTATAGCCAAGCCATCAACTGACAGCTTAAAAAGCCAATGGATTATGGCAAGCGCAGCAGATGAACAATTTGTAACCTTTACGAATGTGTTTCCATTGGAAAATACAGAATCAACACCTGATGATATTCCTCAGGGCAACTATGTGTTAAATACACAATTTGAAGATATTTATGTTCGCTCCAACGATTGGTCGAATGTCGGCAATGATAACGCACAGTGGCGCATCGAAATTGCACCAGTGGTTCAGCCAGTCAGACTTGTCAATTACCGTGATATTGGCGATGAAAGCAGCAAGGTGTATTTATATGAAGCAGATGGAAAGGTCATGTATGGTGCATTAGAGTCTGGCAATGCTGCCTATCAATGGGTAATCGAAGATTATAACGATGAAAAAAGAATTCGCAATTTATGGACAGGCAAGTATATCACGGCGGACAACATCACCAATGCTGACGATCCGCTAGAGGTGTTGGCTGAAGCAGAAGCAGGTCGTTGGAAGTTCAATGAATCGGATCTGTACGACAATTTTGTCAGCATCGAAAATAGTTTACTAGAAGGGCAATTTATCCATATTGTAGGAGAACTGGGCTTTGCACAAGCAGGAGATATTGCTCCGACGGAAAGTGCGGCACAATGGTATATTGAAGATTCATCCGTTAGCGGCGGCGGTGAACCGCAAATCGTACAAATTCGCAACGCATGGAACAGTATGTATCTGTACGAGGATGAAAATCAAGAATTGAAATACGGCAATGCAAGTCCAACAGATCAGCGCGCACAATGGATTATTACCCGTTATCATGGTCGCAACTTGATCCAAAATCGTGCAACTGGTCATTACTTGAATTTATTAAACCAAACGACAGGGCATATTCCGCTGTCAGCGATTAATATTGATGAATTAGACGAGGCCGAATTACAGCAAGTATTATGGCGGATTAAAGATAATGGCGGCGCTAAAAATATTTGGAGCGCTCGCGATCTGAATAATGTTGCTGAGCAACAATCGTATCTGAATTTGCAAAATTTAACGAAATATGTCGAATATAGCACAATTAATCCGAATTGGGGCAGTCCAAAATGGCAGTTTCTGAATGTAAGCGATGACGACATTAAGTATGTACGGATTCGCAGTAATACGTTAGATATGTATTTATATGAAGATGAGGAAATTGTAAAATACGGCACTCCTGATGAAAATGACTTCAATTCACACTGGCTGATTGAAGAAGTTGGCGGCGGTCAAAAAGTCATTCGTAACCGCGCAACAGGTCATTTCTTGTCTATGCAGCCTGCTGGACCTGATGAATCGGAAATTGAGATTACGGAAATTGCCGTGCGCAGTATTGAGGCAGAGCCTTCATGGGCAAGTCATAAATGGATTGTTGAGGAGGATGGAGATTTTATTGCATTGAAGAGCGGCTGGACCAATGATCATTATTTAACAACAAGAGATGAGCTTGGTCATTTGCAAAGAATCCGTTCTGCTGGGCTTGTCAGTGAAGAAGCTGAGCAAAGTAAATGGTTTGCCTTGGAAGATGCACCGAATCTTTCACCTTATATTCGCATTAAAAATAAAGACTCTAATCAGTATTGGTATGAAGAAGATAAGCAATTAAAATATGGCGATATCGATATTGCCGACTCACGCTCTCATTGGTTCTTAGAGGATGCCGGTGATGGTGCGCAATATGTGCGCAATCGTGCAACTGGACATTTTATAAATATTGAATTTATGGACAGAGATGATCCAAGTTCACCGATTAGCGTTGAACATTTTGAGTTGGAATGGGGATCGGCTAGTCCAAAATGGTTTATTGAAGAAGCGGCTGCGCCTGGGCATGTCCAATTTAAAAACCTGTGGAATCCTTGGCGTTTCTTATCGGTAAAGGATCAGCTCGGACATGTGCAGCAAATCGAGCATGCAACTGCAGATGATGACAGCAGTCAGTTCGTAATCGAGGGCATTCCAGCAGGACAGCTCGTGCTTCCTACTGAACCAATTCGCATTAAAAATGCTGCCAACAATCAATATTTAATACAGACTGAGCAAAATATCGTCGTATATGGACAGTCTGAGGAAGATAATGCTTACTCCCATTGGATTATTGAAAGTGTCGATGGTGTGCAACAGTTGAAAAACCGCGCAACAGGCATGTATATTGCCCTAACGCCAGATTATCAATATGTCGAAACCATTCAGGATGTGGATGCTCAAGAGACACATTGGATTGTAGAAGGAGCACCAATTGGTGATGCGTATTTAATTCGCAGCAATTACGCCGGATATAATGATGAGTACTTGCATACGTTGTCTAATGCAGGTTATCCTGAACGCGGGCTGCAATTGACGTCTGAAACGAGCTTGCATTGGATATTTGAAGCTGCCCCAGTTGATGCGGTAACGCCGCCTGCTCAAGAGCAGCCAAGCACTGCTGTGGTCAATGTAAGCTTAGCTGATTCCAACTATGTTCATCTCATAAATAAGCAATCAGGAGAGTTGCTGGTTGCACAAGATCAAGAGGTTGTGCTTGCTAATGCAGCAGAGCTTGCAGACAATGAGCAATCTCACTGGTTGTTGCAGGATTATAACGGACATAAGCTGCTTGAAAACAAAGCAACGGGAGAGCTGCTGCAATTGACAGATAGCGGACTATCGTTAGTCAAACAACCAACCACAGGAAGTATTGATGTAGGCGCACAGTGGAAAGTTCATCACTTGCTTGGTTATCAAAAGCTGGAAAGTGTGGCAGAAGCAGGACTGTGGTTAACACAGGCTGGCGATCAAATCAATGTGAGTGCGGCAGAGGATGTTGCCTCCTTATGGATGCTCGAGCCAATCGCAGGAACAGTACGTTATGAGGCGGAGAGAGCATTCCTTGCTGGCGGAGCAACAACGAAGCTTGCTGCCTCAGGTCTGCCTCGCGGTTCAGAAGTAGCAACTGGTTTTGCGGAAATTGGTGCGCGTCTTATTTTGGCAGTAAATGGACAACAGCAAGCAAATTATGAAGCGAACATCGTATACAGCAATCCAACAAGCGAGACAGAAGCACTGACCCTGCTTGTAAATGGTATTGTGCTGGATCAGCTTGAATTTGCTCCAACTGGCAAAGGAAACTGGCAGGAGCTCGCAGTAACATTGCCGCTTCGTACAGGATACAACTCGCTTACATTGCAAAAAACGGATGCTGATACAGGCAATGGTCAAGTCGAAATCGATGCAGTCATAATCGAAAATAATGTGAACTTAGCTTATCGCGGAGCGACATTGCCGTATATTACCTATGAGGCAGAGCATATGGATACTAACGGCAGTTTAATTGGTCCATCAAGGGTGTATTTAGACGTTGCATCCGAGGCTTCTGGGCGGCAAGCAGTGAAGCTTGATCAGACAGGACATTATGTGGAATTTGAAGCTGCAAAACCTGCCAACTCTATCGTCGTGCGTTACTCTATTCCAGATGCGCTGCAAGGAGATGGTATTGAAGCGACGTTAGGCGTATACGTCAATGATGAATTCCGTACTGAACTAACGCTGACTTCCAAGTACGCTTGGGTGTATGGCAACTATCCATGGTCAAATGATCCTAAGCAAGGCAGTGCGCATCGCTTCTTCGATGATGTACAGGCGTTGATCGGAGATATTCCTGCAGGAGCTACAGTTCGACTGGAAGTTCGCGATGGAGACGATGCGGACTATTATATAATCGATTTAGTAGATTTGGAGTTAGTGCCTGATCCATATGAAATGCCTGAAGGCTTCTTGTCAGTCACTGATTTTGGCGCGGTGGCGAATGACGGACTGGATGATACCGATGCTTTCCGAGCTGCAATGGAAGCAGCGAAGGAAGAGGATAAAGGTGTATGGTTCCCAGAAGGAACATTCGAGGTTGGTGACGGCCTGCTTATTTTAGATGATATTACGATTCGCGGTGCGGGTATGTGGCACACGAAATTAAATGAAGCGAAATTTTTCGGCAATGGCAGCGATATTCAGGTGTATGACCTAATGATTGACGGTAAAATTAGCGTTCGTGACGATGAAGCACAAACGAATGGGTTTGAGGGAGCATTCGGTCCGGGCTCTACCGTTCAACATGTATGGATTGAGCATACGAAAACAGGTTTATGGCTGACTCGTCCGATTAACAAGTTTGGCTATGAGTTTAATACCGATTTGTCGACAAATGAGTTCTACATTGCAGGCTCTCGTGTGCGAAATGTGATGGCAGACGGCATGAATTTTGCGGTAAATACGAAGAACAGTATGGCTGAGCATATGAATATTCGTTATTCTGGCGATGACGGTATGGCGATGTGGTCATTTGTAGAAAATGTGCCGACAGATTTCACAGAAAATAATACGTACCGCTTTAATACAGTTCAGCTTCCTTGGCTGGCGAATAATATCATCATTTTCGGCGGTAAAAATCATAAGATTCAAGACAATATCGTGTTGGATACCGTAACACATGGCTCTGGTATTTCCGTTTCTACCAAATTTACACCGACACCATATGAAGGAACAATTATTGTTGAACGCAATACACTCATTCGCACTGGCAGCAAAGATGCAGGAGCGGGCTACAATACAGGAGCGATTTGGATCTATGCTTACGATCGCGATATCGATACTGAGGTCATTATTCGTCAAAATACTGCTATTGACAGCACGTATTATGGTTTATCAGTTGACGGCGGAAGAACACTTGGCTCAATCAATGATAAAAAAGCAAAAGTAACCGTTGAAAATATGGTCATCGATGGTGCAGGTTTAACTGGCGTGCATATTGGTTCAACCGTAAAAGGTGCGATTAATTTCAAAAATGTTGCGATTCGCAATACGAAGCTGGGCAATATTCATAATGCTGCAGGAGATAAGTTCAACATTCATATACTTGCTAATGAGGAGCCGACTACTCCACGTAACCCTGGCGGAATTGATGTTCCAGAGTTGTTACCGCAACCAGGTTCCTTGGAGGATAATGAGCAAAAATTAAAAGAAGGCTTAGAGCAGCAACAAGATATGATTGAACTGTCTGCAAATCAGCAAGGCGTCGCTGAATTGCCGCTTGCATCACTGATAGCTGCGGCAGAGCAAAATCCTAATGCTTCAATCGTCATGAACGTAAATCAAGCAAGCTATCTATTGCCGCTAGAGGTTGCGCAATGGATTAAACAACTATTGTCTAGTCAATCTGCTGCAACAGATGTACAAGACGGAACAGTGGTAATGCAAATTAGCGATGTCACGGAGCAGCAAAGCAGTGAAATCATACTTCAAGCAGAAGCAGAGGGTCTTCGTGTTGCTGGGGAGCCGCTTCAATTCCAATTGTGGTTGAAGCAAGGAGAGCAGCAGACGGAGCTATCCAACTTTGGACGTAACTATATACAGCATATCATTACACTGGATGAAAAGCTTGATCCGACAAATTCAACTGCACTCGTATATGATCCGACGACTAAGCAACTTCGTTATGTTCCTGCGCGCTTTACGGTGCAAGGAAATAAAACGACGGTGACGATTTTAAGTCCGGTTAATGGCATTTTCGTCGTTGCTGAAGGAAATAAAACGTTCTCTGATGTTCAAGCGCATTGGGCTAAAAAAGAAATCGAGCAACTGGCTTCTAAGCGAATTGTGTTTGGTAAGTCTGCTGAGCGTTTTGCACCGCAAGCATCCATTACTCGAGCTGAATTTACGGCATTGCTTGTACGTGCACTTGGTTTAACTGCTGAAGACAGCGCAAGCAGCTTTGCTGATATTGCTCCTAGCGATTGGTTCTATAATGAGGTATCGATCGCAGCGCAATATGGCATTGTCTCAGGTGTTGGTCAAGCTCGCTTCAATCCGAATGATACAATCACTCGCGAGCAAATGGCGGTTATTTTAGCGAATGCGCTTGGTGTAAGCGATAGCAGCAACGGAGCAGCAGATGCGTTCCGTGATTATCAAGAGGTTAGCGCTTGGGCTAAAGCAGCAGTTGATCAAATGGTTAGTCTAGGATTAATGAATGGTCAGCTTGGTCAACGCTTTGCACCGAAAGCAGAAGCAACCCGTGCTGAAGCTGTAATTGTACTTGGTCGCTTGTTAGTAGCGATGCAGCTACTTGACGAAAATTAAGAGGAAATAGAAGGCTGTTTGAATTCAGGATAACCTGATGATTCAAGCAGCCTTCTTCTTATAATAAGCAAACTACTAATAAGCAAACTACGTAAAATCACGCATAGTTCTCGTTTGAATGAACATTCTTATCGCCTCCTAATTTCTTTATGCTACAGATAGATGTGAAATGGAGGGATAAAGGATGGTAAAAATAGCGGATCGTTACTTAAAGGTAGATCCTTGGTCAGTTGTAGAAGAAGGCTTTCATATGGAGAGAAACCGAGTCTCTGAATCTATCTTTTCTCTTGGCAATGAATATATGGGGGTTCGCGGTTATTTTGATGAAGGCTATAGCGGAGATCAATTAATAGGCAGCTATTTTAATGGAGTTTATGAAGAAACTCCTGTTCAAGCGCATTATAAAGGCACGATTCGCAGTCTGCGCTTTATGGTAAATGCGGCAGATTGGCTCCATACGAGAATTATTGCCGATGGCGAGCAATTAGATTTAGCAAAAAGCCAGTTTTCGCAGTTTTCAAGAAAGCTAGATTTTCAAACAGGGGTATATACTCGCCAGTTTCAATGGCATGTACAAGCAGGGGGTACAATTAAGCTTAGCTTTGAACGAATTGTCAGCATGAACAACTCACACCTTGGCGCACAACGGATTACGCTGCAATCGATCGATTTTGAAGGAGAGGTCGTCATTGAAGCGGGAATCGATTTTAATACGATTCATGAGGATCAGAACCAATCGTTTTGGAAATTAGAACGGCATGCTTTTGAAGGAGGGGTTGTAACAGGATTTGCCAAGACGAAAACGGTAGGAAGTCAGCTATGCGCCAGCATGAGCATTAATGATGACGAGCAAGCAGTTACCTCAGTTTTAATTAAAGAGCAGGAGCAATATATTGGACTGGCAAGAACGATTAGACTCGGAAAAGGAGAGTCATACTCCTTTGAAAAATTGGTGACAAATGTCGCGCATAAAAATCAAGAGCTTACAGATGAAGAGGTTTGGAACAGATGCATTGAGCTTTCTAAACAAACGAAGGAGCTAGATTTTCAAAGCTTATGCGAGCAGCAAGCGAAATTTTGGCAGCACGTTTGGGAGAAATCAGATATTGAAATCGACGGTGATCCTGAAAATCAGCAAGGCATACGTTTTTGTATTTTTCAGCTTTATCAGACGTATCACGGGAAGAATGAAGGCTTTAATATTGGTGCCAAAGGTTTGACGGGGGAAGCGTATCGCGGACTCGCTTTTTGGGACACGGAAACCTATTGTCTGCCATTTTATTTATTTAACAATCCGACTGCGGCGAAAAGTTTGTTGCAATTCCGCTATCGCTCTCTGCCAAATGCGATTGAGCGGGCAAAAGCCGTTGGCTGTGACGGGGCATTTTATCCAATTGCTACGATTGACGGCACGGAAAGTTGCGATCTGTGGCAGCATTCCAACCTGCAGCTACAAGTCGGAACGGCAGTTGGTTATGGCATTTGGCATTATACAAAAATGATGAATGACAAAGCATTTTTATATCGAGAAGGCATGGAAATGCTCATTCACATTAACCGATTTAATGCCAGTCGCGGGCAATGGGGACAAGAAACGAAATTATTTGGTTTCTTTGGCGTGATGGGACCAGATGAATTCCAATTGATGGTGAATAACAATTGTTACTTGAATTTTATGGCGAAAAAAATGTTTGAATTTGCTGCAGCAGTTTATGAGGAGATGAAGCAAGCAGCGAATGATGAGCTGGAACAACTGCGCTTAAAAACGAAGGTAACCGATGAAGAAATAGAGCATTGGTTATATCTTGCTGAGCATATGAGCATTCCTTATGACGAGGAGCGTTTGCTGTATGAGCAACATGACGGTTTCTTTAATATGCCGCATATCGATATTTCGACTATCCCTGTGGAGCAATTCCCATTATATCATTCGTGGTCTTATGACAAATTGTATCGATATGATATGGTTAAGCAGCCCGATGTGCTAATGTTTATGTTCTTATATAATAGTGAATTTTCCCAAGAAGTGAAGCAGGCAAATTATGATTACTATGAGCCGCGCACGATTCATGAATCGTCATTATCGCCATCCATCCATTCGATATTTGCTGCTGAATTGGGAAAAGAGGAGCAGGCTTATCGCTTTTTTGAGTTTGCCACTCGTCTTGATTTAGATAATTACAATCGCAATACAAGAGAAGGCTTGCATACTACCTCATTAGCTGCGGCATGGTTAAATATCGTATATGGCTTTGGCGGATTGCGCTCGGATGGCGAAGTTTTGAAGTTAAGCCCGATTATTCCTAAGCATTGGAATCAATACTCATTTAAATTTACGTATTTGAATTGCATCGTTAGTGTTGTTGTCACTCAAGATCGTTTACGAATAACAACTAATCAGCCGCAAGCAATTGAAATTGAAGTGTATGGCGAAATCATTCATATTTCCCAGCAGCCTATTGAGCTTCAACTGAAAAAAGGTGAAGTACGAATTTCATAGCGTAAATTGTATAGGAGTGAGAAAATGTTAACTCAAATAAAAGCAGCGATTTTTGATTTAGACGGAGTAATCGTTGATACTGCAAAATTCCATTACCTCGCATGGAAGCAATTAGCAAGTAAGCTAGGCTTTACATTTACAGAAGAGGATAATGAACGGTTAAAGGGAGTCAGCCGTGTTGAATCTCTTAATATTTTGCTGGAAATTGGTCATATCAAGCTGAATGAGGAAGAAAAGCAAGCTTTGTTAACGGAGAAAAATGAGCTGTATGTATCCTATATTCAACGCTTGCAAAGCTCCGATTTGTTGCCAGGGGCAAAGGAGCTGATTCGCAGCTTGAAGCAGCAGGGGATTAAAATTGCACTTGGTTCTGCCAGTAAAAATGCGCAAATGATCTTAAATAAGCTAGGGATTCTGGATTGGTTTGATGCCATTATTGACGGCAATCATACTTCTCGCGCGAAGCCTGATCCAGAGGTGTTTTTGTTAGGCAGTCGTGCTTTAGACGTTGAGCCCGAACTTTGCGTGGTGTTTGAGGATTCAAAAGCGGGAGTCGAAGCGGCCAAGCGTGCAAATATGAAGGTGATCGGCGTAGGTCAAGTCAGTCAACTTTCCGAGGCAGATCAAGTTGTCGCAAATTTGAGCGAATTGTTACCTATACATTTGTAGGGAAGGAGCGGGAAGATGAGCTGGATTGTTGAAGAACAATACGAGCAGAGCTTTAAGCCTGAGAAAATTGCAGCAATTGGCAATAAATTTTTAATTGGAAACGGATATTTTGGTTATCGCGGAACTGCTGAAGAATGTAATAAGGAGCATCTGACGGCATTAATTGTTGGCGGACTGTACGATCAGGTCGGAGCTAGCTGGCGTGAGCTGATTAATGCGCCGAACCCGCTTTATACTGCCATCTATTATAACGATCAGCCGATCCATTTATTAACTACTAAAATTATAAATCATAAGCTGCAGCTAGACATTGCTTCAGGAGTGTTATATCGTCATACGGAATTTGAGCTTGAGGGCAATATCAGATTAATCATTAAATCCGAACGCTTTGCCAGCGCGCATAATCATCATTTGCTGGCGATGAATTTTCAAGTGTGCTGCTCTCACGCAGGCAACGTAAAAATCGTCACAGGCATTGATGCTGATGTATGGGATATTAACGGTCCGCATTTACAAAATATTAAGCAAACGTCGTTGGTTAACGGTATTTTGCAGGTTGTTGCCGAAACGCAGGAGCAGAAAAAAATCGTCGTTGTAGCTGAAGGAATTGCTGCAGAAGGACAATTTTCTGCGGTTAGAGAAGAGCAGTTGCAATTTGTCCGCACAATGGAGCTGACCTGTGAACCGAATCAGTGGATACAATTCAGCAAGCTGACAACACTTTATTCGTCACTCGATTCAAGTGACCATCAAGCGCTTATCGCTTTATCTGGTGAAATGACTGAGAGTTTACGCAATCAAGGCTATGAGCTGCTAAAAGAAGCACATTGTAAAGTATGGAAGCAAAGATGGGCGTATGCTGGCGTAACGATTGAAGGAAATAAAGAAGATCAGCTTGCTTTAAACTACAGCTTATATCAGTTAATGATTGCAGCACCTTATCATTCTGAAAAATTATCCATTCCAGCTAGAGCACTCTCTGGTCAAGTATATAAAGGCGCTGTATTCTGGGATACTGAGCTATTTATGCTTCCGTTTTTCTTATACACAGATCCTGAGCTGGCAAGAAACTTGCTAATGTACCGTGTTCATACGCTGAACGGTGCAAAACGAAAAGCTGCAGAATATGGATTTAAAGGAGCTTTTTATGCGTGGGAAAGCCAAGATACAGGGGATGATGCGTGTACGCTGTTTAATGTAAATGATGTATTTACAGGCAGACCGATGCGCACCTATTTTCGCGATAAACAAATTCATATTAGCGCAGATGTCGCTTATGCGATATTGCAATATATAAAGGTAACCAACGATCAAAGCCTTCTATTCGATGGGGGAGCTGCGGTTGTTATTGAATGTGCAAGATTTTTAAGTTCATTTGCTTATTATAAACCAGACAAAGAGCGGTATGAGCTGCTCGATGTAACTGGTCCTGATGAATATCATGAACGAGTGCACAACAATGCGTTTACGAACTATTTAGCTTCATATGTACTGAAAGAAGCGGTAAAGCTGGTCGATCGATTGCAACATGAGCATGAGCAGTTGTATGATGCATTAATTATGAAGCAGAATTTGCAATCAGACATCGCATTGCTTCGTGATGTGGCTAACAAGTTATATTTGCCGCAGCCTGATGCACGCGGAGTGATCGAGCAGTTTGATTTTTATTTTTCGCTTGAGGATGTTTCAATTCCAGAGATGAAGAGCAGAATGTTACATCCGCATGAATATTTAGGCGGTGGAAATGGTTTAGCTGCAACTACGCAAGTCATTAAGCAAGCTGATGTTGTATTAATGTTGCATTTATTCGCTAATCAATTTAGTGAACAAATCATAAAAAGCAATTGGGAATATTATGAGCCGCGAACAGAGCATGGTTCAAGTTTAAGTCCATGCATCTACGGCATTGTTGCGGCAAAGCTGGGGTATACCGACTATGCTTATCGTTATTTTAAGCGAACGGCGACAATTGATTTAACAGGCGAGTCGAAGCTGTACGTCGGAGATTTATATATCGGCGGTACGCATCCTGCTGCTAATGGAGGGGCATGGATGGCGGCGATTTACGGTTTCGCTGGATTTAGCTATAGCGATGGGAAAATCACGTTAAATCCTCATTTGCCCAATGAATGGAAGTCGCTCACCTTTATGGTGACGATTGAAAAGCAGCAATATCGTATTACGATTACGAACGAAGATATTCAAATCGTGCCGTCAGAACATAATACGAGAACAGTTCTTTTTTCATTAAATGAATACGGCAAGGAACGATTATTGAATATATAGTTGATCATCTATCCGTTCTTTAGAGACGACTGCAAATCGTAAAAATGAAGGATGCAGTCGTCTTTAAAGGCGGAGCAACTTTTCTCTGCTTATTAATCTTTTTAATCAGCCAACCTATTCTTTCGATGCATATGAAGACGTTATAGCAACATTAATTGCCTCGGCGATTCTTTTAGTTACTCGATCGTAAATGAGCTGACCGATTTCAGCGCTGGATGGAGTTGGATCACCGATTACGCCAGTTTCGCTTAAATCACTCGTAGCCCATGCGAACGTCATTTCTCCGCCCAGCTTGAAGCAAGAGCATTCCGCATAAGCTGGATATTCCGTTTTATAGTGCTCTGGATGCACCCAATCTGGTTTAACAGCAAGCACTAACGAGGTTTCCAGAGCTCCTCCATGAATTCCATATTCCAATTCCCTTAGTGAAAGCGCCTCATCGTTATACATTCCGCCTGTATTAATCATATAAACCTCTAAGTCTAACTCCACTCGAGCGTCACGTGCCGCTAGTGTAATTAACTCTGGGTTACCGCCATGACTATTAATAATCATCACTTTTTTCCAGCCATCTGCTTGTGCGCATTGTAACAGCTCAGTTAGTACCGCATTTAAAGTTTTTGTCGAAAGTGAGAATGTACCTGAAAAACCATGATGCTCAATACTTTTTCCGTAATGAAGCGGAGGCAACAGCCAAGCAGGTGTGCTTTCTGGCAGCAAACTTAACGCTCCTGTAATTAAGCTTTCATTTAAAAGAGAGTCGGTAAATACAGGAAGATGATGTCCGTGTTGTTCAACAGAAGCAATCGGCAAAATTAGCAGCGCTTCTTTTTTGTTAATGTCCGAAATTTCTTTCGTCGTTAAACGAGGTAAAAAACGATTATTCCATACTGAACCCTCATATCTTGTTTGCATAATATACCTCCTAAAACTAGTTTATGTTAAGTAATATAACATTAAAATGATGCATATGTTAGAATTTGTCGATAAATATGTGTAAATAAACAAAAATCAGTTCGATTTTCGTGCAAAAAACCAAGATTATGTTATATATATTTACATAACAAGTAAATAGCGATTATACTGAACCTGTGAAAAAACAGATAGATCACTCAAGGAGGTTTTTGGGGATGGAGAAGAAACGTTTTAAGTTAGGTTTGGTAGCACTACTAGGAATGAGCTTGTTAGCAACTGCTTGCGGAAACTCCAATGATACTGGCGCTAATACAACTGGTTCAGGTTCAACCAAGCCGACAGCAAGTTCAAGTGCTAGTACAGATGAAAAACCTTACAAAGGTCAAAAACTAGTTGTTGGTGTTTGGGGCGGCTCCTATGCCGAAACGCTAGAAGAACATGTTGTTAAACCGCTTGAGGAAAAAGGGGCAACAGTTGAATTAGTGCTTGGCGGTACAGGTGATCGCTTAGCGAAGTTGTATGCTGAAAAAGGAAATCCAACGATGGACATTGCTTTTCTTAATTTATATGAAGCCAAACAAGCAATCGATGACGGCATTGCTCAACCTGTAAATCCAGAGATTCCGAATGTATCAGATTTATATCCGTCAGCACAAGCAAACGGCTATGGCATGACTTACATGGCACTTGGTATTGTTTATAATCCTGAATATGTCAGTGAACCTATTACTGAATGGGAAGACCTTTGGAATGAGGAGTTAAAGGGCAATGTAGCATTCCCAACATTCCCTGGCTTTGAAGCTGAGTCCTTAGTTTCCCTTACAGGAATGGCTTTTGGATACGACCAAACCGAGGATGATGCAATCTTTGCAAAATTAAAAGAACTTGGTCCTGTACCGTTAACTTACAACAACTTAGACGAGCTGTTCCTTGAATTGAAAAATGGCGGTGTGTATGCTGCACCGATTTTTAACAGCTATGCATATGAGTACATCGGCAAAGGGTATGAGGTAGAGTTTGTTTACCCAACAACTCCTGGTCCTGTCATGGCGAAAGACACCATTGTTATTTCAGAAGGAACAAAAGTACAAGAGCTTGCTGAAGAATTTGTAAGTCTAGCGATAGGGGTAGATACTCAAACTGCATTTGCTGAACAATTGTTCTTCGGTCCTACCAATAAAAATGTAACTGTTTCTGACGATACCGCTTCACGCATTGTTTATGGCTCTGAAGCCGTAGAAAAACTTGAAGTGCTTGATTGGGATTACATTATATCTAAACGTTCTGAATGGACACAAAAATGGAACATGGAGATTTTATCCAATTAAATTAACGTGAAGAGAGGGAGAGACAGATGAGGAGTGCAACTGTGAAGTCGAAAAGCTCAATCCAAGAGCGTAAACGACTATGGTCCAATATAGGTCTGCTCTCCCCTGCTTTTCTCATCTATTGGCTTGTATTTCTGCTTCCAGTCATCGTACTGTTTGTGAACAGTATTCAAGTCAATCAACTTGAGAAAAGTATTTGGGAAAGAGAGCTGAGTTTAGGCAGCTATAGTCGTTTTTTTACTGAACCGTATTTTATGAACGTAATCGGAACAACGGTTGTTGTTTCAATTATCGTTGTGCTCTGTTCCTTAATTATTGGCTATTTGCTCGCTTACCATATCTATAAAGCAAAATCTTTTATGAAAACAAGCTACATTACGATTGTGTTAACCCCTTTATTTAGCGGCGCTTTATTGCAATCCTTAGGCTGGTTTTTAGTTTTTGCGAAATATGGACCGCTTAATGCTTTGTTGAAAGATATGGGCCTTATTGAAAAGCCGATTCAATTTTTAGGAACTTATCCTGCGGTAATTATTGCATTAATTCATGGCTTTTTACCGTTTATGGTGCTGACGATTGTCAATTCTTTGAAAAGCATTCCTGAAAATATTTTTGATGCTGCGTCTAGCTTAGGCGCTAATTCATTTACAACCTTTGTGAAAGTAACACTGCCTTTGTCTAAAGGAGGTATGGTGGCAGGATCAGCGCTTGTATTTGGCGGAACATTAGGCTCATTTGCAACGCCAGGTATTATTGGACAAGGGAAAATTCAGTTATTGTCACAAATTATTTATCAGCAAGCGATTCAAGTGTTTGATTGGTCCTTTGCTTCAGTAATCTCAATTATCCTTTTAGCTGCTGTGCTATTTGTTACTGTGTTTATCACTCGTTTAATCAATGGGACGAGGGGGCAACATGGATGAAATCAATAAGTATACCTCATTTATTGCTTCGCATTGTTCATCGATTGCTGGTTTATTTGGCATTTGCATTTGTATTAGCGCCAATTGTGCTTATGGTTGTCGTTGCCTTTAATAAAGCAGATTATTTCTCGTTTCCATTAGAAGGTTTTAGCTTTACTTGGTTCGAGAAAATGATAGAAAACGATGAGTATCGTAACTCGATTATCGCCAGCCTTAAACTTGCTGCAATATCGACGGTTATTTCATTATTGATGTCAATTCCAGCAGCATTGGCGTTAAGGCATTGGCAAGTGAAGTGGATCGAAAGCGTTTTGCTTGCGCCACTATTTTTTCCATTAGTAATTTGGTCATTAGGACTATTGCAGTTTTACGGAATCGTCGGTCTAAGCGGAAGCTTTGTTTCACTCGTGCTGGCGCATTCGGTTATGGTCGCACCGTTTATTTTGCGTATCGTTATTCAAAGTTTAAGAGAAATGAATGGGCGGGTCGAGGAGGCAGCATCTAGTTTAGGTGCGAACAAATTCACCGTATTTACCAAAATTACGCTGCCGCTCATTTTTCCAGGTGTGCTTGTCGGCGGAATCTTTGCATTATTATTGTCATTTACTGACGTGACCTTGACGATGTTTATTTCAAGTTCAGGCTCTCCTACTTTTCCAGTACGCGTCTACTCTGAACAAAGAAGTGAAGGGCTTAATCAAATTGTTCTCGCTTGGTCGGCGGTGATTACCGTTATTATATTTCTTCTGTCGCTTGTTGGAGAAAAATTTGCTAAGTGGTCACGGTATTTCTAATTTAAGACAAAAAAGGAGTTGTGTTGCATGATCAACAAAATCGGACCCTTTCAAATAAATGGAAAACCAGCGTTTACCCAGATTACAAAAGAGAAAGCAGCGCCCTACGTCATTTTTGTGATTAAAGATCCGTTACACGGCTGTGAGAAAGATGTAGCGGAAGAAGTTGCTGATTATTTCGATACGAAAGAGTTAGTAGCTGACACAGGTATGGCGAAAACATATACAGGCACTTATAAAGGAGTTCCAGTTTCGGTCGTTTCGTGCGGCAGCGGTGCTCCTGAATTGGAGATTATTTTGATGGATTTTATGATGAATACCGATGCTCATACCTATATTCGAGTTGGCGGATCAGGCGGAATGCAGGAACATGTCGAGGTTGGCGATCTGGTTATTGCAACAGGAGCGGTACGCGATGATGGAACAAGTCAGAGCTATATTCCTAAACAATTTCCAGCGATTGCTGATCCGCAATTGCTTTTAGCAATGAAAAAAGCTGCTGCCAAGTTAGGGTATCGTCATCACTTAGGGTTAACGCGTTCTGTCGATTCAGAATATGTCGGCGTGGCGCGGCCTAGCCGCAATGGCTATTTGCTGGAAAAGCATAAGCAGGATTTTGAACAATGGTATCATGCCGGTGTCTTAAATGTTGAACGAGAGGCAGCAATTTTGCTGACCTTAACGACGCTGTACGGATTAAGAGGCGGAGTAGTCAATGCGATCGGAGACAATTTTGTCACTGGTCAAAAATTCCAAGCGGGTGCAGGGTTCTCAGGAGCTATTCAAACTGCGCTTGAAGCGATTGTTATGTTAGATCAAGAAATCCGTGCTTAAAGGAGGGAAGGACTATGAGTCAGCTTGCACTGAAAGGTTTGTCGAAAACTTTTAAAGGGGTAGAAGTTCTAAAAAATGTGAACTTGGAGGTGAACCCCGCAGAGTTTATTTGTTTGCTTGGTCCAAGCGGTTCAGGTAAAAGTACGATTTTGCGGATGATCGGAGGGTTTGAAACACCTGACGAGGGTGTTATCGAGCTTGCTGGCAAAGAAATTCAAGATCTTGCACCTAATAAACGAAATATTGGGGTTGTATTTCAAGATTATGCATTATTTCCTCATTTAACCGTAGAAGAAAATATTGCATTTGGCTTGAAGTGTCAAAAAACGACTAAAGATGAAATGAAAGCTAGAATTGCTTCGGTATTAGAGCTGGTAGGTTTGGTCGGATTAGAGAAAAGATACCCTAAACAACTTTCAGGCGGTCAACAGCAACGGGTAGCGATTGCTCGCGGAGTTGCTCTTCGCCCTTCATTATTACTGCTAGACGAGCCGCTGTCTAATTTAGATGCGAAGTTACGCCGCCAAATTCGTTTAGAAATGAAACAACTGCAACAAGAAATAGGCGTTGCGACAATTATGGTTACTCACGACCAAGAAGAGGCAATGACGATGGGAGATCGTATCGCTGTTTTACAGCATGGCGTCATTCAGCAAATCGGCAGCCCGCTGGAGTTGTATCGAAATCCTGTTAACTTGTTTGTAGCGGGCTTTTTAGGAGATCCGCCAATCAATTTCTATCCGTGCAGCGGCATTATCCATCAAGGCTCGATTGGCATCGAAGCTTTTGGTGAGGCTTGGAATGTTGTCGTTGATGCGGGTTATCAGTGTGACAATTGGCATCATCGTTCTTTTATTTTAGGTGTTCGGCCTGAAGATATAGAGGTTGTTCCTGGACAACAAGGAATTTTGGCGAAGGTGGAAGTGATTGAACATCTTGGTTCATCAGCATTGATTCATGTTCGCACGGAATTAGAGCAAGTTAGATTAACATCGCTAGTTCACAGCAAGTGGATTCCGCGCGTTGGGGAAACCGTTACATTGCAATTACATTTAGATAATTGTTTATTGTTTGATAAAGAGTCGACCTTAGCAATCCCGGGCTTTTCATTAGTAGAGGGCAGCAACGCGATCGCAATTGGGAGTTGAAGAGATGGGCAGACCGTGTAACATATTAAGTTTTGGCAATATCGTGATGGACGGCATATATCAGTTGGATGAGCTTCCAGGGCATGATCAAAAAGTATTTGCTAATCATGTGAACTGGGCGCCAGGCGGACCAGCAGTTCACTATGCCAATCAAGCGGCAAAACTGGGGAATCAGGTAAAGGTGTTAGGTTGGGTTGGCAATGACACGATGGGAAGCCAATTGCAGCAGCAACTAAAGCAAAATGGTGTAGATTCTGTGATGCATATCATCGATGAGCAAACACCAAGCGCTCTTATTATGATTGATCGTACTGGTGAAAAAGCAGTAGTGCTATCACCGCCAATCAATGCGAGCTGCTTACCTGATTTGCAAAATTTCACTAATCTTAATTTTCAGCAATTCGATCATGTGCATACCCATTTATTTCTGAAAACTTACGTAGATGCGCTGCTCCGTGAATGTAAAAAGTACGGAGTTTTAAGCTCTTTAGACGTAGAACCTTCATCAGTTAAACGTTGGGGCAATGAAGCGGTGCTTGAAACAATCTCACTTGCCTCAATTGTATTTATTAATGAAGCAGCGCTTAACGAGTTATTTCCTTATCTTTCGTTAACACAAGCAATCGAGGAATTGCGTAACTTTGGCGTTAACATCGTGATCTGCACTAGAGGCAAACACGGCTGTATTGTACAGAGTGAACAGAGCAAGCGTGAATACCCAGCGATCGCTGTTGAAACTTCTAATTCTTTAGCAGCAGGAGATATTTTTGCAAGTGTATGTACAACCAATATTGTTGGCGGACTTTCCCTTCATGAGGCAGTCTGTCGTGCCACTGCAGCTTCAGCGATCGCTGTGAGCCGCTCAAAATTTCGTGTTTATTATCCTACGGAAGAAGAAATTATCATTATGCTGCTTAATTATGGGCAACACTTGCTTGAATTGGAGTGAAGAGACAATGGAAGTTTATAAAAATGGCAAAATAGCAGTAGGAGATCAGCTTACCATAATTGAAAATGGAACGATTGTTGTAGAAAACGGAAAAATTGTATCTATTATGCAAGACAGTGAGCTTGACGGGATAGATTTACAAGGGGGACTTGTGATTCCTGCCTTTATTGATGCGCATACGCATATCGCCGATACAGGAGCGAAAGAGCTAGGTACAGGATTGCTTGTTGAGGATGCTGTACTTCCACCGAACGGATTAAAACATCGTTATTTGCAGCAGTTATCTGAGGAGCGACTCATTGAAACGATTCGTCAAGGACTAAAGGAAATGCTGAAAAGCGGAATTGCTGCGTTTGGCGATTTTCGTGAAGGAGGCTTAGACGGAATTCGTGCGTTGCGCACAGCCAGTCGCGGTTTACCAATTACACCAGTCATTTTAGGCAGACCGATGGCAGATTATAAAGCGGGATTTGAATTGACGAGAAAAGAGCTTGAAGCAGTTTATGAGGAAGCGGATGGTTTTGGAATTTCCAGCATTGGAGCTTTTGATCTGCACATTTATCATCAAATTCGTGAAATATGTAAAGATAAAGTGTTGGCCATTCATTTAAGTGAGTCTCCGCGTGATCATGAACGTTCGCTAGAACAGTATGGTGCTACTGAAGTTGAACGTGCCTTCGCCTTCTCTCCTGATCTAATGATTCATCTTACTCAAGCCACCGTTTCAGATTATGAACTATTAATGGAGCATAAGCAAAAAATCGCCTGCTGTCCGCGAACGAACTTAATTCTCGGTGATGGTGTACCGCCGCTGCATGAATTTTATACTCGCAATATTCCGATCTCTATTGGTTCTGATAATATGATGTTTTCTAGTCCTGATATGTTTAGAGAAATGGATACTGCTTCTCGCGTCGCGCGCGGTGTAACCAAAGACCCTCGCGCAATAAGTGCAGAATATTTAATTACATCCGCGACGAAGTCAGGAGCAGAGGCATTAAAACTGGAATCGCGTCTTGGCACCCTTGATGTTGGAAAAGACGCTTCATTTATCGTATTAGATACAACACAGGATGCTTTTGTTTATACGCATCAACTTCTTTCGTCGGTCGTTCATCGTGCTGGGCCAAGCGATATTCGCCATTTTATTTGCGCTGGGCAAACGGTTATCCAAGATTTTAACTTTATGCTTGAGCTATAGCAATGAACATCGGAGGGGAGTTCAATGATACGTATTTCGCCTAGAATAGAACAAAAACTAGCAAACAACGAAGCCGTTGTTGCGATTGAATCTACCATATTAACGCATGGTTTGTCTTTTCCGCGCTCATTGCATTTAACATTAGATATTGAAGAAACAGTGCGTCTGCACAAAGCGGAGCCTGCTGTGGTGGCGATGGTGAACGGTGAGATCTGCGTAGGGCTTGAACGTGAAGAATTGAAGTGGTTAGCGCAGCAACCAGAACGTGTCAAGTTGACCATGGCAGATCTTGGTGTTGCCTCAGCTAAAAAGCAAAGCGGCGGGACAACGGCAGCTACGACAGCTTGGATTGCGGAACAGGCTGGGATTAAAGTGGCAATGGTTGGCGGTTTAGGCGGAGTTCATCGCGATGTGCTTGAGACATGGGACATTTCTGGCGATTTGCTAGCCGTTTCACAATCATCGGTCATGCTGGTATGCGGCGGAATTAAGACATTTCTGGATATTGGCAAGAGTTTGGAAGTGCTGGAAACGTTGGGCGTACCGACTTGGTCCTATCAAAATAGTTATTTTCCTGGATACTTTGTCCACAGTTCACCCTACAAAGTAACTACAATCTCGAATGCTGAGGAAGCCGTATCGATGGCTCATGCGCATTGGCAACTTGGCTTAAAATCAGGGATTGTGCTGGGAGTTTCCTTGCCAGAGGAAGAAGCGTTTGATGCTGATGAAATCGAGCGCGTTATTTCGCAGTCATTAAGCAGCTATACAGCAGCTTCAGGAGGGAAAGGAGCTACGCCCTATATTATTAACAAGTTAGACGAGTATACAAAGGGACGTTCTGGTGAAGTAAATCGAGCCTTGCTTATTTCAACTGCCGAAGTTGCTGGCAAGCTTGCCGTCGCAAATGCCAAATTTATGGCTCAAAAAACATAAAAGGAGTGTTTTCACAATGTTGTTTCAATATTATCCGTCAATTCCTCATTCTTATAAATTTGAGTTAACTAAAGATATTGCATTGTCAGCCGCACATTTTAATCCCCATCCGTCTGCTGGCAAAGCGAGTCAATTGCATGGGCATACGTTTATTGTCAGCATTACGATTGTCGGCAATGAATTACTGGACTCAGGTTTTTTAGTCAGCTTCGGCACAATTAATGAGCTGGTTCATGATAAATTAGATCATACTTTATTAAATGATCACCCAGAGTTTGCAGAAGTGCCGCCAACGACAGAAGGAATCGCTCAAGCTGTCTATCAATCGATTAAGGAAGCATTGCTCTCTTATCCGAATCAGCCAAAGTTGTTGCAAGTATTAGTCAGAGAGAATCCGAGCAGTTATGTTATTTATCGTGAAGATATTTAAGTAAATAAGTGGTAAGACAAATCCATCCTAAAACCAAAGACCTCCGAGTGTTCTGCAAAAATAGAACGCTCGGAGGTCTTTGCCTCGTTATATGTTATAGCGTCAATGCTAGACTTCACTGCTTTATTGATGCTCATCATAAAGGATTCTGGCAATAATATGTTGCTTAAAATTCCCAAACTCCTTGCCAAAGATTGTTACCCCATTATATGTGCCATTATATTGACCAACATTTATGCGAAATTTTATATCATGTGACTTTTGCAGTTCTAAATCTGTAATGGTTGTATTAGAAATAAGTTGTCCGTCAATATAAGAACCGTACTTATTGATGCGAAGGAGTTTCAACATCCCATATTGATTGAGATGCGGTGGCCACCAATCGGGATTATTGAGCCCTCTAGTTGAACCGAAATCTCCAGGGGAAGTCCAAATACCTACAGATTTTGAGTTTACGTAAAATTCAATATTAGATGGATAATCATCGTTATAACAGATGGCCTCTGAGCTAATTTCTAAAATAAACTGTATTTCTTTAGGAACATGATTAGATTTTAAGTAGTTTGGCACTCGATATTCAAGGAAGCCTTTTGTTAGCCAAACAATTTCCGCATTGATTCGATCTGGATCTGACAAGTATCTAGGTTCGTCAAACTCTCCAATGATATAGTCTTTTGTAGCTAGACCGCATGTAATTTCCGCATGATAATCACAATAATGACCGACTTTAATTTCAGCCTCATATAGTTGTGTCTTATTTTTTGAATATAAATCTATTGTTATTTGATTTTCGTTAAGAAAGCATAATTTTTGAATGCCGTGTTTTCCTACAGTGCTCGTGATATCAATAAGTCCGCATTCTTTTAGCTTCTTTATATGCATCGTAATTGCACCATTTGTCAAATTAAGCTTATTAGCAAGTTCATTCAGGTTCATTCGGCCGTGTTCCGAGAGCAATTCAAGGATTTCAATACGAACCTCTGAGCCTAATGCTTTAAATATATCAAGTCCTGATCGCAAATCCTTAATGTGAGGCACAATTACTTACCACCTTTACCATTATTTTGTTTAAAACAAATGTTGAAAAGTGTGATGAAAACAAGCTCGATTTGTTAACTATTTTTACTAAAACTGGTTTTTAATCCATTATACAAAAATTAAATGACTTAGATCAAGAAAAGTCGACAAATAGTTTTAGATATATTTAAAATAAAGTTTGTTACGTTGATATAAAGCGCTTACATTTTTATTGACAAGATAGATTGTCAAGCTAAGTGCGACAGCTCTTCCATAATCGCTTCGTGAGAAGTTTTCCAATTCAAACATTTCCGTGGTCTATGATTGATTAAATCCAAGGCACATTCAAGTTCAGCTTGATCAACTGTGGTTAGGTCATACTTCTTAGGAAAGAATTCTCGTAGAAGTCCATTCGCATTTTCGTTACTGCCTCTTTGCCAAGATGAGTAGGGATCAGCAAAATAGACCGTTAAGCCATGCTCTTCTAACAATGCTTGATGGCAAGCGAATTCCTTTCCACGGTCAACGGTAGCTGTAAACATAGGTAAAGCAAGCTCTTCTAGAGCCGTAGCAACAGCTTGCTCCATGGATGCCGCTGAACGATCAGGCATTTTCACAGCGTAGTAATAGCGTGTTTTTCGCTCGACAAACGTAGCCAAACAACCTTTACTTTTACCACGGCTAGAAACGACCGTATCAAGCTCCCAATGACCAAAGGTTTCACGTTGTTTAACTTCTTTTGGACGTTGCCTGATAGATAGCCCAAGATTAAAGCGACCTCTGTTTTCACGCGGCTTTCTACGCTTTCCCTTATGCCGCAAGAAGGTAGTGTTGCCTTGGACAAGCTTACCATGATAAATCCAGCGATAGATGGTTTTGAAAGATACAGCTTGCTCAGGATAGTCTTGTTTCATTCGAGCTTCAATTTGTTCTGGAGACCATGTTGCAGCCAGTGTTTGAGTAAGGTAGTGTGCTCTTTCTTTTGTCCACTTTCCTTTTGGTTTACTTTGCATGCGTTTGTGCTGGTAATCTGCCTGTGCATCGCTAGCCTCATAAGCAGAGGGAAGACTCGTCATGCGATTAAGCTCACGAGATACTGTAGAATGATGACGTTTGATATGCTGAGCTATCGCTCTAGCACTCCATCCTAAATTAAGTAATGTTTCTATTTTTGCACGCTCGTTTATGGTAAGATGTTTATAGCTCATGACGACTTCTCCTTGTAGATGGTGTGTGGTAACTTCATTCTACACGAATTCGTCATGGGTTATTTTTTTAGGTGTCGCACTTCATATTACAATCTATCACAATCAAATTACTCAACTTATAATTATGAATATGATAAGGGTTGAAATAAAAGTGAAATTAAAGGTTTTTATTTTAGACTTTATTAAAACAATTTGATATAGGGGGATAAGTATGAGAAAGATAATGTTACTATTGCTTTCGTTTACGCTTGTCGCAGCATCGTTCTTAACAGCGTGTTCAAAAGAATCAGGCTCAAAATCTGGTTCAGCTACGAAGCTGGAATTTTGGACATTTAATGAATTGCATGAACAGTTTTATCAGTTTATGGCACAGCGATGGAATGAAGCTAATCCTGATCGTCAAATTGAGTTAGTAGCTAACGTTTATCCTTATGATGATATGCATAATAAATTATTGCTTGCTTTGCAATCAGGAACAGGTGCTCCTGATATTTCGGACATTGAATTAAACAAATTTTCAAACTATTTGAAGGGTGAACCGCAATTAGTTGAGTTAAATGATATTGTTGAACCAGAAATTAATAATTTAGTAAAATCTCGTCTTGATATTTATGCAAAAGATGGAAAATATTATGGAATTGATTTCCATGTTGGTGCTTCTGTTATCTACTATAATAAAGAAATTATGGATAAAGCAGGAGTAAATATTGATGATATTAAAACTTGGGATGACTATTACAATGCCGGTAAAATCGTAGTCGAAAAAACAGGGGTTCCTATGACAACGATTGAAACTTCGGATGTATGGTCAATCTGGCCACAAGTTTCACAGGCTGCAGGTCCTAACGATTTCCAAACCGCTGACGGACAACTTAATTTAACTGGACCTGAAGTTGTAAACGCTTTACAATTTCAACAAAAGTTAATTAAAGATGGAATTGCGATTGTGACACCTGGTGCTAACCATCACGCAGAAGAATATTATGGCTTTATGAATGGCGGAGGAGCAGCTTCTGTATGGATGCCTATGTGGTATATGGGTCGCTTTACAGATTACATGCCTGAACTTAAAAATAAAATTGTAATCAAACCAATGCCGGCATGGAAAGAGGGAGATCCGCGTTCAGCAGGTATGGGGGGTACAGGTACTGCTATTACTAAAACTTCGAAAAACCAACAATTAGCGAAAGACTTCCTTGCATTCTCTAAAGTGTCTCGTGAAGGAAATATTGAAATTTGGAACTTCCTAGGATTTGATCCGCTTCGTTCAGATGTTTGGGATACTGATGAACTGCGTGCGGACAACAAATTTACAGAATACTTTGGTAAAGATATTTTTGACGTTTTACTTGAAGTTAAGGATGAAATTGAAGGTATTAACGTAAATGAAAACACGCCTGTTATTTCAGATGAGTTAAAAACATCTATTCTGGTAAGAACACTTCAAGATCAAGAAGATGTGATGAAAGTGCTAGGAGACGCACAAAATCAATTAAGCAAATAAGGAGAGATCCTGTATGGCCAATACCAATACCCAAGCAGCTATACAGAGCACAAAGACTGTGAAGCATAAGAAGTGGCTGTACTCTCAAGGAATAGCTCCCTATATATTTGTAGCACCATTTGTTCTATCTTTTTGTATATTTTTTGCTTATCCAGTTTTCTCTGCGATTTTAATGAGTTTTCAAGAAGTGTTGCCAGGGATGGTTAAATTTGTTGGTACAGATAATTACGTGCAGTTGTGGAATCCTACCTTTGGAAAGGCAATTCTAAACAGTCTGAAGTATACTGTATTAACGATTGCTATTTTAATCCCTGTACCATTAGTGCTTGCCGTATTTTTGAACTCAAAAATAATGATTTTAAGAGATTTTTTTCGATCAACATTATTTATTCCTGCGTTAACTTCAGTCGTTGTTGCAGGTACGATTTTTCGTCTAGCGTTTGGTGAGTTAGAAGGAGCATTAATGAATAGCATTATCGGCTTATTTGGTTTCGAGCCTCAACGATGGTTAGGCAATGCAGTTTTGTCTATGACTACGCTTGTTATTCTGGCATCGTGGAGATGGATTGGCGTTAATGTTCTATACTTTATGGCTGGTCTTCAAAATATACCAAAGTCGCTATACGAATCAGCAGAGATCGATGGAGCTTCAAAATGGTCGCAATTTATCCATATTACATTACCGCTGCTAAAACCAATTACCGTATATGTATTAACGATCAGTATCTATGGCGGATTAGCGATGTTCACGGAGAGCTATATGCTTTGGAACGGTAATCGATCACCGAATGATATTGGACTAACAATTATTGGTTACTTGTACCGTAATGGTTTAGAGCAAAATAATATGGGGCTTGGTTCAGCCGTAGGAATTGTGCTGCTCATTTTAACTTTCATGATAACGATCACGCAATTAAAGCTGGTTGGCATGTTCCGAAAGGAGGACTAAGCAATGAATGTTTCAGTTAGAATCGGACGAAATATTCAACGTACATTGTTAATCATCTTATTCGCAATATTTGGATTGTTTTCACTGTTTCCAATTATTGTGTTAGCGATCGCATCACTGAAACCAGCACAGGAACTAATGCGTTACGGTCTTAATGTTCAAATTGACTGGGATATTATCTCATTAAAAAACTATGCATATTTAGTTTCGGGTAAATCATTATATTTAACTTGGTATGGTAACAGTTTATTAATTACCGCGATTTTTACCGTACTTTGCCTGCTCATTTCGTCGATGGTCGGTTATGGAATTGCTGTCTATCATTTTAAGTTCCGTAATCTTATTTTTACATTAGTGCTAGTTACAATGATGATCCCTATCGAAATTATTATGCTGCCGCTGTATAAGCTATCGATAAATTTAAATTTGATCAATTCGATGTGGGGGGTAATTATTCCGTTTATTGCTGCTCCATTGCCAATCTTTTTCTTTAGGCAATATGCAGGAGGGCTGCCAAAGGATTTTCTTGATGCAGGGCGTGTAGACGGATGTACTGAGTTTGGCTTATTTTTTAGAATTATGATGCCGCTCATGATGCCAGCGTTTTCATCCATGGCAATTCTTCAAGCTTTATTCTCATGGAATAATTTCCTGTGGCCGTTAATTGTGCTTAGAACGAATGAGCAATTGACCATTCCAATTGGATTATCAACCTTGCTTACACCTTATGGCAACAATTTCGATATGCTGATTTCAGGATCAGTCGCTGCAATACTGCCAATATTAATTGTTTTCTTATTCTTCCAAAAATATTTCATTGAAGGTATGACTGCTGGAGGAGTAAAAGGATAAACAGTACTAATCTGATCCGATTTTGCTAAATGTCTATTTCAAACATCTTCAAGTCATGTAAACAGTTCGTAAGCTCTGTTTACTGCTTGGAGATGTTTTTTTATTAACTGTTTGCGGAGATTGCTGCTGAAATATCAGTAAATCTGAAGATGATAAAGACGCCATCGGGTGTCTTTTTTATGTTTAAAAATGCTGCAATGTTCGGTTTGTGCAGAGTAACAAATATAGGTAGCGCTGTTATGAATAAAAAGATTACAAAAAAGTCCAAATTATGCTCATCAGTAATAAGCTTGACGATAGTATAGGAAATTATTTTCACAAAAATAATTGTGGCGAAAATTTTTTACATATGCTATACTAACCTTGCAAAAGCATCCAAGAATTAAGATAAGGGGGAGAAAGATGGACTTGACCAAGTTTCACGGAATATTCCCAGCTTTTTATGCTTGTTATGATGACGAGGGGAATATTTCGGAAGAACGAACCAAATTGCTTTGTGATTACATGGTAGAAAAAAAAGTACAAGGTGTGTATGTAGGAGGCAGTTCAGGGGAGTGTATATATCAAACCATTGAAGAACGTAAAGACGTTCTGACATATGTTGCGAAATATTTAAAAGGAAAAATGACACTTATCGCCCATGTAGGTGCTCCTTCTACTAGAGACAGCATCATCTTAGCTAAACATGCAGAACAACTTGGTTATGATGCATTGTCTGCAATCCCGCCGATTTATTTTAAGCTTCCTGACCGAGCAGTGTATCGTTACTGGAGTGAAATTATTGACTCTACCGAGCTAAGCTTTATTATCTACAACATCCCGCAAACGACTGGGTATACGCTTTCTCCAGCTTTGTTTGAGAAGATGCTTGAGAGCAAAAAAGTAATCGGTGTCAAAAATTCCTCCATGCCAACATTAGACATCGAGCGTTTTAAACGTGTTGGCGGAAAAAATGTGATCGTCTTCAACGGTCCAGACGAACAGTTTGTAGCAGGAAGAATTATGGGGGCTGATGCAGGAATCGGAGGCACATATGGCGCAATGCCAGAGCTTTATCTTAAAACCGACGAGTTATTTAAGCAAGGCAGATTGCAAGAGGCAACTGCACTGCAGAGTGATATTAACGACATCATTATTGCACTATGCTCACTTCAAGGTTCGATGTATGCAGGCATCAAAGAAGTACTTAAAAGAAAAGGCGTTAACATTGGCAGCGTAAGAGGGCCGCTTGAAGGAATTTATGAAGAAGATCTTCCTAAAATCGAAGAAACAATGAAGAAAATCGATCAAACGATTGAAGCTTATTGCAACTAAGTTTAATAAATATAAAGGGGAGTTGTTATTGTGAAAAGTAAACGTTCTCTACTGGTTTTAATTACGCTTATGATGCTGACAGCAATTATTTCTGCATGTTCAGGCAACTCAAATCAAACGAATAATTCCACAGGCAGCAACGCAAGCAACTCAAGCAATACAGAAAGCAAAAGCAAAGAAAAAGTTGAAATTAGTGTTTGGTTAACCCCTCAATGGAAAGGTGTCATTGACGCAACAGAGGAAGGAGCAGATTATGACAGCTTCTTCAAATACGCGGCTGAGAAATTTGCTAACCAATATGATAAATACGATGCGAAAGTTAATGTTGAAGTAATCGCAGGCGATCAACGAGATCAAATGCTAAATGTTAATCTAAGCAGCAACACACCTCCTGATATTTTCTTTGAAAGTATTTTTGCGATGGGCGACTATGTACATCGCGGGGCGTTAGTTCCTATTACTGATATTGTTGATGATGCTGCAAGAAGCGATATTTCAGAAAATTATTGGGAAGCATCAACATTTGGCGGAGAAGTTTACTTCTATCCATTCCAAAACAACCCAGGTACATTGGTTTATAACGCAGACATGTTCAGAGCTGCAGGACTAGATCAATATATCGGCGAAGAAAATGAAATCAAAACTTGGACATTGGATGAATATATGGAAATTTTGAAAGGGCTTAAAGAAAACCTTCCAAAAGACAAATACTCTAATGCTTATCCAATGGCATTATTCGCATTGAACAACCAAGGTGATACATGGAACCTTGCATACCTAAGAATGTTTGGCAACCAATTCTTTGATGAAAACGGCAACATCATTCTAGCTGATGAAAAAGGATATAAAGCAGCAGAATGGATGAAATCCATCTATGACAATGGATACACCAACCCTGGTGCAGAATCCGTATCATCTAACGATGCTAACGGCATGTTCCAAAACCAACAGCTTGCAATCAGCTTTACTAACCCAGTACTATTCAACAATGCTAAAGCAGATATGGATGCAGGCAAGCTTACACCATTTGATATCCGTTTAGCTAACATTCCATCTGAAAGTGGAGATCCGCTTACGTTCACATATGTAGTTGGTGCAAGCGTATTTAACACTGGCGATGAAAAACGGATTGAAGTTGCGAAAGATTTCGTTAAATTCTTCTCTACAGACGAAGAATTAGTGAAAGCATCGAAAAACGGTATTCCAGTAAGAGCCTCTGTAGCTGAAGCTTATAAAGCAGAAAATCCACTATTTGAAGTTTATAACGAAAACTCTAAATACTTGTTCAACTTTACTGGTAACGTGCCTGGATACAGCCAACTTCGTGAAGTGCTATATCCTGAATTACAAGCAATGTATATGGGCGCAAAAACACCAGAGCAAGCTGTAAAAGATTATCAAGATAAAGGTAATAAAGTTATTGAAGAAAACAAAGCAAATTCTGTCATCTATAATTAATTGAAATAAGGCAGTGGGGTCAGAGGACGCAAGGTCAGATGTCGCAAGGTCAGATGTCGTCAGATGACCCCACAGCTAACTAAAGGGGTAAACACAATTATGAGACTACGTGGCAATGCTCTTAAAGAAAATATTACGGGGTATTTGTTTATTTTACCTCAAATGTTAATTTTCGCTATTTTCTTGGTATATCCTATTATTGAGGGTATTCGCCTCAGTATGTACCAAATCAATTATAACAGTGAAAAATTTGTTGGACTTGATAATTATATTAAGCTTTTTAATGACCCTGTTTTTTTCAAGGCAATAACGAATACGATTATATTTGTTGTCTTTATCGTACTACTAACCGTAGGTTTTGCACTATTTGTAGCAGCATCAGTTTTTGATAAAAATGCAAAATATGTGTCTTTTATTAGAGGCAGTTATTATATTCCAGTTATGGTTTCAATGGTTGTCATGAGTATGGTTTGGAGCTTCTTGCTGAATCCAGCAAACGGATTAATTTCGTACTTTGCCAGAGAAGCTGGTTTCGGTTATGTAAATTTACTTGGGAATGCAAAATCAGTTATGCCCGTTATCATTTTCGTAACATTCGCGACAAATGTTGGGCAAGCGATTATTCTATATATTGCTGCAATGATTGGGGTTCCGAAGGATTTATTCGAAGCCGCTGAGGTAGATGGAGCCAACAGATGGCATGTTATTACGAAAATCTTAATTCCATCCGTTAAACCTTCAACAATTTACATCACGATCGTAAATATTATTGCGGTATTAAAAATATTCGTTGTTATTCAATTGTTGACTGGCGGAGGACCTAACAATGCCTCTGTAACCTTGATGTACTACTTGTACAACAATGCATTCAAGTTTAATCAACTTGGAACTGCGTCTGCAGTAGGGGTAATTATGTTCCTAATTACATTATTGCTGTCTGTGCCTCAATTACGAAGCATGATTAAGCAGAAGTGAGGGGTATTAGCATGTCAAGTGTATCACATACAATTAAACCGAAAAAAAGAAGGCTTGAGCGATTCGATATTATCTCCAATATCATTGTAACGTTGTTTGCCATTCTAAATCTTTTTCCGCTTTATTGGTTATTTACTAGCTCACTTAAAAACAGCTCTGATGTTGTCAAAATGCCGCCAGATTGGTTTCCAAAAACAATTACATTCTCGAACTATGTAGATATTTTTCAAAATCAGCCTGCGCTGCGTTGGACGTACAACAGTTTGTTCGTTTCAGGTGTAAGCACAATTCTCGTTATCATTGTTGGGGCAATGGCTGCCTATGCATTTTCTAAAATTAATTTCAAGGGCAGAAATATAATCTTTATCATTTTTATTTCAAGCTTAATGATTCCAAAAGAAATTATGATCGTTCCATTGTTTCGTATTGTGCAAAATTTCGGCATGGTGAATACGTTAAACGGGATGATTTGGCCGAACGTCGCTATTGCCTTTGGGGTATTCTTATTAAAAGGCTTCTTCGATACAACGCCTGATGCGCTAAGAGAGGCTGCAAGAATTGACGGAGCAGGTGAGTGGAGAATCTTTACGCAAATTATGCTTCCGATTGTGAAACCAGGTATAGGTGCATTGTTCATCTTGAACTTTGTACAAGTATGGAATGATTATTTATGGCAAATGGTAATTGGTCAAGAAAAAACGATTAAAACATTAATGGTAGGTACAGCAACATTAATGCAAGATTTGAATCCAAACTTTGCCTATAAAATGGCGGGTGCTACTGTAGCCGCTATTCCGATGCTAATTATCTTCGTATTGTTCCAACAATACTTTACACAAGGTATTACTGCCGGAGCAGTAAAGGAATAACAGACTAGATAACTTGGAGATGGAATAATATGAAAACAAATGAAAATATGCTTGATAAAATTAAAGGAAAGCTGGTAGTATCATGTCAGGCGTTGCCGGAGGAGCCTTTGCACAGTCCATTTATTATGGGGCGAATGGCGATTGCTGCTTATCGCGGAGGAGCCGCAGGTATTCGCGCAAACAGCGTAGCTGATATTCAGGAAATTAAAAAGCAAGTAGATCTTCCAATCATCGGTATTATTAAGCAGGTTTATGAAGGCTCAAGCGTATTTATTACGCCAACGATGAAGGAAATTGATGCTCTGTATCAAGAGGGTGTAGATATTATCGCAATCGATGCAACGGATCGAGTTAGACCAGACGGTACGACAATTGATCAAATTTTTCCGATTATTCGAGAGAAGTACAAGGATCAATTGTTTATGGCGGATTGCTCTACGTATGAGGAGGCAGTCCTAGCTGAAAAACTTGGATTTGATTGTATCGGCACAACGTTAAGCGGCTATACTGAAAAAACAAAAGGCAAGGTTTTGCCTGATTTTGAGTTAGTTGAAAAATTAGTAAAAACCTTGACTGCGCCCATCATTGCTGAAGGCGGCATTTCAAGTCCGGAGGAATTGGCACGAATGTTTAACTTAGGCGTTCATTCTGCAGTTGTCGGATCAGCGATTACTAGACCAATGGAAATTACAAAACGTTATGTTAAAGCTGTTCAGGATGCTCAAGGAGTTCAGGAGGGAGTATAATGAACATCTTAGCAGCAGATATTGGCGGTACGAACACGAAGATGGGGATTTGCCAGCAAGACGGAACGATTGTCGAAGCGATGGAATATGCAACGGAAAGTCATCTGGGAGGACCTCATGTTGTGGAAAGGCTGCTGCAGCACTTAGCGAAATATGAGGGAAAATCGTTTGATGGAATTGCGATTAGCACTGCGGGGCAAGTGGATCATCATGCAGGTGTTATCGTTTATGCGAACGAAAATATTCCAAACTATACGGGAACAAAGCTTGCAGAAATCGTCTCAAACCGTTTTGTCAAACCTGTAAAGGTCGAAAATGATGTCAATGCAGCCGCACTTGGTGAAGCTTGCTTTGGTGCTGGTAAAGATCACAATGATTTTTTATGTTTGACATTCGGAACAGGAATTGGCGGCGCAATCGTTATTAATCGGCAAATTTACCGCGGAGCTACTGGATCTGCCGCTGAATTCGGTCATATGTTTACCCATGTTTCAAATGGGTTTGCGAATAGGGGCAGACAGTCATTTTATGAGCATCATGCATCAACAACAGCACTTATTCGTAGAGCTCAGGAAGTTGATTCTGAAATAGTGAACGGAAAGCAATTATTTGATAAAATCAACAATGGAAACGATAAATTAACACAAGTTCTACATGAGTGGGTTATTGAGGTAAGCATTGGACTCGCATCGCTTATTCATATCTTTAATCCTTCTGCAATAGTCGTTGGCGGAGGGGTGATGGAGCAAGATTTTCTAGTTCGACTCGTAGAACAGCAGACGAAACAATTGATTATGCCAAGCTATACGGGGGTTTCAATTAGAAAAGCTGAACTTGGAAATAAAGCTGGATTAATCGGAGCTGCCTCACACTTTTTTGAGTAACCAGTCAGTCACGCTTATGTATGCTTGTCATTACAAGAAAGAGGAGATAGATTGAGCGGAATTAATATTTTTTCAACTATTCATTCAAAATATAATAATTTGACGAATACGGAGAAGAAGGTTGCTGACTATGTGCTTGAGCATGCCAGCGATGTCGTCTATATGTCCATTACCGATATTGCAGATATTTGCGGAGTCGGCGAATCTAGCATTTTTCGATTTTGTAAGTCTTTAAATTTTAAAGGTTATCAGGATTTTAAGATCGCGCTTGCTCACAGTTTAACCTCAGGCAACGAAATCCCGCAACTTGCGGACAAAATTTTGATGGATGATACGGTTGATCAGGTGGCCTCTAAAGTTTTGGCTACAAATATAAGTGCATTGAATGAAACCTTCAGTCTAATTAACGCCGACAAGATTACAAAAGCGATTGACTATTTTATTGAAGCGGAGCGAATTCTCTTTTTCGGAGTTGGTTCTTCGCTTATGACCGCGATGGAATCAAATATTAAATTTATGCGGATAACGAACAAAACTGGCTGCTCGATCGATTCTCACTTACAGATGATGCAAGCTGCATTAATGACTGAGCGAGATGTTGCAGTTATCATTTCGTATTCTGGGTCTACCGTGGATACGATTGAAGTTGCCAAAAAAGCTAAAGAGCGCGGTGCGAAGATTATATCTATTACAAGATTCGAGAAATCACCACTAACCTCTTATTCTGATTTGACGTTGCTTTGTGGTGCGAACGAAGGTCCGTTGCAAAGCGGCTCTTTATCTGCAAAAATTTCACAGCTTTATTTAATGGACGTTTTGTACGTTGAGTACTTCAAACGCACATTTGAGCAGTCTAGTGTAAATAAGGAAAGTACGGCGCAATCAGTAATTGGCAAACTGATGTAGCATGCAAATAGATGAAAAAATATATGCTTCAAGCTAAAAGAAATGTAATAACGTACGATACAACAAGGAGCGGTTATGATGATACTAGGAGCTTTAGCATCTTGGGATAAGCAACGGAAGTTCCAGCAAGCTCATATTGTGAAGGCAGTTGAGGAACTCATTAAGCTTTCTACAAGAAATCCAGAGCCTGGTCGAATTGAAATCGACGGCGACAATATGTACATCAACGTGATGGAGCTTGAAGCGAAGTCCACTGAAGAACAAATTGCCGAAAAGCATGAAAAATATATCGATGTCCATTATTTGTTTTCTGGAGAAGAACTCATCGGTTGGTCCCCAGATTGTCCTGCAGCAGAGCCAACAAAGGCATATGATGAGGAAAACGACTATATGCTGTTTGCTCCAGCAAAAGATGAAGTGATGCTTTCGATGAAGCCAAATATGTTTGCTGTATTTTACCCAGAGGATGTTCACCGTCCAGGTATGGGAGCTGCTGGCACTAAAATTAAAAAAGCAGTTGTTAAAATTAAAGTACAATGAAATCTTTTTAGGTGATAAATATGAAAAAAACCATTGTTTGCTTTGGTGATTCGAATACATGGGGATTTGATGCACGGACTGGTGGAAGATTTGATGAAAATACAAGATGGACAGCTCTGTTAAGCAAGTCTTTAGGAGATTCCTATTATGTTGTTGAGGAAGGCTTGAGCGGCAGAACAAGTGTATGCGATGATCCGTTGTTTGAAGGACTAAATGGCTACAACTATATTTATCCTTGCTTGATGTCACATTCTCCATTAGAGCTTGTTATCATCATGCTAGGCACGAATGATACAAAAGAAAGATTCGGTCTTACTGCTTATAATATTGCCCAAGGAATTGTCAGACTGGCGCAAAAAGCGAAAGGAATGACCGTGGGCATCAATGGAAAGAATCCAGAAGTACTCGTTGTTGCCCCGCCGCATATTAAACCTGAGTATATCCGTACTGAAATTGGTGAGCCGATGGGAAAAGAGTGCGACGTGAAGTCTCAGCAGATTGAGAAGCATCTTGAAAAATTGCTCAAAGATACAGGAATACATTTTGCTGACGCTGCTGCTCAGATTGAGATGAATGATATTGATTATATGCATCTCGATGAAGAGGGACATCGTAAAATGGCGGAGTTTGTGTCGCGAAACATTACTGCGATTATTAATTGACGATATTAATACAGCATTGCGTTTCATTAGTTGAGGAACTGGTTCAGTTAAGCTGATGCCAGTTCCTTATTTTTATACGTACAGAGTGTCGCTATGCTGCATAGCTCTGCTTGTAGTTGAGATGTTGACGGTGAGATCGATTCCCAGCACACATAATCCGCTTAATTGTTAAAGAACGATGTAAGTATGAGATGAACCGATTCAGCACGTGTCGCAGGTTGTAATGGTGCAAATCGCTGAACCCCAACTCCTTCTATCCACCCCAATTGGGAAGCGATGTTTACATAAGGAATTCCCCATGCTGGAATCTCATGCTGATCGGTGAAGGAAATTATTTCTGCAGCGCTAAGCTGATTGCTCCCTTTTGCACGAACAACAAAGGCGACCATTTCTGTCCGTGTAATTCGTTGATTCGGGCGAAACGTACCGTCTGCGTAGCCTTCACTTATTCCTTGCTGCACGGCAGCATGCACATAAGGTCGTGCCCATTGCGGGATTTGCTCATGATCTGTGAAAGGAAGCTGCTCGTTTGCTGTTTTGCTTGGAAGTCCTATAGCTCGACAAAGCATTGCTAGAAATTCGATTCTGCTAATTGGTTGATTAGGCTTAAAGGTAGCATCAGGATAACCTTTAGCGATGGCATATTTAACCCCTTTATAGATAGACTTTGATGCCCAATGTTTTGCTACATCAGAAAATAATTCAGGCGTCGATGTCTCAAACTCTACCGAGCCCTGTTGCTTATGCAACTCTAATTTAGAGTTGACAAATTGAATATCTTGAAGCTTAAACCTAGCTTGTCCGCCTGCTAAAAACGAAAAAGTAAACTTCGCTAGCTGCGCCTCACCTTTAATGCTTGCTGCAGAACCAATCTTAGTGAACGCAAACATAATTTCATTTTCAGCGATTTCCTTATTTACAGAAAACCCAGAATAAGAAGTCGTTGCTGCTTCAACTAACAACTGTTCCTGCGGATAAGTCAATGTGAACTGAAAAGCATAAACATCGGTTAACTGTTTGCCTTGTACAGTCAATTCAACAGTATTTTCACTTACATTAGACTTTAGAATTAACGTTGGTTGTTCAGTTTCTTCTGCTAATATAGAAGCAGGTTGAAGCAACATGAAAGACAGGCTTGTTATAACTATTAAAAGCATATGTCGGATACATTTAACCATTAGCCAAACCTCCTTTCTGATAAAAGAAGGCGCTGATGCGCCTTCTCAAGCAAGCCTCAATAATACTGGTAATTGCTTAATGTTAGCTGTTGCTCCACTCATCAAGAATCATCTGAGCTGCTGCTGCCAGTGAACGTATTGTAATGACTTGCTCATCAAATAAGTCTGCCATCTCAACTTGTGACCATGCTGGATCACTAGAAGTAGTGCCAAGATAACTAGCAATAATCGATAGATCACGAATCGTAACCGTTGTTTGACCTTCAACGAAACTGTTAAAGCGGCTGTTCGCTTGTTCAATAGCCTCATTCAATGCAGTAACCGCCGCATCTATCTCAGCTTGTGTTGCCCATACATCTTCGTATACGGATATGCCTGCTTGAATCGCTGCTTGCAACTCTGCTCTTGTTCCTAGTTCATATTTACCCAGCTTTGTACCTTCGATGATCGTTAAAAGCATTTGTTCTATCAGCCCAATCCTCTCGTTTAATTCATCCTTATCAGTATTTACTGGAGGCTGATCTACGACAATGATTTCATCAGTTGCTTCTTGATATTGAACAGTCCCTAATTCTCCTAATCTTGAAACGTCAAAACTTGTAATGGCTATCGTTGTTCCTCCCAATGGTGCACCAGCTTTGATTTGTCCTTGTAAATTGAATAATTCACCTGTTATATCATTTTCTTCATCAGTCATTATTGCTAGAATTCGTATTAAGCCTTGATCCTCTTTCACTGCATTGCCAAGCAATTGTAACCCCGTTCTGGATGAATGAATTACACCTTCTGCTAAACTTACAGTGCCTGATTCACTCGTTACTGTTGCAAAGCTTACTTTCGCAGGATCGTATTCTAACACGACGTCAATCGTAGTAAATGGTTGATTAACATTGTCTACGCCAATTTGAATCGTTATAGTTCCACCTGCTACAGTGCGATTGGTTGTTGCAAGTGTCGCAGTTGACCAGTACGGCTCCGATGCAGGCGGCTCAGGTGAAGCTGTAGGCTCAGGTGAAGCTGTAGGCTCAGGCGAAGCTGTGGGCTCAGGCGTATCCGTCGGCTCTGGTGTCGCCTTTACGCCAATCGTAATCGTTGTATTTAGTGCCTCACTAGGAGACATACCATATTCCACACCATATTTGCTGTAAATCGAAAGTTCGCTATGGAATTCAGCAGTTAACGTATACGAGCCATTTTCTAATTCAGGTACAATCGCTTCAAATAGATGCGTTTTTCCATCAGCAGACGAACTCACAAGGTTAAATGAAATGGGCGCGCCGTTAATGGATCCAGTTAAGCTGCGATTACCAGATAACATTGCGTAATCATCAAATTTTGCTTCAATTTGAATCGTTTCTCCCACTGCAAAAGTATGATCTATAGAATTGGTAATGTAAAAGCTGTCCAACCCAAGTTCAGGCGGTTGACCGTAACGATCTGTCCATTTTAGGAATTTTGTGTTGAATTTAATAAAGCTCATCACGGTATCTGAGGTCCCCTCATAAAACAAACCGATTTCACCGTCAGCTAAATTTTGTAAATTTGAATAACCATAGTGACCAGCTTTAACTAATTGTGAATATTTCCAATCGAAGGAATAGATCGGATAGCCTTCGGAATCTGTACCTGTTTGTTCAATTAAGCCAACCCGTACCGTACCATTCACGCGATTAGAACTATGGTTTGCACTAGAGAAGATTACAGCTTCTTTTCCATCGATTTGACCGTTATAGCGAATAACGCTCATTTGACTGTACGGTGCAACAAGGGCAGTCTCTGTTACAATAATGTCATCCCATGTTTGACCGCCGTCATTACTCGTAGCAATTTGTGCAAATCCAGAGTAGTTACGCATAAACAGTTTTAATTGACCGCCTGGAAGTTCAACGACTTGTGATTCTGTAATTTCGTTTCCATTAAACGTTCTTTCATCATACACCTGATCGCCGACGATACGACCGTGGTTAGGCGACTCGCCGCGATGCCATGTTTGACCGTTATCATCGCTATATATTACTGCACTTGCTTGCTTTTTGTTTTCATTAGTGAAATAGACAGGAGCGACTAACCGACCAGCATATGGACCCTCTTTAATTTGAATGCCATTGCCCGGACCAGTACCGAGGAAATACATCCAATCCTCTTTAACCATGCCATTCAAATCAATTGGTCCAGTCCAAGTTAAGCCTTCATCATCACTGTAGTACAGCTCTAAGAAGATGGTTTTGTACATTTGCAGCGGAGAACTTGGAAGCAATACATTATCTACATATTCTCCGTTCTGATACAAATTGCGTTTTTGATCTAACGTATATTCTGTTGGATTCCCGTCAGGATCATAAACAATGCCCTCTTCTCTAACGGTATATTGAACAGTTGCATCAATATCGTTACCAGATTTGGGGTGTAATACCAAGTAGGGAATACCGTTAATTTTCTTAAAACCTGTTCCTTGTCTAGCTTGCGGGTATCCATACCCTTGCGGAAAACCGTCAACAATTGAGAAAATTCGTTTCGTTGTTGCATCCTCAAGAAGAAGCTGGTCGATATTAGATGCACTTCCAGGGTAGTTATTAATTAAGATTTCATCTGGTTCCCATGTCTCCCCATTATCTAAGCTTCTGCGCATCGCCATATCAATATTGTTTGGAGAATCTCCGCCATGAGGGATACGTTTGTCAATGCCAGCCAGCAGCGTTCCGCTGGATGTGTATAGTAAAGCTGGTATACGATAGTTATTAGAGCCGTACAAACCAGGATAGAAAATATCTTGTGGCTCAGTAAGCAATGCACCTTCTGGAAGCGGATTTACAATTTCAGGTGCATCGGTAATACTCGTCATCGCCGTAATTAGTACATCTGGCAAAGGTACGTTATAAACTTCTACAAAATCAATTTCTCCGTTGAACGGATATTGATTTTGACCAGCAGGTCGTTCAGTATGACCGATTTTAACGTTATTTGGCTCGTAAATATTGTTAAAAAATACTCGATTCAGAGTCGTATTGTTCGCTACTAATTGTCCATTCACGAATAATTTATAACCCGCACCTTGATCTGCAACCATTGCCACCGTATAGACTTGATTTGGCTTAAATGTATACTGGGCTAACAGACTGGTGTTAACAGTATCACTGGGGTTTGTTTGACGCCGATTTTCAAAGCCTATGCCTGTTGAGCTGATATATACATGAAAATGTCCATTTGGCATCGTATTATTTCCTAAAGAGAACAGTGACATGATGGAATTTGTCGTTTTTGGACGAAAACGTGCAATAATCGTTCCTTCATCCAGATGCTTTAACTCATCTAATTGATCAGTTAAACTAACAAAACCGCTAGAATAGATTTGCATATTTTCTTCGCGAAGCACTAGATCATTCGGTCCAATTTCAGGGAGTGTAAGTGTGGTTAGTTCATCATCGCTTAAAGGTTCACTATAAATTTCAACAAAATGATAATCTCCGTTGAAATAATATTCATTGCCGCTAGAGCGATCAGTGTGACCAAGTCTAGCATTGTTAGGATTAGGAATATTACTGAGGAAAACTCTATTAGCTGTCGTGTTTTCTCCAACTAAAACCCCATTTACATAATATTTGTATCCTTCATTTTTATCTAAAACCATTGCTACTGTATAATCTTTATTGGCTTGGAACGTATAGTTGGCAGCAGTTTTAATCGTTGACGTTGTACGGTTTTCACTGCCAATTAATGAAGCGCGGATATAAAAGTTGAAGTGGACAGCAAACTGCGTATTATCACCAAGTGAAAATAAAGACATCACATCAGAAATGGAATTAGCTCTAAATTTGATGACAATCGTGCCTTCGTCTAGTGACTTCAATTCATCAAGATGATCTGTAAGATCGATATAATTGCTGCCGTTTACGGATTGGTTTTCCACACGAAGTACAAGTCTTGAGTCAGAATCTGCTGAACTAATCGGTACAGGCAGCAGCGTAATGATTAATAAGATTGACAATAACAATGCAGTCATTTTTTTCATTGGACAACCTCCTTTGCATATCGGTAATGCATTGCGTAAATTAACGTAACATGTACATCAAATATGCGTTTTACTATTGCCTCCTTTTTTAGAATTGAAGTTGTTGGATTTGTCTTTAAAGTCGCACATGCTGCTGTAATCAACTGGACCTTCGGTTCGTTGTTATAATAATACATAAGAAGTTGAAAAGTCATAGAATCAGGCGCAGTAGTAAAAAACATATGATGATGTTTATAGATGGTCAAAATAACACCATTGAACGAGGAACTTACAATTGATATAATATTTTGTTTATAATCGCATTCGGTTGATGCTTTACATGTTAAATAATGCAACACCCAGCACTCTATGCAGCAGTGAAGTGACCCTAAACCATCTAACAGTTGGAGGTACAGCTCACAGAGTACTGGGTTTTGTTTTATAGAATAAAAAATTTATTTGGACTTTGTTGAACTTTTTAACGAAGATAAAACTCTTACTACTACATAGCGAGAATTGCAGGTGAAGAAATGGCGGTTAAAAAATTAATAAGAGCAGCAATGAAAGGTGATAAAGAAGCATTAATTACATTAATTATGGCTCAAAAACAAGATTACTATGGCTTGGCTTACAGCTTCTTATACCATGAACATGATGCGATGGATGCCTGTGAAGAAATGCTGCTTGTCGTTTATGAGCAGCTTCGATACTTAAAGAAGCCAGATTCATTTTACAGTTGGAGTAAAACGATATTAGTGAACATTTGCAAGAAAATGTTGTTAAAGCGTGCTAGGGAAGCTGTTGCATTCGGAGAGGATGATAAGCTTCACAACGGAAATGAATTGACTGATTCAGCGTGTCAGTCTCAGATGACAGCAGTAGATATGAAGATTGATCTCGAAGCAGCAATAAAGCAACTGCCACAGGATACCCAAGAAATTATAAAGTTAAAGTATTGGTACGATCTGGAACTGCAGCATATTGCAGAGGTGATGGGTATGCCGTTAGGAACGATTAAGTCACGGCTTCATTATGCGAAGAAGCAATTATTTAAGTTGGTAGAAAGGGGAGAACGGCATGAATAGACATAATATTGATGAGCATTTACGCAAATTAAAAGAACAAACCCAGTTCAGTCTCCCGCCTGACGAGTTTGAACAACGTTTACGGAGATCACTGGCAACCGTTCCAGAACGAAAAATACGTATGTTGCCGAACATCGTTATCCGTAAATTAGCTTTAAGTATCGCAAGCATCGTTGTTGTGTTAATGTTGTTAGGCAGCTTTAATTACAATGCGTTTGCCTATTACGGGAAAAAGATTGTTGGTTATGATGAGCTTGTTGCAGAACATATTGCTGCACTGCATGAAGCGGGAGTAGGTCAGCGGGTAGATAAGGCTATTGAGCTGGAAGATGGAACAAGCTTTATGATTGATGCGTTAGTATCGGATGAAAATCAATTTATTCTTTATTATCGCTTAAAAAATGCTAATGGTGTTCCAGCCGTGATAAAGGAGCGGTTTCGAGTAACGGATATTCAAGGTTTTTTTACAAATTCGCTGAAAACTTATGGAACAAGTACGGTCAATGAAGACGGTACGGAGATGATCGTTACCCAATCATTTAAGCCTGTCAGTCCTTGGGCAAAAAAACTAAAATTGAATTATTATATGCCTATTGATGAGCAAACGGGTGAATATCGAGAAGTGAAGCTCGCATATGATCCTAGTCAAGCGATGCCAACGTCATTAAAGAAGCGAATGAATAAGACGGTTAACGTAGATGAGGGGAGAATTATATTCAAAGAAATTATTGCTACCCCTACAGAGACGATTGTTAAAGGCAAATTAAAGGCAGAGACCTATTTATCCGTGTTAAATGAATTAGGAAGCATTCATTTGATTGCTGATGGGAAGAAGCTGGAGACGGAAGGCAGCGGGGTCAGAACGGATATAAACGGTAAAACCTTTGAGCTTCGTTATGCTCCGCTTCCTAATGAGGTTACAGCTTTGTCAATATGGGTGGAGAAGTTTACAGGATATATTGAACTGCAGCAACAACTTGATGTTGCGAAGTTGGTTGCGGGATACGCGGAGGAGGTTACAACAGCTTTATCGACTACGGGAGAAACATTGACGATTCGGAGCATTGAACAAAAGTCACACCATATCGAAGTCGATATCGTTACAAATGCCGATGTGCAGTTAAACGATGTCCGATTAATTTCTAAGCAAGGCGAACATGAGTTAATTTCAACGTTTAAGGAATCTTGGGAAAAAGATGCCGACGGTAATATTTATAAACATCGAACACTGCTTTTTGCGGTTGCAGAACAAATGCAACAACCAATTCAGGTTGAGAAGATGATGATCGGTGGAATGTATTGGAATAAACCTTATGATATTGCAATTGAAATTGAGCTGTGAACATATTATAAAAAGGTGAGCATCTTCAAGTTCTCGCCTTTCTTCTTGTTAAATTTGGCAGCCTTTATATTTCCATAAAAAAATTTCTCCTGCTTGTCATGCCAGTCCGCATAATTGGTCAAGTCCCCTCATAAGTATGTATCAGCCAGCAAAAATTCAAGTTGTGGAGGGGATGATTAAATGCGTCGCTTGACATGGATCGCGGCAATTATACTAAGTGTTGCACTAGTGTTATCTGCTTGCGGCAAGAAGGACGCCGAATCCGTGGTGAAGGATTTGGACAAATTTTTAAATAGTATGGAGGGTTATCAAGGAAGCGGTACGATGACGCTTCATAACGGACAGCAGCCACAAGTATATCAAGTTGAGGTAGCTTACCAAAAACCAGAATCCTATCGCATTAGATTAACGAATGTAGAAAAAAATATTACGCAAATTGTGCTTCGTAATGATGAAGGAGTATTTGTCCTTACACCTGAGCAAAATAAAGTGTTCCGTTTCCAAAGTGATTGGCCGCAAAGACAAGGCCAAGTATACTTGTACCAAACATTGGTGCAAAGCATTTTACTTGATGGCTCACGTCAATTTACAACGACAGATGATGCGTATGTATTTGATGTCATGGCACAATATAACAATGCGTCACTGGCAAGACAAAAAATTTGGTTAAGTCAAGATGATTATCATCCGTTGCAAGTTGAAGTAAGTGACAGCAATGCAACGGTGTTAGTTGATGTTAAATTTAATAATTTTGAATTTAATCCAAGCTTCAAGGAAGACTTTTTCTCAACGGATGCAAATATGAAAGCTGGAGCAACAGCACCAGCACCTGAGGGAGCTGCAGATTCTCAGCCGTCTTCGTCTGAACAAGAACAAAGCCTTGCGCCAGACGCTGAAGGCGCAAACAATGTGCAAAATGCTTCAGATGATGAGCAATTGACAGGCGATGCTCAAGATGATGCACAAGCACCTGCAGATGAGGAAGAAGCTAACGAACATGCAGACCAAGAAAATGTAGTGCCTAATAGCGAGCAACCAACGACAGCAGGAGCAGACTCAGACAAACATAAGCAAACAGAATTTGTTGCAATGGAACCAACCTATACACCAACTGGAGTGAATTGGAAGGATTCCACTGACATCGAATATGCAGGTAATAAAGGTTTAATGACTCGTTACGATGGTGAATACAGCTATACGCTTATCCAAACTGCTGCTAAAGATGTTGCTACCTCCTTAGTATCTGGAGATCTGGTAAACCTAGGATATACAATTGGCTTACTTACAACTGGTGATGAAGTGCAGACATTAAGCTGGACTTATCACGGCAATATGTATCGTTTGAGCAGCGCGAATTTGCCTGAATCTGAAATGATTAAAATTGCTCAATCGGTACAAGCAGAAGTTTCTAAATAATCAACACCACCGTTTATAGTGGATATTGGCAAGCTCTCCTTCAATGAAATGCACAGCGGCTAGCTTAGCTCTGTAGCATGTTTGGAGGAGAGCTTGCATACATTTTTAGCAAGCCTGTTTCTATATTTGCTTCGAACATTGACACTATGAGTAAGTAGGCGTAACATTACTACTATTGACGTATTGAGGAAAGTAGCAATAAACGAAGTAGGTGGAGTAATTGAGTACCTTTTATCGACCAACCTGGGCAGATATTTCGCTTGATGCCCTTTATCATAATATAGAACAGGTAAGAAAACAGTTAAAACCAGAAACAAAGATTCTTGCTTCTGTAAAAGCAAATGCGTACGGTCACGGTGTTGTAGAAATTGCTCGTGCAGTTGAACGGTATGGATTAGATTATTTAGGCGTTGCCTTTCTCGATGAAGCCCTGCAGCTTAGAAAAGAAGGCATCACTTTGCCAATCTTAGTGCTCGGTTTTGTTGCGCCGGAGCATCTTGAGCTTGCTCAACAGCATGACGTGACGATTGCCTTGTACCGTGAGGATCAACTGGCAGCGGCAGCCAACCTGTCTAACACACATGAGCCACTCAAGGTGCACATTAAGGTTGATACGGGCATGGGAAGATTAGGTGTGCTGGGCACGGAACAAGCAATTCATTTTATTAAGCGCGCTCGCGCACTTCGCAGCTTGAACGTAGAAGGAATCTTTACGCATTACTCCAAGGCCGATGAAGCAGATAAAACCTATACGAAATTGCAATATCAACGCTTCCATGAAATTGAATCGTATGTTCGAGCGCAAGGCTGGGATATTCCAATCATTCATGCTGCGAATAGTGCAGGAAGTATGGATACACCTCAGTGGGGTGGAGATATGGTTCGTTTAGGGATTGCCATGTATGGCTTATATCCATCTGAAGAAGTAAGCAAAGAACATATTCAATTGCGACCAGTACTTAGTTTGAAAACTAAAATTGTTCATACAAAGCAAACTCCGCAACAATGGGGGATAAGCTATGGCGCTCGTTATTATACAGGGGAAGATGAATGGATAGGAACATTGCCAATTGGTTATGCCGATGGGTTCAGCCGTATGCTTACAGGAAAAGCAGAGGTTCTTTTGCAAGGACAACGAATTCCTGTAGTAGGGACAATTTGTATGGACCAATGCATGGTTTCGCTAGAAAAGCTTAAAGGACAAAGCTCGCTTTCTGAATTATTGGATCAAGAAGTTATCTTAATTGGTCAGCAAGGTGATGAAGTGATAACGACAGAAGAACTTGCTGATAAAATTGGAACAATCAATTATGAACTAACTTGTATGCTTGCTAGCCGAGTGCCTCGCCGCTATATTGAAAATGGCAAGGTTATTGCTGTTAGTAACGGGATGTAAGGATATTAGTGCAGCTATTCATTCCATGGTACCTTGGGAAGTTTTTTCCATTAATTAGTTCTAGCCTAAACCTTCTATTTTAGTGTAATATAATAGTAATGTGGGAAATTAGAACGGTCTATTGGTAATTTCCTTTATGATAATGAACGTATAGCATACAAGATATATCTGCTTCATATATATTGAAGTATAGAATAGATGTGATTATGTCATAATGTGTAGTATAGTGTTGGAAAAGTTTTGGAGGTGCGATTTCTGTGGCCAATATTCATAATACAAAGCGAATCATGATTAGCTTACCAGACCATTTACTGGAAGAAGTCGATGGAATTGTTGCAACTGAAAATTCAAATCGCAGTGAATTCATTCGCCAAGCAATGAAGCTCTATCTTCTCGAAAGAAAGAAGAGACAAATTCGCGAGAAGATGCAGCGTGGTTATATGGAGATGGCAAGAATTAATTTGAATATTGCCTCGGAAGCTTTTCAAGCGGAGGAAGAAGCCGACAATACTTTAGGTCGTCTTGTTAGCGGGGTGTAGCGATTGATCGTAAAACGCGGAGATGTTTTTTTTGCGGATTTATCACCAGTGGTCGGATCTGAGCAAGGTGGAGTAAGACCTGTACTTGTCATTCAAAATGATATTGGCAATCGATTCAGTCCAACGGTAATCGTCGCAGCAATTACAGCCCAGATACAGAAGGCAAAGTTACCTACACATGTCGAAATGGATGCTGACAGACATGGCTTTGATCGAGATTCTGTTGTGTTATTAGAGCAAATCCGCACAATTGACAAGCAGCGTCTTACTGATAAAATCACACATTTAGATGATGAGACGATGAGAAAGGTCGACGATGCCTTGTTAATTAGTGTTGGATTGATCGATTTTTAGAATAGACAATTTTTTCTTTTTTTGCTATGATAAAGAAAAGTAATAAGTAAACGTGTGAAGAACGCAACGTTTTGCCATTAGGCAAGCGTTGCGTTTTTTTGTTACTTATTTTTTATCAATGGATTAAGGAGTGAAGCTTTTCAATGATAAGCAGAAGACGCATGTTGCTATCTACTCTTGCTGCATTACTTTCAGCTTTAGCTGTATATGGTTTGTACTATGTTCAATTAGCTCGTGTTCAAGCTGAGGAGCGCGTAAATGTTGTTGTTCCTAATAATTGGATAGATGCAGGAAAGTCGATAACAGCCGAGCAATTGACATGGTTATCTATTCCAGTCTCGCTTAGTACAGAAGATATGATTTATCGCATGGAAGATATTATTGGGCAGGAGGCAGTTATTCCGCTTGGTGTTAATGAACCAATTTTAGAATGGAAATTAAACACTTATGCCTTACATCCGCGTGAAGGAGAGGCGACATTCCAAATTCCTAAGGAATATATTAAATCGATAAGTAATGGCATTCGTGCAGGAGACCAAGTATGGATATATGTATCTTCACCTGATGGATTATCACAGCGATTGTTCACGGATGCGATTGTTGTCGCCTCTGTAAAAACAGGAGCAAATAATGAGGTGGATGTTCCAGAGGAAGCTGAGCGGAATACGATTGTATGGGGGAATGCCGAGCATATGTATGCTTCTCGGAGACAAGCGAATGGGATGATTGAGTATATTAACCTTAATTTGACGGAAAATCAGTGGCTAGAGTTAGATGCCGTTTGTCGCGGAGGAGATAATAAGCTTGTGATCGCCTATCATTCATTGCCTACTCCAGTGAAGGGACAGATGTTTAATGATAAGTAAGGAGCTACAAAGTCATCTTATTACGTTTATTGGAACTACTCCCAATATAGGTACAACGTTAATTGCTTTTACGACTGCAGTCAGGCTTGCTGAACGACAAAATAAGAAGGTTGCCTATATTTGCTTTAACTTAAAATCTTCCAAGCTACATCGTTACCTAGGGGTTGGTGAGCGGCGAGCAAGCTTGGATGAACTGCTGCCTCATTTGCGCAATGGAAGTTTTGAGCAAGCTGTGCTCCAGCATGCCATGTATCGTTACGATGAGAAAAAGGAGCTGTATATTTTATTTGGCAATCGTTATCGTGAAACGGCTGAATATTATGGGGTAGAGGAGTTGACGGAACTGATTCATACAGCAGGCAAGATGTTTGACTATGTGCTGCTTGACGTCAATGCCTATTGGGACAATGCAGCGACGATAAGTGCTCTAGTAGAGTCAGACAGCGTTGTAATTACTACCACCAATGCATTATCCCATTTTCAAGATGACTACTTAAGCTGGATTGGCGTATTAGGCGAACATATTCAGCTTTACAGCAAAGCTATCTATAGTTGCGTCATTAAGCAGCCAGGCGGACTATATCATCCGCGTCATTGCTTTACTGGGCTTACAGGACAGTCGTTGCCAGTAGTATCGCTTCCAGCCACTTTATATGAAGCATTAGATCGCGGAGAATTGGCGTTATGGCTTAAGCAACATAGGGAAGGGAAAAAGTGGCTTAGCGGCTTTACAGCTCAGCTTATTCCTCTATCAGGGACAACAATTCCACATAACAGAAGCATTAACTTGCTTCGGCCATTATCACTAGTAACAACAGTGAAGTACAAGCAAAAGTAAGCTATAGAGAAGAAGGTGAAAAAAATCAATGAATGATCTTCAAAATAAAAAGTTTTCAGCGCTTGATTATATGGCTAAGCGTCGCAAGTATGAAGAGCGTGTACATGGTATTCAAGAGGATGAAGGTTACCAGCAATTTCAAAGGTTATGTCATGAGATGCGCGGCTATCTTGCGACACCGCGCGGCTATACAGAAGAAGAGCGCAGACAGTATAGTGAGAAGTTGAATCAGGCGGTGCTAGGATACGGAGAAGCAAGGCGATATATTTTGCATTTAATCTCAGACCGTTTACTTCAACTGCATATTCAAGAGATCGATGGTTATCACCATCCATATGCGACTTTAGCAGAAGCAGTGTTTGCAGAGATTGTCGGCCTGCATGTACTTGAAGCTATTATTGCAGAAACAGAAGGTTTGGAGGAAATTCAAGTCGTTGGTACACAAATATTTACTGTTGTCCGAGGCGAGCTAAAATTATCCTCGTACCGTTTTGAAAACCTAAAGGATGTTGAGCGAATTCAGCAAAATCTCGTCTTATATAACAATGATCAATATAATATGAAAAAGCGTTGGGCAGAGGTCATGTTGCGTGATGGTTCACGGGTTACGATAACAGGGAATGGATATACTGCTTTGCCGACGCTTACAATACGCTTTTATACGCTGCGCAATATTCCTCTGCATGTTTTGGCAACAGAGCCTTATCGCATGTTCTCACCTGAAATTCTTCAATTACTCCATTACATTCTTTCCGCTCGATACAATCTCGTCTTAATCGGTCAAACGAATACGGGGAAAACGAACTTACTCAAAGCTTTAATTGCCGAGCTGCCAGCAACGGAACGCTTAATAACAATCGAAGGACGCTATGAGCTGATGATTAGCAGAGATTATCCTGAACGTAATGTTGTTGAATATGAAATTAATGAAGATGACTATTTACACAGCTCTAAGCAAGCGTTCAAGTTGGCTTTGCGCCAATCTCCTCAACGAATTATTCATGCGGAAATCCGCGATGATGATGCTAATATTTATGTTCGAGCCTGTACCCGAGGACATCGCGGCAGTATGACAACCGTTCATGCCAATGAATTAGAGGATATTCCAGATGCAATCGTTGATATGTGCATGCTTGATGGACGAGCAATGGATCCTCACCGTTTAGCAAAACGAATTGCCTTATATGTTACCGAGGTTGGCATTCAACTGAAATATTTGAATGGCAGAAGAGTCATTTCACGAATTGCACGAATTGGCTGGGAGAATGATCAAGTTGTTGTAACAGATTGGGCTACATACGATGAACAAAAGGATGAGTGGCGTATGAATTGGGCTGAACTGCGTCGTTGTTTTCCACAACATTATGGAGGAATTAAAGATGCCAATTAATACATATTTGCTCATCTTACTGTGCTTCATTTTTTTACTTCTGTATATGGTCACAGATTGGATATTGCAATCAATTGTCGAGCGCAATACGTTGCATAATCGCTTAAAACAAGGTCTAGCAAGCTCGAAGCAAATAGCAAATGCCAAAGGCGGCAAAGCTAGTAAGCTATTGGATGGAATTAGGAAGCATCTAGCTCAGCTAATACATACTTTGCATTTGCCGATTAGAGCTGATCAGTTGTTTATGCTATTGCTTTCACTCGGACTAGGTGGGATGCTACTTGGTTATTGGATATTTACTACAGTTCAAGGAATGCTGCTGCTTGGCGGGATGCTAGCTTTATTGCCTTATTTAATTTTACGCTTGATGCTTGTACAGAGACGAATGGAAGCACAAATTGATTTTCTGCCAGCGCTAGAGGCGTTTTATCAGTGTTATTTAATTACAGGAGAACGACAAGTAAAGGTTGCACTGGCACGGTTAATTGATGAAAAGATGATGACAGGCGTCATGAAGCGAGTATTTGAGCAGCTATATCGCAATTTATCGGTGTTAGAGTCTGATGAGGAAAGTTTACAACTATTCAGTCATGCTTTAGGACATATATGGGCCGACTATTTCGTACAAATGCTAAATGTTGCGATGAATGAGGGAGTTAGCATAAGCAGCAGCCTTCGTGAACTAATTGCAGATATGCGAGCTGCCAGAGCTGCTAATGAGCAGGAACGTCATCGTCTGTTAGAAATTCGAATTGCCAATTTTACTCCGCTGCTATTTCTTGCTTTATTTGTCGGGATAAATATTTACTACAATCGAGAGCAATCGCTTTATTACTATTTTTACGATGTTCAAGGTCGCCAGATGTTACTCCATATGATGGTTATGATCTTTTTATCATTTTTAATGGGATTGTATTTATCACGCAGAAAGCTATAGCGTGCTTCAAAACAGAGCAATCATTTAAAGGGAGTGAAAGGTTGTGTATATGTGGTTAGATTATGCCATCCTTATTGGAGAATGGATATTTATTATGCTGGCGCTTTATATGCTTATTTCGTTACTGTCAACTACGAAACGATTCCGCCCTTCACAATGGTACCAGCGATTGTGGGGATGGCGGCAGCATGAACCTTCTGCCAAGCTACTCGCCTTGCTGTTATTAAAGCGGGATAAATTATTAGAGGATGAGCGTGCGATATTGCTGGCAAGCTGTGGCTGGGAGATTTCAGTATTAACTTATTCCTTTTATCGTCGTTTATTAATTATCCTAAGCAGCTTACTGTTTGTGATGCTTATGCTTGGAATGAGTTATGGAGTTTGGAAGATAAATGTATGGGTGATAGGAATAAGCTCGCTAGTGCTAGTCTGCTTACTTGTATTATTTTGGGATGTGTACTGGCTAAAGTTATATCGAGAAATTCGTGCGGTAGCGATAACCTCTGAAATTTATGTAATAAGTCATCAGTTACTTTATTTTGAGGATTCCAATTTGCATATTCATTCTAAGCTCCGCCGTTGTTTACCTTATAGCAGGCTGTTACGCAAAGATATGGAGACGCTTCTCGCAGAATGGTATCATGACCCAGCAGCAGCTTTACAGACATTCAAACGAAAAATTGGGACTCCGGAAGGGGTTAGCTTTGTTGAGACAATCGCAGCGCTTCGTCAGCAGCACGACAGCAGCTTTTATGAGCTATTACGTGCCCATTTACGCGATTATAAGGAAAGGCTAGAACTTGCTAAAGCAAGCCGTAAGGAAACAACCTCCTATGTGTTATTCATTATCGCAGGCATACCAATTTTATATACGTTTCAAGTGTTTTTGTATCCGTGGGTTCAGGAGGTGAATAAATTAATGTCGATGATGAACTAATTTTCGTCTCAATATCTATGACTTGAAAGGAGGTGAGTTCGATGAAAAATATTTTAATGACAGTTATGCTGCTTGTTGTCGTTGTATTGCTGTTTAACTCAATTATTGCACAAGATGGAACTGGCACAAGAGCACAAATCCAGTCTAAAGGAGCATCAGCTAATACACAAATTGGTAATATTAATCCATAGAAGCTTCTTATTCACAATAAAATCCACAATTTCCTCAATTCACATCTGAATAATATTTTTTCAAAATGACTTATTCACAGAAATTAGCTCAATAAATTTAAGGTTGTGATAACATGCAGCAATTATTAATCGCTGTTGCTTTACTAATTTGCCTGTTAGCTATCTATATGGCTGTTGTTGATGGAGAAACAGGTTTAAAGCTAGGGCAGAAACATGCACAGGAAGCTGTAACTGATTATGTGCGAGGCATTGATGCATGAAGCAGTTACTTGCCTTTATTATGCTAGCTTCGCTTTTATGCTGGATTATGTTTGCCCCTGTATATAAACATTTATATATTTTGCGGCAAGCACTGTTACAGCAGGAAGTTGATTATTTATTAGAGGTTAGTACGAGCGGACAGTACGGTTATATTCCTGCTAGCTTAATCGAACAGTCCCGCACTCGCCTTGCAAGCTTTGGACTTAATCCTCATCTTGTGCAATATAAGGCTAAAAGCACGCTTGGTCAGGCTGTTATTGCTGCACCTCCTGTGCCGCGCGGGGAAGGGATTGAACTGCACATTAGCTATCCAATGGAAAATTTATTTGCAATTGATGCACTTATCGGTATAGGAGCGCCAGATAAGCAATATATTTCAGCATATGGTGTGCAAATGAGTGAGTATCATGAATGGTAACGGCTGCTATTCGAAGTTAGCCTTATCAGTTTAGGAGGAAAACATGTACAAGCTGTTAATTGTACCGCTAATGATGATCATATGGCTTACCTTCTATGGCAGCGGGATAGATCAGGAGTTATCCATGAAAACCTACTATAAAGCGAAACAGGCGGTTAATCGAGGTGCGCATGCGGCTGCCCTGCAGCTTGATCAAGCTTTACTCGCAGATGGAATATTTCAGATTGACAGTGCAGCTGCCAGACAGCAAGCTGAGCAATATATTTATCGTAATCTTAATTTGGATGAATTAGGTAATCCTACAGAACGTTCGTTTATTCGTAAGCCGGTTGAAATCGTTTATTTTGAAGTATTGAATGCTGCATTAGATTATCCCCATTCTTATGAGCTAAGCCAGTACTCCTTCCAAACCGTATTTTACTCCCCTGCAGTAATTATAGTTTTACATGTATCATATCCTAGTATATTTTCTAGTCATAATCTTGTAGAATGGGATATAGTGGGAAGCGCTCAACTAATACCACTATAAATTTAATTGCAGGAGGAAATAAAAGTACATGCAACGAGAGCTTAGGCAAAAGCTTCATCAAGATTATATTAAAGCATCTAGATTGTCGAATATAATTTTACATTTAGTTCTGTTGCTGCTAGTTGGAGGATGGTTAGCAATTGCTCTATGGCAGGAATGGACGCTTATTCCTGTATGGATTACGGGAGGAATCGTAATTTTATCTTTCATTATATTTACTTGGTTTTATCCAAACTATGAGTATCGTAGCTTTTCGTTTGAAGTTTTTGAAGAAGAAATCGAAATCCAGTCCGGCATTATTTTTCGAACAAACACCTTAATTCCAATGGTTCGTGTACAGCATGTTGAGGTGGGCAGTGGACCAATTATGCGTAAATATAAGCTAGCCAGTGTTAAAATTGTAACAGCAGCAACAGATCATGAAATTAAAGGTGTTCAACAGGATGCTGCTGAGCAGTTGAAACTGCGTATCGGAGAATTGGCTAAGGTGGATGAACAACATGACTAACCCACGTCGCTTATCACCACTAGATATACCAATAACTTTTATTAAAAATTTACGTAACTTTGTTCCTATATTCATCCTGTTGCTATTAAAGCTACAAGATACTGATGGAGTGAAGTTTTGGGGGATATTAATCATTCTTGCAGCAACGTTAATTTTTAATGCGGTTATTGCATACTTATCGTGGAGAAAATTTCAATATTCCATACAAGATGATCGTTTGATTATCCAAAAAGGCGTGTTTAATCGCGAGGAAAAAACGATTTATTATAATCGAATCCACTCTGTTAATGTTCAGCAGCCGCTTTTACTTAGAATTTTCGGAGCTGCTTCCCTGCAAATTGAAACGCCTGGCGGTAAACCTGGTTCACCCGAGGGAGAATTACGAGTATTAAAGCATGCTTTTGCACTCCAATTGCAGCAGCAGTTAAAGCAATTACGTAAAAAGGAAGCTGCAGTGAATGAGCAAGGAACTCAGCACATACCTGATATGAGTAACAGGGATGTTTTTAGAGAGAATCAAGCTGCTGGCGATGAATATGGCGATACGCATAGTCATGGAGCAATTCCGAATGGTCAAAGTAATTTGGCTGGCCAAGGGGAAGTAAGAAATGCTATAAATGACCAAAGCCATAATAATCAGCAAAATGAGCAGTGGCTAAATGAGGAGCAGTATGATTATCAATATCGTATTAGCTTTGCTCAATTATTAAAGGCTTCGCTCACTTCGTTGAATTTAAATTTTGCGATCATTTTTATACTAGGTATTTATTCTTTTGCAGATGATGTAATAGATATTTTGATGCCTGGTTTGTATGAGAAACTGATCGATGACATTATTGATCAAACCTCTGCTCTGCCAATCTTGTTAAGTATGATCTTGGTAATTGTTGTGTTAGGAGGCGTATGGCTGCTTTCGATTATTATTTATTTGATCAAATATGGAGACTATCAAATAACTAGAAGTCATGAGCAGATATCCGTATCCTATGGCTTATTGGAGAAGAAAAGCTTTATCTTTGATCAGCGTAAGGTTCAAGCTGTTATTATGGAAGAAAATCCATTACGACAGTTGCTTGGCTTTGCTGAGCTGCGCGTTCAAATTATTACCTCGGATGCACGGGAGCAGCTTGTCATTCATCCGTTTGCTCGAAAAAAGGATATACCAAGCATTATGAATCAGCTTTTACCTGATTATAAGTTGGAGCTGCGTAATAAACTGCATACACCGCCATCCTATGCTTTTCGCACCTATGCCTTGCTGCCTAGCATAATATGTTTGCTGCTTGTAGCTGGGGCTGTTTGGTTATGGAAGTGGAATGGGCTGTTCCTATTGCTCTTGCTGCCTATCGTTTGGGGTTGGAGCTTGATTTGTATGAAGTCTTCCGGTGTTTGGCTAGATGGACAAGACCTAACGCTGCGTAATCGAAAAATTAATGTTGTGACTTATTTTGTTCGTAGAAAGCATATTGTAACGTTAAGCTTAAAGTCCACACCTATACAAAGAAAACGAAAGCTGCACAATATTCATGTTCAGGTGCTTGGCAGTTTCTTTTCTTATCGGGTAAAAGGAATAGCTGATGAGCATTTATTACCGATATGGTCTTGGTATTCACGAAATGGAAAAAGAAAGAGCATTGAACAATAATAGTATCATTTGCTAAGATGTATATATACCAATCTATTAAAGCAAGCGATTGGTTCATTTATTTAGAAAGGGTGTGCAAGCTATGGCGTTAATCGTTGAGCAGCCAGCAGCAAGTTGGTATAAATCACAGATGGAGCTGGCAGAGGGAGATCATATTCGCATTTTTGTAAAATTAGGCGGATCTGGTCATGTACATCCTGGAGTTTCATTAGGTGTTACTCGAGATGAACCTCGCGAAATCGGAGCAGAGCAATATGTAGAAGGTGTTCATTTTTTTATTGAGAAAGATAATATGTGGTATTTGGATGGTAAAAACTTACGTATTTCTTTCGATGCAGCAAATGAAGATATTCAAATGCATGTAGAGTAAAGTTATTTCTTTCTAATGAAGAACGATGTTTGATGTCTAAATGGATAATTTATTAGCCGCCCTCCAGCTAGATGCATGTTTATGTGTCTAGCAAGAGAGGCGGCTTTTTTATTGAAGAATGAGCTGTTTTATGAAACGGCAAGTTTTATTATACTCCGGAATAAGCCATAAAGCCGCCATCAACTGGTACAGTAATGCCAGTAACAAAGCCTGAAGCTTGACTATCACATAACCATAATAATGTGCCTAGTAAATCTTCTGGTTTGCCGAAGCGTCTCATTGGAGTATGACTAATAATTTTGTGAGAGCGTTCAGTTAAAGAGCCATCCTCATTTAGCAGCAGACGTTTGTTTTGCTCGGTAAGAAAAAAGCCTGGCGCAATTGCATTAACTCGAATTCCCGTATTCGCCATATGAACGGCAAGCCATTGAGTAAAATTGTTAATCGCAGCTTTTGCTGCACTGTAGCCTGGAACCTTGGTCATTGGCGATGGTGCGCTCATTGAAGAAATATTTATAATGACAGGCTGCACAGCATTAAGCATTTGTTTGGCAAAAACTTGTGTTGGAATTAGTGTACCAATAAAGTTTAGATCGATTACTTGACGAATTCCGTCTGGAGATAAATCAAAAAAGGAACGTATCTCTGGGTTTTGCCAATCCTCAATACTGAACGTTTCATTACTCGTATTGGCATTTGCTTGATTGCCACCAGCACCATTAATTAAAATATTGCAGCATCCAAGCTGCTCTTCAACAAGTGCTGCAGCTGCTTCCACACTAGCTTGATCCGTTACATCGCAAGCAGCACCGATTGCGACTCCGCCATGTTGCTTAATGTCTGTGACGATCTTTTCTACCTTTTCAAGCGTGCGACCGAGCACAGCTACTTTTGCCCCTTGTCGAGCAAGCTCAATTGCCATCGCGCTACATAGAACCCCAGAGCCGCCTGTAATCACTGCAACTTTATTTGCTAAAGATGGATGAATTGCTTGAATTACTGACATCATAACTCCTCCTAGAAACGATATCATTTGTTAACGTTGTTGATCGGAATAACGATATGCGTCCCAAAGACCTAATAAATGCATAATGCCAAGTGCGCGATCATATAAGCCATATCCCGGACGACATTGTTCATCCCATATATGGCGACCATGGTCTGGACGAACATATCCAGTAAATCCAATATCGTAATAAGCTTTTACGATTGCGGCAATATTCACGGTACCGTCCTCTGAACGATGCGAGGTTTCGATAAAATCCCCGTTCTCTTCCAGGCGAATATTACGGATATGAGCGAAAGGAATGCGATCAGCAAATTCATAAATCATAGCAACAATATCGTTATCTTGCCGTGCACCAAGTGAACCGCTGCATAACGTAATTCCGTTTGCGGGATGATCGACCAATTTAATTAGTCTTCGTAAACTTGCTTGTGTGTTAATAATCCGTGGCAGACCAAAGAGTGAATAAGGTGGATCATCAGGGTGAATAGCCATCCGAATGCCATGCTCTGCAGCAACAGGAATAATTTGCTCTAAAAAATACTGCAAATTACGCCATAGCTGCTCCTCATCAACAGCTTGGTATGCTTTCAGCGTAGCTGATAGTTGGGCTAATCGTTCAGGTTCCCAGCCAGGCAGTTGAAAATTTGAATTGCTTTGAAAATAGCTTACGAGCTCGTGCGGGGTTAAGCTGGAAACGACGGCTTTTTCAAAATACATAGCTGTAGAACCGTCTTCAAGCTCTGCATATAAATTAGTGCGCAACCAGTCGAAGACAGGCATGAAATTATAACAGATGACTTTGATACCAGCGCTGGCAAGCGAAACAATCGTTTTTTTATAATTTTCTATGTAATACTCACGACTAGGAAGGCCAAGCTTAATATCTTCATGTACGTTAACGCTTTCAACAACTTCAGCATGAAAGCCGGCTTCCTCAATTTTCTGTTTAACTTGTAAAATGCGGTCTAAAGGCCATTCTTCACCAGCAGCAATGTCATGCAGTGCCCACACTATTCCTTCAGTACCTGGGATTTGCTTAATATGGTTTAGCGGGATAGGATCATTGCCCTCGCCAAACCAACGAAAAGTCATTTTCATAGCCTTTCCTCCTGCTAAGCAAAATAATGAGGGTATTTATTGCTTAATGCAGCTAAATCATCTTTGCCACGCTCGATATGCTCCTGCATTATTTGTTTTGCTTTTGCTTGGTCATGCTGTTTAATTGACTTTATAATGTCTTGATGTTGTTCATAAATTTGCTGCCAATCATGGTTATCCAAAAGGCGCAGCTTTCGGCTGCGATCAAGATGCACAGTAAGTAGATTCATTGTGTTCCAAGTATTGATTTTGTTAACACCAGTAAATAATAAAGCATGGAACTGTTGGTCAAGTTTAAACATATGATCTACATTTTCTTGCTGCAAAGTAATTGCTTGCTGTTGTAAGTTTTGCTCAAGTTGGAGAAGGATTTCGCTAGATATGCTTTGGCAAGCCAGCTCGACAACTGCACATTCCAATTGACTTCTCATAAAACGAGCCTCTTCTACAAGTTTAAGGTCAATTAAGGAAACATAAGTGCCGCGCTGAGGGAGCACTTGTACTAAACCTTCCTGGGCCAAACGAACAAAGCTTTCACGAATCGGAGTGCGACTAACGCCAAATTGAATCGCCATATCATTTTCAGATAGTGCAACACCTGGCAAAATCGCAAGTGAAATAATGTGCTCTTTTAATGTTTCATAGACCTGATCTCGTACAGAGCGTTGAGTTGAGATTACATTAATAATTAGACTCACCTCACATTGGTCGGTTGTTTATATTTACCATTTATATATTACCATACTACCATACAAGTTAAAATGTGTGAATATTTTCGGAAAGCTGTTTCTAATAATACACCCTAGTGGAATTTATGATGTAATTTAAAATTATTGATGTAGTTTAAAATTATTATAGTTATTCATTATCTATTCATAAAGATAAATATGTTTATTAGTTTTTGCTTCATAAGGTTGACTTCATAAAGCAGCAATGTTAGTCTTGTTTTGCGAGAATGATTATCACTTACAGTGTTTAAGGGTTATTGTTCTTATGTATCAAATTAAGATAAGAGGGTCACTATGAAAGCTTGGCATCTAGTCGTTATACTGGTTATTTTATCTGTAACCTCTTTGTTTATTGGTGTAACGGACCTAACGATTTTTGATTTATTTTCGTTGTCAGAGCGGCAAGTTCAGGCTTTAACGCTTGCTCGTATTCCTAGGTTAATTAGCTTAATTATTGCAGGAGTAAGCATGAGTGTATCTGGTCTAATTATGCAGCAGTTAAGCCGTAACAAATTTGTTTCACCGACAACTGCTGGGACAGATGATTCTGCTAAGCTAGGGATACTTGTAGCGATGCTAATGTTTTCCTCCGCAACAACTATGGAAAAAATGCTCATTGCCTTTTTGTTTGCAATAGCTGGCACCGTGTTGTTTATGAAATTGCTTGATCGAATTAAGTTTAAGGATGCAATCTTTATTCCTCTTATTGGCTTAATGTTTGGGAATATAATTAATTCCTTGACGACATTTTTTGCTTATAAAAACGATCTCATTCAAAACGTATCGTCTTGGCTGCAAGGCAGCTTTGCAAGTGTAATAGCTGGACGATACGAATTAATTTATGTTAGTGTTCCTTTGCTCATTGTGGCATATTTGTATGCAAATAAATTTACAATTGCCGGCATGGGTGAGGAGTTTGCAGTTAATCTTGGCTTAAAACATAAACAAATTGTCAATTTGGGGCTAATTATTGTTGCATTGGTTTCAGTCGTTGTTATATTAACGGTTGGAGTTATTCCATTTCTAGGCTTAGTTGTACCGAATATCGTTTCATTGTATATGGGTGATAACTTGAAAAAATCACTTATTCATACAGCTTTACTTGGAGCAAACTTTTTGTTAGCTTGCGATATCCTCGGAAGAATCATTATCTATCCTTATGAAATACCGATTGCTTTAACGGTCGGGGTCATAGGTAGCATTATTTTTCTTTACTTGCTAATGAGGAGACGAGCATATGAAAGCTAAACTAACGGTACTAATCGTTGTGGCGATCGCTGTATGTGCAGCCTTTGTGTTTTTCGATCTGCCTAGCAATTGGGATTACGCCTTACCAAGACGATTAAAAAAGGTAGCTGCGATACTGTTAACAGGTGGGGCTATCGCCTATGCAACGTTAATTTTTCAGACAATGACAAATAATCGCATATTAACACCAAGCGTAATTGGACTAGATTCTGTATATATGCTGTTCCAGACGATGATCGTCTTTATATTTGGCTCAATGAGTTTACCAGCAGTAAATAAATATGTGAACTTCGCATTAACAACTATTTTAATGATGTTATTTGCGCTTGTATTATATCGTTTGTTGTTTAAACGTGAAGGGAAAAATTTATTTTTCTTACTGCTAGTTGGTCTTGTGATGGGAACATTGTTTGGTAGTGCAACGACCTTTATGCAGGTCCTAATAGACCCTAACGAATTTCTCTCGCTGCAAGGTAAGATGTTTGCCAGCTTCAATAATGTAAATTCAGATTTGCTGCTACTATCTGCAGTACTGATTGGGCTGATAGCTATTTATTCACTTCGCTATAACAAATATTTGGATGTGCTAGCGCTTGGACGTGAGCAGGCTGTTAATTTAGGTGTGCCATATCATAAAACGATTCAGCAAATGCTGCTTGTTGTTGCCTTATTAATTTCAATAAGCACAGCATTAGTTGGACCTGTTACGTTTTTAGGGTTGCTAGTAGTGAATTTGGCGTACCATTTCATTGGCACCTATCGCCATTCTTACTTAATTCCAGCATCGATTGGAATCAGTGTTATCGCACTCGTAGGCGGGCAACTGCTGGTTGAACGAGTGTTTTCGTTCAATACAACCGTTAGTGTACTTATTAACTTTATTGGTGGTCTTTATTTCATTTACTTGTTGCTAAAGGAGAGTCGAGCATGATTAAAGTAAAAAATGTAACGAAAGTTTATGGTGGCAAGCCTGTAGTTGACAATGTATCGTTGACGATTCCTGAGCGTAAGATCACTTCCTTTATCGGTCCTAACGGTGCAGGTAAAAGCACTCTGTTAGCAATTATGAGCAGACTTCTAGAAAAAAATTCTGGAACAGTTGAAATTGATGGCAAAGATATTTCTGCTTGGAATACAAGAGATTTAGCGCGCAAAATTTCTATTCTTAAGCAGTCAAATCATATAAATTTGCGATTAACCGTTCGTGAGCTAGTTAGCTTTGGACGCTTTCCTTATTCACAAGGGAAGTTAACGAAAGAAGATTGGAAATATGTTGATGAAGCAATTGCCTATATGGATTTAACAGATTTAAAAGATCGTTATCTTGATCAACTAAGTGGTGGTCAAAATCAACGTGCATTTATTGCGATGATTATTGCACAAAACACAGATGTAATTTTACTTGATGAGCCTCTTAATAATTTGGATATGAAGCATTCTGTACAAATTATGAAGGTGTTGAGACGACTAGTAGAGGAGTTAGGGAAAACGATTGTTATTGTTATTCATGACATTAACTTTGCTTCTTGTTACTCGGATAATATTGTTGCACTCAAAAACGGAGTAGTAGTTCATGAAGGTCCAACCGAGCAAATTATTGAGAGTGAAGTATTGGAAGGAATTTATGAGATGCCAATTCCAATTGAAGTCATCGATGGGAATCGAATAGGTGTTTACTTTAAATAAAAAGATTACAAAAGGATGGAGAACGAAAAATGAAAAAAAGTTTGTCAATGTTTATGATGCTTATTGCCATAGTTATGGTTATTTCAGCTTGCGGCAATAACGGAGCTAATAATGCTGCTAAAAATAATACAAACGAAGCTGGCAATGCGGTTGAAGAGAATGCTTCGACAACTATCACTGTAAAGCACCAACTTGGTGAAACTGAAGTTGCAGTAAATCCGCAAAAAGTTGTTGTTTTTGACATGGGTGCATTAGATACACTTGAGCGTCTTGGTGTAGAATCAGTTGTTGCAGTGCCACAAGATAGCTTGCCTTCTTACTTAGAAAAATACGCAGGCTCTGAATATGCTAATGCCGGCGGTTTAAAAGAGCCAGATTTCGAAGCAATCGATGCTGCTGAGCCAGACCTAATTATTATTTCAGGTCGTCAATCTGATGCTTATGAAGAACTTAATAAAATTGCACCAACAATTTACGTAGGTATAGATGCTGCAAATTATATGGAATCTTTTACTAGCAATGTTGAAACACTTGCAAAAATTTTCGGTAAAGAACAAGAAGCGGCTGCTGAGCTAGAAAAACTTAACACTCAAATTGATAATGTAAAAGCTGAGGTAGCTCAATCAGATGCAAGAGGTCTAATTATCCTTTCAAATGAAGGTAAACTAAGCGCATATGGTCCAGGTTCACGTTTTGGTTTAATCCATGATGTACTAGGTGTACCTGCTGCTGATGAAACGATTGAAGTTTCTACACATGGTGCAGAAGTTACATTTGAATATGTAGCTGAGAAAAATCCTGGTTACTTGTTTGTCATTGACCGTACAGCGGTTGTTGGCGGTGAAGGCAATGCAAATTCTTCGCTTGATAATGAGCTTGTAAAATCTACTGATGCTTATAAAAACGGTAAAATTATTTACCTTGATCCTGAATATTGGTATCTTTCTGGTGGCGGTCTAGTTTCTCTTGAAAAAATGGTTACAGAGATCGAAGCTGCAATAAAACAATAATTCCAATAAATGAACTTGAATGTCCAGAGTGTTAGCGTATCGCTAACGTTCTGGGCTTTTTATTTTACTAAGAGCTTATTGTTTCCAGAGCGTTTATTTGCTTTATCGCACCAAAAGGAATAGAATAGTACAGTGCTAAAATAAGATAATCTTTACATTGTGCATCTTGCTTTAAGCTTACATAAAGGAGAATTACTCGATGAATGTAGGAGAATTTTTAAAACGCTTTTTCTTTATTACTGTTGGAGCAATCATGATGGGGATCGCCCTAGAAAAGTTTCTCGTTCCTTATTCTATCATTGATGGTGGAATTGCAGGGATTTCAATAATGCTATCACATTTAAGCTCTGTCCCTCTGAGTGTACTGCTATTTTTAATTAATATTCCGTTTCTGATTATTGGTTATAAACAATTAGGAAAGGGATTTGCCTTTTCTACTTTATATGGGATTGCTATTATGTCGCTTACGACTGCGTTTTTACACCATTCCGGACCTTTTCCTGACGATAAACTGCTAGCTGTATTGTTTGGCGGTATTATTCTTGGGATGGGAGTAGGATTAGTCATTCGTTATGGCGGCTGTCTTGACGGAATAGAGGTTGTTTCCATTTTGATTTCTAAAAAAATGAAAGCCTCTGTAGGTACAATTATTATGGTATTTAACGTTGTTATATTTATTATTGCAGGCTTTGTATTTGAGTGGAGCTCGGCGATGTATTCCATGGTTACTTATTACTTAGCAAGTAAAGTGATTGATATTGTAGTTGAAGGGGTTAATGAGTCGAAATCTGTAACGATTATTTCTAAAAATTATGAAGAAATTTCTCGGGAAATAATCAACAATTTAGGACGTTCAACGACATTGATGCATGCAACGGGCGGCTATTCTGGTCGAGAGGTAAAAGTCATTTATTGTGTTGTATCTCGTATTGAATTATCGAAATTGAAGACTCTTGTGCAACAAAAGGATGCCGATGCTTTTATTGCTATCGAATCTGTTGCTGATGTTGTGGGCGGAAGCTTTTCGCGTCAAGGCTCACATTAACATCCGTGAATTATTTTATAAAGCTCATCTTTACGCTATCGACTTCTTTAAGCAAGATGCTGATAACAAAAGATGAGCTTTTTTATTGTGGAGTATATCGTGAACTGGAGCTATTTTCTTAAAATTGCTGCCTATTTTTCACAAGAAGCAGAAACGCTAAGGCGAGCACCATGCTTGCAGCAGCAACAAAGAATAAAGAAGTATATCCTAAAATATCGATAAACAAGCCCATTAATGGTGGAGAAGATAGTGCTGCTAAAGATGAGGCGATATAGTAAATTCCTGTTCGCGTTCCGATACTGCTTTGTTTGCCTAGCGATATAACAAATGGATAAGAGTTAATATTGATTAACGCCCAGCATATGCCGCCTATTAGCAGTAATGAACGTAATATGGTGATATTTGTAACGAAACCTAGCAAAGCAAAAATGATAATTAAGCCGCTCACGCCAAGCGAAATAATCCTCTTTTTACCTAATTTTGCTCCAAAATACCCAGCAGGAATTGCAAATGCAACAAAAGCAACTGAGAAAAAGGCAAGTGACATTGTTGCTTCTGAATCTGTAAAATTTAACTGTTCAGTTGCGTAGAGCGTAAATAAAGCTTCAATTCCTTGATATGCAAAAAACCAAAAATAAATTGCACCAAGCAGCATTATTGTAGGAAAGGACCATTCCATTAAATATGGTTTGAGTTCACGCTTTGCCGCTTTTAGCAGTGTATGTGCTCTGCCCCATACGCGTTGGGGAACTATTTCATTATTTTCTGATTCATTTGCTTGCTTTATTACAGGTTTATATTCGATTGCATCTCGACGCTCACGGATAAATACCATAAGCACACATAGACTGATTAGGGTTATAGCAGATGAGCTGAAAAATGGAAGTGCAATGTGTTGTTCGTAAAGCTTTGAGCCAACAGTGAAGGCAATAATTGAGCCAAGCCCGCCCATTAAGTTAATAATGCCGTTTGCTTGAGTTTGCCTATGAGGAGGAGTAATGTCTGGCATTAAAGCAACAGTTGGAGAGCGATATAAACTCATTGACAAGTTCATAAGCACCATAAATGTAATGAGCAATGAATAACTAGTATGTAATGGAATTAATGCACCAAACAGTGCTGCAAGCGGCATCCCAATCAATAAATACGGCATGCGCTTGCCCCATTTTGTATCTGTCTTATCGCTAAGACGACCGACAATTGGCTGTAAAAAAAGACCGAAGTAATTATCTAGTGTCATCATAAAACCAATAATTGCTGCACTATCTAGATACTTTTTTAGGAACAGTGGAACGTAAGCATTATATAGTGCCCATACTAGACTGATACTAAAAAAACCGAAGCCTAACAGCCAAGTTTTTTTCATTCTATCATTCCTTTCCGTTAATGATAGCATGTAGCCGATCTGGGTAGTCGGTAATTATACCTGCAACTCCAGCAGCGATCAGTCTTTTCATCTCTTGAGGTTCATTTACAGTCCATACATTAAAAATTACATTCTTTGCTTTCGCTTCTTCAACAAACTGAGCATTAACTGCATAGTTTGGCGCATGCAGGGCACAAGCTCCAAGGGAAATTGCATAATCCCAAGGGCGATAAAGTCCCTCTGTATACAAAACGCCAGTTGCGACAGCTGGATTAAGCATATGGCATTGTACTAAAGAATAATGATTAAAGCTTGAAATAATACAATCTTTTTCAAAGTCATACTCTGCAAGCTTGTCTAGAATTTTCTTTTCAATATCGGGATACTCAACAATACCGGATTTAATTTCGAGATTCAATTTGATTGAGTTGCTTTTAGCTAGTTGTAGTAATTCATCTAACGTCGGGATACGTTCTCCAGCAAATTTAGGATCAAACCATGATCCGCAATCAAGCTCGCGCAGTTCAGCTAATGTCAAATCTTTAACTAGTTTGTCTACACCAGTTGTTCTAAGCAAGTTTTCATCATGAATAAGCACAAGTTCACCGTCTGAGGACATCTGTACATCAGTTTCAATTCCTGTAGCGCCCATCTGAATTGCATGCTGGAACGCTGCCATTGTATTTTCTGGGAAATATCCACTTGCTCCACGATGTGCATAGTTTACGATCATCATCCAAAACTCTCCCTTATTATGAAATTATGGCAACTAAGCTGATCGTATCATATCTGATTGCAGTAGCATAGTGTTATTTTTATATGAATTAATGGCAAGGCTAGAAGGTGGAGGGAGGCTTTGAAAATGACTGATGCTGTATTATCTATATCAGGCAGAACATTAATTGCAATCGCTGCGATGTATTTTTTGACCAAATTGTTAGGTAAAAGGCAGCTATCTGAAATATCACTGTTTGGTTACATTTCGGGAATCAGTATAGGTAACGTTGCTGCATTTATTGCATTAGAAGAGAATGAATATTGGTATTTAGGCATAATCGTACTTGGCATATGGGTACTTGTTACAGTTGGATTAGAGCGACTAACATTAAAGAGCAAAACATTAAGGGGATATATTGATAGTGAACGAAGATTGCTAATTCATAAAGGTGTTGTGCTTAAAGATGCGATGGCTAAGGAAAATTTAACAGTAGAAGAGTTATTGGAGCAATTGCGGGATAAAAATGTGTTTCGTATTGCAGATGTTGAAAATGCTTCAATCGAGGCAAATGGTCAAGTTAGTGTGTTGCTTAAAACGGAATATATGCCTATAACACCTGCAATGCTTGGTATTTCTTTACCACGCGAGTTAGAGCCGGTAACGTTAATCATTGATGGTTCAGCTGAGTTGCAAAAACTGACAGAAAGCGGAGTAGATTTGAACTGGCTGGAAAAGCAAATAGCAAAAAAGAATCTTAAAGTAGAGGATGTTTTTATTGCACAATATGTACCGGATAAAGAGCTTTGTATACATACATTAGATTACCGCACAATCGTTATAAATTTGCAGGAAGAAAGTCAGCAAAGTCAACAGCTTAATGAGAATCAACTCGCACAAATAAAAAATAGTCTGCTGCAAGCTATTGCTTTGCTTGAGCAGCAGACGAAAAAAAGTTCTTAAGGAAAGAATTGGCTTGTTATTCGCTGCGATAATACTTAAGTGAATTCGGCATTATTTTACCATTAAAAAATTGATGATCGATTAAGATTTGAAACTGCTCCTTATATGGCTCGAGTGAATCTCCGCCCCATACGACCTGAGCAAATTCATCCATATAGTACATAAAATCTTTGTTCGCGGAAAGATAAACATTTTTAATGGAGGGTTGTTTAGCTTTCACTGCATCTTCCACTGTTTCGACAAAACGGTCAGACAGTTGCGAGTTGTCGTTAACCGTTATATAGTAGCGAAACGGATTATTGTGGATTGAAGGTTCATTGGTTAAAGGTGTTTTATCATCTGTATCTCCTGGACGAGGCTTATCATTCAGTAATTTGCTATCCTCCATACGGGTACGAGCATCCTCACGTTCGCTATAGGCCTTTGATTTAAAGAAACCTTGTCCTGTATTATCTAGAACGACGGATATATAAGCATTTTCACCGACGGTAAAAACTCGTGCATCGGCAACACCTGGAATGGAGCTAACGAGTTTGGCTAGCTCATAGCTATAAGTTATTTCTTTTGGAGCTGATGGCAGAGGTGAAGCGAGCTGTGCATCTAAAATTTTCATTCTGTCATTATCAGAAGAAGACTGATTTGACCTTTTAGCATGATAATTGCCATGATCAGAACTTTTTAATGGCACTGAATAGCGCTCTAGTTCCTCGCTGCAACCAGTGCTTAGAAGAAGCACAGTAAGCATTATTGCAGTAATGATTAATTTTGGCTTAAGATAGTTCATCATAAATTACACTCCTTAATCCTTTGCGTTATCGGGAGGGTTCGGTAATTCGTTCACTAATCATGCTCTGATTTTTCAGTCTAAAATATGCATGGTAATGAATACATAAGGAAGGACACATTTTGCCAAACTATGAGAAGATAGGACTGAAGGCTAAACAATTGAATAGAAAATTCGTTTATTGGCAGAGAAATGCAAAAGGCAGCATAATAAGATTTAACTAAATCAAAGAAAATTGTTTCTTTTAAATGAAACAATAACAGTAAACCGAGGCTATAAATTTCATCTAAATCACTCTTTTTTAAGCCGAGTGCGGAGAAATTTCTAATTTGTTCCTTAAAGTGGATCAATTTAGCTTAAAAAGCTTTAAAGTGGGAGGAATTGATCGCAAACGGCAAGTATTTACCAATTAAAGGAAAATAAAGCTCTAAAAATGAAGAAATGGCATATGAAAATTCATTAGCGTCATATGACACCATTTATTCGAATTTGACAGCTTTGAGAACAATTTGTGAACTTCCTGTGGAACATTGACAAAAGGTTGCCACAACTTTATATTTAATTAAGTGATTTGATGCAGGATTTGTAAATCATCTTGGTTCACGCAGCGGACTTGGCCACAATAAGGACGCTGTGAAAACGTCAAAAGTGGGGTTGATTATTAATGAAACGGTGGCAATTTGTGAAACGCCTTGCGCCTTTGATGGCTCTTCTGGTGCTAGTGCTGTCAGCTTGCGGTCGAGAAGATTTGTCAGCGCTTAATCCTCAAGGCCCTGTGGCGGAAGCACAACTTGACTTGATGAAAATCTCTATTTTAATCATGTCAATTGTTGTGGTAGTTGTGTTTGCGATTTCAATTTTCGTATTGATCAAATTCCGCAGACGCAAAGGGGATAACAAAATTCCTAAGCAAGTAGAAGGAAGTCATACGCTAGAAGTAATCTGGACATTAATCCCGATCGTATTGCTAATTATTCTAGCGATTCCAACTTTGAAAACGGTATTTTCGTTATCAAAGGATTACACTAATGATCCAAATGCATTACAAGTTATTGTTACATCGCATCAATACTGGTGGGAGTTTGAATATCCTGATTTAGGGATTAAAACAGCTCAAGAACTGGTAGTTCCAACTGACAAGGTTATTTCTATTCAAGCAAAAACAGCCGACGTGCTTCACTCATTCTGGATACCTGCACTTGCAGGTAAAATTGATACAAATCCTGACGGTAATGTTAACTATATGTACTTTGAAGCGCCTAAGGCGGGCGTTTATCAAGGTAAATGTGCGGAGCTATGTGGACCTTCGCATGGTTTGATGGACTTCAAGGTTAAAGCGGTAGAGCCGTCTTCATTCGATCGTTGGGTAGTCGCAATGACGGACACAGTAGAGCTTCCTAGTGATCCGGAATTGGCGAAAACTTTTGAAGCCCAATGCTTATCTTGCCACGCTGTTGGTGAATATGGCGGTAGCGCTTTCCCTAACTTGACAGGGATCGCTTCACGCGAAAGCATTGCAGGTATTTTAATTAACGTTGAAGAAGGCGAAAAACAGTATAAGCATGAGGATACAGTGTATAACAACCTGTACAAATGGATTAGCGATCCAGAGTCTGTTAAACCAGGCAACCACATGACAGGTGGTTATACATTGACAGATGAAGAGGTTAAAGGTATTGCTGAATACTTATCTACGTTAACGCTTGATTATGAATAAACTCAAACAACGGTGAAGTGAAGGAGGTAGCTACCTTGGCACATGCTCATGCGGTTAAACGTCGTACAGGTATTATGGATTGGCTAACGACGGTTGACCATAAGAAAATTGGTATTTTGTATATGCTAACGGGAGGATTGTTCTTCCTAATTGGTGGCATTGAGGCGATTTTGATTCGCTTGCAGCTTATGTATCCACAATCACACGTTGTATCAGCGCAAACCTACAACGAACTGATTACGATGCATGGTACAACAATGATTTTCTTGGCAGCAATGCCGATCCTGTTTGGATTTATGAATGCAGTCATCCCATTGCAAATCGGAGCTCGTGACGTTGCCTATCCATTTGTCAACGCACTAGGTTTTTGGACATTTTTCTTTGGTGGCTTGCTGTTAAACATAAGCTTTTTTACGGGCACAATTCCAGACGCAGGATGGACAATGTACGCTCCATTGTCTGGTAATACACATACAACTCATTTTGGTACAGATTATTACGTAATCGGTCTACAAATCTCAGGTATCGGTACGCTAATAGGGGGGATTAACTTCCTTGTTACGATTATTAATATGCGTGCACCTGGTATGACCTTTATGCGTATGCCAATGTTTACATGGGCAACGTTTATTACATCAGCGCTAATTTTGTTTGCTTTCCCTGCTTTAACAGTTGGTTTAGCAGCTTTGATGTTTGACCGCTTATTCAGTGGTAATTTCTTTAACCCAGATGCTGGCGGTAACGTCGTGCTTTGGGAGCATGTATTCTGGATTTTTGGTCACCCAGAGGTTTACATTCTTATTCTTCCTGCTTTCGGTATAATTTCAGAAGTAGTAAGTACATTTGCACGTAAACGTCTTTTCGGTTACAGCTCAATGGTATTTGCTACAATTCTAATTGGTTTCTTAGGCTTCATGGTATGGGCTCACCATATGTTTACAACAGGTTTAGGTCCTATTGCGAATGCCTTGTTCTCAGTAGCAACGATGCTTATCGCTGTTCCAACGGGGATTAAAATCTTTAACTGGTTATTTACTCTTTGGGGCGGATCGATTCGCTTCTCAGTTGCTAGCTTATTTGCAATTGGTTTTATCCCGACATTCGTTATGGGTGGGGTTACAGGGGTAATGTTATCTGTATCACCAGCCGACTATCAATATCACGATTCATATTTCGTAGTAGCGCATTTCCACTACGTTATTGTCGGTGGTTTGATTAATGGTATTTTTGCAGGTATGCATTATTGGTGGCCTAAAATGTTTGGACGTATGCTTAGCGAAAAGCTTGGTTATTGGACGTTCTGGACATTCTATATCGGCTTCCATCTAACCTTCTTCGTCCAACACTTCCTAGGATTGATGGGTATGCCTCGTCGTATCTGGCAATACCTTGATGGTATGGGCTTGAACGGCTTGAACTTTATTAGTACAATCGGTGCGCTGTTAATGGGTGTAGGTACAATCTTATTCCTAACGAATGTTGTGCTTACAAGCCTTAAGCCAAAAACAGCTACGAACGATCCATGGGAAGATGGACGTACATTGGAGTGGACAATTCCTTCTCCAGCACCAGAATACAACTTTGCCCAAACTCCACTTGTTCGTGCATATGATGCATGGTGGCATGAAAAAATGGAAGGTAATACAAGAATGACTCCTGTAGAGCCAATCGGTCCAATCCATATGCCGTCTCCAAGCATATTGCCGTTCTTTATGGGACTAGGCTTATTCATTGCAGGTTTTGGTTTCATGTATGCAAGAGAATTCGGAGCAGTCAGCCTTGTAATCGGTATTGCTGGTTTAGCAATTACATTCCTTTGTATGGCACTTCGCTCTTGGATTGATGATCATGGCTACCATATCGAAGAAGAAGAAATTCTTAAAGATCAGGGGGTTAAGGCATGAGTTCACATTCACATGTAGAAGGTCAATTACCACATGAACCAGAACGTGCTACCCTTGAGGGACGTAATAAGATTACTGGTTTCTGGTTATTCCTTGGCGGCGAAACAGTATTGTTTGGTACGTTGTTTGCAGCATTTTTAACATTGCGCAATCAAGTTGCAGATGGACCAACCTCAAATGAATTGTTTGAGTTTCTTGTTGTAGCGATAGCAACAGTACTTCTACTTACTTCAAGCTTAACGAGCGTAATGGCATTACAAGCTATGCACAAGCATAATGTAAAAGCGCTGTTAGCTTGGCTAATTGTTACGTTTGTTTTAGGTGCTGGGTTTTTAGGACTTGAAATTTATGAGTTTACTCACTATGTACATGAAGGACTTTCATTTAGTACGAGCGCATTCTCTACTTCCTTCTATACATTAGTAGGCTTCCACGGTGCACACGTTGCTTTCGGTTTGCTTTGGTCTATTTTAATCATGCTTCAGCTTTCTGGGCGTGGTTTGAATTTAACGACAGCACCGAAGGTGTATCTGTTTGGAATGTATTGGCACTTTATCGACGTAGTATGGGTGTTTATCTTTACAGTTGTTTACTTGATGGGAAAGGTGGGTTAATAATATGGCAGCAGTTAACGGACAAAACTCTACAGAACGTTCTGACGTTAAAACAACTAGACCGGAAGGGTCGAAAAAGCATATCATTGCTTATGTATTCTCCATGTTATTAACATTTATTTCTTTCGCTATCGTAATGGCTGGCGAGATTAACCTTGATTTTGTATACATCATGCTTGTTGTTCTAGCGATTCTTCAAGTGTTTGTGCAAATGGCTTTTTGGATGCATATGAAGGATAAAGGGCATGGCTTTGCGATAATAGCGATAATATCTGGGGTAGTAGTAGTGTTTACTTGTATTATTATGGCTCTGTATTGGACGCACTGGTAATACATGCTTAATTAACATTGGGGAGTCCTAAATGGCTCCCCTTATTCTATATGAGCAGAGCAATCATGCTGATTAAGTTGCTAACAATCGTAATATGGATGCATAAGAAAGGAGTTACACCATGTTAGGCTTGCAATATTTTTCATTTGAAGCAGTATGGAGTCCAATGTTTTTATTTGCAATGATTTTTATTGTCATTGGCTATTTATATATTGTTGGTCCTTGGCGTGAAAAGCACTTCCCTAATGAGCAACGAGTATCTTTAGGCAAAAAGCTGTTGTTTATTTTCGCTGTCGCTATTTTTTATGCAGCATTTGAGGGACCTCTTAGTCTGCTGGGACATATTATGTTTTCTTTCCATATGACTAATATGGCTTTGCTATATTTAATAGCCCCTCCGATGGTGCTTGCATCGGTTCCGGCTTTTGTTTGGAAAAGAGCATTTTCGGCAGCTTTTTGGAGCAAGCTTAAATTTCTTATGCATCCCATCGTTACGTTGATTCTATTTAATATGATGTTTTCGGTGTACCATATTCCTGTAGTTCACGATTATGTCATGACCAATTTTGCTATTCATCGTTTATACTATGTATTGTTATTAGCTGCTGCGTTTATGATGTGGTGGAATGTAATTACACCAATTGAACAAGCTAAGAAACTGACTCCTGTGATGAAAATGGCTTATATTTTTGCTAATGGAGTATTACTAACACCAGCGTGTGCGTTAATTATATTTTCAGGTGAGCCGCTTTATGGAATTTACAACGATCCTGTAGTTTGGGTTAAAGCTATGGGCTATTGTATATCTGGCGATACTAGTTATTTATTACAAGAATACGGAGGACCACAATTTTTCACCTCCTTTACCGTGCTTGAGGATCAACAGGCTGGCGGGATTATTATGAAGTTGCTGCAAGAGTTCACATATGGGGTCATACTTGTAAAAGTATTTCGCGAGTGGTTTTCTCGTGAACATAAGCAGAAAGAGATTGACGAGAAGCTGCTTCGTGACGCCCTAGCAATTGAACATAAATAAGCTGTCAAACTTATACCAACCTTGATTGTAGGAGGAGATAGAAGAAATATGAGCGAATTTGAAATCTTGCCAGCGATTAGCACTTTTTTTATTGCCCTTAGTGCAACGCTTGTTGCAGTTGGCTGGCGACAAATCATTAAAAAGAAGCGTGATGCTCATCAGAAAACGATGCTATGGGCAGCGATAACCGCGATTATTTTCTTTCTCATTTATGCTTCACGTACAATATTTGTAGGAAATACAACTTGGGGCGGGCCTGAAGGGTTAAAAAGCATTTATTTAATTTTTTTATTTTTTCATATTATATTGGCAACTGTTGCCGCAGTTTTTGGGATTACAACGTTGGTGCTCGGTTATCGCCAAAAATTTAATAAGCACCGCAAATTAGGTCGCGTAACTGCTATAGTTTGGTTTATTACAGCAATAACAGGGATTACCGTCTACATACTGTTATATCTTTTATATCCAGGTGGACATACAGAGCCATTTATTGATGCTTTATTTAGACAATAATAGAAGAAGTTATAACTAAAAAGGTTAGCTGTTTCCGTAAGGAGGGAGCTAGCCTTTTTGTTGTTTTTAGACTAGCTATATTGGGATGAGTACGAAATTTTTTCCAAATTCATATTGACAGTGAAAACTACTGTGTATATACTGTGTATATAGATATACACAGTATATACAGTATGTACACCTTGCTGATTTAAATATAGTAGATGTTTTTGTTACAGAATGAAGGGTGGAGTGAAAAAATGAGCTATTGGCAAGCTGTAAGTTACTTAATATTGAATGAAATTCGCAATGCAAAATGGAAAAACTTAGCGATGTTTATTATAATTGCTTATTCAATTATCTTTACCCATTCAGAGTATGAAGCATTTATTACAAAAACAGAGGAAGTTTCTTTGTTTATGTTAGATTTCATTAGTTTGGTAATGTTTTCAGTAACAGGACTTTGTGTCAGTTCGCTTTATGGATTTGGATTAAAAAGAGATTTAATTTCGGACCGACTGCAATATTGGCGCACGTTACCCATCAAAATTGACCAAATCGTTTGGGCAAGATTAATGCTAACAACCATAACCAGTTTAATATCTGTTATTATCTTTTATTTTATTACGGGTTTAATAATGGTTAAATACGATGAAATCGAAATGAATTTGCTGGCATTTATTTTGCATGGATTATCGTTTTATGCAGTGACTTACCTTTTAAACATCATGTATTTATTTGTTGAAATGTGCAAGTCATATAAAATATATATTTTGTATTGCTGGATAAAGCCATTTGTGATAATCGCAATTGTAACGGGATATACTGTTTTATTTAAGTTTTCCTTTATAGAAAAGCTATATGAAGAAGTTCAGAAAGCTCCATGGACGATTGGTATTGCAAGTGTTGTGATGATCGTTGCAACATTCTTTCTGGCATATATACTGATTGATAAAAAATTAAGAGAACGAAATATACTGTAAGAGATAAAGCAGGTGATAAAGAATGAGGCTACCGATCGACATAAACGAGCAAAGTGCAGAGCCACTGTATTATCAAATTGAAGTTCAGCTTCGCTCACTCATCATTAGTGGGACATTACAAGCTGGTACATTGCTGCCTTCGATCCGAGAACTCGCCTCACAGCTTAAATGCAGTGTCATCACCATTAAGCGTGTGTATAGTGATTTAGAAAATGAAGGGTTATTAAGAACAAGGCAAGGAACTGGTACCTATGTGTCGCATGTAGAGGATGAGTCGAGAGAAGAACATCGTCTAGGAGTAGTGATAGAAGCTATTGATCAATTGTTGGAGGCAGCCAAGCGAGTTCAATGTGATAAGCAGAAGCTTGAGCAGTTAATCCAAGAAAAGCTTAAGAATTATGACAAATGAGGTTGGAGAGGAGAAGAAAATAGATGGAAGAACCAGCTATCGTGCTTAACGATGTGACGCTAGCAAGAGAACACTTTACATTAGGACCGCTGAATTTGTCTATTCCTACAGGGTATGTAACTGCTATTGTTGGGCCGAATGGCTCTGGAAAAAGCACACTGTTTCAGATGATTATGAATACGATTAAGCCTCAGCAAGGGAATATTCAAGTGCTTAATCATCAACTTAGTCAGCAAAATGATGATGAGCTAAAACAGCAAATTGGCTACCTGCAAGAAGATGCAACGGTTTTCGATCGGCATTTGAAGGGCTATCAAAAAGCGAGATTTCATGGGAAATGGTATCGCAATTGGAATAACGATACTTATCAGCGGCTACTCTCAAATTTAGAAACAAGAGATGATTTACCACTGAAAAAAATGTCTAAAGGAACACGCCGCAAGTTTGATTTATCGTTAGCAATGGCTCATCATCCGAAGCTTTTAATGCTAGATGAGCCATCCTCTGGGCTTGATCCAATAGCTTGGAAAACAATGATTGAAGTATTACATCAGTATATGGAGAATGAACAACATACTATATTAATTGCTACTCATATTATTGATGAAGTAAAACGTTTAGCCGATTATATCGTATTTTTAGTAGATGGTCAGTTAATAGGAACGTATGAAAAAGATGAACTGCTGCAAAGCTGGTCAACGTTTTTTATCGAAGTCTCAGCCGAGCAAGCCTTTTCTATTACTGATTTACCAGGTTATTGCGAACATAAGCTTGTCAGCAATGGATTCTATGAGGTCATTAGCTCCAAAGCATTTGAAGCAGAAAGCTGGTTAAAACAACAGCCAGTTGTCGTTCATAGCAATAAGCTTTTGGAGCTTGATGAAATATTATTTCAGCATGTTAAGAAAGTCAGAAATTTTGCGAAGTAGTTATTAATTATGATAAAGGTGGGAGAGTTGTGAAACCGTTAGTAGTTAACAATGTGGTGAAGCATTATGCAGATAAAACTGCAGTAAGTGGAGTACAGTTTGAAGTGGACAAAGGTGAAATCTATGGTTTGCTTGGCGCCAACGGTGCAGGAAAAACAACAACTATGCGAATGATTCTTGGACTGATTTATCCTGACCAAGGCGAAATTAAATATAATGGCAAAGCATATAGCAATGAGCTGCTGAAAAATATCGGTTACTTGCCAGAGGAACGCGGCTTGTATCCAAAAATAAAGGTTTGCGATCAACTTATTTACTTAGCTCAGCTTAAAGGAATGTCTGCTAAGGAGGCTGACCGCAGCTTAAAATACTGGCTTGAGCGTTTCGAGGTGCCAGAAAACTACAATAAGCGTGTTGAAGAGCTATCCAAAGGGAATCAGCAAAAAATCCAATTTATTTCAGCAATTATTCATAATCCACAATTTATTATTATGGACGAAGCGTTTAGCGGACTTGATCCAGTAAATGTTGAACTATTAAAAGAAACTGTGAAAGAGCTGCGAGATAAAGGTGCCAGCATTGTGTTCTCTACGCATCGTATGGAGCATGTAGAAGAGCTTTGCCGTAACATTACGATATTGCATCGCTCAAAAGAAGTGTTAAAAGGCAGTGTTAAAGAAATTAAAAAGCAATTTCCAAAAGAAAAAGTGTTTCTGCAAACAAAGAGTGAAGTAACAGGGTTAGAAAGCATTTCTGGCGTTAAAGAGATTCATCGTCATGAAAATGGTCTTGAAATTATTATCGCTGATGAAAATGTAGCGCCAAAAATATTGTCACATGCGATGACGCAAAGTGAGATTGAGCATTTTCAAGTGAAGGAACCTACATTAAATGAAATCTTTATTAGATCGGTTGGTGAACGTAATGAATAATTTCGGTACAGTTGTTCGCTTTACAGTTTTGAATAAGCTTAAAACGAAGTCATTTATTATTAGCACACTTGTGTTTATGCTTATTATTTCTGTTGTAGTAAACATTCCTTATATCATTTCAAAGTTTCAAGATGATGGGGATGGAATGAAAATAATAGGTTATGTACAGGCTGAAAATTCACTTGGCAGTGCAACAGCTCAGCAGCTTCAGCAATATTTTGCAGCGATTGAAGGAAGCACACTTCAATTTAAAGCTTATCCTAGCACAGGTGATGCGACTGCAGATGAAAATGTATTAAGAAAAGCATTAAGTAATGGCGAGCTAAATAGTTACTTAGAGTTTGGCGATGTCACAGATAGCGGTTTTCCAAGCATCACAGTAAAAAGTGAAAAGCTGCTAGATCATTCAGTTGCTTCACAACTTGAATCAGTATTAGAGATTATTCGTCAAAATAATATACTAGCGAACGCTGGCTTAACTGAAGCACAGCTAAAGCAACTACAAGCTCCTATTTTGGTTGAATCTGTGCAAATTAAAAGCTCTGTAGCAGCAGGGGATGAGGCTGAAGCAAAATCTGCGGCAGAGCAAGGCGTAAATATGGGAATTGTTTACTTCCTAATTATCTTCTTGTTTATGGCTGTTATGATTTCTGGTCAGTTAATTGCTTCTGAGGTAACAGCTGAAAAAAGCTCTCGCGTTATGGAAGTATTAATTACTAGCGTGTCTCCGTTAACAAGCATGTTTGGTAAAATCATGGGGATGTTTTTGATCGTCATTATTCAGCTTGCTGCATATATCGGAATTGCACTTGTAAATATTGCTTTACCGCATAATGCAGATTTGCTAGAAAGCTTTAATATTGATTTATCTAGTATTGACCCAATGGTTCTTATCTTTGCAGTTCTCTACTTCTTGCTAGGTTTCTTCTTATTTGCAACATTATATGCTGCCCTAGGCTCTATCGTAAGCAGAACAGAGGATCTTGGTTCGGCAGTAATGCCAATGACGTTTATTTCCTTGGCGGGCTTCTACATTGCAATATTTAGCATTTCTACACCTGATAGCATGCTAGTTAAAGTTTGCAGCTATATTCCGTTATTCTCACCATTTGTAATGATGCTGCGTGTTGGATTAACGAATATTGCAACTTGGGAAGTACTCATTTCATTAGGAATTCTGCTTGTATCCATTTATATAGCCGTTTATATATCTGCAAAAATCTATCGTACCGGTGTACTAATGTATGGTAAACGCCCAAGCTTCAAAGAGCTGCGCAAAGCAATGAAAGCTTATAAAATCTAAATAGCTTATAAGAAGTTAGAACCTTAATGACCAATTTCTATGGTGCATTAAGGTTCTTTTGTTATTACAACCGGATAAAGAGCTTTTCATACATGCAAAAAGCACCGAAAGCCAGTGATTATCATTTGCTATTCGGTGCTTTTTGCTTAAATATTACTCGTTCATATGAAATTAGTGAATATCATGTTTCTTAAATGAACCGCCTTTAACTTCAGCGACATCAGTAAAGGTATAGAAAGCAGATTTATCAAAATCATTGATAATATCTTTAATTTTACTTTCTTCTAAGCGAGTAATAACGCATGTAACGGAAGTTAGCTTATCGCCAGAAAATCCACCTGTTACCTCAGATAATGTAACTGAGCGGCCTAAACGATCTCGAATAGCTTCCACCAATTCTTCATGATTTTTAGTAATAATCGTAACTGTAACGCTTGAGCTAAGACCTACTTCAACTAATTCAATAACTGTTTTTGCAACATAATATGCTATCCCTGATAACAAAGCACCCTTAAGACCAAATACAGTGGATACTATTGCAAAGACAATCACATTCAGAGCAAGGATAATATCACCTGTGCTAAATGGCAGTCTTTTCGACAATAAAACTGCTAACATATCAATACCATCCAATGCGCCACCATTACGCAAAGCTAATCCCATACCAAATCCGATGATAATACCACCAAATACGGTAACAAGCAAAGAATCACCAGAAATTAATGTAGGAATATGATGCATGACCATAGCACCAATGGAAAGAGAGGCGATACCAATAAATGATTTAATACAGAAGGTTTTACCAATTTGCTTATATCCTAAAAATAGGAATGGAATATTGAATATCACTAAAAATAAGGAAAGCGGAAGATTAAAAAGTTGTGAACCGACGATTCCTAAACCGGTTACTCCACCATCTGATACGTGATTGGGAATGAGGACAGCTTCAAGTCCGTAAGCTGCTATAATACCTCCAAGAATGACTCCAATATAACTTAGAATTTTCTTCATACATTTAGTTCCTTTCCTATCTGTCTAAGCATTCATATTTGCACAAATTGTATGGTGCTTATGATTCATAAGTTTAGCTCTAACTACTATTGTAACATAAAAATAAATTCAAATGCTATTGTTTTCATTGTTATTTGTTTATACTAACTGACTTATTTTTGGGCAGAGTTAGATGAACTGATTCGAATAGTTTTGCGATTTTATTTCAATATATAATTAACAATGCTTAATTAAAGTGTAGAGGCTTTAATGAGAGATACTACTCAATTAAAGCAACGTATATTACAATAAATTAACGAAAGATATTTTCATTAGGATTAAGCAGCAGGATCTGTAATAAGCAAGTACAAAATTTGCAATTATTTTGAAAAACTCGCAAAAAAATAAGACGATTATGACTTCATCTTAAGGTAAAGTATTAATTGTTAGTCTGTTGATTTGAGGAGCTACTATAAAATGAGAAGCTTGTTTTTTCTTGGGGACAGTATTTCTATTCAATATGGACCGTATGTAAAAAACATGACAAGCGGTACTTTTACATATGATCGTAAACGAGGGGAAGCTGAGGCTTTAGTTGATTTAGATAAGCCAGTTGGTGCGAACGGCGGAGACAGCAGCATGGTTCTCTCTTATTTGATGGAGGAGAAAAGCAAAGGTATAAAATATGACGTGCTGCTAGTTAATTGTGGACTGCATGATATAAGAACAGATTCACATTCGATGCAAAAGCAAATCCCAATTGAGCAATATCGGCAAAATCTTGAAAAAATCGTTGCCTTAGCACAAGAAATGTCACGTACATTCATATGGATTCGCACAACAGATGTAGTAGAGGAAATACATAATCGAGATAGCTCAGCTCCTTTTTTAAGATTTCATAACGATGTTGTAGCATATAATGCTTGTGCAGATGAGATTATGGCTATGCATCATATTCCAGTCATTGATTTGTATACATTCACTTGCACATTCGGTAAAGAGGCCTATTTTGACCATGTACATTATCATGAGGAAATAAGAAAGCTGCAGGCAGCCTACATTGTAGGATACTTAAATAGTATTTTTTAAAATGGTAGTGTCAAAAGTTCTATGAAAACTCAATAGGTGTTCGGGTCGTCTCCCATTTGTTGGGTGGAAAGGCCACGCAATCGCTCTTGACAAACACGCCAATGGTTTGACTCTACTTTAACAAGGGCGACGGGGACAAAAAGAAGGCATGCTAAATAGCCCTTGGTTTTTCCATTTTAAACCATTGGCTAGTTCGGTTTGTCAAGAGTTCGCTCCGCCGATTGCTCGTTTTTACTTCGGGCTCTGCTAAACCAAAAAGTTAGGCTGGTTGTTGTTCGTTAATCCATTGTTGTGCTAAAGCGATCAGTTTAGTCCATCTCGCAGGCATATTCGGGAGCTGCAGTAACTCTGGATTAAGCACTGGCACCTTACCTTCTAATGCAGAATGAGGCCTTAAAAAGTTAAAGTAAGCTACAAACAGGGTCACAAAAGAAACAGATCCTTGTTCGGATCCAAACCCGTGTGTTGAACGATAATTGCCTTTAAATGTGCGATTTAGTCTTTCGATAACTTGTTTGAGATGCCTATACTCCGTTGACACAGGATCTTCATTGGTAAGTCCAATAACCTGCTTGATGTCGAACTGAATATCGTGTTGAGCGAAAAAGTGCTGAGCTAAGAGATAAATCGGATTGCCATCCACCACAAATGTAAGATCTTTAGGAATCTCTTTCAGTTTCATTAAGACATCATCAATGGCACGGATTGCTGACACTGTATCCCGATTTGGCGATACTGGGTAAGACAAAATAATCTTTTTTACCGCATCAAAGAAGAAAAACAAGTAATGCCAACGCCCATTCACCTTGATGTAGGTTTCGTCTCCACAGAACTGGTCAGAAAGTTCGTAGGGATAATAATCTACGTAAGGCTTAAGTATTAGGGCAACTGCATTCTCATAATTTAAAATACTTTGATGCGATATGCTTACCCCATGTACATCTTTCATGAGTGCAGCTGTTTTACGGGCCGAAAGTCCATAGTTGACATGATAGGTTAAAATGAGCCCCAAAGTATGTGGCGACGCATACAGCCTGGATAAATCAACCTTGGGCTTTTTGGGGGAAGACTTAGACAATGGCTGAAAATCGATGTGAAACTGCCGGAAAATGTATCTTAACTTAAAGGATTGAGGATCTTTTTTAAACTGTCTCTTCTCTTTCGAAGACATACCATTTAGTTTCTTTTGGTAATAGGGACAATCATTATTTTTACACTTGAACACGTTAAAGTCTTTTCGCTCTTTGATTTTTTCAAGAGTCTTAGAACAATGAGGACACTTTAAAATGGCCTCTTTCAAATAGCGGCTCTTATCATTAAACAGACAGGAACATACCTTACATTGATACTGTCCTTTGCCCCCATTATTGGCATAAAGATAATCCGATGGAGCACCACACTTCGGACAGTTCATAGATTTAGGTACAGTCGTCTTTGCATTCAAACGCCTTTGAACAGGCTTTAGATGTTTACCGTTTTTCTCTAGGTATTCTGTTAGAAGGATTCGATAATCAAGCTTCTGAAGAGTTTCGTTGATCGGAAGATCATCCACCTGAAGCTTACGATATGGTTTATTGATTGGCTCTTCTTTAGGTTTATCAAACATGTTTTTACCGATAAGAAGAGTAAGTAAAGTTTTAATAATTTGATCTTGGTACTTGATAAATTCAAGTAAATAGGTTAATAATTGAGGATACAAACTTGTCACTTCCTAGTTGTTTGGGATTAAGTGTTCGGTGTGGTAACCTTACTTTTAACCTAAAACTATGGGGGTGGCAAGTTTTTTGCTTTCCGAGACTTATATATCAAGGAAAACCCTCAATTATATATATAAAGTTTTTACAATACGTTTAAAATGGTGGGGGTTAAGATAATGAACATTTTATTCAATCGTTTTCCAGGTGGCTTAACGAAGGGAGTTACGTTAAGCTTTGATGATGGCAGGGAATTTGATCGCAAATTAGTCGAATTGCTTAATGGATACGGGCTGAAGGGTACATTTCATTTGAATAGTGGTAATTTCGACAAAGATGGCTACATTGAAGCTAGTGAGGTAGCAACATTGTATCAGGGACACGAGGTGTCTATTCATACAACACATCATCCGTTTCTTGAGCAGTCTCCGCAGGAGCAGGTCATATATCAAGTCGTACAGGATCGCCAAGCGCTAGAATCGCTTGTGCGCTATCCAATTCGAGGGATGAGTTATCCATATGGTACATACAATACAAGTGTAATTCAGCAACTTCAAGCACTTGGCATTGAGTATGCTCGCACTGTAGCGAGTCATGGACAATTTCATATGCCACAAAACTGGTTGGAGTGGCATCCCACTTGTCATCATAAGCAAATGGTGGAGTATGCTGAAAAGTTTCTGGAGTTCACTTATCGCAAAACGCAAATGGCGCTTTTATATGTATGGGGTCATAGCTTTGAATTTGATCATGACAATAACTGGGAGCTTGTGCAGCAATTCGGAGAAAAAATTGCAGGGCGCAATGATATATGGTATGCGACTAATGCAGAAATCGTTGCTTATATGAAGGCTTTACAATCATTACGCTTTACAATGGATTGCAGTGTGATTTACAATCCAACAGCGTTAGATGTATGGATAAGTGTAGATAACGAGCCACTAGAGATTAAAGCAGGCTGCACAGTGGATTTATTCGCTTAATACTAAACAATCGAAAATTTTAGCTTGAATAAAAGAGGCTGGGACGTAAGCTAAAATGTACCCTCTGTAAAGGACAATTATTAAAAGGTTAGACGACTTGTTCTAGCTGCTGTCTGTATTTTGCAGGCGGCAGCTTTTTTAAATTCCACTGACCACGATAGTAATTGTAATAGATCATATAGTCCTTAATTTCTTGTTTAACCTCGTCTAACGTTTCACAATGACTAATCCTTGTTTCATCTTTGAGATGTCCAAAGAAGGATTCTTGTGGGGCATTATCCCAACAATTCCCTCTACGTGACATCGATTGACCTAACTTCATTTTCTTTACCAACTTTTGAAATTTAGGATGCGTATAGTGCATACCTTGATCGGAATGAATAAAAGCATCTTTGGTTAAATGACGATGTTTTAACTTCAGTTTTTGGAGCGTGTTGATTGCAATATCTAAAGTGATTTTATCGGATACTTCATAGGCTAAAATTTCATTTGTTACAGCATCTTTTATGGTAGACAAATAGGCACGTTTTCCGTATTTGTACGTTAAATAGGTAATGTCCGTTAATAATACTTTTCCTGCTACCCCTTGCTTAAAATGACGTTGTAGCAGGTTTGGACATGTTCGATGTTCCTTTGTTGCTTTCGCCATTCTTCGATATGGATTAGCCTTTCGAATCGGACATATGATTGAAAATTTTTTCATAATACGACGAATTCGTTTTAAGTTAAATATAATCTGATATTGATTTTCTAACGTCATTTTAATTTGACGTGCCCCTTTGTTTCGATTGCGGAAACGATAGGCTTTTAGAATGATCGCTTTCAATTTCATATCGGCTTCCTCACGTTTTCTCCGATTGCGTACTGCCTCTTCTTTGAAATAACCATAATAACCTGAACGTGATACGCCTGTGAGTTTACAAAGATAGCTAGCAAGTCGTTTTAATTGATATTTCTCAATAATCTGATGAATGAGTTGAAATTTTTGACTGGTACTTAATAGGATTTCTTTTTCATCATCTGCCTTTCTAGTTGATCGAGCTTTTTTAATAGTTCATTCTCTGCTTGTACTAATTTCATCTTCGCCTCTAAACGTGCATATTTCTCTTCGATGCTTAACTCACGCTCTAATGGACGACCAGAACTATATTTACGTGTATCCTCTAATCCTGCTACTCCGTTATCCTTATAAGCTGCACGCCAACGACTAGAGGCCTTCCAGATACGTGTCATCCCTAACACTTCTGCATCAAACCCAGCTTCTTCAAAAATTTGAGAGGGGAGTTTCCCTTGCTCATACTCGTGAATAAATAACTGCTTAAATGCGTCCGTATACGTAATTGCTTTTTCGCTAACTCTTTTTACATAAGGATTTTGTCTTAATTGTTCCTGTTGTTTTCTTGTAAATAATTGTTTGCTCATATTCATCGGCTCCGATTGTTGTTTTGTTCATTATAATCAAAAAAAGACCCAATAAGATAACCTTTTTCAAGTGTCCATCTTATTGGGTACATTTTAAGCAGGTCCCAGCCTTTTTTCGTGCCTCAACTATAATAAGGGGGGGAGTTGAGAACTTATTCGAATAGTTGCCATAAACGGTAAATTATTACCGCTGCTTCACCACGTGAAGCATTTTGCTTAGGATTGAAGCGGTTTGCCCCATTACCTTGAAGAATACCATTTTGCTGCATTGCGGTTACGGCTCCTTTAGCGTAAGAAGCAACTTGATCAATATCATTGAACGGAGAAGTCTCTTGCACCGTTAGAGAAAGCTTCAAGTATTGTATGAAGCGATAAGCGATAACCGCCATTTCTTCTCTTGTAATGAGATCATTTCCAGCAAATCGATCGTCAGTTTTTCCAGTAACTAACCCTAATTGCTCTGCGGTAGCTGCGACATGATAGAACCAGTTTGTCGGATTTACATCGCTAAATGTGCTTTCAGCATCAGTTTGCATTAGCTCTGCAGCTTCAAGCAACAGCTTAATAAATTCTGCACGTGTAATAGGATTTTCAGGTTTGAAGCTTCCGTCACTATAACCTGTAATAATGCCTCTAGCAGCTAATGTGTGGATTGCTTCTGCAGCCCAAGGTGCTTTCGTTACATCAGATAAGTTGACTTTAGCATAGCCAACAACGTATTGACCAACTTCACTTGCTTTGAAAACAAGCTTGTTGTCCGCTGTTAAGCGGCTATTTTTCACAGGCGTTAAGCTGCCGTCTTCATCAATGTAATAAACAACCCATAAAGTATTGTCATCACGTTTTTCCACTGACTGCGGCAGAGTAATCGTTATATTGCCAGCTAAATGGTCTGCAGCTTCTCCATTACGTAATACTTTTACTTCAAGCACGCTCGAGCTGCCAGTTTCAGTAGCTACATCAGAAGGTGCAGCTTTATTTTCAAGCAATACTTGTAAGCTAGCTTTGTCTTTATCACTGCCGGCAAATGCAGAGTTTAGCTTAATGTTGCCTAAAGGAGTAATAAATTCAATATAATTTCTATTCATGTGATGCCATTGCTCCAACGCTTCTGGGGACAAGGTTAGCAGTAATTGTTCATTGCTGTCGCTTGGTAAATTAATAGTTACAGTTTGCTGTCCAGAATCAAGCTGTTTTAGAAGCTCAGCAGTAATAACTGCTTCTGCAATGCCATCCTTATTTTTCGTAACTTCTAGCACGATTGGTACATTAGCAGGATTAGGCTCAGTTGTCGGCTGCGGTGTGCTAGCAGGCGGATTATCATTTGAACTTGTTCCGCTATCTATAATTGTAATAATAGTTTCCGCAGTTACATTCGAACCATCGACTGCTGAAGCGATCACTTTGACTTGACCTAGTGCTATTGTATCTAATAAGCCGTTTTGATTAATAGCAGCAATGCTTGTAGTTTTTCCGTCAAGTGTCGTTACTGACCAGCTTACAGCTTTATTGCTCGCGTTATCTGGTGCGATAATTGCTGACAGTTGTACTTTATTGCCGAGTCTTACTACAGAGCTAGTGCTAGTAATTTTGATGCTTTCTACAACAATTGGCTTAATCGTAATTATTAGCTCATCTCTTAAATTTGAACCATCGAGTGTTGTAGCAATGACTTTCACCTTGCCAGGTTTTAGCGCAGTCAAAACTCCATCCTCGCTTATGGAAGCTAAATCCGTATGACCGCCATCAATATCTGTTACGCTCCATTGTACTTGTTTCATCGTAGCAGATGCAGGAGTGATGATAGCTTTTAGCTGTAATGAGCCTCCAACAACTAGTTCGGAGTTTTCACTTTGTATTGACACATCCGTAGCAAGGATTTCATTTACATAAATATTTGGCTGCTGTGGTGTAGACATCCCTACACCAATAAAGAAGCTTGGATGTGGCGGTTGATTGTATGCTACGTTTTGCCAAGCAATTGCTAGTCGATATTGTGGATCATGCATTAATGTAAAGATACGATGTTCTGTAACATCTGTAGTTGTATATAGTCTTAATGCCGAACTATCCTCAGTTCTCCACAATACTTCTTCACGCCAGTCTCCTAGCAAATCACCCTGTAACGATGGAGTACCTTTTGTGCCATTATTAGAGAGCGTGCCATTAGCCGTTAAAATTCGTTGCAATTGCATATTTTCGTAATCCCATTTATCAATTACACCCGGTCCCGCTCCGATTGTTTCATCATAGTCATGGTCAAGAAGCTCACTCAATAGGTCGCCATCCCACCAAATAGCAAAGTTGCTAGTAGGGATTGAGTTACCGATTTTTTCACCGGTTGTTGCATTATGAATTCCGCCAGTACGGCTATTCCATTCTCCATCAATTGCCCAGGCCTCTGCACCAGGGTAACGTGGATCGACATCGGCGATTAGTCCGCGACCTGTATCGATACCAGTATACACCCCCCATAAAATTTCCCCTGTGCGAGCATCGCGTAAGTCATAGCCATAAGGAGCATCAGCATGCTCTTGTACTGCGAAAATTTCAAGACCTTCACGTTCTGGCACAAAGTCGCTGACATGCAACGCGTCTCCATGTCCTAAGCCCGTGCTATGAAGAACTTTACCGTTATCGTCAATTACAAGTTGACCGTATATGATTTCATCCTTGCCATCAAAATCAACATCAGCAACACTTAAGCTGTGATATCCTTGACCTTCATAAACATTATTCCCTTCGTCAATCGTATCGAATTTCCATTGCTGAGTTAACTTACCATTTTTGAAAGTATAGGCGACTATAGCGATTCGAGTATAAACTCCGCGAGCCATAATTAGGCTAGGTTGCTCTCCATCAAGATAAGCAACAGCAGCAGCAAAGCGGTCTACGCGATTTCCATAGGAATCGCCCCAATCAGCTACGACACCGCGAGGAGGCTCATAGTCGACTGTATCAATAGCTGCCCCTGTTAATCCATCGAACATTGTTAAATACTCATTGCCTATTAAGACGTAACCGCTGGAATTACGATAATCTTTTGTATGATCGCCAATTACATTGCCTACACCATCAACTGTGCCGTCAGAAGTTTTCATCGCGATTTCAGCTTTGCCATCGCCATCAAAATCATAAACCATGTATTGCGTATAGTGTGCCCCTGCACGAATATTATGACCTAGATCGATACGCCATAGCTGTTCACCGCTAAATTCGTAAGCATCGATATATACGTTGCCTGTATAGCCTGCTTGTGAGTTATCTTTCGCATTTGACGGATTCCATTTGACGATAATTTCGTACTGACCATCACCATCTAAATCAGCTACACTAGCGTCATTTGCACTGTAAGTGTATGGATCGCCGAGCGGAGTTACGCCATCTTCAGGTTTATTAAGTGGAATGTCAATATATTGCTCAGCCCATACTGTTGCAGAATCATACGCAGGTTGTTCAAGCCCATCTATTACTGCAGCAACAGCATAAACAGCATCGAGCGATCCATTTTTATCAAGATAGTTTGTGCTGTCTGTTATTGGCTGGGATGTAATGCGTTCCCCATCACGATACAGATGGAAGGCGATCGAGCTTGGATCAGTACCTAGTAATCTCCAGCTAACAAATACCCCTTCTTCCGTATTAATAGCAACAATTCCGCGATCGAGCGCTTCCATTTGACGCAGCAATGTGGTTACTGCAGGTGTTTCTAGAGCTTCAGATAGTTCAGATGGTACACCATTATGGAGCGTTTTTACTTTGAAATAATAGGCGATTGTTGTTAGTACAGTTGTATCTGTAAATGATGGGGCATTAGCAAAGCCTACAAGCTCATATGGGCCATCCATGCTTTCAGAACGATAGATTGCATAGGCGTGAGCACCTTCTACTTCATCCCAAGTAAGCGTTACATCATTTTTATGAATATCTGCTACGTTTAGATTTTGCGGAGCATCAATCGTTCCATTACTTTCATCATATAGATTTACAAGTAATTCATTAGAGCGAACGGATTCAACACCGCCAGCATCTACTGCAGAGACAGAATATAGGTAACTTGCCCCTACAATAACATCGGTATCTTGCCATGATGTTTCTTCAGTTTCTGCCACAAGTTGACGGAGCGAGGAACCTTCAATTTGACGATAGATTCTATACTTAGAGACATCGGCAGCTTCATCCCATGCTAAATGAATAGACGGATTATTAATATCAAGAGAAGTTTCTGTTAATTGTAAATTTTTCGGTGCAACTAAAATCGTTGTAATTTCAAGTGCATTGGCAATTCCCGTTGAACCAGTAAAGTGGAACAATAAATGGCCATCAGTCACTTTAATATTGCTAATGACCCGTTCCGTATAGCTGGAGTTCGCTGCATTAACGGCACCATAGTTGATACCATTAATCGCTAAATTTGTGCGAGCACTGCCGCTAAAATCACCAACATAAAGTTTAATTGCATAAATGCCGTTAGGCACATCCACTCTAAATTGCCAGCCTACATTAAAGTAGCCAATCCAATCACGCAGGGCATCGAGTACATTGGTCGGTAATTGACCAGCATAACTGCCATAACCACGGTTACGAGAAATCATGCCGGAATCGTAAAATAATCCGTATCCACGCTCTTCATTGTAAGTGGTTGAGGTTTCTGCTGAATTACCAAGGTTTACAATAGTATAGCCTTCTGCATTTGTTCCGCCATTTGTAAAATCAGGGTGTCCCTGAAAGTCAAATTTGTAATCTGCTGACTTCGTGCGGAATGTGGTAATTTGTGAAGGCTCAGACTCACCTTTTGCATTAACAGCTGTTACGTAGATGCTGTAGTTTGTACCATCACTCAATCCTGAAATGCTGACTAGCGGTGTCGTAGAGGTGGTAACTAGACTGAACTGCTCGTCACTTTCAGCTTTTCGATATACTTTGTAAATGTCAGCACCTTCTACAGCGTTCCAGCTTATCGTAGCTCCTGCATTACTAATGCTGCTTACGATAATATTCGTTGGTGCGGCAGGTACAGTTTCTGGCGCTTGCACAGAAATAACATATTGTGAAATAGATATATTCAGTTCTTTAATTGCCCCAGCAACTAATCTAGCAAGCTGAATTGCACCGTATTCTTGGAAATGTGTATCGTCAGTACTGCCGTTCGGCCAAGCACTGTAAACGCCTGGGTCAGTATATAGGAAGACAGAACGAGTTGCCTCATAACCAATTTCATCATAGAACGCAATACTAAGTGCACTTAAATCAACAAGTTTAACGTCCAGCTCAGCAGCGACTTCCTTCATTCCTTGAACATATTCTGGGAAGCTGACGTTAAATTTCCCTGTTTCAAAATTATAAGAACGGCGACCAACTGGAGTAACTAGAATAGGTTCAGCTCCGCGTTGGCGGGCACCGTTAACATAAGTTTTTAAGTACTCCTTATAATCTGGCACAGATGCATAACGTTCTGGAACGGTAATGGTAGCATCGTTATGGCCGAACTGAATGAGGAAATAGTCACCGGGCTGAATTTTGCGCAATATCGTATCTAATCTGCCCTCTGTTATAAATGTTTTACTGCTTCGTCCGCCGATGGCATGATTGTCAAAAGCAACATCATCGGTAAAGAAGCGATTAATCATTTGACCCCAGCCAGCCTCAGGCTTCCAATATTCATCATAAGTTTGTACGGTCGAGTCACCAGCTATATAAACTGTCGGTTTAAGTCCCGGTTGACGTTCCGGCAGTTTATCAATTGTAATTGCATTGATTTTAGGAGCATTGCCGTTAAAACTTATATTCAATTGACCATCAACAAGCGCAATATCAAAAGTACGTTCCATGTAGCCGGCCGCAGCAGCTTCTGGAATTTGCACCTTTTGAATGCTTTCAGCAATTACGCCAGTTTGGGAAGCTGTTTGTGAATCTCCTGCAATAATTGAGATGCGGTAATCACCATTTGGCAGATCAACCTTAAATACAGCATTGGCATCAGGAATTGCAAAGTCATTGTATAGCGGATCCGCATCATTATTGTTACCCCATGTCACATTATCAGCATCTGCGAATCCATAACCGATTTGCTCACTGTATACTGCATGATCATCAACCTGGATTGCATTAGGTGCAGCTTCAACAAGCCCAAAATCAAAACGATATGGAAAGCTTTCAGGCAGTTGAGCAGGAGGCGTATAAATGCTGCTAGCTGCAACTGGTGAAGCTTCTGATTCGCCTACACTGTTAACTGCAGTAACTTTATAATAATTAACAATGGATGTATCAGCGGTAGTGTCGACATAGGTAAGAGCAGTGAGACCGCTAGCAATCAAAGTAAATTGTCCATCAGCTAAATCGGAACGGTAAACATTGTAGCTGTCACTTAGTTCACTGGCACTCCATTGCAGAGTAACACCCGAAATATTGACATTGCGTACAGTTAATGAAGCGGGAGCTTGAGGTGTCACTGTAACCGCTTGCAAGCTTGAAGTAACGATGTCACTAGGCTCAGAAGCTACACTATCTTTAACAGCAACAACATAATAGTCATAGCTGTTGCCAAATTCTGCCGCAGTATCTTGATAAGTCAACTGGGACAGTTCTGTAGCAATCGCATCGTAGTTGTTTTCTCCACTTAGTGAGCGGTATACCGTGTACGTAACGTCTTCAGTGCTGCTTGGCTCCCAGCTTAATGTAATTGCTTGTGAGGTAGCACTTGCTGTGAGCGAGGTTGGCGGCTCGGGTACTTCAGGAACAATTTCTGTAATAACAATTCCATTAAGGACTAATAAATTGTTAGTCGAAAAATCCAGTTGAATGTAGCCCTGTGTTGCAACGTATTCAAAAGATAAGGAGTTAACTGTTGCTTTGGAACTAATTCTTCCTTTACTTTCCCCGTCAACAGAAATATTTAAGTTTGTTGTGCCTGAGCTGGTAGGATCGCCTGAATAAATAGTAACTAAATATTTACCGTCTGGAATATCAACGCGAAATCCCGCAGCTCCAAGAAAAAATTGATTTTCTAACGGAGTTAAACCAGCTTGATTTCTATTGCGTGAATCTACGCTTGTCGTATTCACCACACCATAGCCATTTTCAGACGAATAGGCTGACGTGCTTGGATAAAGTGTAATCCAATCTTCCATGCCATCCGTCGGTCCTCCAGGATGTCCCATGTTAAATTTCCATTCCTGTGGAATTTCTGGTGCTGCGTTTGCCACTTGTGATGTAAGAAAACTAGGAGAAATAAGCGCTAGCACGAGTAGCAGTGCGAGGGGCAAAGCTACGAGCTTTTTGAATTTGCTAGACATAGATGCATACCTCTCTTTCTTAGTTTTATTACTATTCAGACTTAGTTTATTGCTTGGCCCCTAAAAGAAACAGCAAAAGAAACGATATGTTTGTTTAAATTTCAGAGTTATCTATTAGAGTTGTATAATAGAATGAGATGTACAAATGGAAATGAAAAGGACGGATCGATAGATGAAAATTTTAACCTATTATGAGGATGGATTGCAGCTTGGCGTGCGAACAGAACAAGGAGTATTGGATATACGTAAAGCAAGTGAAGCTTGCAAAACTTCAATCAATATTCCTGTTTCAATCGAACAATTGATGTCACGAGGCAATGAAGCGCTTTTAGCTTTACAGCAATACTTGCAGCAAAACGAAAAGCTGTTGGTTGAGGATAAAGGGCTTTGGCGCTTGGAAACTGAAATTCAATATGGTCCAGTTGTTTATAAGCCGAGCAAAATTATTTGCGTAGGTACGAATTATCGTAAGCATGCTGAAGAGTCAAATATGCCGATACCGAAATATCCAATATTATTCAATAAATTCAGTAACGCAATTGCTGCACATGGAGAGGACATTCCTTTGCCTTTTAATAGTGAGCAAGTGGACTATGAAGCGGAGCTAGGCATTGTCATTGGCAAAACTGCGAAGGAGGTTACGCCAGAAACTGCGCTTGATTACGTATTAGGCTATTGTAATGCAAATGATCTATCAGCAAGAGATCTGCAATTCCGTACTAATCAATGGTTGCTTGGCAAAAGCTGTGATAAGTTCTGTCCAGTTGGACCTTATCTCGTTAGCAGCGATGAGGTAGGTGATCCGAATAAGCTGGAAATCCTTTGCAAAGTGAATGGAGAAGTGCGTCAACGCTCGAATACGTCGGATATGATTTTTAATTGCCGCGATATTATAAGCTATATTTCTCAGTATATGACTTTACAGCCCGGTGATTTGATTATTACAGGAACACCAGAGGGTGTAGTGTTTAACGGCTTTGACGGACAAATCGCACATAAGAAACCTCAGTTTGACTGGCTGCGTGATGGTGATATTGTAACAATTGAAATTGAAAAGCTTGGCGCACTTACGAATAAGATGGTTAAAGAACAGTAAGGATAGCGGAACGTATAAATTTTGACAATAAAAGCTCCCGTATAGCGTAGGGAAAAGAATTTCCTCAGCTATAAAGGGAGCATTTCTATGGGGTGAATTCTTCTTCCGCAAGGAGTAATATCCAAATAACTGTCACTCATTTACAAAAAAAACTAGTCAATTAAGGGGGAAGTTGATGGTACATTCGATAAGTCGTCTTCATAAACTGATGCCAAAGTGGCTGAAGGCGATGGAAGTGGATGAGATCGTTAAGCGAGAGTCTTGTATCTATGAAGAGCTCTATTATGACGACGATTCGCATTACGGAGCATATGTATGTCAAGAGGAAGATAAGCATTTCTATGTAATTAATGGGACCTTGCCGCATCGCTTAAAAAAAGGATTAACTTACAACATTGAGGGCAAGGTTGTTTTATATAAAGAGGGTAAACAAATTCATCTTTCCTCTATTCGAGCCACTCGACCATTAACGCTAGAAGGAATTGTGCTGCTTTTGCAAAGCTTAGATGGCTTAGATAAACGAGCCTATACATTAGTTGAGCGGTACAAGGAACATACGCTGGAAATGGTTAAGCATAAGCCACAAATTGTTGCAGAAGAAATATCAGGAGTTAGTCTAAAGCAAGCAGAGCATTGGTCTAGACAATTGGATCAGCTTGGCGGCAATGCGGAGCTGCTGGCACGTTTGCAAGGCTGGGGTATTAGTCTGAATGCTGCGAAAAAGCTTATTTCAGAGCTGGGAAATGAGGTAGATCAGCTTATTGAGCAAAATCCTTATTTGCTTAGCAAACTAGTAAGGGGTTATGGATTTCGTCGTTGCGATGCAATAGCAATGGAGCTTGGTCTAGATATGACAGCTAAAAGCCGTCAGCTTGCAGCAATTGGTTATCTATTGCGTGAAGCTTCTTACGATGGTCACTGTTTTCTTGAACGGAGCATATTGCTTCAAAGACTAAAGGAATTATTAGAATTGCCCAGCGTATCAATGAAATCTATTGCGACTGGTAATAAAGGTCTTTCTTTTTCGCTAAGTCAATTAGATACTCTTCTAACGGAATGTATTGAGCAAGGAAAACTAATTAGGGAAGCGGAGCGCATTTATTCTCCTAAGCTCTATCGAGCAGAACTAAAGCTGGCGCGACAAATTTTGCAAATATTACTGCATCCTGCCCAACAGTTCCCATCCGCCCAAGCAAGAATAAGCGCTTATTTAGCAGAAAAAGGGTTAAAGCTTGAAGCAAAACAGCTTCAAGCGGTAACTAGCTTTACTGAGCAAAGCGGAGGCATTTATATCCTTAATGGCAGTGCAGGCTGCGGAAAAACATTTACACTTAACATTATTCTTGATGTGCTGGAGCAGCAATATGAGTCGTTAAACTTGCCATTCCAAGTGCGCATTTTCGCTCCGACAGGCAAGGCAGCGAAAGTTGCCGCAAAAGCAACTGGCCGAGCATGCACAACAATTCATCGCGGTTTAAGCTATAGTCCAGAGAGAGGCTTTGAATTTAATGAGCAGAACCCGCTTCCAGTAGATTGCGTGGTCATAGATGAAAGCTCAATGCTAGATATTATGCTTGCAAGTCAGCTTTTTTGCGTATTGCCAAAGCATTGCAAAGTGATTTTGCTGGGAGATACAAAGCAGTTGCCGAGCATTGGGGCAGGAAATGTTCTGCACGATCTGATTGCATGCGAGGTTATTCCTGTCGTTACGCTAGATGTGGTAAAGCGGCAAGGCAAAGACTCAGGGATTGTCGCCAATGCCAACAAAATAATAGCGGGAGAAATTCCTGAAAAACAAGCTGCAACTGGTGATGCATTTATAATTACTCAACCCGATGCTGTGAACATACATTCAATTTTGCTGCGCTCAATGGAGCGTTTAATGAAAGCTTATCGTTTTTCTTTAGATGAGATTCAGGTGCTTTGTCCTCAGCGAAAAGGTGAAGGCGGTACTTATGTGCTAAATTGGTTGATTCAGCAGCATTTTAATAAAAATGTGGACGGCTTAAAGCTTGAAAACTGTAAATTTACGAAACAGTTAACAGAGAAGCAACTATCAAATGAAGAGAAAGCAGGCATTCACGCAGAGAGTGAGCAGCTAACGCTTTATTTTATGACCGGTGATAAAGTCATCCATACTGTAAATAACTACAATAAGGTTTGGTATAGTAAGAACGAGCAGGGGAGCTATATTGAAAATAAGCAGCTATTAGGAATAACGAATGGTGAATGTGGCGTAATTGAAGAAATCTATCTTGAAACAACTGAACAAGGAGAAACTCCCGTTGTTGTCGTACGCTATGAGGACGGCTTCGTTAAATATCGCGATGGGTTGGATGAACTGGATCATTGTTATGCGATGACGATTCATAAGTCGCAAGGATCACAATGGAAGGCGGTTATTATCATCGTCTTGGACGAGCATCGTCATATGCTAAACAATAGCATTTTTTATACAGGTTATACGAGAGCGCAGCAATTTGTTTGCGTCATTGGTCAGGATTCTGCTATAAAGCATGCCGTCACTAATTTTAAGCATACTGAGCGCAATAGCAGCTTGCAACAGCGTTTTATTGGAGAGGCTTAACTACCTAGAATACCGAAAAAATGAGTATATCTGTTTAAAAAGAAACTTGACTCGTGAAATTTCGGACAAGCTTGAAAAAAAAGGAGATTATCAAATGTTCAAAACTGATAAACGATTATTTTTATCGCTTTTTTCAGTATGGATTGTGTTATTCATTTGCTTTACGTTTTTCGACCTATCTTTTTCGCAGGCAATTTATAGAGGAAAATCGTCGGTCTTTGCCCATTTTTTTGAAATTTGGGGAGAGACGCCAGCATTTCTCGTACTGATTGCTGCTGGCAATGTATTGATTTACTCTAGAACAGTTCAAGATAGGAAAGTTAAATTTGCAGTTGTAATAATTGGCACTTTTTCTATATTATCAGGAGGAATTGGCGGCGGATTAGTTGCATCATCACGTATGACAGGCTCGCCTATCATTTATTTGACAGCAGCTCTTATATTGACGTTATTTCTCTCATTTCTTATCCAATTTTGGCTAAGCCAAGTTAATGAGAAGACGATGCGTCATTTACGTACAGTAGCTTGGGCGAGCATGTTGATCATTGTTGCTGAATTAGTTGTAACGCATTTGCTAAAAATTGTGTGGGGCAGAATGCGTTATCGTGAAATGTTAGATGATATATCGCAATTTACCCCATGGTTTAGGCTGCGAGGGATTCAAGAAAACGGAATAATAAGCAGTGTATATAAGTCCTTTCCCTCAGGTCATTCCGCTAATGCCTGGTCAGGAGTAGCATTCGTATTATTTGTCCCGCTAAAACGCACATGGAGATTATGTTGCTTAAGTTTGACAGTTATCTGGGGTCTTTGTACTTCGCTAAGCCGAGTCATCTATGGCGCACATTTTGCTACAGATGTATTGATGGGCGCATTTATATCGATGCTATGTTTTTATATGATTAGTAAAAAGTATCGTCTATCTATCGTTGAAGAACGCTCTGTCTCTATATAAATCAGTGAGGATTGACTTGCTTAATCATTAATAAAAATAGCAAATGGATAGTACAACACAAAAAGCGCAAGCAGGCAGTGCGATAGGCACATGCTAAGCTTGCGCTTTCTCTTTTAAATCTAAATCGCCTACAAATAAAAGTTTAATAGAGGGTACATATCCAGCTCATTTACATAATATATTGAAGCTAACAGACTTTATAAGCGTATGAGTCTTCTATCATTTGTAAATAATAGCTGTTATATGAGAGAGGAGGATATTAGATGCAATTGGTTGTAGCTTGGGGGATCGGGCTGTCTCTACTTTTATTTTTCGCAAAAGAAGTTTTGCTGCTATATATTGCCCGTACAAGGCAGCATGGGATTTTGCTTGAAACCTCATCAATCAAACATTATCTTCATAGAATTCCTCCTGCTGTGCGGATACTTGATGTACTGCTTACTATCTTTAGTTTAACGACTATAGCAATTTACATCCTATATATGTACAATGAACTGGCTCAATCAACAGTATATCATGAGTTAAACATAATCGATGTCGGTATTGCACTATTAATCTATATATTGTATCCTTCTCGTACAATCTCTCATTTTATTACAGAGGAAGGGCTAGAGCAGAAGGACGAGCTCACAAAATGGGATAACATTTATTTAGTAAATGTGGGCAAGCAAACGCCGATTAAGAGGATGAGGTATATTCAGTTTTTAGCGAGAGGCAGAAGCATTGAAGGGTATATCTATGATCGTGATTTGCCATGCTTGCGGAAGCAGCTTGCACCACATTCCATTATGTTAATAGAGATTTTTTCCGATTCAAACAGGAGGGAATGAGCATGGAATATGAGCCGCTGCCACTGCAGTTTTATGCGCAGAGCTCGTTAAGTCTTGCAGAACAGTTAATAGGCAAGCTGTTATTAAAGCAAACAGAGGATGGGCTTGCAGGAGGCTATATCGTAGAAACAGAAGCTTATGCTGGACCGATGGATCGTGCTGCTCATAGCTATAATAATCGCCGAACAGCGCGCACAGAGGTGATGTTTGGCCCTGCAGGATATGTTTATACCTATCAAATGCATACCCATTGCTTAGTGAATATCGTTGCTGCAAAGCCAGAAGTGCCTGAAGCAGTATTAATAAGGGCGGTAGAGCCATGTATTGGCATCGAGTTAATGCATAAGCGCAGAGGCAAGATAAAGCATGAACGGGAGCTAACAAATGGTCCTGGAAAGCTATGTAAGGCGCTAGGTATTACGATGACGGATTATGGTCATAAAGTAACTGAGCCGCCGTTATGGATTGCAGAAGGAAAAAGTTATGATGGAATAACGACTGGACCAAGAATCGGGATTCCTAACACTGGTGAAGCAAAGGATTATCCGTGGCGTTTTTATGTTGCTTCTCATCCTAATGTGTCTCGCTAATACACTAATTCAGTTGGCGAATGCGGGACAAACATGCTACAGTAGTATTATCTACAGAAGGGTGAGGTGTGTAAGACGTGAGCTATAATTTTGATGAAGTAATTAATCGACGCAATACGCGTTCCTATAAATGGGATCAGATGGGACCGTTACTTGGTGACGAAACAATCCTGCCGTTATGGGTAGCTGATATGGATTTTTACAGTCCGCCTGCTGTAAGAAAAGTCGTTGAACAGCGTGCGGCACTTGGCGTATATGGATATAGCATTCGCACACAAAGCTATTTGGACGCAATTACAGGTTGGTTTAAGCGTCGTCATGGCTGGAGCATTCAGGCAAATTGGATCATTGATGTTCCAAGTGTAGTTACGACACTAAGCTTAGCAGTTGATTTGTTTACAGAGCCTGGTGATGGTGTTGTATTGCAATCACCTGTCTATTATCCGTTTTATGATGTTATTAAAGGAAATGGACGCAAAGTGCTTCGTAATCCGTTAAAAATTGAAAACGGACGTTACGAAATGGATTTTGCTCATCTTGAGGAGCTATTCGCTTCGGGAGCGAAAATGATTCTTCTATGTAATCCGCATAATCCTGGCGGCAGAGTATGGGAGCGAGAAACGCTAGAACGTTTGGCTGAGCTTGCCTTGAAATATAACGTGTTAGTCGTCTCTGATGAAATTCATTGCGATTTAACATTTGCAGGACATGTACATACGCCATTTGCTACATTGTCCGAGGAAGCAGCTAATATTACAATAACAGCATTAGCAGCGACGAAAACTTTCAATCTTCCAGGACTGCATACTTCATTTGCGGTTATTTCAAATCCGCAGCTTCGCGCTAAATTTGATCAGCGTGTTAAGGTGCTTAGCATTCATATGGCAAGCCATTTTGCCCAAGACGCTGTTCAGGCTGCTTACAATGAAAGCGAAGAATGGCTTGATGAAATGCTGAAGTATGTAAAGGGAAATCTAGATTATGCGACAGCTTATTTAGCTGAGCATGCGCCAATCGTAAAACCGTTAGTTCCAGAAGGCACTTATTTGTTATGGATCGATTGCCGTGCAATAAGCGACAAGCCTGCTGAGTTGAAGGAGCTAATGCATAAAAAAGCTAAAGTTGCGTTTAACGAAGGCTCCATGTTCGGTGAAGAGGGAGCGGGTTGGCTGCGGATTAATCTTGCTTGTCCGCGGTCGATTCTGAAACAAGCATTGGAGCAATTTACAGCGGCAATTCATGAGACTCGCTAAACTAGTAGAAAACTCAATTCGATAGATAGAATAAGTAAAATAGAGGTTTAGACTATCAGCTAACTGATGATCTGAACCTCTATTTTTATTTGGTGATTAAAAGTAGGTAGATTTATATTCGTTGTGTTTAGGACATACTTCATCATTTTTATTTCTATGCTCCAATCTTTAACACCTAATATTATTAAATGGAGCCAACAATGAACATTTTTCTTCTCAAGGCGTTAATGATATTGTTACTAATCAAGACACTGCTTCGACTAACGAGCAAAATATAAAAATATTATCTACTCATGCCGATTTCATTCTTTTTGAAAGTCTATCTGAAGTGGAGGAACAGGCTGAGCTAATTGTCTTAGCGAAGTTTACTGGTGAACGAGAATTAAATGAGTATAAAACGGAGGAAGGGCATACGTTTCTTAAAAATTCAATTTCGACCATTAAAGTATTGAAGGTGTATAAAGGAGAAGTTAGTGCAGATAGCATAATTCAAACCTTTGAGCCAGGTTATTTTCAGGAAAAAGATGAATACGTTACGATCGAAGGTTACAATTTAATGAACGAAGAAGGCGAATACATCTTATTTTTGAAAAAGAATGAAGCCGGACCTGTGCATACCATTGTTGGGATGTATCAAGGGAAGTATGATTTGAATGAGCCGGATCAGGTGAATGCTAAGGTTAATCAAACCGATATTGAAAGCGAATATCTTGGTGAAAATGTAGAGCAATTTAACAAATTAAAACAAGAAGTAATTGCAAAGTATCGTTAATTACGAAATAGTATTCTATTAAAAGAGATGAGTTGGAAGTGTTGAGAAATTCACAAGTATGAACGAATCATGGGATGAATAGTATTTATATATCAAACACCTTTGAACAATGAACATAAGTGAGCAGCAAGTGGAGAGGAGGATATCCACATGAATGATATCCAAAACGACAAGCATAAGGTAGCTGCATTATACAATGACATTGCCACTAGCTATGAAGCACTTACAACTCATCTGTCTCATTTTCATATTTTCGTGCAGCATTTTCTTGCCGAGAACGTGCGTCCAGGGATACGGTTGCTTGATCTTGGTTGTGGACCTGGTCATTTGACGAGCGCTCTTCCACTTAATGTGGAGGTAGTCGGACTTGATCTATCTCCTGCTATGGTTGAAGTTGCAAGGCAAAGACGTCCTTCGGGTACGTATCTCGTACATGATTTTCATCAGTCATTGCCTATGGAACTAGGAATGTTTGATGTCATCATAGCAAATGGTTGTTTTGATTTTTGTGAGGATCTCGTAACAGTTATAGGTAATGCAGCTGCTGCCCTTAAATACGGCGGACGTTTTTACTTTACGATTATTGAGCGTCGTGAGGAGCTACGTTATCATGATCAACGCTGGATTGCAGTGGGCGGGGGACAGTCAGACATACGCTTATTTTTTTGGTCATTTTCTGAAATTACCGCAGCAATTGAAGCTTTTGGGCTTAGACCTGTAGTTTATCGACATGCACCGGGGTGGGACAGTGATGTTTTACAGACGACCATTTACTATGGCTACTGGGTAGTGGAGCAATCAAGATTTGAGCAATAAGTTTGCCAGCCTTCCTAACTAAAAAAGCAAAAGTCTGCAAAATAAGAAAAGGTGAATTCCAGAAGGAGTTCACCTTTTTTAGTCCATACATCATTAATGTCCAGCTTCCTCGTAGTCGTTTGAAGCTTTTAGCACATCAAACAGCTTGAACAATAAGCTTAATAGAATACCGACAACCGTTGCTAGTGACATTCCGCTCATTGAAAAATCACCAATTGTTAATTTTACGCCGCTCAAGCCTACAACAAGTACTACAGTAGTTAAGTACAAATTAGATGGCTTAGAGTAATCAACTTTAGATTCAACAAGCATACGGAAGCCTGATGCTGCAATGACCCCAAACAGCAGTAAGGATACACCGCCCATAACCGCAGTAGGAATATTAGCAACTAACCATGAAAACTTACCTAAGAACGATAATACAATGGCAAATACTGCGGCAAGTCCAATTACAAAGGTAGAAAATACACGCGTAATTGCAAGAACCCCAATATTTTCACCATATGTAGTGTTAGGTGTAGAGCCAACGAAACCTGAAATTATTGTAGAAATACCGTTTCCGAGCAAGGAACGATGCAGACCTGGATCCTTGGATAAATCACTACCAACGATATTGCTTGTTACTACTAAGTGACCAATATGCTCAGCAATAACAACTAGTGCAGCAGGAGCAATCGTCAGAATAGCAACCCAATCAAATGCTGGCCAAGTGAATGTTGGGGAAGTAATAAATGATACATCGCTAATTTCATCAAATTTAATCATTCCCATAAAGAACGCAAGCACATAACCGAAAATAATCCCGATTAGAATTGGAATAATACGCAAGAAACCGCGGAACAGTACAGAACCGAGAACAGTCACTGCCAATGTTGCAGTTGATAGAATAATGATTTTCGGGTCCATGGTCCAATCCGGATTATTTACTGGATCTGGATTAATCCAGCCAGCCATACCAGCCGCTGTTGGAACTAGCTCAAGTCCAATAATTGCTATAATTGCTCCCATCGTTGCAGGAGGGAATACAACATCAATCCATTTTGTGCCTGCCTTCGCAATAATTAGAGCAACTACAGTGAAAATTACCCCGACGATAACAAAGCCGCCGAGCGCTTCTGCATAACCGCCGCCAGCTTCTTTTGTTATAACAGCAGTTGCCGGTGCAATAAAGGCGAAGCTAGAGCCTAAATATGCAGGGATTTTTCCTTTACAAATAAAGATGTAAAGCAGGGTGCCTATACCGTTCATAAATAGACAAATCGCAGGATCTACGCCTAGTAAATTTGGAACTAGAACAGTAGAGCCAAACATTGCGAATAAGTGTTGTAAGCCGAGCATTAATGACATCGGCAATGGTGGTTTTTCATGTACACCGATTGATTTTCGCATAATTGTTGCTCCTTCATTTTTTTATGTTCTTGCTAGATTCTACATGAGTCATTTTTATTCGACAAGATCTTTTCTTAATTTTTTCTGTATACTGATTAGTTTGCACCTGGTACTTGCCATCGTATACAATAACTATAACAAGCTTTTTAACTAAGGCTGTAATCGATGGAGACAAGTGAGGAGAAACAGATGGAGAAATACGAACTGATTTCCAATCAAGTCGAGCAATTTAAGCGATTGCGCGAAGAAGTAACGCGCATTATGATGATGTACCAATTTGCCTTAAATGAGCTTGAAACAAAAATAGAAATTTTAAAAGAAGAATTTCAGCTATTGCATGACTATAATCCGATTGAACATACAAAGTCTCGCGTAAAGTCCTTTGAAAGTATAATTGGTAAAATTCAGCGTAAAGGTCTAGCCTTTAATTTGGATACACTTCGCAAACATATTAAAGATATTGCAGGAATTCGCATAACTTGTTCATTTATCTCTGATATTTATCGAATTAAGGAGATGCTTGAAAAGCACTTTGATGTTGAGATTTATGAGGTAAAGGACTATATTCAAAATCCTAAGCCTAATGGCTATCGCAGCCTTCATTTAATTGCAGGCGTACCTGTTGTGATGACAACCGGTCGGGAAATTGTTTGCGTAGAAATTCAAATTCGTACAATTGCAATGGACTTTTGGGCGAGTTTGGAACATAAAATCTTTTATAAATATGATGCCGCTGTTCCCGCCCATTTATTGCAAGAACTAAAGCAAGCAGCGGATGTTGCGAATATGCTAGATAAACAGATGGAACGTCTTCATAAAGAAATATCAATTATAAAAGAAAATCAGCAGGATGATGGAGATGAATTTACGAGGTTATTTCTTAAACAAGTAAGTCGACAATCTACATTATCTTTGCCGCCAATTCTTGAACAAGAGGTTCAACAACTGCTAAATGAAGAGTCAAATGATCATTAAAAAAGCACATACTTGCAGTAACAAAGCAATTTGACAAGTGATTATCGCTTATATGCATGGACATATGATAGAAAGTTTAGTAGGATAATAGGAACATCAGTAAAGCATGTGCGAAACATAGGGGATGATTGTTATGTTACCACTTGGATCAAAAGTTGTGTTTATTGAAGATCAACTTGAGCAAAAGTTGCCGATTGGTGAATACGGGTACATTATTGCGTATGATCGAAATAGTGATAATATCTTTGATTATGTAGTACGTGTGCCTGCACTCAATCGCAATTTTGCTGTACCAAAGGGAGATATTGAGTTAGAGTCGCGCTTAATCGAGCAAGAGGCAGAAAAAATCGGCAAGGAAGCGCTAATTGATTATGCGCTAGCAACCCACAATGAGGAATTATTTCGTTATATTATGAATGGTGAGGCTGATGAGCGTAAAGAGGAAGAAGAAAGTCAGCCATTAAGCGGAAAAGATTTTATCCGCCAAATTAATTTAAAAGCTTGGATTTAAATACAAGATAGGAGCAGCTTAAAGCAAACTAGGCTTAACTGCTCCTTTTTGCTGTCTCATAGTCTAATAACATTGCTATATTTAGCCCTGACAGGCTATAATATAAGGCATGATTACGAAAACCGAAGTCTATTTAAGGAGAGTAGTGAAATGAGCATTAGTTTAAAGGATGTTGAGCATGTAGCTAATCTTGCCCGACTTGAGCTCTCAGAAGAAGAAAAAACGAAATTTACTGAGCAGCTTAATGCGATATTAAAATACGCAGAAAAGTTAAATGAGCTCGATACCGAAAATGTAGAGCCTACAAGCCATGTCTTCGAGCTTGTCAATGTAATGCGCGAAGATGTGACAAAAGAATCACTTCCAATTGAAAAGGTGTTGTTAAACGCACCAGACGATGAAGATGATCAAATTAAAGTGCCAGCAGTTATTGAATAAGAGGAGATAGTGAAAGGAGGAGCTTCTGTTGTTACCTTTTGATTTAAGTATAAAAGAAGTTGGGGCGAAGCTAAAAAATAAAGAGCTGTCCGTAAGCGAGCTAGTAGATGCTTCTTACGCACGAATTGCCCAAACTGATGATACGATAAAAGCTTTTATTACACTTAATGAGCAGGAGGCTCGTAAACAAGCAACTAAGCTGGATGAAACCTTAGCTAAAGGTGAGGCACAGGGAGCGTTGTTTGGCTTGCCTGCAGGAATTAAGGATAATATTGTAACGGAAGGCTTGCTTACAACATGTGCTAGCCAATTTTTAAGCAACTATAAACCGATTTATGATGCAACGGTTACTCGTAAGCTTCGTGAGGCTTCTACTGTAACCATCGGTAAATTAAATATGGACGAGTTCGCAATGGGCGGTTCTAATGAAAACTCAAGTTACTTTGTGACTCGCAATCCATGGAATCCTGATTATGTTCCAGGTGGTTCAAGCGGTGGATCAGCAGCAGCGGTCGCTGCAGGACAAGTCTACTTCTCACTTGGCTCCGATACAGGCGGTTCTATCCGTCAGCCTGCAGCTTATTGTGGTATCGTTGGTTTAAAACCTACATACGGTCTTGTATCTCGCTTTGGCTTGGTAGCCTTTGCTTCCTCATTGGATCAAATTGGTCCGCTTACAAAAAATGTTGAGGATGCTGCACATGTGTTGCAAGCTATTGCAGGCTATGATCCAAACGATTCTACATCTGCTAAAGTAGATATTCCAGACTACAGCGCCGCATTAACAGGAGATGTTAAAGGGCTGCGTATTGCTGTACCTAAGGAATATTTAGGAGAAGGTATCGACGCTCGTGTGAAAGAAGCGGTAATGAACGCATTAAAAACGTTTGAATCATTGGGAGCTGTATGGGAAGAGGTTTCTTTACCACATACTGAATACGCAATTGCAACATACTATTTGCTTGCTTCTTCAGAGGCTTCCTCTAACTTAGCACGCTTTGACGGTGTACGTTACGGTGTTCGTGCTGATAATCCTGAGAACTTAATTGATCTTTATCGTAAATCTCGTTCTCAAGGATTTGGTCCAGAAGTGAAGCGTCGTATTATGCTTGGAACGTATGCATTAAGCTCCGGTTACTACGATGCATATTACTTAAAAGCGCAAAAAGTTCGTACATTAATTAAGCGTGACTTTGATCAAGTTTTCGAGAAATATGATCTTGTTATCGGCCCAACTGCACCGACGACAGCTTTCCGTATTGGTGAGCAGGTTGGCGACCCGCTGACAATGTACTTAAACGATATTTGTACAATTCCTGTATCTTTAGCAGGGATTCCAGCGATTAGTGTACCATGTGGTCAAGCTGATGGCTTGCCAATTGGTTTGCAAATTATCGGTAAAGCATTTGATGAATCAACCGTATTACGCGCAGCTCATGCGTTTGAGGCAAATACTGAATTCCATAAGCAGCGCCCATCGCTATAGCTTAGCGTGATGACGAAAGGATAGATGAAAAATGACTTTGGAAAAATATGAAACGGTCATAGGCCTAGAGGTTCACGTTGAGCTGCACACAAAAAGTAAAATCTTTTGCGGCTGCTCAACAGAATTTGGAGCTCCGCCAAATACTCATACTTGCCCTGTTTGCTTAGGTCATCCAGGGGTATTACCAGTACTAAATCGCCAAGCTGTTGAATATGCGATGAAAGCAGCGATGGCACTAAACTGTCAAATTGCTGATATTAGCAAATTTGACCGTAAAAATTATTTCTACCCAGATTCGCCTAAAGCGTATCAAATTTCTCAATATGATCAGCCAATTGGTGAGCATGGTTATATTGATATTGAAGTTAATGGTGAAACAAAGCGAATCGGCATTACCCGCGTTCATCTAGAAGAGGACGCTGGTAAACTGACACATGTTGATGGCGGATATGCATCACTTGTCGACTTCAACCGTGTCGGTACACCGCTAATCGAAATTGTATCTGAGCCAGATATTCGTACACCAGAAGAAGCGAAAGCATACCTAGAGAAGCTTCGCTCCATTATGTTGTACTGTGAAGTATCTGATGTGAAGATGGAAGAAGGCAGCATGCGCTGTGATGCCAATATTAGTTTACGTCCTTATGGTCAAAAAGAATTTGGTACACGCGCTGAGCTGAAAAATATGAACTCATTGCGTAATGTGCAACGCGGTCTAGAGTACGAACAAATTCGTCAAGCTGAAATCTTGGAATCTGGCGGAGAAGTTGTGCAAGAAACTCGCCGTTATGATGACAGCACTGGGAAAACATTCTCTATGCGCGGTAAAGAGGAAGCGCATGACTATCGCTACTTCCCAGATCCTGACCTTGTTAAACTGCACATTAGTCAAGAATGGAAGGACGCTGTGCGTGCAACTATTCCAGAACTTCCAGATGCAAGAAAAGCTCGTTATACTTCACAGTATGAGCTTTCCGCATACGATGCAGAGGTTATCACTTCCTCCAAAAAATTAGCTGACTTGTTCGAAGAAAGCTTGAATTATACGAAGGATGCTAAAGGCGCTGCAAACTGGATTATGGGCGATTTGCTAGGATATTTAAATGCTAACAATAAGGAGCTATCTGATGTAGCGCTTACTGGACAAGGTCTTGGTGAAATGCTTGAGCTGCTTGCTAAGGGCACAATTAACGGTAAAATCGCCAAAACTGTATTTAAAACGATGCTCGAAACAGGCAAGCTGCCACAACAAATCGTTGAAGAGCAAGGACTTGTACAGATTAGTGATGAAGGAGCAATTCTTGCTATTGTTGATGAAGTAATTGCACGTAATCCGCAGTCTGTTGAAGATTATCGTGCTGGTAAAGAGAAAGCGATTGGTTTCCTTGTTGGTCAAATTATGAAGGAAACGAAAGGTAAAGCAAACCCAGCTTTAGTAAATAAACTGTTGATCGAACGCTTAAAAGCATAATGATTGCGTATTAAATAGTCCAGCACAGTTGATGTAAGATTTGCGACTAAGCTGACTAGCGCCAACGAATTGCGCGATTAACCAATCATAGATGAAAGAGAACTGCATACGATGTAGCATAGCATGCTGCGCGATTTCATACTGAGATCGCGCAGCATGTCTGTATAGAAAAAGAACTTCATTCGATACAATTACAGAGGGAGTGCTTCATTAATGTTATTAGCTACTGATAGCCCGTGGTATATTAGTGAGGTTGAAATTTTAATTCGTCTAGGTACGGCACTAGTGTTAGGCGGTGTCATTGGTTTAGAGCGTGAACATCATCAGCATGCTGCTGGCTTTCGCACAAACATTTTAGTTTGTGTTGGTGCTTGCTTAATGATGCTACTGTCGATTTACGGTTTTTCTGATTTTGTAAACGAGTGGAATGTTCGTGTCGATCCTGCGCGACTTGCAGCAGCAGTTATTACAGGCGTAGGATTTCTTGGAGCAGGTACGATTCTGTTTACTGGGAAAAAGATTTCGGGTTTGACAACTGCAGCCTCGGTATGGGTAGTTGCTGCAATCGGCTTGGGAACTGGAGCGGGTTTTTATTTTGCCTCAGTTTCGGTAACAATAATGGTGTTCTTAACCTTATGGTTATTTAATAAGCTAGAGCATCGCTTCATTCGTAATAAAAAACGTTATGTGGTTAATATTAAATGCGAAAATATGCCATCATTATTTCACGACATTCAACAATTGCTTAAAGAGCATAAAGTCGTGTTGCATAAGCTTTCTATCGGTGAGCTAGAGAGTGAAGAATTAGAGATCAATGATAAAGTGAAGTCGAAAAATGAGCTGGAAATTACTTTATATGTTGATATCGAGCGTAAGTCTGCACTAGCAATACTTTCGTTTGTTCAGGCATTAAAACAAGTGGAGGGCATTCATTGGCTTCAATACGAGTAACATATAAATTATGGATAGTGGTGCTGTCAATTATTGCACCAGGACTAGGACACTGGATCGTAGGAAAACGGGATAACGCATTTTTTATATTAAGCACTTTTCTATTTCATTTATCGCTTGCATATACATTGCTACATATGGTTGTGATCGAGCAGCCTGTTAGTGTAGCGTATTTAATGCTAGTCATCCCATGGCACTATTTTTATGGTATTTATAATAGTCTACAGTCTATGCATGACCAGGTCCGCACTAATTCCAAATTGTTGCTTGTACTTGCTAGTTTGATTAGTATTGCTGCCTTGTTGTTATGGATTCCTAGTGACAGATTGTATCCTTATAAGCAAACGATATGCAGCACTTATCCTAGTGTATTAATGCTATGCACGGTAGCATATTATTTGCTTCATTTAAGTAAGCGTAGTAACGGGAAGCTGTTTGTTTTTCGCTTAAGTGCCTCGATAAGTATACTGCTGTTTAGCGTGCTATTTAATTTGCAAAGCTTTGTTCCGATTCAATGGAGCAAATGGCTGCTCGCCTTACCCATTATTATCGGGCTAGAACTTGTATTGCTTTTTTTGTATCGCTATTTTCTAAATCAGCAGCGACGTTTTACGATTGATGTTAGCAGTATATGCATAGGTGCTCTATTGATTGTCAGTGCTTATTTTGTCATCCAGTATCGTGATTATCCTGAGCAACTTTTAGCAAGCTTTCATGCGCCAATGTTAGCAGAAGATCAGCTTGATGGTGAAACAGGGTACTATTATGAATTGCCACCGATTAAAGTGCCAGCTTCAGATGACTATAAAGCATTACAATTGCGGCATCTTAACGGTTACGTTCGGTTAATGAGCGGCGAAGTGGACGATATAACGATCTATCCAGAGTTATATGTAGCTACTGATGATGAACAGGAAGCATTAAACGTCAAAGCGCAAAGTAAGATTGAGGTTCTCTTTGATGAGAAGCTGTCTATTGTAAGTAGCTTGCCGAGCTATAAACTTAATCGCTACCCAAGAATGAATATTACAGTAGTGCTGCCTAAGCAAAACCGTTTTTTGCAGACGGCTGATGTACGTGTAGAGCATGGTGCAATTAGCATTTCTAATCTTGTATTGTCGAAGCGGTTAAAGGTAGAAAGCAATACAGCAGCTATAAACATTCGATCGATTATTGGACCAATTGAGACAGTAAGCAAATCGGGCAACATTTATATGAATAAAACAGTAGGCACAGTTGATGTACAAACTAAAAAAGGCGATATTACTTTGCTGAATCCTTCCCGTGCTATAAATGCAACTACATTAAATGGGGACATTACTGTCCAGGCTAAACAACTATACGGGGATTGGGATTTATCCGCTACGGTAGGTAATATACAGTTGACATTGCCTAAGGATGGAGATTTTGAATTAAGCGCTAAGGTAAGCTTTGGGCATATAACGATGGGCCAACTTAGCAGGCAGTATCGCAAAGAACTATATTTCCGCCAAGGCAAAGGGAAGTATGTCATAGATCTGTATGCATCTAACTATATTCTTCTTAAATAGAAGTAGTTTGAGGAATAGTTCATTGTCGTTTTGAAGCTAACTGTTGATTCATTGACAAAACTTTAGAAATAAACGTACAATAGAATTATTATAAAAAAGAAAGGCGTGAGGGGAATGGTTGCCAACGTACAATTGGCTTTAGAACAATTGAAGACGAACGGCGTGCGTATGACCCCGCAGCGACACGCGATATTAAGCTATTTGATGGATACGAAGACACATCCAACTGCTGATGATATTTACAAGGCGTTGTCACCAACATATCCAAGCATGAGTGTAGCAACAATTTACAATAATTTGCGTTTATTTGTCGAAGCAGGTCTCGTTCGAGAACTAACTTATGGAGACGATTCTAGTCGCTTCGATGCGGATTTATCAGATCATTATCATGCGATATGTAAGAGCTGTGGAGCGATTGTTGACTTTATGCACCCGCCGCTTCATGAAGTTGAACGAGCAGCAGCAGAAACAACAGGTTTTGTTGTAGAAGGTCATCGTATGGAAATATATGGTCTATGTCAAAGCTGCAGCGAGTCACAACAAAAACATCATTAATTTAGTCAGATAATTTGAAAATTACGTATAGACGTGCAGAGCGGCGATATTTCGCTAATTTGCACGTTTTTATTTAGGAAGGATAATTGAAAATGAATTATACGGAGCATTATCCTCCTCGTTCAAGGAGGAGGCGAGGAACACGTTATTGGTTTATTTTTATTATTGCATTAGCTGTAACATGTATTGTTGGTTATATTAAGCTAGTTCCTTCATTTGAGAAAATGTCTATCAACCATGAGTTTGATCATCCCATTTACTATAACGGTGAGTTACAGCAGTTAGGTGCGCTTATTCAAGATGGACATGTTAAGTTGCCATTGCCATTATTAGATGAACTTTTAGAAGACTCACCGATTTATTATGAAGAAGAAAGTAATACATTAGTGTTAACTACACTTGATAAAGTGCTGAGGTTTAAAACAGAATCGCTTAACGCATTGCTGAATGAGAAAAGCTATGAGTTATCGATAACAGCTCAAGTGGAAAATGATATCGTATATATCCCTGCTGAGCTGATTGAACAGCTTTATGGTTTGCATATTGAAACTTTAGAAGGGAATACGGCAATCGCTGTTTATGATCCAAATTATACGGTGAAAACTGCGATAGTCAGTCGTAAAAAAGGAACTCCTCTAAGAGCTGAGCCAACAATAAAGAGTCCATATTATATGGAGCTGGAGTTAAATCAACAAGTTATGGTATGGGAAGTTGGTGAAGAGTGGAGCAAGGTGCAAACGATGTCTGGTGAGCAAGGATACGTAAAAAAGGCGCATTTACAAGCTAAGGAGAATATTGAATATACCCCTGCGATCGAGCCGTATGAAGGATTAAAGCATGATTTGGCTGGGAAAAAGATTAATCTAATCTGGGAAGCGATATATAATAAGCAGCCTGATTTAGCGTCCATGCCTAAGATGGAAGGTGTCAATGTTGTAAGTCCAACATGGTTCGAGCTTGTAAATGGAGATGGTAAAATCAAAGGAAAGGCAACGCATGAATATGTAAAATGGGCACATGATCGAGGTTATCAAGTATGGGCTTTGTTTAGCAATGGCTTCGAGCCTGACCAAACTACTGAAGTGCTTTCGAGCACGGAAAAGCGTTTCTATATGATTCAGCAGCTCGTTGCTTTTGCCGAGCTATATCATTTGGACGGAATTAATATCGATTTTGAAAATGTTTATACCGAAGATAAAGAAAATCTCGTGCAATTTGTAAAAGAAATGATGCCAATCATGCATGAGCAAGGTTTAGTTGTTTCGATTGACGTTACCCCGAAATCGAACAGTGAAATGTGGTCAGCCTTTTTAGATCGTGCTGCACTAGGCAAGCTTGTTGATTATATGATGGTTATGGCCTACGATGAGCATTGGGCATCTAGTCCAACAGCAGGTTCAGTGGCCTCGATCCCATGGGTTGAACGTTCGATAACTCGCATAATAGAAGAAGATCAAGTACCTGCTGAAAAACTAGTACTTGGCATGCCGCTTTATACACGCGTTTGGTCTGAGGAAAAGCAGCAAGACGGCAGTATAAAGGTCAGCTCTAAAGCAGTAGGTATGGCGAAAGTAGATGAAATTATTGCGCAGTACAAGCTTACGCCGACATTAGATGACGAGGCAGGTCAAAATTATGTAGAGTATAAAGAAGATGAGATTAAGAAACGAATTTGGATTGAGGATGAAACATCGCTCAAAGCTCGTATTGCACTGGTCCATAAATATAAACTCGCAGGAGTTGCTTCTTGGCAGAGAGCATTTGCCAAGCCGGAGATTTGGTCAGTTATTCATAATGAACTTCATTCGTAATTTCTTATTAAAAAAAGCAAGTGAACGGTAATTTTACTCGTTCACTTGCTTTTTTAATATTTATGTATTTTTATATGTGTCTGTTAGCGTTAATGTAAGCCTACTATGCATTGGCTTCTTCGACTCCAGTTGTAGCTTGCTGGGGATCAAGCGTTAGTATTGTTTTGCAATACATACAACGATCTGTTTTACCAAGCATCTTAGTAGGGCGATTACATTCAGGACATTGCAGCATTGTTGCACTAGTAGACATCATCCCTGCCCAGAAGTAGATTGCAACGCTAATAAAGAGTGCTATCATTCCAATAACTAAGAAGATTGCAGCAATTATTTTACCAACGTCCCCAAATAGCAATATACCACCTGTCCCAAGAATCAT
>NZ_CM170151.1:492500-945000 GCF_057221655.1 Paenibacillus sp. plas6 | reverse complement strand
GCTAAACACACCGCCGAAGCTATGGCAAGTCGTAGGTTTCACTTCTTCTTTGAAGAAGTGTTTAGCGACGATTAACATTCGTCGAAATCAACCGCTAAGGTTGTTCAAGAATTCGACTAAATGTATGTTCTTCAGCTAAACACAAACCATCGAAGTTGAAGTGAAGCCTACGAATTGGGTAGGGGAGCGTTGAATACGGGTTGAAGTCATACCGTAAGGAGTGGTGGACTGTATTCAAGTGAGAATGCCGGTATGAGTAACGAAAAGATAGGTGAGAATCCTATCCGCCGTAAGCCTAAGGGTTCCTGAGGAAGGCTCGTCCACTCAGGGTAAGTCGGGACCTAACGCGAGGCCGAAAGGCGTAGTGGAAGGACAACAGGTTGAAATTCCTGTACCACCGTAGTTGTTTGAGCGAAGGGGTGACGCAGAAGGATAGTGACGCGGACTGATGGATGTCCGTCCAAGCAGTGAGGCTGGTGAGTAGGCAAATCCGCTCATCGAAAGGCTGGGCTGTGATGGGGAGCGAAAATTGCAGTAGCGAAGGTCATGAGTTCAGGCTGCCAAGAAAAGCCTCTAGTGAGACGAAGGTGCCCGTACCGCAAACCGACACAGGTAGGCGAGCAGAGCATGCTAAGGCGCGCGGAAGAACTCTCGTTAAGGAACTCGGCAAAATGACCCCGTAACTTCGGGAGAAGGGGTGCCCCGGTAGGGTGAATAGCCCGAGGGGGCCGCAGTGAAAAGGCCCAATCGACTGTTTAGCAAAAACACAGGTCTGTGCAAAGTCGTAAGACGACGTATACGGGCTGACGCCTGCCCGGTGCTGGAAGGTTAAGGGGAATGGTTAGGCGTAAGCCGAAGCTATGAACCGAAGCCCCAGTAAACGGCGGCCGTAACTATAACGGTCCTAAGGTAGCGAAATTCCTTGTCAGGTAAATTCTGACCCGCACGAATGGCGTAACGAATTGGGCGCTGTCTCAACGAGAGATCCGGTGAAATTTTAATACCTGTGAAGATGCAGGTTACCCGCGACAAGACGGAAAGACCCCATGGAGCTTTACTGCAGCTTGATATTGGACTTTGGTACGATCTGTACAGGATAGGTGGGAGCCTAGGAAGCATGAGCGCCAGCTTGTGTGGAGGCGCCGTTGGGATACCACCCTGATCGTATCGGAGTTCTAACCTGTCGCCCTGAATCGGGCGAAGGGACCGTGTCAGGTGGGCAGTTTGACTGGGGCGGTCGCCTCCTAAAGCGTAACGGAGGCGCCCAAAGGTTCCCTCAGAATGGTTGGAAATCATTCGAAGAGTGTAAAGGCAGAAGGGAGCTTGACTGCGAGACCCACAAGTCGAGCAGGGACGAAAGTCGGGCTTAGTGATCCGGTGGTACCGAATGGAAGGGCCATCGCTCAACGGATAAAAGCTACCCTGGGGATAACAGGCTTATCTCCCCCAAGAGTCCACATCGACGGGGAGGTTTGGCACCTCGATGTCGGCTCATCGCATCCTGGGGCTGAAGTAGGTCCCAAGGGTTGGGCTGTTCGCCCATTAAAGCGGTACGCGAGCTGGGTTCAGAACGTCGTGAGACAGTTCGGTCCCTATCTGTCGCGGGCGTAGGAAATTTGAGAGGAGCTGTCCTTAGTACGAGAGGACCGGGATGGACGTACCGCTGGTGTACCAGTTGTTTCGCCAGAAGCACCGCTGGGTAGCCAAGTACGGAAGGGATAAGCGCTGAAAGCATCTAAGCGTGAAGCCCCCCTCAAGATGAGATTTCCCAAGTAGTAAGACCCCTTGAAGACGACGAGGTAGATAGGCTGGGGGTGGAAGTGCAGCAATGCATGGAGCTGACCAGTACTAATCGGTCGAGGGCTTATCCTAAATGATTCGTAAGATGAGAAACTTTCTATCCAGTTTTGAGGGTGTAAACCTTCAAATAGCTGTTCAAGCTATTATAATATTTTAGCGTTCCCTGATAGCTCAGTCGGTAGAGCACTCGACTGTTAATCGAGTTGTCACAGGTTCGAGTCCTGTTCGGGGAGCCAGTATGGAGAGCTGTCCGAGTGGTCGAAGGAGCACGATTGGAAATCGTGTATACCCTAATCCGGTATCTAGGGTTCGAATCCCTAGCTCTCCGCCAGCACTCTTATTATAGATATAGATTATGGCCCGTTGGTCAAGGGGTTAAGACACCTCCCTTTCACGGAGGTAACAGGGGTTCGAATCCCCTACGGGTCACCAATAAATGGAGGATTAGCTCAGCTGGGAGAGCATCTGCCTTACAAGCAGAGGGTCGGCGGTTCGATCCCGTCATCCTCCACCATATAACTATACCAATATATGAATTGGAAGATATGATGACGCGGGGTGGAGCAGTTCGGTAGCTCGTCGGGCTCATAACCCGAAGGCCACAGGTTCAAATCCTGTCCCCGCAACCAAAAAAGAAGTCCCTTTTGTTGTATGGAGCTGTGGTGTAGAGGCCTAACATGCCTGCCTGTCACGCAGGAGATCGCGAGTTCGAATCTCGTCAGCTCCGCCATCTACGACAACGATTGGGCTCGGTAGCTCAGTCGGTAGAGCAGAGGACTGAAAATCCTCGTGTCGGCGGTTCGATTCCGTCCCGAGCCACCATGATATTCATTACATATGCCGCTTTAGCTCAATTGGTAGAGCAACTGACTTGTAATCAGTAGGTTGGGGGTTCAAGTCCTCTAGGCGGCACCATTGTAAGGGAGATTAGCGAAGTGGCCAAACGCAGCAGACTGTAAATCTGTTCTCTGACGAGTTCGGTGGTTCGAATCCATCATCTCCCACCATTCCTATAGGGGCATAGTTTAAAGGTAGAACAAAGGTCTCCAAAACCTTTGGTGTGGGTTCGATTCCTGCTGCCCCTGCCAAAGGAAGATTAATAGAATATGGCGGTCGTGGCGAAGTGGTTAACGCACCGGATTGTGGCTCCGGCATTCGTGGGTTCAAGTCCCATCGATCGCCCCATTAAAACATGACGCTGGGGATTAGCCAAGCGGTAAGGCAACGGACTTTGACTCCGTCATTCCAAGGTTCGAATCCTTGATCCCCAGCCATTTATTTATAAACAATATTAACTATGCGGAAGTGGCTCAGCGGTAGAGCATCGCCTTGCCAAGGCGAGGGTCGCGGGTTCGATTCCCGTCTTCCGCTCCATAATTAATTTGGCGCCATAGCCAAGTGGTAAGGCAGAGCTCTGCAAAAGCTTTACCCCCAGTTCGAATCTGGGTGGCGCCTCCACAAATCACAAGCAAGAACATGCGGCCTTAGCTCAGCTGGATAGAGCGTTTGACTACGAATCAAAAGGTCAGGAGTTCGAATCTCTTAGGCCGCGCCATCTTTGCTAGCTGAAATAGGGCGCAAAGAAAAGAGAATAAGCCGGTGTGGCGGAATGGCAGACGCGAACGACTCAAAATCGTTTGGAGAGATCCGTGGAGGTTCGAGTCCTCTCACCGGTACCACATTAATAACCAACAGTTCATTAGATTTAATTCTAATGGGCTTTTTTTATATTTTGATGACTTCATTCATCGTATTGGCTGAAGAAACTTTGGAACTGTACTCCAAGTGCGAATAAATATTGGCTGTGGTGGAATAATCACTATGTCCCAGCCACTCTTGAACTTCCTTCATGCTGACGCCATTGGCCAACAACAGGCTTGCACAGCTATGACGAAGATCGTGAAACCGGATATGACGCATGCCATTCTTCTTCAGCACAAGGGCAAAATGTTGGGTGATATAATTGGGTTTGATTCGATCTCCCATGGCATCCACATAAATATAACCGATATAATCCTTGCAGTAAGAACCTTTGAAGAGTTGTTGATTGATTTCCTGCTGCTCCTTCATTTGCACCAGAAGGTCATAGAAAGCATCGACAAGGGGCAGCGTACGAAGACTTGCCTTGTTCTTTGTTCGATCCTTCTCAATCGTGATCAGCTTCCCATCCAGAGAACCAGACGTGACGGTATGCTTGATCGTGATGGTCTTATTGACCAGATCAATGGCAGACCATTTTAGTCCCACCACTTCACTTCGCCTTAATCCATAAAAGGCTCCCAGAATCACAGCTAGTTCAATCTTGGTGCCTTTTACAATTTCCAAAAGTTGATTGACTTCTGAAGCGCTGTATGAGCTGCCTACAAATGGTTCCTTCTTCGGACGAATGATCTTGTCGGCAGGATTGGAAGAAATTCGATCCGTAATGAACGCCTGCTGAAGTGCTGAACGGATATTGGCATGATAATGAATGACTGTGTTAGCACTAACTTTCCATTCATTTAAGGCATGACTATAAAAATCCTGAATGTGATGTGGTTTTAATTCCTGGAGTGTAGTGCCTTTTTCTCGAAAGTAAGGAACGATACGTCCTTTTACTGCGTTAACATACGAGATATATGTGATGAGTTCGATCCTATGCTTCACCGTTTCAAGCCAATCCAGCATGTAGTCTGCAAATAAGGTCTGGTCAACATCTGTGTTTTCTACGATGATTTGTTTTTCCTGTACTTTTTCGGCTTCTTCATTTGGCATTAATTCAAAATTTCTGCGGGCATCCATGAGCAGGGATTCCGCTTTTTTCTTGTTTCCTTTGACGGGCAAGCCCGTAGCGAGCCATTTACTTTTTCGCTTTCCCTCCTCGTTCTTATAATTTAGAACAATGTAAAAAAGACCTTTTTTCTCCTGTAGGTGGCCTGCAACCATGTTTTAATACCTCCTTGGTTAGCAGCACCGATCCCACCATTGACACTTTAAATATACCATAGTAGAATAGATGATTCAATGCACTAAAGCGTCACAGTGGGAAATCGGTTGATGAGTCATAATACTGTGGAGATAAGCAATAATAGCGGCTTTGGGGATTTTATACGCTCTGCCTATTTTGAAGTGGTTGATTTTGTTGGCCTGTAAAAGTTTATATCCAGTCTTGGTGCTAATCCATCCGAGCATTTCACACATTTGAACGACATTGACGACGTATGGGTAATCCTGAAACATGTGCGAATAAGTCTTTAATGTATCCGATGGAATACCAGAGTCGATTTGCATAAACACGACAGCTCCTTTCAAATACAAGGATTAAGGATTATGTATAACAAAAGAATGCGTTCCAAGCTGCGGGTGGTGAGTCCGCACATAGCTTCTTGCGAAGCTCCCCCTCATCCGAGCGGGCTGCCCCCAATGCAGTGACGCTGGCCAGGCAGAAGTATCATGATACCCTCTTGCGGGTCTTGGCGATCAGCCCACCACAGGCTGATTGAAAGCGGAAAAAATCGCTCAAATCCATATTGTTAAACAACATCATGGATTGTCTTGGCGCATCCGCTATCGTCGCTTCCCTGTTACAGGCACAAGAGGAACGTACTTGGAACGGCAAATATTCAGTTTTCAATGAGCAGTAATATGGATTATTAGAGAGACCAATTATCTGACTCCCTCTACATAAAGAAATGGGAAAGCGAAAGTCAAAAAGCAACCTCTGCTTTCCTATTTTTTTATCGATTTAATTCAAAACGCCGAATAGCCAGGATAAATTTTTGTAATGCAACTAAAGGTTCGCTAAAGCTGCCGATGATATAGTGGGACTTGTAAGACAGCTGCTTACAACACAAGGAATGGAGGATTTCAACGTGGAGATGATGAAGAAAAATGAAGCAGGTATATTTAAGAGCAAGGCGGTGAAGGTGATTGCAACGGCTGCCCTGCTGGCGACATTGGGTACTGGCGCTGCCTTCGCAGCCGACGGCAAAAATGCGCTTGTCACAAACGTCTCGCCGGCAGGACAGGTGGAAACAACTCCGATTGCCGAAGTGGAAGGCGGCATTGCCGTAGAGACTCGGGAGGACGGCAAAACGTATTACTCGACAGACGGGGGCAAAACCTGGAGCCTGAACGTCCCTGAAGGATTTGCGATCATCCTGGACGAAGGAGAAGGAACCATTGGCGTGTCTTCCGATGAAGTAACTGCACGGATAGCCAGCGAAGGCGCTTTAGGCGATAATAAATTGGAAGTAGCTACAGGTGCCGAGACAGAGAGCAGCATTGCGGTAGAAGTTCGAGAGGACGGCAAAACGTATTACTCCACGGATGGTGGAAAAACCTGGAGCCTGGACGTTCCCGAAGGATTTGCGATCAGCTTTGATGATGGTAAAGGAACGCTCAGCGTAACCGCGGAGTCAGAAGCCGCAGTTCGTTAGTTGCACGGAAATCCCGATAAACCCAATAACATTGGGCGACCTGACGGGAGAGCGGCCGAGATAGATAAAGGTCCGGAATGGGATGGGGATGAAGAGGCTGCGTTGCAGCCTCTTCATCTTTTGATCGGATAAGGTCAACATGCAAAATGGGTTTTAGTTGAATTAAATGGTCTATAATGAAGATGAGGATAGAAAAAGGAATGGAAACGATGCGAGTACTGATGATTGAAGATGAAATCTATATAGCCGAAGCCATTATGCAAATACTGAGGAAGCATCATTACAGTGTCGATTTGGCGCAGGATGGCGAATACGGACTGGATTGCGCGCTCACCGGCATCTATGATCTGATCGTGCTGGACATTATGCTGCCCAAGCTGGATGGGATTGAGGTGCTGCGCAGGCTGCGCGGCGAAGGGATCGCGATTCCTGTTATCCTCTTAACGGCCAGAGACGCCCCGGAAGAAAAGATACAAGGCCTGGATTTCGGCGCTGACGATTACTTGGCCAAACCTTTTCATCCCGGAGAATTGCTGGCGCGTATACGCGCTTTGGGAAGGAGAACGCCGACATGGATTCCGGACGGCGTTCTGACCTATGAAGACTTGCGCCTGGATCTGCAGACGCTCACGTGTTCCTGTTACGGTCAAGAGATCCTGCTGCCGCTGAAAGAAGCGCAAATCCTGGCAATGCTGATCAAGAGCAGTCCCCGTATCATGTCCAAGGAGAACATGATCGAGAAGCTTTGGGGATACGATACAGAAGCGGAAGGCAATCGTGTAGAAATCCATATCTCATTGTTGCGCAAGAAATTGGCTCAACTTCACACACAGGCTTCGATCCGAACGATTCGGCATGTCGGGTATGTGTTGCGCACCGAAAAGGACTGAGCGCATATGTTTCATAAGCTGCGAAACGCCATGTTATGGTTTAATTTGTCCGTTACAGGCGCTGTAATCGTCGCGGCGTTTGTGGCGATTTATTGGAGTACGTCCAGTAAAGTGTTATCGGACATTGACAGCAGGTTAAAAGCGTTGCCGACCGTTGAGTTTTCCATAGGCGAGGACAGCGTTTCCGGGAATATCAAAGTGGAAGTGTCGGACTCGCTGCCTCCGAACGGCTCCATTGTCGTTCAGACCTCTGAAATGTTCAGTTTGGACATCGATTCGAGCGGCCGTATTGTATCCATTCATTCTACATTCGGGTTGTCGGATCATGTCTACGAGCAAGCGGCGCGGCAAGCTCTGAATCAAAAGAGCGACCGTTCCCCTATCAGCTGGCAAGGCAGGCAATGGCGGTATAAAATCGTTCCTGTCACGCCTGATGCAGATGTACGGTACAACCGTCTTTCTTCGCATTTGGAGGCGCTGAATAAAATCACATTTCTAGATGTGACGGAAAGCTACACCTCCTTGTCCGGATTAAGAAATACGCTGCTGGCCGTAGGAGGGGGCGTGCTTATCGTGCTTTTTCTCATCAGCTATGGCTTTGCAAATCGGGCTGTTCGTCCCCTGCGAGAAGCTTGGAACAAGCAAAAGCAATTTGTGTCGGACGCCTCGCATGAACTGAAAACGCCGCTTTCGATACTGAATGTCAACCTTGGGGTGCTTTATGAAAACAGGAAAGAAACGATAGAAAGCCAATTGAAGTGGCTGGACTATATGCAAAGAGGCATCGATCGCATGACGTACCTGATCCATGATCTGTTGAGGCTGGCACGGCTGGAAGACCAGAATCATCAACCCCATGTGAAGACATTTGATCTCAGCCGCATGGTAAGCGATGCTCTCGCTCCATTTGAAGCGGCAGCCGTCCGGAAACAGATTGTCTTTACACACGCCATCGCTGCGGATGTTCATCTCAAAGGAGAGGAAGAAGGCATCCGGCATGTACTCCTGATCTTGCTGGATAATGCGGTGAAATATGCCAATGAAGGCGGCAACATTCACGTCTCGCTCTCCAAAGCCAAGTCGCACATTCAATTGGAGATTGCCAATACGGGTTCAGGCATTCCGGCTGGGGATTTGCCGCATGTTTTTGATCGCTTCTATCGGGCGGCCGCTTCCCGCAAGCATGAAGACGGCAGTTTTGGTCTTGGTTTGGCGATTGCCAAAAGTATCATCGAGCAGGCGGGCGGCCGCATTGCCGTTCGCAGTGAAGAAGGCGCATGGACTGCACTTACCTGTACGTTTCGAGGATGATTCACAGTTCGGCGATACCTAAGAAGAGGAGTTGTTGTACACAGGCTCTGTTCTCATCTCCATTGTTCCGGACAGGCAGGAGCTTTCTCGTACAAAAATACCCTCCACCCCGTGAGCTTGCAAGGGGAGACTATTCGAGTATGGGGAACCCTCCGCCAAAATAATGTTTTTTATCCGTTTCAATGAACGGCTATATTATGATAGAGAGGCATTAATAGCTAAAGTTGTCTCCTCTATATAAGAAATGGGAGAGCAGAAGTAAAAAGCAACCTCGGCTTTCCCATTTTAAATTTTTTTCTTTAAGCTTGTATTTTTAAATAACGACTGAGATCGAAACGACGAACAGCCAAGATAAATTCTATGGTCAAATGTTGCTTACAGTCCTCGTCAAATAAGCCATGCTGTTGTTAAAGGTTATAAATAAGCGGTTCAAACTTGCATAACAGTTGAGCTTCTGCATCTGGATTGCCTTTTTTGGCCTCCACAAGAAGGAAGAAAATTTGCTGCATGATTATACCTCCCCGCAACTAACATAGAAAAATGCTAAGCTGTTGAAGTTGTCATGTTCCTTTCCTATGTAAGTTAATCCATCATATATTTTCGCAATTTTATTAAAAGCTGTGCCTTTGACTTGCTTACCGCTCGTCTGGTGATGCCAAGAACCTCTGCAATATCCTTATCTGTCATGTCTTCAAAGAACTTCATAAATAGAATCTTTTTTTCATTAGCGTTTAATTTCAGTTTGCTGCCCGCTTGGAGTAACAGGATATAATCCTCACTTGGATAAAGGTGAGAGGGCATGTTAAGAATGCCAATATCAAAAGGCAGATCACTCAGAAAGGTTAACCGATATAGTTCACGGTTTTCTTTCATGTAATAGTCCTTTCTAGCATACTTCAGGCATTTTTTGGCGTAACTAATGAAGGCTCGTCCGACAAGTTCTTTCATTTCTTCATTGACATTCATTTAATATCACCCCTATTCTAGTTCTTATAACTAAATAGGAAGTAGGGGTGGAAAATGCAACCAACTGTCCGAAAAGGGTTTCTAAAGAATTTGTCGGTAGAACAATTTTGAAACACTTCTATGGCGAATTGTTGAAGACCGGGAAAGGTAGAGGAGGGCCTTGCTCATCTTTCTTGCGAAGGGATATAAGCAAATGGAACTTGTTCGTACATAATGGTCATTCAACCGCTCTTTTACAAATGCGTGAATGAACGAATGTACACAAAACGAGGGACTAGAATATCTGAAAGACAGAAATCGATACCTAGCCTTTTAATGTCTCGTTGGCAGCTAATCTGTTTGTTTACTACATCTGGAAAATGAAAATTAATATTGGTATACTGAGTATGTATCTGTAACACTTCTTCTAGTAGGATTGGTTGCCTGACCAATCTTATAGAGTGTTCAGATGTTTTTCTTTTTTTCAAGCACTGTCATTTTTTGACCTACTTTTGACTCACAAAATATACATTCTCTCATACAAAGGCAACAGTGCCTATCTCATAAATCTAAGGGAATGATATAGTTAATGGAGTATTCTGACGAATATTTGCTTCAACTCATCTCACCAGACTTTTATTTATTGGATGAGATTGCACAACGACAGGTTTACCGTTCATTTTACTCTTTGACCTATAACATGGTGTTATATATTATTCAGGATTATGATCTTGCACAAGATGTCATTCAGGAGTCTTTTCTAAAATCCCTGAAGAAAAAGCCTTATACGGAGGATATAAATCATTGCAAAGCATGGCTAAAGCTTACCACTCGAAATGTGGCATTAAATTATTTGCGGAAGTTAAAAAAAATTCGTAAGGAAAGCGACCTGGATAGTGTTTTTATATTGAATGTGGTTTCGCCCTCTGCCGAATCTGTTGAAAAACAAGTTGAGAGCAAACTGTTAAAAGAATTTATAGTAGCTTCATTAGATAATTTGAGACCTGAATACAGAATATTGATTGAGTTGCGGTGGCAAAAACAATACTCCTATCAAGAAATTGCTGATGAGCTTCAAACATTGACAGAAATTATTCAACAAAAGCTTCATCGTGCAAGAAGCGCTTTGCGAAAACAAATCAAGGATTGGATGAACGAAAATGGACGATAAGGAACTGGATCAATTGATTGACGATACAATTAAGGAAGCTCCGACCACCCTCAAGCCTAATATTGATTCATCGTGGCTACAAGTAAAGAAACGCTTGCATCGAAAACAAAAATTTCGTTTAAGATTTCGTTTCGTGACCGTTGCAGTTATTTCATTCATAATCGGGGCCACATTATTCAGCACACCAACTGTAGTTAAAGCATTTACTCCTTTTTATCAGACGGTAAAGGAATTACCGAATCAAATTATGTCATTTTTTTTTGGAAACCAGGATTCTTCTAAAACGGAGCCAAAGACAGAGCCGCCAAAGGATACATTATCAACGCCTCAAGACTCTACTTCAAGTGAAACCGATGCTAATATACTTGAGATTTCTGTAGAGCAGCTTGAAGAGATGCTAAATTTTGATGTACCAAAGTTGAACTTCATTCCTCCCTCCTATTCGCTTTTACGAATTGAGATTACTGAGTCTGGAGCAGAGGTTAAATCTAATCAAGTCGAATTTATTTATCAAAATGAAGAAGAACAAATTTTACGGATACTCTTAAAAAAACTGATTGACAACTCAACTATCGGTTCAGGAGCCAATCGTTCGGGAGGAATAATTAAAACCATTCAACTTCCTGCAGGTGAAGCATATTTGACATTAACAGAGGACGGCTTGAATAAAATTGAGTTACTACAATCCGATATATATGTCCATGTAATAGGACGAGAAAATGAAGAAACATTGATTCAGATTGTTAATAATATTATATATTGAGAAAGAAACATCCCGAATCCGGTTTTGGATTCGGGATGATTTTTCTAAGATCCGATAAGAATGTAAGAACTAACTCGTTCACCTTGTTCGTATGTAGTACCCTGCTGTATCCAGTGAATAGTCTTGGCACGATAATAATACCCCTCCGTAACATTCCAAGTGACACTTGTAGTATATGAATCCTTGTTAGTGGCGCTGCGCTCAACTGGATCAGTCACGTTAACCCATTCAGAACCTGTCCATCGCTGCAAGATAAAAGTGATGCCGATAGAATCAACTTCCTGACTTGCATATGTTTTCCCAGTTATTCTCGCTTTAGTTTGGGAAGGGAGTTGTTCTAAAATGTTGATACCTTCATCTAAGTAATCATGGTCAGGGTCAAAAATACCAAACGGCTCAATAAAATTGAATAGAATAACTGCACAGATGAAACGGTGTCGCTAGAAATAGATTTCGCTTCGCCTAAGGATGACAAAAAAGATAGACTAATTACAACACTGAGCAAAAAGCAACATACAACCTTAACTGGTTTAACCAATACAATTCCTCCTTCAAATTTAAATAAGGTTCTTACAATTATAAACACTTCAAAAGTATATAATCTTATGGTTTTACTGTTGAAAGTTGATAACAAATTATCAAAAGTTTCGATGAATTGCTTCAAAATATGTGTAAGATGTGAAGGGGTTAAGTGTGTATATATTGAGCGAACTGTACAGCGCCATAGAAAACATTGTTTTAGCACAGCATGGCTGCCTATGGACAAAATTCATTGGAATGCTGCAATGAACGAAATTAATGTTGGAATAAGGCGGGGAAGTGTGAAAAATGGAAACAGCGATGGTTTCGGAAAACAACCATCGCTGATCTGAGCATTCAATTATCCTAGATATGCCGATTTATCCAAGCCAAGGCTAGTCAATCAACAAATCTCTTCCTTGCCGAAACCACCTGCTGCCGAATTCGGACACCGTTCGGCAAGCGTAGCGCGACCAGTTTCGTTGTGTGGTATTACGACAGGGCTTGTTAGTACCAGAATGTTTGCCCAATTTCATCAAGATTTCCATTAAAAAAATATTACCAGAGAAGCGTAAGAAAACTATCAGTTGCAGTGTTTTTATTATAGGAGGAGTTGGTTCAACTCTTACATTCTAGTACTCACATATTTTGGGCGTTACTTGAAAACCAGCAAGTTTATTTGCAATCAAACATGATGAATACGATGATCTTTTGTGATGTCATGTATCAGATTGGATTTCGTGGTTGCCAAAATCAACATGTATGTGGAAGCCGCGAGCATTTTGAGGTCATTCGAAGTATTACTACTTAAATTCTGTAACGATTGTATCAAGAATACCAGGTAATAGTGAATTAGTTTTCTGGTATCTTGTTGCAATAAATAAGAGCCAATTTCCATGTAACTTTATAGCGGTAACTGGAAATTGACTCTGTACGCTCTTTGCTATGTTATACAAAGCAAACAGCCTAGATTCTATTATAAACTTTATAATCGCTTTGTACATAGTATAAGGGGTAGTCATTGGGAAAGGAGGGAGTTATTTCTTCAATGTTAAATGCTTGAGTCTTATACTAAAATGCTCACAAGAATTCAGTTGTATGGGTCGTTCAATGGTCATTTAGTTCAACCAGTTCCAAAAACGTTGAATTTTTATTGAAAGGAGAGGACAACAAATGAAAAAACAAGTGATGTTTATTGCTTTGATTTGTTTCGCAATTGTTCTTCTTCCTAGTCAGGCATTTGCGGGGGTGTCAGGCTGGTACTTTAACGGCGGGTTACAAACCGGTAACTATTATGGAGCAAGCGGTAATATTGAATGCGATGTTCTTCAGGACGTCGGAAATGACGCATCTGTTTGGGTAATGGTCGCAGGGGGAGGTTCTAGCGAATATATTCAAGCAGGGTGGGGTAGACATTGGGATCAATCTTCAAACTGGCATTTTTATCAGTATAACGGGGATAGCTTTCTTCACGAAGAAACATCCGTTGCTTCCCCAAATTCAACGTATGCTTATAAAGTAGAACGAACAGGGAATACGTGGACAATTTATATTGATGGTAGTAGCAAAGCTACAGTTAACCATACAAATGATCTTGGATGGACTGCCCAAAGCGCTCAATTTTTCGGTGAAATTCACGATAGTACCGACGATCAAAGTCCTGGAACAGTTACAGACCCGATTACCATGTCTTACTAAAGGTTAAGAGTACCAGTGGAACATGGAGCAATGCTTCTCTAACTAACGTGTACGAAGATTTAAGTCATCAAAGGAATAATGCTGATCCAGGCGATAACACGTTTGAACAATGGGACAACAGGTACAGTTAAATTTTGCAACATTTCTGATAAAGAAGCAGTCTAAATGATAAAGGGAGGTAAGAGCGATGACAGTTAAAGGCAATGCGCGTTTTTGGTATATCATGCTGGGCGTTATTTTAACCGTTGCATTTTTGTTCACCTTACAGCAGGTATCGGCTAAAGAGGCTGGTGACGATGGTGCAGCAGCAGTACCTAATTTGGTTTCAACCGGAGACCAGCAAGTGGATGCGACTCTCCAATCCAAACAAATTTTTTTCTCCGAGCCACAATCTGAAAAAGCCTACATTACAGAAGATGAGGCCATTGAAAAAGCTAAGGCCCATCGGACTGATTTAGCGAAGAAAGCAGAATCAGCAACAGCGCAGTTCGTATTGTATACGAATAAAGTTGATGGAACCGACAATCGTCCAATTTGGTTGGTTACACTTGATGGGGCGGTTGTTGAGGCAAGAGGGCCGAAAGGTACAGAACAAAAGGAGCCTAACTACCCCAATAAGAAAACGTTAATTTATATTGATGCGTCTACGGGAGATGTTGTTCGTCTGTCTTCGCTTGGATATAAATAACTCAATTCCACAAGAAAAAAGAAACCAGCTCCAACTAGAGCTGATTTCTTTACGCTTGGCAGGGCATAGATCTAACGGGTGAAAGTTCCTCGCGCATAGCTGACACGACACGGCTTGTTAGTACCAGAATGTTTGCCCTATTTCATCAAGATTTCCATAAAAAAATATTTCCAGAGAAGCGTAAGAAAACTAGCAGTTGAAGTGTTTTTATTATAGGAGGAATTTCCACTCTTACATTCTAGTACTCACATATTTTGGGCGGTGCTTGAAACCAGCAAATTTATTTGTAATCAAACTAATGAATGTGATGATCTTTTGTGATGTCATGTATCAGACAGAATTTCGTGGTTGCTAAAATCAACATGTATGTGGAAGCCGCGAGCATTTTGGGGTCATTCGAAGTATTGCTACTTAAATTCTGCAACGATTGTATCAAGAATACCAGGTAATAGTTTTCTGGTATCTTGTTGCAATAAATAAGAGTCGACTTCCATGTATCTTTATAGCGGTAACCGGAAATCGACTCTATACGCACTTTGCTATGTTATACAAAGCAAACAGCCTAGATTCTATTATAAAACATATAATTGCTTTGTACATAGACAGGAGTAGCCACTAGGAAAGGAGGGGATTTTTCACAAGTATTATTGAAACAGGGGTTGTGATGAGTCTACATCGCGTATTGCCCGTGAAATTAAGTATTTCGGCTATCAAGTTTTAGGGAGGGAATACCGATGAAGTTTCGTGCTATTTCGATTATTATGGCTATTTCATTACTTGCCTTTCTAATGGGTTGTAGCGAAGCAGAGGTTGCTGCTGATTGGATAAGCACAGAGTATTCTCAGAATGAAGTAAATCAGCTCCAAAAAGAGGTTGATGAAGGTCATAAGCCAGGTGCATTGGAATGGAGGCAAGTAGCTCGTGAGTTTTTAAACTCAATGGAAATAGAAGTTGATGAATCCGTTGATTCCAAAGTCATTACAGAAGAAGATTCCAAGCTAGTCGTTCAATATACTGTAATGGATCAAAGCGTAGTTGAATTGGAACTTATTCAGCCTAGTAAGGAAGGTAATTCTGGAATATATGTAGTCAGTCGATATCGGTTCGTTACAAAGTAAACTAAAAGGTGAGAAAGGAGATCACTAAAATGAGAAGAAGATTCACACTTTTTCTATTGTTAACGCTAGTTGTTGCACTTTTTGCATCAGGTTCTACCGTTTTAGGAAAAGCGCCTGAAGTTATTGAAAAGGACAGTGCGCTAACCAAAAACAAAGAGCTTCTTTACTATCTGTTTTGGACTCAGGATCAAAAACTGGAGAAGGATATTGCTGATCTTCAGGCCAGTTTGAGATTGTCGGACGAGCAAGTTGCGGCACTGAAAAATTTGGGCTTGGAAGAACATCAATCTTCCGTAGGATTACAGACCCAAGCTCAAAAAATCACTGTGCAGTCGTTCAATAAGCAGGCTGAAACAATCTTTGAACAACGTAACAGATCATTGGAAAAAATGTTGGGCGACCAATATGAAGCATTTGGTGAATGGTTAACGAAATGGTGGGAGAGTGAACGTGAGTATCGGATGGCTTGGTTTAAAGAAAGAAACAGTCAAATAAGCATTCAGGCGGATATTGATCGGATTTCTAATGTTTAGGCTACTCAATACACCCCAAATACTTCCGGTGCCCATGAAGTTGCTCTTCCCGATAAATATGTAAAATTTGCCAATCTTGGATGGTGGAGCGATATTCCAAATTCGATAGAAGATAATTATGATTCTCCGGAATACACAGTCAACGTTTATAATCCAAGTACTAATATCGCAGCCAACAGTGTACCGGTAGATGAAGTGGGGCCTTGGAATACTAATGATAATTATTGGGATTCTGATGACGGAACTAACCCTAGAAGATTTGGGGCTGATTTGGACTTGGGAACTCCTGCGGCCACAGCAGCTTTTTATGATGACTGGAACGATGGAAAAGACGAAAGCGGACGTACTGTGCTTAATCCAGCAGGTATTGACTTGACACCTAGTGTGGCATCTCATATTGGATTCGGCACGAATGTCAGTGGATTTGTAGATGTTCGCTATTCAGACTTACCGTAGCCTTCTCCTTTTGTACAGTACCCAACCCGAACATGCTTCGCACTTGTTGCGATCCATCGTTCGGGTTGCCAGTTGGGTGGACTTCTACCCTTTATTCTAGAATTTCAAATGATAGGATTTTATTAAAATAAATGAAAACACTAGCGTTGCATTAATTTTATCAAAATGTTCATAATTTTCTGTAGTTTAGGCATCCACACATAAAAAAATCCTTTACAATGGAATGGCAGGTAGTTCCTGTCCATAATCCACCGAAAGGATATTCGCTATGGACAAGGATACCTTATTTTCTTCATTTGGTAAATGGGTAGCGCCCATTTGTTCAAAAAAATTTAAAGAACAAGTGGAATTAACCCAGCAAGATAAGTACGTTAAGAAACTCACAACACTTGCTTATTTGAAGTTGTTCCTACACGCTCAGCTTCATCAGCGAGACGGACTGCGTGAAATTGCCGATGATGTACTCTCTGATGAATTTCAGAGTGAACTAGGTTTAGATTCCATCTCGGCAGCCCAACTTAGTCGTAAGCATAATCAAGTCGATCCCGTATTACTTGAACAGGTCTTCTCTGAATTAGTGAATCAAATCCAAAGTCAGGCAGGACATTTCAAGCACAAACACGATTTTAAAGTTATCGATTCCACAACTATTGGTCTTTGCTTACAGAAGTATCAATGGGCCACCTTTCGTAAAACGAAAGCAGGCATTAAAGTTCATCTTCGTCTTGTTTTTGTGGATCAGGATGATGTCCTTCCCGAAAGGGCGGTCATCACACCTGCTAAGAAAAATGATCGCACTCAGATGGATGAACTCATTGATGAAATTGGGACGACCTATGTGTTTGATCGAGGTTATATCGACTATGCTTCGTTTGATCGCTATTGTGATGAAGGCATCTTTTTCGTCACTCGATCTAAAAAAAATACCGACATGCGTCCGATTTATGCATTTACTGTTCCTGAAGATAGTTCAGTACTGTCCGATGAAATGGTCTATGTTGGTACACCGCAGAAACGAATGGAGAATGTGTTGCGGTTAATCCACACCGTTGATTCGGAAGGGAATCTCTTGCAGATTCTCACCAATCGGTTTGATCTGGATGCAGATGAAATCAGTGACATGTACCGCAAACGTTGGGCCATTGAAACATTCTTCAAATGGATGAAACAACACGTCCGAATTAAATCGTTCTACGGCACAAGTGAACAAGCGGTTATGAACCAAGTGTGGATTGCGCTGATTGCCTTCTGTTTACTGGTGTTGATCAAACAAGAGACAGGAACTCATCATACGATACTACAGCTATACCGATGGTTGAAGGTGTTGCTGTGGAAACCGTTCCAAAACTGGTTAAAACAGATGAGGAAACCACCAACTCGAACATCCGCAGGACGACGAAAGACGTAAGAATGTTGTGCCACTAGTTGCGTTGACCTAGTTGTATATTTTTACCAAATGGACAGAGCTACCTCTATTACCTGTTCTGCCTTTTGGAAAATGGAACTAAAAACATATTCTGAATTTTCAAACAACTTTTAATCACTACTTTTATGCAACGCTAGTGAAGAGAGGTGAGAGAATTGGCGGAGGATCTGATAAATATAAGATTGTCACGTTATGCAAATGAAGTGGCTGAAAAGTTAGTAGACACTGGATTTTTCGATTATACGTCTACAGTGGCGAAATTTGCACTTGCGTATGCATTAAAAAATCATTTTGATGAGATCGATCCCTCTTCATTTGTGCCACCGGATACAGGTGGTTCAAATTATAATATTGGTAGCTTTGATAATGATGGTCAGTTAGCAATTCTTTTAAAAGCAATTTACCCTGAAACCACAACGCCTTATGTTTATGCTCGAGCCTAATGATTTATGGACTTACTAAGATCGGGGAAAGACTGGCTAAAGATGATTCATTGAAAATTAGTTCCCTTTTATAAAATCAACGCCAAATTATCTTTCAAAATGAATATCTGCTTGAATTGTAGTATTTTGTTGCTCTCTTATGAACATCAGATATTCATTAAAGTCTTTGAGAAGCGGGGTTTCAATACTAGTGACATAATTTAATGATTCATATTTTTTTGCAAATTTTAAGGCAGCCTCTTGTCCCCAGTTGGGGGCTGGGCTGCCGTTTTGGAACGTAGCGTCCTCGTCATTATCAAGGCCAAAAACTATCTCTGTGATGGTGTGATACTGTAGGAATCGATTCAGTGCTTGATCAGACAAGCAACCCAGCGATATTCGATGATCAGATTTCCAGTCACCACCACCTAGTTTCTTCAAGGTCGCATGGCTCATGGCATCAATAGGACTTTCGAATACATAGACCTTCTGGCTATTCCCAGCAATGTGAAAGGGATAGCTCTTATCTGAGTATGGTCTATCTTGCTTAAAGGATTGCTCTGGTCTAATACCGCGCAGAGAGCAGTATCTCGGTGTTCCATCCATATCGTGGGCGACGAATACACAATTTCCTGTTTTGTCCTGTTGATACAGCTTTTTTTCATGCATCAAGCAAGAAACGATTTCTGGATCGGTGCCCCGAACTTGAATGAGATACCAAGCGACCCGCCTGAAGTTAGGTGCTCTTTCAGGGAGAATAAGTTGGCCACGTAGTCTATCTATTTGAGTTGGTGGTTGATAGTGAGGTAATTCGGTTTTCAAAAGGTAAGCAACAGCTTCTTTAAATCCCATGTTCAAGAACTGTATGACAAAGTCGATGGGCCCACCGTGGCTGTCGGTGGAAAAATGATAGTATTTGTTACTATCTCGGAAAAAGTAAAGGCCGCCGCTTTGCTTCGCATGAAGCGCGCGACGGCCGCCGTTTTCGAGGATGTAGCCATGGGATTTGGCGAATTCAATTAGGTCAATGCTATTGGCTTGGGCAATTTGATCTTTGGTAAAGAGTAAGCTCTTCGCCACTCGACCGCCTCCTTTTCGTTGTTATCCTATGGTGCAAACGATATAATAATGGAAAGATTGGGGTTACGATTGGGGTGGTATGGGTGAATAAGATAACTAAACTGTTCAAAGAAAGCATCTGGGATTTGTTGAAAGATAATGTTAAGACCGTAATTATCAGTTTAATAACCGCTTCCGTACCTTTCATCATGTCATTTATTACAACTTTGAAAACTATTGAACTAACGTTTAACTTACCAACGGTTATTAGTGTGATAGCCTTGGTTATAATATTATTGCTTGTTATTGTTCAAATTTCCAAACGAAACAGGTTTTTAAAGAACGAAAACTATGAGTTATTGCATCCTGAAAATCCAAATATTAATAAATTCAAGAAAGGTGATATTGTCATTCGCAAAATTGAAGCAGAGAATCTAGAGCCTGAAAAGTTAAGTGTTGTGAACAAAAAAAGGTCAGAAATAGAATGTAGAAAAATGGATGGTCAGATGATAAAGCTTGCTCCTGAAGAATTATTGACCGATGATGAAACGAAGAAAGTATTTAGAAAGATTAAAGAAGACAAAGAAGCAGTTGCTAAGGTTTTTTCACAAATGAAAATTTATTGATTTGTAGGGAATGGGTATAATGCCTGCATCTCATTGAACGTATATCGTGATTATGATAAAATTATGATAAATGAGTGAAGGGGTGAGAACATGCCGCATATAAGACCCGTTTCGGATTTAAGAAACAACTTTGCTGACATTTCCAAAGTGGTGCATGAAACTGCCGAACCCGTATTTCTGACGAAGAACGGGTATGGCGATATGGTTGTAATGAGCATTGAAACGTATGAAAAGATGCAGTTGAATGTTATGATTTATGAGAAGTTGAAACAAGCAGCGGTGGAAGCCCAAACAACGGATGTTCGGTATGACTTTGATGAAGTAGCATCTGAAATGAGGAATAAACTCCTTGAAAAGCTTTAAAATTAAGCTGCTTCCCACTGCCCGAATTGATTTGGGCGATATGATTGATTACCTGTCCGAATATAGTCCAGAAACAGCCCTGAAGCAGTATGACAGGGTAATTGATAGAATCAACACATTGAAGGAATTTCCTTTTATGTGTGAAGAATATCCGATTGAAGTCATGGGTTTTCGATATAGACGAATGGTGATTGATAAATACCTGGTCTTTTACATTGTGAAGGAACAGGTTGTGGAAATTCACAGAATTTTGTATGCTAAGATGGATGTGACCAAGCAACTTAAATAAACGATTTTGCTAATAAAAATAGCTAGGTATAGGTGAAATCAGGCGTACGTATAGCCTGATTTTTTTGATCATTTCTGTGACAAAAACATCTATTTTGCGAATGAAATTAATTAACCTTACAATGGCAGTTCCTATATGAAAAGTAGAAGAGGCAGACCTGGGAAGTGATATTAATTTTCCAGTTCTGCCTCTATCTCATGGCTTTGGACCGATTGTTCCTCTGAGTCCTCACTCAAAAGCGTTCCTTGGTCTTGAAGCTCCTTAAATTCCAGCGTGGAGTTGATTTCGGACTGTCGAGCTACGAGCTGTTGCAATTTCTGATCCTCATCAAAAGGCTTACCGATTTCTTTTTGAGCAGCTTCCAACTGCTTCAAGGTATCTTCACGCTTTTGTTCGATGTCGCGGAGCATTGTGGGGAATTTAGCAATCAGATTCTCCAGTCGTGATACATTTCCCAGTGTTGATTCCCCAAGAGGAATGGAGTAGGTTTCTGCACCACGTACTTGCAAATGGACAGATTCAAAGGCGGAACGAAACAGAAAAAGCGGAAACCCGCAATATTGACCGATCTGTATCTCAGGTTGTCCTGCCTCAGTCATGTTTGCCAACAAAAGTAGAACTTCTCCGGCTTCGGGCCGTTCTTCATAAGTCTTACCGTCCAGTCGAATAGAAAAGGACGACTGGCGATGTTGTTCCGCTGTCTGAATATCCGCCAAAACTTTCTCTTGTTTTTCATTGCAGGCTGCGATCATCGCTGGGTAGCTTTTTTGAATTTTATTTTCGAGCACTGTTTGTTCGTTTTGCCAGTTGGCTTTTAGTAATTTTAATCGAGCAACTTCATTATCTACATTCATTTTCTCAGCCAGCAACGGGTTGCCAGTGGCCACTGCTTTGACTTCGGCAGCTGACAGCATCGTTTCATCCGCATCATCGCAGGAACGGGAAATGCTTTTGCCTGTCATGACTTGGGAGATATAGCGTAGCTTCTGCTCTTGAATTTGCCACAAGTAGGCGTCAAAGGTTCCCTTGGTTACATAGCGAAAAATCTGTACCGTCTCATTCTGGTTTCCTTGTCGTAAGATACGTCCGTCACGCTGTGTAATGTCGGCCGGACGCCAGGGACAGTCCAAATGGTGGGCGGCAATAAGCCGGTCCTGTACATTGGTACCAGTCCCCATTTTTTGCGTCGATCCAAGCAGAATGCGGACTTCACCGCGGCGCACTTTTTCAAACAAGGCTTCTCGCTGGACATCCGTTTTGGCGTCATGGATAAAGGCAATTTCCTGCTCTGGTACGCCACGAAGCATCAATTGGTTTTTTATTTCATCATAGACATTAAACTGTTCGGGTTTTGGTGTGCCGCTGTCGCAGAAGATTGTTTGAGTGAGTCGATCGGCCTGCGTCTGATCCCAGATGTCAAAAACCTGAGCGGCACAGCGATTCAATTTGGAGTCGGGATCGGAGGGAGCCTCTTCATTGACCAGTCGCGGATCAATCGACATGAGTTTCGCTTCGTGTGTCAGCTTCAGCATATTATCTTCTGTCGCATCAACCTCGTTGTTGCGTATTTTCTCCGCACGTTCTACAAACTCGTTCATCATCATCTTCTGATAGAGCGTACATTCACTGACAACGATGGTCGGTTTTCCCCCTTCGAGTTGCGGAGTAGGGAGATTCAGCATGTCGGAAGTTTGAATATCCGCTACGAGGCGAAAGAGGCTCATTAATTCCGGCAGGTTATGGAATTTAGCGAAGCGGGACTTCATCCGGTAGCCACTGCCTTCCGGTGTAATTTCCAAGGAGGTGACGACTTCTCCAAAGGTTGCGGCCCAGTTGTCGAAGAAGTCCAGTCCGAGCTTTTTTAGAAGGTGAGGCTGAAGGTAGCGCTGCATCACGTACATTTCAGACATACTGTTGCTGATCGGTGTTCCGGTTGCAAACACGACACCCCGGCCATGATTCATTTCTTGCAAGTACTGACACTTGAGCATCATGTCGGTAGCTCGTTGGCTGCTCGATTTGCCAATTCCGGCCACATTCCGCATTTTCGTATACGTAAAGCAGTTTTTGTAGGCATGGGCTTCATCGACAAATAGCATATCGACGCCAAGCTGCTCAAAGGTTAACAGATCATCTTTTTTCTTTTCATTCGCCAGTCGCTCAAGTCGGGATTTTAAATTTTTCTCAAATATGACTATCTGTTTGATGCTCCAATTGTCTCCTTTTTCCTTTTTCATTTGGTCAATCATCTGGGAGACACTACGGATCTCGTCCTCCAGTAATCGCTCCTGCCGTTCACGAGAGATAGGGATTTTCTCAAATTGACTGTGTCCAATAATGATGGCGTCATAATTGCCCATCGCAATCCGAGACACAAAACGTTGACGGTTAGCGAGCGCAAAATCCTTTTTCGTGGTGACCAGAATATTTGCAGTGGGGAAGAAACGCATAAATTCGTTGGCCCATTGCTCCGTGAGATGGTTGGGCACGCAATACAGCGGTTTTTGCACCACACCGAGACGCTTCAAGGTCATGTCGGCGGCAACCATGGCCGCCGTTTTTCCGGCTCCTACTTCATGTGCCATCAGTGCGGTGCCGGAATAGAGAATACGCGCCACGACATCCTTTTGATGTTTGCGCAGTTCCATTTCCTCGCTCATCCCGGGAAACGTCAGGTGATCGCCATTATAATGACGCGGGCGAACCGTATTAAACTTGTCGTTGTAAATGGATAGCAATGTATCAGCGCGCTTCTGGTCTTGAAATAACCAAGAGGCGAATGCTTCACGCATTTGTTGCTGCTTGGATCGGGCGATCATCGTTTCCTTTGCATTGACCACATATTTTACTTGTTCGTTGCCGTTTGCGTCCAAATAGGGGACGGGATCGCGCACAGTAACGCTTTGCAGATTGAGGCTATTTTCAAAAATTTCATACGCATTGGCGCGGTTCGTCCCATACGTCTGGTTCACCTTGATGGAATCCCGTTCCAACGATTTGCCCGACACACGCCAGGTATTGGTGTATTCCAGATAATCAACATCAACGGCTTGGCTATTTTGAAACACCTTGGCTGTTCCAAACGTTTCGTACATGAACTCTCGGTAATAACGGACAGGAATCCACGGACTGCCAATGCGAAAATCAATATCACCCGGCAGGAGAGGGGCAGGCTGAACACGTGTCAGCGCTTCTACATTTCGGGTAAACAGTTCAGGATGTTCCTTCGCTTTCAGCGTGGCATAGGCTAACTTGTCTTTCACATGACCGGATAAATATTCTTCATCGAGTTCCCACCCCTCATCTATGTCTCCGGTATACTTTTGCGGGTTCAGATAGATGCGTTCTCCGAGTTCCTCTCGTACTTCATCTGTTGTTTTGTTGCACAGATAAGCGATGTAAGGCAAATCAATCCGTAGTCGTTGATTGAGACAAATTTGCATCGCCTCAAGCGCTGATTCAGTATGTTCAGGCAGGCGATTCGGGCGGATGGTGGGTCGAAAGAAAATGGCCGCTTTTACCCATGTTTTCTCGGGAGTATAATCTTCAATGGAACGAAGGAGCGGCAGTTGATCGTCATCGGCAAAAGCGTTGATATTGGCTCGCTCGTTTATGGCTCCGTAAGAGCGAACAAAACGATCATAGACGTGATTAAGCTGACGTTGAGCTGCTGCCAGTTCGGCGTTATCGTATCCGTCTTCCTGCGATTGAATGTCAATAACATTCAGCAGCGCTAACCTGATTTCGCATAGTCCTTTAATTCGCTCGGCTTTTTTTCCTTGAATATCTTGCGATAGCATTTCGCCGTTTTCGCAGTAGTAGATCCGGTTATCTTCTACGACATAAGTATAATTTTTAACGCCTACGGGCGCTTCGCGTCGTTCCGGCTCGTCACTATTTGATAAATCTTGTAAATGAGGATGCCGCGATTGTAAGGGCAAAGAAGGAATATTCGCTTGTAATGAATCAAGCGCTTGTTTTAAAGCGGGGAGAAAATCCTGTCCTTCCAGCGGTACGCAAGCAGTGGTTTGTTCCGGCCCGTACATGCCGCGATCCCAAATCATACGGCCAAGCACCATTTCGGGGTGAGACAAGTAATAGCGGTTAATGGGAACATCGTCCTCTGTCATTCCGACTTCTACCCACTCAGGCCAATCCTCATTGGAAAGGCGAATCGGAACCGCTCGTTTTTGCAAAAATATGATATCGGTCGTTACGGTTGCACTTGCAAGCGATTGAAAGGTGGTGTTCGGCAAGCGAATGGCACCGATCAGTTCAGCTTGCTGAGCTAGTAATTTCCGTATGCTGGAATCCTGCTTGTCCAGCGTGCCTTTGCTGACGATATAGGCCAAAATACCGCCTGGCTTCAGCAAATCGAGCGACTTGATAAAAAAGTAATCATGGATGAGATAATTGCTTTTGTAATGCTTGTCAAACACGCGAATGTTATTAAAGGGGATATTGCTAAACATGGCATCGAAACGGGTGTTTTTCCAGTTTACAGTCTCGAATCCTTGCAGACGAATGTTGGCTGTCGGATAAAGCTGGCGGGCGATCCGTCCTGTTAATGGGTCAAGTTCGACACCATGCAGTTCAGCATTTTCCCATTCTTGTGGCAGAACGGAGAAAAAGTTGCCTGAACCCATGGATGGTTCCAGCAGCTTTCGCCCTGTACCGTCTTTTAGTCCGAAGCGTTTCAAGGTGTCAAGGATAGGTTGAATTATCGTCTGTTCCGTATAGAATGCAGTGATCGTGGAATTACGAGCGGTTGCGAATTCCTCTTCATCCAGCAATTGTTTTAGCTCTGCAAATTCATTTTCCCAGCCCGCGGCGGTGGGATGGAACGCATTAGCTAAGCCGCCCAGCCGACATAACCTGCCAAGACATGTTGTTCCTCCGGCGTAGCCTGCCGTTCTTCCTTCTCTAATTGCTTTAACAGGCGAATGGCTTCTACATTGCGCTTGTATTTGCCTTTTGGGCCAGAAACGTAAGGAGAATGCGCCGGATCAAAACGGTAGTTGCTTGCAGTGGAGACGGTAATGGCAGGAGTAGAGTTTTGCGACAAGTTGTCAATGGTAGTAGCAACATCAATCGAGCCGTCGGAGAATAAAGCTTGGCGCGATCTGCTTTGTGCAGTAGGAGGTTGAACATTATCAATGAACACCTCCTCTTGTTTGTTTTCTGTAAGTTGTTCGGCATAACTAAACAAGGTCCATTCCGGCTCCTGTGGAGGAAAGGGAGGGAGGCTTTCGCTATACCGTCCTTCCCGAATCAGGGTGAGCAAGATGGAGGCAACTTTGTTCCATGTGAGCGTAGCTTCGTGATCGCCAGTTACATCCGTCCATGACAGTTCAATGCCTTTGCCACTTGTCATGTAGCCTTGCAGACCAAATCCCAATTCGCCTCTGGCACCGCCTGTACCGTACAAATTTTTTAGCACGGGCACAAGATCAGCAGGTTTCACTGGATGATGCTCGGTCACAAATTGATAGATGCGCGGTTTAAACGTTTCCTCGTCTTGATTGCGTTGCAGCAAAACTTCCAGCATCTCCTCCGCAGAACGACGTTCATCATCAGGCGGAAAAAAAGAACCGCCCTCCAGCGGTTTCTGGGACGGTTCGGGTGAAGCTGTCTCGGTTTGAACACGATGTCGTGTAAGATCAGTTCTTCTGCTGTTTCCTTGACCTGATTCAAATGGCGCGTCCTCTCCAGCGTGTCGTCGGTTTGTGGCATTGGACGAAGCCGGAGAAGCTGTTCGGTCAGGGACTCCATCTTGCTCAAGGCTTCTTGTTCGACTTCGCTCATTTTCTTCATTAGGTCGCCTTGCATTTGAAGAATTAGAAACCGTTGTGGGTGATGGTTGCGCAGATAATTCAGCGCCATTCTTCCATAACGTCCTAGCGGTTGACTGACCGCTTCCGGTTCGTTCGAGATTTGCAGATTTGGATACAGAAGGCCGTCGATCTCGCGATAATTCAAGTTGGGCTTGCTGTTGCTCATGAGAGAGTCTCCTTTCGTTATTAAGGATTTTTACGTGACGGGCGATGTCTTTCAGGATGTCCCGGGCTATTGTTGTCACTTGATGCCCCAATCGGGTGGCAAGAGGCAGCGAATCGAAATGAACAATGGTAGAAAAGTCCACGTCTTCCGGTTCCGGCAGCTTGCAGCGGCTGTGAACGAGGAAACGGATACTGTCTTGAACCAAATCCTGCATGTGTTGTTCTAATCCGTGCCAGGGGATGGAACCTAGCCAATGTTCCTGAATATCCAGTTCAATATCTTGGAACAACTCGTCCATAGCTGATAAAGTAGCTTCCCTTGAAAAGCTAGTAATGGCTTCGCTTAAATGAATCGTATCATAAGAAGTCAGTCGTCCCGCAAGCTCCTCTGTATCAATGGACTCTAGGTTCCAAAGCGAAGGAAGCTGTCGTCCTGTCGTTTGCGTTACGTCAAATAAATGAACAAGCGAAGGATGGTCTTGTATGAAATCACAGACAGCGATACTTTTTTCTCCTAATTTCACACGACGACCAATTTTGTTCCATACAGGCAGAGGAGCCAGCATAGTGGCATTAGGATTTTGACTATAGATCAGCAGTGAATTATCAAAAGAGTATTTATAGGTAGAAGAAGCAAAGTACAAATAGTTTTTCCATGCTTCTTCGCTTTGGGTCAGCTCTGCAATGGCCGATTGGTATAGATTTCGCAATTGTTCGATTCGCCGCATGATGGTCCTCCTCTCCGTTGGATTGTATTCATTTCAAAAAATGATTAGTGTTCCAAGTCGTAATCGACACGATTGTCCGTTACGACAGTCGGAACATCAATAAAATCATAGGATTGCAAGCTGGCATATTCGGCATAACGCAGTTTGACGGCTTCAAAAAAATAAGGTAGCAATCTGTTGTCGAAAAGGAAGTATGGGCTGTAGTTTCTAGAAGCATCCTGTATATCTTCGCCAACGTACCCGTTGTACAGGTTAAACGCCAGACGAGTTAGCTTGACAGTAGAACTGGTCTGCCAAGCTTGTTGCAGCCCCTCCAATCGAATACTGTTATCTTCAAAATCATATAAGTCCCGGACATGCTGGCGGGTTTGTTCAGTGAGGCCGAACAAATAAAACAATGCTTTGCGATATGGGTCTTCGTGACTTCTTGTCATTCGCATCATGCCTTCGTAAAATTGATGATGCTCCAAATCCTTAAACTTCGTAAGCATGGTTATCCTCCTTGGATTCTTGTAATGGGGATTGCTGATGGTGTTGAGAAAAATACAGTTCCAACGCCTTGTCGATAATCTCCTCAACCTTCGTTGCTTTGGTGTCGGGTGAAAAATATTTGGCATACAATTTGTGCTTGAGCTTAAAAGGGGCGGGCGATTTCCTACGCGGCTTGCGGGTCGCTTCGCCGGATAAGATTTTTGCTGATTGCTCGGCGGTAAGCTTGCCAGAGTAAGATCGCAATAATTCAGCCTTTTTCATATCTACTTTGTACTCGTTTTGTGATAAAATTTTTTCAACGGTCCTTTGTTCATCTTGCGATAAATACGATAGACTTACCGCCGGATAAATGCCAAATTCCCCATCATCAACCCGTTTTTTAAGCTCAGCAATTAAATGCTCAATTCGCAATAATCGGGCAACCGTGTTTTTGGAAAGTCCGTACTCGTTGCCTAGTTTCTCGTCACTTCGCAACTTCGCCCCTATTAGGGACGAAGTTTCGTTTTCCTTTATATGATGCGGGTTTTCGAGCATTTGGAGTTCTTCAACAATGTCATTTCTCTTTCCTTGGGAAAACATATCGGAGTAACGAAGAGACAGCACCTTAGCTTTTTCGGAAGGAAGCATTTCGCTAAAGGAGCGTTGTAACACATTTGTCTCTACGACATACATAAGCGCTTCTTCATCCGTAATGTTTTCTTTAACGATAGCGGGCAAATGTTCCAGTCCGATTAGTTGAGCAGCGTTCATGGGGTTATGCCCGGCGAGCATCTCGAAGTCACAGCCATTCTCATCTGTTTCGATTCTACGAATAATGACGGGCACAAGCACACCGTTGCTTTCTATACTGTTTGCCATATCCGTAAGACGTTCGCCATCATATAAGCGGAATGGATGATCTTTGAAAAATCTTATTTTATTTATCGGAATAGTTTGTATTCCTCCTTTTTGGTCGGAGGATTCTCCCGGTTGTTCCGATAGAAGCAGCAAGTCGTCGATGCTAGCTAGTTTTGGAACAGGTCGTTTAGGTGCCACTCGCCATCAACTCCTTGGCTAACTCTTGATACGCTATGGATACTTTTGATTGGGGCAGAAACTCGATAATACTTTGGCTGTAAAAGTTTGCTTCTCCAACCTTGACGGAGTGAGGAATTTGAACATTAAATACTCGAATGGTTTCCCGGTAATATACTTTCACCAGACGAAAAGCTTCCTTATATAAATTGGTTCGTGTATCGCACATGGTCATTAAGATGCCTTTAATACTAATGCGCGGGTTGATGCGTTTTTTCACCTTCACAATGATCTTGAGTAATTGGGTCAAACCTGTTGCAGACCATAGCTGTGGATTGACTGGAATCAATACGCTGTCGCTGGCTGCCAAAGCATTGATCGTGAGTAAGCCAAGCGAAGGATTTGTGTCAATGATGATATAGTCATAATTGCTTTTCATCGGTTCTAATAGAGTTGCCAAAGTCTTTTCACCGCCCATCTCATCGCGCAGATTAATTTCGGCTACGGACAATTCAATGTTGCTCGGAATCAGGTCGATGTTGCCATGAGAGTGAATGAATTCTTCGGTTGCTGGAAGCGGTTCGTCTGTCATCATTGCGTTCATCACATTGAACATCGAAAACTTGAGTTTATCCGGCTGCTCGATACCAAAGCACATGGTCAGATTGCCTTGTGGGTCGAAATCAACCAGCAGCACTTTTTTTCCTTCATTAGATAATGCGTAAGCCAAATTGTAAGCAGTAGTGGTTTTTCCTGTACCGCCTTTCTGATTGGCAATGGTGATCACCGTTGTTTTGGTCATTTCAAAACCCTCCCTGAAGCAGTGGCTTCATTTTAATTTGTCAATGGTAGGGAGCGGGCTGTTCTGTTATCGTTCTCTCCGAGTTCTCTCCAACGTCCCAAAACAGCTTCATTTTGGGTAGTCGCCGGGAAGCCTTGCGGAGCCTGAAAAAAATGAAAAAACCCGCAAAAAACCTTGATTTGACAAGGCTTTTCGCGGGTTTTAGATTCCTTTTATTTGACTTAATTTCTGCTATATTCCGAGTAGCATGAGCGACTCAAAATCCGTTTCTCGCAAGGGAGTGGGGGTTCAAGTTCCTTCACCGGCACCAGTACATACAAGCACAGCTCACTAGAGAATTTCTCTAGTGAGCTTTTTTGCTTTGAAATAGAAATTTATGGGAGAGTTGTCGCACTTAGATTGACAATCTATCTTTTATATTAAAGTAAGTATCCTTTAAGTTTGCTTTCTTTTCTCTCTCACTTAATTTGATTACTTAATTAAATCTAATAATTATCATAAATGTAGCTATTTTTGGCTTTCGATAACTTCCCCCTTCAATTAAGACTTGTTTTATACATGTCAATACAAAAACATATAGTAATATAAATAATTGGTATAATCACAGTAATATAGAAATTATTCTACGATTGTATCATGGTACCAAAAATAAATATGGTATCTTGTTACAATATATTAGCATTTATCTTAAGAGGTCTATGAAAACACAAAAGTAAATAAATCAATTCTAAATTCTCTTTGCTAGGTGAAATAATGATTTTAGATGAGAGTTCTGTCGGTAAATAATCATGTGGTAGTGTCAAAAGTTCTATGAAAACTCAATAGGTGTTCGGGTCGTCTCCCATTTGTTGGGTGGAAAGGCCACGCAATCGCTCTTGACAAACACGCCAATGGTTTGACTCTACTTTAACAAGGGCGACGGGGACAAAAAGAAGGCATGCTAAATAGCCCTTGGTTTTTCCATTTTAAACCATTGGCTAGTTCGGTTTGTCAAGAGTTCGCTCCGCCGATTGCTCGTTTTTACTTCGGGCTCTGCTAAACCAAAAAGTTAGGCTGGTTGTTGTTCGTTAATCCATTGTTGTGCTAAAGCGATCAGTTTAGTCCATCTCGCAGGCATATTCGGGAGCTGCAGTAACTCTGGATTAAGCACTGGCACCTTACCTTCTAATGCAGAATGAGGCCTTAAAAAGTTAAAGTAAGCTACAAACAGGGTCACAAAAGAAACAGATCCTTGTTCGGATCCAAACCCGTGTGTTGAACGATAATTGCCTTTAAATGTGCGATTTAGTCTTTCGATAACTTGTTTGAGATGCCTATACTCCGTTGACACAGGATCTTCATTGGTAAGTCCAATAACCTGCTTGATGTCGAACTGAATATCGTGTTGAGCGAAAAAGTGCTGAGCTAAGAGATAAATCGGATTGCCATCCACCACAAATGTAAGATCTTTAGGAATCTCTTTCAGTTTCATTAAGACATCATCAATGGCACGGATTGCTGACACTGTATCCCGATTTGGCGATACTGGGTAAGACAAAATAATCTTTTTTACCGCATCAAAGAAGAAAAACAAGTAATGCCAACGCCCATTCACCTTGATGTAGGTTTCGTCTCCACAGAACTGGTCAGAAAGTTCGTAGGGATAATAATCTACGTAAGGCTTAAGTATTAGGGCAACTGCATTCTCATAATTTAAAATACTTTGATGCGATATGCTTACCCCATGTACATCTTTCATGAGTGCAGCTGTTTTACGGGCCGAAAGTCCATAGTTGACATGATAGGTTAAAATGAGCCCCAAAGTATGTGGCGACGCATACAGCCTGGATAAATCAACCTTGGGCTTTTTGGGGGAAGACTTAGACAATGGCTGAAAATCGATGTGAAACTGCCGGAAAATGTATCTTAACTTAAAGGATTGAGGATCTTTTTTAAACTGTCTCTTCTCTTTCGAAGACATACCATTTAGTTTCTTTTGGTAATAGGGACAATCATTATTTTTACACTTGAACACGTTAAAGTCTTTTCGCTCTTTGATTTTTTCAAGAGTCTTAGAACAATGAGGACACTTTAAAATGGCCTCTTTCAAATAGCGGCTCTTATCATTAAACAGACAGGAACATACCTTACATTGATACTGTCCTTTGCCCCCATTATTGGCATAAAGATAATCCGATGGAGCACCACACTTCGGACAGTTCATAGATTTAGGTACAGTCGTCTTTGCATTCAAACGCCTTTGAACAGGCTTTAGATGTTTACCGTTTTTCTCTAGGTATTCTGTTAGAAGGATTCGATAATCAAGCTTCTGAAGAGTTTCGTTGATCGGAAGATCATCCACCTGAAGCTTACGATATGGTTTATTGATTGGCTCTTCTTTAGGTTTATCAAACATGTTTTTACCGATAAGAAGAGTAAGTAAAGTTTTAATAATTTGATCTTGGTACTTGATAAATTCAAGTAAATAGGTTAATAATTGAGGATACAAACTTGTCACTTCCTAGTTGTTTGGGATTAAGTGTTCGGTGTGGTAACCTTACTTTTAACCTAAAACTATGGGGGTGGCAAGTTTTTTGCTTTCCGAGACTTATATATCAAGGAAAACCCTCAATTATATATATAAAGTTTTTACAATACGAATCATGTAAAAGGAGTGAGAATATGAATTTATCAAAAAAAATCAAAAATTTGGGGATTTATTCACTAATTATTTTCTGTTTAACATTAGTGCCTAATGTACATGCTTTTTCTGATAATCAACAAGCTCCCTCAAAAAATGAGACGGATATTTCTATTAACCCTTATGTTGAAGCATACTTACAATATGAGTCGAAAAGAGAAATGCAAGTTGAACAAATCCATTCTATTGTTGATCCAGAGATACGCAAACAAATCAATGTTCAGACTTTAAATACCTATTATATAAAAGATGTTGAGGTTGGAAAAATCCTTTCAAAACTTTTAAAAGACAGCAATTATAATCAAAAGGCAATTTCATTAGAGATAGATGATAGAATAGAAGTATTGCACTCAATTGTTGATAATTATAAGTTAGCTGATGAACAAGTTCAAGAGCAATTTAAAGGATATATGATTAGATACTCTGAAAAAGTAAACGATGAACTTTCTATTGAGTTATTGGAATCAATCACACCTAAAGAAAGGACGCTATCAATACTGGCAACTTATAATGGAGCACAGGCAGCAAATTGGGCGTATGACAATTATGATAAATACAACTCAAACTATCCTGCCTTTAATAATGGTTGGGGTAACGACTGTGCTAATTTTGTATCGCAGGCAATGCATGAAGGTGGAGGGATGGCATTTGTAGATGATTGGTATGTTTACAAACTAAATTCCGTATATCCTTCCCCTGCAAATGCTAGTCAATTAGATTACAGTTGGGATTTAGCCGATCCAAGTCCATGGATTAGTGCTTCTGAATTTGCATCATATTGGCGCGGTGAAGTTCCTAATTTCTACTATTCAAAAGCGAAATATATTTCTGATCATGAGGATATATATTACTATGATATAACTTTAGGAGATGCTGTTGTATTTAATACTGGTTTTGCAGGTATATTTGATATAGCAGAGCACATAATGATTATATCTAGATATGATTCTGTAAATAAAGACTTCAAGCTAGCTGGGCATTCAAATATGAGACAAGCATATCCTCTGCTTGATGCAATTCAGAATTACAGTTCGATTTATTTCTTGCGTTTTTAAATCTTATAATGAAAGCAAAAGTCGTGATTATCACGACTTTTTGCTTATTAGACATAGAAGAGTTAAGTGATTTATTTCATTTAATTAAGAAATATCAGAGGAGGTGAAAAATTGAATTTCCTAGTTATAATTATTTCTCTAATCATTTCAATAATTATTTCAGTCGCAGTATTGAGACACAAAAAAAGTAAATGGAATGCTGTATTTACTTCATTTATTGTCAATCTCATTATCTTAGGAACAGCTTATTGGATGTTTTTTAATTGGGATAGGGACTCACAGTTGTTTGGTATAGATTTTAACGATAGATATGTATTATTGGTATTTATCCCAGTAAACACTTACTTAAACTACCTTATTATTTTATTTACAAATAAGAAAGGAAGAATATCAAACAAATAGATTGTTATTTATAGCTGTGCTATAGCTTCAATGGACTTTAACTATACTTAGGTGTTTCAGTAGGTGATGCGCTTTTTCTGCGAGAACCAGAGAAGGATGATGTAAAGTTAGTTATTGCAGCAATAATTGATGGATATCTCCCTGGTTCAATGAGTGTAAAAACAATTGCTTATGTCGATGCAGAGCAATTAAAAATAGGCGCTGATAAGGAATCGTTAGTCGGCAGCAGAGCTAGAGCGTGGAATACATTATTGCTATATATAGATGAGAAACTGCGAGATTCAATATATGAGGAACTTGAGGCATATGCCTCATTCTATACAAGTATTCGTTATGGAGATAAGCAGCTAGCAATTAGCTCAATAAAGGAGTTTGCTCATCAACGATTTATATTTTTATATGCAATTATTATAGTGACTTTACTTATAAGTACAATTGGTCTTTATTATACGATACATGCATTTATTAACAGCCGACGCAAGGAATTTGCTATTTTAATTAGTTTAGGAACGAGCTTTAGACAATTGCGAAGGATTATTGCATTACAGCTTTGTTGGTTTTGCCTTATAGCAGGAATAACAGGAGTTACTACTAGTTTGATTATATCTAGCACATTATTGCTAGCTATGGAAAGTCCTTTCATTTCAATACCGTGGCTTTTCATTGGTTGGTTATTTATCGGAATATTGTGTCTTGGCTATACTTTTGCTTTTATTTTATCGCAAAAGTTAAAGGATCAGAGCATACCTCAGCTAATGAAGGTGGGTTAACTTTTTTCCATATCTACAGTGCGACAGGTTTAATTATCTATAATTTGAAGGGTTAATGAATGTATATCGCCAATGTATACTATATTGTGATACAAGTGTAATAACCAAATGATTTGGAGGGCATGAGATGAGAGAAGCTGCTAGTTTTACAGAGCCTGCACTAAAGAAAGTATTCGCAGACGATTTTCTAATTGGTGCGGCGGTAAATCCGCTGACAATTCAGAGACAGGAGCAGTTGCTTGTTTATCATTTCAATAGCATTACAGCTGAAAATGAGATGAAATTTGAAAGTCTTCATCCACAAGAGGAGTTATACACTTTTGAGAAAGCAGATGAACTGGTTGCATTTGCACGAAAACATGGGCTGGCAATGCGTGGACATACCTTGGTGTGGCATAATCAGACGAGTGATTGGTTGTTTACAGATAGTGCAGGCGGAATAGCTAGTAAGGAGCTGTTACTAGAAAGATTAAAGTCACATATCAATACTGTTGTTGGAAGGTATAAAGAAGATATTTATGCTTGGGATGTAGTTAATGAAGTGATTTCTGATGAGGGAACAGAGCTACTGCGTCAGTCAAAATGGCTTGAAATTGCTGGGCCTGACTTTATTGCTAAGGCATTCGAATTTGCTCATGAAGCAGATCCTAAAGCATTGCTGTTTTACAATGACTATAATGAATCAAACCCACAAAAACGAGATAAGATCTATACTTTATTAAAGTCACTGTTAGAACAAGGAGTACCTGTACACGGTGTTGGCTTGCAGGCGCACTGGAATCTATATGATCCTTCGCTGGATGATATTCGTGCAGCGATCGAAAAGTATGCTTCACTTGGTCTGCAATTGCAGCTTACAGAGCTAGATATATCGATGTTTCGCTTTGAGGATCGCCGCACAGATTTGAAGAGCCCACCATCTGAACTGCTTGAACTTCAAGCTGAGCGCTATGAAGCTTTATTCCGATTACTTAAGGAATATCGAGATGTCATCTCCTCCGTTACATTTTGGGGGGCAGCAGATGACTATACTTGGCTTGACGGTTTTCCAGTACGTAATCGAAAGAACTGGCCATTTTTGTTTGATACGCAGCATAATCCTAAATTAGCTTTTCACAGAGTAATTGGTATAGAAAGTAAAGGTTAATTGTGGCGTCTGCTCCATACTTTTGGTATGGGTGGGCGCTTTTTATTTGTCCGTAATCTTGAGCTTGTAAAAATTGGCAATCAACATCAATGATAAATAAGGTAAAGGTATGAAATCAAACAGGTTTTACCATATTTGCGAACCTCCTATAATTAATTCAAATCTGATATGAAAATGAGAAATGGGGTGCTTAGTTACGTGAGAAGCAGTCATTGGAAAAGAAGCTGTATAATTATGCTGGCCATTTTACTAGCCTGTCCACTATTTTTAGGCTTCTCTACAAATGAGTTAGCGACAGAAGCCGATGAAGCAGTTGATATGAACTCAGACGGATTGGCAATAGGCGAGTCATATGTATTTAACTTTGAGGATGCTACAGCTCAAGGGTGGTATGGTCGTTTAGGTTATGAAGTTGTTGCAGCAACTAATGAAAACGCATACGGAGGAGAGTATAGCTTAAAGGTTACAAACCGTCTTAGAACCCATTCAGGACCAACGGTGGATGTCTCTGAATATGTGAAGCCGAATCGCACATATCGCTTCTCGGCTTGGGTTTATTCTCTTGAGGAGCAAGAGCCTGAAAATATCCAAATGCTGCTGCAGTATAACCCTGGAGAAGGCGATGTTTATCAAATCGTAACTGGCAGAACAGTCAATGCAGGGCAATGGGTTCGCCTTTCTGGAGAATATACGCTCAAAGATTTTAGCGGACCAATACAGATTTATTTTGAAAATGGCTGGAATGGGGATGTCCCTGGAGAATACTCTAATTTTTATGTGGACGATGTTACCATCTTACGAATTGAGGATCCTAAGCCATTGCAAATACAGGAAGATATTCCTTCATTAAAAGATGTATTTACAGAAATTTATGGTGACAATTTTAAATTCGGCTCATCGCTTCTATACAATGAGATTGAAGGTGCTCATGGGGAACTGTTGAAAAAGCATTTTAATAGTTTAACGCTTGGGAATGAGCTAAAGTGGGATGCAACAGAGCCGCAAGAGGGCGTATTTGACTTTACTCGTCCAGATTTAGTGATGGAGTTTGCGGAAAACAATGGTATTGCTATGCGAGGTCATACATTAATTTGGCATAGCCAAACACCAAATTGGGTGTTTTATGACGAAAACGGAAATCTGGCTAGTAAAGAGCTATTGTATGAGCGGATGAAGAATCATATCCAAACAGTTATGAAGCGTTATGAAGGGAAAATTTATGCTTGGGACGTTGTAAATGAAGTGGTAGAGCCATGGGATACGTACCGAGGTTATACGGAGCACGGCCTGCGAAATAGCTTATGGTATCAGATTGCCGGTGAAGAGTATATTAAAAAGGCGTTTGAATTTGCTTATGAGGCAGATCCAACAGCTAAATTATTTATTAATGATTATAATACGAATATTCCAGATAAGCGGGATGCGATATATGAACTAATTAAACGTTTGAATGATGAGTGGGAACAAGAAGGTTCACCCGTCAGAATACATGGTGTAGGTCATCAAACACATATTGGACTATATGGCCCTTCGTTAGATGAGTTAGATGCAATGATTGGAAAATTTACAGATCTAGGCATCGAGCAGCAAATCACTGAGCTGGATATGTCAATCTATCAAAATGATGATGAAGCATTCGATGAGTTTCCAGAAGAATTAGCAATTAAGCAAGCACATCGTTATCGAAAGTTATTTGATATATTTGAAAAATATAAGGAGCATCTTACAGCAATTATTTTCTGGGGCAAGGATGATCTGAATACGTGGCTGCGTACATTTCCGACTACTCGGAATAACTGGCCACTATTGTTTGACGAGCGACTACAAGCGAAATATGCATACTGGGCTTTAGTAGATTATGATCAGGTTCCGCCTGAGCCGATTAATTTAACGCGTGAAGCGGGAGCGAAACGTGGAACTCCAATTGTTGACGGGGAAATAGATCCAATATGGACTGGAGCAAATGAAATTGAAACCGATCTTTGGGTATCAGGCAATGAAGGTGCAACTGCTAAGGCAAAACTGTTGTGGGATGATGAGTATCTCTATGTATTAATCGAGATTACGGATTCTTATTTATCAGATGCCAGTGCCAATCCTTGGGAACAAGATTCAGTAGAAATTTATGTTGATCAGAATAATGGCAAGACAGCAAGCTATGAGTCGGATGATGGGCAATATCGAATTAATTTTAATAATCACCAAACGGTTAATCCAGAGCTTCATTCAGATAAGCTTCTATCGGCGACACAAGTAACTGAGCAAGGATATAGAGTTGAAACCGCTATTAAATGGCACGGTAATCCTTTGACGAGCGGTGATATTATCGGTTTTGATGTTCAAGTAAATGATGATAGCGATGGTGATGGAATTCGAGACAGTGTCGCGATTTGGAATGATCTTTCCGGATTATCCTATCAAAACACTTCAGGGTTTGGTATTGTAAGACTTCTTGCACAAGAAAGTGTTGTGCCATTGGCAAGCGAAGCGAAATATGGTACGCCAACGATAGATGCTGAAGTCGATCCGATTTGGACAAATGCCAATGAGATAGTTACTGAACGTTGGATACAAGGTTCCGAAGGAGCCATTGCCAAAGCTAAAACATTATGGGATGAGGGGCATTTGTATGTTTTAATTGAAGTTACTGATCCATATTTAACAGATACTAGTGTTAATGTATGGGAGCAAGACTCGGTGGAAATTTTCATTGATCAAAACCATGCTAAAACTGAGAGCTATGATAATGATGATGGTCAGTATCGAATAAACTATAAAAATTTGCAAAGTGCTACAAGTGAATCGCATCTGCAAAGGCTACAGTCATCTGCTAAAGTTATTGAAGGTGGTTATATTGTAGAGGCAGCTATTCAATGGGTTGACGAGCCGCCGCAAGCTAACAGTACGATTGGTTTTGATGTTCAGGTTAATGATGATCACGATGGTGATGGAATACGAGATAGTATTGCTATTTGGAACGACAATAGCGGGGAATCTTGGCAAAACATTTCGGGAATTGGTTCGTTAAAACTGTTGAAGCAGGAGGAAGAAGAGGAACAGCCAACCCCGACACCAACACCAACCCCGACAGCAACATCGACACCAACCCCGACAGCAACACCAAAACCATCACCAACACCAAAAAATCAAGATTCATCTGATCAACCTAATGAAATACCAGTTCAGCAATCAAATGCTAAGAAACTGTTAAAAATCAGTTACTCCGAAGCACAATTCAATTACGCAATTAAGCATGTTGCTGGAGGGAAGCTAGTATTAAAGGCGGAAGACAATGAAACTTATAACGATGGTGTACAGATAGAATTAACCGCGGTACAGCTTGAACGTTTAAAAAACTTGAATGTCGACAGAGTAGCTTTGGAAACAGGTAGCTGGACAATGGAACTTTCAAAGACGTTACTTTTATCCTTAACCGAGCCTAATGAATCTCTTTATTTGACAATAGAAGAAATTAATGAGCAAGGCACAGAAAGTAAGGCCGACAGCAATCATATATTTGACTTTTCTATTAGCGCAGGCAATAAACGTGTAACAGAATTCCCAGTTAACGAAACACTAAAAATCCGATATGTTTTTCAGCTCAGTGATAATGAGAAATCGAGCCAAATTGTTGCACGGGAAATTCATTCTGATGAACTTGCACAAGTAATTAAACGTGCTTGGTATAACGAAGAGGAAAAGCTATTTTCGCTTGAAGTTAGCAGACCAGGTAAGTTTATCATTACCTCTGTACCTAAAAAATTTAAGGATCTAAATCAAATTTTTTGGGCAGAAGAGGCAATTGAAGCACTGGCAGCACGGCAAATTATTCAAGGCATATCTGAACATTCCTTTAGCCCGCAAAGCAGTATAACACGAGAGCAATTCATTCACTTAATTGTGCAGGCATTGGATTTGAATTTGACTGACAATCCAATAGAACATCGTTTTACTGATGTCAACGATGAAGCTTATTATGAAGTGTCCATAAATACTGCATTCCAGTTGGGAATCGTTTCAGGTATAACACCAACAACTTTTGGTACAGGTTACCCAATAACTCGACAAGAAATGTTTGTAATCCTGCATCGTGCTGTGCAGGCAGCTACTATAAAGCTAGCTCAAAAGGGAGAGGCTATCGTATTTACAGATGAATCAGAAATAGCTTCATATGCAAAGGCAGCAGTAACTGAGCTAAGTCAAGCCGGCATAGTTGAAGGAAAGTCAAATTATCGACTGGACCCCAATGGAACAGCTACACGAGCTGAAGCAGCGCTACTTTTATACCGTATTCTTAAACAGCAATAAGGGATAGCTTTGAAAATTAAATAAGGGATAATACTAAAAGCGATCTTACCGCGTCGAATTTGCATCTGCGGTGGGATCGTTTTTTTCATCTATTACAGTTAGTAAAGACCTAAATTTTCTAAGGTAATAATCAATTATCGAACAGGTATTTCTAATGAATCTCCCAAGCTACAATAAATACGAATCCAATAGATGGAAAGGAGCAGGGCAGAATGGCTTCAAATATGCAAGAATCGTGGATTTCAGAACGTGAAACGATTTTGAAAGCTGTTGGGATTAAGCGTGTATTTGACACTGGCAAAAATTCAATAATTGCATTGTCAGATATTAATCTAGAGATTCCAACCGGAGCGATGGTGGCACTAAAAGGACGTTCAGGTTCTGGAAAAACTACGTTACTTAATATTCTTAGTGCACTAGACGAGCCGACAGAAGGGCAAGTTTTTTTTCATGATCGAGAGATTACTAGTTTATCCACTCGTGAAAAAAACTCACTTCGCCGAAATGAAATCGGACTTGTTTTTCAATCATTTGGATTAATTCCTCTTATGTCGGCATACGAAAATGTTGAATTTGGCTTACGCATTGCTGGCAAACCACTTAAAGATAATCGTGAAGCCGCTGAGTACGCGTTGGAGCGTGTCGGATTGCGCGAGAGAATGCGGCATCGACCAATGGAGATGTCCGGGGGAGAACAGCAACGTGTTGCCATTGCAAGAGCAATCGCTCATAAGCCCAAATTGTTAATTGCAGATGAGCCGACTGCTGAATTGGACAGCAAAATGGGACTGCAAATTATGCGCTTATTTCGCGATTTGGTTCGCAATTCTGGTATGACGATTGTATTGACGACGCATGACCCAGAAATTATAGAGCTAGCTGATTACGTTATCGAATTGGAGGATGGAAAAATTGTTTCGGAAACGACATCAAAAGATTTCAGCGTTGTTTAGTATAACTATTCACTGCAAGTACTTGATAATGGGGATAGCCATATCAGTTATCTTGACAGGCTGCTCGTTACTGTCAGTGGAGGAGAATACACTTGTGCCGCCGCTAATTCAACCGACTGAAGAGGAGCTGGAGTTTATCGAGGTTGCGAGAGGGGATATTCAAACCTATCTCAAAGGAACGGCTAATTTTGTATTCTCAAAAATGGAGACGTTTTCATTTCAAGAATCGGGCGGAAGGCTGAAAGCAATCAGTGTATCGGCAGGAGATGAAGTAAAAGCGGGGGATTTGCTCGTTGAGCTTGAAACAGGCGATCTTGAGCTTCAGATTGAGTTGCAGAAATTAAATGTGGAGCGGGCAAGTATTCACTTTAAGCAAGCTAAAAAGGAAAATGCCAGCGCAGTTGATCTTCGTTTGCGGGAAATTGATCTTGAGCGAGAAAAAAAGCTGCTGGAATCTATGGAAAAACGATTGGCGAATTCTCAGTTACGTGCATCCATTTCAGGAATTGTAACCTTTGTTGAGTCATTAAATGTTGGAGACTTTGTCAATCCATACGAGACAATAGTCAGTATTGCTGATCCATCAAACTTGCAGTTGACTTATGTAGCTGCTAATACGGCTGAACTTTCTTCAATTGAAGTTGGGATGCCAGTGGATTTGAAGTATAGAGGTAAAGAGTATAAAGGAAGAGTGCTTCAATCTCCTTCTAATGTACCGCTATCTTCAGATAATGCTAAGCAGGAGCGAAATGCGGTTACCATTATCGTTGGCATGGAAGAAACACCAGATGATGTGCAATTTGGTCATAGTGCAGAACTTACGATTAAACTACAGAGTCGAGAAAATGTAATCGTATTGCCGCGATCAGCTATTCGATCTTATATGGGCCGTAGTTATGTACAAATTATGGAAGAAAATAGCCGTAAGGAAGTTGATATTGAAGTCGGCTTAGTAACCCCGACTGAGGTAGAAGTTATTCAAGGTTTGAAGGAAGGCCAAAAGGTCATCCTGAGTAAATAATAATCAACATAAATGGGGTGTACGTATGACCTTGTGGACGATGATCTTCCGCAAGATGGCAAAAAATAAATGGCTGCAGTTAAATTTATGGTTTGGTCTAACAATCTGTGTAGCGCTATTTAGCTCAATGCCTCTTTATTCTGAAGCGATTATGCATCGGACATTGCAAAAGGAGCTTCAACTGATACAAGAAAAGAGCGGAGTTGTTCCTGGCTATATTCGTGTCGCAACAACTATCTCGTCATCTGAAGATCATGAGAAAACCGCAGCAGCAATTGCTAAGGCAGATACATTTATCAATACTATACCAAATAAAATGGGGTTGGATGTGCTTTCATTCTATCAGCAGCGGACTACACAGAAAATGAAAATATATGGTGCTGATGCTACTGAGCTGGAAATACAGTCACAAAAAACAGCAGGTAATTTTATATCTTTATCTGATATGGAGAAGCGAGTTCGTCTAGTTGAAGGGCGAATGCCTGTCGATCGCACAGATGGCGTATTTGAAGCACTTGTAGTACAGAAGTTTCTATTTGCGGTAAAACGCGGGCTAGGAGAGGAGTTAATCGTAGAGTCAGCAGAACAAGATAAAACTAAATATCGTGTTATTCCAGTAGGAATTATTGAGACAAATGTAGAGGGAGATTCTTATCTTCCATATTTGACAACGGAGTCATCGGATAGTCTGCTAATTCCTTTCGAACAATTTGAACGCGAGTTTGTAAATAAAGGGAAAGCTAGAATAACAGAATTAGATTGGCGCTATGCGTTGAATTATGAACAGCTTTCAGTTGATAAAATTGAGCAATTTTTTGCAGCAAGTACGGAGATAAAACGTTATTTTCGCGGACGTTTAGGCATGGAGGAGGTAAATATCCCTGCGACCGAGACGATAGCTTCCTATCAAGGTAAGCAAGAAAAGCTTGATATTTTAATGTTGTCTCTATATTCACCGGTTATGCTGATGCTTGCCTTTTACTTGTTTATGGTTGCTAACTTAATCATTGAACGTCAGAAAACAGAAATATCCGTATTAAGAAGCCGCGGCGCCAGTCGTCTGCAAATTATGCTTGTCTACATTTGCGAAAGTCTCATTCTCGGTCTTGCTGCGTTAGGAATAGGACCTTTTTTAGGAGTTGCATTTACGAAAGTGTTGGGAGCATCCAATGGATTTCTAGAATTTGTACAGCGCACTTCGCTTAGTATTAGTATGTCGAGTGATGCCTACAAAATTGCAGCAGTTGCTGTAGGAGGCGCAATCTTGCTTATATTAGTTCCAGCATTTTTGGCGACTCGAGCAAGCATAGTGAATCTTAAGCAACTATCGGCGAGAATGGATAAAACGCCAATTTGGCATAAAATTGGGATTGATTTCATTCTTATCGGGGTGTCTGTTTATTTGCTATACAATTTCAATCGTCGTCAGGAAGATTTAAAACGACTTGCACTTGACTCCGATGCATTACAGCTGGAACCTTTATTGTTCTTTATTCCTGCTTTGTTTGCTTTAGGAGGAGGATTGCTTTTACTTCGTTTATATCCTTATCTGATAAGATTTATATTTTGGGCTGGGCGAAAATGGTGGTCGCCAGCGCTCTATAGTTCGCTAATTCAAATCAGTCGTTCATCAGGTCAATATTTAACAATTAAAGTGTTTCTGATTATTACAGTAGCGACTGGATTATTCAGTGCCAACGCGGCAAGAACGATCAACGATAATATGGACAGTAAAATTCAATATAACATTGGTGCCGATATTGTGTTAACAACAAGATGGCCTAGTAATATGAGTTCGTCGGGACAGTTATCAGCTTTACAGCAGCAAAAAGAGATTGATTATACAGAAAATAGCCGAGTTCAATACACCGAACCTGCCTTTCAGCCGTTTAAGGAACTTCAAGGAGTCCAAGCAACAGCTAAAGTGTTCAAAAAATCCGATGTTCGCTATATTGTCCCTGGCGGGAAGAGCGGTAAAACAGAGCTGATGGGCATTCATACGCTGGAATTCGGAGAAACCGCTTGGATGAAAAATAGATTGTTGGACTATCACATTAATCATTACTTAAATTTAATGGCATCGAATCCACAATCGGTGCTCATTTCACAATCTCTTGCAGAGGATGCTCAGCTAAAGGCAGGGGATAACATTCGCATTACTTGGGATGGACTAGAGGAAGCACAATTCGTTGTTTATGGTGTTGTTGACTACTGGCCTAGTTGGAACCCTCTTCCAAAACAAAACAATGAAAAGAACGGGGAGCCTGTAAAGCCACATCTAATAGTAGGACATCTTAGCACAATCCAAAATCGGCTTGCGATTGAGCCTTATGAAGTATGGCTTAAGCTCAAGGAAGGAGTAACTAGTCAATCCATATACGAGCAATTGAGCGAGAAGAATTTAAAGGTTGCCAGTCTGCAGGACGCGAGACAGCAACTAATTACCTCAAAAAACGATCCATTTCGTTTAGCGATTAACGGTGTAATGACGCTTGGATTTGTTATATCTATGATGATCAGCTTCTTTGGCTTTCTACTTTTCTGGGTGCTTACCCTATCGGGGAGAACACTGCAATATGGGGTGTTTAGAGCGATGGGATTACCTTTTTCACATATAATCGGCATGCTAGTTTGTGAACAGTTATTAACTTCTGTTGCAGCAGTTCTAATTGGAATGATGATTGGGAATCTGACCAGTGAATTATTCGTACCTCTCTTTGAAATATCATTTGCAACAAGCGAACAAGTACCGCCTTTTGAGATCGTATATGAGTTAGGTGATTATATGCAAGTGTTTAGTATCGTTGGCGTTATGCTAATGATTGGTTTGATGATTATCAGTTATCGATTGTCTCGGACTAGAATTGCCTCGGCGCTGAAGCTAGGAGAGGAGTAAATGATGATACAGTGTGAAGGGCTTGTGAAAATATATAAAACTGTTGATTTAGAAGTTTTTGCTTTGCAAGGACTAGATCTGCAAGTTGAGACTGGAGAACTTATGGCGATTATCGGTAATTCAGGAAGCGGCAAGTCAACATTGCTCAATATGTTGGGAGGGCTTGATAAGCCATCGGCAGGCAAGCTTTACGTAGACGGTAAAGATTTGTTGGCATTTGGCGAAAAAGAGCTTGTTAAATATAAGCGGGAGACAGTAGGGTTTGTTTGGCAAAATAATGCTCGAAATTTAGTTCCTTATTTGACAGCCTTGGAAAATGTTGAATTGCCAATGTTGTTAAAAGGTAATCGACGTCGTGCGCGAGCAATGGAGTTGCTGGAAGCAGTAGGGCTAAAAAGTCGAATGAAAAATCGCCTTACTGAATTGTCAGGAGGGGAACAACAGCGTGTTGCGATCGCTATTGCGCTTGCCAATGAACCGAGGTTGCTGCTTGCTGACGAACCAACCGGATCTCTTGATACAAAAACATCAAATCATATTTTGGATTTATTTCGCAGTTTGAATCGAATGCTTGGGCTCACAATTGTGATCGTAACACATGATCCATTGCTGGCCAAAAAGGTGGATCGTGTAGTCCAAATTCGAGATGGTAAAACATCAACGGAAATGATTCGACGTGTATCCTATGCCGAAGAGCTGGCACAATTGGATGCGGAGCTGACAAGTATCGAACAAGACAGTCATATTGAATATGCTGTCATTGACAAAGCAGGCAGATTGCAAATCCCAGCAGATTACTTAAATACAAGTGGCTTTAAAAATAGCAATAAAGTACGTGTTCAAATGGAAGAAGGGCGTATCGTACTATCCCCACCTGATAAGTGAAAGTGTGGTGTTCCGTACAACGAAATTCTATATTTTAGCGGGTATAACATCTGAATTTCGACAGGTTGTTGCTTTAGAATGAAAGCGCTAAACTTTGTGGTGTAATCAAATTTGTTAAGGGGGATTTGAGCAAATGCGCGTTAAGCTGATGTCATTATTATGCGCAATGGGGCTAGTATTAGCTGCCTGCAGCGGCTCTAGTAACGGACCATCTGCGACAAACAGTAGTGTAAACGATGGCGGTTCTAACCAAAACAATGTGAATAACGAGGCAGAGACAGCCGTCAATGTCGAAGAGGAAGATGATATTTACAGAACACCTGAGATGGATTTCGACTTAGGCGGCAAGACCATTAAAATCGTATCCTGGTGGGATATGACAATACCTGAAGATAATCCGGACAATATTCAAAGAAAGAAAAATCTAGAAGAATTAATGGAAAAACACAACTTCAAGGTCGAATACGTCTCAATAGATTATGGTGAATATCAGCAGAAGGTAACCGCATCTTTACTAGCGGGTGAGCCAATTGGAGATATTGTCCGCTTAGGTAAAACATATACGGTACCGTCATTAGTGAAACAAGATTTGCTCTGGCCGGTTGATGAATATACGAAAAATGCTAATGCATTTAATCAAAAAGTTACAAATGAGTATTATACGTATGAAGGCCGAGGTTACGGCTTTAGTGAGGATCAAGCTAACTTAGTGCAAGGTATATTCTACAACAAAACACTTATGAATCAATTGGGATTAAAACCGTTACAGGAATATGTAGATGAAGATAATTGGAATTGGGATACATTTATTCAAGTTGCTAAAGATGCGAACAAAGATACGAACAATGACGGTAAGCTCGATACTTGGGGATTAGCAAATACCAATATTCTCGAACATGCACTTTATTCCAATAACACTCAATTAACTCTTGGAAATAAGCAAAATCTTGAGAATCCTGCGACGATTGATTCACTTAATTTTCAATCAAGAATAGCAACTGAACAAATTGCTAGACCAACAGAGGGCGGAGACTGGACTGAGCCAGGACAATTTTTCCGTCAAGGCAACACCTTAATGTATGCTGGTGCGTTATGGGAGTTTAGTGGTTTCAAGGACGATATGCCAGACTATGAGCTTGGGTTTGTGCCATTCCCAAAAGGTCCGAATGCAACGGAATATCATTCAGCTGAAGCGCTATTCCAAGCTTTAACTATCCCTAAATCGGTTAGCAACCCTGAACAGCTCCTCTATATTTGGGAGAAAATTAACGATATTGATTCGATTTATGATTATCCGGATCAAGGCTGGTACGAGTCATTATTTACAACTGAGGATGATATTAACAATGCTCGTTTGGTTGCACCGAATATGATTGTATTTGATCATAATACATTCCCTAGCTTGCCTTACTGGGAATTTTTGGGTGAAATTAACAATGGAACATCGGTATCAACAGTAATTGAGACATATAAAGCACAGTTCCAGGCAGCCATTGACGAGGTATACGGTCAGTAAAAACTAAAAGGTAATGACGGACAGTCCCCATTAGGAGCCGCTCTATAATGGGGACTGTTATTAAATTCTAGATGCTTTTTGCAGGAGGGGAGACCTTTTGAATACAAAAAAGAAAAAGTATGTCATCGCCTTGTTAGTCATTGCCTTACTGCTTATCGTTTGGATATTGCTTCCTTCGGATACGGAGGAAAGGTTACATGTTCAGGCGTTGGCAAACTTTGAAGCGGTTACAAATGAGACAGAGCAAGATGGATATAAACTCTATCTTGAAAAATATTCTGCTGCGAAGCGTCCTGAAGCTACGATACGAATCGAAGGTGAGGCGTTCGCAGAAAGTATTGGAAACGGCTTTGAGGTAGTGGATGGATTTGCAGGACTTGATGGTAAAGCTGTTATTACACCCGATTCTGGCAGCATTGGTTGGGATGTACCAATTGATCAGCCTGGTTTGTACAACATAAGAGTTCACTATTATCCGCTTGAAGGAAAAAGTTCTGCAATTGAAAGACAGCTCACGATAAACGGAGATGTGCCGTTTAATGGCGCAGATATTGTATTGTTTGACCGACTATGGGGCAATCGAGATGATGACATTCAACAGGATGATAGAGGGAATGATATTCGTCCGAGGCAAGTAGAGAAGCCAGCTTGGCAACTGACCTCAATTAAGGACAGAAATGGTTACTATGATGAACCATATTCTTTCTACTTTGAAAAAGGGTACCAAAGATTGTCTTTGACTGCTCTGCGGGAGCCTATGGCAATTGATTATATCGAGCTCTATCAGGAACAAGAGTTGAAAAAGTATGAAGAAGTAAAAAGGGAATATGAATCTCAAGGCATTAAGCCTGTTGAGGATCAATATATACTAATCCAAGCCGAAGATGCGAATTTCAAATCTTCTCCGACATTATATCCGGTCTCTGATCGTTCAAGTCCTACTGTAACGCCATATGATGTGTCCAAAATAAGAATTAATACGATTGGGGGCACGAATTGGAAGCTGCCTGGGCAATGGCTTGAATGGGAATTCGAGGTAGAAGAGGACGGCTTATATCAGATTGCATTAAAGCAAAAACAAAATCAATTGCGCGGTGTATATGCTACAAGAAGCATAATGATTGACGGTGAATATCCATTTCAAGAATTGAAGGAAGTGCGCTTCGATTTCTCTAGAGATTGGAAAATGAATGTACTTGGCGGAGATGAACCATATTTGTTTCATCTTACAAAAGGTAAACATAAACTTCGCATGATTGTGTCTTTAGGAGATTTAGCTCCACTTATTCAGACAATTGAGTCCAGTGTGCTAAAGCTGAACGAAATGTATCGAAAAATATTAATGATTACTTCAAATAACCCAGATCCATTTCGAGATTATCAGCTGGAAAAGCGAATCCCTGATATGGTTGAGGTGTTTGCTGAACAAGCGGAAATTATCCAAAACGTAGCTGATTATCTTGAGAAAACAACAGGTGAGCGAAGTGATAAGGTAGCAGTGCTTCATACGATGGTTCGTCAGTTAAAAGAATTAGTAGAATATCCTGAGACTGTTCCAAATCGTTTAGATACGTACAAAGTCAACGTTGGCGGACTAGGAACATGGATTCTTACTGTAAAAGAGCAACCGTTGTCATTAGATTATATTATCGTCTCTTCACCTGGTCACAAGTTACCAAAAGCGGAAGCGAATCTATTCCAAATCATTAACCATGAGGTTGGTGCTTTTATTGCTTCATATACCGAAGATTATGACAGTGTGGGCAATACAGGAGAAGGAGATCAATCGATTACAGTATGGATTACGACAGGTCGAGATCAAGCACAAGTATTGAAAGCGCTTATTGATGAATCATTTACACCTGAATCCGGAATCTCTGTAAAATTAAGACTTGTTCCAGCAGGAATTCTTTTACCAGCTACTCTGGCAGGAGAAGGACCAGATGTTGCGATGCAAATAGGAGAGGAAACACCGGTTAACTATGCTATGCGTGGAGCTGCAGCAGATTTATCAAAATTTGATGACTTCTATGAAGTAGTTACAAGATTCCGTGAAAGCGGCTTGGAGCCTTACCAATATAATGGCGGTGTATACGCATTGCCAGAACAGCAGACTTTCCCGATGCTGTTTTATCGTAAAGATATTTTGCAGGAATTAGGAATATCGCCTCCAAAAACTTGGGATGACATTTACAACATGATTTCGATATTGCAAAAGCATAATATGGAATTTTATTTGCCAATTGAAGATACCAATGCAAGTTTAGTGCCTAATGCAACATTCTCGATGTTGTTATATCAAAATGGCGGGCAATTTTATCGTAATAACGATACATTAAGTGCTTTAGATTCAGAAATATCGATGGAAGCATTTAAAAGATGGACGCAGTTTTATACGAGCTACAAGTTTCCGTTGAAAGCTGATTTTGCTAATCGTTTTCGAACCGGAGAAATGCCTATTGGGATTGCTGATTATACAACGTATAACTTGTTAACTGTGATGGCTCCAGAGATTAAAGGTCTATGGGATTTTACGCTTGTTCCGGGAACGTTGCAGGAGGATGGTTCAATTAATCATTCAGTAGCCAGTCATACCACTGCTGTTATGATGTTAGAAAATTCTACTTCTAAAAATGCAGCGTGGGAATTTATGAAATGGTGGACAAATAAAGATACTCAGATTGCCTACGGACGTGAGATGGAAGGACTAATGGGTGAGGCAGCACGCTATCCAACAGCTAATATTGAGGCTTTAGAAGAGTTGCCTTGGCCAGTCAAGGATTACAATAATTTGGAAAGTCAGTGGAAGTGGGTTAAAGGTATTCCGCAAGTTCCGGGAGGATATTTCACTGGCAGACATTTAGACAATGCGTTTAGAAAAGTAGTTAATGCAAGCGAAAATCCTCGCGAGGCGTTATCAGACTATATCATTTATATCAATGATGAAATTAAACTTAAGCGCAAAGAGTTTAATTTACCTAATTAAACAGGAGGTGGAAGCCAAATGCAAACTGAAACAATTGCCGGTACTGTACGGAGTTCCTTGCCTCCGCAAAAATTATCCCGCTGGGCTAGATTGGTTAAAGATATTAAACGGAGCAAACACTTTTATATTTTAATGGCACCCTATATGATCATCTTTTTTTTGTTTACGGTTATTCCTGTTATATTTTCCATCATACTTAGTTTTACTTATTTTAATATGCTAGAATTTCCGCGTTTCATCGGCTGGCAAAATTATTCAAGGCTGCTTTTAAACGACGATATATTTTTAATTGCGCTTAAAAATACATTTTTATTTGCAGTTATTACAGGGCCAATCAGCTATTTTGCTTGCTTTGTGTTTGCTTGGATTATTAATGAGCTGTCTCCTAAGGTTAGAGCTTTTATGACTTTAGTATTTTATGCTCCATCGATATCAGGGAATGTATTTTTTATTTGGCTAATTGTATTTTCAGGTGACAGTTATGGATATTTAAACGGATTTTTAATGCAGACGGGCTTTATTCTAGAACCAATTCAGTGGCTGTTAGATGAAAAATATGTACTTTATATTGTTATGATTGTTCAACTATGGCTTAGCTTAGGAACTAGTTTTCTTGCCTTTATTGCTGGTTTACAAACGCTAGATCAAACGTTGATTGAGGCTGCAGCTATGGACGGTATTCGTAATCGTTGGCAGGAACTTTGGTATATTATTTTACCTTCAATGAGGCCGCAATTAATGTTCGGTGCTGTTATGCAGATTACAGGATCGTTTGCAGTAGCGGATATTTCGATGGCACTCGCTGGTTTTCCAAGTGTTAACTATGCAGCGCATACGATCGTCACACATTTAATTGACTACGGCACAATTCGGTTTGAGATGGGGTATGCATCTACGATTGCGACGTTCTTATTCTGCATCATGCTCGGTACCAACCTGTTGGTGCAAAAATTGCTGAGAAAGATAGGTGAATGATGTTGGTCATGAAGATGATAGCAGCTTTCAGAACGCCCAAAAGGCTCAATCGATCTTTTATAGTTAGTTTTTTGCTGTTTGCGCTGCTTGCTGTATTTGGTGCTTTCATGGCTTTACCGCTAATTTATACAGTTAACAATGCATTTAAACCGCTCGATGAGTTATTTATTTTCCCGCCAAGATTTTTTGTGAATAATCCAACGATGGAAAACTTCTATGATCTTGTCGCGTTAATGGGAAATTCTTGGGTGCCGCTTTCACGCTATATAGGCAATACTCTGCTCATTACGATCATTGGAACTGCAGGTCATATTCTGCTCGCTTCAGCAGCAGCATATCCGCTTGCAAAATACCGTTTTCCTGGCTCCAAGACGCTGTTTCAAATTGTAGTGTTGTCGTTAATGTTTTCAGGACATGTAACTGCAATTCCAAATTATATGGTGATGTCTTGGTTAGGTTGGATTAATACGCATGCGTCGATTATTGTGCCGTCCTTGGCATTTTCGTTAGGACTTTTCTTAATGAAGCAATTTATGGAGCAGATTCCGGATGCATTATTAGAAGCTGCCAAAATTGATGGAGCTAGCGAATATAAAATTTACTGGTCTATCGTCATGCCCAATGTAAAGCCAGCATGGTTAACGCTTATGATTTTACAATTTCCTGCGTTATGGGGCAGCGACGGAGGAAACTTTATTTACAGCGAAAACTTAAAAACACTGCATTATGCATTAGGGCAGATTAGCCAAGGAGGAATTGCAAGAGCAGGGGTAGGTGCCGCAGTTGCATTGCTATTAATGATTGTACCGGTTACTTTATTCATAATTTCTCAAAGCAGTGTTATTCAAACAATGTCAACTTCTGGTATGAAGGATTAAGGAGGCTATGAAGATGCTGAAAGATATAAATAAAGTAAAAACGCCTCTTATTGCCTTGTTAGTCTGTGTTTTATGCTTTGGAATTGGCGAAGGGATAATACACGCTGATAGCGGGCAATCCTCTTATAATTATTCTTTTTGGGGAGATGCAGTAACTGCTCCAGCAGCTTATCAAGCAGCCTCCTTAATCGACGGAGTTAGCCTTGGGATTGGACAATTTAAGGAACCCAGCGATATTTATGTTTCGAAGGATGATCAAATTTATGTGTTAGATTCTGGTAATCATCGAATTGTAATTTTGAATAAGTTGTTCGAAGTTGTTAACATCATTGATTCATTTGACAATGGGGGAGAAAAGGACACATTGAATAACCCGCAAGGAATATTTGTATCAGAAAATAATGAGATGATCATTGCTGATACAGGAAATCAACGAGTAGTGCATCTTGATGCGAATTTTCATATAAAAAAAATTATAGAGTCTCCAGAATCTGAATTGCTGCAGACGACCTTTCAATTTCAGCCAGTTCGAGTTGTGATGGATAAAGCGCAACGTATTTATGTAATGTCGTTAGGGGTATTCGACGGATTTATGGAATTTAATACTGACGGGGTGTTCACTTCTTTTATTGGAGCGAATCGTGTTTACGTTGATCCAATCGAGTATTTTTGGAAGCGAATATCTACACGTGCCCAGCGTGCACAAATGATAATGTTTACTCCGACAGAGTTTACTAATCTTGATATTGATGATGATGGCTTTATTTATGCAACCAACGGAGATATGTGGGGAGATCGGATTAAGAAGCTCAATGCTCAAGGCAATGATATTTTACGAAGAACGGGTTACTTCAATCCTCAAGGTGACATTATTTATACAATAGATACTGGTCCATCAAGAATGATTGATATTGATGTCAGTGATAGTGAAATTTATTCAGTCCTGGATTCTAAGAGAGGTCGGATTTTTACTTATAGCGGAGATGGACATTTAATGTATGTATTTGGAGGATTAGGCAACCAGCTTGGGGAGTTCCATACGCCAACAGCAATTGAACGTATCGGAGATGACTTCCTAGTTCTCGATAAGGCACTTGGAGAAATTACTGTGTTTAAGACGACTGAATACGGACGAGTCTTAAATGAAGCTATTAGAAGTTATTATCGCGGAGACGAGGAAGCAGCATATCGATTGTTTGAAGAAACGATTAATATGAATGCAAATTTAGAGTTTGCATATTCAGGAATTGGCAAGGCATTGCTAAGACAGGGCAATTATAGAGAAGCGATGAAGTACTTCAAACAAAGCATGGATCAGAGTAATTATTCAAAAGCATTTCTTTTATATCGTAAACAAGTAATGAGACAATATTTCCCAACAATTATGACCTCCTTGCTTGTTATTGTCGTTGCCTGCTTGGTTGCGAACAGACTTCGAAAAGTAATGACTAAAAGGAAGGAGGCAGCAATATGAGCAGAGATTGGGTTAAATATCCCTTATATGTTATTATCCATCCTTTTAATGGTTATTGGGAATTGAAATATGATCGAAGTCCAAAAAAAAGCTTGATTATTTCGTTCGCAATTCTGTTTCTAATGACGCTAACTAATATTTTAAGCCGTCAATACAGCGGTTTTTTGGTTAATTTGTACAATCCCAACTATATGAATAGTTTTATGGAAGCTATCTATGTTGTTGCACCAATTTTACTATGGTGCATCGCCAACTGGTCCCTCACTACATTAATGGACGGAGAAGGAAAATTTATCGAAATATTCAACTCAACCTGCTTTGCTCTTATACCTCTTGTCCTAATCAATTTTCCATGGGTGTGGCTCAGCAATTTAATCTCACTTCAAGAAACAGCTTTTTATTATTTTTCTACAGGAGCCGCCACAATATGGTTTGTGTTCCTTCTATTCGTTGGAACGATGACGGTACATCAATTTACACCTGCTAAAACAATTGGTACATCTTTATTAACAATTGTTGCAATGGGATTTATAGCATTTTTATGTTTGCTATTTTTTAGCCTTGTTCAGCAGATCGTAGAGTTTGTAACCGTTATCTATAATGAATTGACGATGAGAATGTAAGCAGGAAGGGGGAGAGGGTGAAGATGGCAACTAGAACAAAGCTATTATTAGGCTGTATCTTGCTACTTTTTTTAATAACAAGTTGTTCAAATACAGAAGCTATAGAAAAAAGCGGAAGCAATGCTGAGCTTTATGAGACCTTTGAAAAAGGGCTACCGCTAGATGCTTCCTTTACAGATGCGCGCTTGTCCAATATGAAAGGAGTTGCCGATAACGGCACACTTCAGTTATTCATCGATGCTCAAACTGGGGAGATTGCAGTGCTCCATAAAAAGACTGGTGAAATATGGTACAGTAATCCGCCAGATCGTGAGCAGGATTCGCTTGCCTCGGGTATAAACAAAGGGATTTTATCCTCACAAATTAAACTCGACTTTTATAATTCATTTGGACAACTAAACAGTGTTAACTCCTATTCTGATAGTGTTGTATATAACCAAATTAACGCCAAAAAAATCGAAAACGGTGTAATGGTCACCTACATGTTCGGGACCAATCAGAAAAGTGCTGATGATATGCCGATGATGATTAGTAAGGAAAGAATGGAAGAGCATATTTTTAGCAAACTCGATAAGACGGGACAGCGTGCACTAAAAATAGCTTATACAGAGGATGAAGAAAACGGAGTTTATGTTCGAAATGATAGTGCATTAAAAGGTTTACAGCTTGAACGAGCGCTTAAGGCTTTTGAAGATGCGGGATATACGGAAGAGGATTTGTTGTTTGACATTGCAGAAAATAACGTAACTCAGACAAAGCCAGAGCCTCGAATTTTTTTAGCTTCCATCGAATATGTGCTAGATGGTGACAGTCTTGTCGCGAAAGTGCCCGTATCAAGTATTGTTTATCCAGATAATTATCCAGTTTCCACCGTTTCTTTATTGAATTTTTTTGGAGCTAGTGGCATAGAAGAACAAGGCTCTATTTTTATACCAGATGGTTCGGGAGCGTTAATTCATTTTAATAATGGAAAAACGCAGTATCCAGCATATCAACAACCTGTATACGGTACCGACAGAACATATGATAGAGTCGAAGAGGAAGTTCGAACACAAGAAGTTAAGCTTCCTGTTTTTGGAATGATACGAGAAAGCTCTGCATTTTTAGCTATTATTGAAGAAGGAGATGCAGTCGCTTCAATTAGCGCTGATATAAGCGGACGATTAAATAGTTATAACTATGTTCACCCGATATTTACTTTATTAAATAAAGGAGAGTTGTATTTAGATGCGAATGGACAACAAAGAACAATACCGAGGTTCCAAGAAGAACCGAGTAAAACCGATTTCACCGTTCGATATGTATTTTTGGACAGTGATCATGCATCCTATCAAGGATTAGCACATGCATATCAAAATTATTTAATCGAAAATAACGGATTGCCGCAACGTGCGAAAGAAATCGGTACAGAAGATATTCCTTTTTACTTAAAGCTAGTCGGTAGTATTTCAAAAAAGAAACATTTTGCAGGCATACCTTATCAAGCGCTTGAGCCGCTTACTACTTTTGAACAAGCACAGATTATTGCTTCGCAGTTGAAGGCTAGAGGGATTGATCATATTAAGTTAAAGTATTCTGGCTGGTTTAATGGAGGATTAGATCATAAAGTCCCTGACAAAATAAAAGTAGATGGCGCTGTCGGCGGAAATAAAGGATTACTTGAGTTAATTGAGTATGCAAAATTAGAGGGAATCACATTATATCCAGATGTCTCGCTGCTTATTGCCAATACAGGAGCAGGTTTCTCTGAAAAGAAGGAAGCTGCTAGAACGCTGCGAGATGTTCCAGCAGATATTTATCCGCTTAATATTGCAACAAATAGACGAGATAGAACGAAATCACCATCGTACGTTATATCACCACGATATGTAAATCAGTACGTCAACAGTGTATTAAAGGGATTCACTCATTATCATTTTGACGCTATCTCACTTAATGATTTGGCTGCTCAGCTAAACAGTGACTATCGTAAGGGTGAGCAAATTGACCGAGCGGAATCCAAACGTATTGCTGTTCAAGCGTTGCAGCAAATTTATAATGAGCAATTGAGCATATTGGCTGACAGCGGTAATGCGTATGCCTTACCATACCTTAATGACATTACGAATGCGCCTATGTCAAACAGTAAATTTAAGATAGAAGATGAAGAAATTCCATTCTATCAGATGGTTGTACGAGGCTTTCTCGAGTACACTGGCTCGCCATATAATCTATCCTCCTACACTGATGTAAACCAATATATTCTTAAAACATTGGAGTATGGCGCTGGCATATACTTTGAGTGGATATACGAGCCAAATTTTAAGGTCAAAGATACGGAATACAACCAATTATATGCAGTCAATTATCAACTTTGGATCGACCAAGCAGCTGAGATATATGAAGAAGTAAATGAAGTCTTAAAAAATGTTCGCAATGCAAGGATTGTCGATCATAAAAAGTTACTTGACGGAGTGTACAAGACGCAATACGAGAACGGTGTTTATGTCATTGTCAACTATAATAGCTCGCAAGTGACTGTGGATGGCAAAATAATCGAAGCAGTAAGCTATATAACAGGTGGTGGACAATCATGAAAATAGGGAAACCTCAAACCTATGCGGGACAGAAGGCGTTTTGGGGCTTTATTTATGTATTGCCTTGGTTGCTTGGATTTATATTTTTCTTTTTGGTGCCGCTGTTATCATCGTTGCACTACAGTTTTAGTAATATACAAGCCAATTCTGAAGGAATTATTATTACCTTTATTGGCTGGAAAAACTATATTGAAGCGCTTACTGTCAATACAAGCTTTAACCGAACATTAGTTGAAGCGATTATCGACATGGTGGTCAATGTACCGCTAATTGTCATATTTAGTTTGTTTTTAGCGACGTTATTAAATCAAAAGTTCATAGGGAGATCGATTGCGAGATCAATCTTTTTCTTACCAGTAATTTTAGCTTCCGGAATTATTCTTAGCTTGGAAAGCAACAGCTTAGTTCAGGCGATTGCTGAGCAGAATACATCATCAAATAACTTTTTGAACTTTTTTGGAAGCTCACAATTAGCGATGTTAATGTTGGAAGCAGGCTTAAGTGAAAATATCGTTATGTATTTAGTTAATGCAGTTGATCGTATTTATCAAATTGTCAGTGAGTCCGGCGTGCAAATTCTTATATTCCTTGCGGGCATACAGACGATTTCTCCGCAACTGTACGAAGCTGCAAAAATAGAAGGGGCTACTGGTTATGAAGCTTTTTGGAAAATTACTTTTCCAATGGTTAGTCCACTAATTCTAGTTAATATGATTTATACCATTATTGATTCTTTTTCACGCAATGAGTTGACACAATTGATTCGCGATACTGGCTTTAGCAAATTTAATTTTGGTTTAAGCTCGGCTATGGCATGGATTTATTTTATTGCAATTGGACTTATTTTGTTAGTTAGCTCGTATCTGGTGTCACGAAAAGTCTTTTATCATGAATAGAAAGAAGGTGTTTATATGTTTAGGGGGAATGCGCTGCCAAATGAAAAGTTAAAGCGTGTCTTGTCATTGGAAAGCTGGAAGCGATGGTTATGGTCGTTTATACGGATCATCTTAATTGCAGGACTTTCTTTCATTATTTTGTACCCGATTCTGCAAAAAATTTCTACGGCTTTTAAAGATAAAATTGATTTATATTCACCCATTGTTGTATGGATTCCGATTAACTATTCGCTAGAAAATTTCAAGGATGCTATTCGTATTATGGATTATTGGGAAACATTGCTTAATACGTTTACATTGTCGGCAACGACTACAATACTGACGGCAGCATCCTGTGCCTTGGCTGGTTACGGTTTTGCTAGATTAAAATTTAAGGGGAGCAATTTGCTTTTCGCTGGTGTTATATTAACTATTCTTGTACCGCCTACAACGATACTCATTCCTATATATTTGAACTTAAAGGATTTTACGTTAATGGGGATTATTCCTTTGCTGACAGGTAAATCGGTAAATTTACTCAATTCTTATTGGCCGTTTATTCTAACTTCACTTACGGCTAATTCGCTAAGGGCAGGGTTATATATATTTATTTTTCGGCAATTTTTTAGAGGAATTCCTAAAGAAGTAGAGGAAGCGGCTTATATTGATGGGGCAGGAGTAGGTTCAACATTTTTTAAGATTATGTTGCCGAACGCAGTACCTGCAATTATAACAACGACATTATTTTCCTTTGTATGGCAATGGAACGATAGTTTCTACACAACCACCTATTTGACCTCGAGCAAAGTAATGTCTACGCAATTAGCATCATTACCGTATAATCTCGGGATTCAACTTAACGGTGACCCATCCAAGGCCGATCCTTTCTATCTAAGCATGGTACAGGATACGGGGATATTGCTGGCGATTTTACCACTGATTATCCTTTATCTGTTCGTTCAGCGTTATTTTGTCGAAAGTGTAGAACGTACAGGCATCGTAGGCTAGTGGTATGTTAGTAGAAGGCGCCTTGTGAGAACGTTGAGTTCTTGCAAGGCGCTGTTTTCATTAATTGATAGAAGACAAAAAAAGCGTAAAGGAGATTTTGAATTAACATGGAAAAGAAGAAGTTGTATCCAAAACAATTCCTATTAGGAATTGTTGCAATTATTGTATTGTTGCTTGGAGGCTGCTCGAATTTTTCTAGTAATAAACAGCCGCTACAACCGCCGGTAGTTCAAAAGATTCAGGAAAAGTGGGATACAGTTCAAGCTTCGCGCGGAACGATTGAAACATATCTTCGAGGAACAGCAAACTTTGTATCAACGAAAACAATACCGGTCTATTATAAGGAAATCAATGGTCGTCTCAAAGCTATCTATGTGAAAAACGGAGATAATGTTCAAGCAGGTGATTTAATTGCGGAATTGGAAAACGATGAGCTAGAGATGGCGCTCCAGTTACAGAAGCTAAACGTAGAGCGAGCGGAGCTATATTACAAGCAAGCTATGGAATCAGGGGCGGGAGAAGCTGAGCTGCAACTTAGAAAAATTGAATTAGAACGAGAAAAACTTTTACTAAGCACGGCGGAAAACCATTTGCAACAAGTAAAACTGTACGCACCGATTGACGGAATAGTAACCTTTGTAGAGTCATTAAAGCAAGGCGCTCAGGTTAGTGTGTTTCAAACTATTGCGATGATTTCTGATCCTAGTAATGTAGAGCTTGTTTATACCGCAAATGAACCGAATGAAATGCTTGCGCTCGAAGTTGGAATGTCGGTCACAGTTAAGTATAAAGGAACAGAATATGAGGGCAAAGTTCTTCAGGCTCCGTCAACTGTTCCTACAAGAACTATCGCTGTAAAAGCAGAGCAAAATGCCAAGAAAGCAATCATTGGCTTGAACGAAGGAGTGCAAAACGTACAAATCGGCCACACCGCTGAAATTAGCATTCCATTGCAACGCAGAGAAAATACTGTGATTTTGCCTAAATCAGCAATTCGCTCACATATGGGACGTCATTATGTTCAAATTGTAGAAGGCGAGAGACGTAAGGAAGTGGATATTGAAGCTGGGTTAGCCACATCAACAGAGATAGAAATTGTAAAAGGTGTTGAGGAAGGGCAATTAGTTGTAGTAAGTAAATGAGAATAATAATTTAGAAGGTATTCCTATTAGTGGGATAGAATTGAAATGAATAGATAGTTTAGGCAGCAAAGGAGAAGATAGCGTGTACAGATTGTTAATTGTAGATGATGAGGAGATTATTACAGATTCATTATACGAAGTTTTCAATCAAGCCATGCAAGAGGATCTCGATGTTTGTAAGGCATACTCTGCGAAAGAAGCGCTCAGTTGGTTATCAAGTACGAGAATAGATATTGTATTAACTGATATACGTATGCCAGGCATGAGCGGCATAGAACTGATGGAAGAAATTCACGCTTATTGGCCACATTGCAGAGTAATATTTTTAACTGGTTATAGCGAGTTTGATTACGCATATCGCGCAATTCAAAAATCGAATGTTAGATATTTATTAAAAACAGAAGGATATGGCAAAGTAATTGAAACGATGCAAGAGGTGATTGATGAAATTAATTACGAGCATCAAATTGACAATTTAATTAAGCAATCGCAAGAGCAAAAAAATGAATTGCTGTTAGTTGCACAAAGTGACTATTTTCTCAAAAAAATATTAGGTTATGCAGTTGAATTAGAAGCAAACAATTGCCTTAAATCAATTCCACAAGATTTTGAAAAGTTAAATATAAAGCTTGATGCTGATAAGGAAGTATTAATTGTGCTTGCTCATTTAACACCTCAAAAAAATTTGCAATATTACCAAATGAATGAAAATATTACTTCTGTGAAGTCTATCTGGAATTCTTTTATGTCGCAACAAATTATTTCTGCAGCGACGGTTGACAAATATGGTGATATTGTCTGGTTTTTACAACCTAGCAATGACTGTGAGCCAAGATTTAGTGAACATCTGATTACTTATTGTGAGGGTACATTAGAATTGATTCAACAAACTTGCCAACAATCACTCGGTCTTAATGTATCTTTTATGATGAGTGGTAAGCGCTGCACATGGTCACAGGCTGGAATTCAATATGATCGTTTGCGAAAATTACAAAAGCTGAATGCTGGAGATTGTATTCCAATTATTCAAATCGATCATATTACTCAAGACAATGTAGCAGCTCCGCAGGAGCCGTTTCGTATTAATGCTAAAGTTGAAATTATTAATGCTCATCTGGAAGCGGGCCGCTCATGTGATTTTTTTTCATGCTTTACTGAGGTTGAAACGTATATTTTTGACAAAAATATGAGTGTCTATCGCTCTATGGAAGTATATTATACTTTTGCGCTTCTGCTTTTCTCTTATATGAATCGAAATAATTTGCACAAATTAATAGAAGAGTATAACAAATTAATGCGATTTGACGAACATCAATCAATGAGGGATGCATTTCACTATTTACGCGCTGTAGCAGAAAACATTTTTTCATATAAGTTAATAGACGAACGAGATCGGGCATCAGTTGTTATTGAAAAAATATGCACGTATATACATGAGCATTTAAACCAAGATTTGTCTTTAGTTCGCCTAGCCAAGCTTCATTATTTTAACCCATCATACTTGTCTCGTTTTTTTAAGCAGGAGTGTGGTATGAAAATATCTGAGTATATTGATGAATGTCGACTTAAGCGTTCCAAAGAGCTATTATGCAATGCAGAACTTAAAGTGCGTGATGTAGCCCTGCAAGTCGGATATGAATCAGCACATTCCTTTACGAGATTCTTTAAAAAATCTACAGGCATGACACCGCAAGAATATAGAGATAAATTGATAGAAAATAAATAAACTGACTAATCAATATTGGACTTTATCTACTCTTATTGAGGTGAAATGCATGATTAAATGTTTTCGATTTAAGCTGGTTGTCAAAATAGTGTTAATCGTTACTTTATTAGCCGGATGTACAAGTCGTATTCAAGAAAATAATTATGAGGATACAGAACAAATTGAGGTAAGGTCATCACACTCAATAGAAAATACCGTTTTATATGATGAGCTGGGATTAAGTAAATATGATCCGCCTATTGATGTTTCTTTTGTGAGAGAATTTGGTGCAGATATTGAAAACTTACTCAGCTTTTTGCCAGGTGAAACGTTAGAAGATAATAGATGGACAAGATTATATGAGCAGACGCTCGGTATTCGTATTCACTATGATTGGACGGAGGAAGGGGATTTTTATCGGCAAAAGCTTAATTTTGCCATTGCGTCTGGACAAATTCCTGATATTATAAAGGTTTCTGCAGAGCAGCTAAGAATATTAAACAATGCCGGTTTAATTCAAGATTTAACAAGTGTATATGAACAGTACGCAACGACTTTAACTAAAGCATTTGTTAATCAAGAGGGAAGCGGGCCTATTGATGCTGCTACAATCGATGGAAAGTTAATGGCAATTCCCGAGATCGCTTCTTCAATTGAAGGAGCAATGTATATTTGGCTGCGAACGGATTGGCTAGAGTACTTAGGCCTTGAACCTCCTAAAACAATTGATGATGTGCTTACTATTTCGAAAGCGTTTACTTATTTAGATCCTGATCAAAACGGTGAGGATGATACATTTGGCTTAGCCATTACGAATTACTTATGGGATCCTGTTTTAGGAATAAAGGGGTTTATGGCAGGCTTTAATGCTTTTCCTGAAATTTGGCTAGTTAATGATAATGGAGAGCTTGTTTTCGGCGGAATTCAGCCGGAAGTAAAGACAGCATTACAGACATTGCAAGATATGTATCGAAGCGGGCAGCTTGATCCAGAATTTTCATTTAAAAATGGCTTAAAAGTAGAGGAATATGTGAAAAACAGCAAGATTGGCATGCTTTACGGTGAACAGTGGGCTTCATTTCTTGTTCAGACAAGTCATCAAACAGATCGTGATGCAGCATGGCAGGCATATCCTATTGTGTCGGTAAGCGGAGAACCTGCAAAAGTGCCATTGAAGTTTAGTACGACAAATTATTTTGCTGTTCGCAAAGATTTTGAGCATCCAGAAGCGATTGTAAAATTATTCAATCTGCATCTTGAGAAAAATTGGGGCAAGACTGAAAACTTTGAAACTTATTACAGCTCACCTTATCCTGTATGGAAGCTGTCTCCTGTTACTCCTTTTCCGGCTAAAAAAAACTACTTTGCATATCTGCAGTTAGAGGAAGCAAGTCGTACCGGGGATTGGAGCAAGCTTAACTCAGAAGCAAGGTCAATTAAGAAACTCATTGATATTTATTTTGCTGGTGGCGAAGACAGCTCAACAGGATGGGGGTGGGAGAGAACATATGGCAAGGAGGGGGCATTTTCAATTCTTCATCAATATGTGAAAAATGACCAATTGCTATATGAAGCTTATACTGGAGGACCTACAGAAACGATGATCGAGACACAAAGCATTTTACATGATTTGCAGCATGAAGCTTACATTAATATTATTCTAGGTGATCCGATAGATGAGTTTGATAAGTTCGTAGAAAAATGGAGAAAACTGGGCGGTGATGACATTACAAAAGAAGTGAATGAGTGGTATCGTCAAAACCGACAATTCAGCTCAATCAATTAAACCATTTTACAGATAAGCATATAAAACTGAAAGCTAGTTAAGTAGCTTGAATAAGCGGAGGAAGATCTTTTGATTAAATTACCCGTCACTTCATTTCGCAACACTATATTCTTTCGGTTTTTAATTACATATGTTCTTGTAATTATTCCAATTGTATTACTCGGATTCTATCTTTATTATTGGAGCTACAACAATGCTAGTGAAGACATATCGCGAGCAACTGTTACGCAGCTTAACTATTTTTTAGAAGACTTAGATCGAGAAATAGAATGGATGGAACTGCAGCAATATGATTTACTGCAGGACAATGAGTTGAAAAAGCTATCGTCTACTTGGAAAATGATGAGCAGTGTGGAGAAAAGAGAGAGGGTAGCGTATTTGATGCACCGCCTTACGTCACTAAAAACTAACAGCTCATATATTAAAGATATTACGATTTACATTGAATCAATCAATAAAAGTATATCGGCAGCAAACTCTCTTACAGATCTTAATCGCGAAAGATATCAAGAGCTGGAAACGTCTATGAAGAATAACTCGGAAAGGTTAACTTATTTATGGTCTTCATTACATTTGGTTACGGCTCGATATGGAGGAAAAAAAAGCCAGTCTCCGCTCTATATTATTCAAATTCAATTTGATATGGATCGATTAAGCGAATCTTTGCAGCAAATTAGTCTTTATGATAACAGCGGAGCTTTTCTATTTTCGGAAACAACAGATTTTCGTTTAATGAATAGTGAGGCAGCAGAGTCTTTGGTGCAAAATTACTTGTTGCGTACGAAGGAATCAAGAGACAATATCAAACTGCTCGAGCATAATGAAACCGTTTATCATATTGATAAAGCAAGCTCTGACACTTTAAAGCTATCGGTTGTTTCTTATATCCCAGAACAAACCGTAAAGCGTCCTTTAAGTTTTTTCTATCGTTGGGCATGGTTATTTGTATTAGTATCGATTATTGCTATTGTTACCGTTTCATATTTTACTTATCGCTATATTCATAAGCCATTATTATTATTTGTACAAAGTTTTCGAAAAATGGAAGAAGGAGAGCTAGATCATTTTATTAAGCATGATAAAAAGGATGAGTTTGGATATTTATATACGCGCTTTAATCAAATGCTTATGAAGTTAGCTGGGTTAATTGATCAAGAATTTAAGTTAAAGATGATGATGCAACGTTCAGAGCTGAAGCAATTACAATCGCAAATTAATCCTCATTTTCTTTATAATAGTTTCTTTATTCTTAATTCATTGGCAAAGGTCAATGATGTAGAACGTATTGAGCAATTTACGATTATGCTTGGTGAGTATTTTCGCTTTATTACACGCAATAGTGATGATTTAGTACCGCTAGCAGAGGAGATTAAGCATTCTCGAGTATACACAGAAATTCAACAGTTAAGGTTTTCAAGAAGGATAGCTGTTCGGTTTGATGAACTGCCAGATGAATGCGCCATGATTAAAGTGCCGCGTCTTATTTTACAACCAATCATTGAAAATGCTTACGAGCACAGTCTGGAAAAAAAGGATATGGGAGGAATATTGCGCATTACCTTTGAAAAAACAGAAAAGAACGTTTATCTAGTTGTTGAAGATAATGGTGAGCATTTGACAGATGAACATTTGCAAAAACTTCAGCTTAGTTTAAACCAAGCTGACCAATTTACTGAGATGACAGGGATGATTAATATTCATCGGCGATTAATGCTTACCTTCGGAGAAAATAGTGGTTTGAGGCTGGAAAGAAGCGAGTTAAACGGATTAAAAGTAACCATTTGTATCCATCTAGAGTAACAAAAGGTGAATTGAGTTTAAAAACAGGGGGCTGTTATCATCGCCTCCTGTTTTTAGTTAAATAGAAGAATCTATATATTGAAAGGTGATTATCCACATTTTGACAGGTTGTTATATTGGTTGGAGAACGATACTCTGTTTACTATACGTTGCTTTAAGAGGGAGGGGTCATGTGCAGAAAAAGCAATTGCTCTTAGGAATCTTAATGATTGCAACTGGGCTTATCGTTAGTTTAATAATTATTTTAATTGCCAAAAAGGAGATGAATACTATGAATTATGAAGAGGTTAAAGTTGAATCTAATGTTATCGAAAAGACAGAAGAACAGCCGCTAATTTCTGCAATAGGGAAAGAACTTGGAAATCATAATCCGCTTGTTACATTTAGATTTGGAGCTGATCCATATGCACTTGTGTATGGGGATAGAGTTTATCTGTATATGACAAATGATGTGCTGGAATATGATGAGAATGGTCAAGTGAAAGATAATACGTATAGCACTATTAACAAAATAGCTGTTATCTCCTCTGATGATCTCGTGAATTGGACCGATCATGGTGAGATTAATGTAGCAGGCAGAGAAGGTGCAGCTAAGTGGGCGACACAATCTTGGGCTCCAGCAATTGTACATAAGGTTGTTGATGGTAAGGATAAGTTCTTTCTATACTTTGCCAACAATGCGAGTCATATCGGTGTATTAACAAGTGATAGTCCAATTGGACCGTGGATTGATCCGCTTGGTCGTCCATTAATTACTAGAGAGACAGCGGGTGTTGCAGACGTAACATGGCTGTTTGATCCAGCAGTTTTTGTAGATGAGGATGGGCAGGGCTATATTTATTTTGGCGGCGGTGTTCCAGAAGGAAAAGATGCAATGCCAAACACAGCACGAGTAATGAAGCTTGGTGAAGATATGATTAGTGTGCTTGGAGAAGCAGAGGTCATTCCTGCTCCATATATGTTTGAAGATTCTGGAATAAATAAAGTTGGAGATAAGTATTATTACACCTATTGCTCTAACTTTTATAGCGGTACACGGGAAGCAGGGAGCCCTCCTGCTGGAGAAATTGCGTACATGATTAGCGATTCTCCAATGGGACCATGGACATATGCCGGAACAATTTTGAAAAATCCTGTTCATTTTTTTGGGGTAGGCGGTAATAATCATCATGTTATTTTTCAGTTTCATAACGAGTGGTATATTGCCTATCATGCTCAAACATTAGCTAAAGCTTTAGGAGTGCCTAAGGGGTATCGCTCCACCCATTTAAATAAGGTAAGTTTCAATCAAGATGGAACAATTCAAGAGATCGTTGCGGACTATAAAGGAGTACCGCAATTGAAAGCGTTTAATCCTTACGTTCGAGTAGAAGCTGAAACAATTGGTTGGAGTGCTGGAATTAAGACAGAAGCTCATCCAACTGATAGCGGCAAAAGAATTGTGACTGATATACAAAACGGTGCTTGGATTGGTTTATCCAATGTAGACTTTGGCAGTAACGGAGCCAGCACTTTTACAGCCTCTGTCGCAGGAGGAAGCAAGCCTGCCAGCATTGAGCTGCGTCTGGGCAGTCTTGAAGGAGAATTAATCGGTACATTAGTTGTTCCAGCTTCAGAAAATCATGAGTTTATAGAAATGAAAACCGAAATTTCAAATGCTCAAGGTATACAACATCTATTTCTAGTGTTTAGAGGAGAGCAAACTAGTAATCTTCTAAATCTTGATTATTGGGTATTTGAATAAATAAGTTAGATTATATAAAGCTGAGGAACTGGATAAGGGGCAAGTTCATTTCATTGCAAGTGATGAATCTTTAGCATGGATAAGGGGAATTTAAAAGTGCAATTGATTATGAAGAAGGATGAGAGATGAAATGGCTATGTTGAATACGTTACCACAGCATTTCTGCAATCAACTCAATGAAGAAATCTTATTTAGCACAAAAGTTGACTTAAATTTGAATGGCAAGCTTGCTAATCAATGGCTAGCTATTACGAAAAATGAAGTAGTGATATGGGAGCAAGAGAGCAAGAAAACTAGGAGGCTATTCATTCATACGATTAGGGAAGCGAGAACTGTCAGCAATATAGGCAGTGGCATGCTGATCATCGATACAAAAGAGCAGAATAGCATCGTTTTTTCTCGCTATACTTCTTCGCAGACATCAGCAATGAGCTTTGCAGCTAAGCTAATTTCAGCACTTGCACAAGAAAAAGAATTGCCTCTTTTATCAAGCAAAGATTTACCACGTTATTGTGATAAATGCAACCGTCCATTAGAGGAAAGCAGTCAAGTTTGTGAGTTTTGTACGAGCAAGAAATATGCTGCTTTGCGGATGTTGAACTATTTGCAGCCATACAAGCTTCAAGGGGTTATTGCTGTTTGTTTGCTTATATTATCCACAATTATTGAACTTGTTCCACCTTATCTTACGAAGATCTTAGTTGACGATGTGCTTCAGCCACAACGAGCTGACAATCTGTTTATTATCGTAATCGCAGCATGGGCAATTACACTTCTTGTTATGTCGGCGATGCAAGCGTTGCGCGGTTATATTGGGGTGACGATTAGTTCAAAACTTATGGGCGATATTAGACATGAGATATATCAATCGCTCTTAAAATTATCTCTTGCTTATTTTGATAGAAGACAAACCTCTCAATTTATTAGTCGAGTTAATAATGACGCAGAAGCAATGCGTCAGTTTATGACAGACGGTGTCATTTACATTGCAGGTCATTTGCTGCGATTTCTATTTATTCTTATTATTATATTTTCACTTGATTGGAAGCTGTCGTTGCTCGCATTAATTCCAATACCATTCTTAGTGCTAATGTCCATAATAATCTGGCCTAAAGTTGGTCATCGTTTTTATCAACAATGGCAATCGATCTTTCGCTTAAATACGTTAGTCGGTGAAACATTACAAGGAATCCGAGTTATTAAAGCTTTCGGGCAAGAGAAGTTAGAAATGGCTCGTTATAAAGCTGCTAACGAACAAGTAGTTAAAAATGATTTTCGCGCCGAAAAAATGTGGCAATATTTCTTTCCTGCATTCAGCTTAATTACAAGTTTCGGTACGATTATCATTTGGTATATCGGAGGGCAGCAAGTATTGGATAATGGCCTTCAACTGGGTAAGTTACTCGCATTTGTTGCATATTTGGGTATGCTGTTTGGACCGATCCAATGGCTTAGCCAAATGATCAACTGGACGAGTAGAGCATTGACTGCATCTCATCGCATTTTTGAAATTTTAGATACACCATCTGAGGTCCCAGACGACCCTAAAGCAGTTAAACTGGATAAAATTAAAGGAGAGGTTGAACTGCGTAATGTAACCTATGGCTATGAAAAGCATTTACCAGTACTGAAAGACATTAATTTGAAAGTGAAATCAGGAGAGATGATTGGAATCGTCGGTCATTCAGGTGCAGGAAAATCTACACTTATCAATTTACTTTGTCGCTTTTACGATGTCGATGAAGGCATAATTACGATTGATGGAATTCCGATTCGCAGTATCGCACAAAGCGAATTGCGGCGTCAAATTGGTGTAGTCTTGCAGGAAACTTTTTTATTTGACGGTACAATCGCTGAGAATATTGCATATTCTAAGCCTGATGCCTCACCAGAGGAAATTATGAATGCTGCTAAAATTGCCAATGCACATGAGTTTATTCTTAGATTGCCAAATGGCTATGATACACGTGTTGGAGAGCGTGGACATAAGCTTTCAGGTGGAGAAAAGCAAAGAATAGCGATTGCACGGGCGATTATTCATGATCCGAAAATATTAATTTTAGATGAAGCAACAGCTTCAGTTGATACAGAGACTGAGCGAAAAATACAAGACGCTCTAGCTAATTTAGTTAAAGGCAGAACAACCTTCGCGATTGCCCATCGTTTGTCTACACTTCGAAATGCAGATCGGCTTGTTGTGCTTGATCGCGGCAAACTAGTTGAGCTTGGCACGCATGAAGAGTTGCTAGCGAAGCAAGATGGTGTTTATCGAAAGCTTGTTGAGGCGCAAATGGAAATGTCAAAAATAAGAGGAGTGGTCACATAATGCAAACTAACAATATTACCATTCTTCTGCCTGAAGATGTTTATTTGTATAGAGATACAGGTGGATTGCTGCATGGTGTAATTAAGGGAAAGAAATATGATGAGTTATTGCTTTATCTAGCTTTTCCGATTGTATACCCAAACTCTTATGTGTCCATTCACACTAAAGAAAATATAGAGCTTGGTGTCGTAAGAGAGCTAACTGAACTAGATAATCATAGTGCTGAGATTATGAAAGAAGAGCTGGAGCTTCGTTATTTTTTGCCGAGAGTTACAAGGATTGATTCAATAAAGAAAAGGTCAGATTTATGGTTTTGGGAGCTGCAAACCCATCTTGGACCTATTTCATTAATAATGAGAAACTTGCATGAGTATATTCAAGTTATTGGGGATAAGCGAATTATTTTGACGGATTTAGAAGGTAGACGTTGTGATATTCCAGATTGGGTTCAACTAGACGAACATAGTAAAAAGTTGTTGAAAGATATTTTATAGGAATGGGCTTTTGTGTCATATATGCTAAGAAGGAGAGTTCTACATGAATAAAGCAATTATTCATAATCCTATCATTTGGGCAGATGTACCTGATCCAAGTGTTATTACAGTTGGAGATAAATTTTATATGGTAAGCACCAGCATGCATGCGATGCCTGGCTGCCCCATTATGAGATCAGCAGACTTAGTTAATTGGGAAATTGTTAACTATGTATTTGATACGCTTGAAAACAATGACGGACATAACTTAATTAACGGAAAGCATATTTATAGCAAAGGCTCATGGGCAGCTTGTTTACGTGAACATAAAGGAATTTTTTATGTGTGCTTTTCAAGCCTAGATATCTCTCAATTTTATATTTATCGTACTGACGATATTGAACAAGGGAAATGGCAGCGTACTGTTATTAAGCAATTATTCCATGATCCAAGTTTACTATTTGATGGTGAGCGAGTATTTGTCATTCACGGTAATGGGAATATTCGGATTACCGAATTAAACGATAAGCTGACAGAGGTAAAAGCAGGAGGAATTAATCAGGTATTACTTGAAGCTAAAAGTGAAGGAATGGCTCTTCGTGCCGAAGGATGTCACGCTTATAAAATAAATGGATTATATTATTATTTCTTTATTGAATGGCCGCGAGAAAATAACAAGCGTCGCAGACAAATATGTTATCGATCAGAAAATTTACTTGGTCCGTTTGAAGAGAGAATTGTGTTAGACGATAATATGGGCTATCGTAATCATGGTGTCGCACAGGGCGGTATTTTTTCAACACAAAATGGTCAATGGTACTCTATGTTGTTTCAGGATCATGACGCAGTAGGAAGAATCCCCGTTGTACTTCCTGTTTATTGGCAAAACAACTGGCCAATATTTGGGATTGAAGGAACGGTGCCTAAAGTGTATGAGACTGAGCTGCCCTATACGCCAACTTCACCGATTGTATGCAGTGATGAGTTTGAATACTTAGAAAATAAGCTGTCATTGCAATGGCAATGGAATCACAATCCAGACAATGCGTTATGGTCAGTTACTGAGCGTGCAAGCTATTTACGTCTCAAAACAGGCGCTGTCATAGACAGTGTCTTAAAAGCAAAAAATACGTTAACGCAGCGAACTGAAGGACCAGCATGCATTAGCGAGGTATTACTGGATACGTCTAATATGCAGGAAGGAGATCATGCAGGCCTAATTGCGCTGCAATATGAATTTGGAACAGTTGGTATAAAAGTTGAAGCGGACGGTAAACGAAGTGTAGTAATGACACTTAATGATAGTACTGGAGTAGAGCGAGTTATTGAAGCAATATCGTATGAGTCCAAGCTAATTAATTTAAAAATTGAATATAACTTTGTCGATAGCATTGATGAGGCTCGCTTTTACTATGCATGTGAGCAGGGAGATTGGCAAGCAATTGGACAGACTTTGCATATGAAATATCGACTTGAGCATTTTATGGGGTATCGCACAGGCCTGTTCAATTATGCAAGCAAGCAAAGCGGAGGTTTTGCTGATTTTGCTTATTTCCGTCACTATAAGCTAGTTGACGGAGAATACAAGCTTATTAAGTAATAGAATAATTAATTAATGAGAAGGTCCCTGAAGGTCATTCAACCGATTAATAAACGTACGCCCAGGAATATTGTTGGCTATTCCTGGGCTTTATCATCTTAAATTCAAACTTCTATGTAAAAACGTATTAATTAGCACGAGAAAGCTCATATTTCTTTCGATATTCGTTAGCACTAAAACCAGTATATTCTTTAAACTTTTTGTAGAACCAATCAATTTCACTATAGCCAATTTCGTTAGCGATTTCATAAATTTTTAGATCAGTCTTTTTCAAAAGCTGCTTTGCTTTTTCCATCCGTTGCTGCAGCAAGTATTCATTAAAGGACATCTTTTCGTAAAGTTTAAATTTCTGACCTAAGTAGGCACTGTTAAAGTGAAGCTCTCTTGAGATTTGCTTTAGTGTAATATTATGACGCAGTTCAGATTGTACGTAACGTTTAACAGTATCAATGACCGCTTTTGCAGAGTTATTTCCTTTTTTAGTTGTTGTTGCAGAAACAACCAGCGTATTAGAAAAGAACTCTTTCTCAATTTTCTTTTTTACTGCATTTATACTTGATGTAAGTAAATTCTTTTGTATTGGCTCTGTTAAATAATCACTGATTTGATAAGTGAGAGCTTTTCTTGCTAGTCGGAAATCATTTTTTCCACCTAAAAGTATGATAGGGATTTGGCTATGCTGACGAATACGGCTGCAAAGTACAAGTCCACTGGAATTATAATTGCGCATATTAATAATGACTAATGAAAAATATTGATCATTAAGAAGTTGAAGGGCTTTATCAAACTGACTAACGCTGGCATTAATACGGAAGTTAGAAGTGCAGGAATGAATTAGCTTTGAGGTTTCATTAATTGTAACTTGATTAGGATCAACCAGAAGTACGCTATACATAAAATGATTCCTCCTTCTAATGTATAATCCTATTGATTTCAGTGTCAGCAATAAAATGAATACGCTTTAATTATGGGAAATAATATCGCGCTAAACAATGTTCAAATCTTTGCTTTTGCTACATTTCTTTACTTGTTGGAGAGCAAAAAAATAGAGAGAATTTTCGTTTCTATTTATCTAAAAACAGGCGGGTAATAAACTATATTTAGGCAGGTTGTAATAAGAGAGATAACGTAATAAAATATAAAATCAAAAAAAGAACTCTGAAGTTTCGCTTTATAGCGCCTTCGGAGTTCGTTCCTATTAATATAAAAGGTAGATTTCTCTTCTATATTTGCTTAGGTGAATGCACGGTTTTTATATGATGCACATTTAACATAATACTCTCCCCTTTGCCAACAATTAACTCGGCAAAGTTTCCTTCGATTTTATTTAGCAAGCCAATTTTGTTAGGATTTGCTCCTAGGTCAAAAATGACAAGTTCACCAATAAGCTTTTGTAGCTGATCTTCAAAGGAACGAGCCAATGGGAGCACGGATGGGTTAACTGGCAACTGCGCACGTTCAATAGAAAAAGGTGTTTGATTATCGGAATATGGAATCAACCACTTCATATGATACATTGGAATATACGTTGTTTTATATATTGGCGAATAGAACACAAAATAATTGTTCATGATAGCAGTAACGTAACCGTGTAAGGATAATGCCCCTGAGACATATACTTCAATAAACTGTCCGCGAGCATGCTGTAAAATGTTACGGTACGACAATTTATTTGCTTCCTCATACGGGATGGAAGTTAGGCTTTCTATTTCTTCATCGGGATTTTCATTTCTTTTAATATTTTGTACATGCAGTGTAGGGATATAGATGAAGCTGCTGCCATTATATATAACGATAATATCTTGCCCAATATCAATTAATATACCTGTATGCTTTTTCTCCCCTGAAACTTCAATACTAGTTGTTTTATTTAATAATGATTGTAACATGACCACGTATTCACCTCAGATTAATAAAATATTTCCAGCCATGCATATAAGCAAAGTAAACTAATGAATAAAGAAATCGGAATTACAAATAACGTTGTTTTAATATATTTAGACCACGAAAAAGGAATATGATTTTTTTTAAGAATATGCATCCAAATTAACGATGCCAGCGTTCCCATTGGCAGAACAAGCGAACCGATGTCAGCGCCGATAATACTTGCAAAGTAGCCAGCATGAAGTAGCGAAGGCTCTAAATTCATCCCTGTAATTGCCATCGTTCCGATCATGACTGAGGGCAGATTATTAAATAGATTTGACATAACGGATAACAAAATGCCGATAACGAAAATGGTATTAAAACGATTTTCAGTGACAATGCTGCCTAACTGGTTCACGATAATATTAATTAAGCCGGCGTTATAAAGTCCGTACACAATAATATACATACCTAATGCAAAAACAAGGATATGCCAAGGTGTTTTCTTCACAATATCTACTGGAGTAATTCCTTTTTTCATCCATCGCAGCAAAATTAAGCAACTTGCACCAACAATCGCAGGCCATTCAGTTGAAATTCCTAATGGTTGCAATACAAAAAAGCTAATTCTAGTTAAGATTAGGATTAGGATGCATAGAATAAACATTTGCCAATCGACTGGATCGATAGGTTGCGCACGAATTGGTCCCATTAAAGGATGAATACGTTTTGCTCTTACAGGATTAGCAGCAGGCATTTGTTGCCAATTTTCTTTTTTAATGAGAATGATAGGGATATGTTTCGGGATATTTTTTCTAAAATAAAAAAAGATGAGCAAGGAAATGGATAGCAGGCCGATCATTGCTGGAATAAGCATCATCGTAGCATAAGCAACAAGGTCTAACCCAACAATCTTTAAAGAGATTAAATTAGCTAGGTTACTTACTCCAATTGGCGCACTTGCGCCAGTAGCAATAAGTGCTCCGGAGAGCAAATAAGGTATTTTCTGATGTGGTTTAAAATTTAATACGTTTAAAGTATTAATAATAATCGGTGTTGTAATTAATATGCTTCCGTCATTATTAAAAAACATTGTCATTAGAAAGCAAAGTGCATTGATATACCAAAACAATGCTCTCCCCGAGCCTTGTGATCTTATTGCTAAGTTAAATGCTGCCCACCTAAAAAATCCTACACTTTCTAGCACGATGGACATAATAATTGTTGATAAAATCGTTATAGCAGCTCCATTTACGATTCCAATAATCTCAATAATATCCGTTAGGCTCACCATGCCAAATATGAATAAGATGAAGGCTCCTATGGATACATAACCTGCTTCAGGGATTTTAAATGGTCGTAAAATAAGTAAGGCTAAAATAACAACAAATAAGCTGCCTGTAATTATTAGTGATTCAGTCATTGCTTCTCGCCTCACGATATGATTTTGTAATATTGGAATCGCTATTTTTTTGATTAGCTGTATAGGCTATCTGATTTTGATTTATAGGTTTGGGCATGAGTAAAAGAAATAATATAAAGCCAAGTATCCCTAACAGAACAATTAAAAAGATCAAGCTACTTCCTCCTTAACCTCATTGTTGGGTGCCTGTAATTATGTGACGATTACACCGCAGGGACAATGGTGGGGGGATTAAAATATACAGTATGTATACGAGCACGGAGAAGAAATTGAAATAATGAAATAACCTATTTTAGTTAAAACTCCACTTATATCCTACTGATTGTTCTACTAAGGTTTGTCAATTTCTGAAAGTAAAAAATAAACCAGACAAATGTCTGGTTAAGGGCTAACAATCATTGCACATATCATCTTTTAAAGCAAGTGCTTCTAGTGCTTTCTTCTTGCTACTTTAAAGGCAGCAGATTTGTTCGTATCTTTTTTCTTGTTATGATCGTGTTTATGATCATGTTTTTCCTCTTGATTGTGTTTACCTTTATATTGATTGATAAGTCTGAGTGAAGGTGTAAAGCTTTTAATATGCTCGGTAAAGATAAAAATCGTTTCTTTGTTATCAATTAGTGTAATGTAATCCCGATTTACTTGATTAAGCACCCCTATAATACTTTCTGGACCGCCACGGTTAATTTTAATTAAGCGCCCTTTTTTAGAGCGTAAAGCATCCAAGAAAGAGGAATACTTTTTAAGCTTCCAAAGGAGTTTTGGGCTGTGCTCTTTTCTGATGTGAGGCTTGTGTGGTCTATCAAGCTGAGTGATGCTTTTAATATGATCACGTTTGTAATACACAACACCCTCATGTTTTACAAAGATAACAATGTAATCATTTTTTACGGCTAATAATATGCCCTCACTTGATTCTGGTCCGCCTCTGTTAACTCGTACGAGCTTGCCGACAAGGTTAGATATATGACCGCTGTACATTGATATACACCTCTTTTTTTATTAATGACACATATTGCATGATACGTGCACTGCATGGACAATGACATAAATAAATTAGCAATTACGTAAAAATCCGCATCAGTCTAGATGAAGGGTCTCTCCTGCAAGAAACATAAATCCCTCAATTTTTTTCTTTAAAAATACGTTGTTATATATGTTGTTTAAATTGATTAAGTAAAATTATTAGTGAGTAATGCCACATTTATAAATTTATAGAAATATTTCTATTGACGATAGTATTGCAACAATTAATAATGGAATAAATGCAAAAAATAAATAATGTTTAGAAAGTTGGGGGAGTTTGAAAGCTTCATTAAGAGCTACTTTTATTACAATAAATCTATTGCTAATTGTTCTCGTTATATTTGGTTATTCATTTCATTTATTTCAGAAATTAGAGTCAATCCTTTATGACCATAATATGAAAGAGACAGCTAACCACAATCCAGACCCGCATATCGTAATTGTTGCTATCGATGATGCATCAATTGAAGAACTTGGAATATTCCCTTGGGATCGCTCGATTTATGCGTCTCTTCTATCAACAATCAATGAGCCGGGTTACGAACCTAGTGCAATTGCTTTTGATATTGTATTTGCTGATGCTAGTAATGAAGAAAGCGATATGATGTTTGCAGAGGCATTAGCTTCATATTCCAATGTTATTTTGCCCGTTGTAGGAATTACAGCAGGCGATGTTTTCCGCACAAGTAATGTAAACAGCGAACGTTTTTTAGAAGTAAATTCGGTTGTCTATGCATATGAACCCTTCTCTGTTCATACAGAAAATGCCCACATTAATCGAGTGTCAAGTTATGATGGAGTCATTCGTCAAGTATTTCTGCATATTCAATCGCCAGAAGGCAACTTGATTCCTTCATTAGCTTATAAAGCAGTGGAGATGACAGGAAAAGATTTAAGTTACTATAATGACTGGTCAGAACGAGTAAAAACTAGTGACAAGTATCCAAAAGGAACAATGACGATTGACTATAATGCAGTGACAGATGATTTCTTGACAGTTTCATTTATAGATGTTCTGTATGGCAATATTCCTCCCGAGACATTCCAAGATTCAATTGTATTTATAGGTATGACTGCGACTGGGCTTTCAGGTGAAAGCGGCCAAGATGCTGGTACAACACCAATTGAACGAGATGCTAGACTTGTCTATGTACACGCAAATATAGCAAATCAATTATTAGAGGGTACCGCAATTATCTATGCGCCTAATTTCTTTGAAATATTGCTTATCATTGTTGGAAGCTTAATCTTTATGTGGCTGCCATGGCAGTTCAAAAATCAATACACCTTTATTATTGCTGTTATAACGATTGGGATATTATATGCTTTGCAGTTTTGGTTGTTTGCAAAATTAAATTATCAGTTAAGTGTTATTTATTCCATTGCAGCAATTGTTATTGTCTATATCTTTAATGTGTCACTTAAGTCATATAAAGAGCAGCAGCAAAAAAACTTTGTTACCCGTCAATTTGGACGCTATATCTCTCCAGACTTAGTAAAAAGCATAATTGAGCAAGGAATCGATATTCAGCTTGGCGGTATTTCAAAGCGGATTACGATTCTCTTTCTTGATATTCGTGGATTCACTTCATTATCTGAAAAGCTCTCTCCCGCTGAAGTAGTAGACATTTTAAATACTAAGTTTACGCTGATCACAAATACAGCTCTGCAATTTAACGGGACGATTGATAAATTCATTGGTGATGCCGCAATGATTCTTTTCAACGCTCCTTTAGATGTAGAGGAGCATGAGCGTATGGCTGTGCTAACAGCGTATCATATTCAGCAAAATTTAAAGCCGATTCGCGACCAAATTTTAGAGAAGTATGGAGTTGAAGTAGCAGTTGGGATTGGAATTCATACTGGAAATGTGGTCATTGGTAATATCGGCTCATATTTGCGAATGGACTATACCGCAATAGGCGATGCCGTTAATACAGCTTCACGAATTGAATCAGGAACGACTGCAGGACAAATTTTAGTATCTGAGGATATATTTGAAGTAACAAAGGAGTATTTCCATTACAGTAAAGGAGAAGCGAAACTATTTAAAGGCAAAACCAAACCAATTCAGATTTATGAGCTAGTTGGATTAAAGGAGACTATCTAAAGTCTTAAAAATGAGAGCTAGATTACTGAAAATTATGTACGCACATTTTATACTTACACTAAACTTAGCATTGCTGTAAGCTTGCACAATGTTAGGTCATGATAGGAGGATGTTATTATGAAAAGAGCATTGCAAAAAGTTGCTGCTCTAGCAATCTGCTCTGCAAGTTTAATACTGTCATCTACAGCGAGTGCCAGCGGATTAGAACTTAGCAAAAAAGGTTTATATGAGATGCGGACATTGGCGGGAAATTTTCAACAGGGCTTTGCCGATGGAGCATCTAGAACAAGCAATTTGTTTGAGCCAACCTCATTACTTCAATTAAATGATGGAAGTATTTTAATTAGTGACTCTTCTAATCATCGTCTACGCTTGTTAAAGAATAATAAACTGTTAAGCTATAGCGGTTTAATATTTGATTTTGACGATCGAGGCTTTCCAGTTGGTGCCTATAATGATGGAACCAATGAAACAGCATTCTATCATTTTCCAAGCGGTATAACGCAAGATGGGCATGGCAATATCTATGTAGCTGACAGTGAAAATCATAGTATACGTAAAATAACTCCACAAGGAGAGGTAACAACGCTAGCAGGTAATGGATTTCCAGGTGATCAGGATGGAATAAAGCAAAATGCTCGCTTTTTTAACCCTTCTGATGTTGCTGTAGATCAAGACGGAAATGTTTACGTTGCTGATACATTAAATCATCTAATTAAAAAAATAGATGTTAATGGGAAAGTAACGACTTTAAATATGCGTTCAAATCGTGTTGCCGAAATCTATCCTGGTATAGTTGAGAATAGCGGGGACTTTAGAGATGGACCATTATCTCAAGCTTTATTTAATGAGCCTAGAGGTTTAGCGATTGACGACAAAGGTAATTTATACGTGAGCGATACTGGCAATCAACGTATCCGTTATATAGATTTTGCTAGCGGCACCGTTAGCACAATTGCTGGAGGTGGTCAATACGATGCGAACTCACTGTATGTAGCGGGAGATTATGTCGATGGTACTGTAGATAAAGCTAGATTCTCAAGTCCTATAGGATTAACTGTTGCTCATGACGACTCAATTCTAGTAGCGGATCGTAGCAATCATGTAATTCGTGTAATTAAAGATGGGGAAGTTTATACAATTGCTGGTCAAGCAACTGAATACGGGAACGATGACGGTATTTTATCCGCTGCATATCTTGATGAGCCTACTGATGTTATTGAATTATTCGATGGTTCACTAGCCATTGCAGATTCAGGCAACAATAAAATTCGCATTGTGCAACGTTATCAAGCTCCAGAGCATCAAGAAGATGGGAATATTCACGTTATTATTGATGGAAAGCTATTACAAAGTGATGTAGCTCCGCAACTAAAAAATGGGCGCACTTATGTACCATTGCGTGCATTAGCTGATCAATTAGGGTATAAGGTCAGCTATGATACCAACAGGGCTCAAGTTAGCTTAGTAATAAATAATCAGCAATCGTTTATTTTTGCAGAGAACGGTGCTAACGCTATGAAAATAGATGGTGATAATGTACAAACACTAGATGAAACTGGCATCATATATCAAAATCGATTGCTAGTTCCAATCCGCTTTATTACTGAACAGCTTCAATATGATGTTGAGTGGGATTCAGAGTATAAGCATGTTGTTGTTCGTACTCCAATTTTCAATGAATAGATTTGAATGTAAGTATAGGGAGGGGAAGACAAGTCGATGAGGATGAGGATAAAAAGAAAGCTTATAGCTGCATTTACACTAATGTTCGCGGTTGTAACGCTGATGGGTAACGTTGGTTTAGTGGAAGCAGCAGATACCTCGCGCGTAGCGGTTATTACGAAGCTAGAAGGCACGGTAGAGGTGCAAAAATCTGGCGGTAAGAAGACGCTAAAAGGATTTAAAAATATGAGTTTAAACGAAGGGGATATTGTTTCCACTAGCAATAAAAGCAGTGTGGAATTAAAATTCTCTAACGGCACTTCTAAGGATGATACGCTTGTTTTAGAAAGTAATACGACGGTAACATTTAGTAAACTGACGACTCGTAATGGCACGACAACAAAAGTAAAAATGAAAAGCGGTAAAGCATGGGTTGATGTTAAATCAATTGAAAACAGTTCAGATGAGTTTGAACTTGAAACACCAACTTCAATAATGGGTGTTCGTGGAACAAATTTTTTTGTTGGAATTGATCCGAACACTGGAAAAACAGTTCTTGCTGTGTTAGCAGGGGTTGTCGTTTCCTCATCGTATACAGATAATTATAGGGATTATAATTATGTTTACCCTACACAAATCTTATATAATGACGGAATTAATGAGCTTATTGGAACGATCTCAAATGATACGCTTGCTCAATTATTGCAGCAAACTACACCAGTGGTCATGGAATCGATCATTGCTAATTTAGAGAAGATTCAAGCTGAAAATATAGACTATTTAAAGCGATTAAACGATAACATTGATAATGATGCAAGATATGATTTGGAAAGCTGGCTTGATGATAAGACTATTAAAGCACTTAAGCAAAATATGTTAAATATTGCAGCCGCTCTACTTAAAGAAGCAGTAAATAAGAATTTAATTACTGAGCAAATGCAAGCGGAATTGCTAGAGAAATTGTATGATAATCGAAATTATGATAAATCTCAATTAATTAGTGACAAGAAGAATAGTAATTTTGATTTTGTACTTAATAAAAAAACAGAAGAAATGCTTGATGAATTAGCAAAGCAAAAAGAAACGAGAAACAGCATAAACGAGCAGGCTAAGGCACAAAAAGAAGCGCAAAGGAAAGCGTTGGAAGATGAAAGACAGAAGCGTGAGCAAGAGGCTCTAGATAGACATTTAAGCACACTTACTGAGGCAGAACGGGAGGCTTTTCTGAAATCACGTGAACAAGTGATGCAATCAGCTTCACCAACACCAGTTCCGACGACTTCATCGTCACCAACAAGACCTACAACACCGACACCAACGCCGACGCCGACGCCAAGTCAGCAGATTGTTGATGCAGCTTTACCTATCATTAACATGCAGCCAACAGATCAAACAGTAACACTTGATGAACCAGTTACACTTAGCATTGAAGCGGCTGTAACAGATGAAGGTACGCTTTCTTATCAATGGTATGTCAATGCTGTAAATAGCAATGAGGGTGGAATAGCAGTTCAGGACGCGACAAGTGCAACCTATAGCGTACCGACAAATGAAGTTGGAACAAATTACTACTATGTCGTTGTTACAAATACAAATAGTAATGTGAATGGCAATCCAATTGCAAAGATAAGCAGTAATACAGCAAAAGTTACAGTTGAGCCAATCATAAATGCGGCTGAACCTGAGATTGTAACTCCACCAGAAGATAAAATAGCATTTTTAGGGGAGTTGGTTACATTAACGGTAGAGGCTAGTTCGCCTGATGGCGGTACATTAACATATCAATGGTATGTAAATGATATTGACAGCAATGAAGGCGGAGAAGCAGTTCCTGGAGCAACGAGTGTATCATTTGTTGTGCCTACAAATATCGTTGGAACAAGCTATTATTATGTAGTAGTCACAAATACGAGAAACGGCATTTCTGTTAGTACGACTAGTGATACAGCAGAAGTAGTAGCAACTCCACCATTTGCGATTTATTTGGATGGTACAAGAGCAACTCCAGAGTTAGATTACAGTTTTATTGGTGTAAACTATAAATATCAATTGGATGAAAATATTTCAATCAATACTGGTAGCGAAATGATTTATATTGAATCGAAAAGCAGCACGTATGTGATAACTGATGTTACAGTAGATTCCAACAATCCATCGTATTCGTTATCAGAAAATAACGGTGTATTTTCAGGACATATTCCGATTGGTAATTTTTCTCTAATCATTACGATGGAAAACTCTTCTCATACAGAGGAATTTGTAGTGCATGGTGAAAGTGTAGATAACCGTTCGCCTTGGGATATAGTGAGTTCTCCGTTTACAGTTAATCTCGTGGGACTTGATAGTTCAACAACGGAATTTAATCCAGTAAAAGTAGCTGGTACGAATGAGTATATCTTATCTGAGTCAGTAATCGTTGAAAATGGAGACTATTTGCAGTTTGCAGCCATTAACAGCGATTTTACGATTACAAAAGTAACGCCAATTTTATCTGATATGACCGAAGAGATTCCTGTTCAAAATGGCTTCTATAATGTAGAGCTAGCTCCAATTTGGACAAAATTAGAGTTTGTTATTGATGTTGAACATGTTAATGCAGGGGCTGAAAGCTTTAGATTAACTGTGATGACTCGTTCTGTCCCTGTAGGCTGGGAAACGCTAGAAAAACCAATCAGCATTTCAATGACGGACAATAACAATGCAAATGGTATGCCAATTGACTATAACCACTCTCCATATGGTTATGAGCTTGTAGTTGTTAATGATTCAATTTTTGCACTTGAAGGTACTAAAATTTGGATTTCAAATGATTCAAATGAGTACTCTATTACTGGAGTAGTATTCAATTACAATGGTCAAAGCATGCAAGCGGAAGTTGACGATAACAAATATTATTTCGAACTTCCTACTGATACGACTCAATTGATTGCTGAAGTCACTTTAGAGCATCCTGACTTTGGCAGCACAACGTTATATCTCGAATTTATGGTCGAACTTGATCCTGAACTCTACCCTATATCAATTTTTAAATCAAGTGACGACTATCCATTTGATCAAGGCTCGCCGGCAAACTATGGAAGCACCGAGGATAATAATCAACAGTATGAACGAGTACTAACGATAGATGGTGACTTATACGTTTATAATGATAATCCTGAGTATATGTATATTATCTCTAAATTTAATGAGATTGTTTCCATTGAGTATGAGAGCCAGGGAGCATGGGAAGCAATACAAGAGTATCAAGCTGGCGAATATGTTATTCCGTTAGATATCGATGGCGGCTTCCAATATCGTATTACAGTTCGGGATAATGTAAACTCGCAACTGAAGCAATATCTCCTTACAGGAACTGTAACCTTTATATAAACGTTAACATTAATGAGAAAAGAGCAGTTGCAAGCTTTAGACTTGTGCTGCTCTTCTTTTTAACAACAGTTCTTTAAATTGTAATGGCTTGCGCCCAGCCTTCGTTAGATTGACAACGAATTTCAAATTATGGTATATATCTAATAGAGATTAGCACTCTAGACGTTTGAGTGCTAACAATGATGTATCTAACCAATGGTTATGAAATGAAAGGAGAAATAATCAACTATGGCTACAAAGCAATTTCAAGCTGAATCGAAACGGCTATTGGAGATGATGATTAACTCCATCTATACCCAGAAAGAAATCTTTCTGAGAGAGCTACTTTCTAATGCTAGTGACGCTATCGACAAAATCTATTATAAAGCTTTAACTGATGATAACCTTGTTTTTAATAAGGAAGATTACTATATAAAACTAATTCCAAATAAATCGGATCGTACATTAACCATTGTTGATACTGGTATCGGAATGACGCAAGAGGAACTAGATAATAATCTAGGGGTTATTGCAAAAAGCGGATCTCTTGCTTTTAAACAAGAAGTTGAAGCGCAGGACGGTCATAATATTATCGGTCAATTCGGTGTCGGCTTTTATTCTGCATTTATGGTTGCTGACAAAGTCGTTGTTACGTCTCGCGCTTTAGGCAGCTCAGAAGCCTATCGCTGGGTATCTTCTGGTGCAGAAGGATATACTATCGAGCCAGCGGAAAAAGATACTGTAGGTACAGAAATTGTACTTCATATCAAGCAAAATAGTGAAGAAGAGAACTATGATGAATTTTTAGAGCCATATCGTCTAAAAGCGATTGTTAAAAAGTATTCTGATTTTATTCGCTATCCGATTAAAATGGATATTACTACGCAAAAGCCTAAAGCGGATGCTGAAGGAGAATTTGAAGAAGTAACTGAGGAGCAAGTGCTTAACAGCATGGTTCCAATCTGGCGTCGTAATAAAAATGAGCTAACCGATGTGGACTATGAACAATTTTATCAAGATAAACGCTATGGCTTTGATAAACCGCTAAAACATGTACATATTAGTGCAGATGGTGCGGTTGTTTATAATGCTATATTGTTTATTCCAGAGCATGCTCCGTTTGATTACTATACGAAGGAATTTGAAAAAGGCTTAGAGCTTTACTCCAATGGCGTGTTAATTATGGAGAAATGCGGCGATTTGTTGCCTGATTATTTCAGCTTTGTGAAAGGGATGGTAGATTCTGAGGACTTGTCCTTAAACATCTCTCGTGAATTGCTGCAACATGACCGTCAGCTTAAGCTTATTGCGAAAAATATTAAAAACAAAATTAAATCATTGCTATTATCAATGCTTAAAGACGAGCGTGAAAAATATGAAAAATTCTTCAAAGCGTTCGGTCGTCAATTAAAGTTTGGTGTGTACAATGATTTTGGCATGAATAAAGGAGATTTGCAGGATCTGTTAATCTTCACTTCATCATTTGAGAAAAAACTAGTTAGCTTAGCTGAATATGTTGAGCGCATGAAGGATGATCAAAAATATATTTACTATGCAACAGGAGAATCTGTCGCTCGTATTGAAAAATCTCCACAGCTAGAAGCAGTGCTAGATAAAGGTTATGAAGTGCTTTACTTAACAGAGGATATTGATGAGTTTGCGATTAAAGTAATTGCAAGCTACAAAGAGAAGGAATTCCGCAACGTTGCAAGCGGCGATCTTGGCTTTGAAGTTAACGACAATGACGATAAAGGAGAAGCAGATAGCGAGGAAGCTAAGGAACTGTTCCAACGCATGGGCGAGCTGCTTAAAGATAAAGTGAAAGCCGTTAAAGCTTCTAAACGCTTGAAAAGCCATCCTGTCTGCTTAACTGCAGAGGGCGACTTGTCTATTGAGATGGAAAAAATCTTAAAAGCTATGCCAGATGCTAACGGTATCCAAGCGGAAAAAGTTCTCGAAATTAACATTAATCATGAAGTGTATGGCGCGCTGAAATCAGCATTTGAGAAGGATAAAGAGAAGTTTGAGTTATATACTCAGCTATTGTATAGCCAAGCATTGCTAATCGAAGGCTTAACTATTGAGGATCCAGTTGAATTTAGTAATAACATTTGTAAAGTAATGGTTTAATTAAGATTAGTCGGAAGAAGGACGGTAGCGTTGTGCTTGCCGTCCATTTTTTGTGCAATTCTAAACGATTTATTTTGCTAGGTTATGATAAAGGATATGCAAAATGCTTATTGATGATCAGCTCAGTACCGATAAGTTTTCGTTCATGAGGCGCTCCTTGATGCTGCATGCGCCATAGTAATTGGTCGACTGAGCGCATACCTAATATGTCCTTGCTCACATTAACGGTAGCAAGCAGAGGCAGCTCTGGATTTGTATAGTCAAAACCAGTTACACTGCAATCTTTAGGAACCTTTATACCATTCTGTTCAAGCACTTCAATAGTAAATTGTGCATAGGAATCGTTCGCACAGACAAACACTTGCGGCAATCCTTTTTCAGCAATAAATTGAGGGATGACATATTGCATTTCTTCAACCTCAATAAAGTTTAGTCGCTGATCCTGCTTAAGTTCGATTTTATGCTCCTCAAGCGTGTTACGGAAGGCAAGCCAACGCTCCTTAAAGCTATAGGCCTCTTGAATGTTGCCAATAAATTGATAGTTCGTATAGCCGAAGGAGATAAGCTCTTCGATCATGCGGACAACACTGGTCGTATTATCTGAAAATATCGTGTCGCATTGAAACTGTGGATCAATATGATCGACCATAATGACTGGAATTTGGCTTCGCTTTAATTCAAGCAGCAATGAGGTTGAAATAGAACCAATTGAAATAATGCCTTGAATAGCTTCTGGATTGAGCAGTGTAAATATTGAGTCATTGCTAGGTTCAGTTAGTGTAAGGATATTTACACCTTGTTGATTAAGGCTTTTTGAAATTCCATTAAATACAGGTCCCCAGTAAAGCGAATCTGCATTTTGATAACGAATATTAGGAAAGAGAATAAGAATTGTTCCTTTCCAGTTACCTTTGTCCGTATGAACAGGATAAAAGGTTGAGTTTTGAAATGATTTAGAAGCAAAATAGCCAAGTTGTTCGGCAGCTTGTACAATAAGCTGCCGAGTTTCTTCACTAACACCTGATTTCCCCGCAAGAGCCCGTGAAACTGCATATTTTGACAATCCTACCGTATCCGCAATTTGTTGAATTGTAACTTTCCTGCGCATAAATATTTAATCACTTCGCTTTTGTTATTTTTGTTATGTTCAACATAACATGATATTTAGGTTTTGGCAATAAATTTGTTGGGTTTTATCGAATGAAAAGGGATTCAAAAAGAGATTTTTAAATTTGAAATAACATATTGACCTAAAAGTTATGTTCATGATATTCTTTGTTATGTAAGGAAGCGCTAACAAAATAACAAAAATAACATAACGTTATTTGTTATTTACATCTAGCAGACTTTACATCACGCCATTTTGTTATCGCCCACTTTATACAGTTTATTAAAAATGGGAGGTTAAACAATGCGTAATTTCAAAGGAGTTTCATTACTTATCTGCTCATTGCTTTTGCTGGCAGCTTGTAGTGGCGGAAAGGGGAATTCAACTGAGTCTACCAATAGTGCTGCTACGCCAACTCCATCGGTTGCTGCGACAGAAACAAACGCATCAACTGATGAGGGAGAAGAAACCTATGATTTAGGGGGAAGGGTAATTAAAATTGCTGCGTGGTGGGATTTAACACCAGCAGGTACAACACAATCAGATATAAACAGATTAGAGAAAATTAAAGAAGTTGAAGAAAAATACAACGTGAAGATCGAATTTGTTACAGTGCCATTTGAAGAGATGGTTCCTAATTTTACAAACAGTGTTTTAGCAGGAGAACCTTTTGCTGACATTGTTCAACTAGAATATAAAGCTGCTTTACCTCTAATTAAAAAGGGACTTATTTTACGCATTAGTGAATTTACAAACGAAAAAAGCAACATCAACAATGAAGGTAATTTGTTGGCGAAATATGCCCCGATTGCAGGAGACTATTATGGCTTTGATAATCCAACCTCAATTGGTGCAGGCATGCATTATAACCGAGATTTATTTAAAGAGCTTAACTTAGAGGATCCTAAGGATATTTACGAACGCGGCGAATGGACTTGGGATAAATTTTTAGAGCTGGCGAAAGCAGCTACTAAGGATACCAATAACGATGGGAAAAACGACATATGGGGATTTTCTGCATGGTCGATTGATGCATATAAACATTTTGCCGTTTCAAACGGTGTACGAGTAGTTGATGAAGAGAATTTGACAGAGGGATTGACTAGCCCAGGTTCCATTAAAACAGCAGAATTTTTGAATCAGCTATACAACGTTGACAAAGTGGTTAAGGTTAGCACTGGCGATCCAATGAACTGGGAAGAGTCCAATACGTTTAAAGAAGGCGATGTGGCGATGTTCACAGTTGCCGAATGGAATTTGGGCGGCTTGAATTTTGAATATGGTATTGTTCCAATTCCAAAAGGACCAGATCAAAATACAGATTACACCTATGCAAACACAGCAGCTTCTGCGAAGTTCATCGGTAAAGGAGTTAAAGATCCAGAGCTAGTTTATCAAATCTATGAAGAAACTTTCGATATTCCAATGCTTGAAGAATATCCAGGTCAAGACTACTTAGAAAGCATTTATACCTATGAAGATGATGTACAAATGCTGCGTGATCATATTGCTGGTACAGGTCTAATTACGATAGATGATGCATTCCCTGATTTCCCAACATGGGCATTTGTAAACGATGTCATTGTTAACCAAATTTCACCTTCGGCTGCTGCTGAAACCTACAAAGGTCAAGCTGCTGAAGCACTTACTAAGTTAGGTCAGTAAAGAGCTAACAAACGGTTTAAGCGAAGGAATAAGCGATTGGTGTAATAGCCTATTTGCATTTATAGCTGCGAGGCAAGGGCTTCCAGCGGAGGAATAACGTCTGGAAAACGGGAGTGATCCGCCTTTAAAGCCTGTTGCAGCCGCAGAGAAGGAAAAAAGCAGCAGGCTTTAAAAAGCGGATGAAAGACGATTATTCCGGAGCGTAGCATCTACCTTGAAAGCAATGCTTAAGTAGCTACAAGGAAGGGCTGAAAAGGGCTTCCAGCGGAGGAATAAACGTCTGGAAAACGGAAGTGATCCGCCTTTAAAGCCTGTTGCAGCCGCAGAGAAGGAAAAAAAGCAACAGGCTTTAAAAAGCGGATGAAAGACGATTATTCCGGAGCGTAGCATCTACCTTGAAAGCAATGCTTAAGTAGCTACAAGGAAGGGCTGAAAAGGGCTTCCAGCGGAGGAATAACGTCTGGAAAACGGGAGTGATCCGCCTTTAAAGCCTGTTGCAGCCGCAGAGAAGAAAAAAGCAGCAGGCTTTAAAAAGCGGATGAAAGACGATTATTCCGGAGCGTTGCAAAGAGCTGTCAAGAGCTTACCATTCCGAAGCACATTATGATTGGGAGGGGACGCAGTGGATCATCATCGCAGACCACTAAAGACATCAACCATAATTGCAATCGGCGCATGCGTCATTGTTTGTGTCGTGTTGCTTATTATCAATGCGCAAACTGCTAATCAGAACATAGATGCTGCTGCCAACATTTCATATGAAGCAAAGTCTCGATTTGATGAGCAGAGCTATGCAGCATATATCGAAAAATATAAAACTGCTGAAAAATCAGAACATGAAATTGTAATTGAAGCAGCAGAGTATAAGGAATTGACAGGCGATGATTTTAAATTGCTGGAAAATTACGAAGGCAGTCAGGGAAAGTCCTTATATACTGGCGAGACGGGAAAAGTGACGTGGAGCTTTGAGGTTCCAAGCAGCGGCTTATATCAAATGGAACTGCTATATTATCCGATTGAGGGTAAAAGCTCGGCAATCGAACGAATTATCGAAATTGACGGTGAAGTCCCGTTTGAAGAAGCGCAATTTGTTCAGTTCGATCGAATTTGGAATAACGAACTTAAGGAAATTAAGGTAGACAATCAAGGAAATGAGCTTAGACCAAGACAAATTGAGTACCCACAATGGACGACGAAGCTTGTACAGGATTCAAATGGCTATATTACTGAGCCGTTTCAATTTTATTTAGCAAAAGGGAGTCACACACTATCGTTCACAGCAACACGCGAACCTATGCTTATTAAGGAAATACGTCTTAAACAACAACCTGCTGTTCCTTCATATGCAGAGCTTTTTGAGCAATATAAGCAAGAGAATATTCAATCTGCAGACGAATTTGAACTTAGAATTGAAGGGGAAGCTGCGATCCGTAAATCTTCACCGACACTCTATCCAACAAGTGAACGTACTAGCTCAGCGGTATCTCCATACAGTGCATCAAAGATTCGAATCAATACAATTGGCGGATATAACTGGCGTTTGCCTGGTCAATGGATTGAATGGGAATTTGAAGCTCCAGAGGATGGACTATATGAAATTTCCTTTATTGCACAGCAAAACTGGGTAAGAGGTATTTATTCTACACGAAAGCTAACGATTGATGGTGTTGTACCATTTCAAGAAATGAATGAGATTGGCTTCCGTTATAAGAGCGGCTATCGCTTAGAGAAGCTTAGTGACGATGAAAATAAGCCCTATCAATTTTACTTAACTGCGGGTAAGCATACGTTGCGGCTTGAAAATACACTTGGTCCATTTGCAGAGCTTATTGCTAATGTCGAGGATTCGCTATACGAGCTGAATTCAATGTATCGCAAAATATTGATGATAACGGGAACGAAGCCTGATGAGTATCGCGACTATCAGTTAACAGACAAAATTCCAGATTTACTTGAAGTATTTATATTTGAGCGAGATCGGTTAAAAGATGTTGCTCAGCAATTGAAGCAGCTTTCTGGAGGATCAAGCGATCAGGAAGGCTTGCTAAAAGCAATGGCAGCACAGCTCGATGAGATGATTCAAAAGCCAGAAAATATCCATCGTAAATTAAAGGATTACAAATCTAACACGGGTGGTCTTGGTACATGGGTACAGCAAGCTAGAGAGCATCCTTTAGAAATTGATGCAATAATTGTTAGCTCGCCTGGTCAAAAAATTAAAACTAAAGGGATGAATGTCTCCGCTAAACTATTACATGAAATGCGTACTTTCGTAAATTCCTTTTTTATTGACTATAACAGCATAGGTAATATTAGCGAGGCAAAGGATCAGCGCACGATTACTGTCTGGATCGGCAGCGGGCGTGACCAAGCGAATACGATGAAAGCAATGATTGACGAAACATTTACATCACAAACTGGAATTAACGTAAATCTAAAGCTTGTGCAGATGCACACATTACTGCCTGCTACGCTTGCAGGACAAGGACCAGATGTAGCGATGCAGATCGATAATGATATTCCAGTTAATTTCGCAATGCGTAAAGCGGCAGTGGATTTGACGCAATTTTCTGATTTCGAAGAGGTTGAGAAGCGCTTCCGCGATAGTGCAGTGGTCCCTTATCGTTATAACAATGGAGTTTATGCGCTGCCAGAGCAGCAAACGTTTAACATGCTGTTTTATCGTAAGGACGTGCTTGAAGAGCTAGGTTTAGAAGTGCCAACGACTTGGGATGAAGTAGCGGAGATGCTTGCCGTACTAAGTAAAAACCATATGCAATTTGGTTTTCCGCCTGTACAGCAGGCACAGGTTCAAGGACAAAATATTCCGCCTAACTCGCTTTATGCTGCATTACTGTTCCAAAACGGAGGACAATTTTATCGTAACGACGGCAAGGAAAGTGATTTAGATTCACGCATTGCTATCGAAACTTTCAAGCAATGGACGGAATATTATACCGACTATAAGCTGGAGCGGGAATATGACTTTGCTAACCGCTTCCGTACAGGAGAAATGCCGATTGGGATTGCAGATTATACCGTCTATAACCAACTGACTGTATTTGCACCAGAAATTCGTGGCTTGTGGGGGTTTGCTCCGATTCCAGGTACTGTACAGGCGGACGGTACGATTAACAATCAAGTGCCAAGCGGCGGTTCAGCCGTTATGATGCTGCAGCATGCAGAAGATAAGGAAGCTGCGTGGGAATTTATAAAATGGTGGACAAGTGATGAAACACAAGCGAAGTTTGGGCGAGAGATGGAAGGATTAATGGGGGCGGCAGCTCGTTATCCGACAGCAAATATAAAAGCGCTTGACAGTTTACCTTGGCCAGTTGCTGATTATGAGCAATTGAAGAAGCAATTTGATCATGTTGTCGGCATTCCAGAAGTGCCAGGCGGCTATTTTACTGGTCGTCATCTATTTAATGCGTTCTACAAAACAGTTATCGGTGGAGTAGATGCACGCGAAGCGATTATGGATTACACGGAATATATTCAGGATGAAATTAAAAATAAACGAACGGAATTCGGCTTGCCGCAATAAGGAGGGAGAAGTCAGCTCAATGAATTGGTGGAACTTAAAATGGAGTGAAATGAAAAAAAATAAGCATTCCTACGTGCTTCTTGCTCCTTATATGGTTTTATTTAGCGTATTTACAGTGCTGCCTGTCATTATGTCGATGGTTTTAAGTTTTACTTATTTCAATATGCTTGAATTTCCTAAATTTATTGGCTGGAATAACTATTCGAGATTGTTCCTTGAGGACGATATTTTTTTAATTGCAGTAAAAAATACAATTCTATTTGCGGTTATTACTGGTCCAGTCAGCTATTTTGCTTGCTTTGTGTTTGCCTGGATAATTAATGAACTGTCACCAAAGCTAAGAGCGTTTATGACGCTTGTCTTTTATGCGCCATCGATTTCAGGAAACGTCTTTTTTATTTGGACCATGATATTTTCTGGCGACCGTTATGGAATTGCCAATGGCTTTTTACTGAAGCTTGGGCTGATTTTAGAACCAATTCAATGGCTCAAAAAAGAGGAATATATACTTGCTATCATTATTATCGTTCAGCTTTGGCTATCGCTCGGCACAGGCTTTCTTGCCTTTATTGCTGGTTTGCAGACGGTTGATCGTACGCTTTATGAAGCAGGAGCTGTTGATGGGGTGCGCAATCGCTGGCAGGAACTTTGGTATATTACGTTGCCATCGATGCGCCCTCAGTTAATGTTCGGCGCAGTTATTCAAATCACTACATCACTTGCGGTTGCAGATGTGTCGATTGCTTTGGCAGGCTTTCCAAGCGTTAACTATGCAGCCGAGACAATTGTGACACATTTGATGGATTTTGGTACGACAAGATTTGAAATGGGCTATGCTTCTGCGATCGCGACGATTTTGTTCATTATTATGCTAGGCACATATTTAATTATCCAAAAACTATTACGTAAGGTAGGTGAATGAGCATGCCCTTTTCCTTTAAGCTGCGATCTAAAAGGGTAAATCGCTCGTTCTGGGGAAGCTTTGCCTTATTTATCGTACTGGCCTTATTTGGGGCATTTATGGTATTGCCGCTAGTTTATGCGATTAACAATGCGTTTAAGCCGTTAGATGAAATATTTCTCTTTCCGCCAACGTTATTTGTTCGCAATCCGACATTTAATAACTTTTTAGATTTAATGAATTTACTTGGCGAGTCATGGGTTCCGTTTAGTCGCTATATTTTCAACACTCTGTTTATTACGCTTACTGGGGTGCTTGGTCATGTGATTTTTGCCTCGGCTGCGGCATTTCCGCTGGCGAAACATAAGTTTCCAGGGAGAAAAGTGTTATTTCAAATTGTCGTATTATCTCTAATGTTTACGCCTGTGGTTACGTCAATTCCTAACTATATGGTAATGAGCTGGCTTGGTCTAATTGATACGTACTGGGCAGTTATCATTCCAGCCTTTTCCTATTCATTGGGTCTTTATTTAATGAAGCAGTTTATGGAGCAAATGCCTGATGCACTAATGGAAGCGGCAAAAATTGATGGAGCTAGTGAATATCGGATTTTTTGGAGTATTGTTATGCCTAATGTGAAACCAGCATGGCTGACCTTAATTATTTTGCAATTTCAAATTTTATGGGGAAGCGACGGGAACGGCTTTATTTACAGCGAGCAACTGAAAAGTCTTCATTTTGCCGCCAATCAAATTATTTATGGCGGAATTGCTCGTGCAGGAGCGGCTGCAGCAGTAGCCTTGATTTTAATGAGCGTACCAATTACATTATTTGTTTTTTCCCAAAGCAGAATCATTGAAACAATGGCTTCCTCTGGCATGAAAGATTAGGAAGGGAGGGTAAAGATGAGAATACCGAAAATATTGACAGCATTATTCCTTGCCTTCGCTCTTGTCGCTACATCTTCGTTGGAAGAGGTATCAGCAGGAACGCCGTATGAGGCATACAACTACAATTATTGGGAAGAAGCAGTTCCTTCTCCAGCTGCATTTGTGCCGGAAAAAGTAATTAGCGGTCAATTACTAGGAGTAGGTGCATTTAGCGAGCCAAACGATATGGTGTTAGATCAGCAAGGCAACATCTATATTGCAGATACAGGGAATAAACGAATCGTTGTGCTAAATTCTGACTGGAGCGTTGAGCGAATTATTGATTCTGCTCCTGGCATTGAGCAATTTGGCAGCATTAGCGGCATTTTTGTTGATCATGATGGAGATCTGTACATTGCTGACAGCGGTCTTGGAAAGCTAATTGTTCTTACGAAGCAGGGAGATGTGCGATTAACGATTGATCATGTGCAATCGGATATTATTGCGGCTGGCTTTCAATTTGTGCCGACTAAAGTTGCGGTTGACAAAGCAAAACGGATGTATGTCGTAGCTAAGGGTGTCTTTGAGGGGATTATGCAATTTGATGCAGATGGCACCTTCCTTGGTTATATCGGGACGAATGAAGTAAAGCGCAATTATTACGAAATTATATGGCGGATGCTGTCTACAAAGGAACAACGCAGTCAAATGATTTTATTCATTCCAACAGAATTTTCAAATCTTGATATTGATCATAAAGGATTTGTTTATGCAACGAATATCGATTTAAATACGCTTACACCGATTAAACGGTTAAATCCGTCGGGCGAAGATGTCTTAAAACGGTTTGGTTATTTTGATGTGCGCGGAGATCTTCGTTACCGCTTGTCTGTAGGCCCTTCAATTTTTATCGATATAAAATATTTAGGGGACGGAATGTATAGTGCACTTGATAGCAATCAAGGAAGAATTTTTACTTATGATTCGGAAGGGAATCTGTTATTTATTTATGGGATGTTAGCTAATCAAGAAGGGACTTTTAAGACGCCTGTTGCGATTGAATACGATGGCAAAAATCAGCTAGTGCTTGACCGAGCTAAAGGAGTTATTAATGTGTTTAAACCAACGTTATTTGGCGAACTGGTGCTAAAGGCTTCACGCTTGCATTATAACGGCTACAGCGAAGAAGCAGTACCAATTTGGCAACGGGTGCTAGATTTGAATAGCAATTATGATATTGCCTATTTGGGCATCGGACGCTCATTAGTGCTGGCAAAGCGCAATGAGGAAGCACTCTATTATTTAAAGCAAGGCATGGATCGTGATCAGTATTCGGTAGCATATAAGCGGTATCGCCGCGAAGAAATGAAGCAGCATTTTGCTACGATTATGACGGTTCTTCTCATAGCTATGCTGGCTGTGATAGGCATTCTGTTATGGAGAAAAATGCGTCCTAAGCGAAACATGTCGATGACTGCTGTTCAACAAGTTGGGAGGGAGCAGAAGTTATGAGGAATGAGCTCTTTTATTATCCTTTGCGCGTTATGTTTAAGCCATTCAGCAGCTTCTGGGATTTGAAATATGACAATAAAGGCAGTCTAAAAATTTCATTTGTTATTATTGCTTTAACTATTTTAGCGCTAATCTTACAAAAGCAATTTGCCGGGTTTATGGTCAATGATATTGACCCTCGCTCAATTAATAGTCTTGTAGATATTACAACGGTTGTTGTTCCGTTTTGCTTATGGGTTGTCGCTAACTGGTCCATTACTACGTTGATGGATGGTGAGGGCAAATTTACAGAAATTTTTATAGCGTCTGCCTATTCTTTAACACCGTTAGTTGTTATTTATATCCCGATAACGTTTATTAGCCGCTTTATGGCTGAAGAGGAAACGGCTTTCTATTATTTATTGCTCTCAATAGCCTCGATATGGTTTGTTTGGCTATTATTTGTTGGGATTATGACAGTCCATCAATATACTGTGTTGAAAACGGTAACCACGATGTTCCTAACGGTTATCGTTATGGGAATTATCGTTTTTTTAGCAGCGCTAGTGTTTAGTATGCTGCAGCAAATCTATGAATTTATTTATAACATCTACCGTGAGCTATTGTTTAGAACGTAGAAAAGGGGGATGCATCCATTCGTATGAAAATCAAAAAATGGCTTATACTCGGTGCTCTCCTTACTGCTTTACTGATCACCGGTATTATTGTTTTTCTTAATCGAGGAGTTCCTGCCGTTGCGGTAGCTGATTACTTGGATATCTCTACTGTAGAAGCGGGCACAGAACTTAAAAGTGTTGCGCAGCCGATAGTAGCGGGAATGAAGGCTGTAGCGAAAAATGAAAAATTAGTACTTAGCTACAATGAAGAAACGACGGAAATTGCTGTTACCGATATAAGCAGCGGCTTTACTTGGTATAGCAACCCTATTGATCGCGCGGACGATACGCTTGCCTCAGCCTATGAGCAAAGCATGCTTTCCTCACAACTTGTGCTTCAATACCGCGATCTAGAAGGGAATCTTTATACGTACGCTAATTACGAAAAAAGCATTGCTAATGAACAATTTTATGCTGAAGCGATTGAAAATGGCTTACGGGTTACTTATCAGTTGGGAGATAATTCTGTCGGTATAGATGCGCTGCCAAAATATATCAGTAAAGAGCGTTTTGAGACGCTAATTCTCGCAAATTTGCCTGAAGCTACAGCAAATTATGTGAAAGCCAGATATATGGAATCAAAAGCTAAGCCTGGAGTAATGGAGCGATTAGATGCTCAAGTTGAGAAAAAGCTCGTCCTTAATAAAATGCTCGCTGCCTTCCAGGAAGCGGGATATACCGAGGAGGATCTAGCCTTTGACAATGCTGAGCAAGGCGGAGGCGAAGCTGCCGCTGATGAGAAGCCTAACTTTAAAGTTGTCATTGAATATCGTCTGATTGACGATGAATTGGTCGTTACAGTTCCTGCATCGCAAATTGAGGAGACATCATCGTATTTAGTACGAAGCATTGATGTGCTGCCGTTTTTTGGCGCGGCAAATAGCGCTGCTGAAGGATATATGTTTGTACCTGATGGATCGGGCAGTCTCATTTATTTGAATAACGGAAAAACAAAAGAAGAGCAATATGTCCAGCGCGTATATGGAAATGATCCTAATAATACCCGCAGGACTAGAGGAATGGTAAGTGAGCAAGCGCGAATGCCTGTTTTCGGCTTAAAAGATGGAAATAAAGCTTGGTTTGCTGAGATTATTGCTGGTGAAGCAAACAGCAGTATTACAAGCTCTATTAATGGAATTCGCAATTCCTATAACAATGTGTATGCTTCCTTCCAACTCCGCGGGGAAGACATCTTGGAATTGTATACAGGAAATAAATATCAAGAGATCCAGCGACTAAATGAACAGCGATTTATGGGTGATCTGCAAATTCGCTACAGTTTCCTTACGAATGAAAAAGCAAGCTATAGCGGCATGGCTGCATTATATCGAGAGCATCTTGCGGAGGATGGTGTGCTTACAAAATTACAGGCATTGGAGAAAATACCGTTCTATTTAGATATTATAGGTTCCTATGATAAGCAAGCCTCGTTCCTAGGTGTGCCCTATAAAAAGATTAATTCCTTAACAACCTTTAAGCAGGCTGCTGAGATTGTTGATCAGTTAGTCGAACACGGTGTAGAAAAGGTGAATATGCGTTATATTGGCTGGTTTGATCGCGGTATTCACCATAAAACGCCAGTTAAGCTGAAGCTAGATTCTGTGCTAGGCAATCAAGCGCAGTTGCTAGCATTGGATGAAAAATTAAAAAAGACAGGCGGTATGCTTTATCCCGATGTAGCCTTTCAATATGTTTATAATGATGATTTGCATTTTACGCCAGCTTCAGATGCTGCACGTTTTGTTACACGCGAAGTCGTTGAGCTATACCCATATAATCGGGCATTAAATCGAATGGATAGTATGATGGGAAGCTATTATTTGCTTTCTGCATCCAAGCTGCCATATTATGTGGAGCAATTTCAGAAATCCTTTAATAAAAAGTACGGTTTGTCAGGTGTGACTTTGCGAGATTTAGGCGATGTACTAGGCTCTGATTTTCGTGTTAGCAAAGTTGTGCATCGTGATACTGCAAAGAAAATTGTGCAACAATCATTAGCAGAGCTTTCAGATCAATATGAAACGATCGTCGTTGGCGGTCATGCGTATTCATGGGCATATAGCGATCATTTGCTTGATGTGCCGACATCATCAAGTTCATTTAGTATTACCGATGAAAGTGTTCCATTTATACAGATGGTGCTGCATGGTTATATTCCGTACGCAGGACCTTCCATCAATCTTAGTGATGAGCAAAATATAAAGGAGCATTTATTACGATCAATTGAGCAAGGAGCATATCCGCATTTCACATGGAGCTATAATCATTCCTCAGATTTAAAATTAACGGCTTACGATAATTACTTTTCAACTGGATATGAAATTTGGCTTGAAGAAGCAGCGGCTATGTATGAAGAAGTAAATAGTGTGCTTGTTAAAGTTAGCGGAGCTGCAATCGTGGAGCGGATTGTGCATCAGCCAGGTGTTGTCGAAATTCAATATGATAATGGCCTCTTTATTGTTGTTAATTATACAGCAGCCGATGTTTCCATCCATGGAATGAATGTAGGGGCAAGAGACTATAGGCTAGGCGGTGATCGGAAATGAGAAAACTGAAAATGATGAGCTTGCAGCGTAGACGGTCGCTGCTTGGTTTAATGTTTATAGCTCCATGGTTAATCGGCTTTCTTTTTCTTTATTTAACTCCGCTTATCCAGTCACTATTGTTCAGCTTTACTAAGCTGGTTATTCAGCCAGATGGGTATAGCTTGGAGCCGATCGGCTTTGATAATTTTCGCACCGCGTTATTGGTCGATGCTAATTTTAACCGTGTAATTACAGATTCGATCGGGCAAATGTTAATTAGCGTACCAATGATTTTATTTTTTAGCCTCTTTTCAGCAACGCTGCTCAATCAGAAATTTCGCGGCAGAACGTTGGCGCGGGCAATTTTCTTCTTACCAGTTATTTTGGCATCGAATGCCATTGCAGCGGCTGAACAAGCAGGACTGATTAATTTACTCGGAAGTGGGGCGTATTTGAATGAGTTAGAAGTATATACGTCCAGCTATAATGTGACATCCATTGTTTATATGTTACTAGATGTCGGTTTGCCTCGTTCTTTTGTTGATTATATTGTGGGGGCAATTCTAGGAATCTATAACATTATTACAAGCTCTGGTGTGCAAATTTTAATTTTTCTAGCGGCTTTACAATCAGTACCAAGCTCAATGTATGAAGTAGCCAAAATGGAGGGGGCAACCTCCTATGAGTGCTTTTGGAAAATTACATTTCCGATGGTTAGCCCGCTTATTTTAACAAACATTATTTATACCATAATTGATTCATTTACAGGCAGTCCTGTCACAGAACTTATTTATTCCGTAGCCTTTGAAACACAAAACTTTGGCTTAAGCGCTGCGATGTCATGGATTTATACTGCAGTTGTTGCCCTCGTTTTAATTATCATTGGCGTGCTTGTGTCACGACGCATTCATTACAATTAAGCAGTAGGAGGGAGAAGCATGAGCAATGTCGTTAAAGATGAGCGATATTATCAAAGACAAAAGGTGCTGCAGCGTTTTTTTGATATTGTCTATTCTATTTTTCGCGCCTTACTCGTCATTGGTATTTCTTTCATTATTATTTATCCGATTTTGCAGAAAATTGCTGTAGCCTTTAAGGATAAGGCAGACATTTATAATCCTACAATTTATATGCTGCCTATTCACTATACTTGGGAGAATATACAGCTTGCGATGGGAATACTAGATTATTTTCCGATGCTAGGTAAAACATTGCTGTTCGTTGTAATTACAACGCTACTGACGACAGCAAGCTGTGCGTTAGCTGGTTATGGTTTTGCCAGATTTAATTTTCCTGGCAATCAATTGTTGTTTAGTTTAGTTATTGTGACAATTCTTGTGCCATCAACAACATTAATGCTGCCTTACTATTTGCATTTCAAAAATTTTGATTTTCTTGGCTTAATTTCACTGTTTACTGGAAAGTCAGGAGTGAACTTAATTAATACGTATTGGCCCTCGATTATTACTTCAGCTACTGCGATCGGATTAAAGGCGGGACTATTTATTTATATTTTTCGCCAATTTTTTAAGGGGTTACCTAAGGAAATTGAAGAAGCTGCGTTAATCGATGGTGCTGGCGGAATACAGACATTTATTCGTATTATGCTGCCGAATGCAGTACCGCCAATTATTACTGTAGTACTGTTTTGCTTTGTTTGGCAGTATAACGATACTTTTTATACTACGCTCTTTATGAATGGAATGGAGTTAATGCCTTTGAAGGTGTCCACGCTTGCTTCGCAAGCTAATCAATTTATTCCAGTATTAATGGGTTATGCTCATGGTTCAGGTTTTAAAGCAGATCCAAATCATGTGGCAATGGTTGTTGATACAGGCATATTGCTGGCAATTGCTCCGCTTATATTAATGTACATTGTTGTTCAACGTTACTTTGTAGAAAGTATTGAACGCACTGGTATTGTTGGTTAATTCGAGACTAGGAAATGAGGTAGGAGAATGAGCAAACGTTATACTGTTGAGCCCGTACTCATTAATCCGCAAGCAACAACGCAGGCAAAGAGACTTATGGAATATTTGTGCAGCATTTATGGAAGTAAAGTTCTGACTGGGCAGCAAATTGGTGTTCTGTCTCAGCCAGAACTTGAGATTATTGCTGCAGTGACTGGTAAATATCCTGCAGTTTGCGGCTTTGATATGATGAATTATTCCCCTTCCCGTGTGGAGCGCGGTTCTACCTGCGACGATGTTGAAGATGCAATCAAATGGTGGAACGAAGGCGGGATCGTAACATTTTGTTGGCATTGGAATGCACCGAATGGGTTAGTTGATATTTCTCCAGAACGGAGCTGGGATCGTGGTTTCTATACGGATGCTACAACGTTTAGCATCCGTCAAGCGATGTCGGATTTAGAGGGGAAACTATTTCAACTTTTAGTGCGCGATATTGATGCAATAGCTTTTCAATTAAAACGACTGCAAGAAGCCGGGGTACCTGTATTATGGCGTCCATTGCATGAAGCAAGCGGAGGCTGGTTTTGGTGGGGAGCAGAGGGACCGGAGCCTTGCATTAAGCTGTGGAAATATATGTATCACCGATTAACAGAGCTCCATGGATTGAACAATTTAATTTGGGTATGGAACGGTCAACATCGTGATTGGTATCCAGGAGATCAATATGTTGACATTATTGGCGAGGATATTTATGCGGATAAGCAAGATTATAGTTCTCAGCTAGCCCGCTTTCAACAAGCATTAAGCTATTCCTCGACCTCTAAGTTAATCGCATTAACTGAAAATGGAGTCGTCCCTTCACTTCATGCAATGGAAAAAGATCAGGCTATGTGGTTATGGCAATGCAACTGGTATGGAGATTTTATTTGCAAACCAGTCGATATTAGGCAAAGGAACATGGAAAATAATGAGTCTGCCCTAAAAAATAATGACATTCAACAGCAATATGTATATTGCGAGGATTATACTGAACGACAAGCTCTTATTAATTTTTATAATGATGAGCGATCGGTAACGAGAGATCAATTGCCGAATTTTCGAGATTAAGAGAAAGATGTAAATTATTTGTTTCGGTAAAGGTGGCGTATATTGTGCGTGTTAGGGAGATGCGATTAGGCAAGCTGCTATTAATATTAGTATTAATTGTGAGTTTGACTATACTCGCTGTAATGTTTGTGCGGAATGTATTAGCGAAGCAGGCTGAACCAATTATCATTCGCGCAGAAGCAGAGACTGGTGAGCTTATCGGAACAACGATTGAAAAAAGTGGTTCGGACTATTCAGGTGAGGGCTATGTTAGCAGCTTTACCGAAGAAACTGATGCATTGATCGTACCTGTCGAGATAAAAAAAAGCGGCATATACGCATTGCATGTCGGCTACAGAACTGCTGGCGGAGATAAAGAAACACAGCTTTATATTAATGATCAGCCGTTTAATAAAGTGAAATTAAATGAAAGCTCTGTCTTTACGCAAATGAAAGCTACGCGAGTGAAATTAGAGCAGGGTGTAAATAAGATAGAGTTCCGCCGCGGCTGGGGATATTTTGATATTGATTATATTGAACTTCAGCTTGCAAATGAGAGTGTGAAGAAACAAGCCCCAAAAACTGCACAATTAAGTAATCCGAATGCTTCGGAGGAAGCAAAGGCACTAATGAATTTTCTAAATGAGAAAGCAGGCCAATATATTATTAGTGGACAACAGCAGTATAGCCATATTATCGATATTGAAAATATGACAGGAAAACGCCCAGCGATCATAGGCTTTGATTTTATTGAATATTCTCCTTCGAGAGCAGCAAGAGGTTCACGTTCATCTGAGGTCGAAGCAGCACTATCATGGCATAAGCAAGGCGGGATTGTTACCTTCTTATGGCATTGGAATGCACCGACTGGGTTAATTGATGAACCCGGTAAAGAATGGTGGCGTGGTTTTTATAGTGATGCGGTTACTTTTAATTTAGCAGAAGCGTTAGCTGATAAAAATGGCGAGCAATATCAAATGCTTATATCTGATATGGATGTCATTGCACAGCATATTAAGATCTTGCAAATCAATAATGTGCCAGTGCTGTTTCGACCGTTACACGAGGCGGAAGGCGGCTGGTTCTGGTGGGGAGCAAGCGGTCCAGAAGCCGCTAAGGAGTTATATCGATTAATGTATGATCGTTTTGTCAATTATCATCAATTAAATAACTTAATTTGGGTATGGAATTCCGTCGATCCTGCATGGTATCCAGGTGATGACGTTGTTGATATTGTTAGCTATGATAGTTATCCGGAACCAGGTGATCATAGCCCGATTGTTAATTATTATGATCAGCTCTACGAGTTGACCGGAGGCACAAAATATATCGCTATGATGGAAAATGGCTCTATTCCAGATCCTGATGAGATGCAACAATATGGTGCTAATTGGGGGCTATTTGTGACTTGGAGCGGTGACTTTCTTATGGACGGTAAGCATAATGATCAGCAGTTTATAGAGAAGGTTTATCACCATCCACGTGTTATTACGCTTGATGATCTGAAGCAGGTGCCTATATTTACTAAGCAATAAAAATCAAATAACTGAGTGATGTTTACGAATCTTGAATAAATTCTTGTTATCACTGTAACCTTAGTGTTATTATTGTTATTATTTGTTTTAATAAATAAATAACTTATATAACAAACATGGAAGAGGATGCTGACTGGAGGAAATTATGAGTCATAAATTGGAACTTGCTAATTGGATATTTAAATCGACAGAAAGCGCGGAATGGCTGACAGCAAAAGTACCAGGCTGTGTCCATACGGATTTATTGCGTCACAAAAAAATACCAGATCCCTTTTACGGAACGAATGAACATCAGTTGCAATGGATTGATAAGCAAAATTGGGAGTATAAGTCAAGTTTCGAGGTTCCTGCAGAGCTTCTAGCTGAACAAAAGCAACAGCTTATTTTTAATGGGCTAGATACATATGCAGATGTGTATTTGAATGGTGAGCAAATTCTGTCCGCAAATAATATGTTCCGCTGCTGGAAGGTAGATGTTACAGGCAAGCTAGCTGCTAGTAACGAGCTGCATATTATTTTTCGCTCGCCGATTCATGAAGATTTACCGAAGCTGCGCGCCCTTGGCTACGCGTTACCTTCAGCAAATGATCAATCGCAGCTTGGCGGCTTAGGAGAAGAGAGAGTAAGTGTTTTTGCAAGAAAAGCTCCTTATCACTATGGTTGGGATTGGGGACCGCGCTTTGTTACAAGCGGAATTTGGCGCTCGATTGAATTAGTTTGCTGGTCTTGCGTAAAGGTCGAGGACATTTATATTGAGCAGCTTAACGTTAATGCGGAGGAAGCAAATTTAAATGCTATAGTTTCTCTGCAAAGTAATACGGAAGGCAAGGCTAAACTAACGATAACAACAGAAAATTTGTGTTTTGCTGCAGATGTAGAGCTAAAGCTTGGCGAGCAAGAGCTTGTTGTGCCAATGACGATTAAAAACCCAAAACTTTGGTGGTGTCGAGGACTGGGAGAGCCTCATCGCTATCATTTCGAGGTTGAGGTTAGCCTTGAGGAGCAAGGAAGGCAGCATATTACAAGAGCCAGTGTTGTAACTGGCTTGCGCAATGTAAAGCTTGTTCGTAAGCGAGATGAGCATGGAAGTGGTGCTAGCTTTTACTTTGAGCTTAATGGTGTGGCGGTTTTTGCAAAAGGTGCAAACCATATTCCGAATGACAGCTTTATTACCGAGGTAACAGCTGAACGCTATCGTGCAGAAGTGCTTGCTGCTGCAGAAGCGAATATGAATATGTTGCGCGTATGGGGCGGCGGTGTATACGAGGCAGACGTATTTTATGATTTATGTGATGAGTATGGCATTATGGTTTGGCAGGACTTTATGTTTGCGTGCAGCATGTATCCTGGCGATGAAGCATTTCTCGAAAGTGTTAAGCATGAGGCAATTGATAATGTAAAACGATTACGTAATCATCCTTCGATTGTACTATGGTGTGGGAACAATGAGATTGATTCAGCGTGGGCGCATTATGATGAGGATGCAGGTTGGGGCTGGAAAAAGGACTATACAGCGGAGCAAAGAGAAAAGCTATGGCAAGATTACGAAAATATTTTTCATAAGCTATTGCCGAGTGTAGTAGGAGAGCTGCATGCATCTGTTGATTATTGGCCGTCTTCTCCGCTAGTATCGTTAACAGGGGATAAACACCAGCATGCTCATCCATTAACGAATGAAGGGGATATACATTACTGGGGTGTATGGCATAACGTTGAGCCATTTGAAAATTATCAGCTTAAAATCGGCAGATTTATGAGTGAATACGGTTTTCAGTCCTTTCCAGAATATCGCACAATTCGCAGCTTCGCCGAGGAGAATGAATTAGATATTGAATCAGAGGTAATGCTTGCTCATCAAAAAAATGGCAACGGAAATCGGCTTATTAAAGAATATATGGATATTTATATGAAGCAGCCAGTGAATTTTCATAGTTTCCTATACTTAAGTCAGCTGTTACAGGCAGATGCAATGAAAATGGCTATTGAGGCGCATCGTCGCAGTATGCCGTATTGTATGGGCTCATTGTATTGGCAAATGAATGACTGCTGGCCTGTAGCTTCATGGTCAGGTATAGACTATTTTGGGCGTTGGAAAGCACTGCATTATTATGCGCGCCGCAGCTTTGCTCCAGTTCTCCTATCTCCAGAGGAGAAGGAAGGGCAGTTAAAGCTTTATCTAGTTTCAGATGCTTCGCTGCCACAAAAGGGTAAACTGACATTGCAATTATATCATTTGTCTGGTCATGTATTATATTTAGCTAGCAAGGAGATAACAACTTCAAGTCAGCCTTCACAGTTAATCGAACGCTTAGTTATTGCTGAACTGCTAGCTAATTATAAAAAGCAGGAAGTAGTACTTGCCGCTTTCTGGGAAGGTGAGAATGGTGTTATAGCAAGCTGTCTTCACTATTTTGTGAATAATGCTGAGCTGGAACTGTTAAAGCCTAATTTAACGGTGCATGAACAGCAACAAGCAGGGCAAACAATTGTTACTATTGAGAGTGATGTAGTAGCAAAAGGAGTAGTGCTAATCGCTGAAGAGGAAGGAATTTGGTCAGACAACTATTTTGATCTTATACCAGGTAAGCCGCATACCGTGTCTTTTATGAAATTTGCTGGTGGCAGCTCTTACACGCCTGCATTGTCTGGAAAACTGCAAGTGAAATCAATGTTGGATTATGTGAAATAAGGAAAATTAGTTGTTTTTTCAGAAAAGGCTGGGACATAACTAGTCTCTAAAGCAAGAAAAAGGTGAAATCCGCAAGTGGATTTCACCTTTTTCCTATTTTAAGTTCTATTTTCTCTGTACTCGTCTACGTTCGTAACACATATTTTCTTAAATTTACTGCCATTAAGGCTAGTCCTATCTCATGTTCTACTTTTCGTTTTCCACGAACTGAAAAACGAGTGAAACCTAAATTAGCCTTCAAGAATCCAAAAACTGGCTCTACGTCGATTTTACGTTGACGGTAGAGTTCACCTGTTTTTTCTTCTGAAAGCTGTTCTTGTACATATATTTTTTGTTGTTCCCAACGATCGTTTATTAACAGTTGTCGATTTCGTCCTTCTCCTGCCTTTGTGCAGCTTGTTCGGAAGGAACAGCCTGTACAATCCGAACATGAATAGATCTTAAACTGACGTTGGAACCCGCCTTTATCTTTACGAGTAGCATAGCGTTGAAAGGTGAGATATTGATCATTAGGGCAGGTATATCGATCTTCCTCCGTATCGTACTGCCAGTTTCTCGGTTGAAAGGGATCGTTCTTTACCTTCTTCTTTTGTTCGCGCTCATACATCGTATACTTCATCAATGGAACACGCTTGCGATTGGTGATGACATCCTCATAGTTTTGTTCACTTCCATAGCCTGCGTCCGCCACGATGTAGGTAGGTAAGTCGAAGTATTGGTTTTCAATTTCATTAAGAAAAGGAATGAGCGTCTTCGTGTCTGTTGGATTAGGATAGATCCCATACGCCAGTGTATATTGTCCTTCTGTCGCAATTTGTACGTTGTATCCAGGCTTTAACTGACCATTCTTCATATAGTCATCTTTCATCCGCATAAACGTCGCATCCGGATCGGTTTTCGAATAGCTGTTTCGATCTCCAAACTGTTGTTGATGCTGCTTGTATTTTTTCTTTCGTTCAATCCATTCACGGACTTGCTTGAGCATTTGTTTTGGCACTTTACGCTTGCTTCGTAATTGCTTTCGTTCGCTCGTATTTTCGGATGCTTCCATCTTTTCTGTATAGCTTTCAACCACGTGTTCGAGGTGTTCTGCGATCTCCAACAAGTTTTCCGTAGAGAGTTCCTGCTCATGTTCGAGCTCTGGAATAATCTTTTGTTCCAATAACTCGTTGTACAATTGATTCGACTTCTCGATTAGACGAGTATGATGCTTGTCCACGGCTTTTTTCCATACAAACGTAAACTTGTTGGCATTCGCTTCAATCTTTGTACCATCAATGAAAATCGCTTCTTGGTGAATGATCTTTTCTTCTACTAACTTCGAGCGAAATTGAACAAAGCACTGGCGGATTAATTCCTTCATCTCAGGATGAACACGGAAACGATTGATTGTGCGGTAGCAAGGTTCGTAGCCTTGTGCCAACCACATCATCCGAATACTGTCTTTCGTTAGAGCTTCAATTTTACGACCAGAAAAGGCAGATTGGGTGTAGCCACATAGAATGATCTTGAGCATCATGCGAGGATGATAGGATGGACAACCATCACGACGAACAAACGAACGAAACGCTTCATCGGGAATACTTTCGACCAAATGATGAATGGCAAACGCAATATCTTTTTCATTTAATTTAACTTCTAAATTTAGAGGCAAAACTAATTGGTTCATGTTATACTGTTTGTACATAAGGAACACCTTCTTTAATGTTTTTGTAGGAGTACTAAAATTTTAACAGATGGTGTTCCTTTTGTATTTAAAAATTTAACGGCGATGACATTTTACTTTCGTAAACGTCACCGCCGTTTTTAGTTAGGCTGGGTTATTTTGTCCCAGCCTCTTTTTTATTAGGCATTGAAGTAAAATCCATCAATTATAGACTGTTTTCTGTTACAATAAAAATACTTAACAATTTAAAGGTGAATATTATGCGGAAGAATAGAGAAACGAAAGCGGTATTTTTTGATGTTGACGATACTTTATATGACCATTTGATACCGTTTCGCCAAGCGGTATGGTCCTATACTTCCAAGCTTGAACATTTTCCATATGAGGCTGCTTACCATCGCATGCGTTATTATAGTGATATTTTGTCTCTTGAGTTAGGCGGTGCAGGAAAGATGGAGCAAGGAGCGTCAACGGATTATATGCGTCGTGAACGATTTCGTCTTGCTCTAAAAGAGTTTGACATTCATTTAACAGAGGAAGAGGCAGAAAATGTGCAGCAAGCATATCTTGCCTGCCAATTTAATATTCAATGCTTTGCAGGAATAAAAGAGTTGATTACCGAGTTGCAACAACATGAAATTGTTGTTGGTTTATTAACCAATGGTGCTGAAGCTCATCAATGGCGAAAAATTCAGGCACTAGGGTTAGATAAGCTCATTGCTAAATCAAATATTTTTATTTCTGGAACTTATGGAATTGATAAACCTGATCCGCAAATCTTTCAATTAATCAATCAAAAGACGAATACGACTCATATGCAATGTACATATGTTGGTGATTCCTGGCGTAATGATGTGATAGGCGCGCATTCTGCTGGTTGGAATATGATTTGGTTTAATCATCGCGGTCAGCAGCCAGTGCAAAAATTAAGCTATTATGAAGTAAAAACTGTATCTGAATTGCACAATTGCTTGCTGCATAATGGTAAGTTGCTCCTGTAGGAAGGTTTCAGCAAGGAATTCAATAAAAGAGGGTTACTATGAATGATGAAAATAAAAAATTAAGAAGTTATTTTACTCAAGTTTTACAATTAGCTGATGCTGTAATGATTTCCGATGAGCATCATCGAATTTGTTGTGTGAATGAAGTGTATGAACGGATTACAGGTTATACAAATGAAGAGGTAGTTGGTAAAAAAGCAGGTGTTTTACGTACGGGAAAAACACCTCCCGAAACGTATCGTCAAATGTATGAAACATTAGCTGAAAATCTTCCATGGTCGGGTGTATTTACTAATCGCAATCGCTCAGGAGAGGAATGGCATTCCTCGATCACGATAACCCCTTACTTTATTGAAGGTAAGCTGTATTACGTTGGAGTGTTTCGAAGTTTGGAGGAGCTTGAGCGCGGCTATTATCTTGATGAGCAGCGGACTGACAATTTAAAAGGCTCCCTATTAAAAGCATTGGCTATTTCTTGTGAAATACGTGATCCAGGCATTGAAAATCATTTAATTCGTGTGCAAAGTTTATGTGAAATGCTAATCCATCGCTTTATCTCATTGCATAACGTTGATGTGCCAAGCAGTTATATTAAGCAAGTGATTAATGGAAGCATCTTGCATGACATTGGCAAGTCAGCGATACCAGAAGGCATATTGTATAAGCCAGGTTCATTAGCTCCTTATGAACGTAAAATTATTGAGATGCATCCGCAAATCGGTGTCGATATACTGGAGAAAATTAATGGAGAGCTTAATGATAATTTATTAGTGGATGAATTTGCCGTTGCCAAAAACATTATTCTCCATCATCATGAGCGTTGGGATGGTGAAGGCTATCCGTATATGCTAAAAGGTAAGGATATTCCGCTAGAAGCACGAATTGTATCAGTAGTCGATGTGTACGATGCACTTACGACGAAACGTCCATATAAGGAAAAATGGACACAAAAAGCAGCAATTGAATGGCTAATTGAGCAAAAAGGAAAGCAATTTGATCCAGAGGTTGTCGATGCTTTTGTTACCTTATATGAAGAAGGAGAGCTTGATTAACAAACAAGCAGTATTCTGAATTTATAACCTGATGCCTCTCATGCTTAAGAATAGCAGGAGGGCTCAGGTTATAAAGATTAAAGATTAAGTTATATATTATCAGTATCTAGCTGATGCTGTAGCAGCATTAGCAGGTCTTCCTCAGTCAATGTTGTCTCTGTTAGTTGTTCCTCGTCCAAAATATCATTAATAAGCTGCTGTTTTCGTTGCTGCAATTGAATCATTTTATCCTCTAAAGTGCCCTCAGCGATTAAGCGAATAATATGCACAGGCAATTGTTGACCGATGCGATGAACGCGGTCAGCAGCTTGTTGCTCTACTGCAGGATTCCACCATAAATCGTATAATATTACGGTATCTGCTCCCGTTACATTTAACCCGGTACCGCCCGCTTTAAGTGACATAAGAAAAATTTGTCGTGAGCCTTGGTTAAATTGATCAACTAGCCTTATTCGCTCTTTAGGCGGTGTACTGCCATCAAGATAGTAATGACTGTAGCCATTCCATTGTAATTCTCGGGCAATGATTTGCAGCATTGCAGTAAATTGAGAAAAAATTAATATTCGATTACCTGCCGCTATCTTTTCATCTACGATTTGCAATAGCTGCTTAAGCTTAGCACTTTCTCCTTTATAGCCTTCAACACATAATTCTGGATGACAGCAAATTTGGCGCAGTCTCGTAATACCGGCCAATATTTTAATACGCCGTTCTCCCTTTTTCTTGCGATCAAGATGCTTGAGTGAATCTTCTTGCAGCTTGGCTAGCTGTACAAGGTATAGTTTTTTCTGTTCCATTGTAAGCGGAGCATATAGCGTAGATTCATATTTAGGAGGCAGCTCCTGTAAAACTTCGTTCTTACTTCTTCTTAGCATAAAAGGTGCGATCATTTGCTTTAATGTTTCGCGCGGCAATTCTAGCCATTTATTTTTATCCGGAAATAACATCGGATTTACAAAGCTCATAATTGACCATAATTCTTCCAAACGATTTTCGATTGGCGTGCCAGTTAGGGCAAACCGATGTATCGCTTGAAGCTGGCGTAGAGCGCGAGAAGTTTTCGTATGCTCATTTTTAATGGTTTGCGCCTCGTCAACAATGATCGTTAATAAGGAAACGTTTTGCAATAGCGAAAACTGTGAGTGAACGAATTGGTAAGAAGCGATCCAAATATCTGCCTGCTGCCAGTTGAACGGCAGACTGGTTAACGCTTGACTAATTGAACAATCGTTGTTTACCTCAACATTTGGAGTATCGCAACCAGTCTTGTTAAGGTCCGCACTATCTAAAACATGTACAGAAAGTGATGGAGCAAACCGTTCCAGCTCCTGCTGCCAGTTGTAGAGCAACGAAGCGGGGGCGATAACAAGCTGCTTGTAAGTTTGACCTGGCTTTTCCACGTCTTTATATTGTTCATGCAAATGAGCGAGCAGTATGATCGCTTGCAATGTTTTGCCGAGTCCCATTTCATCAGCAAGTATTCCGCCAAGCTGGTAACGAGCAAGCTTGCTTAACCATTGAAATCCGTCAAGCTGATAGTCACGTGGCACAGCATGAATCGTATTTGGCACAGCAACTTCTTGTATGTTTGGTTGGCGCAGGCTTTCGATAAACTTTTTTAAGGAACGGGACAGGTTAATGCTGCTCTCATTCTTTTGTAATGTTAGAATGGTTGGAATAGCCTTAGCCAGCGGTATTTTATCATCCCAAACCGTCGGATGAGTTAAGCCAAGCTCCTTCATAACGCGCAGTAAGGCAGCATATTGCGGATGCTCTAATGATAGCAATGCTCCTTGAGATAAACGAAAATATTTACGTTTATCGCTAACTGCCTGCAAAAGCTCCTTTAACTCCTGGTCACTTATTCCTGCCATTGAAAAAGAATAATGCAGCCAATTAGACTTTTCTTCCCAAGTTAAACTAAGCTGCGGATACACCTGATCAGTAATGTAGCGCAGCTTTACTGCTGTTGTTGCATGAATATATGCCAGCTGCTTAAGCTCAGGTAAAATTTTTCGGAAAAATTCATATTCCGCCTCGTCACCTTCAACAACGATGCCGCCTTCTGTTTGCAACCCTTCAACCTTCAATAACAGCTCAAGAATTTCAGATTCCTTCTCTCGCTCGCGCAATAAAATTCGCTCATCTACAGAGGCAGCTTGCATTGGCTGAAAAGGCTGGATTACTAAACTGCCATATTGAAATTCTACGCCAATTAGCAAACGGTCACGCACGCGATCCAGATAAATATTTGCTTGCAGCGGCATAGAAGTCAGCTTGCTTGCAAGCTGATCAGCAATATGAATATGCAGTATGCGCTGCAACTGCGGCATGATTTCCTCAATAAATTGACCTAAAGCTGCTTGGTCAATGGAAAGCTGCCAGAAGTTTTCTTTCATTAAATTAACTAAGGCAAGAAGTTGTTCTGCTTGCTCCCATGTTAAGCGGTAAAAAACACCTTGATAGCAGGCAAGCTCATAAGCTGGGAGCAGTAATAGCATTTGTAGTTGCTCACCGTTTATCATAATTTGCTCGTCGATACTAGAAATAAATAATGTGATTGGCAATTTATGCTCAGAAAAGCTAAGTTGAGAAAAGTCCTGCAACTGCTGATCCAGCGGCAGTTCATCTAAATAGTATTGCAACTGAACGAGCTTATGCTCTAGCAGCAATGGCTCAAGCTTATGCCACATACTCGAAGAGATGTAGACAAGAGCTTGCTTAGCAGCATTTTCGCTTGGAAATTCGTTCAATGCTTGCCAGAGAAGTCTGCATATTTGTAATGTTTGTGGCAGCATTCGATGGATTTGAGGATCAAAGGAAACAGAGCGATTTAGCTTGACAGCATGCCGATTGATAACTGCATCAAGAAAACGATATGGATGTGCAAGGATTTGACGTTTCCTGCCTTCCAGCGATACAGCAAGTTCAATTGCAATATGGTATGTTCCATCCGTTTTTGCTTGCAATAAGACAAGCAATGAAAGCTCCAGTGATGATTGCAAAGTATTATGCAACGGTTGGCGTTCAAATATATTTAATAACTGTGTAGAGTGATTAATTTCGCGCAAAACAAAACCTCCCTATGAGCACAATTGCTCTATGATTAGTATACCTTGTTCTAATCCATTTTGCTTAATTACCCATTAACTGTTACAATATTGGTAACAGTTAATGCAAGGAGAAGATAATTGATGGATAAACATATTCCTTTTTCTATTTTAGATGTAGCTCCTATTCTTGAAGGGGGAGACGTTGCAGATGCCCTGCATCGCTCAGCAGAGCTTGCTCAGCTTGCAGAAAAGGCTGGATATACACGCTTTTGGTTAGCGGAGCATCATAATTCACCGAATATTGCCAGCTCGGCAACTTCAGTTGTAATTGGCTATATTGCTTCCCAAACGGAAACGATCCGCGTAGGCTCCGGCGGAATTATGCTACCGAACCATGCTCCGCTAGCAATTGCTGAGCAATTTGGGACACTTGATGCCTTATATCCTAATCGAATTGATCTTGGCTTGGGACGTGCTCCTGGGACAGATCCGTTTACGGCAAAGGCGTTACGTGGAGAGCGACAAACGCACGGAGGCAACTTTCCGGAGCAATTGATAGAGCTGCTTGGCTATTTAGAGCCAGCAAAATATGTGCAGCATCCAATCCGTGCAATTCCAGGCGAAGGGGCAAAAGTACCGATCTGGCTACTTGGATCAAGCGATTTTAGCGCTGCTCTTGCTGCGGAAAAAGGTTTGCCGTTTGCATTTGCTGGACATTTTTCTCCAACCTATATTGTGCCTGCGCTCAAACTATATAAACAGAATTTCCAGCCTTCTGAAAAATATGAAAAGCCATATAGCATGGTTGCAATGAATATTATCGTGGCAGATAGTGATGAGGAGGCTGAGCTGCTTGCAACATCGATGTATCAAATGTTTTTAGGCTTTATTCGCAATCAACGCGGTCCATTAAAACCGCCTGTAAAAAATATGGACGAGCTATGGACTCCGCAAGAAAAGATGATGGTTGAGCAGCAGGTAGGAGCAGCTATTATCGGAAGTCCTGAGACAGTTAAGGAGAAGCTTGCTGCATTAATCCAAGCGACTGACGTTGATGAGGTAATGGCTACCGCATATATTTACGATCATCAGGCACGCTTGAAATCTTTCAGCTTATTAGCAGAAATAATGAATTTATAGTTGTGCATATTTTAGTAAAGTATGATTTTTCTTGTTTTTTAATGAAATTATATAATTTCCCAAATTCTCTTTATTTATCATGAAAATAAATCTATTAAATTAAGAGTAAAAATCTACTATTTTTATTGGCAATAAATGGGGTGGATGCTATACTAGAGAAGAATAATTCTAGGAGGATGATCTCAGCTAATGAAAAAGTGGATTGGTAGTTTAGTAGCATTTATGCTCGTATTTTTACTAGCAATACCTGTTCATGCCGATTCTAAGGGAATTACTGTTTATTACAATGGAGAAAAATTAGATTTGGCTGAGCCTGCTTTTGTAGAGAGAGGCAAAACGTATGTTCAATTGCGCAGCTACATGGAAGAATTAGACTATGAAGTGCGCTACCAAGGATCTAAGAAGAAAATTGTTTTGGACTACTATGGTTTTGAATTTATTATTGATCTAAAAACACAGCAAGTAATTGAAGATGACGAAGTTATTATTGAGAAATTAGATCTTATTTATCGCAATCATACTTACTATGCACCAATTCGTGAGCTTGAGCCAGTTACGCTTACAACTACGACATGGGATCGTGCAACGAACTCAGTGTATGTAGACGATGATTACTCAGATCTCGATGATGATTACGATGTTACAATTGACTATGAAAATGTAAATAACACACCATCTGAAGGCTTTTTATGGAAAGTTTCCAAAGGTGAAAACACTGTTTATTTACTAGGTTCGATTCATGTAGGAAATAAAGACTTGTACCCATTGCGTGATGAAATTAAGCAAGCTTATGCAGCTTCTGAAATTCTTGTAACTGAGGTAGATATGACCCAAGACGTTACAGAAGAAGAGTTAAAAGCGATTGAGAAGCTGTTGGTTTATGAAGATGGTTCTAAAGTAAAGGATCATTTATCAGAAGAAACCTATAATGATTTAATGAAACTGGCTGAACAGCTTGGAATACAAGACGAAGGTTTAGAAGAACTGCAAACATATCGAGTGTGGTATACTAATAACCTTCTTTCCTCTATCTTTGATGAAGGATCTGCAGATCTGGCATATGGTATTGATTATTACTTTATGAATCTAGCAGATAAGGAAGACTTGCCAAGTGATCAGCTTGAAAGCTACTTATTGCAATATAATATGCTAGCTGGCTTCTCTGATAGCTTGCAGGAAAAAATGCTGAAAGAAACAATTCAGCAATATGTTGACTCCATGGATGGCTATGATGTGAGTTCGAGTACAGATGCACTTCTTAAAATTTGGAGAGAAGGCGATTTGGAAAGCTTAACTGAAATAGCTAAGCAAACAAAGGAATATTCAAGCGAATATTATGATGGTCTGTTAACAAAACGTAATGTTGGCATGGCAGATAAGATTGAATCTTACTTAAACGATACAAAATATAAAACATATTTTGTTATTGCAGGATCGCTTCATTTTGCTGGAGAAGATAGCATTATTGCCCTGCTTGAACAGCGCGGCTATGTTGTAGAGCGCCTGTAATCAGCTTGAGATCTATCAGCTAGAAATCTATTAGTAAGTCAAAATAAATTAAGCTAAGGATAAACCCAGCGTATAGTTACGTACGCTGGGTTTATTTTAATTGCTCATAAAGCTCTGAAACAGAGCCTATGGCATAGATGATTTTTACTAGCTGACCATGCTCTAAAAGAACTAGCGCAGGGATGCTTTTTATTTGCCAGTGCTCGCGAAAATAAGGGGTAAAATTAATATTCGTTGTATATAGATGATAGGAAACACCAGCTAACGCAACGATTTCCAGCATTCTAACTGCCATCTTGCAAGTTCCGCAAAGAGGAGTAGTAAAAAGTACTGCTGCTTTTCCAACCTGCATATTTGCTAAATTGTGCAGCTCAGCCTCCTCTATTTCTGGGATGCGATTACTCTGTTCACTCAACCTGCTGACCTTCTTTCAAAAAATAAAAAATATTTTGGAACTTTTGAAACCACTCTTTAAGTTTAATCGTATAAGTATTCGTAAGCAACGTTATTCATAATAATACACTCCAAAGGGGAGTAGCTCTAGCAATAAAGTCGTCATTACGAGCGCAAGCTCCGGCTTTATTGGCAACGAAACATTCGTTGTTAGCAAGACCTTTGCCTATTTCGTCATTCGTAATAGGTAAAGGTCTTTTTTTGTGCAATGCTTGCTTAACCATCACCCTAAAATTTATGCAATAGGAGGATAATTATGGATTGGACTATGTTTTTTGAATTTGGCTCAGTATTATTTATACTCGTTGCGCTTGAAGGCTTGTTAGCGGCGGATAATGCCCTAGTGCTAGCAATTATGGTAAAGCATTTGCCTGAGGAAGAACGAAAAAAAGCACTATTTTATGGGCTAATTGGCGCACTTGTATTTCGTTTTCTTTCGTTATTTGCTATTTCATTTCTCGTCAATATATGGCAAGTACAAGCAATTGGCGCATTGTATCTGTTATTTATCGCTATTAACCATATCGTAAGGAAGGTATGGTTTAAAAGTAAAGAACATAATAGTTTGCCAAGCAAAAAGAAGAAAGGGAGCAGCTTTTGGTTAACGGTTCTTAAGGTTGAATTAGCGGATATTGCCTTTGCAATTGATTCTATTTTAGCGGCGATTGCGTTAGCTGTTTCATTGCCTAAAACTTCTATGCCAACGATTGGCGGGATGGACGGCGGACATTTTATCGTCGTTTTCCTTGGCGGGTTCATCGGTGTTGTGATTATGCGCTTTGCAGCATCAATGTTTGTTAAGCTTTTGGAAAGTCGTCCAGGATTGGAGATTGCGGCGTTTGTCATTGTAGGCTGGGTAGGCGTAAAGCTTGCGGTACATACGTTAGCCCATGAAGCGCTAGCTGTAATCTCACATGATTTTGCAGAGTCATTAGCTTGGAAGCTTACATTTTATGCCGTGCTGGTGTTAATCGCTGTAAGCGGCTGGTTTATGTCAGGAAAAAAGCAATCCACTGAAGAGACAGAAAAGCTATCTGCATAAGCTTTACTTCTAGTAATATTTGATTATCGTGCCTTCTCCTGTTAAAGTAAACGTATTAATGATTACATGTTAAGGGAGAATCTTATGAGTATAGCGATTGGTCTCGGTGGTTGGGGAGATCATGACTCCATTTATCCAAAAAGCGTTAAAAGTAATGAACGACTTGCTCATTACAGCAAACATTTTCCCATCGTTGAAATCGACAGTACTTTTTATGCGATTCAATCACCTGAACGCATGCAAAAATGGATTGCGGAAACTCCGCCACAATTTAAATTTATCGTTAAAGCTTATCAAGGCATGACAGGGCATCAGCGGGGCAGTATCGGAATCGGCAATAAACGCGATGAAATGTATGCTGCCTTTCTGGCGATGCTTAAGCCATTAATTGATAGTAACCGTCTAATTGCCGTGTTATTTCAATATCCGCCTTGGTTTGATTGTATGACTAAGCATGTGATGGTGCTAAGGGCAACAAAGCAGAGAATGGGGGATATCCCTTGTGCGCTAGAGTTCCGTCATCAGAGTTGGTGGTCAGACGAGATGCGAGAGAAGACGTTACAATTTATGCGTAAAGAGAACTGGATTCATTGTGTTTGTGATGAACCGCAAGCCGGAGAAGGCAGTGTGCCAACGATTGTTCAGGCAACACATGATGAGCTGACGCTCGTTAGATTACATGGCCGAAATACGGAAGGCTGGAATGATACAGGTGATGATAAGTGGCGAGAAGTGCGTTATCTCTATCAATATTCACAGGAAGAACTTCAGGAGTGGTTGCCAAAGGTGTATCAGCTGCAGGAGCAAAGTAAGGATGTCTGTATTATCTTTAATAATAACTCAGGCGGTCATGCTGCATTAAATGCTAAGCAATTTATGGTGATGCTTGGTCAAAAAACACCTGATGGCAGAGACCCGATTGAAGCAATGCCTAAGCAAGCTGAACAGCTAGAGCTGTTTTAAGACATAGATTATAGAAAATCTTTCATTCATTTTTCAAGCAAACGATGGTAAAATGCTATTATTAGATGTGTACGAAAGTGCAAGAAAGCAGGAGGATTAAATAATGGAGTACATTAGTACTAGAGGTAAAGTAGACAGTATTGGCTTTATTGACGCATTTATGATGGGATTAGGTAATGACGGCGGTCTGCTTGTACCTAAACAAATTCCACAAATTTCAATAGAGCAATTACAGGCTTGGAGTAAATTAAGCTATACTGAGCTTGTATATGAAATTTTTACACTGTTTACTAATGATGAAATTCCACAGGATGAATTAAAAAAATTAATTGCGGATAGTTACAGCACTTTCCGTCATCCTGAAGTGACACCAATTACAAAGCTTTCCGATGAGCTTTATTTGTTAGAGCTGTTCCATGGCCCTACCTTTGCATTTAAAGATGTTGCCTTGCAATTTATGGGTCAGCTTTATTCATATGTAGCACAAAAGAAAAAAGTGAACATTAACATATTAGGTGCAACTTCAGGGGATACAGGAGCTTCTGCAATTGAAGGTGTGCGTGGCAAGGACGGAATTAAAATTTGTATCCTTCATCCACATGGAAAAGTGAGCAAGGTACAAGAGCTGCAAATGACTACAGTTCAAGATAAAAATGTTTTGAACTTGTCTGTTGATGGCAACTTTGATGATTGCCAACGCATTATTAAAGAGTTGTTTGCTGACCTGCAGTTTAAAAAAGAGCATGATTTGGCAGCAATTAACTCCATCAACTTTATTCGCATTATGGCGCAAATTGTTTATTACTTCTATGCTTATTTCAAAGTTGCGAGCAATGTAGGATTAGATAAAGTGAACTTTAGCGTTCCTACAGGTAATTTTGGTGATATTTTTGCTGGTTATATGGCAAAACGTATGGGACTACCTGTCGGCAAGCTAATTTTGGCAACAAATGAAAATAACATTCTTGAGCGCTTTATTAAAGAAGGCGTCTATATGCCAGGAGATTTCCGCATGACGTACTCGCCTTCTATGGATATTCAAGTTGCGAGCAACTTCGAGCGTTACTTATATTATGTGCTTGGCGAAGATCCAGAGCTAATTACAAAGCTAATGGAGCAATTTAAAGTAGAGGGAGAAATCTCAATTTCTAGCGAAGCTTTAGCTAAAGTACAAGCCGAGTTTGCTGCTCATGGTGTACTTGGTGCAGAATGTTTAGCAACGATTTCAAGCATTAAAACGTCAAACGATTATTTGCTTGATCCACACAGTGCTTGTGGTGTTGCGGCAGCTAAGCAATGTGCTGAAGCTGGAGAAATTACAGTTTCCCTTGCAACAGCGCATCCTGCTAAATTTAACGAGGCAATTGAGCTTTGTGGCATTGAACAAGAGTTCCCAGAGCAAATTAAAGCTCTATTTAACAAGGAGCAACGTCAAACACGAATTGCTGGCGATAAAGAGGCAATTGCCAGCGCAATTTCCGCGTTTTATAAGCAAAACTAAGCCTGCTTAAAGGGCTAGGAAATGATTGCCTGCGGCAGTATAATAGATGATGAATTGTATGAAGCGACAATATTTAATAGGAATAGGAGTAGTATGTAATGGCAAAAACTTTGATTTTCGGTCACAAAAATCCTGATACAGATACGATTACTTCGGCAATCGTTTATGCAGATCTTAAAACTAAGCTAGGGGCTGATGTAGAAGCAGTTCGTCTTGGTGAAGTGAACGGTGAAACAAACTACGCTTTGAATTATTTTGGGGCAACAGCACCTCGTCTAGTAAAAACTGTAGCTAACGAAGTTAGTGAAGTTATTCTTGTTGACCATAATGAACGCCAACAAAGTGCAGACGATATTGATCAAGTGCGTGTCGTTGAGGTAATTGACCATCATCGTATCGCAAACTTTGAAACTAGCGCGCCGCTTTATTTCCGTGCGGAGCCAGTTGGTTGTACTGCAACAATCCTTAATAAGCTGTACAAAGAAAATGGTATCGAAGTAACAAAACAAATGGCAGGCTTAATGCTATCTGCGATTATTTCCGACTCGCTGCTATTCAAATCTCCAACATGCACAGAGCAAGACGTAGCTGCTGCAAAAGAACTGGCTGCAATCGCTGGTGTTGACCCACAAGTGTACGGTCTAGAAATGCTTAAAGCTGGTGCAGATTTGAGCGATAAAACGATTGAACAACTAATTTCTATTGACTCTAAAGAGTTTTCAATGGGTAACTATAAAGTGGAAATTGCGCAAATTAACGCAGTGGACACAAATGATGTATTGTCTCGCCAAGCAGAACTAGAAGCTGCATTGCAAGACATTATCGCTAAAAAAGGTCTTGATCTGTTCGTGCTTGTAACTACAGATATTCTAAACAACGATTCTGTAGCGCTAGCACTAGGCTCTAAAGCAGAAGCAGTAGAAAAAGCTTTTAATGTTAAGCTAGAAAACAACACTGCATTGCTAAAAGGAGTAGTATCTCGTAAATCACAAATTGTTCCTGTGCTAACTGAAACATTGAGTGCAATGTAAAGCTCCGGAGCAAAAAGTTCTTCCAGCCGCTTTTTAAACCCTGCTGCCTTAGATAAAGGAAAAGGGAGCAGCAGAGTTTAAAGGCGGCTCTTTTGTTTTTTAGAACCTATTGCTCTGTAGTATCTATTCTTGTTAGGTTAAGGTATAATATATCAATAAATGCTAACTGATTCTGAAAATAGGATAACCGATGGAGCGTACTTATGAGTAAAAAAGTTACAATGCAGCATGTTGCAGATGCAGCAGGTGTCTCGAAATATGTCGTATCCAAAGCGATGTCTGGCAAACCTGGGGTTAATGCAGATACAAGAGAGCATGTAATTCAAACCGCTGTTAAACTTGGCTATCAATTTAATCCACGAACAAAGAGCAAGACTAGCACTCAACAGGAATCAACCAAAACGGATAAGCAAACAATTATTGTATTAATTCCGAATGTTCGTAATCATTTACTAGATTCTTTGTATTGGGGAAAGATTGTTGAAGGGGTTATGCAGGAATTACGAGCGCAAGATATGGCAGGCATTGTAATTACGGATCAAACAGTCGATAGTTTACTGTCAATTGTAGATAATAATAATATTCATGGATTTATTGGTGTTGGTGAAATTGCAACAAATGTGTTGCAGGAAGTAAGTCGCTTAGGCGTGCCTATAGTTTTGATTGATCACGATGAACCGTTAATCGTTTCATCTCAAATATTCGTAAACAATTGGGAATGCGTATTTAAGTTAACGGACCATTTAATATCGCTAGGACACAAAAAAATTCGCTTTGTAGGCAATACGACATATTCTGCTAGCTTCATGTGGCGATGGGAAGGCTTTCGTGACTGTATGGAAAAGCATGGGTTGCAGCTCGTGCCAAAAGATCCACTCTGTGCGTTGAACGGAGAAAATAGAGCGGAACATGAACGAGAGATATTAAGAATCTTGCAATCAGAGCATACCTCTGGAAATATGCCTACAGCATTGGTTTGTGCAAATGATGCAATTGCTATTTGCGTTATCAATGTTTTAGAGCAATTGGGTTATTCTGTTCCTTCCGAAATTTCGGTTACAGGATTTGATAATATTGAAGATGCTTCTTCTCATACTCCTAGTCTGACCACTGTAAATGTGGAAAAGGAACTGATGGGACGACGCGCCGTGCATATGCTTCTCGAAAAAATGAAATATCTAAATTTTACAAGAGAATCGTTACTCCTCTCTGCTTCAATTGTCTACAGAGAGTCAACTGCCCAAATTCATTGAACTATTCCAGCAACTTGGTACTTCCAAGTTGCTTTTTTATTTTTTTGTTGATAACTATTAGTCCAAATTTTATTAGTTAGTACTAACAAAATGATAATTTTATGCTAACAATATTGCATTAAATTGGAAAAACGTTCATAATATATAATTGTTAGCGCTAACAAAATGTTGCCGCGCTATTGTCACGGCAACAAAGTAGTCTAGTTGAACAGGCTGCTATGATTGCAATTTAAGAGAGGGGGCTTGCTTATCAAGGGAAATAAATGCTTAGTATGATGCTCAATAACCTAGAAAATCGGGGAAAAATTACGCATTAATTACGCATTTAAATGAAAAAATTTTAGAGATGGGGGATAAAAATTAATATGACATTGAATATGTTTAATCGTGTTCGCTTAATGTTGATTGTTGCTAGTCTATTCATTGCTTCTTTTATTCTTTCGGTATTACCGGCTAAGCCAGCATTTGCTGCTTCAGGTTTTTATGTAAGCGGTAACAATTTGTACGACTCTACAGGCAATCCTTTTATTATGAGAGGAATTAATCATGCTCACTCCTGGTACAAGAATGACTCCGCTACTGCGATACAGGCAATTGCTCAAACTGGAGCAAACACAGTCCGAATTGTATTATCTGACGGATCATTGTATACAAAAGACGATGCAACTACAGTAAGCAATTTGTTAAATTTAACGAATCAATACAAACTAATCACCATCCTTGAGGTGCATGATACGACAGGAAGCGATTCGCTTACTGCTCTTGATAGTGCTGTAAACTACTGGATTAGTTTGAAAGACATTTTGGCAGGCAAGGAAGACCGAGTGCTTATTAATATTGCTAATGAATGGTATGGCACATGGGATAGCAACGGATGGGCAAATGGATATAAAGAAGCAATTCCTAAGCTTAGAAACGCCGGTATTAATCATACGTTAATTGTGGATGCTGCAGGCTGGGGACAATATCCGCAATCCATTGTTGATAAAGGTCAAGAGGTATTAAACAGTGATCCGCAGCGAAATACAATGTTTTCAATTCACATGTACGAATATGCCGGTGGAAATGCTACCCAAGTTCAAAATAATATTGACAATGTATTAAATAAAGGTTTGGCTCTCATTATTGGTGAATTTGGTCATATGCACACAAATGGAGACGTCGATGAAGCTACAATAATGAGCTATACCCAACAAAGGGGAGTAGGTTGGCTTGCTTGGTCTTGGAAGGGGAATGGCCCTGGATTCGAATATCTCGATTTATCCTATGATTGGTCTGGTACAAGTTTGACTAATTGGGGAAATACGGTTGTTAATGGTCCTAACGGGATTATGCAAACGAGCATGCTCGCACCAATTTTTGGCGGGGGCAGCAGCAGTTATGTGAAGATTCAGAACTTCGCAACTGGCTTGTATTTGGATGGAATGGGAAGAACGTCGAACGGTTCAACTGCTGGTCAATGGCAAAGCAGCACTAGTTACAATCAACAATGGGTTATCGAAAGGAACGGAAACTTTGTGAAGATTAAAAATCGGTCAACAGGACTATATTTAGACGGATTAGGTCATACTTCTAACGGTTCTGCAGCGGGCCAGTGGCAAAGTAGCACACATTATAACCAGCAGTGGAGCCTAGAAAATGCAGGCAGTGGCAATGTGCGATTTAAAAACTGCTCAACAGGACTATATCTTGACGGAATGGGGCGCACTTCTAATGGATCTGATGTCGGTCAATGGGGGGATAGCAACCACAATAATCAGAAGTGGAAAATAGTTCATTTATAGTTAATTGAATAGAACAGAGCCGTTCCCTGCTTTGAACTGCTCCCTGTCAAGTAGACAGTAGAAATAACAAAAATCGTAATGTCTGGACTCCGTTAATTACGGGGTCCATTTTTATGCTGCATTTTCAAGCTGCTGACGGTAGGTCATCGGAGGCAGCTTGTTTAACCTTTTCTGTCTACGCTTGTAATTGTAAAAGTGTATGTAGTCCTCAATTGCCTTAGCAAGGCTTTCGTAATTCTCAAAATGTCCGTTCAGGTAGTACATCTCACATTTGAGGATGCCCCAGAACCCTTCCATTGGGCCGTTATCGATACAACGACCTACACGCGACATGCTCTGCGCCATCCCCGCCTTGTCTAATCTGGCTTTAAATTGTTTGCTGGTATACTGAAATCCCCTGTCGCTATGAAAGATGGGGCGTGCATCAGGGTATCTGGATACGGCTAAGTCAAAGGTGTCGAATACTAGTCGGTTATTATTGCTCTTGCCCATGGCAAAGGAGATAATGCTGTTATCCTTCAGATCGAGAATCGCACTTAAATACAATTTTTCGTTATTGCCATACTTGAATTCTGTGACATCAGCTAACCATTTCTCATTTAGTTTCTCAGCCGTAAAGTCTCGATTCAATATGTTTTCTGCCGTAACCTCTGGTGTGAAACGCTGGTAATGTGGACGCTTTCTCCGGATCACCGCTTTGATGCCAGCTAGCTGAGTCAGGCGGTAAATTCGCTTGTAGTTGTACTGGGTCTCGTACCTTGCGTTCAGTTCATCTGTCAGTCGCCTATATCCATATATCCCATAAACTTCTGCGTAGATAGCCCCAAGCTTGTGGAGCAAGTCTTCATTCTCTCGCTCCCGAGCACTTTTTTCGCGGCGTAGCCATTTGTAGTAGGATGATCTGTTTAAGTCCAGGAACTCGCAAATCTTTGCGATCGGATATCCTTCTTGTTCATGAAGCTCTTTTACAACTAGGTAAAGCTTTTCCTGGCGTACTCCGCTTAGTACCGCCTCCTTTCGATTTCCTGAAGCTTTTTTAAGATCGCATTCTCCATTTCCTTTCGTTCGATTTCGGCTCTAAGCATTTTATTCTCTGCCTGTAACCGTTCGACTTCACTCATTTCGTCTAGCGTTTTACGTTTCCCCCGCCTGTCAATGAGTCCATCTACACCTCGTTCTTCGTATTTACGTACCCAGCTATAAATCTGTTGATAGGATACGTTGTACTTCTCCATGGTTAAGCCATAGTCTTTGCCTTTAGCTAAGCAGAAGCTTACCATTTCGATTCGCTCGTCCAATGTGGTAGCTCGTCCCTTGGTCATATAGAACCCTCTCCCTTGGCTTTTTTCCCATCGATCTATATGACCATTATTATACAACGTGATCCAGTTGCGAAGCTGTGTTCTACTACGGATTTTAAATTTCTTGCAAATCTCCTCCAGACTTCCTTCTCCACGAAGATATGCTTGGACCGCTGCGGTTTTCAACCCTGCAATATATCGTTTGTTTGTATTCGTAGTGAGAAGTCCTGATGGACCCATGGATTCATAATTCGCGATCCACTGCCGAAAAGTAGTTTTCCCGATTCCGTATTCACGTGCAATACTTCGTAGACTTCCTTGTCCACGGAGATATTTTTCTACTGCCTCTAATTTTAGTTCATAGCTAATTCCTTTTCCTTTTCTACTCATAGAAAACTCCCCTCAAAAGTAGTCCTGATTTTTGTTATTTCAGGTGTCTACTTTGAGGGGAGCATATCACTTTGGGGGCGGCTTTTTTGCTTTGCTCTAGATTTACTTTACATTAGAAAAACTGTATTCTATTTGTGATATTTGTTAGTGTATATGTTATTATAATAACTAACAAAACTTATTTTTTATATAGAGCAGGATAAACATAATTTTACTGGAAAGCTGGTGAAGGTATTGAAGTGGCGTTTTGGAGATATGAAAATGAATCGCAAACTTCTGCTTTCCTTTATATTGTTAGTGACAATCCCGCTTTTTTTAATCGGGTATTATACTTCACTTAAGTATACGCAATCGATAGAGCAAAAAACGATCGCTTACTCTATGAAAATGCAAGAGAGTATGATGGTGCGCGTAGACGATTATATTGAAGATATGATGAGTATTTCATCGATTCCAGTCTACATCGATGATTTGAAAAAAAATCTAATCCTCTCTAACGATTATTATGCGGAGAGACAGTACAGCTATAACGAGCAAACAATGCCAGATAATTTTCCGCAGCTTTTGTCGATTCAACGCAGTATTGAGGGAGAGCTTAGCTTTATAAATACGATTAAGCGAGGAGCCAATTCAGTTTATTTGTTTGATCGATACGGCAATAGCTATTACTCAATCGTTTCTGGAGGTGTAAGAAGTCAGCTTGAACAAAGTTATACTCGTTGGATGGAGGCAGTTGAGCAGCTAGGCGGAGAAGCAGCATTACTTTCAACTGAAAAATATATTAGCAGTTTACAGTCAGAAAAGTTTGCTTTCACTGTTGTACGAAAAATTATGGATCGAAATTTTCAATCGATCGGTTTAATTGCTATTGATGCCAATATTAGTGTAATTGAAGATCAGATGAAGGAGCTTGACCAAGTCACAAAGGGCAGCTCCATTATTGTTGATCAGTCTGGCAATGTTATTTACGACAGCAAAAAGCAATGGATTGCTAGCAATATTGCTGATCAAGAGGTTGTCCAGGCGGCGAAACTGGCTAAGGGCAGTTTTTTTCAGATAGTTGATAGAGAAGAATGGCTAAGTATTTATTCAACCTCTGAACGGACTGGTTGGAAGGTTATTACCTCGATTCCTGTATCTGAGCTGACTAATGAAACAGCAGGGATTCGCAATGTAATTTGGCTTACGACGATATTAGCGACAATAGGCTCAATCGCAGTAGCAATTGTACTCTCCTATGCGATTACAAAGCCTTTGCGAGCTATGGCTAACTTAATGAAGCGAGTACAAGAAGGAAATTTCCAAGTGAAATTCCCAGTGAAATATCATGATGAAGTTGGTTTGCTTGGTAATCAATTTAATCGTATGACGGTTCGCCTTGAGCAACTGATAGCAGATATTTATGAGCTGGAGAAGAAAAAGAATAAAGCTGAACTGCAGGCGTTGCAAAATCAAATTAACCCGCATTTTATGTACAATACGCTGGAAAGTATTCGAATGAGTGCAGAGGTAAATGATGACAGTTCAACTGCAGATATGATTGCGACACTTGGTAAGCTGCTGCGTTACAGCATAAGCAATTTGGATAGCTATACCGTGCTGAGACAGGAATTGCAGCATGTACAGCACTATGTCGAATTATTAAATTATCGTTATCCTAATCGCTTTGTTCTGCACTGTAATATAGCAGAGGAACTGCTAGACAAGCCTGTTATAAAGCTAATGCTTCAGCCTATTGTCGAAAATGCCATTTATCATGGCTTAGATGATCGTAAAAGTCAGATGAATATTTCGCTAACATCGGAGATAACTCCACAAGCAATTAATTTATTTGTCACAGATGACGGAATAGGCATCCAGTCAGAAATACTAAATCAGCTTAATGACCGACTGCAAGGGAAGCAACAAGAGCCAGAGCAAAGTAAACGAACAGATGGCGGAATAGGCTTAAAAAATGTGAATGAGCGGATTAAGCTGCAGTACGGTGAGCAGTATGGACTCTTTGTAACAAGTACGCCAGGACAAGGAACCGTCGTAGAAATTCGACTTCCTGTCGAAAGGAGGCTAGTGGTAAATGAATAAGCGCTTTTCTTCGGTGATGCTAATTATAATCACGCTAATATGTGGAATGTTAGTTGGATGTGCTAAACAGAAGCAGCTTCCACCAGAGGCGACAAATCATGTATTGCAGCAGGATAAAATGACTAAGCAAATTGAACTTCATATTTTAAGCAATCGTGTGGACTTAATTGAAAATGGCACCTTCGAGCAATACGCTAAAGCATTTGAACAGCAGCACCCTGGGGTAAAGCTCATCTTTGAAGGATTAGCTAATTATGTCTCCGATATTTCTGCAAGATTGTCAACGCAAGATTATGGGGATGTACTGCTCATTCCTAATTATTTGAAAAATGAAGACTTACCAACCTATTTTGAGCCTTTGCCTGACAGTTTGTTTGAAAATATACGTTTTGCTGACTATAAGTCATATAACGGTAAGCGTTATGGAATAACGACCGGTTCATCAGCGACAGGAATTGTGTACAACAAAAGGGCATTTGAGCAGGCAGGCATTGAAAAAATTCCGACGACGCTTGATGAATTTTTTGAAGCATGCCGCAAGCTTAAGGAAGCTGGCATCGTTCCGATTTATTTAAACTATGGGGCGCAATGGCCGCTAATGAATTGGGGCGAAGAGCTGGTAAGTGTAATGAACGGAAATGCAGATTATTTAAATAGTATGGTCGACGATGAAGCGCCGTGGCAAGTAAATAACGAATGGGGACAATCGCTGCAAATTGTTAAAACACTAATCGAACGCAACTACGTGGAGCGTTCCCTTATCTCCAATCAATGGGAAGCCTCTAAGCTAGAAATAGTTGAAGGCAGAGCAGGAATGTATTTTCTTGGTAACTGGATTATTAATCAGCTTATTTCATTAGGAGCTGAGCCCGATTCGATAGGATTTTTCCCTTTTCCTTATCGCAATGAGGAACCGATATATTCTCCGCTTAACCCTGATTGGTTTGTAGCAATTAGTAAACATAGTGGGCAAAAGGAGCTTGCACTGGAATGGATACAATATTTCATTCATGAATCAAATTATATTGATGATTCCGGATTTTTACCAATCGACACTACAAAGCAACCATCATTGCCGCAATATAAGGAGTTTTTATCCTTTGGCAGCATTCTAGTGGAACGGCAAATTCCTAGTGATGAATTACTTGAGGTTGCAAGTAAGGCAAATATTACATTATGGTCTGGTTTATCTGTACAAGAATGGATAGCCGCCCCTAATTTACAAGAAGTATTCGACGAATACAATGAACGCTGGGCGGAAGCTAGAAAATTACTGAAGTATTAAGGTGGGAAATTTGATGTCCAAAAAAGTAACGATGCAGCAAATTGCTAATTATTTAGGCGTGTCTAAATTTGTTGTATCAAAAGCGCTCTCGGGCAAAGGTGGAGTTAGCGAGACAACAAAAGCGAAAGTCATTGAGGCAGCAGCTCAATTAGGATACTTTTCCCAACGATCACTCGTTAAGCCGTCGCTTATTAATCAACAACAAGTGCAGTCTCACGGAGCAAATAAGCAGTCTGTGCTTGTATTAATGCCTAATGTGCGTTTTCAAACGAAGGAATCGCTTTACTGGGGAAGAATTATTGATGGCATATCAGCAGAGCTGGAAAAGCGTGGAATTGGCATGATTATTCTCTCTGAGCAAAATGCGGACAGCTTAACTGGTTACATTAATCCTGAAGGGATACTGGGAATGATTGGCGTCGGAGAGATTTCATCAGCAATGCTGCTTGCCATTCATCGTCTCGGAATTGCAATGGTGCTAGTTGACCATGAAGATGATCTGCTGCCACTGGATAGCATTTTTGTCGACAATTACGAGGCTGCGTATCGTCTGACGAAGCAGCTATTGAATAGTGGGAATGAGCAAATTGCCTTTGTTGGAAATATTCATTTTTCGCGCAGTTTTTACGACCGTTTTTTAGGTTATCGAGCAGCGATGGAGGAGCATGGTTTTCGTCAAGGGCGAGGAGTGGACAAAGGAGATAATGTCAACCTTGCATTAAGCCTATTAAATTTGCAAGGGTATGACAGCATACATTTTATTGAACAAATCAGGAAGTGGCTGCAAAGGCTTAAACAATTGCCTAGTGCCATTGTATGTGCCAATGATGCCATCGCCCTAAGCGTGCTGCGAGCAGTACAGGAACGAGGAGTTTCTGTTCCAGAACGGTTATCAATAACAGGCTTTGATAATATCGAGGATTCTTATATGGGAGAGCTTGCGCTTACTACAGTAAATGTGCCAAAAGAAATGCTTGGCAAAAAAGCTGTGGAACGTCTGTTGAACCGACGACAGCATCCAACAGAGCCGATGATGAAGCTCTTACTAAAAAGTGAAATTATTTATCGTGATTCAACTGCAATGCAAGTAGCAGCAAACACCTAATAACCGAATAAGTTGTTTACGTAGTATTTTATTGCTGTGTCAAAAATTTAATTGTGATTAAATTTTGACACAGCTTTTCTTTGTTATTACGAAAAATTAATTTTAGCAATAAAAATCAAAAATCATAAATGTAACTATGTTATTCTACATGTACCATTTTCATTTGCTTAAACAACTAAGAAATAAAGAAGGAGAGAAGCTGTATAATGAAAAAAAGAATTGAGCTAATAGATAGTTTACGAGGATTTAGTTTACTTGGAATATTGCTAGCCAATTTATTAATTTTTCAATATGGTTTAATCGGAAAGGACTATTTAGAGGAGCTATCGCTTATAGATTCAATCAGTTATTATTTTACGAAAATTTTTGTTGAATCTTCATTTATGCCAATTTTTACATTTTTATTCGGTTATTCCTTAATAAAGCTTGTAGAATCGATCAAAAGGCGTCAAGAAAAAACGCGCTGGGTGCTAATTCGCCGTGCGCTCGGTCTTATTGCAATTGGTTTCTGTCATGCTAGATTTCTTTGGGATGGAGATATTTTGCAGTTTTATGGCATTATAATGCTTCTCCTGCTATTTTTCATCTATCGCAAACCGAAAACATTATTTATTTGGGCAGCAATAATCTTTATTTTATTGGCTATCTTTTCATATGGACCGGAAGTTGAAATGTTTGATTCCAATAAACTTGATGCATATTTAGCAAAAGAAGCTACGATATTAAGTACTGGTACTTATAGTGAAATCGTTGATTATAGACAAAATAGTGACCTACCGTTAAAATTTGGCGGAATGGGGATCGTTATTTCATTAGTTCTTTTTGCGCCAATACTGAGCTTACCGATGTTTTTGGTAGGGATGGCATGTGCAAAATTAAATCTATTTTATTCTCCTATGCAAGAGAAAAGTTTATATAAAAAGCTAGCAGTTTTCGTATTTATTGGATTAATATTAAAGTCACTAGCTTTAGTGGAATCTAATTTTTCAAGTATACTTTTAACGGTAGGCGGACCGTTGCTTTCGATTGGTTATATCGGTGCATTTGCATTATTTTATCAATCCGCATATTGTTCTAAATTAAAAAACGCTTTTGCAGCGGTTGGCAAGCTATCTTTATCTAATTATTTATTACAAAGCGTTATTTCTACGTTTATCTTTTATGGATATGGATTCGGCTTATTTGGAAAATTAGGAGTTACTTATGGGCTCCTTATCGGAATCGTTATTTATGTTTGTCAATTATTTTTAAGTAAGTTATACTTACGTTATTTTTCATATGGTCCGGTTGAGATGGTGCTTCGTTTGTGGACAAATTTATCATGGCGCAAAAAGGCAATCTAATATAGGCAGATGCAGCGAAGCTTTGATCTGCAGTTAAGCTTTAAGAGTGATATATACGGTCTATTCACATCTGATGAAGTTTAGCTGTTTAAGTGGAACGGCTCTTCAATTACTAGCAACAGTAATCGAAGAGCCGTTCATTGTTAGTCGGAGATTTCAATAAACAGGAAAAACTTAAATGATTGCAAGATTACTTTCAATTAATGCTAGACGCTGTTGAACGCATGCATAAGAGCGAAGCGGATCAGCAGGAGTATTCATTGCATAGTCTAGCAGCTGATCGATAGTGGATGTAGCTACATGGCAACGTGTATCAGAAGAAGCGTAATAGATAAATACTTGACCTTGCTCATTAACTACTGCGCCATTACAGAATACGACGTTAGATACATCACCAACACGCTCTTCTCCTTGCGGAGCGATTAAATGACCACCTGGTGTATAGATTACTTTCGTTGGATCTTCAAGACTTGTTACAAATGCGTAAAGAACATAACGCAAGCCTGCAGCTGTATTGCGTACACCATGGGCGATATGAAGCCAGCCTTTGTCCGTTTTTATTGGGGCAGGACCTTGACCATTTTTAACTTCTTTAATGGTATGGTAGTGTCGTTCATCGATAATGACTTCTTCATCAATATAGGCTTCCTCGATCGATTGAGATAAGCCCCAACCAATACCGCCTCCAGAGCCAGTATCAATAAAGCCGTCTTGCGGACGCGTGTAAAATGCGTATTTGCCGTCTACAAATTCAGGATGCAGCACGACATTACGCTGTTGGTTAGAGCGGGTTTTTAAATCAGCAAGACGCTCCCAAGTTTTTAAATCTTTCGTACGTGCTATGCCGCATTGCGCAATGGCACTGGATAGATCGCCTGGTGCTGCATTTGGATCTTTGCGCTCGGTACAGAATAGACCATAAATCCAACCATCCTCATGCTGAACTAGACGCATATCGTACACATTAATATCAGGGTCATCTGTTTCAGGCAAGACTACAGGTTTATCCCAGAAACGGAAGTTATCAATACCGTTATCGCTTTCCGCAACTGCAAAGAATGATTTGCGGTCGTTGCCTTCAACGCGTGCCACTAAATAGTACTTTCCATTTAGATAAATTGCGCCTGGATTAAAAACACAGTTAATTCCTAAGCGCTCCATAAAATATGGATTGGTTTCTGGATTGAAATCATATTGCCAATGTAGAGGAGCATGTGCGGCCGTTAAAATTGGATATTGATAACGTGTATAAATGCCATTTCCCCCTTGTAGCGGGATATTAGGACGAGTAATTAATTGCTCATATTGCTCGGTTAAGTATGCTTTGCGTTCCTCAAAAATACTCATTATTATTTACCTCTCTTTTCGTTATAAGTTAAACGTTCGATCATTTCAAAGCACGCTCGGCTATTGTGGTATGGACATTTCCAAGCGCTAATTTTTTCTAAGCGATCGCTTGGTGTTCCGTTGCGCAGTACACTCCAATACCATTCGCCGTATTGTTTATCTACAATATAGCGCTGAATGAAACGCCATGAACGTTCAGCAGCTTGGCGATATTGCTGGTTGCCAGTTAATTGATAAGCGTTGTAAAAGCCGACAACTGCTTCAGCTTGCGGCCACCAGTCCTTATGATCATCAATAATGACAGAGTTTTCAGCTTCATTAAATAAGCCGCCATCCTCATCATAACCTTTTACAAGCACTGCATCTGCCATTTTCAGGGCAATGCTTTTTGCCTTAGCTAGTACTTGTGGGTTGCCGAGCACTTCAGCAGCCTCGACTAATAACCAGCTGCCTTCAATGTCATGACCGTAGGAAATATGATTCGATTGACTTTCCCACTGCTCATTAAAAAACAGCTTAAAATGCCCACTTTGCTGATCGATAATCTGCTCGATTGTAATATTAATGAGCTCAGCAAGCTGTTGTTCAAGATGCGTAGATTTCCAGACACGGTAGAGATTGGTATAAGCTTCCGTTACATGCAAATGGGTATTCATTGATTTTTTTTCATTCAAATCTTTACCGCTTAGGCTTAAGTCTTTTGTTTCTTTCCAATCCTCAGATAAGGCTTCAATATATCCGCCATATTCCGGATCATGACCATATTGCTCAATTAGCAAAAACGTATCAATTGCAAATTGTAATGCTTGTTGATTGCCAGTGGCGCGATAGTATTCGGCAAAAGCATAAATTGCAAATGATTGACCATAAATTTGTTTTTTGCGCTCAAGCGGTGAGCCGTCAGCATTGAGCATCCAATAATATCCGCCATATTTCTTGTCAAAAAACTGCTCAGCTAAATAAGCAAAGGCGCGATTTGCCATTGATAAATACTGTTGATTTCCCAGCAACCGATATGCCGCAGAAAAAGTCCATAGAATGCGCGTATTAAGGACAAGGCTTTTAGCTGCTTGCGGAATAACAGTTAAGTCTCGCGACATTTCACCGATAAATCCGCCTTGCTCCTCATCAACTGCGAATTTCATCCAAAAACCTAATATATTATCTTTCAATTCGGTATCGAGTTCAGCGAGCCATTGATCAACTGGCAACGTTGAAACGGAAGGCTGAAATAACTCACTCATCTTACTTCCTCCTTTACTAAACGAGAGTATTGCTCATGAATGATTTGCTCAGCGGCTTTGCCATATACGCAATAATCGTCATTTGCGGAAGCTAACTGCTCATCATATAAATGTGCGGGCCAATCCCAAAGCATAAAGCCGCGAACCCAGTCACGTTTGTTACAGGCAGCAAACATCGCTTCATAATATGCTTTTTGACTCTGTTCACTAGGTGCTCCCTTTAGCCCCCAATCGTTTGGCAAATAAGGAGAACCTTCACGACTTGGACATCCAGCTTCCATAAAGAAGAACGGCTTTCCATGCTGCTTAACGACTTGCTCGATGCGATCAAGCTGGCTTTCCCATTGATCGATTGGGTAATAGCCGCTGGAAGAAATGATGTCGACAGCGTCCCACCAGTTAACTTGATTTTCCTGATATTTATCGCAATTGTACGTAATGAGTCCAGAATAGTGCTTTCTAACTTCTGAAATTAATGCTCGCCATTGTTGTTCACGACGGTCGGTTTGAACCATTTCACAGCCGATGCACAGCATTTCAACCCCAAGCTTTTGCGCGATTTTAGCATAGTGAACGATGAATTCTGTATAGCTTTTAAACCAATCGCTCCATTTCGGCTCACATGGAACATCAATATCGAAAAAGTTAATATGTGCGCGCCAAGTGCCATCAGCGCAATTGACTACTGGTTTTAAAACTACTTTAAGACCAAGACGTTTAGCCTCTTGAATCGCATGAATCACTTCTTCATCTGTAACTGTAGGTTCTTCTTGATAAGCGATTACTGTTGCTTGTGGGTGAGCCTGCAAAGCGGCAAAAGTAATTGCCGTCCAATTTACTGCAAGACGTTCTGTCATTAACTTCATAGATTGCTTAGCTTTATCGCCAAGCCAAGTGCCGCGCACTCCAGTCCAGCCCCAAGTCATCCCAGCTATATAGGTAAAGCTGTCACTCATATTGCTACCTCCATTTTGTTAGTTTTGTTAGTTTTTAATTGCTGACTTTTATATAACAAGTAAACAACATATAAGCTTTTTTTGCAAGAGGGTTCGAAATTTAACAAATATGAATGCTGACAACTCAGTAACAGAAAAAAGTCAATACAGAACAATAAATAGCATTTTAAACCATTTAATGCCCATATGCATTCCGGTAAGATTGATTTGACAGCGATTACAAATTATTTAGGGGGATTGAATGATGAAAAAGAAAATGTTGTTATTGTTGTTATCTTCTATGCTAACAATCACTGCTATTGCTTGCAGTAGTCAGTCGACAAGTAACAAACCGACAAATGAAGGTCAACAAACAGAAGGAAACCAGCAAGAAGAGGAGAGCCAGCAAACTGAAATTAAAGGCGATCTTGTTTTTCTTACAAATCGTACAGATATGATCGGCAATGTATACAATGATTACAAGCAACGTTTTGAAGAATTGTATCCTAACGTTAACCTAGAGTTTGAAGCTATCCAAGATTATGATGCAACGCTAAAAGTACGCATGAGTTCGGGAGATTTTCCTGATGTTGTGTTTTTGCCTACGCTGTCTAACTCGGAGTTTCCTGAATATTTTGCACCATTGAACGACATTGAATTTTCAGATGATATCTACTTTAAAGATTTAAGAGCATATGAAGGTCAAATTTACGGTATTTCTTCAGGCGGCTCTACAGTCGGCATTGTTTATAACAAAGAAGCGTTTGCGAAAGCGGGAATTACAGAAATTCCAAAAACGTATGATGAGTTTTTAGCAGCTTGTGAAAAGTTAAAGCAGGCTGGAATCGTACCGCTTGCTTCAAACTTTAAGGATAAGTGGCCGCTTGATGTATGGGTGTACGATGTGCCGACATTAGTTGCGGAAGCTAGCGATCATCAAAATAAACGTGCAGAAACAGATACCCCTTACACAATGGATAATGAGTACGGTAAATCATGGAGCATTTTGCGTGAGTTATATCAAAAAGGCTATTTAGAAGCAGATATTAACTCAACAAATTGGGAGCAATCGAAAAAGGATGTAGCGAACGGTACATTCGGTATGTATCTGCTAGGAAACTGGGTAATTAATCAAGTTATCGAAAATGGCGCTGATCCAGATAATATTGGTTTCTTCCCATTCCCAGCAGATAATAGCGGTCAAGCTAAAGCTCCATTAAATCCAGATTGGTTTTATGCAGTTAATAAAAATGGAAATGTAGCTGCAGCAAAGGCATTTATTCAATGGATGATCGAGGAATCCGGCTATGATGATTTTGCTGGCTTTATTCCAACATTAAAAAATAAAGAGCCTAAGCTAGCACAGCTCGCAGAGTTTAATAGTTATAATGTGAATTACTTTGAGCCAGCACAGCCATCGGATATTGCAACAGATATTCAAAATCAAGCTAGACTTGATCAAGCTGCAACTGTACAAGAATTCGTACTATCAGATAATCCAGCAGCGGTGCTAGAGAAAGTTAACAACAATTGGGCTAGAGCTAGAAGTGAATTAGGCGTGAAATAATCGTGCTTGCGAATGGCGGCTATTCCTTGTTCGCCATTCGCAAGCTCATTTACTCTCATGGAAGGCAGTGATGTTCGATGTTAAGTAGGCTATCCTTTCGTACCCAGAAAAAGATTGTTCTCGTAGGTTTTATAGCAATTCCATTGCTGCTATTGTTGACGTTTGCCTATTATCCTGCATTAGAATTAATTCGTTTAAGCTTTATGAAGTGGAACGGAGTTAGTGCCAATAAGGAGTGGATTGGCCTTACAAACTATAAAGAGGTGTTCACTAATCCAGAATTGTTCGGTGTATTCAAACATAACTTTGCTTATTTTGCTGTAGGCATTGTGCAAAATATCGTCGCCTTATTTTTTGCAGTTCTCTTAAATACAAAGCTAAGAGGAAGAAACTTCTTCCGTTTATTGCTGTTTCTACCCTATATCTTAAATGGAGTAGCCGTAGCGTATTTATTTGGTTACGTGTATGACACAACTAATGGATCATTGAATCATTTGCTCGCTACATTTGGTTTTGATCAGCTTTCACAGACAAGTTGGCTTGGCAATAAAGATTACGTGAACTATACGCTAGCTTCGGTTGGATTTTGGCGTTTTATGGGCTTTAATATGGTTATTTATTTAGGGGCTTTACAATCAATACCTGGTGATTTATATGAAGCAGCTTCAATTGATGGAGCAAACTCTTGGCAACAGTTTACTCGGATCACATTGCCTAATATTTATAAAATTATTGAGCTGAATTTGTTCCTTACCGTTACAGGGGCACTTGAAGTATTTGATCTGCCGTTTGTATTAACGAAAGGCGGACCAGCAGGTGCAAGTGAAACTTTTGTTATGAAAATAATCGAAACAGCATTTCAATTTAATAATTACGGGCTTGCTTCCGCGATGAGTGTTGTTCTGCTCTTATTTGTCGTCATCGTGTTATCGATCCAGCGTTATATTCTATCTAGAGGAGATGATTAGCGTGAAGCTTGCAAACAATATTAAACGAGGCTTATCATACGTCATTTTGTGCTTTGCTAGTTTAGCTATTCTGTTTCCGCCGTATATTATCGTCGTGAATGCTTTTAAAACGAAAGAAAAGTTTTTTTCCTCGTCAGCAATTTCGCTGCCTGATAATTGGTTTTACTTTGAAAATTTTGCGAAAGCATTTAAACAAGCTAGTATTCCGCTTGCATTTAGTAATACAATAACGATAATTCTAGTATCTCTTTTATTTAATGTTTTACTAGGCTCTGCGTTTTGTTATGCAATTACTCGCTTTCAATTTAAACTGCAAAACTTATTAGTCGGTTTATTTATGTTTGCTACGATAATCCCGCAAATTACAACGCAAGTTGTCAACTATAAAACGATTATGTCGCTGGGTTTGACAAATAATTTAATGGGACCAGTGCTGCTATATATCGGAGCAGATATTATTCAAATTTATATTTATTTGCAATTTATTAAAAATATCCCGTATGAACTTGATGAAAGTGCGATGCTGGAGGGCGCTTCGCTTGTTCGCATTTTTCGCTCAATAATTTTCCCATTACTGACGCCAGCGACATTTACAATTATCATTTTAAAAACAATTAGTATTTACAATGATTTCTTTGTTCCTTATTTATATTTACCGCGAGCTCAACATGTCGTTGTGTCAACGTCGCTAATGCGGTTTTTTGGAAATAATAGTGGTGATTGGCAGTTAGTTTCGGCTGCAATTCTAATTATTATGATACCTACGGCGATCATGTATTTATTTTTACAGCGTTATATTTTTGCTGGAGTAACGAGTGGAGCAGTGAAGTAGCAGTAGACAAGCAAGGAGGCTGTAAGCATGAGGGTCATTATTGTAGACGATGAAGCTATGATTCGCGCTGGACTAGAGAAAATTTTAAGTAAAATGAACATGGAAATCGAAGTGATCGGCTCTTACAGCAATGGGCAGGACGCGCTCTATCATATTAATAAGCTAAATGATGATGAGCTTGATTTAATTATTACAGATATTAAAATGCCGCGTATGGATGGCTTAACATTGATTGAGCTATTAAAGGGACGTTCCTTTGCCAAAATTATTTTTAGCGGTTTTAGTGAATTTGAGTACGCGCGCAAGGCGTTACGCTTTGGCGCAAGCGATTACTTGCTAAAGCCGATTGATAAGCAGCAGCTTGCAGAAGTATTGCAGCGGGTACGAGCAAAAGCGCTGCAAAAGGAGCAGGAAGTCAGCGAGAGTTTAGAGCTGATCAAAGAAAAGGAAATGTCCGAGAGCAGCAGCGGTCATTATGCAATTGATACGATAATAGCTACATTGAATGAGCAATATGATCGTCCGTTTGATTTGGAGCAAATTTCTCAGCAAGTAGGAATGAGTGCGCATTATGTCAGCCGTTTATTTAAACAAATGACAGGTCAAACGATTACAGACTTCTTAATAAGAATTCGAATTGAAAAAGCTAAACAATTTTTAATCGATTATCCTCATATGAAAAACTATGAAATTGCGATGTCAGTAGGCTATACCGATCCTGTTTATTTTCAAAAATTATTTAAGAAAGAAACAGGATTGACGCCGAAAGAATTTAAAGAACTGCACCCCTAACAAACTCCCCTCATAGCAGCAAGGAGATGTCAATTTCCTGACTGCTATGAGGGGAGTTTGTTTATGTTGACAAAATAGAAGAGCTGTTTGACCGTCTTTATTACAAGTAAGAAAAAGTGGAGAGTTATGAGATGGTAAGGAGAAATTCTTTATCGGTTGATCGATTCATCGGCATTTTTAAACCATATTAATTTAATATTGGCATGATATTTTGATAACATTACGCTAATTTTCCTTTGATAATTTAAAGGTGAATCAATTAACCTTTGTGGAGGGAAATAACAATGAATAGAAGAAAGCGGCAAACTAAGCCAGCCTTAACATTACTTATTTTATCGTTAACAACGTCTTTAATGGCAGCATGCGGCAACAACAGTGACAACAGTAATACTCGAGTTGGGATGGAAGTTGCTTTGTCTGCACCTAAAAATGCAACTGATATACATACACTAACTGCTGATCAGAAGAACGATGAGGAAGGGACACTTGTTGTTTATTTAAATGATTTTGATGATATTATTGCAGATATGTTTAAAGAAGCTACTGGATATGATGTTGAATTAGTTACAGGTAACGGTGCAGAGATTATGTCACGTATTGAGGCGGAAAGAGGAAATCCGCATTGGGACGTTGTTTGGGCAGATATGATGCCATCAATTCATGGACTTAGTCTTGATGGTCAATTGCTAGAAGGATGGCAGCCGAACAATTTGTCGCAAATAGCAGAAGATTTTAAAAAATACATACCAAGCAACTATAGTTATTATCCGACGGGAGCACATGCATCAGGAGTAATTGTATATAACAAAAATGAATATACAGAGGAAACAGCTCCAAAAACTTGGGCAGAATTTGCACAGAATCAATATCAAGACAAAATTGCAACTGCAGATCCCGCCATTGCTGCACCTGCGTTTCCATTCGTGGCAGCTTTGTTTCAGCGTGAGGGAGGCATAGATCAAGGAAAAGAATTTTTTGATGCTTGGTTTAACAATGGTTTGCGCGTGTATCCGAAAAATCCGCAAGTTGTTCAAGCGCTGTCCAGCGGTGAAATATCTATTGCTGCTTTGCAGGAATCAAATGCATACGGAATGATTAATAAAGGTGAACCGATCGGCATTATTTGGCCAGAGGAAGGAGCACCTGCATCGGTGCGTGTAGCAGCAATTCAGAAAAACTCTAAGCATATGAATGCAGCTAAAGCCTTTGTTGAATTTTTATTAGATCCTAAGACACAGCAAGATTTAATAGATAATGGGGATGAGGCATATTTTGATCCAGCAGCTATTGGCGTTAGTGCACGACCTGATCGACAATCGAATGCGAAGCTTATTGTCGCGGACGCAGAATGGGCAGCAAAGCATGAAGCAGAAATTAAGCAATGGTTTGCTGATAAAGCAGTCCAATGATAATGAAGTTGAAAAATAATAAGCTTGGCTGGCTGGTAAGCCTAGTACTTTTCATCCTCGTTCTTTTTCCATTATTAGCTGTTATTATTCAAGTTGTGTTGCCGGGTGTATTTTTTGGTCAATTAAAATTTGGGAACATCGGCTTATTGCTGGAGATATTTAAACGCCCATTATGGCAAAAATCACTGGAAAATTCAATTGTGCTTGCATGTGGCGCAACTTTGCTTGCAACTTTTATCGGAGGAGTGTTGGCAATATTTCGTTCAAGCTGGCAGTTTCCGACCGCAAGGCTTCTTGACGCAGCAGTTTGGCTGCTATTTATCATTCCATCCTTTATTCTTGCACAAGGCTGGATTATGTTTTCTGCAAGTAAGGGGATAGCTGTGCATTTACTTGGCTGGAAATGGGTGCCTAATGCAGTGTTTCAACCGATAGGTTTAATTGTCATTATGTCGCTTAGCAAATTTCCGCTAGCTTACTTAAGCGTACGCTCAGCAATGGAATGGAAGGTAGAGCAGCTTTCTCATGCAGCTAGATTGTGTGGAGCCACATCTTTCAGAGTATGGCGAACCATTAATGCTCCTCTGATTCTGCCTGCATTTTTAGCAGGAGCGGCATTAGTATTTATGGATACGATCGGAGATTTTGGTTTGCCATCGTCGATAGCGGCAATATATCGTTACCCAACCTTGCCGTATTCTATTTTTTCTGCTTTATATACTTCACCGATCCGTTTTGATATGGCAGGAGTGTTGTCTTTTTATTTAGTGATTTTAATCGGCATTGCAATGACACTACAGTTTATCGCAATGCGACGTTCACGATTTGATTTTTTATCAGGAAATGCTATTCCAGCAGTACCAAGACCTGCTGGTAAGCTAGGATGGCTGCTGGCAACTGTAAACCTATTTTTTCTAGCGATTGTAATAGGAATACCGATAGGTTCAAGTGTGCTAATGTCATTCATGCAAACACAGGGCGGCGGACTAAACGCAGACAATTTTACCTTTGCCAATTACATTGCATTGTTGAATGAAGGAAGTGAACTATTAATCGGGCTTGGACGATCGTTGGCAATTGCTGCAACAGCTGCAATCTTTGGACTTATAATTGGTTTGCTGACGGCATTTTTGTTGATGTACTCCCAATTTAAATTTAAACGAGCAATTGAAGCTCTATCGATCATTACACTTGCTGTTCCAGGAGTTGTACTAGGGATTGGTTACATCTTTGTTTGGAATCAACGTTGGCTGGAGCCGATTGGCTTATTGTTATACGGAAAGCCAATCATTCTTATTTTAGCTGCAATTGCTGGAGTGATTCCTGTTGTAACAAGACTGATGACGGGAGCTATGGCGAAAGTGCCACAATCTCTATTATATGCCGCTCAATTACAGGGAGATTCCATGCAAAGACGATTGCGAGTCGTATTGTTCCCTTTAATTCGTGGTGCTTTAATTGCAGCGGGCTTAGCTGCATTTGGAGCAAGTGTATTTGATTTAGCTGTGAATTCAGTTCTTTTTCCGCCTAATTATATGACTTTTCCCGTAATCGTAAATAAAACGTTTGAAGATATGCAATTTGGTTATGCATCAGCAGCAACCATTATTGGCGGTGGAATAGTTGTTTTAATCATTTTACTGCTAGAGCTATTGCTGCGTAGGAAGGAGCAATTATAGTGAACGATGTAGCGGAGAACAATATAGTGTTAGAAGTTCAAAATGTAAAAAAAAGCTATGGCTCTTATCAAGCTTTAACAGGGCTTTCTTTTAAGATGAAAGCGGGAGAAATTATAAGTGTATTAGGACCCTCAGGCTGTGGAAAATCAACATTATTGCAACTAATCGCAGGTTTAACCAACGTTGATGAAGGAGAAATACGTTTAAGCGGTAAAACGATCGCTTCAATTAACATTTCACTTCCTCCGGAAAAACGCGGCATTAATATGGTGTTTCAAGACTATGCGCTATGGCCGCATTTAAATGTATATAACAATATTGCTTACGGTTTAAATAAATTAAAGCTTCAAGTAAAGCAGGAACGTGTAAATGAGCTATTAAAGTTAATGCAGCTAGATGGCTTAGAGCATCGTCTGCCACCGCAGTTGTCAGGCGGTCAGCAACAACGGGTAGCGATTGCTCGAGCACTGGCAACTCAACCAAAGCTTATTTTACTTGATGAGCCGCTTTCTAATCTGGATATGCGGTTGCGTATTGAAATGCGAACAGAGATGGCGTACTTATTTCGAAAATTAGGGATGAGTGTTTTTCATGTAACTCATGATCCTGAGGAAGCATTTTCGATGGCCGATCGACTGCTTATTATGCGTAAAGGGAATATCGATCAGATAGGAACGCCGCAGGAATGTTATCAACGACCTGCCAGTCGACATGCGGCTGCATTGCTCGGCGCAATAAATTCATTAAAGGGTGTACTAAAGCGCACAACGCAAGGAATAGCTATAAAGTTGCCAAGCGGTCAACTGATTTATGGAATCGAGGCTCCTGGCGTGGAGAAGCTTATGGATAATTCACCATTGCTGGTAATGTTTCGCCCTGAGGAGCTTATTTATGTAGTGGAGGTTACGGAGAACGATACGATTAACAGCGAGTTAAATCAAGGGAAGTTTAAGCAAAATCTATTTACCTTAAAAGTGAATTATTGCACATTTGAAGGGAAGAAATGGAGATCTGTTGTTGAAACAATGGATCAGCAAAAGCTGTATCTTATTACAGAGTATTGTATTTCAACGGGGCAATGGATTACAGTGAGGTTGGATTCAGATAAAGCATTTATTTTTGTTGATGATGGAAATTAGAATTTAAAAGGGTGTTATATATACGTGAAGGATAACGCTTCTTCTCCAAGACTACTCGCAATCTCTGATATTCATGGTCATGCGCAAGGATTATTGACTTTGCTTAAGTTTGCCCAGTATCGGGAAGGAAGAGATCGCCTCATTATGCTAGGTGATTATATGAATGACGACCTAGAGACTTGGGAGACGCTTATTACAATCAAGGAATTAGTTGATCAAGGTGCAGTTGCTTTACCTGGCAATGTCGACTTAAGATTTGCTAAGATGGATTCAATTGATAGACATTTGCAGCCTCTTATCCAGTGGGTTGCACAGTTACCTTTATATCAAATTGAGGGTAATTACTTATTCGTTCATGCTGGGGTAAGACCTAAAGTTCCGTTAGAGCTTCAATCGCTAAAAGACTTAACTGAAATTCGTGAGAAGTTTTGGCACGCAGACACAGGATTGCCCTATACGATTGTATTCGGACATACCCCCACCTTTAAGCTTGGAATTTGCAACGGAAAACTATGGTATGGCAACAAAAAAATTGGCATTGACACAGGAGCAAAACACGGCTGTCGCTTATCTTTAATCGACTTTACCAATAAGCTCGTATATTCTTGTTCTACATCACCTCATATGTTGTATGGTGATATGAAGATAGAACAAATGCAGCGGAAGGAGTCGATCAGCGAGTAATCTAACATAAAAATCAAAAAAGCTTTGTTGCTGTCACAAAACAAAGCTTTTTTGATTACAAGCTATAGAGCCTAACAAACAAAACTACCAGCGGAGGAGCAATACCTCCTGTTAACGAAGTGTGTCGCTTTTAAAGCCTGTTGCAACCATAACAAAAATAAAAGCAACAGGCTTTAAACCGCGACAAAAAGGAGGAATTGTTCCGTAGCCTTATAACTTCAACCTAAATTTTTTCTTCCAAAGTGGAAATAAAAACTTAACCCCTGCGGGCGTAAACATATCTGCAACTATGTGTGACAGATACGTTAGCATTGCGAGAATCCCTAGTCCGTCGATAGCTAGCTGAGCTTCAAGACCAAAGCCGATCCAGCCCCAAATTGGCACCACCCATAACGTATGCGTTAAGCCGCGATGGCTTAACCAAGGTGCAATTACTACAAAGATACCTAGACCAATTAGCCAGTACCAACCTTCCATATATCCGTAAACGCCCAGTCCAAATCCTGCTAGACTGACCATCGCATTGCGCCAAAAGCCGCGCGAGACAAGCAAGCCAAGCAACGTAAGCATGGTTGCTCCGCCTACACTCTGCCAGAGCCAGCCTGGGCGAAAATGTTCATTTGTGAAATAGAAAAATCCTAAAATTAGTAAAGCTGATAGTCCTAAAATAATGCTGCTTGTCCGTAAAGTACGGCTGAGCTTAGACAACTTGCGTGTTAGCATGCTTGGACCGTCTAAATCAGCAGCTAAAGCTGAAAATCCGCCGACAACAACAAAGCATGTCATCGTATCAAGCCCACTGCCAGGAGCATGAATGAAGCTATATGCAGCACCGATAATTGCTCCTATTGCTAAATGTGTTTTGCCGTTCATAAATCCTCCATATATTACCTTAGAAAACAACTTATAGATGCTTATGATTTACTTGCTCATTGCGAATCATTTGCTCAAGCTTTTCGATAAGAATGTTATCCATTGGATCTGATTTTATTTTTCTAAACCAGCCCCAACGTTTTTTTTCTTTAAGCAGCTTTAATAAATATTGCTTTTCTGCTAATGTAAACATGCTGAGTCCTCCCGTATCTTCTATCAACAATATAGTTTGATTGTAAAGGTCTATCCTATGAATTACAATCTTTCATTGAAAGATTATAGAGTTGAAGCTAGAATAGAAGCAATGTGCATTCAGCTTTGCTAAGGACTAGGAGATGAACTAAATAATGTGGTTACTTTTTGCATTGTTTGCTGCAATTGCTTTTGGCATTCGAGGCAGTTTGTATCACTGGACAAGTACGCTTGGCTTTAATCGTAATCTCATGCTATGTGGTGTATTTGCTTCAGGTGCAATCATTAATTTAGCAGCAACATTTATTACAGGTGAACAGTGGAATACTGCATCATTAATTGGTATTCAAATGGGGCTATTCTCATTCGCAGCAAGTGCTTGTATGTATCAAGGTTTTGCCGTCGGTAAACCATCACTAATTGCGATTCTTACTGCTTTGCCGCCAGTCGTCGTTGTTATTGTTGCTTATTTTCTATGGAATGAAAAACTTCATACGATGCAGTTTATTGCGTTTATTGTATTAGTTTGCGGCATTTTAATTATTCGGTATTCGAATGATTTGTCTCTTAAAAATTTGCAAGGCGCGCAGTGGGGACTATTAACGATGCTATTTTTTGCTGCTAACGATCTGTCGACAAAATGGTCAACGATGGAAGGGGCTAGCAAGTTTCCAACTTTAACAAATATGTTTATTACAGGCGCTTTGTGCTTTGCCTTGCTTTCGCTTATTGATAATCGTAAAAGTAAACAAGCCCCAAGCAAGTATAGCAAGCTGCACACTTGGGGAGTTGGTTTATTAGTAGGGACCAGCAATGCAATCGGTATGATTCTAAATATGTATGCCTTTGGGTTAGGGATTACTGGTCTTGTCTCTGCAATTATCGCAATGAATGTGGTTGTTATTCTGTTATATACTCGTTTTATTGCTAAAATTCCATTTACTAAACTGGAGTTAACAGGGATGGGGTTTGCTTTTATTGGGGTGCTTCTAATCCACTTGTTTAAGTAAGAAGTAATGTGTAATATAGTTGATGAATACTTTAGAAGTAAAATAAATAAGCAATTTGATTGAATAGGAGGAGGAAACTATGAGTTCAAATGTAACTGGTTGTGAATCAAAGCAATACAATAAGGATGTACTTGATATACGTCAACCGCAGCATGGTGCAGATCCGATATTTATTAACCGTTGGTCAACACGCGCATTTTCTCCATATGAGCTATCAAAAGAGGAGCTATACACTGTATTAGAAGCTGCACAATATGCCCCATCGGCAAATAATTTTCAACCTTGGCGCTTCTATATTGCGCAAACTGAGCAGGAAAAAGAGCTTTTCTTATCCTTTATTTTGCCTCGGAACGTACAATGGTGTAAAAATGCATCAGCATTAATTTTATTAGCATCCGATACACTAACGCCAGATGGCAATGAAAACCGCAAGCACGCCTTTGATGCAGGTGCAGCATGGCAATCGATAGCTTTACAAGCTCATTTGCTCGGATTAAATACGCGTGCAATGGGTGGCTTTGAAGTTGAAGCGGCTCGTCAAAAGCTGAATATTCCAGCGCAGCTTGTTCCGCAAATTGTAATCGCATTAGGTAAACCAGGCAGTTTGGAGCAGCTAGATCCTTCATTCCATCCTATGAACAAGCCTACACCACGTAAATCACTGGAAGAGCTTGTTATCCCATATGAAGTAAAGTAGGATTGCCATTAAAATGAGCATCTTTTTGCATATCCTGCTAAATAACGTTATGCCGATGACCATTATGATTGTCATCGGTATTGTTTTGGAAAAAATATTTCATCTCGATATTAAGACGCTCTCCAAGCTTAATTTTTATTTATTTTCACCCGTAATGATTTTTTCATTGCTTTATGAAACGGCGATTGCTGCTGACCTTATCGGTAAAGTAATGTTGTTTTTTTGTCTGTTTATGGTTATTCAATATGGTGTTGTTGAGATCGTTGTTCGCTTGCGCGGTTATTCACCATCAATGCGAAGTGCAATGCGCAACAGCGTATTATTCTATAATAGTGCCAATTACGGTATACCGTTAAATCAGCTAGCTTTTGCAGGAAATAAAGTGACGTTAGGCGTTCAAATATTAATTATGATGGTGCAGTCGCTTATTCCTAATACCTATGGTGTATACAGCGTAAATGCTCATAAATTAAGTTTGAAGGAAGTATGGAAAACAATTATTGGCATGCCAGTTATTTATGCCATTCCGCTTGCTTTTCTGTTTCGTATTTTTGAAATTCCAATTCCAGATCCGATCCAAACTCCAATTAATTATGTATCCGATGCATTTATCGGTACAGCGCTGCTTACGTTAGGGGTACAATTAGGACAAATGAAGTGGAAGGTTTCACAGGAGCTTGCGATAGATGTTGGCATTTCCGGTGCATTAAGACTTGTAGCTGGACCATTGTTAGCATGGGCTGTTGTCAGTTTATTAGGTATTGATGGACTTATTGCTGCTGCATTAATTGTTTCTTCGGCAGTACCGACCTCATTGAGCAGTGTGTTGCTCGCTGTAGAATTTGATAACGAGAAGGAATTTGCTTCACAAGCTGTTTTTGTATCAACATTGTTAAGTATTTTTACAGTAACTGTCGTTATTTTTTTACTTAATCTAGGGTAAATTGCATTTATTTATGATTATCTTGCTATTTGGTTTAAGGAGTTTAATCTCCTAAATTGAATAGCTTTTTTATTAACATAGTGTGTTTAGTTAGGGATTATGGTAGCATAAAAGCTAACGAATCTAATGATAAGGAGTTACTAATACATATGAAAATATCTTTAACAGGAAAAACAGCGTTAATAACAGGTGCTACTGGTTATTTAGGCAGAGTAATGGCTAAGACTCTTGCTCAATGTGGAGCTAATATCGTTATCCATTATCATGGCAACCGTGCTAAAGCTTTGCAGCTGCAGCAGGAAATCGAGCAGCTTGGGGTAAAAGCAATGATTGCCCAAGCGGATATAACGAAGCAGGAGCAAATTATGCAAATGCAGCAGCAAATTCAAAATGAACTAGGAGAAGTGCATATTGTTGTTGCTAATGCTGTTATCCAATATGAATGGACTTCCTTGCTTGAGCAGGCGCCAGAGGATTTTCAAGGTCAATTTGATTCCTGTGTCATGCAAAGCGTATATTTAGCGAAAGCGTTTATCCCGCAAATGAAAGAACGGGGTGAAGGAAGATTTATTGGTATTAATACGGAATGTGCGATGCAAAACTTCCCAACACAAGCTGCCTATGTTGCAGGTAAGCGCGGTATGGATGGAATTTATCGTGTGCTTGCTAAAGAGGTTGGCGAGTTTGGCATCACCGTTAATCAGGTTGCACCTGGTTGGACGATTAGCGACCGTGATCGGGAAGCTGGCACAGAGCTTAACGAAGCTTATAGTGCGAATGTGCCATTAAAACGTAGAGGCACTGATCAAGAAATTGCAAATGTTGTAGCTTTCCTAGCTTCGGACTTATCAAGTTTTATTACAGGAGCATATATTCCCGTAAATGGCGGAAATGTTATGCCTGCGATTTAGGAGGTTTTTCGTATGGCAAAAAAGGTGACGATGCAACAAATCGCTAACTACTTAGGAGTTTCTAAATATGTTGTATCTAAGGCTTTATCAGGAAAAGGCGGCGTTAGCGAGGCGACGAAGGAACGTGTTATCGAAGCAGCGGCGCAGCTGGGATATTATAATCAACGCCCATCAAGCTCATTCAGCCAAAATACAATCGTTACACTCGGTAAGCAGTCACTGCAACAAGGGAGCAATCAACAAACGGTTTTCGTCTTAATGCCCAATGTTCGTTTCCAAACGAAGGAGTCGCTCTACTGGGGAAGAATTATCGATGGAATTTCCAATGAATTAGAGCAAAGAGGATTAGGCATGGTTATCGTGTCGGAGCAAAGCACGGATTCCTTAACTAAGTTTATTAATCCTGACGGCATATTAGGCATTATTGGTGTTGGTGAAATTAGTTCAACTTATGTGTTAGAGCTGCATCGCTTAGGCATTCCGATGGTGCTAGTCGATCATGAGGACGAGCTAATTTCATTGGATAGCATATTTGCTGATAATTATGAAGCTACCTATCGCTTAACTAAACAATTGTTAAGCAGCGGCAAAACGGATATTGCTTTTGTTGGAGATATTCATTTTTCTCGCAGCTTTTATGATCGTTTTTTAGGGTATCGGGCAGCGTTAGAGGAGTTTAGCCTACGCCAAAATCAAGGGGCAGGCGTCGACAAAATGGATAAAAGCCAAACTGGCAGTAATCTGGAGTGGCTACAGCAAAGCTTGCTTACTTTGCAAGGACTCGATCATGCACAAATAGCAGAGCAAATCGACAAGTGGCTGCAAGGTTTACGAAAGCTGCCTAAAGCGATTGTATGCGGAAATGATGCAATTGCTTTAGTTGTTAGTGAAGTAGTAAGCTCGCGAGGTATTGCAATTCCTGAGCAAATATCGATTACAGGCTTTGATAATATTGAAGACTCTTATATGAAAGGAATAGCATTAACGACAGTCCATGTTCCAAAAGAAATGCTTGGCAAAAAAGCAGTAGAACGACTGATAGAGCGACTTGCACATCCAGAGGAGCCTACAATGAAGTTACTGGTGAAGAGCGAGATCATTTATCGCGAATCTACGTCATTTTGATCCTAATCCTGCAACCTACCTAATTTATGAATGAGAAATCGAATCGCAAATGAAGGTTGCGAGGGAACTAGAAGAAAAATTAAGACATTGTAATGAGTGAGGAAAGCAAGGAGCATTGCTTTCTGATGCCCACGCAGCACGAGCGAAGCAGGTTGTGGCAACGACGGAGGAACAGCAGCAAATTCTAAATGAAGTGAAGGGGAATATTCAAGGATTAAGCGATATTGCGTCGGAACTGCAAGAAACTTCTCGGCGTTTTACGATCAATAATATCATTCAATTTAGAAATGAAGCGGGATTCTTTAACAAATGCGAAAAGAGCAGCCTTTGCCTGGTTTAGATTAATAGGGGGCAAGGGTTGCTCTTTTTTTGATAATAAATAAGATCTATGCTTTTACAATATATAAGCGGCTAGTTTCTTCCCAAATATGACCTGGCTCTAATGCAACAAGACCGATTTGCTCGGCTGGCAGCTTACTATTTGGCGCATTTACAAGATTTAATTGCGGTTCAGGGCAGAAAAACTCAGGAGTCGCACCATTATTCCAGATCATCCATTGCTTGTACTGTGTACCTACATCATAAATTAATTTAAGACCAAGACGATGATCAGTTAGCTCCATCATATTGCGGCCATTTTTTGTACCGCTTGTGTAATGATTGTCCATTGAACTCCAATAAGGATTCAAGCCAGTTGTTTTCATTTTAGCTTCTTCTTCTGTTAGTGGCTGGTACTTGCCAGTTGGCAGCATACGCTCGTTAAGCTCCCAACGTTCATTAATGGTTAATGTAAATGTGTAATCGTCTGCGCTGCTTTCTTTTGAGAAAGGTGCATTAATTGCAGTATGGAAAGCAATTAAGCAAGGCATCGTTGTTTCGCCTTGATTATGTACAGACACATGTTGCAATAAGCCGTTGTCACTTAAAGAGTAGCGCAGTCTAATTGTAAAATGATGCGGTAAGTACTTATAAATTTCATGTTCTGGTGTAACTGTAATGCTGAAAATCGCATAGCTTTCTGAAGCCGTTACATTATATTCATCAACATTCCATTTTGCAGTATGGAAAAAGCCATGCAAATGGTTGCCAGTTGCCTCTTCATTAACTGGGAATTGATATTCTACACCATTAAAGCTGAATTTACCATCCTCATAGCGGTTTGGCGGGAATAGAACAGGAATACCGTAAATACCTGGGTTTTCACGGAAATGATCCATTTTGTCAGCAGTCGGTTCTCTTAAAATTGTTAGTTTTCTTTCGAGATCGCGAAAAGCAATTAAGTTAGCTCCTACTGCTGGAACAACAGCAGCCTTATAGTTTCCCCATTCCAGCCACACTGCAGCTTCATCATGAAATTGTCCTTCATATGCTTTTCCTTGGATAGACATCTATAATCCTCCTAATAACGTTTTCATAAATCATGTTAGCAAAAACTTAACCCACATTTAGCATATCAGCATTAGTAAAAACAAACAACCGCTAATCTTATCAAAAAATTAGCGGTCAATGAGTTCTTATGGAATTTTATAGCGCGAGCAGTTGCTTTAGCTTTTGTTCTGTACGCTTGCTAACTGCAAGCATTTTTGGCTCTTTCTGTTGGGTATCGAAATAAATCATGCCTGCAATAATTGCTTTAATACGAGATAAATTGATGTAGCACGTAGAGCTAATCGGATAATATCCTTTTCTTTTGAGGAGAGCTTTAAGCTCTGCCGAAGTCAGGCGCACCTTCCGATTACAATTGTGGGTATGAAGGCATACCAATCCTTCCGAACCAACATTAAAATAGAGAATTTCCTTCTCCAGGTCAAAGTCGTTATACATTGTGCGCTCATTTAGTGCAACATTCATCATTCGAATACCCCCCCTTAAGATATATGAACAACTGAAATGTTAGCGTTTACATTATACCACAGCTATATAAAATTGAAAAGACTAAAAAATGATTTTACGGTATTCTGCTTATGTGATAAGATCACTAGTGTTAAATTATTTTAGAACTAAAACAATTGGAGAGGAAACAATGAACAGTAAACTTAGTGCCGCTGCAGCTCCTAAGTTGGCAGCGAGTAGTGCAGTTACAAGCTTGACGGTTTACTCCATTTTATTTGCCGTTAGTGCTGTACATATGCTAAATGATACGATGCAAGTTGTTGTTTCTGCACTATTCCCAATTTTTAAATCTTCACTTGGTTTGAGCTATGGGCAAATTGGCTGGATCGCATTTACTTTAAATATGACCTCATCTGTGATGCAGCCAGTGGTTGGCTCCTGGTCAGATCGCAGACCGATGCCTTGGTTATTAATAGTCGGCATGGCATGCAGTATGGCAGGGATTGCTGGGTTAGCATTTGCTCCGAACTTTTGGTTAGTTTTGCTTTGTGTAATCGGAATCGGATTAGGATCAGCTGTTTTTCATCCTGAAGGCTCACGCGTCGTTTATTTCGCAGCAGGTAATAAGCGCGGCTTGGCACAGTCAATTTATCAGGTAGGAGGGAACTTCGGCTCCTCTCTTGCACCTTTAATGACAATTTTTATTTTTGTTCCGCTAGGTCAGCGTGGCGCAGTATGGGGAACCCTGCTAGCAGCTACCGCGATTGGTATCCTGCTCTATGTTGTACCTTGGTATAGTAAGCAGCTAGCCTTACAGGGAGTACCTGTTAAGAAAAAAACGCTTGCGAATACTAGCAGTAGCAATATACCTAAGAAGGTTGTTTACATGGGGATGGGCATTCTCCTAACGATTGTTTTTACGCGTTCTTGGTACGGAGCAGCGATTAGTAATTATTATCAATTTTATGTACAAAATGAATATGGATTAACTGTACAACAAGCCCAAATTCCACTCTATCTCTTTATGGTGTTTGGAGTAATAGGGACTTTTTTTGGCGGAATGTTTGCTGATCGTATTGGCAGAAAGGCAATGATGATTATTTCCTTAGTAGGCTCAATTCCGTTAGCGTTAATTTTGCCTCATTTATCTTTGTTCTGGGTCTATCCTGTCGTATCATTACTAGGTTTAATTCTGCAATCAGGATTTTCAGTAAGTGTTGTGTATGCGCAGGAGATTATGCCTAACAAAGTAGGAACAGCATCAGGACTGATTACTGGTTTTGCCTTCGGTATGGGTGCTGTTGGTGCAGTGGCACTTGGCAGCTTAGCCGATATAACTTCAATGGAGTTTGTTATGATATTGACTAGCTTGCTGCCTTTATTAGGGTTTCTCTCTTTTTTATTGCCTAAAGATCGTGAATGATAGGATTCAATGAAGTTAATACTTAGGAAGTCTGCTATGAAGCAGGCTTCCTTTTTATTTGTCATTTAATGTATCAATGTACGGTGATTGACTGTTATTAAGAAAAATTGTCAAAGATCATCCACATTTTTTGTTCGAATATAGCCCCATATAGTCATGGCGGAGCAATGGCTGCTAACTATACTAATTACTAGCATAGGGAAAGCGGTGAAGCCGAATTTTATGAAAAGGATATGCAAATCGTTCTTCTTGCTACTACTCGTCATGTTTATAAGCGGATGCAATTCTAGCTCAGCTTCTAATTATGATTCATTCCAGCTGGAGTTCGAGCAACCGCCAGAGCTAGGGGCACAATTACATACAATTCCAAGTGAACCGATTGTTGGTGAAGTGACAATTGTTCGAGTGACGCTGCCAATTGAGTCTAAGCCAAGCGATGGCATGCGAATAGAGCTGCGTAATAATAGCAGAGAAACAAGACTGTACGAGGCAGAAGAAAAAATGATTGACAATCAGTTAATCTATGAAATTGAAGCAGTATTTGAACAAGCGGGAGAAAATTTAATTGTTTATCATTGCAATGTAGCGAATTACCATGTGATGAGCAGCTTTACGATCGAGGTGAAGTCAGATGAAGGATACTAAGCACAATAAAATCAAATCTGCTTCATCTGCTGGCTTCAAATTCGCCTTAATATTACTAACAATTCTCTGTATTTTCAATTTTACCTTTACATTGGATATTGGGGTTGTAACGGCTAAAGAAAGAAGCAGAGGTTATGGAGAGCTGCCAGAGTCTAAATTATTTCGCAAGGCGCAAAACTTTACTCCAATCCAACCATTAGTCGATGCTGTTCCGCCGAATGGCGAGCTAAAGCTAGAGGACAAGCAGTATATCGGGCCGCTGTACATCAATAAGCCGATTACGATTAGCGGACTAGGTGATCAAACGACGATTTATCTTTCTAGCGAGGAAAATGAGGAGCAAAGTATTATCGTACAAAGTGATGATATTCAGCTAACGAATTTCACTATTGTTGATGAACGAAAGCAGCCGCAGCGAGCAGTTATAACAGCAGAAGGACATAGCAATGTGTTGCTTCAGCAGTTAAATATTCAGACAAGAGCTAAGGCAATAGAAATGTTAAATATGAAGCAAAGCAAACTGCTTCATAATGTAGTTGAATGGAACGGGGATTCACTTACGAAGCAAACTAGTCGAGGTAATGGCGTTTTTATATACGAAAGCTCGGATATTGTGGTTGAAGGCAATACAATTTCTGAAGTTTATGATGGGGTTTATGTCGAAAACAGTGATCATTTAACAATACGCCAAAACAAGGTAACTGATTCTCGTTATGGTTATCATATGATGTACTCTGAGAGAATTGAGATTGCCGAAAATGAAAGTCATAACAATGTTATTGGGCTTATGATTATGACTTCAAATGATATTACGCTAGAGCAAAATCAGCTATCGGGGCATCAAGCTAATGCAAATGCTTCTGCCATTCTTATTTATGATGTGTTTAATGCTAAAATTTTCGCTAATTTCATTTCAAATAATCGAATTGGTTTGACGATAGAGCGCAGTCAACAGCTTGAAGTCATTAACAATGAGCTCGATCATAACTTTGTTGCTTTGCAGTTGCAAAGTGCAGATGAGCTGTTGCTGGAGCAAAATAATTTTATTGGCAATGTGAGCAATGTATGGGATGACGGCAGCACAGAGCCAATTATTCGCCATAATTATTGGGACTCCCTGCAGGGACTAGATTTAGATGGAGATAGTTACAGTGAGCTTCCCTACAAGTCAGCTCCATTTTTTCTGTCACTAATTGAACGCAGACCTAGCTTTCAGCTATTGTTTGGCACACCAGGGGTAGCCTTTATTGAGCAAATGTATCAAGGAGATTCCAAGCACTGGATTAGTGACTTAGCTCCTCGCATTAAAATACAGCAAGTTGATCAATCTTTCTTTCAGCAAGGGGCGGTTACTAAAGGAGTGCAATGGGGGATGTTGTTAAGCTGGTTGCTGCTTACAGCACTAGCGTTTTATATCATTATAAAAGTAAGGAGATATGAGCAATGAAGCAATGGAAATGGTTTAGTTTGACACTGTTAATCGCTTGTTTATTTGTTGGAGGCTGTGGAAAAGAGAAATATCCACCAGTAGCGATAAATGAAGAGGTAGATCGCTGTGAAATTTGTAATATGGCAATTAAGGATGATGCTCATGCCACACAAATTATTACAAAGGAAGGTCGCTCCTTAAAATTTGATGATTTGGGCGATCTAAATAAGTGGAGAGTAGAAAATGGAACAGAGCAAATTGCAGCTACTTATGTGCGAGATTTCAATAGCTTGGAATGGTTGAAATATGAGAAGGCTTATTATGTTTATGATGCTTCAATTAGTACCCCTATGGCTTATGGCATTATTTCATTTGAGAAAGAGGATGACGCAAAGCAATATATTGAGGAGAACGGCGTAGGTAAACTAATGACAGCAAAGGATTTGGAGTCGCATTCATGGGAAGTGAACAAGGAAATGAAGAAAGCTCATCATCATCAAGAGGGAGATTCGCATGAACATGACCATATGACAGAGCAAGAGCATGAAGGTATGTCCGAAGATGGACAAGCTGAACATGATGGTATGGAAGAGCAAGATGGTACTGCTGAGCATGGACAAAATAGTATGGAAGAGCAAGAGCATAGTGAGGAAAAGACTGAGCAGGAACATGGAGAAGCAGCTGAACAAGCACACAGTGGCGTATGATGCAGAAGCAAACAACTCATTAAAATCTGGTACAGGAGATGGCAATGAATCATTTTACAACGATAATGAAGCGAGAGCTTAAGCTAGGCTTTCGTAATCCATGGGCATATTCTTTTCTAGTGTTGTTCATCTTGTTCATGCTAAGCTTGCTGCTAATTAACGAGCAAGGTTATACATCAGGCTATTCAGCAGTAACAGGATTGCTAATGAACTTAACATTATATCTGCTCCCGCTAATTACATTAATGCTAGGCTCCTTTTCACTTACTGGAGAAAAGGAGGATGGCAGTGCTGCACTTCTTTATACTTATTCGCTTGATGAGGCAAGCTGGATTGGCGGTAAATACGTGGGGCTGCTTATTGTTCTGTCCCTTATCGTTACGATCGGTTATGGGATCACAGGCATTATTAGCAGTCTGACTACTCATTCTCTTGCTCCATCAGCATACTTGCTGCTCTTTTTGTTTGCATTGCTGTTAATTGTTACATTTTTAGCGATTGCGATGTTAGTTGGAGCTCTAGCTGCAACACGCTGGCAAGCTTTAACGTCAGTAATAGGAGTATGGTTTTTTCTAATCATTGGTTGGTCACCAACAATGATTGCTCTTCTTGGTCAGCTTCCTTATTTATGGATAAAGCCGTTGTTAACAGTGTTTACGTTTCTTAATCCAGCAGAATGGATCAGAATCTATATCATTACTAACCTTGGCGGAGGAACGATTATTGGACCAGAGTATTACGAGTGGGTAACATGGATTAAGCATCCTTCAGGCCATATTGCTTTTATCTTTTTGCTAATACTGTATGTGCTAGGCTTTTTATCACTTGCTGGTTACGTGCGAAAAAGGGGGCATCAACGTGATTAATTTATGCATCAAAAATGTATCTAAAGTGATTAAGGGAAGAACAATCGTGGCGCCGTTTTCATTAAACATCAAATCTGGTCAAATCGTTGCTCTTTGCGGCGGTAATGGTGCCGGTAAAAGCAGTATAATCAAGATGGTAGCGGGGTTGAAGAAGCCTAGCAGCGGATCAATTACATTAGATGGATATAGTATAAAGCAGGATAGAGTGCAGTATTTAAAAAGATTAGGTTATATGCCTGACGATTATCAATTTATAGAAAATGTGAATGCCTATGAAATGTTAGCTTTTTGGGGAGAACTAAAGCGTCAATCTGACAGTCGGGTACGTGAATTACTAGAGTTAGTAGGATTGGCGGATACAGGTAATAAAAAAGTAGGGAAATTTTCCAAGGGAATGCGTCAACGTTTGCTATTAGCTCAGGCTTTGTTAAGCAAGCCTAGCTTATTGCTCCTCGATGAACCGACCAATGGATTAGATCCTTACTGGATGAAACAGTTTGTAACGATAATAAATTCGGCTGCTAATGAAGGAGCCAGTGTATTGTTTTCAACTCATCAACTGCAGATTGCAGAGGCGGTAGCGGATCATATTATTTTGCTTGATCAAGGACAGATTAAGCTATCTAACAGCTATGAGGAAATAAAACAGCAATATGGTGAGGATGGCTTGCAATCCGCATATGAGGCAATCTTTTGGGGAGAAGAAGGAGAGATGGAGCGTGTTCGCTAATAAGAGCTCCTATGCTAAGACTTTTCTCTCTATGATTATTCTTATTGCAGCAGTTATTATCGCCGCAATCTTTATTTATATAGAACTTGGGGCCAAGTCGTCTCAAATACCAATTGTTAGAGCGGGCGATGATTTGCCTGCTATTAAGCTATCAGATTTAGAAGGAGAACGAACAACGCTGCAAGCATTAACCCCTAATGCTGAACCGATGCTGATTAACTTTTGGGCAAGCTGGTGTAAGCCTTGTATCGAGGAATTACCGTTACTTAATGAAGCGCAAAGCTTTGTTCCAGAAGTAACCTTTATCGCTGTAAATATGAAGGAGGATTTAGATAAAATCCAATCCTATATGGAGCGTTACGATATAACGATGACGGTGCTGCGTGATGAAACCTTAAGCTGGAAAGCGGCGTTAGCGATGCAGGGGTATCCAGTGACGATTCTAGTTGATAAGCAAGGGGTAATTCAGCACATTCATACGGGCGCCTACAGCACAATAGAGGAAATTATTGAGCAAAGTAAAAAGCTTGTAGCGGGTGAGGGAATTACATAATATTTTTGATCCTGGAAACGAATTGTTGAAAAAAGCAAGGTAGTTTTAGTAACTAATCCTTGCTTTTTGTAATACGAAAATAGGTTTGATCCTGACGGCGCTCAATATCAAATTGCCAATTCCAGCGCTCTGCTCGCCCATGTACCATTGCTAAACCAAATTGCTCATGACGTGAAAGTTTCTGATCTGAAAAGCCGACACCGTTATCTCTTACACAGCAATACCAGCCTTTTTCTGTAGGAAAGGCATCGATCCAAATTTGGTCTGCTCGTGCATGTTTTTTAATATTGTACAAGCCTTCACGAATGGAAAGCAGTAAATCTATCCGCTCTTTTAGAGGTAATAGCTCATCATTTAACTTCCAATTAAGCTGAACTTGCACATCCATACGCATTTCCAAATCATCAATAAATTGACCTAGCTGTTCCTTAAGCTGCAAGCTTTGCACATTAATAGGTGCGCGCAAACTCATAATTGCTTCACGAACGTAAGCATTCGTTTGATGAATTTGAGCCTTTAGCTTATTGTAATGCTCCTCAGATTGCTCGCGATACGCTTGTTCAAGCTGAACATTTAGAAGAAATAGTGATTGCGAAATGCCATCATGCAGCTCAGAGGCGATATGTTCTCGCTCGAGCAGCACATCTTGCATTGCTTTTGATTCATTTAACTCTTTTTGATTATTTTCCATAATGGAAAAAAGCTTAGTTAGAAAGACGATCGTAACAATAAACACGATAACAGGCGTTAACCAGTTGCCCAGCTCCATCGAAATATACGACAGCAAAAACTCATGCCGAATATATTCCCATAATCCAATTGTTAATGTAGGTATGATAAGAATTAACCACTTATTTACTCTATAGCTCATTGTATCCTCCTGATACTCCACTCAATTGCTATCATTGCATCTTACTATTGCTCTTGTATCCATCCCTGCTCGTAGGCATAGCGAGTCAGTTGCACTCGATTGCTTAAATGCAGTTTTTGCAGAATATTTTTTAAATGATTTTTAACCGTATGCTCGGAAATATCAAGCTGCTGGGCGATTTCACGATTTACATAGCCTTTGGCAACCAGTTTTAAAATATCCTGTTCACGTGAAGTCAGGGGGTGTTTGTCCTCTTCTGATGAACGATTAGCTGTAAATTCCTTTAGCATGCGAAATGCCAGTTCCTTTGTTACTGGAGCTTCATCTAGCGCAACAGCATGAAGATAATCTAGCCACGCACTAGGCTGTAAATTTTTTAGCAGATATCCTTGTGCCCCATTTTTTATTGCTTCAAATAGATGAGTAATATCATCCGATACGGTGACCATAATAATTTTAATATAGGGAAAGCTAATTTTTAGTCGTTTGGTCGCTTCCAAGCCGCTCATACCTGGCATTTGAATATCCATTAAAATGAGGTCTGGCATGTAGCGCTCGGTTAATTGGAGCGCTTCTTCACCTGAAGCACCTTCAGCAACAATGGTAAAGTGCGGATCTTGTCCAATAATGGTGCGAATCCCCTCGCGAGCATGCTCATGGTCATCTATAATTAAAATACGACATTTTGCAGTAGACATGATGAACCCCTTTCCTAGTTCAAATACTAGTATTATAGCATGTTGTTTCTCCACCAAAATGACTACAAAGAGCTATATGTTTGGATTATGGCAGTAGATTAACAGATTACTTGTTATCCGTATCAAAGAAAATATAGAAATTATTGGATGAATATGCTATACTATACATAACGAAGAAGCACTTCCTGATGAGGAGGTGCTTTTTTTGATCAACCGTTAATAGACAGCTAAATAAGAGTAGCTGGATAATAAAAAGATTTAAGATGGGAGCGAATTTAGGATGAAGAAAGGTTTAATACTAATGTTAGCAATTTTTGTTGTGTTTACTTTGTTTGGCAGTGTGTCTGCTGCAGCAAGCAACAACGTACCAACATTTAAAGTGGATGGCAAGCTCTTTGTTACACCAAAAGGTGAGCCGCAGCCATATATCAATAAAGACAATCGGACAATGGGGTCGCTGCGTTTACTAGCGTCTGCATTGGGAGTGCCAAACAGCAATATTAAGTGGGATCAAGCAAAACAAACGGCTACGTTAAAGCGAGCAAATAATACTGTCTCTGTGACAGTTGGAAAGAAAGTGATTATCGTAAATGGCAAAAACGTTACGATGGACACCGTTGCAGAAATGAAGCAAGGACGTGTGTTTATTCCAGCACGCTTTATTGCTCAAGGGCTAGGTGTGAACATTAGCTTTGAAAGCAAGACGAATACAGTTAATTTCTTAACTGGCGCAGAAGTGGTGAATAATAATTTTGCGGATTATGGCTTGGAAAAAGTTAAGGATCTGCCAATATCTATTGCTGCTGGTGGATTAGAGGTTACGTATCATGAAGCATTTTTGTACAAAACTAGTTCTGCTGAAGCTAAATCGCTCCATGAGAAATACAAATTTGACAATATTGATGGTGCATCTCATATTCTTTGGCTAAAAGTGACGATTACTAATAAATCCAATAAGAAAATAGCAAGAGATTATACTGATCAGCAAATGAAAATTGGAGCAATGAATTCTTTAGGAGCATCAATGAGTTATGCCTACTCAGATGCAAATGATTATCTATATAGATGGAAGTTAGAACCTAATGAATCAATTTCGGGATATGTAGCCCTTATGAAAAAAAATAATGAATTAATAGATTTTATTGTACTTAGTACAATTCATAAAGATGATATTAATTCGGTCTTAATTTATGGGGAGGAACCATTCTAAGATGCACAGAATTTTTAAGATTTTCTTAATATTTTCACTGCTTTTAATGCTCCTACCTAGCTTTAAAACATTTGCAGACAATGGACTAGAGCCATATAAACAAATCTTAACAGCTACTCCTGAACAGGCTAGTATGGATAAAATATCAGAGTATATAGAGTAGGGGAGGATAAAATGAGTTATTTTATTAAAATTGTACTTTTTTTTAGTTTAATATACATGCCTGCATGGTTATTTGAAATCGAACATAGCAACTGGAATTACATAAGAGAACACCTAAAAGATTCAAATAATATCGCAGCACATGATGCACTTATTTTAAGTCTTGATGTAGATGCGTTGAAAGAAGGTCGATTCATTATTGATCGAGTAAAAGCTGAAGAAGAATATAAAAAATCATTGGCGGCCAATTTAAAATTAGAGCTAAATATGAATCCAAAATCAAATAGTAAACTAAAAAATCCAGTAGAGATTCTCTATTTTGATGTAATAGATGATAGCAATGCAATATTTCCTTTTTTATATGAAAATGAGGAATACAAGATAGCTGAATACTTAGAAGGACCTGCAATTGTTGCAGTGATTAATAATAAACAGACTTTAATATTAAACATAGAAAGCCGAAAAGATAGTATTTTGGCGCCGACAGTATATCAATACAAAGTTTATTGAATGTACTTCAACGAACAAGGTAAGTTTACGCTTAGCGTAAACAGCGAGTGACCCCATTTGTTGCTGCAACCATTGTAACATGTACTTCCTGTCGGCAAGGGAAAATAAAGTATCTTTATTTTCTTAGTCCTTGCCTTCCAGAGCCTTGTAGCCTTACACGTTTATTGATAAACGTGTAAGGAACCGACAAGGCGATCAGTAACATGTGTACAAATGGGTGCGCAACAAACTATCTCGCTTTCATCAAATTAAATTAAAGGGGTTGATTCTTTGGGTCAAGAAAGTTCCTTTAGCAAACTGAAACAGAAGTAAACTATTAAATTTATAAATTAAGGAGTGTTTTATCATGAAAAAAAGTTTATCTATTGTATTATCTATCTTACTTACATTTACATTGGTAAGCAGTGTTTCTGCCGCAACAAGCAACAACGTACCAACATTTAAAGTGGATGGCAAGCTCTTTGTTACACCAAAAGGTGAGCCGCAGCCATATATCAATAAAGACAATCGGACAATGGGGTCGCTGCGTTTACTAGCGTCTGCATTGGGAGTGCCAAACAGCAATATTAAGTGGGATCAAGCAAAACAAACGGCTACGTTAAAGCGAGCAAATAATACTGTCTCTGTGACAGTTGGAAAGAAAGTGATTATCGTAAATGGCAAAAACGTTACGATGGACACCGTTGCAGAAATGAAGCAAGGACGTGTGTTTATTCCAGCACGCTTTATTGCTCAAGGGCTAGGTGTGAACATTAGCTTTGAAAGCAAGACGAATACAGTTAATTTCTTAACTGGCGCAGAAGTGGTGAATAATAATTTTGCGGATTATGGCTTGGAAAAAGTTAAGGATCTGCCCATATCTATAGCTGCTGGTGGATTAGAGGTTACGTATCATGAAGCATTTTTGTACAAAACTAGTTCTGCTGAAGCTAAAGCGTTGAATGAAAAATATGATTTTCACAATTTCAAAGATGGATCACACATTCTTTGGTTAAAAGTGACGATTACTAATAAAAGCTCTAAACGTATTGCGAAAGATTATAGAGATTTACAACTTAAAATTGGGGTTATGGACGATCTCAGTCAAAATTTAAGTTTTAGTGTTTCAGCAAATACAGATTATTTATATACATGGTCGTTGGAACCAAATGAATCTATTACAGGATATGTTGCATTTATGAAAATAAAGAAAAATCCAATTAACTTTATTGCATTAATAACAAATCATAAAGATGACAAAAATACTGTCATAATTTATGGGGAGGAACCATACTAAAATGCAAAGGATTTTTAAGGTTTTCTTAATTTTTTCATTGCTTTCTATGCTTATACCTAACTTTACAACGTTTGCAGACAATGGACTAGAGCCATATAAACAAATCTTAACAGCTACTCCTGAACAGGCTAGTATGGATAAAGCTACTTTTTATATTGATATCCCTGATGCTGCTAAAGAAGTTGTTTTGTCTAGTGTAGAGGTAGATACTAGTTTGAAAATTCTTAGTAAAGAAATTGTGATGAAAGATGGAAAACGAAAATTAAAGCTTGAAATTCAAGGAAAAAAAGTTGCTGGAAAATCAATAGAAGTAACAGGTTATAGCAGTGATATTAAAGAATTTTTTCAAGCTAATCCAGGGAATGCAGTTTGTCGTTATAGTGACGGCATTAAGTGGCAAATCAATACACGTACTGTACCAGACTTTGGTGTAAAACTTATAGATTACGTACATCCTAATCGCTCTGTTGATACTTCTATGACTACACCGACTAAGTTGCCTGTAGATATCATACGAGCTGTAATGACCTATTCAAGCCCAACACTAGATATTAATAAGACTTATTTCTTTGATGGAAAAACAAAAATTGATCGCAGTTTAATTAAACCAGATTCCCTAAGAGTTAAACAATCGTCTGTTCAGCCTGCTGAAACTTCCATTGATGGAAAAATTGTTTTTCCAAAAAACTATAATGAAAAAAAACCTACAATTGGTGTGCAATATCAGTTGAAAAGCGACTATCAAAAACTTATGAACCCAATAGATGCAAAAGATCCAAAATTTCTAACAGGACATGCAGCATGCTGGATGTACCCTGCCTATTATGCGTACACCATTACAGCAGATACTATACCGCTAGATACGTATGAATATAAAGGCACTGTTACTTATAGTTATGTTCCTTACGGTGTCCCAACACTTACAGGGCAATTAACAGCAGATCCAAACAGTGTGAAATTTGTAGGGAATGATATTGTAGTTAATCTTACGCTAGAAGGGGAAGTTCATAATATTGAGAAGCCTGAAGTCTTGGAGCAGTATTATTTATATGTCAGACTGCCAGATGGGACGATGATATCTCCCGTTGGCGATAAAGTAGCTGCAAATGGACAAACGACGGTTAAGAAAACCTATCAATATACTATTCCTAAGTCCAAATTGAGCAGTACAAGTATAAAGGATTTTACTCAGGAGTTTTTTGGGCGAGTCACAGCTACTTGTAAATCTAGTTCGTATTTTAACTGTAGTGAATTAGATAGTGGCTTACTAAAGGCTTCTACCTATGTCTATAAAGATCCAATTGGAACTCAAACACCACCTCCCTCCTCAGGACCTCAAAAACAACCCCCTGTTGCATTGATTGATGCGTTGCCAGAAGTGAAAAAAGGCGATTATATTTCTTTTAGCGGCGCTGAATCTTACGATCCAGACGGTTATATTGACTCCTATCGCTGGAAACTGCCTAATGCTGCTGAAGTAGACATTCCCCAAGATACTTACGATCCTTCATATAGTAGCGTCATTGCTATGTACGATAAGTTAGGTCCTCAAAAAGCATTGCTGTATGTTAAAGATAATGACGGTTTGCAAGGTGGAGAATATCATTCCTTTGTTGTAGTAGAGCCGACTGTCGAAGCAGCCATTAAACAATCTGGTACATTAAAAGAAAATCGTAAAGTTACCTTTACCGATATATCAGATTCCCCATATAAATATCCTATCGTAACATCAAAAACAAAATGGACAATTGAGCCTGTTAGCCAAGGAATCAGTTCATCGCAGATTAAATATAGTGGCAGCTTGAATGGTAAGAAAGAATTTGATGTGTTATTCAAACAAGCAGGAGATTACATTGTCACGTTAACAGTTGAAAATACGGCTGGCTATACGTCTACTACCCAAAGAATGTTTACGATTCAGCCTGATGATCCTCCAGTTGTAGATTTTGAATTCCAAGAAAAAATATATCGCGATCCGAATGATGGTAATGTGGCTACCTTTGAGTTGCGAGATAAATCGTACTCCATGGATGGCGACACTATTGTTAAACGTACCTGGTATGTTGCCTATGATGCCAATAACGATGGGGTATACGATGAACCCAAAGTGACCTTCAATACAGGTAATAATACAGAGGTTACGTATCGAGCCAATAAAGTTGGAAGGTATGCCTTTTTCTTGCAAGTACAAGAGGAATTTGGTCAGCCAACCATTGAACAATTTGTTACTGCTGCTGATCGCAGACTTACCCAATCCTGGGCAGGGGATAATAAGAAAGCAGATAATGTAGGGGAAGTATTAAACTATGCCCCGACTGTTAGTTTTGAGATGAAAGAGAAAAAGAAAGTCGATGTGATTGTTGACGTTGGTAACACATCCTACACAATAGATCAAATTAATAGCATGGTTAATCAGTACTTACGACCGAAGGTGCAAGAAGCAGGATTAGATTATAAGCTGCATGTTGAGAAATCTAGTGAAGGGATTAATACGCTATATTATTTTGCAGCACCATCCAATAAACCAGGTATTTATTCTCAGTTATATGCGTTTGACCTTGCAAGTAGGAGCAGTAAATTTATAAAAGACGTAGGTGTATCAATTGATAATCGATCAGGAAGAAGTCTCGTTTATCATCCAGAAACGGAACTCATATTCTCTACTTATATGTCAAGTAGTTCAGAGCCTTATCGAGTCATTTCTGTTCACCCAGGGGATTCTTTTGCAAATAATGGAGCGCTTACTAGATCGCTTGCCTTTAGTTCAGCTATTCTAACCGAAAGTGGACATATCTTGTTTGAAGCTCAATCAGTTAACTTTTCGACTACAGTAAATAATTTATATGCTGTAGATATTGCAGCTATCAACGCCCTTAAAAATACCAACACACCTATCTCGATTACGGGAAGAAAGTATAATGAGTCAGAGAAATTAGTCTTGCCATATGTTACTGTAGGGCCAAATAATAGCTTAATTTGGCGGTCTACGACTACGGGAGAAACTGCAAATCTCATCACGAATCCAATTGAGTTTTTCAGAGGGGAAACTAGAAATGCTATTCCATTAGGATATGTTAGTACATCCGATACCAATTCAAGTAGTAATATTAGATTTTATGGTTTTTCAAAAGAAACAAAAGAGCTTCTTTATATTAAGACCATCATGAGAGGAACATACAGCAATATCATCGATCATCAGAACGTAATGGTCTACAATATGGAAACGAATGAGCATCGTTTATTCGAAGAAGGCACAACAAGATTACCACAAATCTTATTTCTTGATGGTAAACAGTTAGTCTATAGATCATCAATTGATGGAGAAATTTATTATTACGAAGATTATACGGATGCAAATACGAAAGTTTTATTAAGAAATAAGGTTAATTTAGCAGGAGCAAGTGCATATGGTCGAAACCTTAATAATGTATTTCCAACTTCTTATGCTGGAGATTATTTGATATATGAGCAAACAAATGCCCATGCTTTACTTGTAAATCTCCAAACCAGTGAAATTATCAGCTTAGGGGTAGATCCTCAAATCGCTAAATATCCTGAATGGTACGTAGCTGAAAAACGCTATATTACTGATATTATCGAGGAAGTGCCTTATCGCTCAGATGCTGATAAATATTATATTCGCTTAGATAACTTTGATATTTCGCATCTAAACAATGCAAAACAACTTGCTTCTACGATTCAAACTTTTGCTAAGCAACAGATTACGTATATGAGTGTCAATACAAACCACGATAAAGCAACGAAAATTCAAACGGCTTTAAACCAACATTTGCTGCAATATGATAGTGGAAACATGGAATCCTCTTTAACACAAGCAGCTCAATTTATTGCGGAACGTAAAGAAGCCGATTTGCATGTGTTAGTGGCGCAAAATGGACAAGGAAATAGTGCCATTGAAAGTTCAGTCCAGCAGCTTGTGAAAGAGTTAAGAGGGCAAAATATTTTGGTTACACCACATTATTATTACGGCAATGCAAGCAGCAAACTGCAAGAGCTAATGAATAACATTCAGTGGAACGAGGAGAAAAACCAATATGTATTGTTCTTGCAAACGGCATCAATGAATGATTTGCTTGAAGAAGCTTATTTAGAGGGCGCATCGGAAACTTTAGCAACGTATTATGCTCACTACTTCCAAATTGGCAGCAGCAATAATCGCAGTATTGCCGAGCAGCTTATCGAGCTAAATGAAGGCAAAGGGAAATTCTATTCAGGGACAAGTTATAGTTCTTACTATAACGATATAAAGCAGACGATTATTGATACTGCCTTATTCAATCCTAAGCGAGTGAAAGACGTGCTAGTTTTGCAGCATGATCCAGTAACAAACGAATATAGCGCAGAGATTAGCGTGAATTTATTCTATGAAGATGCAGAAGGTGATCGTAAGCGAGCTGAACGCTTTAAAACAACGCATGATCCAACGGTATATGAAAATCATACAGGGGTAATGGCTGGAACAGGAGAATATGCAGACACGTTAACTACACGCTTTACAAAAGTTGGACTTTATGAAATGAGCATGCAAGCGCAGGATGAACCGCTGGCAGATGCTCGCTTTAGTAACTACTGGAAGTGGAGCAGAGATACGTTATCATTGCTAAGATTGTATGTTCATCGTGAACCAGTTGCCCAATTTAGTGCGATAGTACAGCCAAACCGAAGCGTGAAAATTACCGACTACTCTTACGACCTCGATCGTTATTCACGGCTAAATCATGGCATTATTGAATGGGAGTGGAAATGGAAGAAGCTAGACGATCTAAGCTGGACAGCAGGACAGCTAACAATGGCTGAGCAAAACATGGATTATCTAATCAGCTTACGTGTTAAGGATTTAGACGGAGCTTGGAGTAAAGAAACGATTCAATTGCTATCGACCAATCCAGATAATTTACCGCCAATTGCTCTATTTACGATTGAGCCAGGCAGTGTATCGCATCGTGCTAATGCGGTCATTACGGATCGCAGTTATGATCCGAACGGAGATAACATCATTAAGCGTGAATGGATAGTTATAAAAGATGGTCATACCATTTGGAATAGCCAAACACAGCCGACAAAACAAGTGCTGCAAAACCAAGCAACTGCAGCAGGACTTTCAAACCTAGGCTCATACCAAGTGCAGCTGCGTGTTACTGATGATCATGGTGCAGTATCGGAATGGCATACAGAATGGATGGAGGTTGTTAATTATCCGCCAAATGCGAATTTTGAAGATCTACCAGATTCTTATCGAGACAGCTCAATCAAAGTAGTAAATACTACTGTAGAGCCTGATCCAGATGGCGATCCTGTAAGCTATGCTTGGACATTACAACATAACGGAAAAAGCTATAATTTAGGCAATAGCAAGCATCCACAGTTTACCATTAAGCAATTTGGCTTAGGGAAATCGGCAATCGGCGAGTGGCAAGTTAAACTAGTAGCCAGCGATCCGTTAGGGGCACGCAGTACATTAACGAAAATATTTGAGGTTGTTAACCAAGCGCCAATTGCTAAAATTAGCAGTGCGCCAAAGTATGGTTATATTGATGAAAAATATAGTTTTACATCCGCAGATACCGATCCAGATAGTGAGGATATTAGTAGTCTGAAGTCATATTGGCGTATTATATCTCCAAGTGGAAAAATGACGACTTACTACACGAAAGACATTACCAATATTTCTTTCAATGAAAAAGGGGGCTATCGTGTAGAACATTGGGCTGAGGATCAGCTTGGAGCTGTCAGTGAAGTGGTAACAACAAGCTTTAATATTTTGAACAAGCTGCCAATAGCTGATTTTACACGTTCGCCAATTACGACTTATCGAGGCGTAGATATTCAATTTAAGAGCTTAGCAACAGATTATGACGGTTGGATTGAAACCTATCGGTTTGAGCTATTGCGTCCAGGAAGTTCGCCACTTACTTTAAGTACCGAGAAGGAGTTTACCCGTTCCTTTAGTTCGATTGGTACATTTGATATTAAACATACCGTTACGGATAATGACGGAGCATCGGCTTCTGTTACGAAGCAAATTCATATTGTGAATCGTGCGCCGCAAGCTACTGTTACGACACCAAGTGGCATCAGCTCAGCGACAGCGACCAAGTTTAATACATTAACACCGACTATTCGCTGGACAATGAATGATGCAGACGGCGATAGTCAAGTGCAATATCAATTGCAGCTAAAAGCAGAAAATGGAACGGTTCTTAAAACATCGCCAATTATAACAAGCTCTAATATGTTCTATACCTTGCCTAGTGGTTGGGTAAGTGAAGGGAATATTTATCGGATAACGGTAAGTGTTTATGATGGCTATGATTGGAGTAATTATGCTACTGACAAATACTTTTATATTGAACTCAATCAGCCGCCAGAGGCCGGATTTACGTATGCGCCAACGCTGCTCTATGAGGGCGATACTGTGAAAATTAATCACAATGTGAGTGACCCAGATAATGATACGTTAAGCGTTCGTTATGAAGTGACTACGCCAGCAGGCAGCAAAACGTACTATCCAAGCGCAGGCACATATTTTACTGTGACCAGCTCGCAATATAAAAATTTAGCATTTACGCTGTCATCTTTAAAACCTGGCATATATTCGATTAAACAAATCGTAACTGATAATAAAGCGGAAGCAGTAGAAGCTGTAAATCGTCTGCATGTTCAACCGCTAACGATTATTGGGCAAGTAAGCCATACTGAGCTATGGGAAAGCTATCGTCAAGCATACAATGCTGCATTGCCATCAAACAGCAGCAAACGTTGGGAGGTTTATCAGTTTTATAGCGGTGAACGTTTTATGCTGAATGCTGACACAGCGCTTTCGCAAACCGCTGTAGGCGATAGTAACACCTATACTGTGTCTGTAACAGCTACGCTTAGCACGACAGGAACGACAGTCAAATTAAGTTATGATGGGAACAATCGCTGGAGTGGCAGTATGTGGGAGGAGAGCTTTAACGATCTGCTTACTGGAAACCATACAATTCTGTTTCAAGCAACGTATTCTAACGGTGTTATTAAGTGGGACAAGGTAGAAATTGAGATTATAGGTAAAGCAGCATATATGGCGAAAGTTCAAAGGTGGAAATAAACTTTGCATGAGCAGAGAGCTCTACTATTAACACAGCTGCTCATGCAACATATGAATTAATCAACTAATTTCAAGCCGATTGCTGCAATTAACACCATTGCGATCCCCATTATTCTTAGGGCACTTTTATTTTCTTCAAACACGACAATGCTGACAATCGCTCCGCCAGAGGCGCCGATTCCAGTCCACACAGCGTAGGCAGTACTCATTGGTAAAGTCAGCATGCTATAGGAAAGAAGAATAAAGCTAGCTGAAAAAGCAGCTACTAATGCTAAAAAATTCGTTATATTACTTTTTTGCAAATAACGATTCATCATATATACACCTAATATTTCACAGCAGCCTGCAATGACTAAGCACAACCAATCCATTTAGCAGTCCTCCTTATTACTATTCTCGTGATGGTTCACTTGATGGGAATTAGTTGCAGCTTCTGCTGTAACGGCCGTTTGCTCTTTTTCATTTGATTGAAGTTTAAGAATGACAACTCCTGCAAGCAGCAGTGCAAGTAAGGCAAGCTTTACTGGTTTGACCTCTGCATGAAAAATAATCATTTCTGCTAAAACAGTTCCTGCTGTACCTAAACCGACAAAAACCGCATAAACTGTACCTACTGGGATAGTTTTACTTGCTGCAATCATGACATAAAAACTTACTAAAATGGCTATTATCGTGGCAAACCATTCCCATGGCGAATCAGCGTACTTCATACCAATTACCCAGCCAACCTCAAAGCAAGCTGCAATGATCACCATAGCCCATGCCTTATTCATTATTTTATCTCACTCCTTAATTTTATAGTGCTTTCATTTAGTCGATATACACGCAAAAAAGCCCGAGAGAAAACTGTACGTTAATACAGCAAGTTTCTCCCGGGCTTTTATCCCTCCGTGAAGCTGTTGATGCAACAGCCGCTTTCTCTCGGACCAGACCATTATTCCAATGCGGAACCCTAGAAAGCTACCATTGAAATTATATACGAATCGTTCAGGTTGTCAACTCTTTGCAGCAACAAGCTAATAAATTGTACTGTACTTATCTTATATCAGATAGCAATTTTACAGCGCCTTATACTGCTCAAAGAACGTATTAATAGCATAGTAAGCCGCGCCGCGAACAGCAGAATGCTCTTGCAATTGTGCAAATAAAATTTGAACTTCTTCTCTATGAAAGGACAATGCACGTTTTCGCACCGTTTCCTCTAATGATGGCAATATCCATTGTGCTGCCCGGCTCATTCGATTGCCGATCATGACACATTCTGGATTTAAGGTATTAATTATATTGGCAATACCTACTCCTAAAAAATAGCCGATTTGCTGGAACAGTTTTAATACGTCAGCATTGTTTTGCTCAGCAGCAGAAATTAAATCATCTAGTCTTTCATAGCCCAGCGCTTCAGCTTCTGCAAGCAGTGCTTTTTCTGAAGCATAAAGCTCCCAACAGCCTAAATTTCCGCAGGTGCATTCCTTACCATCAAACGCAATCGAAAGATGACCTAGCTCACCAGCGAAGCCTGATTTCCCTCGATACAATTCCTTGTCTAAAATCATGCCAGAGCCAATTCCATAGCCGACACTTAAATAAACAAGATTACGAATTCCTTGTCCTGCACCGTATTTCTGTTCTCCCAGTGCACCAGCATTTGCTTCGTTATCTATGAATATTGGCAGTTTGTAGCGCTCATACAGCATATTTTGCAGAGGCAACTCACGCCATTTCATATTCGGAGCAAATAAAATCGTACCTGTCTGATCAATAATTCCCGGAGCGCCAACACCAATACCAACAATGCCATATGTGCTAGGCGGTGCATGGGCAATTAATTGATCAATATTAGCGATTAATTTATCAAAGGCAATTGCTCGTTGTTGTTGACTTAATTGCTCGTAGCATTCGCTCACAATATTTCCGTTTAAATCTACTAAAACGCCGCGTAAATAGTTAACACCAAGATCGATGCCAATTGCATAGCCAGCCCTCTCATTAAACAGCAGCAGTACAGGTTTGCGACCGCCGCTTGATTCACCAGGTCCGATCTCAAGCACCAAATCATTTTCAATTAATTCATTTACGAGACTAGAAACAGTTGCTTTGTTTAAACCTGTAATTTCAGAAATTTGCGCACGAGATACAGGGGAATGCTTTTTGATATTGCTCAGTACAATATAAGAGTTCATCTTTTTTACTAGAGCAAGATCACCTGTTGATTTAGCTTTCAATGAAGTACCTCCGTCCAATGATATAGCGATTATTGGGATATTATATCATAAAATCAACTTAGTTTAACCAATAAATAAAGTTTGAGGTTCGTAAGAATAAGCGTCAGGAGACTATGGAGTGAATCAGGTTCTTTTTTGAACTCGTTTTTTCATAAAATTATTTTCGTGATTTTATCATAAGATGAGGAATTTGTATCAGAAAATTTTTTAAGACATACTTACTTTGTTTAATAGACAAACAAAGTTTGATGTGATATTCTGTTATCAATAACATACGAATAAAGCGATTTCAAAAATATAAGATCGCTGTCACATTCAATCCAATATTAATCATTCATTGTTAAGGAGGAGTTATTCAATGGCTTATTTTACTGATTTTTCAAAAATTGAATTTGAAGGTAAAGGTTCTACTAATCCTTATGCGTTTAAGCATTATAACCCAACTGAAGTGGTGCTTGGTAAAACGATGGAGGAGCATCTTCGCTTTGCAGTTGCTTACTGGCACACATTTAATGCAAATGGTACAGATCCATTTGGTTCAGGCACGATGATTCGCACTTGGGACAAATACGATGGTTTAGATCGTGCAAAAGCGCGTGTTGAAGCGAATTTTGAGTTTATGGAAAAATTAAATATTCCATTCTATTGCTTCCATGATGTTGATATTGCTCCAGAGGGTGCAACTTTGCAAGAGTTTTTCAAAAATCTTGATGTAATTGTATCCATGCTAAAAGATTATCAAAAATCAACAGGCAAAAAATTGCTTTGGAACACTGCAAATAACTTTACTAACCCTCGTTATGTACATGGTGCAGCGACTGCAGCAAACATTGATGCTTATGCTTATGCGGCAGCACAAGTGAAAAAAGGCTTGGAAATCGGTAAAGAGCTTGGTGCTTCAAACTATGTATTCTGGGGCGGTCGTGAAGGCTATGAGTCTCTAATCAATACAGATATGAAATTTGAATTAGACAATTTAGCACGCTTCTATCATATGGCTGTTGATTATGCAAATGAAATTGGCTTTGATGCACAATTCCTAATCGAGCCTAAACCAAAAGAGCCAACAAGTCATCAATATGATTTTGATGCTGCTACAACAATTGCCTTCTTAAAAACTTACGGTCTAGATAAACATTTCAAATTAAATCTTGAAGCAAACCATGCAACGCTTGCTGGTCATACTTTTGAGCATGAAATTCGTGTTGCTGCGATTAACGGTATGCTTGGCTCACTTGATGCTAACCAAGGCAATATGCTGCTTGGCTGGGATACTGATGAATTCCCAACAGACCTGTATGCAACTACGCTTACAATGTATGAAGTGCTTAAAGCAGGCGGTCTAGGTCGCGGCGGTGTTAACTTTGACGCTAAAGTTCGTCGTTCTTCCTTTGAAATGAATGATTTGGCACTAGGTCATATTGCCGGTATGGATAGCTATGCTTGGGGTCTAAAAGCTGCAGCAAAATTAATCGAAGAAAAAGTGTTCGACAGCTTTATTGAAGATAAATATGCTACCTTCAAAGAAGGCTTAGGTGCTGATGTGGTAGCTGGTAAAGCAACGCTTAAAGATCTAGAGGCTTACGCTCTAACAAATCCAGTTGTACGTAATAAATCTGGACGCATCGAAAACCTTCGTGTACGCTTAAATGAAGTTATTTTCAGCGTATAACATAGCTATATATCGTTCGTAAAACGTTTATGCAGCTCGTCCTTGTGGCGAGCTGTCTTTGGATAGAAAGAATGATTTATTTTGAAGCTGAATAGAAGCAGATAAAAAGGTTAGGAGGAAAGAACATGAGCTATGTAATTGGTGTCGATTTAGGTACAAGTGCTGTAAAAACATTGTTAATGGATCGCAGTGGCACAATTGTCGCAGAAGCTACTCGAAGCTACCCTTTATATCATGACCATCCTGGCTGGAGTGAGCAGCGACCAGAGGACTGGGTTACGGCGACTGTTGAAGCATTAAAAGAGGTAGCTTCAGCTGCAGGTGTTGAAGCTGCGTCAATTGAAGGAATTAGTTTTTCAGGACAGATGCACGGCTTAGTTCTCCTAAATGAGAAAGGGGAAGTTGTGCGACCTGCTATTTTATGGAATGATACTCGCACAACGGAGCAATGCCGTGAAATCGAAAGAGTACTTGGTGATACGTTGTTAACGGTAACTCGTAATCCAGCGCTAGAAGGCTTTACTTTGCCAAAAATTCTTTGGGTTCGCCAATACGAGAAAGTGCTGTTTGAGCAGGCTTCAATTTTTTTGCTGCCTAAAGACTATGTACGTTATCGCCTTACAGGAAAGCTACATATGGACTATTCTGATGCGGCAGGTACATTGATGCTTGATGTTGCAGGCAAGAAGTGGAGTCCAGAAGTGCTAGCTGCTTTCGGATTATCTGAAAGCTTCTGTCCTCCTTTAGTAGAATCGCATGAGCTTGTCGGCACAATTTTACCAGAAATTGCTCAGGCGACAGGGTTGTCAACTGCAACGAAGGTGTTCGCTGGCGGTGCAGATAATGCGTGCGGCGCAATTGGGGCAGGTATTTTGTCTGAGGGGTTAACATTAAGCAGTATCGGTACTTCTGGCGTTATTTTATCTTATGAAAATGATAAGTCTAAGGACTTTGGCGGCAAGGTGCATTTCTTTAATCATGGTAAACAGGATGCCTTCTATGCGATGGGGGTTACGCTTGCAGCAGGTTATTCGCTTAGCTGGTTCAAGAAGACCTTTGCCGCTAATGAATCGTATGATGAGCTGCTGGCAGGAGTAGATCAAGTAAAGCCTGGCTCTAATGGATTGATATTTACGCCATATCTTGTAGGTGAGCGTACACCGCATCCAGATTCAAACATTCGTGCAAGCTTTATTGGTGTTGACGGTACGCATGAGCGAATTCATTTTGCACGTGCGGTTATGGAAGGAATTACGTTTAGCTTAAATGAATCAGTAGCTATGTTCCGTCAGGCTGGAAAAAAAGTTGAAAAGATCGTGTCCATTGGCGGCGGCGCGAAAAATCCGACTTGGCTGCAAATGCAGGCAGATATTTTTAATGCTAACGTTGTTTCATTGGAAAATGAGCAAGGTCCTGGCTTAGGGGCTGCGATGCTAGCTGCCTATGGCTGTGGTTGGTTTGATAGTTTAGAGGCTTGTGCAGAGCAATTTGTAAAGCATGCGGATAGTTATGAGCCAAATCCACAGGCAGTTGAGGTATATGCTTCATTATTTAAAGTGTATCAGCAGGTTTACCATCAGACAAAAGAGTTAAACGAGCAGCTTAAAGCGTTTCGTGGTTAACATTGAAGTTCACCATAAAAATAACTAAAGAATAGATAAGAGAACATGTTTGAGAGATAAAGTGAAAGATGTATAGACAGCTCCTTAATATACATATACTAAGCTGGTAAAGCGTAGCAGTATGCAATGATTATCATTGATGTTATGTAAGAATTTTAAGCATCTCATCTGATAATAGCTGCAAGCTGTGAGCATCGACCAACTTAGTATTAACGTATAAGGAGCTGTTTTTATGAGTGATCAAGTAGCGCTCGTATTTGAATTTAATAATAAGCAAGATGCCGACCAAGCATTTTCTCTTTTACAGGAATTAGGCTACGATCCTGCGATGCATTCGCCAACATCGTTACACATCCATGTCGTTAATGAGGATCTAACATCAGCCTTAGAAATTGTCCAGCTTCATGGCGGAAGGATGGTAGAACAAGCGCCTTTAAAAGAAGAATTGCTTGCCAATTCGGCATATAGCTTAGACTCCATTACGATTCCTGCTCATATCGTCAATGAGGATTGGGTAGCCAATGAAGAGCTGCCTGGAATCGGCGATGTATCTTCTTTTACAGCTAGAGATTAACTGAACAAGCCACTAACTGCTGCTTTATGGCAATCTTACAGAAACAGCAGAAGCAGTGGCTTGTTGTCTTATTAGCTTTCATATTGTAAATGTAAGCTTTCATTTCAATAAAGCTTTTCAAATTAATCTTCAAATTGCAGGCTCTCGGCAGCATCTTTACCAGCGTTATAGCCTGTTGTAAATGCAGCAGTTATATTGTAGCCGCCTGTGTAGCCGTGAATATCAAGAATTTCTCCACAGAAGTACAAGCCTCGCATAAGTTTAGATTCCATCGTTTTTGGATTAATTTCCTTCAAATTAACTCCGCCGCCAGTAACAAATGCTTCCTCAATCGATTGCGAGCCGTGAATACGAATTGGAAATGCTTTAATAAGTTTGGCAAGCTCAAGCCACCGATCCTTTGGAATATGATCAAAGGTAAGATCCTCAGACAAATTCGCTTTGCGCATTAAAAGCGGAATCATACGCTCAGGCAAATAGCTTTTTAATACATTGCGAACGAGTTTTTTAGGCTCTTGCTGGCAAAGTAAATAAGATTCATCGTAAACTTCCTGTACAGTTGAATCAGGTCTTAAATCAGTAGTTAACGTGATTGGAGTGCCTGTGCTCTTTTTCAATTCCTTTACAACAAATTGGCTACAGCGCAAAACGATTGGTCCTGATATGCCGAAATGCGTAAAGATCATATCGCCGCGATGGGTTATTAATTTTTTCCCTTTTAAACTCCAAACGCTAAGCTCAACATCGCGCAGTGAAAGTCCTTGTAGCTCTTTGTCGGCAATGAAATGCTCGCGCGAAATAAGCGGCACTTCGGTTGGAAAAAGCTCAACGATTGTATGACCAGCTTTCTCTGCCCAAGGGTAGCCATCACCCGTTGAACCCGTATCGCACCGAGATACCACACTTGGAGAGTACTCACAAGCTCTCTCCAATGCTATAGACTTAATTGCTAAGTTGTTACATGAGCGAGGGTGGGGAGTAGACCGGCTAAGACGCCATTATGATTGGAGTGGCAAGAACTGCCCTAGACTAATGAATATCGACAGCAAATGGACAGGTTGGTATCAGTTTGTGCAGCGTGTTTCTGAAGCTCTCAAAGCCTATGATCAAAAGAAAGTTACTGTAGAGGTAAATGGCAAGCAACTCGATGATCCTGGTATACTCATGAACAACTTAACTTATGTGCCGCTGCGTGTAATTGGTAGAGCTCTTGGTGCCGTAATTGGCTGGGATCAGGTCAACAAAGAAGCTAGCATCGATGGGGTTGTCATTGACGGTATTGTGATCAGTGGTACGACTTACGTTCCTCTTAGGCTTCTAGGAGATACGATCAGTGCTAAAGTGTCATGGAATCAATCCACTTATACAGCGTCATTGCTTAAATAGATACAGTTAAGCCCCTCTGCCTAAGTGGTGGAGGGGCTTTGTGTCTGCTGAAATAAAACTATAAACCAATAAGAACATTAGTGAAATATAGTCTACTATAATATTTTACATTCATTTAAGTGGAATAAGTAAATGTAAAAAAAATTATGCCGCTATAGCCCTTAAAAAATATGCCCATGCAACGTACTCATCTCCTGGAATTGGCGTGAACACTAGGGCTACTACAATCAGTCCAATTGCTAATGTTTTTATTAACGGTATTGAATCAGCCCAATCTTGAGCCTCAGGATTATAAATTTTTACCCTCTCTTGAACTTTTGCATTTCCCATCACACCTTCTTTGACATCTTTAGGAAGATCGTCAAATTTATCTACTGAATTATTCTTTTGGTCACAAGGTTGAAAGTTGTCCAATCTCATACAATATACATGGGTCTGTTTTTGATAAATATGGATATGATACGGTTCTTTAGTTGATGTATTGGCCGAATCAATTCTGAAACAATAATTTTTGTTAATATCAACTGTACAGTTTTTTGGGTTAACATTTGATGCCATAATTGTAATGTTACCGTTAGGTGTCTCGGTCTGTGATTGATTTATCGATTCATATTTTTCTTTCTCCGTCAATTCAAGATAAAGTTCATACTGCTTTTTTGTGATAGTTTTACCAGTAAGCATTTCTTTCAATTCATCGGGCAGTCTATCCAGAACTTCGGTAGGTATTTGAATCTCATTCGACTCACTTGCTTGTACATTTAATTGCGGAATCCAAAGAGTAAATACAAGAGCAACAATCAATGTTAAACTAATAATTTTTTTTATATAACCCTCCATAAACTATCTAAAAATATGCATTCTTTATTAATCTTGCGAAAATGTGAAAAACTTTCTTAAGGGTATCTTATCAATATCTTGGTAGCCTATTGAGTTCAGTAATTGATTCAATGCAGCATCATAATCATTTACTTTCTCAAATCTAACGGTAACGTTACAATGTGCTAATGCAACATGTTCTGAGAAACGTTCAGCGACTTGATAATATAAACTTTGTTCAGATTCATCTAAATCAGCTGAAAAAAATACATATGAAGTAATGTGATTTTTTCTTGGGTCATTATCAATACCATCATTTAGCCATGGGAAATCTTCAACAGTACTGGGACGATGCTCGTCCACAAGAATAATGCGTATATCCTTATTCCGGTACTTAATATCCCATGCTTCCAAGTCTCTTAATCGAATAACCCTTTTGAATCCTGAAAGAAAATCAATATCCAAATAAACACCTCTTTCATAATTTAATTAGATCATGGATAGTGCACCATAAAAAATGGATGTAAAACCATGATATTACAAAACAACTTTAATATATTTAGGTTTAATTGTAAATAGTTTACAATAATTTAGCTTCATAGTAGTTTGAAGTTTTTTCTTGAATTACTCCAAAAGTGATTATAAAATACAATATAAGTAATTTTATTTAAGTGAAGTTGATGATACGCATTAAAAATAAACCTATCAAAATTTTCTTCAAAGGTATTGCAGAGATTGAAAAAATGGTAGGTCCCAATCCAATGTTGTGAAGCTTATTAATAGAAGACAATTAATTGAGATGATACTTGCTGTAAATCCTCCTAAAAATGCAACTGCTACAAATAAAAAAATGATATGATTTCAATTTCTACAACTGCTAAGTGGACATGGAAAGAAAAGTCATGAAATTCAAATTAGATAGTTAAAACTTACTAAATAAATACACAAAACCCCTCCGCCTTTATGGTGGAGGGGCCTTTCTCGTTTTCAATCAGAAAGAGCCCAGGCAACAACACATACAGCCACAATAAATATGAGATAAACCATAATTGGAATTTGACCGAATAAACTTCCGCCGTCTAAGTCAGATATAATTTGAGCTAACATCAAAATGATAGCACACCCAAAAAGCGTAATAAGAAACATTATCGCGATTAAAATCTTCTTCATCAACATTCCTCCTACAAATCATTATCCAGTTTCACGAGAGTAACATTCCCCTGTACAGGTTCCTTCCCAGTTCTCCATGATAGTATAAAAATATCGCCTTTTTCGTTCACTGCAAATGCTTTAGTGATGTTTCCCTCAATAACTGAATATCCTTTTATTTCAAACTCCGCACCATATAATTTAATTATCAACGTAAACACCCTCCTTGAAATAGAACAAATGTTCGTATATAATAAACCTCATATAAATCAAATGAGGTGAGACGTTTATGCAGAATTATATCGGCAAGATCGTCCAATTAATCTATATCGATAGCAAGCGTGAAGTAAGTATTCGCAATGTAAGAGTCATTGCAATGGGTGAAGAAAAATTCATGGCTTATTGCTACACAAAAAATAGCGTAAGGACTTTTAATCGTGCTGGTGTTGTATACATGGAAGAGCTTAGCCCAGGACTGCTAGGCATGTTTAAGCAAGTTAATCGTTATAAGCAATCAGTTTGATGGAAGTTAAGGTATGGCAAGCAAGCTAAGTGGAAATGGAATGTGGGAAGGTAGTCGAATGATGCTGCCGGAACATGTTAGGGCATTAAATGAATTTGATCTTGAGAAACAACGCAAACAACGTGTAGAGTTAGATGAACAAGAGCTTGAGCAGATCAACAGAGCATTGCAACAGTCAATGAGGTTTAATGTACCACTTTCTATACGGATGTATGATCCCTTTGAGACGTTGAGAATAGTAGGCGTTGTAGAAAACGTTAGTCGTCTACACGAACAATTCAAAGTTGATGGTGAGTGGTTTAACATCGATGAAATTGAAGCGGTGGAGTTGGAGGACTTAGAACCATGCTAGACGATACTACACGTAAAATATACCGTATAATCGGTAATAAGTACAAGTACGAATGGTTCGTGCTTGATGTCGCCCTCATTGCTCGTTATTCTATGCGGACTGAGCAACAGGTCAAAGATTCGATCAATTGGCTTGTTAAAGAAGGTTATCTTAAGTGGGATAAAAAAGACAACTTATTCATGGTGCCGTTTAAGTAGGCTGTTACTGTAAAGGTAGCAGCTTTTTATCATGTCCAAAAATCATCACTGTAAACCTGTTTTCCTGAAAGTTTTCGAGCAGCTTCGGCTAAAGACTGTTTAGTGATTGTATTTGGCTAATGGTTTTTAATTTGAATTCATTAAAATTGCTGTAAAAAATTTCAAAATCAATTTTCGACAAGTTGTGACATGCGTTATGTTGGGGGTGTGATAAAATTCTTATCATAAAGAACTATTTGTTCCTGATTAGTTGTGGCGACACTAGGCCGCTCTTTACTCGGAGATCTCGAATACATATAGCTGATCGAATGTAATGTCTAATATAGACTCAGCTAGAAATATGTCCTCTGGATGCATGGGGCGTTCATTCGTGCAAAAGTAGGAAATCATTCTAGCGGATCTATTAGCTTTAACGGCGTATTCAGCTTGGGTTAAACCCCTTTTTGTAATCCATTCTCCGAGCCTACAACTCACTCGGATTACCTTCAAATAGTTCTCACCTCTTATATGCGATAAGAAGATTATACCAGTAATATGAAGGAGGGAGATAGAGTGTTTGACCATGAAATTTTATTTGGTACTGAAATTGAATTTGTAAAACTGAGTTATTGGATTGAAGCTATCCTATTAGGTATGAACATTACTTATGAAAAGGTTGTGAGCGTTAAGGTTCCTAATAATGCCTATCATGCTTATTTCGATTCACTATTATCGAAGTGGGTATTAAAAAAGGGGGACGCCCCCAATTGCGCCCCCAAAATGCCCCCAAATATGAATTCGGTTATGTTTTATTGAATTCGTTGATTTTGGAAAAGCCCATAAAAATCAAGGTTCAAACTCATCTAAACTTCTGTAAAACGGTTAAGCACCCGTATTTCTCGCCAGTTTGCAGCTCGACCCCTTTTACAGCACCATTTTCGTACAATACATCAGCAACAGGGCTATTTACGCGAATTTGAACCCCTAATGCTTTTACTTTGCCGACAAGTGCATCAACGACAGATTTTGCTTTATTGGAAACAGGAAACATTCGTCCATTATCCTCTTCCTTCAATGCAATGCCCAGTGATTCAAAGAAAGCAATAATATCATAATTGCTGAATGTAGATAATGCGCTATATAAAAACTTGCCGTTACCGGGGATGTTTTTAATTAGATCATCAATTTCTTTATTATTCGTTACATTGCAACGGCCGCCGCCTGAAATACCAAGCTTGCGTCCAAGGCGATCTCCTTTATCAATTAATAAGACGTTTGCTCCATGCTGACCGGCAGCTACTGCCGCCATCAGACCGGCTGAGCCAGCGCCAATAATTACGATGTCGTAGTTCATATTCTTTACCTCATGATTTAGTCTTCTCTAAGAATAGTAGCATATTTGCTTGTAATTATTAAGTAAATTACAATAGTGATGTGTTGCGTTGTTTTACAAATGAACGGTATAATTAAGTACGATCGAATTTTAAAGGAGTGTTATTGATGTCAATGTCATTTGAAAGATATATGTTTGATATGATTCAGCCAATGCGTGATGAATTGACAAGCATCGGTATTAAAGAGTTACGTACACCAGAGGAAGTTGAAGAACATCTTCCCAATGCGAAAGGTACTGCGCTTGTTGTAGTTAACTCTGTGTGTGGCTGTGCTGCTGGAAATGCTCGCCCAGGCGTCGCGATTGCTTTGGAACATGAAGTAGTGCCGGATCATTTATTTACTGTATTTGCTGGACAGGATAAAGAGGCTACAGCGAAAGCTCGTGAATATTTTGCACCATATCCGCCGTCTTCTCCTTCAATTGCGTTAATGAAGGACGGAGAACTTGTATACTTTATGGAGCGTCATAGCATTGAAAATCGTACAGCTTCTGAAATTGCTGCCGAATTAATCAATGTGTTTGACAAGTTTTGTAAATAATATGACAACATTACAACAACAAATTATCGAGCGATTAGGTGTACAGCCTAGCATTGATCCTGCAGCAGAAATTCGTAAGCGTGTTGATTTCTTAAAAAAATATGTTCTTGACGCTAGAAGCAATGGGCTATTAATTGCGATCAGTGGTGGCGTTGACAGCGCTGTGGCTACTGGTCTATGTAAGTTGGCAACAGATGAACTTACTAAAGAGACAGGCAGGCCATATATGACGCTGGGCGTATTCCAGCCATATGGGGAGCAGTCCGATATTGCTGATAGCTATGCAGTTGCAAAAGCATTTAACCTTGAGCATACAGTTGAGACAAATATTGAGGAAGCAGTTGATGAGATTGCGCTTGAAACCGAGCATGCATTAAAATCAATCGGGCGTCCGCAACATCTTAGCCGTGGCGGTAAAGGAAATGTAAAAGCACGTACACGCATGGTTGTACAGTATGCTTTGGCATTCGAATTAAATCTACTTGTTGTCGGTACTGATCATGCCTCTGAAGCTATTACAGGCTTTTATACGAAGTGGGGAGATGGCGCTGTAGATATTACTCCGTTAAGCACTCTTAATAAACGACAAGTAAAATTGATAGGTAAAGAACTCGGTGTACCTGAATCTGTATTGACTAAAGCTCCTACTGCAGGTTTGTGGGAAGGTCAAACAGATGAAAATGAGCTAGGAATTTCTTATGATCACAATAGCGATTATTTGGAGGGGAAAGAAATTCCAGCCGATGTTCGTGAAAAATTAGAACGTCAATACTTGAAAACTGAACATAAACGTTCACCTATACCAGGTATTTAAACTTAAAGACCTATCGTAATTACAGTTACGATAGGTTTTTGTCGTGTTATGAGTAAATTAGCATTTCGTATATAATAGTGTGTTTAATTATGCTATAATTTCATCAAATATAGTCAGAATATTATGGGGTGAAAGAGGAGGAAATAGCATGGAGCGTCAGCTTACTATCGGCGTTTTAACTCCTTTTCTAGGCGGAAATTATTATACAGAAATCATACAAAGCATTCATAAGCTATCTAATCAATTTAACGTTAACCTCATTATTATTCGTACTGGCGGAAAATTATACGATGTTCCTATCGCTATGAACATCGTTGATGGCTGGGTCGTAATTAGTCATGCCGTAGAGGATCATTTTTTAAAACAGCTTGAAGATTATTATCATAAACCAGTTGTTGCTGTTTCAAAAGATCTGCGTAAGCTAAATATGAAAGGCAGTATGGTCACTGTCGATAACGAAAAGGCTGCGTATGAAGCTGTTCAGCATCTTTATGAGCATGGACATCGCCAAATTGGCTTTATTGGTTCGTTAACAATAGAAGATATGTATGCACGTTATAAAGGCTATATAGCAGCAATGCACGATTTAGGTCTTTCTGTGCAACCAAGCTTTGTTTACAACAAAAGAGATATGTCGGCATTAGGCGGAAAACAGATTGCTGAGCAAATTATTGATCAATGTTTTCCAATTACTGCTGCTTTGACCTGTAACGATATGTGTGCTTTCGGTATTATACAAAAGCTAATAGAAAACGGCTACGAGGTTCCACAACATTTAGCTTTGATCGGCTTTGATAATTCCTGTACTGCTCGTCATTCGCTTGTTCCCATCACAAGCATTGAGCAAAATTTAGAACAATTATTAAAGATAGCAATTGAACGTTTATTGGATAGAATCAATGGTGAACCATCCTTTACATTAGATGTATTGCCTTGCAATTTAGTTATCCGCCAATCATGCGGCTGTGGCGTAGAAGTCAGTGAAGCTGAGCGGGAGCAAATCGATGCAGTTGAATATGCAAATCATATCAATGCATTGCGTACGGAATATAGCAGTAATTCTGAATTTAATCGTTATATATTAAATTACCAATTTAAACATGTGCGAGATTTAGCTCATCTTCTTGAAAATTATTTTAATTGGGGCGCATTGATGCAGCAGCAAGGCTATAATTCCAAGAAAGAGCCAAGACTAGCTGTGATCGAGTATTTTAATTTTACAACGGGCATGAATTTAATGAATGAGCTTATTGTAGAGCAATACGAGGCATTGCAAGATAATCCTCCTATCATAGCCTCAAAAAACGATTCGGGGCACAATGAGGTTGTGTATGTTATTCCGTATCGCTTTAAGCAGAATAATTGGAGCTTGCTTGCATTTGGTACCTCATTCAAGAAAACGTTGACGCGAAGCTCAGAGTATATGCGCATTGTTCATTTGTTTGATATTATATCGAATACATTTGATCGTTTTGCCTTGCTGAATGAAGTAGGTCAGCTTAAGAAAGAGCAGCAAGAGCTTAAGGAACGCCAAGAGGTCCATAACCGTTTGACGGAGGATATATTATTCGAGCTAGATTTTGAAAAGCGAAAAATTTGGTTTAATCGCAAAATTAAACTCGTTCAAGTTAATGATTCGCCGTTGTTAGGATTAGAGCAAATTATTCATGCAGACGACATTCCACAGCTTCGTAAGCATTTTTATGAGCACTATCGAGAAAATAAACCATTTTATACAGAGCTACGTGTTAAAGATGTTGGCGATACTTATTTTTTAGCTAATGTAAGTGCTGAAAGTACGCGCGATCATATGGGCAATATACATAAGCTGATAGGAACAGTACGAAATGTTTCGCAAAATCTTGCTGCCATTGATAAAGGAAAATCGAACGATATTGTAAATCGACGAAGCTTTTATGATGCGATTCAATCAGTTATTCAAAATGGTGCGAAACAATTTGCACTATGTGTGTTGGATATCGATAACTTTAAGCTAATCAACGACCTGTATGGGCATCATGTTGGTGATGAGCTTATTGATCGGCTGACGCAGGTGCTATTAAGCAATATAAAAAATCAGGATCATATATCTCGCTTTGGCGGTGATGAGTTTGTAATATTGTTTCATTATGAATCTATTGAAGAGGTAGATCAGTTTGTATCTCATCTTGCCTCTGAAATTAACAAGCAATCCAATCAAATCAATGATGATATTAACTTATCAGTAAGTATCGGAATTAGCTTGTATCCAAACGATGGCAATGAATATGATGAGCTATTGAAAAAAGCTGATTTAGCGTTATATCAAGTGAAGCATAATGGAAAGAATAACTATATGAAGTTTGAGCCCACAATGGTTAACTTTCAAAATAACAAACGTAAAATGGAGAAAATTTTACGAGATGCACTAATAAATGAGCGATTTATGCTGCTTTATCAGCCACAGGTATATGCTAATACAAAGCGTTTTTATGGCGTTGAGGTGCTGCTTCGCTTGCGCATGGAAAACGGAACAATTCTAACACCAGACAAATTTATTCCGACTGCAGAGTCAGTTGGACTTATTGTACCGATTGGTGAATGGGTTCTCCGAGCTGCCTGCGAGCAAGGGATAAAGTGGATTAATCAAGGCTTAGAACCTATAAAAATTTCAATTAATATATCAGGAATACAGTTAAAATCGATTCAATTTCTTTCAAGCGTAAAAAATATTTTAGAGGAAACAGGAATGAATCCTGCATATTTAACGTTTGAAATAACTGAATCTACGATTATCGATCAGTCCTACTCTGTATTAAATACAATTGAAGAAATACGAAAGCTAGGAATATCAGTAGCAATTGATGATTTTGGTATAAGTTATTCTTCATTATCCGTATTAAAAAACTTCCCAATAGAAATTTTGAAAATAGATAAAAGTTTTGTGAGGGAAATGGTTACAGATGATAAAGGATATAAAATTGTAAATGCGATAATAAATATTGCTAAAAGTCTTGATCTGCGTATTGTGGCAGAGGGAGTAGAAGATAATACCCAATTAGAATTGCTGGATGAGTTGGGCTGTCAATTTATCCAAGGTTATTATATTAGTAAGCCTATTAGCGAGCAAGAGCTTACTTCTTTTATTCCACGACGTCTGCTGCTCGAACATAGTGGCTATGTTAAAGATGCTCAAGCAAGGAAGGACTAGTGAGATGATACTCGGAATTGGTCATGATCTGACCTCGATTGAACGTATTGAGAAAATTTTAAATAGCAAGGCTGGTACGAAATTTCTTCAGAGAATTTTAACACCGCTTGAAATGGAAGCTGCAAATGGAGCAGCAAAGCCGCGGCTAGCAGAATATGTAGCGGGAAGGTTTGCTGCCAAGGAAGCTGTTAGTAAAGCTTTCGGTTGTGGGATTGGCGGATTGCTTAGTTTTCAAGACATTGAAATAAATAAGCAACCATCAGGAAAGCCTATCTGTAAAGTAAGTCAAGCAGCGCTTGAACGTCTTGGGATGATTGAGCAAGAGCTTGCTATTCATCTATCTATAACGCATGAACGTCAGCTAGCATCTGCTTATGTAATTGTAGAAGAGATAAGCAGCAATTTTCATTAATCCTTATTGCTAAAAAATAAAGCCTTAGTTCTGGATTTTCTAGGACTAAGGCTTTTCTATTTTATAAATCATAGATTTAACAAGTCTATTTTTGTCTGCTGCTTTTGCCTAATCTATAAAATAAATAACATAATCCAATGATAAGCGCGATTAGGATTACTGATACAATTATTAATTCTGGAAAGAAAATAAAATCCAATCCCTTTACACCTCCTTCAAGCCTATTCCTGTTTCGCTAACCAGGCAGCCAGTCCTTTTATTTCATCTTCCGTAAGCCGCTCTTTAAAAGATGGCATTGTTTTCCCGCCGGTCATAATTTTAGTTGCAATTTCCTCTTCACTTAGACGTGTATATACTTGCTGTAAATTTGTCGCATCTCCCATTTTTCCCGATAAATCGAGAGCATGACAGCTTATACAATTTGCTTTATATACATTTGCGACTTTGGTAGATGCTTGATCTATCGTAACGTTGTTATTATTTTTGCTTTGGCCGCAACTAGCAAGCAGTGCGACAATTGCAAAAATCATTAGTAAGAGAATCGTGAACCGTTTCAATGTAGCCTCCTCCTTATTAGAAGACATGCTATAATAGTAAAGCAATTATCAACTATTATAGATGAAACAAGCGCAATATCAAGCTAGATTAAAGGCGGTTTATAAATATGACACAATTAAGCATGGAGCAAAAAAAACAGTGGTACGGAGAAAATTTGCTCGAATGGTATCATCATATTAAGCGAGATTTACCTTGGAGAGAAAATCATGATCCATACCGCGTCTGGGTTTCAGAAATCATGCTTCAACAAACTAGAGTTGATACGGTTATTCCGTATTTTAAGCAATTTATAAGTAAGTTTCCTACCGTTAAGCATTTAGCAGAAGCTCCAGAGGAGGAAGTGCTAAAATGCTGGGAAGGATTAGGCTATTATTCGCGCGCACGAAATTTGCAGGCTGGCGCAAAAATGGTCATGGAGCTTCATCAAGGGGTAATTCCTTCAACAAAGGAGGAAGTTGCGACATTAAAGGGAGTAGGGCCATATACTTGCGGTGCAATTATGAGTATCGCCTTTAATGAACCGGTTCCTGCAGTGGACGGCAATGTAATGAGAGTAATATCAAGATTTTTCGCTTTAGAAGACGATATTGCTAAAGCATCTACTCGTGTGAAGCTAGAGCATCTGGTCGAGAGCATGATTCCTCAAGGAGAAGCTCGCTATTTTAATCAAGCTTTAATGGAGTTAGGAGCATTAACTTGTACGCCGAAAAATCCGAACTGCTTGCTTTGTCCAGTTATGGAGCATTGCGAGGCGCGCCTGCAAGGAAGAGAGCAGGAGCTACCAATTAAGTCTAAAGCAAAGAAAGCTCGAGTAGAATATAGAGTTGCAGTGATCATTGAAGGGAATGGCGAGCATAAAGGTAAAATATTAGTTCGTCAGCGTCCCGCACAAGGTTTGCTTGCTGGAATGTGGGAACTGCCGCATGTGCTAGTATCTGAGGAGCATGAAGCGTTGTTTCAAAATGATTTAAAGGAGCAGCCGCAGCTGGGGAGACTAATTGCCGAAGATGTTCATATAAGGCATAATCTGCTTATTAAACCGCACAAATGGTTTATCGACCAAGATCATATTTTTAGTCATATTCGCTGGAATATGCGGTTTTTTATTGCGGAAAATGATCCTGAACTTAACATAAATGATGCAACGCTTGTTGCAGAGGAAAAGCAAGCTTACAAGCTTGAATCAGATGAAGTCATCGAGCAGGAGGAAGTGCGATTTATTTCCGAGCAGGATATGAACAGTCTGCCGTTTCCTAATCTATTTTTGAAAATATTACAGAGCTACTGGCAAGCCAAAGCGAAGGGAGAGCTATAAAATGAGCAATACATTGTTAGAAGAATTGAAAAACCATAAAATTATCGCCATCTTGCGAGGGGTCGAGCCTCATTATTCGCTGCCGCTAGGACAGGCGATTATTGATGGTGGAATTAAATTTATGGAAATTACAATGAATACGGCTGGTGCCGAAGATATGATCACGGAATGGAGAACTAAGTTTGCCGATCAAGCGTATGTTGGGGCAGGCACCGTTATTGATCTTGAGCATGCTAAACGTGCAATCGCTGCAGGAGCACAGTTTTTAATTTCTCCTAATTTGGACATTGAGGCAATCCAGTACGCACAGCAGCATAATATACCGATGTGGCCAGGAGTTATGACACCAACGGAAATTATTGCTGCAAAGAAGGCAGGGGTTGATGCTGTTAAGCTCTTCCCAATGGCTTCACTCGGTATAAATTATTTACGTGAAATTCGCGGACCTATCGATAAATTTCCGATTATCGCAACAGGCGGCGTTAACATAAATAATATTCGCGATTATTTTGCCGCAGGAGCTAATGCGGTTGGCATGGGAACAAAACTAGTAGATTTACAATTAGCTCGTGAAGGGAAGTTTCAGCAAATTAAAGATACTATTAAGCAATATATTGAAGCAATTTCTGATTTGTAACGTATAAAACTAGAAGATAATAGTAGATACTAGAAATAGAAAGCTATCGAAATGAGGAGGGCAGCTATGAGAAGAATATTTAGTCTTATCATTCTAGGAGTGCTTGTCTACTTTTCCTATCAATGGCTGCAGCAAATCAACGGAGAGTCCAAAACTGCTATTATCGAAACAATTTCAAGTTCAGTGGAAAGTATCGTACAAAAAGCTGGAACGATGCTGAAAGAGGAATTAGATAGCATTGAACAACGACTTGCCGAGGAAGCTGCAGCAGAGGGTGAACTTACTGCGGCAATTCGGGCAGGGACAGAGGCGAATTATGGAAATGCTAGTGCAGGAAATCAATTTAATTTAGAGGATATTCAAATAGAGGCAGATTCAGCGTCTAGCAGTAAATATGATGTGCCTTCTAAACTCACGACAGATGATGAGCAAGGGATAATCAATTTTTTGGCCAATGAATTAGAGCAACGTAAGTCTAGTACGACTTTTCGGATTGAGGGTTCATATCGCAAAGTATCTGATCAACTTGTTAATTGGCTTAAACAAGCTTTTGAGCTAAATGAGTATGCGCGATTTGCGATGGCATCCTATAGTTACACAGTTAGCAACAATTTGCTTTCTAATGAAGTAAAGCTAAATTTTGATTTCCGTGAAGATAAAGCAATGAGTGATTATGTGAAAAAGTTTGCTAAAGCACTTATTGCCGAGATGAATTTATCTCAGTATAGCAAGGATGAGCAAGTGAAGCTTATTCATGATTGGGTTGTGACGCATGTTCAATATGATGAAAGCTTGAACCGCTATACGGCTTACGAGGCATTAACCGAAGGTATGGCTGTTTGTCAAGGTTATGCAATGCTTGGTTATATGCTGTACAGTGAAGCTGGCTTTGACGTGCGAATTGTTGAAGGAACAGCTAAAGGACAGGAACATGCCTGGAATATGATTTTGCTAAATGACAAATGGTATCAGCTTGATCTCACATGGGATGATCCTATTGGTCAGGCGGCTGATGAAGTCAGTTATCGTTATTACTTAGTCAGTGATAAAGAGCTGGCGAAGGATCATGTGTGGCAGGGCAACTATCCTGTAGCACAAGTAAGCTATAAGCAGACATTACTTGAAGCTGCGAGTCAGCTAAAGCCATCATCAAAACAATATGAGCAATTGCAGGCGTTTCGTAAGGAGCTAGGTTTTCATTGGTACGATGATGAGTATCAGATTACTTCCTATGAAAAACTGCAATCGCTGTTGAAAGAAGCAGTAGCAAATAGAGAGAAGCAGATTCAATTTGTTTATCACAATGGAAGTACAGTAGAGAAAGATATAGAAAAAGCTTTGCGATCATTAAAGACAGCTCTTTCCTATAAAATGAGCTATTATGAATTTAATGAGCAAGGGGATCTGGCTATAAATTTAACGATTTCCTACTAGTTGCTTGACAATTACATGAAACTGCACAACAATTTAGAATTGAATGCACGTTGTTACGAAGGTGGGAAGACAATGGAGGCCAAGGATCATAGCTTTTTAAGCCAAGAAACAGTAGAAAATGTTGCACAAATATTTAAAGCTTTGTCTGATCCAACCAGAATAAAAATATTATACTTGCTCTCACAGGAGGAATGCTCAGTTAATCATATTGCTGAGCTATTAGAGATGTCGCAGTCTGCTGTTTCTCATCAGCTAAGCTTTTTACGAATGCTGCGATTAGTTAAGAGTCGACGCGTTGGTACAGCAATGATTTACTCCTGTGACGACAGCCATGTTATCTCTCTATTATCGCAAGCAATTAATCATAGTGAACACTAGATAGATTAGATGAGTTTATTAATTTAAACACTCAACTGATTAATTGTGAACTATACCAGAGGCTCATCTGACATCATATTGGATGAGTATTCTTTTGTAAAGGGGAGTATATTAGATGGATAAGAGAATAGAAGAACTCGTTTATTTTACAAAAGAAAAATTTGGCTTGCACCAATATAATTTACATGCATGGGATATTTATCGCAGTTCGACACTTTTCAAAGATACAGTTTATACCCTAAGCATGGAATGGTTCCCAAATCATATTGTAAATTGGGAAGATGAAATCCTTAATCCTGAGGGGACTGTCTGTATCGAGATTGATATCCATTCAAGAAAAACAAAACGAGTCATCTTTACTAACGGTATATCAGCCGTAGACAGTATATCGTTTGATAAGAATAATAGGGATGAAATTATCAAGTGGATTGAGAATGAAACAGGTTTGAATTACGGAAGACAGTTTGTGTTCTGGAAGGAGAAAGAAAGAGAGCTTCATTTTAGAGAATGTATAAATGGCGTTGCAGTTTCTCCATCAGGCAGTATTGAACTAAAACTGGATGACGAGGGCAGACTTATATTATTTTCTGTTTTTGGACAGTTTCCCCCAGAGAAATTAGTAATACAAGAGCAATTTTCACTTTCTATTGATCAAATTAAACCGTTAGTTATGGAGCAATTAAAGTTAATTGAGTTTCCGAATATTGAGCAACAGAAACTTGTGCCAGCATATGCTTTTGAAGAGATTTATATTAAGAATAATGGTCATTCTACATTGCCTTTCGCTCCAATCGAAGATAAATTAGCTATACAGATGGACAAAGTAATAGAATGGGACGTTCCTAGCGAAAAAGCTTTCCAAAGCAAACAAATATCATTCACTACTAAGGTCACTCCGGAACAAGCATTTCAGCGTGAACCAGATCCAAATTTGCGACCAATTACTGATGAAGAAATTAACGAGTGTGTAAATAACGTTATAACATTTCTTAGTCAACAATACTCCAATGATTCAGGGAAATGGGTATTAAAGTCACTATATCGTGATAATGGATACATTCATGCAACCTTAACTTTTAAAGAACAGAAAGAGCGAGTATTTATAAGAAAATTGAAGCTAATCATAGATTCAGAGACTTATCAAGTATTGAATTATATGGATAATAAGTCTTTGTTAGGAATGTACATGAATTTAAAGGCAACAGAGAAAATAGAGGTTTCAAAGGAAGAAGCATATAAGAAATTAAGGGACTTTATTGAACTAACACCATGCTATGTTTATGATGTTGCGCAAGGTAACTATGTATTATGCGGAAAGTTAGACTGTCAATATGCTGTAAAAGTGAATGGAGAAGTTGTTGCATTAAATGAATTGTAAAAGAAAAAAGATTTCTACACGTTAGTTATTCCTAACCTAAAATGTAGAAATCTTTTCTTTTTATCTATTATTTATTGTTTGTCTTTTTGACGAGCGGCGGTCATTTGCTGCCAAACTGTTCCTGCTGCTTCTTCACCGCGCTCAATTCGCTCAATTGCAATTTTAGCTTGCAGTTGAATTTCAAACTCAGGGTCTGTTGCTGCAATTTTCAAGGCATCTAATGCGGTTTCGTCACCAACCTCATAGAGGAAGCGGGCTGCTCTCCAACGAACAAGCTTGTTTTTATCAGATAAAGCTTTGATCATATGCGGAATAGCTTCTGGGTTTCCTAGGTCAGATAACGTATCGCCTGCAGTACGACGCACAGACGGAGAAGAATCCTCAAGCGCTTGATAGAGCAAAGGCATTGCTTTTTCATTGCCCATATCACCAAGGAAGATTACGGCAAGTCTGCGAACTGATGCATTGCTATCTTGCAAAGCTTGTGTAAGCACCGTAACCGCATCATCATCTAAGACGTAGCGTTCAAGGGCAGCATAGCGAGTTTTCCAATCATCAGATTTAAATTGCTCTAAGACCGCTTGACCATTTAATGGTTCAGGACGAACAATCTCTGGCGGATTTGTAACATCCGTTCCCAGAGCAAGAGACGCTGCAATTAACTCCTCTAGTCGTTCATTCGTATAACTGGCATCAAGCTCTTGTACGATTTCATTGGCAATATCTTCTGGAGCTCCGTAGCGTACACCGAATTCTTCCAGCTTTCGTTCGCGAATCATCGTAGAACCAGCTGCTTTAGTTACTGCATCAACAAATTTTTGCGGTAATGCTGCGCGTGTTTCGCCATCTATTGTACGTACGCGCACTTGAATTGGAATGCCGCGATACATTTGCACAAGCACCTGAGCTTCGCCATAGCTTGTGTTAGACTGGCCTACTCCAGCTACAAGCTCTTGCTCTGCTTGGAGAATGGTGCGAGCCTCTGCTAAAATGCTTGCCCAATCTGCGCCAGGCTTACGATCAAGCGCTATAAAATCAGCAGTATGGAATAATCCTTTCACACCATTAATAGAAAGCAAGCTGCGATAAGGTTCAGCAGTATTTTCTGCTTCTTTCGCAGTAAAGGTTAAGCGACGTCCGCGCGGCAAAGTTTCATCTAAGTTCAATTTCATCGAATTGGGACTTGGCGTTGGTTCGATGGAAAGTAGTTTCATATTTATTAAACCTCCTATTTGGAACAGTGCATGTATGGAAATAAATAAACACTATTTAGTTGCAGCTGTATATTGTACATTTATATTAAGCTTATCAGTTATTTTTAAAATATCAAAATGATGACGTATGTTAAAGCTAAATTTCGCCGATTCTGTAACAAGAATGTCATTTTTTCAGCAGAAACGGAAGTTTTATATTGAAGACTATGCTATAATAGTCAGGAATGAGAATGTAGAGAAGGACGGGATAACGTAATGATTAGTACAAGTGGCATCACGTTGCGCTTTGGCAAACGTGCGCTCTTTGAAGATGTTAATATTAAATTCACTCCTGGTAACTGTTACGGTTTAATTGGCGCTAACGGTGCAGGTAAATCAACCTTCCTTAAAATATTATCTGGTGAAGTTGAACCTTCTCAAGGTGAAGTTCATATTACACCAGGTGAACGTTTAGCAGTATTGAAACAAAACCATTATGAATATGACGAGTTTACTGTAATAGAAACTGTAATCATGGGTCACAAAAGACTTTATGATGTTATGAAGGAAAAAGAGGCTTTATATGCAAAAGCTGATTTTACTGATGAAGATGGTATGCGTGCTGGTGAGCTTGAAGCTGAATTTGCCGAAATGAACGGTTGGGAAGCTGAAGCTGAAGCAGCTGAATTGCTTAATGGTCTAGGCATTACTACAGATTTGCATGATAAAAAAATGGCTGAACTTGAAGGTAATGAAAAGGTTCGCGTATTGCTGGCCCAAGCATTATTTGGTTCACCACAAATTCTATTACTGGATGAGCCTACCAACCATCTTGATATTGAATCGATCCGTTGGCTAGAAGATTTTCTTGCTAAATATGAAGGTACGGTTATTGTTGTCAGCCATGACCGTCACTTCTTAAATACAGTATGTACCCATATTGCCGATATTGATTACGGTAAAATTCAACTATATGTTGGTAACTATGATTTCTGGTATGAGTCCAGTCAGCTTGCTTTGCAGCTAATGCGTGCTGAAAACAAACGCAAAGAGGATAAAATTAAAGAGCTTCAAGCGTTTATTCAACGCTTTAGTGCGAATAAATCAAAATCAAGACAAGCAACTTCTCGTAAAAAGTTGCTTGATAAAATTACTCTTGAGGATATTCGTCCATCCAATCGTAAATATCCGTTTATTCAATTTAAAGGGGAGCGTGAAGCTGGTAAACAGCTATTGCTTACTGAAGGCTTAACGATTTCAGTTGATGGCGAAGTTCTTATTAACAACCTGACACTAACCATCAATAAAGGTGATAAAGTTGCATTCGTAGGTCCAAACGGACTGCCGAAGACTGCATTTTTTGAAACAATTGCTGGTGAACGCGAGCAGGATGCAGGTACGTATTCATGGGGAGTTACAACAATTCGTTCTTATTTCCCGAAAGACAACTCCAAATACTTTGATGGCGTAGAGCTTAATCTTGTAGAATGGCTGCGTCAATATTCAAAAGATCCAGATGAAACATTTTTACGCGGCTTCCTTGGTCGAATGCTATTCTCAGGTGACGAGGCTTTAAAAAAAGCTAGCGTATTGTCCGGGGGAGAAAAAGTGCGTTGCATGCTGTCAAAAATGATGCTAGAGGGCGCTAACGTCCTTATTATGGATGAGCCTACTAACCACTTGGATCTAGAATCAATTACAGCACTAAACAATGGCTTAATTGAAACAGATTGCACTGTTTTATTCACTTCTCATGACCATCAGTTTGTGCAAACTGTAGCAAATCGTATCATTGAGTTTACACCAAACGGTGTAATTGATCGCTTAATGACTTATGATGAGTATCTTGAAAGTGATGAAATTAAAGCATTGCGTGAAAAAATGTATGGCGGTGCTTTAGCGTAAGTGACAGCTTAGTCTGGTGCAGCCATAGCTTGATTAACGTCAATTAAACCAGTTAAATATAAAAGCTTCTAATCGAACTGAAAGACTTTTTAAAAGGTCTATCTAGCCGATTAGAAGCTTTTTTAAGTTTATTTCTTTATAAATAGCAGGTAACTTTTCAGGAAATAGCAGATTAACGTTCTTGTTGTACAGCGATTAATTTCTCACGCTGCTGCATCCGCCAAACGATAATAATAAATAAAATAATGCTAATAAGCACAATAATCGCATTATATAAAAACACATTGCGTATTCCCCAGTTGTCAATGGCTGCCCCGCCAGCAATACTGCCGATAATACGAGCGACCCCGAGGTTTAATAAGCCATTGAAGGTTTGACCGCTTGCCTTCAATTCCTTTGGAATTTCGCGATTAATGTAAGTTGCCATTGTAACTGTAAGTACAATAAACATTGCTCCGTGCAGGAGCTGAACAGGCAAAGCCCACACAGGAGAGCTTATCCAATAGAAGAAAAGCCAACGAAGCAAAGTTGCAACCGCTGCACCAATTAACACAATATGGGTAGATACTCGTTTGAAAATTTTATCTGCAAATAGCAGAAATGGCACTTCTGCTAATGAGGAAATGACCATTGACCACCCAAGCAGACTGCTGCTTCCGCCCATATTTTGAAAATAAATCGGGAAAAATGAGTAATAATAGCCTAATGTAATTTGCAATATAAAGTTAAACCCTAAATAAAGCATAAGCTTTTTATTTTTAAACATAATAGACATTGGCACAGGCTTGCCTTTTACCTGATGACCAGCAACTGAGGGAAACGAGAAGACAAGCAGCGAGCAAATCAACATCATTCCTGCATAAATAGGAAACATCGATTGTAAATGCAGCTCTGCAATCATTCCAAATACTAATGACATAATTGCAAAGCCGAATGTTCCGCCCATACGAATATGACTAAAGCTGCCGTAACGCAATCGATCAATCGTTTCAAGTGTTATCGTATCGCTAATTGGAAACGTGGAGCTTTGAAATAACGTAAAGATGCAGGTAATTAGCAGAACATAAATAAATGAAACTGAGAATGGATAAAGAAGCATTGCAAGACCGCTGCCAGCAATCAGCAGCATTAAAACAAAATTTTTAGATTTTGCTCGGTCACTTAAAACTCCCCACATCGGCTGCGCCAGCATGGCGACAAACGGTCCTAAGCTTAAAATCGCCCCAATTTGCAGTGAGGTAAAGCCACTTTCATTAAAATATACCGGTAAAAATGTACTGTAGATCGCATGAGCGGCATAAATGAATACATAATAAAGAAAAAAACGTCTTAAGGTGATGTTTTGTCTTATCGCGTTCATTGTTTAGATTGCTCCCAGCACTTTAGTTTGTTTATATATCAAACTAAGTATAGCGGATGAAGAGGGCAATTGGTATAGCTTATAGCAAGGAAAGAAATAAAATAAATTTTTAAAATTGCCCTTGGTCAATTTTTTTAGCCTACTCATAAGTTGTTGATAAGGGCATAAAGTTTCGTACAAGGTTAACACTGTTTCTATAGACCCACATTGGTTTTATCGGTTATGATATTCAAGTGAATTTTGACTGGGAAGAATCGGCTAGGAGGTTTTTGAACTGACACAGTATGAGGAAATAAAAAAAGGGGAGAAAGGAGCATGGATAAGCATTGCTGCTTATTTGCTGCTGTCCTCTATTAAGCTCTGGGTAGGGTATAATTTTCTATCGGGAGCGTTAGTCGCTGACGGATATAACAATTTAACCGATATTATCGCTTCTGTGGCGGTGTTAATCGGTCTAAAAATATCACAGAAACCGCCTGATGTTGACCATCCTTATGGACATTTTCGCGCAGAGACGATAGCCGCACTAATTGCTTCCTTTATTATGGCTACTGTTGGGCTTCAAGTCATTATGGAAACTGGGCGTAATTTAATTGGTGGTGAAATAGAAACTCCTAGCTTGCTTACTGCATGGGTAGCTCTTGGAGCAGCCGCTGTTATGCTGATCGTATATCGCTATAACATTAGCTTAGCAAAAAAAATAAATAATGCTGCACTTAAAGCTGCAGCCAAGGACAATTTGTCCGATGCATTAGTCAGTATCGGAGCAGCCGTAGGTATTATTGGTGCTCAGTTCGGATTGCCTTGGCTTGACCCGATTGCTGCATTAGTTGTTGGTCTCATTATATGTAAAACAGCTTGGGAGATATTCTATAGTTCGACTCATGCACTAACAGATGGTATTGATGAAAAAGTACTTAAAAAGCTGCACGCTACTGTAGCAAATACAAAGGGTGTACGTGAAATTACCGATTTAAAAGCACGTGTCCACGGAAATAATGTGCTTGTTGAAGTAACTGTAATGGTCGATCCTGAGCTTTCATTAATTGAAGGGCATACGATTTGCGATGAAATTGAGCGCAGATTATATAAAAAACATAATATATTGAATGTAAACGTTCATGTAGAGCCGTATGTTGAAAAAAAAGATTTTATAGAATATGACATTTAATAATAAATATTTCTTGGAATTTAGCCGCTATGATTCAGAATCCCTAAGTGGTAATTACAGGTAATAAATTTAAAGTCCTATAAAAATAGTTCTTTTGAACTATGTTGTTATTTTTTAAATAATGAAGCTTGATGAGAGTGTTTTCATTTTTCTCATTTTAAGCAACTTAAAAATATTGGGTTTGATCATAAAAAAAGGATGCCTGATTTTAAAAGGGCATCCTTTATTAGATTTCTCTAACTTTTGAAAAGCTTGAATTTGTGGGCATTTCCGCTAAAAATTTTTAGGCAAGCAGTCAGATGCCTGGATGCTCCTTCTAACTTTATAATGTGAACATCGCTAAAACAAAGCGAAATCGCAACAAGTGGAAGGAGAACAAAAACATGAATCATTCAATTAAATACAAGGTAGCTCAAGCTGCACTTGCATTTAGCTTGGTAGTGGGGGGGTTGTCCTACGCTGCTGCACCAACAACACACGCTGCTGAATCAAGCGTCATAAGTCAGCAAAGACAGATTACTTGGGGGGTTAATCTGCGAACTGGCCCAAGTACATCTTATTCAAAAGTAAAAATGCTTAGTAAAGGTGAAATTGTTACCGTAACTGGACAAGCTTCTAACGGCTGGTATAAAGTTCAAGACAGTAAAGGTAAAACTGGTTATATATCTAACGGAAGTAAATATTCAAAATTAATAAGTAGCAAATCTTCAACAAGTAACAGCTCAACTAGCAGTACTAATAATTCATCTTCAACTAGCAAACCAACTAATAGCAACACATCCTCTAACAGCAGTACAGTATCTAATTCAGATGTTGAAAAGGTTATTGCTGCAGGGATGAAATATTTAGGCACACCATATGAATATGGTTCTAATCGTAATACAACAACAACATTTGACTGCTCTGATTTTGTAAGACAAGCATTCAAAGATGCACTCGGTATTACACTTCCTGCTGATTCAAGAAAACAAGGGGCATATGTTAAAGAATTAGGTAATGCAAAATATAGTATTAGTCAACTAAAACGCGGTGACCTAATGTTCTTTATGTCATATAAAGGTTCCAGCAAATCCAGCTACAGCAATGTGAATAAATCTTCAGCAAAAATTACTCATGTAGGTATATACTTAGGAGACGGTAAAATCCTTCATACTTACTCAAAAGATAGCGGTGGAGTAAGAACAGATACAATTACAGGCAAGCATTGGGAATATCGCTTCTTATATGGCGGCAGTGCGCTTAAATAAAATGCAGCAGAGCTGAAAGCTCATACGATTAATAAGACAAAATAAAAGACTGTTACAAGTTAATAGGGCGGCAGAAAGGAGATTTGCTTTCTGCCGCTCTTTTTGAGCAATAAAAGCAAAAAATGCTGCCCGCAGTGTGCAGACAGCATCTATAAACATGTATCATTTTAATTTTAATAAGTCCATAAATAATCATATCTTCTAGTTAACCGTTTATCTATAGCAGCGTTACATCTCGGCTTGTTGCTCGTTTTCAACTTGTAATGCAATTGCTTTTTTCTCTTTACGTTTACGCAGCCATTTGCGTACCAATAGAAAGATAACGATAACGGGAACAACCGTAATAAAAATATAAAGTGAGACATTTTCAACCATATTGGCAGCAGCTTTATCAAACATATAAAACAGAGCACCAACAACATAAAATTTTGTTGCGCGACCAATCGCAGCATATGCCATCAATTGCCATAATGGATATTTTAATACACCAGATAGTATTGTAAAAACTTTAAAAGGAATTGGGGTAAATGCACCGATTAAAATTGCAATGGAGCCCTTTTCCTTAAAGTAGTTTTTTGCTTTTTCTGTTATATCTGGTTTAACAAAACGATTAAGAATGCCCGTGCCAAACACGTTACCAATAAGATAGCCGATCGGTGTACCAAGAAGACAAGCAATAAAGCCAAACGTAGCTAACCATAACGCATTATTAGGATTGAGCATGCTTAACGAAACTTGAGTGAAAAACGCTGGAATAGGAAAGATTACTGCATCAAGAAATGCATGAATCGCCAATCCCAACGGTCCAAAATTGCCCATAAATTCAACAAACTGTTCCATCATAGCGTGCTCCTTTAATATTTAATACCGAAATTGTTAAAAGATAATATTAATAGCTAATAAATTAGCTCATATCAAATCAACATAATATGCCTTTTATAGAATACGCATAAAAAAAAGATTAGTTTCATTAATAAGTAGAAAAATAGATAGAAAAATATGTAGAAAAAGCAGAGCTACAAATATTGCAGCACTGCTTTTACACAATTGTAGGGATCGTAGTTACTATCTCGTTTTTGTAGAAGTGAGCTGCGCAGGTTAGTAAGTTCTTGCTTGTTGTGAATTAATTTAAACCAGCGATCGACCGTATCATGATCTGCAAGCATTTCACCAAAACCTAAATTAATAAAATACTCACAGTTTTCTTCCTCTTGGCCTGGAATCGGCTCATAAAAAAGCATTGGTAACGCCTTGCTTAATCCTTCCGTACAAGTCATTCCTCCAGGCTTTGTTACAAGTAAATCGCTAATATCCATAAGCTCGTTGATATGTTGGGTAAAACCGAATATGTGTATATTAGGATGCTTGAAGAGCGGATCGGTTTCAAGCTTTTCTTTCATTTCTGAATTGGTGCCGACGCAATAAATTAGCTGGGTTGTGTCACGCCACTTTGTCATATAGCTTAAAGCACTGTCTTCGTGTAGTAAGCCCCAGCCGCCCCCCATAATTAAAACAGTAGGCATATTTTTTAAATTAAATTTAGCGCGAATCGCTTCTTTATCGCCTGTTGTCCAAAATTTTGGACGTATTGGAATACCGGTTACTGCAATCTTATTACTTGATACTCCTTTTTCCATTAAACGTTCCTTAACAATATTGGATGAGACTAAGTAACGATTAATTTCTTCGTTCACCCAAGAACCATGAGCATCGTAATCCGTTATTACAGTCAATAATGGGGTAGCCAAGCCCTCCTCTTTTAGCCTAGCTATTATCATATTTGGTACTGGATGCGTACAAACAATAACTTGTGGATTCAATCTTTCAATAACTTTTGTCGTTTGTGTATAAAATAACCGATGAAGTGCACTTTTCGTAATTCGATGAGTCGGCTTACGATAATTACTACGATACATCATACCAACCACTTTTGGCTGCTTGCTTACTGTTTTACGATAAGCATTAATGATAATTGGAGCCATCACAGGATTAAGGAAGCTGCCTAATTCCATTACTTTTGTAGATACATCAGGATTAATCGTTTTTAATCCTTCACTAAGAGCATGCGCTGCTTGAGTATGTCCAGAGCCGAAGCCTTCAGATAGCAGCAATACTCTTTTCTTGCTCATAGCATTCACCTTCTTCTTATCTTCCATATTACTGTGATATGTCTAGTTGCACAAGTCCAGTTATTTCTTGATTTTATATGCCCTATCGATTACATTATTTTTTAATTAAGCTTAGAAGGAGGCAGGAAGATGAACGTAAATGAATTTTCTATTGGCGATCATGTTAAAGTACAAGTAAGAACAGGCATATACATTGGTGAAGTATTTGAAATAGTTGATAAACGTCTTGTTGTTAAAATATTAGCCGTCGTTAAGCATCCTGAGCAAGGGGATCTACATCATCCTTATGATCCTGATGTTCCAATGTTTCATGAACGCAGGGCGTTAGCATATACTGAAAAAACCACTGTGCTGCTTAAAGATGTACAGCCATATCATGGCGTAATTCCTGATTATAAGCAATCACTTGCTCAAGCTGCCGAACAGGAGCTTTATCGACTAGATAAGCTACACCGTTGGGCAGCTAAGAGCAAAGCTGCATTAGAAGACGTCATCAAAACATATCAATTATAAAGGTATTATACAAAAAACTCATATTATAGCGCTATTTATTAACAAAAACCGTTTTTGTTTGCGCTTGGTAAACAACAAAGAAATCTAATCCTTCTGAGATTGCGGCAACAGGTACATAAGTTTTGCTTTCATTGTTCACTTTTGCAAGGAAAGCAGGTTCGGCATTAAGCTTATGTACAACGCCGTTAACTTTATAATTCTCAGAACCAATAGTTAATTCAACAACGCGATTATCCACTGTGATAGTCGCGGTTTGTGTTTTATTATCCCATTTTAGTTTAGCACCCATCGCATCAGTAATATCGCGCAATACAAGATAAGTTCTGCCATTGATTAGCTTGGTAGGATATGGGCTAATTACTTCTTTGCCATTCACAACAACCGATAATGGAATTTCTGGCTTGCGAGGTTGAACAGATTTATATTCGCCCCAAATGAGCTGACTGTATGCTTGTGAAAGCTTTTTATAACCGACTGAATTAGGATGCGGATCTTTAAGCACAATTCCTGTTAAGCCGATCGCATTGCTTTCGATTACAGCAGATGCATCAATCGCTGAAATATTCATTCCTTGTTTGTTCATGTTAGCTAACACTTCATTAAACTGCTTATTTAGGTTCACCTTTTCTCCGTTAAGCAGTTCTGCCAGCTGATTATCCACTCCTTGATATGATTCCACACCATTAAATGAGATTTTTGGCAAAGGCAAATATTGATTTTGTGTAACGACTACTGCATCCTTGTTTAAGTTATGAATGATTGCCAAAATTGAATTTAGCTGCTCAATATACTTATCAGTAGTTGAGCGAAGCGTTGCCTCAAGCTCCTCGCGTTCTACTTGCGTATAATCGCTCCATTTTTTAGTTAAATCAAGCTGGGATAATATTTTGAGAAAATCATTACCGCCAATTGCGAGCATAATTAAGTTCGCTTCAGATAAATCAGTCTTTAATTGTGCAGTATTGTTAATTAGTGTTACCGCACGTTGACTGTTCAATCCAGCTTGCACTTTATCCGCTGTAATCGACTGATTGTTTTGAACAGCGTTTAACCAATTCAACAATCCAGAAGAAGTTAAACCATTAATTCCATAATTGACATAGCTGGCACGATAACCTTGGAATAAAGCTTGTTCATAAATTTGTTCTCCGACTCCAAAAGGTTTAGATTCCTCCGTAATGCCTCTTTCGTAGCCATACGCCAAAGAATCTCCGATTACTGCGATACGAAATAAATTTTTTTCTGTTTGCATTTTTTCGATACTGTCATTTGATTGGGCAGCAGCCTTTAAAAACGGCGAAAATGCAGAAAAAATAAGTACTACAGCAGAAAAAAACGCAATTAGCAAAGTTGTTTTCTGCTTTCCATAATCCAAATTAGTATACATTTAGTGCAAATCCTCTCTTTCTTATTTCCTTGTAAATCAAGGTTTTTATTAAATTTCCTCTGTATTTATTGTTCAAAAAGTGCTAAAATCAAATTATTCAAAAATAAATTCGGCTTTATCTTGCACAAAAAGTACAAACGACTGCCGAATGAATAAAGTGGAATTTAGACTAGGTGAACAATATGGGCAAGGAGGAATAACCCTTGTACCTATTCTATTATAAGTTAAAACAAAGCAGAAGAGTTTAAGGGAAATTTTTGGTAGAGGGGAAATATACGATGACAAACCAATCAGTAAGCTTACCGCCTAAACAAGGGCTATATGACCCACAGTTTGAAAAAGATGCCTGCGGCATGGGCTTTGTTGCCAGCATTAAAGGTGTAAAATCACATGATGTTATTCGTAAGGCATTGCACTTGCTAGAGAATATGGAGCATCGCGGTGGACAAGGAAGCGAGCCTAACACTGGTGACGGTGCAGGTATCCTTATCCAAATTCCACATCAATTTTTTGCTGCTGAGTTAAGCAAGCAAGGAATTGAATTGCCACAGCCTGAACAATATGCGGTAGGGATGATGTTCATGCCGCAAAATGCAGAGCAACGTGCAGCGATTAAAGCTAAGCTTGAAGCAATCATCTCTGAGGAAGGTCAAGAGCTGATTGGTTTTCGCGAGGTTCCTACCAATGATGAAAAACTAGGTAAATCAGCGTTATCTGTAAAACCTTTCGTAGAGCAAGTGTTTATTCGTCGTAATGCAGCGTTAGCTGATACAATGGCATTTGAACGTAAACTGTATGTGATTCGCAAACGTGCTGAGCAGGCAATTCGTTATAGTAATATGCCTGGCGGTGAAATGTTCTATTTCTCAAGTATGTCAACTCGCAAAATCGTTTATAAAGGTATGTTGACAACTGAACAAGTACGTTCCTTCTATATTGAGCTGAACAATCCAGAGGTTGTATCAGCAATTGCACTTGTTCACTCTCGCTTTAGTACAAATACATTCCCAAGCTGGGAAAGAGCGCATCCGTTCCACTATATGATTCATAACGGTGAAATTAACACTTTGCGTGGTAACATCAACTGGATGCATGCACGTCAAACATTGTTTGAAAGTGAGCTATTTGGTGACGATCTAGAAAAAATTAAACCTATTATCGCACCTGACGGTTCCGATACAGCGATGTTTGATAATACATTTGAGTTTTTAACCTTAGCTGGACGTTCTCTTCCTCATGTTGCAATGATGATGGTTCCTGAACCATGGGCTAATCATGAAAGCATGGATGATCAACGCAAAGCATTCTATGAATATCATAGTACGATGATGGAGCCGTGGGATGGTCCTGCAGCGATGGGCTTTACTGACGGGGTGCAAATCGGAGCGATGCTTGACCGTAACGGTCTTCGTCCATCACGTTATTACATTACGAAAGACGATCATATTATTCTTGGTTCGGAAGCTGGTGCAGTACCAGTTGCTCCGGAAGATGTTGTATATAAAGATCGTTTAAGACCTGGACGTATGCTGTTAGTTGATACTGAAAAAGGTCGCATTATTCCAGACGAAGAAATTAAAGCAATGATTGCCGCTGAGCAACCTTATCGTGAGTGGCTAAATGAGCATTTGGTTGATTTAAGTGATTTGCCAGATGCACCGCATTTACCAGAGGTTCGACAGGAAAGCCTGCAACAGCGTCAGCAAGCATTTGGCTTTACGTATGAAGAAATTAATCGCATTATCGAGCCAATGGCAGTTGGTGGTCAAGAGCCACTTGCTTCAATGGGCTATGATGCACCATTAGCGATTCTTTCTGAGCGTCCGCAACTGCTATATAACTACTTCAAACAGTTGTTTGCTCAAGTAACGAACCCGCCAATTGATGCGATTCGTGAAGAGTTGGTTACTTCAACAATTACGACAATCGGACCAGAGCGCAATCTGCTTAAGCCTGAGCCTGAAAGCTGCCGTCATGTGAAGATAGATACACCGTTCTTATCGAATGAGCAGTTTGCGAAGCTTCGCCATATTCGCCGTGAAGGCTTTAAGGCGATTACAATTCCAATCTTCTTCCCATCAGGAAGCGGTGCAAAAGGACTTGAGGCTGCACTTGAAGAAATGTTTGCAGCAGCGGATCGTGTTATTGCTAAAGGGCATAATCTAATCATTCTATCTGATCGCGGTGTGGATGAGGAAAATACAGCAATTCCAGCATTGCTTGCTGTATCATCATTGCATCATCATCTAATTCGTAACGGCAATCGTACAAAAGTGTCGATTTTGCTTGAATCAGGTGAACCAAGAGAAGTACATCATTTTGCATTATTGCTTGGTTACGGTGCTAACGTAATTAATCCTTATCTAGTATTTGAAACATTAGAGCATAATATCGAAAAAGGCACATTGCGTGGCATCACTTATGAGAAAGCAGTTAAAAACTACATTAAAGCTGCAACTAAAGGTGTTGTTAAAGTACTATCAAAAATGGGTATCTCCACAATTCAATCTTATCGTGGGGCACAAATTTTTGAAGCGGTAGGCTTAAGTGAAGAGTTAATTAATAAATACTTTACATGGACGCCATCTCGAATTGGCGGAATCGGTTTGGATCAAATTGCAAATGATGCACAAGTTGCTCATGATCGTGGCTTCTCTAAACAAGAAGGAGCGGAGCGTGAGCTAGATTCTGGCGGTGAATATCAGTGGAGACGTGAAGGTGAAGATCATCTGTTGACACCGCAAACGATTCATACGCTGCAGCAATCTGCTCGTAAAAACGACTATAAACTATACAAAAAATTCTCTGAAATGATTCAAGGCGAAAATAAAAAGCATCTCTTGCTTCGTTCCTTGCTTGATTTCAAAAAGGATGGAAATTCAATTCCATTATCAGAGGTTGAGCCAGTAGAATCGATCGTGAAACGCTTTAAAACTGGGGCAATGTCTTACGGTTCTATTAGCCAAGAAGCACATGAAGCACTAGCGATTGCAATGAACCGTCTAGGCGGTAAATCTAATACAGGTGAGGGCGGCGAGCATCCATCTCGCTTCGTGCCTGATGCTAATGGTGACTTACGTCGTAGTGCGATTAAACAGGTTGCTTCCGGACGCTTTGGTGTAACAAGTCATTATCTTGCAAATGCGGATGAAATTCAAATTAAAATGGCACAAGGGGCTAAACCAGGTGAAGGCGGTCAATTGCCAGGTCAAAAAGTTTACCCTTGGGTTGCTGAAGTACGCGGATCAACACCAGGTGTTGGCTTAATTTCGCCTCCTCCGCATCATGATATTTATTCTATCGAGGATTTAGCTGAGCTAATTCATGATTTGAAAAATGCAAATCCACGTGCACGTATAAGCGTGAAGCTCGTTTCTGGAGCAGGCGTTGGTACGATTGCAGCAGGGGTTGCTAAAGGTCGCGCTGATCTAATTACAATTAGCGGTTATGACGGTGGTACAGGGGCTTCCCCAATCGGCTCAATTCGCCATGCGGGCTTGCCATGGGAGCTTGGTCTTGCAGAAACACATCAAACATTGATGCTTAATAACTTGCGCGATCGCGTCGTGCTTGAAACAGACGGTAAAATGATGACTGGTCGCGATGTAGCGATTGCAGCGTTATTAGGTGCAGAGGAGTTTGGTTTTGCAACTGCTCCACTAATTGTACTAGGCTGCGTAATGATGCGTGTATGTCAGCTTGATACTTGCCCAGTTGGGGTAGCGACACAAAATCCTGAACTTCGCAAAAACTTTATGGGCGATCCAGAACATATGGTTAACTATATGCGCTTTATTGCAGAAGAACTGCGTGAAATTATGGCTGAACTTGGCTTCCGTACTATTGAAGAAATGGTCGGTCGCGTGGATCGTCTGCAAACTAAAGAGTTAGCAGAGCATTTACAGCGTAAAGGGATTGATTTGTCAGCAATTCTGTACAATCAAGAACCGGCAGAAGGCTCAACTCGCTACAACTCCAAGTCACAAAATCATGGACTTGAGCTTAGCCTTGATGCACGTGAGCTAATTCCAAGAGCAAAAGCAGCGCTTGAAAATAAAGAGCAAGTACGCGGCACATTCCCAATCCTTAACACTGACCGCGTAGTTGGTACAACTCTTGGTTATGAAGTTACATCTCGTTATGGCGCAGAAGGCTTGCCAGAGGATACAATTTGGTATCACTTTGTTGGTACAGCAGGTCAATCATTTGGTGCATTCGTACCAAAAGGTATTACGTTATCTGTAGAGGGCGATACGAACGACTACTTTGGTAAAGGTCTGTCTGGCGGTAAACTCATCGTTGCACCTTCCCCAAAAGCAAGCTTCGTGCCTGAAGAAAACGTCATTACAGGTAACACAGTATTATATGGTGCAACAAGCGGAGAAGCTTATATTCGCGGTATTGCTGGTGAACGCTTTGCCGTTCGTAACTCTGGTGTCAACGTTGTTGTTGAAGGAGTAGGGGATCACGGCTGTGAATATATGACTGGCGGACGCGTTGTTATTCTTGGAGAAACTGGACGTAACTTTGGTGCAGGTATGTCAGGCGGTATCGCTTATGTATATGATCCGCAAAGCAAACTATCTGGACGCAGTAACCACGAAATGATTCTGCTTGAATCTTTAGCGGAGCAAGAGGATATTCAGGAGTTGCGCAGCATGCTAGAAAAACATGTGAAATATACAGGAAGTACTGTTGCACAACGTATCTTAGACAATTTTGCTGCAGAAACAAGCAACTTCGTAAAAGTTATTCCAAAAGACTATAAAAAAATGTTGCAACATATTAAAGAGGCACAACAAGCTGGTCATAAAGGCAATGATGCATTGCTTGTCGCATTTGAAACAAGTAAAAAAGAATTGCAGCTAGCCGGTAAGTAATTAAAGCAGCTTTAGGCTGTACAATATAAAAAATGAGACCGAATGAAGGTATGTGCTTACTAACCCAAGCTAATGTAAAGCTTAGCTTGAGAAAGAGCTCCTTCTCGGTCTCTTTTTTTGCTTACGGCAAGAAGATAGATTATTTTTGATGAAACGCAACTTATCCAGCTTGTCGTGCCCGTTCTTTCTCCTGTTTATCCAACTTTTCTTGACGCTCGAATTTATCCGACTTTTCTTGATGCGGCTTGATATGTTCACTAGCTTCACTACTGGCGGGACTCATCATTTGGCAATGTCCGTTGAAAATTCCGCCTTCTTGAATAATGATGGATTGAGCAACGAAACTTCCTGTAAGCTGTCCCGATGGCGTAATAATTAATCGCTCTTGTGCCGTAACTTCGCCGTTTACCTCACCAGCAATAGTAAGCTGAGAAGCTTGCAGCTTGCCTTTAACAATGCCAAATTCGCCAACAATGATTTCACCCTTTGTGCTAATCTCGCCGTGAAACTCTCCTTCAATTCGCAAAGATGCCTCTGAAATAATATTTCCTTCTACTAACGTTCCTTGCCCAATTAACGTATCAGTGGCAAGTAATCTTTTATTGTCTTTAAACACGGTCAGTCCTCCTTTGAATTTTGGAATGGATGGTGTTGGCAGTTATTACCAACAAAAGTCGTCAGTCTGAATTAATTGCTTGTAAAATTTGATGTCCTATCACTATTTATTCTGAAAAACTATAAAACATGCCATTAATTTGCATAAGTCGTCTAACAGAGACAGGTTTTCGCAATTAAAACGAATTATGCATGAGAAATTAAAGCGGGGGAAAGCTAACAGCTAGCTGGCTGTTAGACCAGTCTGAGGAAGAGCATCTTGAAAGCTGTTGCATGTGAAGTTGCATAGCTATGTTGTAGTTGATGCAGCTTACACACATTAAATTCTATGAAAGGAGGAACTTGCACATAATGAGCGACCGTGCAAAGAAGAATCAAGAAGCTCCCGACCTGTACTTTGAAGGTCGGCGCGAATATGAAATGGACATCGATCGTATGGTAAATGAAGGACTTGGCGGTGGTTATGTAACAGAGCATAATGGCTTAATTGGACATACCACAACTGATACAACTGGTGTAGATGATGGAGTAGCAGAATAAGCATAACTTAAACTATAATAAAAGCCTCTAATAAAACGAATTAAACGAAGCAGGCTGCTAACATTTGAACCATCATGTTAGCAGCCTGTGATTATTATCCGATAGATACCACTTGTCAAAGTACGCCATAAGCAGCTTTAAACGCTTCCACGAACTTCTCGCGCTTGACCTCTAAAATAGCAACAAGCTCATCGCAAACATTTGCCTCCCACCATTCAACCTGTTTTTTGCGGTTGCTTCGGTTTTCATGAATCCATATCAAATTTGCCGCCACCTTTCGAAAATATAGTTTTTCGGCAGCCTTAATCTTATCTTCTGGGATCCATACTTTCATGCGCTTTATTGTTCGGTACAGCTCAGATTGGCAAGCACGACGAATGCTTCGCGCCGTTGGCAGCTCAGGCTGATGCTTAACTGTTTGATGCTTCATCGTCAATCAGCTCCTTCTCTCTATGTATATGCATTAGCCCTGTTAATTGGAAGCATGTCTCTACATATGATAGAATATCGTTTAGTAATATATTTGATGGGGGATGACAATGGAAAATTGGATTATTGATTTTATGGAAAAATTTGGCTACTACGGAATTTTGTTATTGATTGCAATTGAGAATTTATTTCCGCCTATTCCATCAGAGGTTATTTTAACGTTCGGCGGCTTTATGACAACAAAGACTGAACTTACTCCTGTTGGTGTCATTACTGTAGCTACATTAGGATCGGTTATTGGGGCAATTATATTGTATTACATCGGTCGTATCGTTTCAGTAGAACGTTTGGAAATTATTGTAGAGCGTTGGGGTAAAGTACTGCGCGTTAAAAAAGAAGATTTGTATCGCGCGGATGCGTGGTTTGATAAGCACGGCAACAAGGCCGTATTTTTTTGCCGAATGGTCCCGCTGATTCGCAGTCTAATTTCAATTCCAGCAGGAATGTCTGGGATGAAGCTGGCTCCGTTTCTTATTTATACAACGCTAGGTACAATTATATGGAATACTTTGCTTGTTATTTTAGGAACGACGCTTGGAGAAAAGTGGGAAGAAATTGTAGAATTTATGGATGTATATTCCAATATCACTTACGCAATTATTGCACTGGCTGTTTTAGTTGTTGCGGTAATGTATTTACGTCGATTCCGTAAAAAAGATTAATTTCTTTTCTTAAAATGTCTTTATTCAAATGAACAAGCACGATAAGATGAACATATAGTTGGTTTAGCCGCTTATAGTTCATTTCAAATATACATAATGAAAGAGGGATAGCGATGAGTAAAAATGTTGCGAATAAATTAGGTAAAGGAATTACTCCTGAGCAGTTTATTGCAGGAATGACCAAAAATAAGGAACAATTTATTGCTTATGGTGAGCAATTTCAATGGCCATCAGAGGATGATCGTGAGTTTTTTGAATCATTAAGCAATCGTGATGATCTACGTTGTTTAATTTTAATGGCGGATTGGTGCGGTGATGTTGTGCGCAACATTCCTGTTGTGTTTAAAGTGCTAGAAAACAGCGGTATTCCAATTGATGTATTAATTATGGAAGAACATACGGATACGATGGATCAGTTTTTAACCTTCGGCGGACGCTCTATCCCTATCGTTATTATCGCTGATACTGGCGGTGCAGTTTTAGGTCAATGGGGTCCAAGACCAAAGCATGTTCAAGCGCCTATGGCTGCGTTTAAAGCGACAAACCCAGATCCGCAAGCTCCAGACTATCAAGAACGTCTGGCTGCCGTACGTGAAGAAATTTTGCGTCAGTATGGTGAAGGTACTGATTATCAAAAATATATCGTTGCTGAGCTGCGTGAAGTATTGGAGAGTGTATAAGCAATGAGTAGCTTCAAAATACAGAGCTTTGTCCTAGGACCGCTGCAAACAAATTGCTATTTATTAACGGTTGAAGATGAAGCGACTGGAGCAGAACGAGGAATTATTATCGATCCGGGGATGAATCCGCAAGCATTGCTTAAGCGCATCGAAGGAGTTGAGATAGAAGCGATTTTGCTGACTCATGCTCATTTCGATCATATGGGCGGGGTAGATCAGGTGCGTAAAATCGCTGGCTGTCCTGTATATATTCATCCGCTGGAGGCAGATTGGCTAACCGATCCGCGAAAAAACGGCTCAATGCGCTGGCAAGACGTTACCGAGCCGTTAGCGACAGATGCTGCGGAGTATGATTTATCCGAAGGAATGAAGTTGACTTTAATCGGTCATACGTTTGAAGTACTTCATACTCCGGGGCATTCTCCAGGCAGTGTAAGCTTTATCTGCGACGAGCATATTTTCTCTGGGGATGTATTATTCCGCATGTCTATCGGGCGCACAGACCTTCCTGGAGGCCGCGAAGCAGATCTTTTTGATTCTATTCAGAACAAGCTGTACAAGCTGTCTGATGAAGGGATCGTTTATCCAGGGCATGGGCCTCGCACGACGATTGGATTTGAAAAGATGAACAATCCTTATGTTAGAGCCAGATAATTTGATAAAGATGTAATGGTACAGTGAAGCATTCCGCAAGAAAATAAGGAATGCTTCATTTCCTAATAAGGTAGTTGTGATTTAGCGCAAGCACGATGGAAAGGAGCTTATATATGGCATTGAACATGGTTGAAGAAATTGCAAAACAGCTTTCGTTGCCAGTGAAAAAGGTTCAAGCAGCAGTAGGTTTGCTGGATGAAGGGAATACGATTCCATTTATTGCCCGTTATCGTAAAGAAATGACGGGAGAGCTTGATGAGGTTCAGCTTCGGGCAATTGAGGAGCGACTGCAATATTTGCGTAATCTTGAGTCGCGTAAGGAAGAAGTATTGCGCTTAATTGAAGAGCAAGGAAAGCTGACAGAAGAACTTGCCGCAGCAATTAAAGCCAGTGTTAAGCTTCAAGAAGTAGAAGATTTATATCGACCTTATAGACAAAAACGCAAAACAAGAGCTAGTGTAGCGAAGGAAAAAGGACTAGAGCCGCTGGCACAATGGATTTTAGAGCAGAAGGGCAATGATCCAATTGCTGAAGCAGAGAAGTATGTTAATGAAGAAAAAGGTGTAGCTAACGCAGAGGAAGCGCTAGCGGGTGCGAAAGATATTATCGCTGAGCAATTAGCAGATGATGCAAAAATTCGTACGTGGATTCGCACATTCACTTTTAATCATGGCGTTCTGCGCACAGTAGCGAAGGATAACGAAGCGGAAAGTGTCTATGAAATGTATTATGACTACAGCGAGCCAATTGCAAAGTTGCCGCCTCATCGTATTTTGGCAATAAATCGCGGGGAGCGTGAGGAGTTCTTAAAGGTAAGCTTTGAACTGGATACAGCACGTATTGAGCAATATATGCGTAAAGGCATTGTGCTCACTAATGCAGCCGCTGCTGTTGAGGCATTGCTTGATGAGGTAATTGCAGATTCCTATAAACGTCTTATTGCTCCTTCCATTGAACGTGAGGTTAGAGGGGAGCTAACAGATAAGGCGGAAGCTCATGCAATTACGATTTTCTCTGCTAATTTACGTAACTTGCTGTTACAGCCTCCTGTCCGTGGGAAAATTGTGCTAGGCGTCGATCCAGCTTTCCGAACAGGCTGTAAGCTAGCTGTTATTGATGACACAGGAAAAATGCTTGAGGTTGGCGTATGTTATCCGACAGCGCCGCATCACAAGACTGCAGAGGCAGAAAAAATTATTAGTGAGCTAATTGAAAAATATAATGTTGAGCTAATTGCAATTGGCAACGGTACGGCATCACGTGAGACAGAGCAATTTATTGCTGACTTAATTAAGCGTCAGCCAAGCAGCAGAGGACTAAAATATATTATCGTCAATGAAGCAGGAGCAAGTGTATATTCCGCTTCGCCGCTGGCAGCCGCTGAATTTCCAGAACTCGATGTAGCAGAGCGCAGCGCTGTATCAATTGCCAGAAGATTGCAAGATCCGCTTGCTGAACTTGTAAAAATCGAGCCGAAAGCGATTGGGGTAGGGCAATATCAGCATGATGTTTCACAGAAACGGCTAGAGGAGTCGCTTGCCGCTGTCGTAGAATCTGCGGTCAACCATGTTGGGGTGGATGTAAACACTGCATCAAGCTCTTTGTTATCTTACGTCGCTGGGATCAATAGTACAATTGCTAAAAATATTGTGGCTTATCGCGAGGAGCATGGTAAATTTAAGAAGCGTAATGAGCTTCAAAAGGTACCACGCCTTGGGGCAAAGTCCTACGAGCAATGTATCGGCTTTATTCGCATACCAGACGGTGAACAAGTGCTAGATAATACCCCAATCCATCCGGAGTCGTATGGGGTCGTTAGAGAGCTGCTTAAACAGCTTAACTTAACTGAGCAAGCAGTTGGGACAGAAGCGCTTAATGCGGAGTTACGAGCATTAAATATCGAGGAAATGGCAGAAAAGCTTGGGGTAGGCGTACCAACGCTAAAGGATATTGCAGAGAGCTTGCTGCGACCTGGACGCGATCCGCGTGAGGAACTGCCGCCGCCAATTTTTCATACCGATGTGCTTCATATCGAGGATCTCGTTAAAGGGATGGAGCTTAAAGGAACAGTTCGCAACGTTATTGATTTTGGTGCTTTTGTCGATATTGGGCTAAAAAATGACGGCTTAGTACATATCTCACAGCTAAGCAATTCTTATGTTAAACATCCGCTTGATGTAGTTTCTGTAGGGGATACGGTCACGGTGTGGGTGCTTGATGTTGACTTGAAGCGTAATCGAGTCAGCTTAACGATGAAGCAGCCGCAGGAATAATTTGTCGCTTTCGCCATTGCGCTAAATTCGACAAAAATAAAAGTTGTACGGAGTAATGAGCTGAACAGAGTTTAGTTTAGCTCTTCCATACAACTTTTTTCATTATTAATGCCCTTTTCATATAATCTTGCATTCGCATTATGGACAGCATCGCCCCAATAAGATAAATAAAATTGAAAGAATCCTCAATGAACCGTATGATCCTTTTCTAAATTTGATTTCATATGAATGGCTTGCGCCCGATAAAAATACCAACAATCGTTCAGTAAACGTACTTTACGAGCATCTCCTCGCTGAAATGCCTTCATAAGCTGATTACGTAGCCAATGCGGCATAGAATTACCTCCCTTGTCACGCTACTCATGTTGTATAGCATATGACCTCTGGGCGGTTGAAGTGCCTGTCTACGTAATCAACTGATAAGTCGAAGTTAATCTTATTATTGTTGGTTTAGTTTTTCTTCTTCGTACTCTTCATACCATTGCTCCAGCTGAGCTTGCAGGGCACGTATTTCCGTTAACAGAGCAATTAACGGATAAGACTGTTCTTTAATATTAGCAAATTCAGCTTCTAGAGAATTTATGTATGCTAACCCTGATACGACCTGCACGGAGTCACTATGCACGTCTAATGCGTCGCATTCAGCAACAGCCAGTGGCAAGGCAGGGACTTCTTCAGCAGTTAGTTTATCAATTTCCTTACGTAATCTTAAATTAAGCGCGCTTAGCTGATAAGCATGAGTAGCTGGCATTTCAACAAATGTAAGTTTAGTATCTTGCTGTAAGAGAACATAGCGCATAGTAGGCATAATGAAAATAACTCCCCTCAATTTGACAATTCTACTTAACAATTCTACTTGACAGTTTAGCCTATTGTTGCCTTACAATTCAAGTAGTTTGGAGGTGAACAGCTTGGATAATACCGAGTTGCAGCATTGGGTAGAGAAAGTGTCACTAGAAAGTTTTGGTCGTCCTTTTTTACATAAAGCGACCTTTAATGCACGGCTGAAGGCAACAGGCGGCAGATACTTTACTACAACACATAATATAGAAATAAGTCCGCATCAACTTCATTCCTATGGAGTAGAAGAAACAGAAAAAATAATTAAGCATGAACTATGTCACTATCATCTTCATTTACAAAAGCGTGGTTATCGACATCGCGATAAAGATTTTAAGCTGTTACTTGCTGCTGTTGGGGGAGCGCGTTATTGTAAACGACTGCCTGAACGAGAAGGCGGGGAAGGAGCACGTTACCGTTATCTTATAACATGCGTAAATTGTAAGCAGAAATATTACCGAAAACGTAAGATGAATGTATTAAAATATCGCTGTGGAAAATGTAGTGGAAAATTAATTTTAAAAAGTATTGACAACTAACTCAACTGATGATAAATTATTACTTGTCCGCTTTATCTAATTGTTGTTCCCCGATAGCTCAGTCGGTAGAGCACTCGACTGTTAATCGAGTTGTCACAGGTTCGAGTCCTGTTCGGGGAGCCAGTACGGAGAAGTACCCAAGTGGCTCAAGGGGACCCTCTGCTAAGGGGTTAGACTGCGTGAGTGGTGCGTGGGTTCGAATCCCACCTTCTCCGCCATCTTTTTTAGAAAGATGTTGATAAAAGACCACGCCGGTCTTTTTTATTTGCTCGAATTCTAAAAAAAATGCTTGCAATGATAAAAGAAATATGTTAATATATTTCTTGTCGCTTTTGAAAATATGGCCCGTTGGTCAAGGGGTTAAGACACCTCCCTTTCACGGAGGTAACAGGGGTTCGAATCCCCTACGGGTCACCACTATTATTATGAGAGCTGCTCTCATGATAAGTAAACAATCATGTGAGCCATTAGCTCAGTTGGTAGAGCACCTGACTTTTAATCAGGGTGTCGGAGGTTCGAGTCCTCCATGGCTCACCAGTTTTCTTCTTTGAGTAAGTCAGCTGGTAAGAATAGTTCGATAGTACTTAGTGGAAGTTTAATAAAGCATTAATCAACTGATGATTCAACCACTTTAATGTTAGTTAAAACTAATGTTGGGGTGGTTTTTTAGATATTATAACTTATAAATAAGCTGCTTATAAATTTATAGTACTACTTTACTTTTAATGAAAGCTGTAGTAATATATTTCTTGCACCGCTTTTTTTATGTGGTGTTTATTTAACTGTCATGCGGTAGTGGCGGAATGGCAGACGCGCCATCTTGAGGGGGTGGTGGGTGGATACCCGTGGAGGTTCGAGTCCTCTCTACCGCACCATAATATAAGAGTTCAGAGTCCTTGCTATGCAAGGGCTTTTTTGATGTTTTAAATGTTCTTATTCTATTTTTACAGATAATGAATGAGTAGCAGATATGTAATAATGTTCTTAGATTTTCTTTTGAGGTGACATGTATGAGTAAGGAGCTCCAGGTTTATCTAATCTAGTATTCGTTTTATAATTAGACGTCGGATATGATTATCTACACACTATACTAATAGTTGTTTTTCTCGAGAAAGAAGTAACAACTTAACTACTTACGAAATTAGGGCTTTATTACAGAACTTTGAAGGGATTTGTCATCATTTATCGAATAGTACTATAGTCTTAGAACAACTAGGAGGAAGCAATGAGTAAACTGACTTTACAACAATTAGAATCTCATTTATGGGAGTCCGCAAATATTCTTCGAGGAAGCATAGATTCCTCTGACTATAAAAATTACATCTTTGGTTTACTATTTTTAAAACGACTTAATGACGTTTTTGTTGAAACAGCACGTAAAATCGAGGAAGAAGAAGGCGATGATTATGGTTGGTATGATCCAGATGAGCACCAATTTTTCGTTCCTGAAATTGCAAGATGGAGTAAAATTCAAAGCTTAACTGAAAACATCGGTGATGCCATTAATAAAGCTTTCGAAGCGCTTGAGGAAAGGAACGATTCACTACAAGGGGTACTTGCTACCATTGATTTTAATGACAAAGAAAAGCTCCCTGACAGTCTTCTTCAAACGCTTATTTTGCATTTTTCTAAAATTGATTTATCGAATGGTAATCTTTCTGAACCAGATATGTTAGGTCGTGCCTATGAGTACCTTATCAAACAATTTGCCGATGATGCAGGGAAAAAAGGTGGAGAGTTCTATACACCAAGTCAAGTTGTAAAACTAATCGTTCATCTTCTTAAAGTAGAAGAAGGCATGCGTGTCTGCGATCCAACAGCAGGATCAGGCGGTATGCTTATTCAGTCTGTCGATTACATTAAGGCAAGAGGCGGGAATGAACGCAACATAACCCTACATGGTCAGGAGCGTAACTTGAATACGTGGGCAATCTGTAAGATGAACCTATTATTGCATGGGTTAAGCGATCATCGGATTGAAAAGGGAGATACAATTCGTGATCCAAAGCTATTAGAAGAAGGCGAATTAATTTTGTATGATCGGGTTATTGCTAATCCGCCATTCTCACTATCCAATTGGGGACGTGAAGAAGCAGAAGCTGATTCGTTAGGTCGCTTCCGTTACGGTATTCCTCCAAAAGATAAAGGAGATCTAGCATTCATCCAGCATATGATTGCTACGCTTAACCACAATGGGAAAGCTGGCGTAGTTATGCCTCACGGTGTGCTATTCCGTGGCGGAGCTGAAGGTGTCATTCGTAAAGGGATTCTTGAAGATGATCTATTAGAAGCAGTGATTGGTCTGCCTTCAAACCTTTTCTATGGTACTGGTATTCCTGCTTGTATTCTAATCTTTAATCGCAACAAGACTGAAGACCGTAAAGGTAAAGTATTCTTTCTGCATGGAGCAGATGATTACCAACCTGGTAAAAATCAAAATACATTGCGTGATGAAGATATTGAAAAGATCGTATCGGCATATGACAACTGGACTGATCAAGAGAAATATTGCAGGGTAGTAAGCCTTGATGAAATTCGTGAGAATGACTATAACCTTAATATTGCTCGTTATATCGATACTGCTGAAGAAGAGGAAAAAATCGATGTAGCGGAAGCATTAGCTGAACTTCGTAAGCTTGAAGAGGAACGTAAAGAAGTTGAAGCAACAATGTATGCTTACTTGAAGGAGCTTGGTTATGATGAGTGAGTGGAAGAAGGTTAGATTGAGAGATATTGCAGATAGAATCACAGAGAAAAACAAAGGTAGAAGTAGCAACGTGTTGACAATATCTGCACAAAAGGGGTTAGTGAGTCAACTAGAATTCTTTAACAAAACTGTAGCAAGTAAAAATCTTGAAGGTTACTATTATTTAACAAAAGGAGATTTTGCATATAATAAAAGTTATTCTGCTGGCTACCCATTGGGGGTAATAAAGCCATTAGAGTTCTATGAAAATGGTATTGTGTCAACACTATATATTTGTTTTAGAATGATAAATACTGTAAGTAAGGACTTCTATAAGTATTACTTTGAAAGTGAATACTGGCATGATCAAGTCAGAAATATAGCACAAGAAGGTGGAAGAAGCCACGGTTTATTAAATGTTGGTGTTAATGATTTTTTTGATATCGAAGTTATATTACCATCTTTACCTGAACAACAAAAAATAGCAGATATCCTTTCATCCGTAGATGAAGCAATCTCTAAGACTGAAGCAATCATTGAACAAACGGAAAAAGTCAAAAAGGGATTAATGCAAGAACTGTTAACAAAAGGTATAGGACATACGAAGTTTAAGCAGACGGAGATTGGTGAGATTCCTGAGGAGTGGGAGGAATGTTTATTTTCAAAATACGTGTCCATTAATCCAACTTATAAGCTGGAAAAGGATAAGGAGTATCCGTTTATAGAAATGAGCGCTGTTCAAACCAATTCAAGTAAGGTTTCTTATTTAGGGAAAAGAAAATCTGGAGGGAGCGGTTCAAGATTCAAAAGAGGAGATGTGTTATTTGCACGGATAACACCTTGTGCAGAAAACGGAAAAACATGCTTAGTAACTGAGTGTGATTTAGGTATTGGTTCTACCGAATTTATAGTTTTATCACCTAATCTCAATTTTGTTAATTCAAAATTTCTTTACTATTTAGTAAAGCATGAAAGAATTCGTAACTATGCAATCGGTAGAATGACAGGTACAACTGGGAGACAACGAGTTCCAAATGAAGTATTTAAAAACGAAATAGTAATTGCTCTACCTAGTCTAGAAGAGCAAAATGAGATTGTAAAAACTTTGAATTCTATTGAAGAGCGTATTGAAGCTGAACAACAAAAACTAACCCAACTCCAAACTCTCAAAAAAGGTCTTTGGATTGTCAACACCTGACTAGACAGATTTCTTAAGTGCCTTCTCTTTGTACGCTAATGGGCTTAGATATCCTAGTGTGGAATGAATCCTAGCTTCGTTAAACCATTTGACGTATGTTCCTAGCTCTTGCTTTAACTGAGATAGCGATTCAAATTTGCGATTTTTCACGAACTCGGCTTTGATCAGCTTAAAGGTTGCCTCCGCAACTGCATTGTCATAGGGACAGCCTTTCATACTCAATGAACGCTTGATCTTGAACGTGCTGATCACTTCATCAATCGTGAGATTTCTAAACTCACTGCCACGATCTGTGTGAAAAAGCTGGATTTGGCGTAGATCTCCTTTTACGCTTGCAAATGCTTGATAGACTAGTGCGGCATCTTTAAATTTTCCGCAGCTGTAACCGATGATCTCCCGATTAAACAAGTCCACGAGCAAACAAATATAGTGCCATTTATTTGCGACCCGAACGTATGTCAAGTCACTCACAACGGCTTCCAATGGTGCTTCTTTCGCAAACTCGCGATTCAGTTCGTTCTGGATCGGCGATTCGTTACATGACGACATATGCGGTTTATACTGCGCCACTGTGTAGACCGAGACCAGGCCGTTTTTCTTCATCAGACGTCCAATGCGCCGTCTGGAAACCGTCATTCCCTCTTCTTGAAGTTTTGCTTTGATCTTCCTTGCTCCATACACGCGCTGATTCTCTCCAAAAATACGGATAATTGCTTGTTCCACCTCATCATCGACAGATGATTGCTCATTACTCTCGTAGTAGTAGGTACTCCTATTGACCTGAAGAATCTTGCACATGGCCGATATGGGATACTTATGAGCGTTTTGCTGGATTACCGTTATTTTCGTCCGAAGATCAGCGCTGCTTGCTTTAAAATATCGTTTTCCATCTTCAACCGTTGGATTTCCTTACGCAGCGCAAGGAGTTCATTCTGTTCCTCTGTCCGGTTGTCCTTTTCTTTGAAAGAACCTGTTGTTCTACTCTGTTTGACCCAACGGTCAAACGCAGATGCACTCAGATCATATTCTCTCAAAATATCTGCCCGCGGTTTCCCATTCTCGTAAAGTTGAACCATCTGTTGCTTGAACTCGTCTGTAAATGACCGACGCTCACGTTTCTGCATGACATTCTCTCCGTTCTTTGTCGATTTGATTTCAATCTACTAGACCTTAAGAGAATTGTCCAATTCAGTGTAGCCGATCCACTTATGCAAGACTTGCTCACAGGCAAGGTTCGTGTAAAACTAGACGACTAGGTGGTGAAGGTATGTCTTACACCGATGAATGGAACGAGAAAAAGGATGTTGAAAATCACGTCATAGAACAGCTCAAAGGTCTAGGCTACCTTCATTGCACTGGTCTAGAGCTTGAGCAAGAACGTTCATCTAACCATCAAGTGATTCTTGAAGGCAGGCTTGAATCAGCTCTGCGCAGACTTAATCCTTGGATAGATGATACGAACTTAAATAAGGTGAAGCGGGCAATCACAGTTATTGAAGCCTCTTCCCTTATGGAAGCAAACTCATTCTTCCATAACTTAATCGTGAACTATACTTCTGTTCAACAGGATCTTGGTAAGGGTAAGAAAAATCAAACAGTAAAAATCATTGACTTCACTAATCCTGAAAACAACGAGTTTCTTGTTGTCGAACAGTTAACGATTGCTACGTCTAAGCAAGCAATTCGTCCTGACTTAATTGTATACATTAACGGTATTCCTATCGTCGTTATTGAATGTAAGAGTCGCTTGCTAAATGCTGAACAGCAAATTGGTGATGCAGTAAAGCAACTGAAGCGATATCAAGCGATGAAGGAAGAATTATTCCATTACAATGCTTTCATGTTAGCAACAAGTAAAGATCGTGCTAAAGTAGGCACAATAGGAGCTGAAATAAAGCATTTTGCCGAGTGGAAAGATCCTTATCCATTAACTACACCTGAGATATCAGACAATCCATATGCTAGTGATATTCTAGTAGCGGGTACATTGCGTAAAGAGAATTTGCTGGATCTCATCCAAAACTTTATTGTCTATGAACCTGTAAACAATAAAATCGTAAAGAAGCTGGCTCGTTATCAGCAATATCGTGCGGTTAACAAGGCAGTACAGCGAATTCTAAATGCGAAACATCCACGAGAACGTGGCGGTGTCATATGGCATACGCAGGGTTCTGGCAAGTCTTTAACCATGGTCTATTTAGCGGTTAAGCTTAGGCGAATGGTGGAGCTAAAAAATCCTACCCTTGTCATTGTAACGGATCGTACAGATTTGGATGGGCAAATTACAAATACTTTCCGACGTTGCGGTTTTCCTAATCCTCAACAAGCTGGCAGTGTTGCTGAATTAAGAGAGTTACTACGTCAAGGAACTGGTTCAACAGTCATGACACTTGTGCAAAAGTTCCAAACTTCAAGTGATGAAGATCAGTTTCCAGAGCTGTCTGCTGAAAGCAATATTATCGTGATGGTGGATGAAAGTCATCGTACGCAATATAAAGGATTAGCCATGAATATGCGCACGGCTCTGCCTAATGCTTGCTACATTGGGTTTACTGGTACACCGATTGATAAGGAAGATAAAAGTACCACACGTACCTTTGGTTCGTATATCGATAAATACACGATTGAACAAGCTGTATCTGATGGAGCAACGGTACCAATTTTCTATGAAGCTAGACTCACTCATTTGCATGTTGACGGGGAAACGCTAGATCAGCTGTTTGATCGTAAGTTCCGTGAATATGATGAAAAGACAAGGGAGCGAATTCAGAAGAAATTTGCAACGGAGCAGGCGATTATAGCTTCGCCAAAACGTATTGAGCAAGTCGTGCTAGATATTATTAACCATTATGAAACACATATTTTACCGAATGGCTTTAAGGCGCAGATTGTAGCGATTTCTCGTGAAGTTGCTGTACTTTATAAAGAAAAGCTTGATGAGTTAAGTGATCTGGAATCTGCGGTTATTTTCTCTGGAAGCAACGATGATGATGAACACTTAAAGAAATATCAATTGAGTAAAGAGGAAGAAAAACAGCTCATCGAACGCTTTAAGAAGCCTTTTTCAGAGGATAAGTTAGCTATTCTTATCGTTTGCGATAAGCTGCTGACTGGGTTCGATGCGCCGATAGAGCAAGTCATGTACTTAGACAAGCCATTAAAGGAACATAACCTATTACAAGCCATTGCACGAACAAACCGCACGTATGATAAGAAAGATTATGGCCTTATTATTGATTACTTTGGTGTATCTTCATTTTTAGAAAAAGCATTAGGTATCTTTACAAAGCAAGACATTCAAGGTGCTTTACTACCAATTGAAAGCGAGTTACCACGATTGGAAACTCGTCATCGTGCTGCAATGCGTTTCTTCGATTATATTCGTAAAGATAATCTTGATGCTTGCCTGGATGTATTAGAGCCTGAGGATGTAAGGCAGCAATTCGAGATGGCATTTAGTAAGTTTGCTCAGAGTATGGAGATAATTTTGCCAAACCCGAAAGCTCAACGATTTGTAGCAGACTTGAAGTTCCTCGGAAAAGTTAGACAAGCAGCAAAGAATCGTTTTCGTGAGGATGGAATGGATATTTCAGATTGCGGTGAAAAAGTAAAACAACTGATAGCAGAACATTTACGTGCTTCATCTGTTGAAATATTACATGAGCCTATTGATATTTTAGCTAGTGGATTTGAAGATCGATTGAAAAATATAAAAAGTAAAGAAGCTCAAGCAGCGGAGATGGAGCATGCGATCAGGCATGAAATTCGTGTGAAGTTGCATGAGAACCCTGTATTCTATACTTCGTTGCGAGAACGTCTTGAGAAGCTAATCGAGCTTCGCAGATTACGACAAATGGAAATTGCTGATCTATATGAAGAGCTTAGTCGTATACGTGACGATATTCGCAAGCAAAGCGAAGAAAGCAAGGAACATGGATTTGCTAGAGAGCAATATCCGTTCTATCTCATGCTTGAAAAGGAATTAGGAGAGTCACTAGATAAAGAAGCACTTCGTAGATTGGTTTATCTTACAACAGGCGTTATACAGGCTCAAGCAGTCGTAGAATGGACTCAGAAGGAAGATGTAAAGCGTGAAATGCGTAAGTCTATTAAAAAGGAATTAAGAGCAATGAAGTGTCCTAGCGAAAAGCTAGATCATTTATCTCAGCAAATGGTAACCTTAGCGATGGTACATTACAAAAGGTAAGAGGGATAAGTATGGAATTAAATATAGTATTAAATTATATTGCAAAGGAGTTTCCAGAAGAAGCCGCAAACCTGACTGAATGTATAGAATTGATTACAGGTGTATTGGATGATGTTTTAGACAAGATTCATCAAAGAATTAATAGACAGACGAGTGAACGAAAATACGATCAAATTAACTTACTTATTGAAAATGCTAAGAAAATAAATGATTTAGAAGATCAAATCATTGAATTACGGAACGAACTAGAACATGATTTAGATAGTGAAATACTAGATGATAAAGATGAAAGTAAACCATTGCCTAATTATGGGGATTATGTAGTCGACAATAAGATTCCACATAGCTTATATGAAAATTTTGCACATAAACGTCCTTTTTCATTTGAATTCCAAAATGAAACGCATGAGTGTAAAACTTGGATTGAAGTTTTGACCTGTTTTACTGACATTATTGCTAAGAAAAATAAAGAAGTATTATTAAAATTTGTAAATGATTCAAGTATGAATGGTAAGAAATCGAAGTATTTTACTACTCAATCAACTGAGTTAAGAAAGCCTTATTTAATAAAAGGAACAGATATTTTTTTGGAAACGAATATGAGTGCAAATTCTATTAGGAATCTTATGTTTAAGATGCTTCAAAAATGCGGATATAAGTCCAGTGATATAGTGATTTATTTAAGAGCAGACTATACTGCTCTACATAAGAACTAATTAAGGAACCGCTACTCTAACGTCAGTAGCGGTCCATTTACTCTTAACCATTCTTTACGTTCTTCGTAATCAGGTAGGATTGATCTTACTAATTGCCAATACTCTGCAGAATGATCATTGATTTTAATGTGTGCTAGCTCGTGCACTATTACATAATCAATTATTTTCATGGGTGCCATCATAACTCTCCAATTAATGTAAATTGAATGATTATTTGTACAAGACCCCCATCGCATTTTTTGATCCTTCACAACTACTTTAGAGGGGGTAACACCTAATTTATTAGCATATAGCTTTACCCGTTCGTTGATCTTAGATTGACCAGTGTTGATATACCATTGCTGGAATAAGTTTCGTAGTTGTTTTCTTCGTTCTTCATTTTGTAAATATGAAGGAACAGCAGCTAAAAACTTACCTTGATTAAATTGCAAGTTGACAGTTTGAATGTTAGAGGATGCAATGACTTTTAGTTTATATGCTCTGTTAATGTATTTGAATTTTTCTCCACTTATATACTCCTTCGGAGGTGGAGACGAAGCAATTTCTTCAAAGGCAAACCATTTTTTGAGTATCCATGGAGCTTTTCGATATAGAATCTCATTAATGCTATCTATAGTCAGAGAGTTGGGAGCATTAACTGTTACCCCATCAATCCAATCAACGCTAATACATACTTCTTCTTGAGAGGAGTTATAGTTCAGTGTGTATTCTATTGTTGTTGTACCGTATTGTAACTGATTCACTAAAAAACCCCCTTTCTTCTAAATTGTGTTTAATATATTGCTCAGAGGGATATAAATGAAAAGAATAATTTCACTTATTAAAGACGGTGCCTTAATTCCATATTTCTTTGGCGGTTTATATTGTTATCTAATCTTGATTAACTATTTTTCTAATACTATATATGGAGACCTAGCCGTGATTATCCTTATAGTATTATTGAGTATTGCATTTCTAGTAATTATACCTAAGATGTATAGATTTTCAATCTACGTAACATATTACAGTAATGTAAAGTCTATTGAACCTTCACCATTATCTTTATTTGGGATAATAGGTAGTAATTTAGCATTTGCTGGATTTTATTTAACAGCATATATAATCTATTTTATTATATTAATAATTATTTTTGCTAGTTACAGAAGTAGGTTTGATTATATAATCAACATCTGGATAGAGAGTATAAAATATTATGTGTAAATGAATAAATGCAAAAGGAAGACCTTTTCTTGTAGAATTGAGTTACCACACAAAATTCACAGAGAGAGGTCTTCCCTATGAATCATTTTACAACAGATTTAGTCCAAGCTCTAGTTACAAAACAAGATGTGACTGAAATTTTTCGTATTCACCTCGAAAGAGCGATGAATCACTTGTTAACAACCGAGTTAACCGCCTTCCTAGATTACGAAAAGTATGATCGTGCAGGCTTCAATACAGGCAATTCTCGTAACGGCAGCTATACACGTACGCTCCATACGGAATACGGCGATCTGCACCTTCAAATCCCTCGTGATCGTAATGGAGCGTTCAAGCAGCAGACCGTAGCACCCTACAAGCGATCCAACGACACGTTAGAATCGTTTGTCATTCATATGTTCCAAAAGGGCGTAACCATGACTGAAATCGCTGATCTGATCGAGAAAATGTATGGGCATCATTACACCCCGCAAACCATTTCTAACATGACGCAAGTGATGGTAGGGCATGTGGATGCCTTCTTGAAACGCTCGTTAGCTACACGCTATGTCTGCGTCTATTTGGATGCAACCTACATTGCTGTAAAGCGTGAGACCGTTTCGAAAGAAGCGGTTTACTTAGCTGTTGGCATTCGCGAAGATGGTTCTAAGGAAGTGTTAAGCTATGCCATTGCTCCAACCGAGTCTGCTTACGTGTGGAAAGAGCTTCTGCAAGACCTTCGAGAAAGAGGCACAGAAGAAGTGCTACTCTTTATTTCTGATGGATTAAAAGGCATGGTTGATGCCATTTTCGAGGTCTTTCCAGGTGCCAAATACCAAACCTGTTGTGTTCATCTTGCTCGCAATCTTGCTCATAAAGTGCGTGTGTCTGATCGTGCTGAGATCTGTGATGATTTCAAGACCGTATACCGTGCAAAAGATGAGCAAGCTGGTCGTGAAGCACTAGAACGTTTCTGTGATAAGTGGAAAACTGCTTATCCTAAAGCAACGAAAGCCTTAGTGGAGAATCCCTATATCTTCACGTTTTACAGCTTTCCACAGTCGATTTGGAGAAGCATTTACTCTACTAATCTTATTGAATCCTTTAACAAGCAGATCAAGAAATATACCAAGCGGAAAGAGCAATTTCCTCATGAAGAAGCACTAGAAAAATTCTTAGTTTCACAGTTCGAAGGCTATAACCAACGCTTTGCTACAAGATGTCATATTGGCTTTGATCAAGCTCGTGCAGAACTACAAGCCATGTTCAAAAGCAACACGTAATTCAACTGCTACAAGTAAAAGTTATTTTTATTTACACAAACTTCTTGACGCTACCCAAAAAAAGCTTTAGCTCATAAGGAGAGCTAAAGCCTTTACAATGATAACCGACACTTTACTTACTTACAGATTTACCTGCATCGTCCGTTCGATTATATAGGAAGAACGAGACGAGAATCCCGATACCACCAAGCACAGTAAAGATAAGTGATTTTGCCAACATATTAAGAAATGTCATGTCAATAAAGATAACTTTGATTAAGATTACTAGCAGTAAGATTATCCCCGTTAATCTAGCCTTTGACAGCTTGCGAACAGCTCCTATAATAATCGCACCGAGGGCATAGATTAGCCAAGCCGCAGAAATAATATAGGCATAAGAACTTGCAGTTCCCCATTTTTCTCCAATGAGATCCGCGATAATTGTTACGAAAATAAACAGGAGGACAGCTTCAAGCCACATTAAGACCGACAAAAGTATTGGTTTTGCTACAGTGTCATCTAAATCATTGTGGCATTCACGGTAAATAAGTAGAAGACTAATCAGCATAACGATCCAACTAAGGTTTTCATAGGATATCAATTTGCTTGGAAAATCAAATAATATTGTTATTCCGCCGATAAAGGTAAATAAAGCACCAACCCAACGCAAAACAGGATGTTCATCACGCATCCCATATAATACAATGGTTGTGCCTATTAAAAACATGATAAGTCCAATAAATGATATTCCTAGCAGTTCAACAAAGAAGCAGAGTAATGCAATCGCTATGATGATTGTGCTAACCTCTGTACGGAGCCAAAGTGAATGATACAACTTAGCATGCTCATTGCTATCTAATTGTGCCAGTTCACGTTCAAAGTATAGCAGAATACAGCCATACATAATTGCGATAATTAGATTTACTAATGAATAGGTTAAACTAATTCCACCAGGTAAATTGTATAATTGAGCAGCCCAGCTAATAAGGGCAATTGAGCCGATAATTTGCACAATCATTTGCTCAATAAGAATAAGCTTCCGTCTAATAAACGAAATAAATACTAATACATGTTGAATAGCAAGCGCTGCTAGCAATAGTTTATGAGTGGAATACTCTTGTATGTTGTAAGTAATAAGCAGGGAGAAATGTAGCAACAGGTATGCAAAACTGTATGCAACTCTGTAATTTAGTTTACTTGATAAAACCATCATACAGATTGAGAATAGAAGCTGAATAAGGATAAATGCAATGATATAAACCTTACTTAGATCAACTAGAAACATGCATAGATAACCAGAAATAATGGCGATAGTGACTAGCAACTGAGAGCGCCAACGTATTGCCGAAAATGTAATTAAAGCGAAGGTCAATGCGTAGGCTAGTAATGCAACAAAGACACCAATGATTTCATAGGATAAATGGGCGATTGAAACTGTAATAATAAAGACGCCGTGTGCTCCACCCAGTAATGTTCTTCCCCATATAGGCCGCTTAAAGCGTTGCTGCAGCATGCCGAATATATACATAAATGTTGCCAGCATTAGTCCAAGCAGACAACGCACAGGCTCCGTTAGCAATCCGTAAGCGATGCCAGCAATAAAAAGCATAAGGATGCCGATTAACAGTACTACTACGAATACAATGGGCAGCACAATCTTGACGAGAACACTTTCGAAGTTTTTGCTTTGATTGGCTGTTGAGCTGAAAGCTTGTGAAGCGGATTGCCATCCATTTTGAGGGAATTGTCCCGCTTGTGCTAAGTCTGGGAAGGACTGAGTGAAGTAATTGTCTGCTGATGTTGCATTTGCTGCGCTCTGTGAATAAGGCTCGCCATAATGAACAGACTGCTTAACACCTTGCAGAAATTGCTGCGACTGCTGGATGCGTTGCGCAAATGGCTGTTGCAAATGTGGTTGGTTTTGTTGCTGAACAGGCTGTCTGGTGCCCTGTACGAACGGTTGCGTTTGCTGTATATATGGCTGAGTGCCTTGCCCAACCTGCTGCGGTTGCATCGGGCTTTGACTAAATTGCTGTGGTCGCATCGGGCTTTGCTGATTAAATTGCTGCGACTGCTGGAACGGCTGTTGACCTTGTGTAAATGGTTGACCATTTTCCGAGCCAGCTTGCTGTACGTTGCGCTTTAAGTGCTGCAATTCATATTCTACAGCCGCGAGTCTATGCTCTAAATCAGAAATCCTTTTATTCCAATCTATGGCATATTCCTCCTATCGAAAAATAATTAATTACATCATATACTTGTTTCGGTTATTTTAGTAGTAGGCAATCAAATTTAACAGAAGAGGTGCACTGCATGAAAAGACTTATTGTACTACTTATTGCTTTTGCTTTACTAATGCCTTCTAGTTTATTAGAAGCAGCAAAAAATGACTCTATTAATGTCTTTATAGACGGTAAAAAGGTTTCATTTGAGGTAGATCCGGTTGTCGTTGATGGGACTACGCTTGTTCAATATACGACTATTTTTAAATTGTTAGGAATGCAGTCCTCCTGGGATCAGAGCACAAAAACAATAACTGGTGTTAATGATTATGTGTTAATGAAGTTAACGATTGGTTCAAGAAAAGCACTAGTTAATAATCATGTAATTAAATTATCGGCAGCACCTCTTATCGTGGAGGGTAGAACGATGGTTCCTTTGCGATTTGTGTCTGAAGTAACAGGAGCCAACGTTGTTTGGGACAAAGATAATGACAAAATAAAAATTACTTCTCCGCCTGCACGAAATGATTTAAGCAAGATTATGAGAGAGCATCGCTGGAACGACAGCGTAAATAGTGTTGAGAAGCGGGAAACTGCAACGATAAAGTCTAATACTGCAGGGAGAACGAATAAGCAGCGTTTATTGCGTTATGAAGCAGTTGATTGGTTAGGTTTTTCGGTCAATCCTACATTTTCATTTACCAATGATAAGCTTACGAATGTTTATTATCAGCTTAACTTAAATGCCAAAGACAACCAGACAGCGTTAACGACGGTTGGTGAAATATACGGAAAATTAAGCAAGTACTTTGGCGAACCGTATCGCGATGAAGTATACTTTACTTCCGCTGATCAGTATAGTGAGGATATGACGGTTATTGGCAAAAGAATTGCAGCGGGCAAAGCAAAAATTACAATTACATGGCAGGCAGGCTATACTTCAATTGAATTAAGCGCAAATGGTAATAGCAGCGGGAATATCGCTTTGCAAGTAGCGATTTATAATACGAAGTAGCTATTATTGATTAAATAGAATGAGTAAACTGTAATCTTCCCTTGAAAACACTCGCTAGCGGGTGATTATCAAGGGCATTTCTTTTACATTAAATAAAGCTTAAAAAAATGTGACCATTTGTTGAAAATGACGTATTACATATCAGATACAAAGGAGAGGAGTGCTGTAAATGAATTTTCAACAACATCCACCAGAACAAGGAAGCCAAATACCGAATAAACCAGAATTTAATTCAAAAGCAATACGTAATTTTGTTATTTTAGGTATTGTCCTGATTGCTTTGATTTACATTGGTACAACATCGTTCTATACGGTGGAAGAGCGTGAAAAAGCGGTCGTTTATACTTTCGGTAAAATAACACAGGAGCAGGGCGCTGGATTGCATTTTAAGCTTCCGTCACCTATTCAAAAGGTTAAAGTCGTTCCAGCAGAATTAACACAAACGATTACGATTGGTTATCGCCAAACTTCAAATGGAGATGAGGTTGTAGAGGAAGAAGCGATGATGATTACAGGTGATGAAAATATCGTTTCAGCCGATGCGGTCATTACCTGGAAAATTAGTAATATTAAAAACTATTTAACAAACATAGATAACCCTGAAACGTTTCTACGAAATGCTGCGATTGCCTCTATTCGCTCTGTGATTGGCTCGCAAAAATTAGATTATGTAATTACCGACGGTAAAACAGAAATTCAATTGCTTGCAAGAGAGCATCTTGTGGAACTAATGGAGCATTATGAAACAGGAATCCAAATTATTGACTTGAAGTTCCAAGATATTGAACCGCCAGATGGGGAAGTATCGGAAGCATTCCGCGCAGTAACCAATGCGCGTGAGCAGAAAAATACGAAAATAAATAATGCTCAGAAATATGAAAATGAACGAATTCCAAAGGCACGCGGTGAAGCTCAAGCGCTAATTGAGCAAGCCGAGGCTGAGAAAGCATCACGTATCTTAAATGCCCAAGGTGACGTTGCGAAGTTTAATGCGATTTATGAGGAATATGCGAAAAATAAAGATATTACGGAAAGCCGTCTTATTTTAGAAACATTAGAGAAAATTTTACCTAATGCAAAAATCTTTATTACCAATTCCGATAGCGACACGGTTAACTATTTGCCGCTTACTGACCTAATGAATCGTTCAAGTACGAATTCCAGTGCAAATACTGGTGCAAATTCTAGCACTAATTCTAGTTCTAGTTCATCGTCCAACAGCTCATCAAGCTCAGCTAACAATTAAGCAGCTAAAGTGTAAGCAATGGTGAGAGAGAATGAACATTTAGGAGGAGCCCATGAACGGAAAAAAATGGTATCTTATAATAACAGCTTTTATTGTCATCGTTATACTCGGTTCAGCTTCATTATTTGTTGTGAAGGAAGGGGAATATAAAATTATTTTGCGTTTTGGCGAAGCTCAAGAAGCCAAAAGTGAGCCAGGATTGTATTTCAAACTTCCATTTGTTGATACGGTAGAAACTTTACCTAAATATCAAATGACCTATGAAAATGTGCCGACGCAAATTATGACTAAGGATAAAAAGGTTATTTTCGTCGACAACTATACTGTATGGCGTATTAATAATCCGGAGCATTTTATAAAAACGAATCATACCGTTGACGCTGGTACACGAAGAATAGATGAGGCAGTATATAACTCTGTCAGAAGAAAGCTGTCTGAAGTTAATTATGATGAAATTATTAGTGAGAACACTGCTCGCGGTAACTTAAATGAGCAGATTACAAAGGATGTTGCAGAAGCATTATCCCGTGATAACTACGGAATTGAAATTGTTGATGTACGGATTAAACGTACTGATTTGCCAGACAGCAACAAGGAAAGTGTATATAACCGCATGATTTCAGACCGTGAATCGATTGCTGCACAATATTTGTCCGAAGGGGATGAGGAATCCCGAAAAATTACCTCTAAAGCCGATCGTACTGCGCTAGAGCTTATTGCCGAGGCTGAAGCAACTGCGAAAAAAATTGTTGCCGAAGGTGAGCAGGAAGCTGCAAAAATATATAACGAAGCATATGGTAAGGATCCAGAGTTCTATAAACTGTATCGTACATTGGAAAGCTATGTTGTAACGATGGCAAATGAGCCTGTAATTATGATACCGATTGATTCTCCATATGCGAAAATATTACTTGGTGAGTAAGCCGGTTAACGGATAATCAATAACAACTTAAACAAGAGAATCTAAGGAAGGATAGACAACAGGATGACACCTGTTCAATCTATCCTTTTTTATTTCAAATTTGTCGCAGTATTTACGCCCAGTCTCCATTTTCTAACAGCATAAAGTAAAAGGTACACCACCTAAATAGTGATGTACCTTCATAGATTGTATGTAACATTAAAGACAAGTAATTTGCTCTCAAATATTTGATTAGCTATATTCATCCCATCCCTTATCTTTAATTTTACATAGCAGGTAATGCTCATTAATATAGCGAGATTGTTAGTGTATGGTGTTCTCTTAGAGCATGCAAGGTAGCCTCTGAACCAACAATTTCAATACTAATTAATGTTGCTAAGCATTGTTTTAATGCTTGTTTACCTGTTTCCCATTTCTTATTCAAAATGGCTTCAAGCTTACGCATTGCTTTTTTGTTTTGTTCACTCATATATACTGGAATTGTTTTATTTTGGAATACAAGTGTTGTTGTCATAGTATCAACCTCCAATACTTCGGATAGTTTGATTTAAGTATAGTTTTCGTATAGTTTATCGAGTGAACCTTAATTTTACATTAAAAAACGAAACGAATTTTTGAAAAAATAAGAAAAATGAGCTGAATTACATGAAAAATTTCTCATTTTGCTTAGTTTCGTCTTATTCGGTGCTTGCTTGCAGCATTGTTTTACGATATTGCGAAGGAGTGCAATTCATTTGTTTGCGAAATACTTTAACAAAATAACTAATATGATCGAATCCGACATCAAGTGCAATTGAAGAAATTTTGTAGCCGGGATCAAGCAGAAGCTGAGCTGCAACTTTAATACGGTAGCTATTTAAATATTCGATTGGGGTTTGTCGGGTCATGTTTTTGAAAAAACGACAAAACTGTCCTTCGCTCATCGGAATTTGCTCGGCGATTTGCTTTATTTTTAGTGGCTGCTGATAATGCTGTTGCATATAGCTAATCGCTGTTTTTAGTCTTGCTGCTTTCGTTGAACGATAACTATCTTTGGTACTGCGGTTTACATGTCTACCTTGCGGCGTAATAGTATGCAGCATAGCAAGCAGTTGTTGCTTGGCTGCAAGCTCATAGCCCCAGTCTTGCTGATCGCAAATTGAAAGCAACGTTCTTATTTGATATAGCAGTTGTTTTTCCCAGGCTGTTTCTCCCTTAATATGTTTAGGAAAAGTGCGCGTACGCTCAAGAAAAGGAGCGATGAAATTAGCTTGAATGTAATCAAAGCTTGCGCTCGATAAAAGCTGTTTGTCGAATACGATTGCCCCGAACATGCAAGTTGCATTTTGATAGGAATGACCTGCATGAATTTCACCACTTTCCACAAATACCGCTTCTCCTGCTTTAACATGAAAATACTCCGTATTAAGCTGAAACAATACTTCCCCTTGAATTACATAAAAAAACTCTACCTCATCATGCCAATGACATTCCAAAATCGGTGCGCCTGGATGATTGATATTTATCCAATAGGCAGCTAACGGAAATAAGGCATTGCCGTGCTGACGATTTTCTTTCAAACTAGTTTTTTTGTTAAGCTCCATAAAGGTTCTCCCCTTAAGAAACATCAAAATAGTGCTATATTCTAGCATGATTCTGTTAGAATGCACAAAAATAAATCACTATAATGCAAGTATAGCATAAATGAAGGGTACTGGATGTTGTTGTATTTAACAATTTAATAGAACTGATAGAAGGGATGGGTTATTGAGATGAAGTTTCAAAATGGTAACTGGCTAATTTATGAGCAATTTAATGTTCAAGGAGCGGTACAGGCACATGATTTTGAAGTGAAGGATGGTGTACTTACGGCATATGCAGCACCGCGAGCGATTGCATCTCGTGCGAATATGTTAGATACCATGCTGTTAACTATTCAATTTCATTCTCCGCTGCCTGGCGTAATTGGTGTAAAAATCATTCATCATGCAGGTGTACGTAATGCTGGACCGCGATTTGAGTTATTTGCTGAAAAGGATAGCGGTGCGATTATTGAAGAAAATGATGAATACGCTTCCCTAACAAGCGGCAGCTTAACTGTACGCATTGCCAAGGGAGCAGAATGGAAGGTCGATTTCTTACGAAATGGCAAACGTCTTACAGGCAGCGCCCAAAAATCAATGGCTTATATTCGTGAAGGTAAGGAGCGAGCATATGTGCGCGAGGAGCTTGATCTTGGCGTAGGGGAATGGGTTTACGGCTTAGGTGAACGCTTCACAGCGTTTGTGAAAAATGGTCAAACAGTGGATATTTGGAATCAAGATGCAGGTACCAGCTCTGAGCAAGCATACAAAAATATACCGTTCTATGTAACAAATAAGGGCTACGGCGTATTCATTAACCAGCCAGAGCTTGTCTCACTTGAGGTTGCCTCTGAAAAAGTGAAAAAGGTGCAATTTAGCGTGGCAGGTGAATCTTTAGAATATTTTGTGATCGATGGTCCTGATATAAAAGGAGTGTTGAACCGATATACACAGCTTACAGGTCGCCCAGCGTTGCCTCCAGCTTGGACGTTTGGATTATGGCTAAGCACTTCATTCACTACGGATTATGATGAACAAACGGTTAATTCCTTTGTCGATGGAATGGTAGAACGTGATTTACCGCTGCATGTTTTTCATTTCGACTGTTTCTGGATGAAGGAATTTCATTGGACAGATTTTCAATGGGATGAGCGAGTTTTCCCAGATCCAAAAGGCATGCTGACTCGCCTTAAAGCGCGCGGTTTAAAAATTTGCGTATGGATTAATCCGTACATTGCTCAGCGTTCACGTTTGTTTGAAGAAGGGAAAGCGAACGGTTATTTAGTGAAAAAGCCAAACGGTGATGTATGGCAGTGGGATTTATGGCAGCCAGGTATGGCACTTGTTGACTTTACGAATCCAGCTGCCTGTGAATGGTATGCCTCCTATTTACGAGCGTTAGTCGATATGGGGGTAGACAGCTTCAAAACTGATTTTGGTGAACGAATTCCAACAGACGTTGTTTATTTCGATGGATCAGATCCATACAAAATGCATAACTATTATACTCATCTGTACAATAAATGCGTCTTTGGCGTTTTAGAGGAAAAGCTAGGAGCAAATGAAGCAGCGGTTTTTGCACGTTCAGCTACAGCAGGCGGACAACGCTTCCCTGTACATTGGGGCGGAGATTGCTATGCTGATTATGAATCAATGGCAGAAAGTCTGCGAGGCGGCTTATCGTTAGGTCTATCTGGCTTTGGCTTCTGGAGTCATGATATTGGCGGCTTTGAAAATACCGCGCCTAGTCATGTATTTAAGCGCTGGCTGCAGTTTGGTTTGTTATCCAGTCATAGCCGCTTGCATGGCTCCAGATCGTATCGTGTGCCTTGGGACTATGATCAAGAGTCCGTTGATGTAACACGTAAATTCACTAAATTAAAATGCTCACTAATGCCATATTTGTTTAATGCAGCAGTTCAAGCAAATGAACAGGGGCTGCCAATGATGCGAGCGATGGTGCTGGAATTTTATGGCGACCCTGCAGCAGAGCATCTTGATCGTCAATATATGCTTGGCGAATCGTTATTAGTCGCACCGATCTTTACAGAGGAAGGAGAAGTGACTTACTATTTGCCAAGCGGAAAATGGAATCATCTTCTAACAGGAGAAACTGTACAGGGCGGAAGTTGGCGGACAGAGGTATATGATTTTATGAGCTTGCCGCTTTTTGTACGGGAAAATACCATTTTAGCGATTGGTGCAAATGAGAATCGTCCAGATTACGATTATGCCGATGGAGTGCAATTGCAATTGCATAATATTCTCGATGGCGCTAGTACCAGCACTATAGTGCGTAATATAAATGGTCAGGCACAACTGGAGGCAACTGTTGCTCGCCATGGCGACAGCCTTCTAGTTACATTGAAGGGGGCAGCTAAACCATTATCACTCGTTGCAAAAGGCGAGGAGATAATTACTGGAGTAGAAGGAATATCAGGAGATTTACAGGATGGCGTACTTTCGCTGCCGGCAATAGGCGAAGCAAGCTTTAAGCTTCTGCTTGGCTAAAACTAAATGTTATGGGTAGGTAAAGATAGAAGACTCTGTTAATAAGGCGTAATGAGTTACTGCCGCAAAAGCTCTTTGTTCCAAAATCAAAGGAACGGAGAGCTTTTGTAATGATTAAAGAAGCGCTAATGCAACAAACAGCAAAAACTTAAGCAGTGGACTTTAAAAAGCGGGTGGAAGACGATTAAGTTCCGAAGCAACCAAAGTCTCCAGCGGATTTTATTGGTAAAGTATGGAGATCAGCTGTTATACTTAAATAGAAGAATCTTCGCACGGATTACTAGCGTTTAAGCAAATTCATTTAAGGAAGTGCTTCATTAGTGTATACTCCATCGCTTAACAAAATTAAAACAACAACGCTGATGTCGATTAAAGTGCTGGCAGTTGCATGTATCGGCATTATCATTTTTCAATTGCTTCATTTGCCTATGCCATGGCTGTTAGGCTCAATTTTTGCAGTTACACTGTCTCAGTTAACAATTAAAGGGGCGGCGAATTGGGCAATGCCAAAAGGGATTAGAAACGGTGCGCTAGTTATTTTAGGTTCAGCGATTGGCTGCTCATTTACGGTTAATGCTTTTGCAAATATGGGACATTATGTGCTCTATATGCTGCTGCTAAACGTTATTTTAATCATGTTTTGCTTCCTGCTTTCAATTCTTACAATGAGAATTACGGGAATGTCATTTATGACGGCATTAACTTCAAGTATTCCAGGAGGACTATCGCAATCAGTTACCTTTGCCGAAGAGCAAACGGGAATTGATTTAGCATCGGTTACTTATTTTCAAGTGATTCGTGTACTTTCTATAGTTAGCGTAGTTCCGTTTATCGTCAGCGGCAAGCTAAATGTAGCGGAGGCTGAAACTGCTTCAACGCCAATTTGGCAACTTGCTGTTTATCTTCTAATAGCAGCAATTGCAGCTATTTGTGCGCAAAAAATAAAGCTTCCCGTAGCTTATTTTCTTGCTCCTGTTACAGTTGGGATTGTAATAAGTTTGCTCGGCGTTATGGAGTTGGCGATACCTGATGTCTTGCTACATATTGCGCAAATTGCAATAGGTTCTTATATCGGACTTTTGCTTAAGCCAGAAATGATTAAGCTGCCATGGAAGGTGATTGTTACTGGACTGGCAAGCTGTCTCATATTACTTGGCTTTAGCTATTGTTGCGGATTGCTGCTAAGTGAGCTGCTGCATCTGGACGTTGTAACAAGCTTTTTAAGTACGGCTGCAGGCGGGATGGATCAAATGAGTCTTATTGCTGCTGCGCTCAAGGTCGATGCATCGGTGGTTACTGTCTTTCAAATGTTTAGACTTCTATTTATCTACTTCATTGTTTTTCCAATGCTGCATTGGTTAGCAGGCTATCAGGCGAAAAAAGCAGCCGCCTGATAGCCATAATGACAAAATCGCATAAGTTTTAGCTAATTAGCTAAATGTTTTTGAAATAATGTATGCGCTATACTAATACACAGCAGAACAAAATAAAACAGTGATTTAGATTAAGGTAAAGGAGTGAAGAAACTATGAAAAGAATGGGTATCGGGCTACAATTATATACGTTGCGTGATCAACTTGCTGCAGATTTTGAAGGAACATTACGTCATGTTGCAGAATTAGGATATGAGGGAGTGGAATTTGCCGGTTACGGTGATATTCCAGCTGATAGAATGAAAGCGTTACTAGACGAGCTAGGCATAAAGGCGATTGGCAGCCATATTCAACTTAGCAATTTAAAAAATAATTTACAGGCTGAAATTGATTATTTAAAAGCGATTGGTGCTAAGTATGCAATATGCCCTTGGCTAGCTCCTGAAGACCGCAGTGTTGAGGCTTGGCAGCAACACTTAAAGGATCTTGCTGTAATTGGTAAAACTTGCAGCGAGCAAGGAATTGAACTGCTCTATCACAACCATGAATTTGAATTTTCAACTTTAATCGATGGCAAAATGGTGTTCGAGGTACTATTTGATACGATTCCGGCTCAGCATATTAAGCCGGAGCTAGATATTGGCTGGGTGCAATATTCAAATATTGATCCTGTGGCGTATATCGGTAAATATGCTGGAAGATTACCGCTTGTTCATTTAAAAGACTATTTGCAGGAAAGTCGCGATCCAGAAAAAATGATAGATACTGTTGAACTTGGTGAAGGCTGTCTGCCATTAAACGATATTATTAAGGCAGCGTCTGATGCTGGTGCCGAGTGGATCATTGTTGAGCAGGATTCCTGTGTAAATCCACCACTAGAATGTGTAGCAACAAGCTTTAATTGGCTTAAACAAAACTATTTGAATCAATTTTAATCATCATAAAATCTATATTTTGATTAAGGAGAGATGTTGAATGTCTAAGCTAAAAGTAGCAGTAATCGGATGCGGATCTATTTCTAAGCATCGTCATATTCCAGAGTATGCTGCAAATGAAGCAGTTGAACTTGTGGCATTTGTTGATCCAGTAATCGAGCGTGCGCAGCAATTTGCTGAACAATATGGCGCTCAAGCATTTGCCGACTATAAAGAAATGCTTGCCGCAGTGAAGCCAGATGCAGTTAGTGTATGTACACCGAACTATTTGCATGCTGAAATGACAATTGCAGCAGCAAATGCTGGTGCTCATGTATTGGTTGAGAAGCCAATGGCTGTTACAGATGAGGAAGCTGCTGCGATGATCGAAGCTGCGAAAGCAAACAATGTAAAGCTAATGGTAGGTCATAACCAACGCTTTATGCCGCCACATGAAAAGGGGAAAGAAATTCTTCAATCAGGCGTGCTAGGAAAAGTGTTAACCTTCCGTACTTCTTTCGGTCATCCTGGACCTGATGCATGGAGTGTTGATGGTGCTAACAGTTGGTTCTTCCGCAAAGAGGAAGCAATTATGGGGGCAATGGGCGATCTTGGTGTACACAAATCTGACCTAATTCGTTGGTTGCTAGATGATGAAGTAGCTGAAGTAGCTGCATTTGTTGGAACACTAGATAAAAAAGATACAGAGATCGACGATAATGCAAACTGTATTTTACGGATGAAGTCAGGTGCAATCGGTACACTTGTTGCAAGCTGGACATATTACAAAGGTGAGGACAACAGCACAGTGCTATGGTGTGAAAATGGTGTAATGAAGCTATGTACAGATCCAGTCGATCAAGTGATTGTCGAGCTTCGTGACGGCACAGTCAATAAATATCAGCCAGGTGAAATTTCTACAAATGAAAAACAAGTATCTAGCGGAGTAATTGATAAATTTGTAGACTCTATTTTGAATGATACAGTGCCAGCTGTTACTGGAGAAGAAGGCAGAGCATCCTTAAAGGTTATTCTTAAAGCGTTCGAATCTCAAGCGACAGGTCAAATTGTTAAAGTAACTCCATAACATTAAAAGGCGTCATTTTACCGTTGCTAATGGTGAAATGACGCTTTTTATATGTTTGATTATTAGGAATGCCGATGTTGCTTGCGATACTGTTGCGGTGTAACTCCATATTTCTCTTTAAATAACTTAATAAAATACTGAGTTTTTTTATAGCCCACCATTTGCGATATATCGACGATATGCAAATTTGATTGTTCAAGCAGCTTTGTTGCTTTGTCTAACCTTTTGGTAGCGATATACGCAGATAGATTTTCACCTGTTTCCTGCTTATATAATTTAGATAAATAGACAGGATGCAAATGAACGTAGTCTCCTAGCTCTTCTAAGCTTAAGCCACTCTCTAAATGGCTATCGATATATTCCCTAACCAGTCTTATCGTATGCTCATTTGACATCATTCGGTTTTTATCTAGCTGAGCAAAGGCAAAAAGGATGCTTTGCAGCGTGTCATCTGGCTGTTTTAATCCTTGAAGCATCCAATGGACTAAAGAAGTTTTATCTAGTGAGTCACTAGACTTATATAAGTAACCAAGAAGCTCCGTAATAAAAATGAGTTTATATTTGTTTTCAGTAAATTGATTATATTTTTTATAAATTTGCTTGCGAAAGCTTTCTATTTCAATAAAGCTTGGAAGCTGCAGCATATTTTGAAACTGCTCAAAATCGTTTAAGTTTATAGTTTCAGCATAAAAAAACTGATAAAAATGGAGACGCACACTATGCTTATGACATAATTGGAATTCACTCGAAATTTTTAACGAGCTTATTTTCTCTGCAAGCAATTTTGCAGCATTTATGCGAATTAACCCTGTTAGCATTGATTCTGTACGCCAAATAAAGCAGTTTAAGCCATCATTATGATCAAGAATGAGTGCTTCATCAATATTTTGATAGTTCTCTAACGAAAAAAAGCAAAAATGTTCACGATTAAGTTCTTGTATATTCGTTTCATATTGCTTTGCTAGTATAACAGACTCTTCACATAATATTGAAAGTAAAAAGCTTGGTCCATCAAATTGCTCCCAACATATCGTATTATATTTCGGCTGTGCATCAATCGCTTTAATGGCTTGAGAAATAGCTTTTTCCATATCTTCTTTGTCTACTGGTTTAAGCAAATAATCTAATACTCCTAAGCGAATTCCTTTTTGCGCATAATCAAATTGAGAGTACCCTGATAAAAAGATAACCTTAGTCTTTAAATGATGAAGATGAATATGTTCAAGTAAGTCGATTCCAGATACTTCAGGCATCCGAATATCGGTAATTAAAATATCTATCTCGTTAGCATCTAGAATTTGCTTTGCTTCAATAGAATTCGTTGACGTTTGAATTTGATTGATTCCATAGCTCTTCCAATCTAATAAATGCTTCAAGTATTCAACTACATAATGCCCATCATCCACGATAAGTAATTTCATGTTGCCCTCCTATTTGCTGGAATTCAATATTAACGATGACAGATAAGCCACCCCAGTCATTTATTTCAAATTTCAAGCCGCTATTTGCACTATAGAGGTTTTTCAAGCGTTGATTAATATTCCATAAACCAATTCCTCGTTTACCTCCGCTAGGAGTAACATAATTAATGCGATTTGCTAATAACGTTAACTCCGTTTCATTCAATCCTTTACCATCATCGGCAACGGTTATTTGAATACCGCTTTCTGTTCGTTCAACAGTAATATTTATGCGATAAGCACCTTGACGCTCTTCAATGCCATGCTGAATTGCATTTTCTACAATTGGTTGAATAATAAGAGGCTTTATCATCACATTTTCTAAATCAGTTGGAAGTAGAATTTGATAGTTAAGTTGCTTGCTTAAAGCCATAATTGCTAAGTAATGCTCAGCAAGCTTTAGTTCAGACGCTAATGTTACATCTTCTTTATCCAACTTGGTCATATAACGATAATATTGGGCAAGATGCTTGCTCATTTGAATTACCGCATCTGGTGAAGTTTTTGCCACCGTCGTAATAAAAAATAAACTATTATATAAGAAATGCGGATTGATTTGCGCCTGCAGTTGCTTCAGTTCAGCATTTCGCCGCAGCTCGGTTTCAATTTTCAGAGAGGCAAACAAGCTTTGAATTTTTGCAACCATCCCATTGAAACTATTAAATAAAGTAGAGAACTCATTTTTCGTTTGATGTGTAATTCTCGTTCCATAGTTACCATTTTCAACGTGTAAAAACTTTTTTTGCAGCAAATTAACATTACGGTAAAAATTGCGGTAAAACATATAAATGACATATAAACCTACAATAAGAATTGCTGCGATACTAATTACAAAAAGTTGACGATTATATTCAAGCGGCTGTAATACGTCGCTCATACGAGTATAAGAAACTAAATAACTATTAATGCTCGGGATAAACTGAGTAAGAATATAATAATCACCAGAGCGTGAATGATAATCAAATTTTAGAATTGATGTATCCGTATTATTAGTAGTATTAAACTGAACTAAATCTATAATGCTTTCATCAACCTTCGCATTACTCCACAATAGCTCCTTATTAATCCAAAAGTACGCATTGGAATTTTCTCCGCTAATCGCATTCTGCAGCAAATTTTTTAAGTAATCCGTTTTTAGCTGAACGCCCACGATATATTCCACGTCAAAATCCTCGCTATTTTGGTAAATAAAGGGATATACAGAAAAATAGTATAGTGAATTGTTTAGAACACGCCAGCCTCGCTCATTAACAGACTGAAACAATGATTTAGCTGAAGCATCATTCATTGTAGTAATATATGTATCATCATTTTTCCAATATATCCCGATCGATTGGATCGATTGACTAGAAATAAGCACATCTTTCATCTCATCGCGAATTCTGTTTTTCTTCATTTGGTAATCGTAGTCATTTAATTCTAATATTTGATTTTTGAAAAAGCGCACCTCATTGTCAGAAGCAAATTGTGTGCCGTACAAGCTGGCTTCAGCAATAATACCTTCAACAATACTATTCGTATATTGAACTTGCTCCTTCGACGCATGAATCAAGCTTTGTTCCACAGTGTTGGAGCTTAGTTTATTCATAATATAAAACAAGCTTAATGTAAGTAAGAGGAAAAAAATAAAGAAATAGATAAAGCGTTTCATCGTAACATTTCTTATCATGTCGTCATCCTCTTTCAGGGCTTAATTAAAAAACTAGTTGATACATTTTATCATAAAAAAAGAAAAAGTTATTAACAACGAAAAAATGAAAGCGATGCCAAACTAGTTTAGGTTGTGGCTATGAGATTAATTTTGTGGCATTTCTTAGTGAAAGCGCTATTTGTTATGATGAAAACGTAAACAACAGGAAACACCAACACACTATAACAAACATTAATGAACAGAAAAGCACGTAAACAAACAGTCAGACAGGAGGGGGTTACTATCGCTACTATCGCAGATACCACTAGAGAAAAAAAGAGAATGAGTAAGAAGCCAAGCAAAGCAGCAAAGCAACCTTGGAGTAAGGAAATTAAAAAGAACTGGCCGCTGTATTTACTTTGCATCCCATCTCTAGTATTTGTCATAATTTTCGCTTATGGGCCAATGGTTGGTTTAGTAATGGCGTTTCAAGATTATAAACCTTGGCTTGGAATAACAGGCTCAAACTGGATCGGGCTGGATAACTTTAAGCGGATATTTGAATATGAAGGGGCAGTACAAGCGATTATTAATACGCTTATCATTGCTATATCGAAAATTATTGTGGGAATTATCGTTCCCATTATTATGGCGATTTTACTGAATGAAGTTCGTAACACAGGTATTAAGAAAAGTATTCAGACATTAGTTTATTTACCACATTTTTTATCCTGGGTTACAGTTGCAGGTATGATGATTGATATTTTAGCTCTTGATGGTGGAGTAAATAAAATTATTTCTAACATATTTGGCAATGAGCCAATTTTCTTCCTTGGTGATCCATCAATATTTCGCAGTACGATTGTTGTCAGTGATTTGTGGAAAAACTTCGGCTTTGGAATGATTGTATACTTGGCTACGATTGCTGGGATAGATCCTTCTTATTATGAAGCAGCGGAAATTGACGGCGCAACACGTCGTCAACAAATCTGGCATGTTACACTGCCTTCGATGATGCCAATGATTATAGTTGTTGCTACCTTAAATCTTGGCAGCGTGCTAGATGCAGGATTTGACCAAATTTTCAACTTGTACAATCCGCTTGTCTATAGCACAGGTGATATTATTGATACTTATGTATATCGTTCCTCGCTCTTAAATGGACAGTACGGTTTTGGTACAGCAGTTGGTTTGTTCAAGTCGGTTGTAAGCTTCGTCTTAATTGTTATCGCGTATCGGCTTGCCTACAAGTTAGCCAATTACAGAATCTTTTAGAAAGGCGGAGTCGAAATGTACCATAAAACAAAAGGATATAAAATTTTCTCGGTATTTAATTATGTACTATTAATAGCAGCTGCGCTTTCCTGTTTTTTACCGCTGCTGCATTTATTAGCACAATCATTTAGCAGCAAGGCCGCTATTACAGGCAATCTAGTATCATTTTGGCCAGTTGGCTTTAATACGAATGCCTATGTAACGACCTTCAAAAATTCAAACTTTACAGGTTCCATGCTTATTTCGGTAATACGAACAGTGCTAGGTACTTTACTTAGCATGACCATACTAACGACGGCTGGGTATGCGCTATCAAAAGATTTTCGTGGTCGTACAACAATTATGTGGATTTTCGTATTCACAATGTTGTTTAATGGTGGATTAATCCCTTCTTATATTTTGGTATCAAGCCTTGGATTAAAGGGCACGATATGGGCTTTAATTTTACCAGGTGCATTTGGTGCTTATAACTTAATCCTATTGATGAACTTTTTCCGTACTATTCCAAAAGTATTGGAAGAAGCAGCATTTATAGATGGAGCCTCTTTCTTTGTAATCTTTCGCAGTATTTATTTGCCATTATCTCTACCAGGCTTGGCTACTGTTGCTTTATTTATAATGGTTGGTCATTGGAATTCCTGGTTTGATGGACTGCTCTATATGTCTGATCCTGCTGACTATCCTCTAGCATCTTTCTTGCAAACGGTAGTCGTGCAAACTAATGCACAAAGCATGGCGATGAGTCAATCGGAAGTAGAAGCGATGGCTGAACAAAGTGTAAAAGCTGCGCAAATCTTTATTAGTACTCTGCCAATTATTGCTATCTATCCGTTTTTACAGCGTTATTTTGTTAAAGGGATTGTGCTTGGAGCAGTAAAAGAGTAAAAATATATTTTAGGGTAGTGTCAAAAGTTCTATGAAAACTCAATAGGTGTTCGGGTCGTCTCCCATTTGTTGGGTGGAAAGGCCACGCAATCGCTCTTGACAAACACGCCAATGGTTTGACTCTACTTTAACAAGGGCGACGGGGACAAAAAGAAGGCATGCTAAATAGCCCTTGGTTTTTCCATTTTAAACCATTGGCTAGTTCGGTTTGTCAAGAGTTCGCTCCGCCGATTGCTCGTTTTTACTTCGGGCTCTGCTAAACCAAAAAGTTAGGCTGGTTGTTGTTCGTTAATCCATTGTTGTGCTAAAGCGATCAGTTTAGTCCATCTCGCAGGCATATTCGGGAGCTGCAGTAACTCTGGATTAAGCACTGGCACCTTACCTTCTAATGCAGAATGAGGCCTTAAAAAGTTAAAGTAAGCTACAAACAGGGTCACAAAAGAAACAGATCCTTGTTCGGATCCAAACCCGTGTGTTGAACGATAATTGCCTTTAAATGTGCGATTTAGTCTTTCGATAACTTGTTTGAGATGCCTATACTCCGTTGACACAGGATCTTCATTGGTAAGTCCAATAACCTGCTTGATGTCGAACTGAATATCGTGTTGAGCGAAAAAGTGCTGAGCTAAGAGATAAATCGGATTGCCATCCACCACAAATGTAAGATCTTTAGGAATCTCTTTCAGTTTCATTAAGACATCATCAATGGCACGGATTGCTGACACTGTATCCCGATTTGGCGATACTGGGTAAGACAAAATAATCTTTTTTACCGCATCAAAGAAGAAAAACAAGTAATGCCAACGCCCATTCACCTTGATGTAGGTTTCGTCTCCACAGAACTGGTCAGAAAGTTCGTAGGGATAATAATCTACGTAAGGCTTAAGTATTAGGGCAACTGCATTCTCATAATTTAAAATACTTTGATGCGATATGCTTACCCCATGTACATCTTTCATGAGTGCAGCTGTTTTACGGGCCGAAAGTCCATAGTTGACATGATAGGTTAAAATGAGCCCCAAAGTATGTGGCGACGCATACAGCCTGGATAAATCAACCTTGGGCTTTTTGGGGGAAGACTTAGACAATGGCTGAAAATCGATGTGAAACTGCCGGAAAATGTATCTTAACTTAAAGGATTGAGGATCTTTTTTAAACTGTCTCTTCTCTTTCGAAGACATACCATTTAGTTTCTTTTGGTAATAGGGACAATCATTATTTTTACACTTGAACACGTTAAAGTCTTTTCGCTCTTTGATTTTTTCAAGAGTCTTAGAACAATGAGGACACTTTAAAATGGCCTCTTTCAAATAGCGGCTCTTATCATTAAACAGACAGGAACATACCTTACATTGATACTGTCCTTTGCCCCCATTATTGGCATAAAGATAATCCGATGGAGCACCACACTTCGGACAGTTCATAGATTTAGGTACAGTCGTCTTTGCATTCAAACGCCTTTGAACAGGCTTTAGATGTTTACCGTTTTTCTCTAGGTATTCTGTTAGAAGGATTCGATAATCAAGCTTCTGAAGAGTTTCGTTGATCGGAAGATCATCCACCTGAAGCTTACGATATGGTTTATTGATTGGCTCTTCTTTAGGTTTATCAAACATGTTTTTACCGATAAGAAGAGTAAGTAAAGTTTTAATAATTTGATCTTGGTACTTGATAAATTCAAGTAAATAGGTTAATAATTGAGGATACAAACTTGTCACTTCCTAGTTGTTTGGGATTAAGTGTTCGGTGTGGTAACCTTACTTTTAACCTAAAACTATGGGGGTGGCAAGTTTTTTGCTTTCCGAGACTTATATATCAAGGAAAACCCTCAATTATATATATAAAGTTTTTACAATACGTATTTTAGAAAAGGGGAATTTATATGAAAAAAGCAGCAACGATTATTTTGACAGCAGCATTAATGACTAGTTTGATAGCAGGTTGTAGTGACACGAACAGTAGTGGAAGTAGTTCTAGCAATGCAGGCTCGCAAAATTCTGGCAGCAAGCTAGTCAATGGAAAATATGATCCAACAATTACAATTACTATCGGGAAACAGTTAGATGAAAATGCCGGTAAATATTTAGAAGGCGAAAGTCTGAATGATAACGTATTGACACGTTGGGGTGTAGAAAATTTAGGGATAAAAATTGAAACGACACTGCTAGGCGGGGACGCAAGTCAATACAACAATAAGCTGCGTAGCAATAAGTGACAGTCCGACAGGACCATTTACATTTTTATTTTATGACAGGCCTGTGCTATTCCAGCCTGAAGAAGGCTTTGATCAACACACCAACGAACAGGAGCTTGGAAACTCATTTCACGATATGCATTTGTTTGTTGATGATGTTGATAGTAATGGGGATGGTGTTAATGATGCATATGTTATGTATGCCTCAGAAGGAAATTGGACGCTATATATTGTTCGCTTGAACGCTGATTATACTTGGGTTGACTTACCAGAGGACTCCTCGCGAATTCGTCCACAGTGTCAAGCTAAACATCTCGGTCAAGTATGGTCACGGCAATTTATTCGTCAAATGCGCGAAGCTCCAACACCATTTAAGCATCAAGGAAAATATTATATTATCTCATCAGCTTGTACAGGATGGGCACCAAACCAAGCAGAATATGCAGTAGCAAATGAACCATTAGGGGATTACACAGTACAAGGGGATCCATGTGTAGGTGATGAGGATCAGACGACATTTCATTCGCAAAGTACTTTTGTACTGCCGATAGATGAGAAGAATGGAAAGTATATTTATATGGGCGATCGCTGGACTCCTGATGATTTAGGGAAGTCACGCTATATTTGGTTGCCGCTTAAGATTGATAGAGATGGGAAAGTTACAATTAAATGGTACGATCAATGGTCATTGAAAGATGGGTGGAAAAGCTAATAAATATAAAACGCATTGTCCAACCTCGTATTAAAACTTAATTATTTATTCGATATATCCAGTTGCCTCAAGGTGGCTGGATATTTTTATTACATTAAATTTTATTACATTTAGCTGAGCAAGACCCATATTCTTGCAAATTAGATAAAAGATAATATACCATTTATATATCATTTTTACTAAAGATAAAGGATGGTTTTGATGATAGATACAATTACACTGCGAAAGGCTGAAATGGATGATTTGCCGCTTATTGTTGAAATATATAATTCAACCATATTAAGCAGAATGGTAACTGCAGACACTGAATTTGTAACAGTAAATGATCGAATCGATTGGTTTAATGCCCATAGTCCAGAAAAGCGACCACTTTGGATGGTAGAATGTGAGGGTAACATTTGCGGCTGGGTAAGTTTGCAATCTTTTTACGGAAGACCAGCTTATGATGCAACTGCGGAAATCAGCATTTATCTGCATGAAAATTATAGAGGGAAGGGACTTGGGAAAAAAATAATAAATAAGGTTTTGCAGCAATGTCCAAATTTTGATATTGATACGATATTAGGTTTTATATTTGCTCATAACGAACCTAGTCTGCGCTTATTTTCAAGTGTTGGGTTTGAAAAATGGGCTCATTTGCCTGAAGTTGCTAAAATGGATGGAAAAAAATATGATCTCATCATATTAGGTAAAAAAGTATAATAAATTATGGATTTACATATAGAGATCCGACACTACATCAATATTATTTTGTGCGAACACAAATCAAAGGGGAGATTGAGAAAAGCAAACTTTTCTCATCTCCCCCTTTTCTGTAAAGAGGATTAAAACTGAATTAGATAGTCAGCCTAATGTTTGTGTTGTAATTGACTAAGATTTTTGCAAGATTAAAGCAATCATTTTAGCAATTTCAGCTCGAGTAATATAATCTTTTGGAGAAATAGCATTGTTGTTATTTCCACTAATAATGCCATTAGCTGCTAGAATGGAAGTGGCTTCTCTTGCCCAACTTGAGACTTCGTTCATATCTGTAAAGGAAAGTACTCCCTCAGAATGAATCGTTAGTACAGGTTCAAACAGACGATATAAAATAACAAATGCTTCTTCTCGTGTTAGAGTTTGATTTGGTCTAAATGTGCCATCACTATAGCCTAATATGAGCTTATTATTTGCAAAACTTAATACTGCTTCGGCGTACCATGCATCTGGATTAATGTCTTTAAAGTTATTCGTACCGGATTTTTGATTTATTAATCCTAAGCGATATAATGCTGTAGTAAATTCAGCCCGTGTCATCGCTTGATCTGGCTTTAAAGTTCCATCTGGATATCCGTTAATTATTTTTTTGTTTACAGTAACTTTTAAATATTCAGCAGCCCAGTGATTTGCCGGCAAATCTGTATAGTTTTCAGCAATATCAACTTCTTGCTCATCACCTGGTATTGTTGGTGTTGGCGATGGCGTTGGTGACGGCGAAGGTGTTATTGTAGGCACAGGTATTGCTGTTGGTGCCGGTGCTGGTCTAGGTGTCGATGTCGGTTTAGCCGTCGGCGTAGCCGAAGGTTCAGGCATAGCTGAAGGCTCCGGTGTAGCTGAAGGCTCCGGCGATGTTGAAGGCTCCGGTGTAGCCGAAGGCTCTGGCGTAGCTGAAGGCTCCGGCGTAGCCGAAGGTTCAGGCATAGCTGAAGGCTCCGGTGTAGCTGAAGGTTCAGGCGTAGCTGAAGGCTCCGGCGATGTTGAAGGCTCCGGTGTTGTTGATGGTTCCGGTGTAGCCGACGGTTCTGGTGTAGCCGAAGGTTCAGGCGATGTTGAAGGCTCCGGTGTTGTTGACGGTTCCGGTGTAGCCGACGGTTCTGGTGTAGCTGAAGGCTCCGGCGATGATGACGGTTCCGGTGTAGGCGTTGGTGCAATTACTTCATCAGCCATTAACGTCAATAAAGAGCTTGCTGCACTTTCAACATGCAAACGAGACACTGCAGTAATAACATAATTGTAGGTTTCACCTATAATTACTGTTTCATCAACATAGCTTTGCACATCATCGGTTGTTCTTCTCACCTTAGCAATAAGCTGACTTACATTGCTAGTATCAACAGCTTCTGAACTTGTAGTACGATAAATTGCATAATACGTAGAATCACTTTCAACGTTATTATCCGTCCAGATCAATTTAATTCCGTCACTTACATTTTCAATTGCTTCATCACTAACTGCATTTGGAGTGTTGCTTCCAATCCATGGCATAACAGGGATAAGTGCTTGATTTGCATATAAAGCTTTAATTTCATCTAAAATACCAAGCGGATTACTTAAAAAATGATTTGAACTAAATAGAATACTACCAGATACTCGACCATCTTGATTTTGAATAAATTTAAGCTGTGCAGGTAATTGCTCAGGTGATTCCCAATTTGCCGTTCCTACCTTATAAGCTGCGTGACCAACATATAAATGCACATCATGTGTTAACGCTTGAGTTTTCACCTCATTCATCCACCAATCGACCAGTACATCATATGCGGCTGCTGAATAACCAAAATGCCAATAAATTTGTGGTGCAATATAATCGACCCATCCTTCTTGAATCCATTTGCGTGTATCAGCATAAACTGATTTGTAGCTTTCCAGCCCATTGGTTTTTGAGCCCGTTGGATCAGAGGATACATTTTTCCAAATTCCAAATGGACTTATGCCAAACTTCACATAATCCTTTGAATTTTTAATAGTTTGGTACAAGCCTGAAACAACGATATTAACATTGTTTCTGCGCCAATCTTCTAGTGACATTGTTCCGCCATTATTTTGATATTCACTATATTGTTGTGAATCTGGAAACGGCACTGAAGAAGGATACGGATAGAAATAATCATCCATATGGATTCCGTCAACATCATAGTTTTCTACAATTTCCTCAATTGATTCGATAATATAATTACGTGCTTCTTCAATTCCAGGATTAAAGTATAGCTTTCCTTCATACGCAACGACCCAGTTTTGATTTTGCTTAGCAATATGACCATCCGCGAGAGCATTTAGATTAGTATGCATCGCAATGCGGAATGGATTGATCCAAGCATGGAACTCTATATTTCGTTTATGTGCCTCTTCAATCATAAAAGCTAATGGATCATAATTATCTGCTGGAGCTTTACCTTGTTCGCCCGTTAACCAATGTGACCAAGGAAACTTAGTCGAAGGGAAAAAGGAATCTGCTGTTGGTCGCACTTGGACAAATACTGCATTGATGCCTGCAGATTTAAGATTATCTAACAATTCAATAAAATCTTGGCGTTGTGATTCAGGATCAAAATCATCTTTAGCAGGCCAGTCAATATTTTCAACTGTTGAAATCCATGCACCGCGCAGCTCGCGTTTAACTGGACCAATTGGTTCTGTAACGACTAAGCTCGTACTAGTTTGCATACCTTGATATCGTGCTGTAATAGTCGTCACTCCTCCTTTTAGTGGTGTAATTTCACCAGTTTCATTATCAATTGTTGCAATTTCAGTGTTATCAATAGAGTATGTTACGCCGTCAGTAATATCTCGTTCGCCTTCAATCCGATATGTTCCAACAATTGTTGCTTCAACCTGTGGTTCGCCGACAGAGGCAAATATAGTAGATCTAAACGCTATTGAGCGAAGTTCGCCAGGCTGAACTTTTAATTGATACGAGGCTGTTAATTCCCCTAAATGAGTTGGATATGTAGCAATAATATCTGCTGTTCCATAGCTTACACCTGTTATATTGCTTTGATCTGTAATGATGACGATATTAGGATCGCTTGAAGTAATATTAGCATCGCTTGTAACATCTACGATTTGTCCATTTGGATAATTTGCATAAACGTTTATACTGCTTGATTCGGTAGGTACTAATGATTGAGGACCATCAATTGTTATTGATGTAGGTGCTATTGTTGTTGAAACGACATGTATGGTCTTAGTAGTTGCTAAACCATTATAGTGTGCAGTTAGTATGGCAGATCCTTCTTCTAGTGCGGTAATCGAGCCATCGTTATTAACTGATATTACCTGCTCATTGCTGCTTGTAATCTGCACTTCTGTTGGAGTTAAAAAGGTAGGCTGTTTATCATTTTTTTTCGTAATGCTTAGCTTTGGTGTAATTGATTCACCAATGGTTAAGTCGCGAACGTTATGCCAATCAAGCTCTTTAATTGTATTAGTTTGATAGAGCATAGAAACTTGATCGATATATAAAACTCCTGATGTTTTAACATTATTTTCAATGTAGTAAATAAAATCTAATTTTAAATCTGAAACTAGAGTTGATGGTACGGATGCTGTTAAGTATTGCCAGCCATCAATCTTTGTTGTTGTAGTTGTAATATCGACAACAGGTTTTATTGTGGTGCCAGAAGCGTCTTTGCCTTGAAATTGTGCTCTAAGCCAAGTGTTATTACTTGCTCCGTAAAACCAAAATCCAAATTCAACAGGTTTCCCGTCAATTGGACGGCCTGTATTACCATTTTCATCTAAAAATCTAGCATAAGCAGCCGCTGTTCCATTTATTCCAAGAAAATTGTATTCCAGCTTTGCTGCATATTGGCCATGTACAACAGGAGAAGGTCTGTCTACTTTTTCTAACGTAACATCGCTAGTTTGCACAGATTTAGTTCCCAACATATCGGACATATCTTCAAAATCCTCAAATATGACCCGCCACGTTGTCGAACTAGATTCAGCTGATGCCCTTTCATAAAAAAAGTGAAACGAAAAACTAGAAGAAACAACTAGAAAGCATAATAAAGCAATACAAATACGTTTTACTTGTTGATACACTTTGTCACATCTCCCTCACTAGTTTTTGATCCGCTTAGCAATAGAAAACGCAAACATTTTATTTTGAAATATAATTTCAATTTAAAAATATAACGCGAAATTTTATTGCAAACGATTAGCTCAATGATACAAATTTTTTGAATTTATGTAAATAGATCTTTTGTCGAAAAATTTTGATTTATTGAACAACATTTTTTGGAGTTTGGAAGGTAAGTATGAAAAGAGGAGGAATCTATTAAGCTCTGGTTAGGCTAAGTTGTAAAATAGTAAATTAATTTTTAATAAGAAAGAAGGCTGCAGAATGAATAGATTCTAATAATGCTGTCAAATCAATTAGTTAAGCGCTTACATTTTTATGTTGGTAAATATTATAGCATGTCAAGCCCATATAGCAATGCTAGGATGATAGAGAAGCTAGTGTTAAAAGATAAATCAATGACTAGCTGCTGCTAATTTAACTGCTCAGCAGATTTGTTAGACAGCAAGTAAACACAAAAATGTAGGAGGCTGGTTAAATTATGCCAAAGAACACTTTGAAAAAGAGCTTAGCTGTAATAGCTGCATCTTCCATAATTACTACATATGGTCTAGTAGCTCCTGTTAATGCTCAATCTAAGGAGGAAGTTAAACTTAGCTTTCCTCAACAATCAATAGTTATTCAGAAAATAGTAGATAAGTTAGAATTGTTTTCAAAGGATTCCACTTTTACTGTAGAAGCAGGACCGTTTCAATTATATTTTTCTCAAGGTCAATTAACTGTGAAGATGCCTAATGCTTCTCTACCTATAGTAAAGCCAACGGCAACAGTAACACCAACAGTAGCACCGACAGCGAAACCGACAGCAACACCAACAGCAACTGCAGCGCCAACAGTGAAACCGACAGCAACACCAACAGCAACTGTAGCACCGACAGTGAAACCGACAGCAACACCAACAGCAACTGCAGCACCAACAGTGAAACCAACAGCAACACCAACAGCAACTGCAGCACCGACAGTGAAACCGACAGCAACACCAACAGCAACAGTAGCGCCAACAGCAGCTCCAACAACTTCTGTTGAGGCAACAGAAGTTCAAAAGGAAATTTTAACACTTGTTAATCAACAGCGTGCTGCAGCGGGACTTAACGCTTTGCAACTTGATACAAAATTAAATGAAGTAGCGACTGCAAAAGCGAAAGACATGGACGATAACAACTATTTCAGTCATACATCGCCAACTTATGGCTCACCATTTGACATGTTAAAAACATTTGGAGTTTCATATCGTACTGCTGGTGAAAACATAGCGTCTGGTCAACGTTCAGCTGAGCAAGTAATGAAGGATTGGATGAATAGCTCAGGCCATCGTGCAAATATTCTAAATGCGAACTATACAAAGCTTGGCGTAGGATTCGTTAACGGAAAATGGGTTCAACTCTTTATTGGTTAATTAAGTAGTATACAAAAGGTTAGAAAAGACAGATTGGGAGATAGAGAAACCCATAATTGAAGACAATAAGGTTGGAAAAGAGTTGATAGCTCTAAAGCCCGCCACAATCAAGCTTTGTTGAAAAGCTAAAAGGCTCCAGCGCAGGAATAACGCTCTGATCAACAATGTGAGTCTCCTTTAAAGCTGATGTGTATAATACAAATCTATTAAATAAGTATCTGCTTAGCGATGAAGAAGAGTGTTAATATAAAGCCAAAAAGCGACGAGAAGATTGTTATTCCGAAGCACACCCAAGCACACACAAGCACAAAAAGGGAGGTTCAAGCCATCAGCATTTTACTGATGACTTGAACCTCCTTTTATTATTATCCATTATTTTAACTTAAATACTTGAATTGTACGTTGCAATTGAGTTGCCATATTGAGCATTTTCTCAGTTTCAGCAACAACTGCTTGCACAGATGGAATTTGCTCATTCATTGAAGCTGATACTTGCTCTGTTCCTGCAGCAGATTGCTCTGTAATAGCTGAAATATTTTGTACCGCAGCCGTTATATTTTTAGCATTTGCCAGCATAACTTCACTTTCTTTAGAGAACTGATAAATTTGTTCACCGATAAATTGGATGCTTTCCACAATTTGATTAAATATCTCTTCTGTTTCACGTATATGCTCAGCTTGCATACTTACAACTTCTTCGTTAATTTTCATATGTTCAAGTGAATTTTGAATTCCTTTTTCAATACTTTTTACGAGATTGAATACTTCTTTTGTAGAAGCAGATGATTCTTCTGCCAGCTTACGCACCTCTTGAGCAACGACAGCGAAACCTCGACCATGCTCGCCAGCGCGTGCAGCTTCAATTGAAGCATTAAGTGATAGCAAATTTGTTTGTTCAGCAATTTCAGAGATCGCTTTTGTAACGGCACTAATGCCTTTTGCTTTTTCAGCTAGATCTTTAATCGTTATGGCAACTTGCTCTGTAGCTTCAATGTTGCGATTCATACCTACACTTTGTGTATCAAGGGCAACTCTACCTTTATTAACCAACTCAAGGGCGTGCTCAGAGCGAACATTCATTTCCTTTGTTGAGTTTGCATAGTTTGCAACTTGATGTTCAATTTCATTAATTGCTTCACTCATACTTGCCACATCTTCAGAAATCGAATTTGCACCAGTAGCAAGCTCATTTGCAGAGATAGCAACTTGTTCCATAGTTTGTTGAATACTGTTATTTTTATCAAATATGCTGCGGCTTGTATCAGCAACATGGCGAGTAATATTCATAGTCTCAGATAAAATATCACGCAGCTTTTGAACCATGCTATTAAATGTATGACCAAGTTCTCCTGCATTTGTTGCTTCAACATCAATTGTTTGCGTAAAGTCTCCTTTAGCAATTCGCGTAGCAGCAAGACGAATTTCGTCAAAGGAAGAGGTAATTGCGTTTTCAGTAAAACTAACGATTGGGTATGCGATCCCCGCAGCTACTAAGGCCAATATGAGGATGATCATCGTATACTGACCAACAATTAAGGAAAATACTAATACGAAGACCGTTAGGATAGCTAAGTTTACATAAGTGACAAACATTAGCTTCTTTTTCACAGATAATGAATTGAACCACTGCGTTAATTTTTCCATAGAAAGCGCTCCTTTTTCAATAATATCCATATTATAACACTGCATCATTTCTTGGTCTATGAAATTATAGGCAAATTTACTCATATGTATCCAGTAGGATAATGGTAGATTTTGCGTGAAATACTAATAAATTGCGAAAAATATCAATGAAATTGTGAGTTTTTTCCTAGAATAATTACGGTGAAACGTTTGTAGTTAATAGTTATATTTACATTAGATAGTGAGTTAGTTCATGATGTGAAAGGAGAAGATATAGTGAAAGAAATACCGTTGGCAAGACAAGTTGAATTTGTATTTCAACAGCTTGAAAATGAGTTGATAGGTGCAATTGCTGGTACTATCTTGCTTCAAGTTCGCAATAACAATATTGGAAAGTTTGGCATTAAGCATCATCCTATCCATTTGAAAGATAATAAAGTTGTTGCTGGGCAATCTGGTCTTACACTTGAGCAAGTACGCAGCTTTAGAAAATTAGCTATTGAAGCTCTTAAGTTAAAGCGTAATTGGACCCACGGGGAAATATTGTATGATTTCACTGTAAAGAGCAATCATAAAGGCTGGTCAGCCAGTGTTTTATATGAGTCTAATTATAATATGTCAACTTGGAATATAAGCTCATTACTCGACAGAAAGAGCTTAGTTAACTACTCCTCTTGAGGTGGAATCTGTCTAACACTTGCTTTTTTGTTAAATTTCCGCTTCACCATAAATCCTGTTCCTACAATGACGACATATAGCACCCCCCAAATGACCACCCATAAAAAGCTGTGAGCAATTGAGATTGCCATAGCACTTAAACATAAAACCCCGATTATGGAAAACAGTAATGATAAATATTTTGGCATGTTCGTATTCTCCTAGAAAAAAATCGTAAAAGTAAAAAAACATGAGGTCGATGTATAGTATTGCTTTTGTTGCACATAATATCTTTGCAAGCTTGCAAATGAAATAATGTGAACAGGTCGAAAGGAGACTTACACCATGGCAAACAGAAGCAATCAATTAATTGTTCCACAAGCGACTCAAGCATTGAATCAACTTAAAATGGAAGCTGCTCATGAGCTAGGCGTACAGCTTTCACCAGAAGGCTATAACGGTAACCTAACTACTCGTGAAGCAGGATCTATTGGTGGATATATTACTAAACGACTAGTACAGATTGCTGAACAACAATTGTCTGGCGGTCAACGCTAATCGTAAATCGTAAATTCTTATTATTAATGAGAGCTCAAGGTTAACCTTGAGCTCTTTTTATTTAACTAATTCTGACAAGTAACGACAGATTACGATTAGTTGTGACCAGTGAATACGATTGCACACTTATAATATGAAATTATAAGTGACAAAACGTGCTAAAGCAATAATGAAATTTATGATTTTGAAGGAGATAAATTTGCCTGCTGATATAACCGACGATATAGCTTTTTGTCATTTAACCAACCAACATAAGAAGCAATTGGCTCCTGTGAATGATTATAAAATACGATGGCGACAAATGGATATTGTTTACGGTAGCGATAGCGAACATCAATCCAGCGTACCTCAGTGCCCCAATGGTGCTCTGTTACTTGAGCGATCGTATGCTTTGTAAATTGCAGCAAAGCGGCAACGGAAGCATGGGAGCGAGATTTTTCAATTAATTCATGCTTGTGTGAACGAATGGACTCATACCAGTGAATATGCCCTTTATTATAAGTACCTAGCTCATAGCTGCCATCTTTATGAAGCAGCATTAAATGCCAGCTGCGAAAACGTACAGTTGGCATTACAGTTAATTGGGAATCATCATTTATAGGTAATTGTCGACTAAGCTTTTTGTGCAACAAGTGGTGATATAGTGTTCGTATCACATAGTAAACAGTGATGGATGCATACAGAACAGGGAATATCACCAGTGGCTTAATGCTTGTAAATACCCACAATAAAAAAGCGATAATATGCGTAAAAAAAATAAATGGATCAAAGATATGGATGATGTTCCATGAAATCCACTTATTGCTAAAAGGCCGCATTGCTTGTGTTCCATATGTATTGAACAGATCCATAAATACATGCAAACTGACAGCAAGCATTATCCAACCAAGCAGATGCAAATAATGTTGTGGGTCAGGAACGAAAAAGTAAAGAATTGTTGAAAGTAAAATTGTCCAAAGTACAATAGCAGGCAAGGAATGTGAAATTCCTCGATGATTCCTTACATAAGTTTCGTTACTTTTTAGCCGTGTAATCGTATCAAAGTCAGGTGCTTGAGAACCAATGATGACACCAATAATGACAGCAGTAGATAAGGCAGAATCGGTGCTGACAGCTGGGTCAAGCTGAGCTAAACCAGCCAGTCCTAAACCAACCGCAAAATGTGAAGCAGAATCCATGATGTAACCTCCTAGCAGTATCTAGTATCATCATTAGTATTGACCAACAAAATAATAAGCTAATCATATATAAACCAGCTCTAAAGCATATCCAGTTTTGGATAATCTCATTAGAGCTGGTTAAATGAGCGTTCAGCTTCTTCTATTAGATAGGAGATTCAGGAGTTACGATTTGACCTTGGAAAGGATATTCGTAACTAATTGGTTCATCAAATGTAACATAATCAAGGTTAAGCATTAGCAGCAAGTAGCGTTCATTGTTTACAGGATTACTTACAACAATATGATCGCGTCCTGCAGCTTCAATAACACCTTTAAATACTTTCGCATTCCATTCTGAATTGTTTTCATATGTCATATAAAACGTGCCAATTTTGCCACGGTTAAGACGTAAAATATTTTCAATGTATGATTCTTCAAATTGAGGCTGAGCTGTTACGATATTGCCGCCTTGTGGCGTTACAACCGCACCACTTGGAACAAATGGAGGCACAGGCTGTACATCGCGATAGAATGGCTCATAGCCATAAGGGTAATAATAAGGTTGATCAGCATAATAGTAACTCATTACAAATACATCCCTTCTAATAAAAGTTATTAAATATTAAAAAATGGAGGGGCAATTTTCCCAGGTAGGTTGGTAAAAACAGTGGGCTTTGAATCTGCCGCTATTGCTTTGGTTATACCAGGTAGCGGGACAGCTGCCGCTAGGTCTAAAAAACCATAGCGCATACGAAGCAGGGTATTGACGCTCACCACGAATAACACGTTCTGCTAGGCGAATTTCACTGTCACGCGCTCGCTGATAAAAATAGCTTTTTTGTACAGCTTCAAACCCACCGGGGCTTTGATAAACCATATCGGGAATAGAGCGGATATTTCGGAAGTCTAGGCAGTCGCCACGCACCCGATTAACTCCGACATTACCCACCATTAGCATACCGAGTTCTCCCTCGCCTTCTGCTTCAGCGCGCATAAGACGAGCCAGCATTTTCGTATGTTCGGAATTGGTTTTTATTACTGCCATATCCTTATAATCGACTCCTTTCCTTGCCTGGGCAAGAAACTATACGTTATCATATGGAGCTGCCCAACTAAATGTGACAGCATTTTTGTCACATTTGAATGACGAATTGATGAACAAAAAAAGTGAACATTGTCACAACACTGTTTTTTCGGTATGATTAGTTACGATTCATCAAGATGGACAAACGCAAAAAAGCAAATTTGACACAGGCATTTGCGTTAACAGGAGGATCAACAAGTGTTTAAAGAGTTAATTAGTTTAACTAAACCCGGCTTGCTTCGGCTAAATATGTTTGCCTCTTTTGCAGGCTATTGGGTTGCTTCTAAGTGGTCTTTTGATTTTTGGATATTGCTTTGGATGCTCATTGGCTGTACGTTTACAATGGCTTCAGCAACTGTAATAAACAACTATTATGATCGTGAGCTTGATATGAAAATGGAGCGAACGCGTAATCGTACACTCCCTTCAGGCAGAATGAAGCCACAGCAAGTATTAATTTACGGAATTATCCTTGGTATCATAGGGCTTGGAGTATTGTTTTATTTTTCCATTTTGTGCGGTATACTTGGAGTTATAGGCTGGTTTACATACATTGTCATTTATACAATGTGGTTAAAGCGTAGCTCCACTTGGAGTACTGCTGTCGGAGGAATTTCCGGAGCAATGCCGCCTGTCATTGGCTATTGCGCAGTTACTGAACAGTTTGATATTGGTGCGTTTTTATTGTTCGCATTTTTATTTTTATGGCAGCCTGCTCATTTTTGGTCACTTGGCATTCGTCGTGTCGAGGAATATCGTAAAGCAGGCTTTCCGTTGTTACCTGTTGTAAAAGGGGTTAAGCGCACAAAAATTCAAATGATACCATACCTTGTGCTTATGCTTGGGACTGTAATTCTTATGTATACTTATGAGTTAGCAGGAATATGGTATCTTATTATATCGGGTGTCCTAACTGTGTTTTGGCTTGTTCATACAATTTCAGGGTTATTTACAAGCAATGATGAAAAGTGGGCGAAGACAAATTTCTTAATTTCAGTCAATTACTTAATGATTGTATTTATTTTAATGATTGTTAATACTACAAAGCTGTAGCTCTAAGGGGGAATAGAGGAGTGGCATTTGTAAAGAAGTATGCTTTTCAAATTGCTCTTATCTGTTTAGTTTTGTTAATGGCTGGTTATCTGCTCTACACCTATGTATTAAAGCCAGAAGCACCATTAAAGATTGAACAACCAGCTCCTAGCTTTGAATTAATGGATTTGGATGGCAACCCTGTTACCTTGGAATCAACTAACGGCAAGGCACGGATTTTTTATTTTTACTTTGCTAGCTGTCCAGACGTATGCCCTCCTACAACTTATTTACTTGGCGAGGTACAAGATATTTTACGCGAAAAGGGAGAGCTTGGAAGTAAGATAGAAATGTACTCCATTTCATTTGATCCGGATACGGATACGCCAGAAGTTATTAGGGATTTTGCAGAGCGTGCTGGCGCTGAAATGGACTCATGGACTTTTCTAAGAGGAACGACTAGGGATGAAATGATTGAACTGGCGCGAGAATTTGGCGTAGGAGTCATTTATGATGAAAATGCAAAAACTTTTTATCATAACAATCCTATTATTCTTGTTGATAAAGATGGCAATATTCGCAAATGGATCAATGGTTCTCCAAACACATTAGCTGGTGAACCTGAATTGTTGCCAGAAGATGTTTATAAGCAAGTGAAAAAGCTATATTAAAATTGATCTTTAGCCCACAGCGAAGCAGGGTCGGGAGAGTAAGTGATATACTCCTCCAGCCCTGCTTTTTCCAATTGCAAAGCTAAATATTCGATAGGTGTGCCTTCAACCCCATGATAGCCTCGACGTGTATAAATATGGATTGCATCGGGAAATAGCTCTCCTAATAGTGCCCGTATTTTTTTACCAGATGCATCATTATCAGTGAAAATAAATACTTCATCATTTTGCAGCTCTTGATATAAAGCCTGCAGTTTTTTTGTGCCTGGTGTGCCGAACGTGCAAACAATATTGATTTCATCGCTTAGTACATGTTTAAGTTTGACACGATCATTTTTGCCTTCAACGATAATTGTTATTCTCATTTGTTTCATCCACCTGTTCCCGTGAGAAATAAATGTCTGCTAGGCATTAGTGTACCACGGATTTGATGTACATTAAACATTAGAGCAATTTCGAAGACAGATGAGGAGATTTTCGTTCAGGCAAGGCATTAAAAGCTAAAGCCAGGCAAAGCGCCATAAATGAAATATAATACGGTGAAATGTAATCTCGTAAATGTCCTGCAAGAAACGGTCCAAGGAATGCACCAATTGAAGAAGCGATAGCTAAAATAGAAAAGGTGCGACCATATTTTGCGCCTTGGCTTAACTGAATTAACCAGTGAGATAAGGCTGGAAATACAACTCCTTTGCCCATACCGATAAGCAGCAAAATAAACATAAACGGAATAGGGGCATCAATAGCTAGTAAAAAGTATAGCGCTACTAATCCAATTGACCCCAGTATCGTACGATAGGCCGGGTTATAACGGTTAATAAATAGCATACAGAGCGTTATTAGCGAACCGATGCTTAATACGGTAAATAATAGTCCTGTTGTCATAATAGAGCCGTTATTTTCAACCATTAATGGCAATTCAAATGAAAGTATACCTTGGGCACAGCTTAAACCGATTGGTATTAAAAAAATATTCCAGGAAAGAGTTTTGGATTTTAAGGTATTACTACCCTCGATTGTGCTATTATGATAAAGTGTCTTTTGAGCTGCAGCTTTGTCATTCACTGGCTGAGGAGCTTTTTCTTTAATGTAAATATACGCAAGTACTGCAGTAACGATTAGAATGATTCCTAAGATGAAAAAAGCGTTAGTGAATCCGAGTTTTGCGACAAGCAATGCTCCAGCAGCAGGAGAAAGCACCGAAGCTACTGTGTGAACTAAACCATTTCCAGCCATATATTTGCCTTGCTGGCTATTGTCTGTGCTTAATTTGGCTAATAAGGATAAGCAGGCTGGAGACAAAAAGGCTAGCACGAAGCCAGCAATTGAACGAATGATCAGTAAATGCCATGGGCTGGTAACGATTGCTTGGATCATTAACAGGATGCCTGCGAGCAATAAACTTCCGACAATAAAAGGACGGCTTCCTAAACGATCAACGTAGACACTGGCCATAAGATTGCCTGGAAGATGCGTAACAGAATATAATCCCATCATTAGCCCGATAAACGACGGAGCTGCTCCTAAAGAAATTGCAAATGGGGTTAAGATCGGATACTGAGCATGTAAATCAAAAAAGGCGATAAATAGAAATAAGTAAAGCCATATTGCCGTTTTCACAAACATAAGCCTCCTTACAATTGTATAAAGTAATGGCTATGCCTTTATCTAGCTACTCTTCCGTTAGGATTTATAGACTTGGAAAATAGAATTTACGCATAGTAATACTACTTGTACGCTAAAACTGGACAACTTATGTCTTGTTCAAAGAAACTTAATTTAAGCTAGACCGTATTTGTATTGCTATGCCTTATTAAGCTATAATCGAATAAGTGGAATCAACTGGCAATTAATGAAATAGGGGGAATGAGCATGAATTTTTTAGATTTTTCAAATTATGATTGGGATACGTGGACAACATTTATTGCCGAAAGATGGTATGTGCTAGTTATAGCACTAATTGTTGTTGTTATTATTGCGAATGTAATTAGGACTGCTGCTCGATGGGCGATTATTCTTCTTATTGTAATAGGGGTAATCATGTATAGCGGCTATAGTCTTGATGATATAAAAAATATAAGTGCGGGCTTCGTAAGCTCAGGAATTGAGGAGTTAAAGGAAATTGGCAGCAAAGTCGCCGACAATGTGAAACAGGAAGCGATTGATGCAATGATTAAAGATGCGGAAAAAGCGAGTTATAAGACAGAGAAAGATGGCAGCTTTACCGTTTCTACTGATTCGATTGTCGTAACTGGCAAAGCTGGGGAGGATGAAGTGTCCATTTCCGTCAAGGGAGCTCCTGCATTTAAAGTAAAGACGAGTGACGTTATTAATCAATTTATTGAACAGGCAAAAAATAATGGCAAATAGCATTGAGTTAGAGTAAGGTAAGAGGTGAATACCGTGCAAGACGATCCAAAGCAAAAGGAAATTGCCCGAAGAAAGCAATTTTCGTTTCGCTTAAATATATTTTTCTTTGTTTTATTTGTTGTATTTAGTATTTTAATCGTTCGATTAGCGGTACTCCAATTTGTTGAAGGACCACAGCTAAGTGCGTCAGGTAGTAAAAAGTCGGAGCGGGAAGATCCGATTGCGCCGATCCGCGGCAATATTTATGATGTAAATGGCTATCCGATAGCCTATTCTTCTTCCAGTCAGTCTCTATACTATAATATTCAACCTACAATTCGCGGCGGTAAAAGCTCGACAGAGCAAGCGTATGACATGGCTGAAAAATTAGCTGAAGTATTTGCCAAATATGGTGATCCTGAGAAGGCTTTGACTAAAGAAAAAATTATCGAGCTAATGGATTTAAATTTCCGACGTAATTATATTTCAACGCCTCGCAGAATTAAAACAGAACTGACAAATGAAGAGCTTGCGTATATTATGGAGAACCAGGACGAATTTGTTGGCGTCAATATATTAGAAGAAAGCATTCGTCATTACTCTGAGGAAACGATCGCAGTTCAGCTTGTTGGTTATCTTAAAAAATTTAGCGGTGCTCGTGATAGCTACGAGTTTTATCAAAAAAAGGCAGAGGAAACTAACCCGCTTTATAAATATTTGTCAGAAGAAGAGGTTGGTTTTGACGGTATTGAATATATGTACCAGGACGTGCTGCGCGGGACAAACGGTTTAAAATCGTATCCTGTTAACAACCAAGGAGCAATTATCGGGGATATTTCTATTACTACTCCTGAAAAAGGCGCAGATTTATATTTAACGATTGATAAAGATGTTCAGCTTTATACTGAAAAATCAATTATGGAGCATATTGAAAAGATTAGAACTTCGACGAATAAAAGTGAACGTGCACAGTATGCTTCTACTGGTTTTGCAGTTGCGATGGAAGTTCAAACAGGAAAAGTCGTTGCAATGGCTAGCATGCCTGACTATGACACAAATGTATGGGCTGGCGGAAGCATTAGTCCTGAAGATTATGAAAAGTATCAAAATATGTTGAGCAACGGGACAATTCGTCCTGTTTATGGTCCTTATAAAACACAGGAAGAGCGCAATCAACATCCATCATCAATTGTACCGCTCGGTTCGACCATTAAACCATTATCCATCTTAATCGGTTTAAATGAAGGACTATTTACAACAAACTCTTACTATAATGATACAGGTCGCTTTGGTTTTGGTCGTGCGGGATATGAGACTTATGTTCGAAATTCTGGTGGCGGTAAAGCAAATGGTTCGATCGATCCTGCGACGGCGATTGCTAGGTCTTCAAACGCGTTTATGGCTGCAATGGTTGGTAATAAGTTATATATGCGCGGCTCTGTTAATGGTAAGTCAAGTTTGGAGATTTGGGACGATTATATGAAGCAGTTCGGCTTAGGCGTTTCTACAGAAAGCGGCTTAGTATGGGAAAGTACTGGTGTTATCGATTATTTTAAAGAGGCAGAGAATAGCGTGCAATCAGCGCTTATTTATGCATCGTTTGGTCAGCAAGGGAAATATACTACGCTGCAGCTAGCGCAATATGCTTCGATGCTTGCTAATCATGGTAAACGCTTGAAGCCGCAATTTGTAAATGAAATTCGTTCAGCAACAGGTGAGTTAATTCAATCGTTTGAGCCTGTGGTGTTAAATGAAGTACAATTCCCTGAGGAATATTGGAGAGAAATTGAAACCGGCATGAGCCAAGTTGGCGTTCAAGGCTTTGATGGATTTGAGTATAAGTTCTTACGTAAAACGGGGACTTCGGAGCAGGATGTTGCTGGTCGACGTGCAGAAAACGCGGTGTTTATTGCTTATGCTCCAGCAGAAAATCCAAAATTGGCAGTAGCGGTCGTTGTGCCAGATGGTGGCTTCGGAGGCTGGGGGGCAGCGCCAATTGCTCGTCAAATCTTTGATGCTTATGATGCGGTATTTGGCTTAGGAGACAACCCGAATGATCAGAAATATCAACGATTATTTGGCAAAAATAGAGATGGCTCAGCAATCAGCTTGAATGATGGATCTAATGAGCAAGCTGATGCTCAAACAACCAATGAATAGTTGACATTCGAGGGGAATACGAACAGCAGGTAAGGTTGAGCGCATGGCGTTTCCGCTATACGTTCAGCCTTTCTTTTTACTAGGAGGGGTTAGATGAGTCAGTATAAATTATTAGCATTAGATATGGATGGGACACTATTAAATAATGAACACAAAGTAAGTGACGTAAACCTCTATTGGATTAAGAAAGCAATCGAGCATGGTGTAATCGTTATGTTATCGACAGGCAGAGGCTATATTAATGCAATTAATTACGCTGAAGAGATGGAGCTTGATGCTCCATTAATTTGTGCAAATGGTGGGGAAATTTGGAGAAGGCCTGATGAATTGCTTCGACGAACTACATTAGAACCTGCTTGGATGGAAAAACTATACGAGTTAACAAAACAATATCCAAACACTTGGTATTGGGCTTATACAACAGAGCGTGTTTATAACAAGGATAACTGGCATGAATTGCAGGGCAGCTTTGAACAATATCAATGGCTCAAATTTGGTTTTGCAGATGAGAGCGTTGAAATTATCCAAGAAATTCGTCAGCATGTTGAGGCTTGGCAGTCACTAGAAATCTCGAACTCCTCAATATATAACGTGGAAATTAATCCGAATGGCGTGTCAAAGGCGAGTGCACTAGAGTTTTTATGCGATGTGCTTCGGATTAATTTGCAGGAGGTAATTGCGGTAGGAGACAGTCTAAATGACATTAAGGCGATTCAAGCAGTTGGACTTGGCGTTGCTATGGAAAATGCACAGGATACGGTGAAAGCTGCTGCGGATTACGTAACCTTATCCAATAATGATCATGGGGTTGCAGAAGTAATTAGAAGATTTATTTTTAATGGAGAGCAATCGTTATTTTAACGTCAGAGAGGTTTATATTATGGAAGTAGTTGGCATTATTCTCGTCGTATTATTATTTGTTGTAGGTATGCTTGGCGCAATTTTCCCTGTACTTCCCGGTGTATTTGCAATTTATGCAGCCTTCTTTGTTTATGGCTGGTTTTTCTCGTTTAGTGCATTTAATGTATGGTTTTGGATCATTCAAACGTTTATACTTGTAGTGTTAGTTGTTGCTGATTACATTGTTGGTGCATGGGGTGTTAAAAAGTATGGAGGCTCCAAAGCGTCGGTAATCGGCTCCACTATTGGAATTATTGCAGGTCCATTTGTAATACCTGCCTTCGGTCTAATTTTAGGACCGTTTATCGGTGCGGTGTTAGGAGAGCTAATTGCCGGCTCTAACTTTAAGCAATCTTTGCTTGTTGGCTGGGGCTCTTTAATCGGACTGCTAAGCAGTGTTGTGGTCAAAATCATTTTACAGCTTGTTATGATTGCTTTATTTATTTTCTGGGTTGTATAACATTTAAGATTCAAGGAGGATTTATGATGATTAATGTAACGATTTGGAATGAGTTTTTACATGAGCAACACAACGAAACAGTGAAAAGTGTTTATCCTGAAGGGATACATATTGCTTTGCAAAAAGGGTTAGCCAACGAGCAGTTTAATATTCGTACAGCTACATTAGAGCAACCTGAGCATGGCTTAACAGAGGAAGTGCTTAATAATACCGACGTCCTTATTTGGTGGGGACATATGGCGCATGATCGCGTTGAAGATTATATCGTTGAGCGAGTTCATGCCCGTGTAATGGCTGGGATGGGCTTAATTGTTCTGCATTCAGGTCACTTTTCAAAAATTTTCAAAAAGCTGATGGGGACAGGCTGTGATCTAAAATGGCGTGAAGCAAACGAGAAGGAAAGAATTTGGGTTGTTAATCCTGGACATCGGATTGCTGAAGGTTTGCCAGAGTATTTTGAGCTGCCTCATGAAGAAATGTATGGTGAGCACTTTGATATTCCAACACCGGACGAGCTTATTTTATTGAGCTGGTTCCAAGGCGGCGAAGTTTTCCGCAGCGGCTGTACGTTTTATCGTGGACAGGGTAAAATCTTTTACTTCCGCCCTGGGCATGAAACATTTCCAACCTACTATAATGAGCATGTGTTAAAGGTAATCTCAAACGGAATTTATTGGGCAAATCCTACAAAATCAGCTGCTCCTGTAAGAGGTAATGTTCAACCGCTAGAACAATTGTAGGATAAGGGGTACTTAGAAACGAAATGGCAACACTAAAAAAAGATTCTTTACTTAAAGGTACATTAATTCTAGCATTAGCAGCTTTGGTTGCGAGAATGTTAGGGCTGTTCCAGAAAATCCCGATAGCTTATATGCTCGATGATGATGGACAATATGCTGTTGGCGTAGCAAACAATATTTACTTAACATTGCTAGTCATTGCAACAGCAGGCTTCCCAAGTGCGATAAGCAAAATGGTTTCAGAGCGTATGGAGTTGGGAAAATATGACGAGGCAAGACGGATATATAAAGCATCATTATGGTTTGGAGCAGTCACAGGCTGTTTACTTGCCTCATTGTTATATTTTTTCGCACCATATTACGCTGCGAATATTGTAAAAAAAGAATCCTATACAATTGCGATCCAAGCCATTGCACCAACGCTCATTTTGTTCCCAACAATTGCGATGATGCGAGGTTATTTTCAAGGCAGACAAATGATGTCTGCTGGCGGTCATTCACAAATTGTTGAGCAATTTGCTCGGGTTTTGCTTGGGATTGGCTTAGGATATTTAGTTTTACAGCTAGGCTACAGTGACATGGATTCAGCCGCTGCGATTAGCTTTGGTAACGTATTTGGTAGTATTGCTGCACTTGGCGTCATGCTTTATTATGCTCGTAAATTAAAAAAGCAAGATAAACAATTGCCGACTAATATGTCTGCTGAAGCGCGAGCAGCGTTAATGCCAAATCAGACTGTTGTAAAAGGTGAGAAATTAAAATTTCGCACAATTTACTTGGAAATATTAAAAATGTCATTACCTGCTTTAATTACGTCGATGGCGATTAATTTAGCCTATATGTTTGACTCATCATTTTTTATGCAAATTACAAGCGGGGTTTATAACGAAGCTGAGGCAACAAAACAGGTAGCGATTTTAATGAATAAGGCACAGCCGCTTGCAGGTATTCCGCCGATTTTAGCGATTGCTTTAGGTTCAACGATTATTCCGATTATTGCAGCTGCTTTTGCGCGTAAAGATCAAGCGGAAGCTGATCGTCAGGCGTCACTTGTTATGAAAATTGTCTGCATTACTGGAGTGCCGATTGCACTATTTTTGGCGACGGCATCTTATTCAGTAACAGGATTGTTTTTCCCTAATCCTGATGGTTACTCTACAGTTGCCTTGCTTTGTGCAGGAACTATTTTTCAAATTACGATGACGACCTCCAATTCGATTCTTTACGGTTTAGGCAAACAACGACAAACGATGATGTATACCATTGTCGGTTTAATCGCAAAGATTATTATTACTGCAATTTGCGGGTACTTTTTTGGAGTTAAAGGTTTTGTTATCGGTACAACAGTATGTTTCTTAATTATTACTATGTTGAATTTGTTGCTAATCAGACGTCACCTTACCTTAAAAGTAATGGGGAAAAATTGGCTTCCTTATATCGCGGCTGTGCTAATTTCCTTAGCTGCTTGCTGGGGAACAGAGTATGGCATGTTGGAGCTAACGAGCGGTATGACAGCTAAGCTGTCTTATTTATTAGCGGTAATCGTTTCTGGCGGTATATTATGCGGAATATATGGCATATTACTGCTGAAGCTTAAGATTTTAACCGCTAATGATGTAGAAGTATTACCTGGGAAATTAAGAGGACCATTGAAGAAGTTAATGCGCGTAATGGGAGCTGCATAAAAGCTTTAGACAATAAGGCGCTCCTTTATTAGGCTGAGCTTAAGCACTCATAATTGCTGAAATTTCAGCAAAGATAGATAAGGAGGAAGGAAAGATGGACAAAATTACAAATGAGGAACAGTATCGCAAATTAATTGCAGAGGACAAGCTAACGATCGTAGTATTCAAAACTACATGGTGTGGAGATTGCCATTTTATTAATCCGTTTATGCCTGAGGTTGAAGAACAATATAAGGATCAAGTCGTTTTTTATGAGATCGATCGCGACGAATTGCCTGATTTGTGCAGTGAACTAAATATTCTTGGAATTCCAAGTTTTGTAGCCTTTAAAAATGGCAAAGAAATTGCTCGTTTTGTAAATAAACTGCGCAAGACTAGAGAGGAAATTGAACAGTTTGTGAATCGAGCAATTGAAATCGGGCAACTGTTATAGTATTGTTACAATTTTCACAATTTCATCATGGTTTTTGCCTAATTGAATCGCTATAATGAATGAGACAGAATAATAAGAATTAGGTGAGTACATGAAGGTTACGAAACGATTTCGTTTATTAGCCAATCTGTCTTGTATCGGAATGCTGCTCGTGCTGCTGGCAGGAGCTCTCGTTACGAATACGGAATCAGGTCGCGGCTGTGGTGATGATTGGCCGCTATGTAATGGTAAATTTGTTCCTGCATATACAGTTGAATCTCTAATTGAATATTCACATCGAGCTGTTACAGGGCTAGAAGGAATTATTGTTACTGCGGTTTTTATCCTAATTTATCGAAAATATAGACGTGAAGGTAAAGCTTTGCGTGAACCAATGCAATACGCTTGGTATGCACTATTATTCACGATTTTACAGGCATTTATGGGGGCTGCTGCAGTCATGTGGCCGCAATCTCCACCAGTTATGGCGATTCATTTTGGTATTTCCTTGATAGCATTTGCTGCCACGCTATTACTCGTGATATGGTGTTATCGCGATAAGAAGGGCATTGTGGAAACGACTGTTTTTCCACGGACAATTATGCCGTGGGCATTAATTGCTACTATCTACAGTTACATTGTCGTTTATCTAGGAGCCTTTATTCGTCATACGGAAAGTGCAGGTGGCTGCTTAGGGTGGCCGCTATGTAACGGTGAAGTTATACCAGAGCTGTCTGGAGCTACAGGGATTGCTTTTGTACACCGTGTAGCAGCAGCAATACTGGGAATTGCACTTATCGCATTATACTTTTATATTAAACGTTTGACGGGCCAATCCTCGTTAAGCAAGACAGCTTTTGCAATCGTTATTTTAGTACTAGCTCAAATTTTAAGCGGTGCTTGGGTTGTAAAAACAGTTGGCAATGATGACTGGTTTTTGTTTACCAGCTTACTGCACAATGTAATTATCGTTATACTGTTTAGTATGCTGCTCGATCTAGTCATTCGATCGTGGATTTATCGAAAAAAAGTTAAATGACTTGTATGGAATTTTGAAAGTTAAAGTTTTAATTAAGAGGCCTGATAATTTGTGAAGTAAGGATAGATGAACAGGAGTTATTCCTGCCTCATCTATCCTTTTTCTGTATAACATACGTTATAACAATAATCGAATATATAAGATAAGAGAAAAATAAGCTACAGATAGGGAGCGAGTATATTGAATACATTTAAGGCAATTATTGTAAAAGAAATACAAGATCAAGTCATTTATGGCGCGGAAGATGTTCATTTAGACAGTCTGTCGGATGGCGACGTTTTAATTAAGGTTGCATATTCTTCTATAAACTATAAAGATATGCTGGCTGTTCAAAAAAACGGAGGAGTGATTCGGAATTATCCGATGATTCCTGGAATTGATTTGAGTGGAACGATTGTAAAGACATCAGATAGTCGTTATGCAGTGGGACAAAAAGTGATTGTTACAGGTTTTGCTATGGGCATGAGCCATACAGGCGGCTTTGCACAATATGCCAGAGTGCCGGGAGATTGGATAGTTCCTTTGCCAAACAATTTATCGTTAAAAGATGCTATGGTTTTTGGCACAGCAGGGTTTACTGCTGCTCTTTCTATAATGGCTTTAGAGAATAATGGGATGGATATAAATAATAATCCTAGAATCTTGGTCACTGGTTCCACTGGCGGAGTAGGTAGCATCGCTGTTCAAATTCTATCTAAAATCGGCTATAAAAATATTACTGCTCTAGTTCGTAAAGAATATCAGGTTGCGGCAGCAAAATCACTAGGTGCTACAGAGATTATTTTAGCAGAGAATTTAGAAGTTCAAAATAAACCATTAAATAAGGCTAAATTCGACTATGTGCTTGATACTGTCGGTGGGGAAATTGCTTCTGCGTTAATCCCTCAAATCTCTTATGGTGGAAGTATGAGTTTGTGCGGCAATGCAGGTGGAATACAACTATCATCAACAGTATTGCCGTTTATCCTTAGAGGAATTAGTCTTTTTGGCATTGATTCTGTAAATGTTCCGATTGAAAAAAGAGGAAATGTTTGGTGTAAAATGGCAAATGAATGGAATGTTTCGCAAACGACTCTAATCAATGAAATTACATTGGAAGAAATTCCGCAAACAATCGAAGCAATTAAACATGGTCGTCATTTAGGAAGAACAATTGTGAGATTTTAAATAAGTGGCTGGCGATCACATGCTTGGAAAGCGTTGAATAACTAAAGGACAGCGAAGAAAACAAGCAATATTGTACCAGCGGAGAAGCAAAGTGTTTCGAAAAGCGCAGCGAGCTGCCTTTAACCCCTGATGCAACGAGGAGGGGTTAAAAAGCAGCATGAGAAATATTTTGCTTCGGAGCTCTCAAACATTTTGCTTCACAGTGCAAGGTGCGTGAACGACCCTAAATATGGTATTATTGTAGCTACAAACTGATTTTTTGGGTGAGGTGAGCATGGGTGCTGCAATTTTTATTCCCAGAAGATAAAGACCAGCCGGATAAAGCATTAATTGAAGTTGATCAGCTATTGCAGCGCTACGCAGCAGCAGTGTCAGCTAAGCGTAAAGAAAGCGATGAAGCAAACAAATATTGGTCTCGCTTTGAAATTTGGACCAATGGTCTGCGAACATCGATTCATGAACTGTACACTAGTCACTACGCGGCAAAAAAGTTTAGAGCTAAGCTTACGAGTAATTCGATGGCTGATATGGACGAAGAAGAAAGAGTAAATTACACTCGTTATGTGTACTTTGATAAAAATGGCTTTATTCGAGTTTTTTCATTGCTTGATAAGCTTGGGACGTTTTTAAATGCATTACTTGATTTGCGTACAGAAAAAATTAAGTCGCATTTCTCTTACTTTACTGTGCTTAGAACGATGCGAGAGCGTGGTGTTCATCGAGATTTAACAGTTCCACTTAACGAGCTTAAGGAAAGCTGTAAGGAGTCGACCCATCGCTTACGGCGTCGTAGAAATACAGAAATACACTATATGAACTCGGAGATGCATGATGATTTGTTGCAGCAAACGAGAATGTATGGTCAAGAGGTTGCTCTTGAAAACTTAGATCAGCAGCTTGAAGATTTAGCTGTTGGAGTACATATGGCAGTCCAGTCAATTAGATTGACATTTCAATATGCCGAGCGCTTGTTGCATCGTCATTAAACAAAGCTTTAGGCTCGGGAAAGGGGAATGGCAGTGCTACTTACGGGGAAAAAGGCACTTATTACTGGAAGTGCTAAAGGATTAGGCAAGCGAACAGCAATAGAGCTTGCAGCAAAAGGGTGTAATCTGCTTTTGCATTATATGTCTAGTGAAAAAGAAGCTCGTGAATTACAGCAGCAGCTTACTGAATACGGGGTTGAAGTACGATTAGCACAGGCAGATTTATCAACGACTGCTGGGGTTGAATGCCTAGCAGCAGAGGTGAAGCGTTGGGAAGGCGGCGTAGATATATTAATCAATAACGCAGGGCCTTTTGTGCGAGAACGCAAGCTATTTCAACAATATGATCAGGAACTAATAACATCGCTTATCCAAGGAAATTTGATTTCAGCGATGCTCTTAGATCATCATGTTTTACCATATATGCGTAGTAATGGATGGGGACGTATTATTCATTTTGGCTTCGGACATGCGAACGAAGCGCGTGCTTGGCCGCAGCGAGCAGTATATGCGGCTGCCAAAACAGCGTTAGTTTCCTTTACCAAATCACTTGCAGTCGAGGAAGCTCCTTACGGGATAACTGTCAATATGATTGGTCCAGGGGATATTAAAGGAGAAAACAAAGAGAAGTCGATCGACGATGTGAAAAGTCAATTTGATGAAGAAAATCCAATGGTTCGCCCTGGCACAGGGGAAGATGTGGCGCGTGTTATTGCCTTTTTATGTGAGGATAAGTCGAGTTATTTGACTGGAAATATTATTGATGTAACAGGCGGCTTTGATCCAATTCGTGCCAATATTGTACAAAAATAAAGCGATCCCGCGCCAGGCGCGAGATCGCTTTTTGACCACATCAAGCGGTGCGTATATTAGAATACTTGAACAACCTCTACGATGCCGTCTACTTCTTCCAATAGTGCACGTTCGATACCTGCTTTCAGTGTGATAGTGGAACTTGGGCAGCTGCCGCAAGCACCCATCAAACGAAGCTTAACAATACCGTCTTCTACATCTACAAGCTCAACATCACCGCCGTCACGTTGTAAGAACGGGCGAAGCTTGTCTAATACATCTAATACTTCATCATAAAGCGTATCCTGTACTTGTTCACTCATTGCATTCAACTCCTTTCTATTCTATTATAGTACAAAGAATTATAAATGAATACAACTGCCAAATATGTTGTTGCATAATTCTAAAATAGACAGCATTGTGCTTGCTGTTAAGGAAATAAGGTGTGACCATGTTAAAACCTACAATAGAATTTTGTACTAGCAATATGCATCACGGAACTGAAGTGCTGCTTGATAAATATGAGCTTGATGATGAGTATGAAACAACTGAATATGGCTGCCTGGGCAATTGTGGTGAATGTTATCTAAAGCCGTTTGCTTTAGTAAACGGAACAGTTGTTGCAGCAGATTCTGTTGCTGAGCTTGACGAAAAAATTCAAAAATTTCTCGTTGAAGAGGAAGAAAACAGAGCTGCTCTGGAGCGATTGCTTGATCAGCTGTAATTCCGCTATAAAATGTTTTTCCATTTATTTGTTGAAAGCAATTAAAGGTGTTTTGAACGCCATAGAATGCCGCTTTTTATTAATCTAGGCACGCGGCCTTTTATCGAAACAGAGCCCATAACACCAAAGCCGTTATGTTTACCTAATGCGCCCAGTGTGCCACGAAGCTTTATCGTTTCCGTAGGAATTGGTTTATTGCGCCAAATGGCAAGCAATATATGAGCTATATGCTCGCCTTGAATGCCAGCAGCTTGGGCGCTAGGTGCAAACGGTAAGGAAGCGCAATCTCCAACAACAAAAACGGCCGGATCATTAGGCAACTGATAGTGCTGATTAAGAACTAGACGCCCACTGGCGTCTTTTTTCGCATTTAGCTTTTGTACGAGCGATACTGGCTGAATTCCTGCGGTCCATAAAGTGATATTAGTATGAATCACATTATTTGTACCTTGCACAAAAAGTTTATTTTGCTCAATGGAAGAAATCTGCGTTTGTAAAAGTAAATCCACCTGATGCTCAATTAGCCATTCCGCAACATAATTTTGAATCCCTTCAGGAAAACCGCCAAGTAAATGAGGACCGCGGTTGATTAAAGAAATATTGAGATCTCCGCGACTTTCGCGCAGCTCTGATGCTAGCTCAACTCCGCTTAGTCCACCTCCAACAATCGTTACTGTACCATAGGGAGAAACGTTGTTAAGGGCAGTATAAGCTCTACGAGCAGCCTGAAAGGTTTGTATGCTGTAGGTATACTGTTCAGCACCTTGTACACCATGATAATGATCGGTACAACCTAGACCAATGACTAAATAATCATAAGAAATCGGATCATGACCTTCAACAAAAACGAGCTTTTTAACCTGATCAAAGGATTGGATTTCTCCTAATACGATGCTTACTTCAGGAGATTTTGGAAAGGGAACTCTAAGCTATGAATCTGAGGATGTACCAGCCGCTAACGCATAATATTCAGTCTTAAGCCCTTGAAAAGGCTGACGATCAATTAAAGTAATATGAATATTATCAGGAAGTCCCTTATGAAGCAGCTCATTAATAATTGCTAATCCGCCATATCCACCACCTAACACAACGAGATTTTTTTTCATGCCATCATCTCCATTCATAAAGCTCATTATCGCATCAAGTGAATTGGTTGCTTATTTAGAATGAGCGTTTCTTATCTTTTATTTGCATAAAAACGTAAATAGAGTAATGCCAATTTCTTGTAATGAACGACTTTCACAGCTTTTTAGTCAGGTACAGTTCGTCGTTGCTATTGAGCTTCAATACGGAGAGGAGTATACTAAAGCTATAGAAAAGTAAGCCGAGATCTCATTTTGAGATTGTAATAGACTGGAGGGAATAAGATGATTACAATAACTGATCTAGCTGCTGAAAAAATTGGCGAGATGCTGGAAGAGGAGAATAATCCAGACTTGTTTTTACGTATTGGTGTAAAAGAAGGCGGATGCAGCGGTTTTTCTTACGGTATGGGATTTGATGATGAACAGCTTGAAGGCGATAATGTTTTTGATATTCAAGGATTAAAAGTTGTTGTTGACCAAGATAGTATTAAATATCTTCGTGGTCTAATTATTGATTACAAGGAATCGGCAATGTCTGGCGGTTTCACAATTGAAAATCCAAATGCTACAGTAACTTGCGGCTGCGGTTCAAGCTTCCGCACTGCAACTGATGCAGGAAATCCTTCGGCAGATCCTTGCTAAGTTCGCAACTCAAAATTAGCTTAACTTAACTTTTATAGCGACAGTTTATGGTAATTGCATACCGTAACTGTCGCTACTTTAATTTATAGATGATGGTTTTATGGCATTTACATCAAAAAGATGTTCAGTAGGTTCAGTCTAAACTGACTTACTGAACATCTTTTTAAGTTAAGGCAGCTTGCTTAAATGATTAACATAGCACAGGTACGTCTAACTGCTGCTGTAATTGTTGCTGAAAAGCTAGCAGCTGTTCTTGGGTTGGAGGCTTAACATGCTCAAGCTCGTAAGTTAAGCCGAGCTGTTGCCATTTGTATTTGCCCATTTCATGATAAGGAAGAAGTTCAACCTTTTCAACTGTTTGCAATGTACGAATTTTCGCCGCAAGTAGATCAACATCTTCCTTATCTGTAGTAACTCCAGGGATAACAACATGTCTAATCCATAGCTTAATGCCGTGATTGCTATAAAATTGTGCAGTTCGTAATATACGCTCATTCGATTGAGTTGTTAGCTGTTTGTGCTTGGCTTCGTCAATCATTTTAAGATCAAGCAATACGAGATCAAGCACTTCAAGTAAGCCTGTCGCTTGCAAATGCTCGCCATCACAAAACCCTGAAGAGTCGATTGCTAAGTGTAACTGGTGACGTCGCTTTAGCTCACGCCCAAGTGCTGCAATAAAGGGGGCTTGCAAGGACGGCTCTCCGCCAGAAATAGTAACCCCTCCACCAGAAGCTCGGTAGTACGGGATAAAGGGCTCGATTTCAGCAATTACTTCATCAACAGTCATTACTTTACCAGTTGAAGTATCCCACGTATCAGGGTTATGACAAAACTGGCAGCGTAGAGCACATCCTTGCATAAAGAGTACAAAGCGAATACCAGGTCCATCGACCGTGCCAAATGACTCGAAGGAGTGGATCCGTCCTTTGGCCTGTGAATCATGCTGGATTTGAGCTTGTGGCTCAAGTTTGGTGAACATTACATTGCACCATGGAAAGTTCGACTAATAACTTCAAGCTGCTGCTCCTTCGTCAGCTTGATGAAGTTGACGGCATAACCAGATACACGAACAGTTAGCTGCGGATAAAGCTCTGGGTGCTCCATAGCATCGATTAATGTTTCACGATCGAATACGTTAACGTTAAGATGATGAGCATTTTGTCCCATATAGGTATCAAGCAGCGCAGTTAAGTTGCTTTGTTGACTAGTCAAGTCTTTACCTAAAGCTTTGCCAACGATAGAGAACGTATTACTAATACCATCCAGCGCATGCTCATATGGTAATTTTGCGACACTTGTCAAGGAAGCTAGAGCGCCTTTGCGGTCACGACCGTGCATTGGGTTAGCTCCTGGAGCAAATGGTTCTCCAGCTTTGCGGCCATCTGGAGTTGTACCTGTCTTTTTACCGTATACAACGTTAGATGTAATTGTTAATACAGATTGCGTAGCAATAGAGTTGCGATACGTTTTATGTTTTTTCAGTTTTTTCATGAAGTTTTCAACGATTGCAACTGCGATAGAATCTACGCGGTCATCATTGTTACCGTATTGCGGGAATTCGCCTTCGATGCGGAAATCAACTGCAACACCATGTTCATTAGTAATTGGATATACTTTTGCATATTTAATTGCACTTAAGCTGTCTGTTACGACAGATAGACCCGCAATACCACATGCCATTGTGCGTAAAATTTCACGATCATGTAAAGCAAATTCCAAACGTTCGTAGCAGTATTTATCATGCATGTAGTGAATGACGTTAAGTGTATTAATATACAGCTCAGCAAGCCATTCTGTTACCGCTTCGAAGTTTTCCATAACTTGATCATAATCAAGTACTCCATTGGTTAAAGCAGGTAATTCCTTAGGATAAACTTTCACGTTAAGTTTTTCATCAACCCCGCCATTAATAGCATACAGCAATGCTTTAGCTAAGTTAGCACGTGCGCCGAAGAATTGCATTTGTTTACCGATTCTCATTGCAGATACGCAGCAGGCGATACCGTAATCGTCACCGTAGATTGGTCGCATCAAATCATCATTTTCATATTGAATTGAGCTCGTTTCAATGGAAACTTTTGAACAATATTTTTTAAATGCCTCTGGTAATTGATTAGACCATAAAACGGTTAAGTTTGGCTCTGGAGATGGTCCTAACGTATAGAGCGTATGCAGAATACGGAAGGAAGATTTTGTTACTAGTGGCGTACCATCATTGGAAATACCGCCAATAGATTCTGTTACCCAAGTAGGGTCACCAGAGAATAGTTCATTGTAATCTGGTGTGCGTAAAAATTTAACAATACGAAGCTTCATCACGAAATGATCGAATAGCTCTTGCGCCTGTTCTTCAGTAAGCGTTCCTTCCTGAATATCACGCTCAATATAGATATCTAGGAAAGTTGAAATACGACCAATACTCATCGCTGCACCGTTTTGTTCTTTAATCGCACCAAGGTAAGCGAAGTATAACCATTGAATTGCTTCCTGTGCATTTTCTGCAGGACGGCTAATGTCATAGCCATAGGATGCAGCCATTTGTTTTAATTCTTGCAGAGCACGAATTTGCTCAGTATGCTCTTCACGTTCACGAATCACTTCATCTGTCATTGGCATGTTTTCAGTTAATGCTTTGTCTTTTTCTTTTTCTGCAATTAGACGATCAACGCCATATAATGCGACTCGACGATAGTCGCCAATAATTCTACCGCGACCGTAAGCATCAGGAAGACCTGTAATAATAGCAGATTTACGAGCTAATCTCATTTCTGGAGTATAAGCATCAAATACCCCTTGGTTATGTGTTTTACGAATCGTTGTAAATAAGTCAACAAGTTCCTGTGGAACCTCATAGCCATAGGCTTTGCAGGCATCAACTACCATTTTAATTCCACCGAAAGGTTGAACTGAACGCTTGAATGGAGCATCTGTCTGCACACCAACAATTTTTTCTAGTTCTTTGTCAATGTAACCAGGAGCGTGTGAAGTAATGGTAGATGGGGTAGTTGTATCTACATCCCATACACCACCACGCTGGCGTTCTTCACGAGACAACTCGCTAATGCGATCCCATAGTTTATTCGTCGCCTCAGTTGCAGCAGCTAGAAAAGACTCATCGCCATAATAAGGAGTTACGTTACGGATAATAAAATCTCTTACATCAATTGTAGAATTCCAATCTCCTTGCTTAAACATACGATGTGCTCCGTTGGTGTGAACGGTTTGTACTGTACTCATGGTGACTCCTCCTCGATTCACTTAATAAAATAAATAGAATTGTAGCGAATAAAATCCTCTTTATTTATTTGAAATCTCCATAAAATGCTTGTCGATATAACTCGGCGAGCTCGGAGACAAGAGGTAACCTCGGGTTGTAATTGGTATATTGATCTTCAAATGCTCGTTCTGCTAAATAATTAACCTTTGACTCAAAGCAGGTAGCAGAAATACCAGCTTCTTGAAAGCTTTCGGGAATTCCAAGCGAGCGATTAAGTCCGCGTACGCAAGAGATTAAGCTGTTAACTCCTTCAGTGGAGGTGTAAGCAGGTAAGCCTGCAAGTCTAGCAATTTCTGCGTAGCGTACATCCGCTTGGAAATGTTTATAATTAGCGAAGCTTTGAAACTTCGTCGGTCGCGATGAATTATAGCGAATAATATGTGGCAGCAAGATCGCATTTGCTCGACCGTGCGGCAAGCCAAACTCTGCACTGAATTTGTGAGAGAGACTATGGCAAATACCTAAGAATGCATTGGAAAATGCCATGCCTGCGATCGTCGAAGCGTTATGCATTTTTTCACGAGCAATTGGATCTGCTACTGCATAAGATTTCTCCAAATTTTCTAAGACAAGCTGAATTGCTTTAATTGCAAGTCCATCGCTAAAATCATTTGCCATAATGGAAACGTAAGCTTCGATTGCATGAGTCAAAACATCCATTCCTGTATCGGCAATAATTGATGGCTCCAAGGTTGCTGTGTATTCAGCATCAATTATTGCTACATCTGGTGTCAGCTCATAATCGGCAAGTGGATATTTGGACTGACCTTTACTTGTATCTGTAATGGTTGCAAAAGACGTTACTTCTGAGCCAGTTCCTGATGTTGTCGGAATCGCTACTAGCTTTGCACGTTTACCGAGATGCGGATATTTGTAGACACGATTGCGAATATTCAAAAATTTCATTTTAATCGTATCGAAGTTGGTTTCTGGGCTTTCATAAAATAACCACATCGCTTTAGCTGCATCGATAACTGAACCGCCGCCAAGTGCCACGATACAATCTGGCTGGAAGGCATGCATTCGATTGCTGCCTTGCATAACTAAGTCTATCGTTGGTTCTTCTTTCACTTGAGCAAATATATCAATTTGTACTGGTTTTGTACGCTGATGCAAGTAATATTGCACTTTTTCAACGTAACCAAGCCTTTCCATATTATGATCGGTCACAATCATCACACGGTTAATATCAGGCATTTTGCTTAAATACTGTGTTGCTCCAGCTGAGAAATACAGCTTCGGCGGTATTTTAAACCACTGCATTTCAACGTTGCGATTTGCCACTTTTTTAATATGAAGCAGCTCGCTGTTCAGATGTTGTGGTGCTAGCGACGATTGATAGCCTAAGGCAGCGAATGGGAGATGTTCCTTATCGCGGAAGCTTAACACTGATTCAATCGAAGGAGCGTTGATGGTTAGGCGATTAGCTTGCAATTGCTGAGAAAAACGCTCGATAACATCCTCGTCATGGCTATGAATCACTGCAGTATGTTTAACTGAGCCGAGTTGCAACAACTGTTCGGCAAGATGAATTGCATGTTCAGCATCGTCAGCACGGTAAAGTGCCAGTATCGGAGCTGGTTTAATTCGCGATAACGGATTTTTCTCACTAATCTCACTTTGCGGTGCTATGATTAGCTTCGAATCTGCAGCAATTTCTATTCCAGCAGCTGCTGCCAGCTCGCTAGCAGATTTTCCGATATAGCTTGTTCGTAAAGCACCTTGTTCGTTGAATAACTGAATTGCTACATGTTTACATTCAGCTTCATCTAATACGTAACAGCCTAGCACATCTAACATGCGAACCGCTTGATCATAAAGCTTATCGTGAATAATAAGTGCTTGTTCGGCAGTAAACATCATTCCATTATCGAAATTTTTAGACAATATAATATCTGTGATGGCCTGTTTTAAATCAGCCGATGCATCAATGTAGCAAGGAGTGTTGCCATAAGCTACACTTATCGTTGCTTTACCTAGTTGCTTCGCAGTATGGGCAACAGCTTCATCACCATTCGAAATGACTAAGGCAATATCAGGATGCGACATACATGCCAAAATTTCAGAGTAGGTATGATGATCAAGCCATTGCAATGCATAATTCGGAGCATCTGCTAAAATGGCTGCATCCCGTACAGTCTGTACTGCTTCAACACTGCTTTTCAGCGCTTCTTTTCGAAAAACAAATATAATCGGGTTTCTTGTTTTTACAGCAATCAGTGCTTGAAACAAAATACTTGATACTGGTGCTGTTTCCGTAATAATCGAAAGAATTGTGCCGATTGGCTCGGCAATTAACTTGTAGCCCTCATATTCGTTATTTTCGATTTCGCCAACAGTTTTCATATACTTAATTCCGTGATAGATGCTCTCTGTTGCATGCATATTAAGAACGATCTTATCTTCAAATACACCTCTTTTTGTTTCTTCCAATTCAAGCTTAGCAAGCTCCATATGGCGTTGAATCCCTGCAAGCGTCATGCTCTGCACGATGTTATCAATATGTTGCTGATTCAGATTTGCATATTGTTCAGATGCTTGTTTAGCATGTTGCAAAACTTCGTTAACAAAAGGTGTATCTTTATTAAATTGTTGGAGTCTTGATTCCTTAAGTGCCATCATAATCCTCCCCCTTAACTTTCCATCGAAAGAATGTAAAGTAAGAAACTTTTCATTTTGATGAAAAGCAGCTTAGCCAAACAAGGTTTGACTTTCCCTTACAACTATATCTCAATAGTCATTTATAATAGCGCTTTATTGTATAGCTTTATTGTAGTTATAATCGCGAAATAATGATGTGCTAAAAATCACAAAGTTTTTTACAAATAAATGGATTAGTCAAATGCTTACTATTGCGACAGTTCATTCTCAATCGTCCGCTATTAATTAAACAAAAACAAAACACCTGTTGTTGCCGTGCACTTTTCACAAGTGACGAAACTACAGGTGTTTTTAGCTATAAGCGACAGATTTCTTTTGGACAAGTAGGGCATAGCGGGCATCCTGCCATATCCTTTAATGCTGGTAAGTCGATTACTTTAATGATGCCATTTGCTTCGTTGCAAAGAATACCTTCTTTTTTCATAGCAGCTAGTAAACGGTTGACTCCTTCACGAGTTGTTCCAACCAGTTCTGCTAGCTCATTGTTCGTTAATTTTATATTAATCTTAATGCCATTTCCATCATATTCACCAAAGCTGTTACAAAGACGAATTAACGTAGACGCTAAAGCTCCGTTTTTACCGCCCATCAGAAGATCGCGAAGTTTAGATTCCGTTTTACGTTGAATAAGCCCCATCCACATTGCATAACGGTAAGCAAAATCACCATATTTGCACATGAGCATTTCCAGCTGAAGACGCGGGATAACCCCTACTTCGACATCGTCAATCGTTTCAGCGGAGTAACGATGAGTTGTATCCCAAGCATCAATATCGGCAATCATATCATCAGCTTGCAGGATAGATAGTAATAAGTCTTTGCCATCCGAAGTTGATTTGCGTATTTTGACACGTCCTTTTAGAATCCAATACACCGCTGTGGCCTCATCACCTTCCCAGAACAAATGAGTACCTGCAGAGTATTTTTTTATGTGCATGACAGATGCTAACAGATCAAGCTGTTCATCGGTGAAAGCAGTACTAAGTGAGCCGGGGCGTTGCTTGTTTTCTGGTCGCTTAACTTTTGCAGCATTAGAATCAAAATAAATACTCATGAAGTGCGTCATCTCCTCAAGAAAGGTTTCCATATCTATACTATACATTGCCGACGATTGTTTGAATATCGGGAGAACTCCTACATCTTTTTAAGGGGTTTCCCTGACATACAGGAGGACAATCTCGCATTATAATGGAAGATATTCAGAATAAGTCATTCAGGATAAAAATTAACTATAGTATGAATCAATTAAGAAAGGAGCACATCATTTATGATTACCAACATGCGAATGATGATTGAGCAAAAGCTAACTCAGTTGTCTGTTGTGACGAACAGCGACTTAACCGCAATTGGTTTAGTTGAGCGGGATACTAAAAAAGTTCGTTGGGATACGGTCATTGGCAGTATAAGCAAGCGAACAGAAAAAATCCGACAGCATGCGCAGCTTGGTTTGACTGGGGAAGTGCTAAGAACAGGCAGCTTCATTCAATTTCGCAGAGATAATAGTTATGTGCGTCCGATTGATGAAGCAATTATGATGACTGAGAAGCTAAGCCATGCCGCTGCTTGGCCGCTTATTAGTAGTAATGACAGCTCTTTGGTAGCTTTAATAGGCAGGCGACAGTATGGAAGTTATGAACCTGAGCAAATTCAAGCAGGCACTCAGCTTATTCAGGAAATAATAGAGCATTATAAGTTAATATTAGAGAAAAATAGTAATAATTAAAGCCTAATTTATCGTAATCGATTCCAAATTTCTTATTATAGCTGATTTTCGAGTTATGAAACGCTATAATATAAATAGTTAAGAATTGCTGAAGGGATTGTTACGATGATTAGGCTTTTTATATGCGATGATCATGCAGTTGTTCGCTCTGGGCTTACGATGCTGCTAAACGGAAAAAATGATATAGAGGTAGTAGGCGAAGCTTCAGAGGGAGATGAAGCGATCGCACGTGTACAGCAATTAAAGCCAGACGTTGTATTAATGGATTTAAGTATGCCTCATGGTAAAGATGGCATGACTGCCTCAGCAGAACTTAAAAAGCTTATGCCAGAGGTTAATATCCTTATTTTGACTATGCATGATGATGATCAATATTTATTTCAGGCAATTAAGGCAGGGGCATCAGGGTATATCCTGAAAAATGCACCGCATGAAGAGCTAGTCTCTGCAATTATAACTGTTGCTGCAGGAGATGCTTACCTATATCCTTCTGCAACAAAAAAGCTAATGAGTCAATTTATCCATAGTAATAAGCATGCTCCTGTCGAGGATTCTACTTATCAACAGCTTTCAGATCGTGAAAGAGAAGTGCTTAGCTGGCTTGCAAAAGGATACTCAAATAAAGAAATAGCCCAGCAGTTATTTATTAGTGTAAAGACGGTTGAAACACATAAAAGCAACTTAATGGAGAAGCTAGGATTGAAAACACGTCCTGAGCTTATTAAATATGCATTGCAAAAGGGGCTGTTGCAATTTGATGAAGAATAATAATCGATCAGAGCGAAATCAATACGATGAAATAGATAGATTGCTTATCAATTTGGAAATGCAAATGGAGGATAAGGAACTCTATAATTTAACAAAGCAACGGTTAACTCAGCTTGTTGATGTGCAATATGCGTTAAATGTCAGCTCAATTGTAGCGATTACCGACGTTAGAGGCAAAATAATTTATGTGAATGATAAGTTTGTAGAAATATCAAAATACAGTAGGGAAGAGCTTTTAGGTCAAGATCATCGTATTATTAATTCAGGATACCATCCGAAATCTTATTTCCGTGATTTATGGGCTACGATTTCATCAGGAAAAATATGGACAGGTGAAATTAAAAATCGCGCAAAGGACGGCACTTATTATTGGGTTTATACGACAATTGTGCCTTTTCTCGATGACAATGATAAACCTTACCAATATTTAGCTATTCGTAATGAGGTTACGAAGCTTAAGCAAGCTGAAAAAGACTTGAAAGAAATGATGGTTAAAGTCATGGAGGTGCAAGAGGAGGAACGGAAGCGTATTTCTCGTGAGTTGCATGATGGAATTGGACAAAGTCTGTTCTCATTGATGATTCAAATTGATCATGTGATAGGGAATCATCCTGATCTAGAGCAATTGCAGCAACTGCGAGAGCAAGTAAGCGGTATGATGCAGGATGTTCGCAGCATGGCATGGCAAATTCGACCATCGGTGCTTGATGATTTAGGAGTAGAGCCTGCGATTCGCACTTATATTGAAAAATATACAGAGCATTTCGGCATTGAAGTTAAGACGGAAGGCAAGCTAAAGCAACGACTTAGCTCGGAGAAGGAAACGGTCATTTATCGTGTAATTCAAGAAGCATTAACGAATATTGCGAAGTATGCTGACGTTGATGAAGCAATTATTTCTGTTCAGGAGGAAGCAGGAGAGGTTGTTATTGCAATTACCGATCATGGAGTAGGCTTCGACAGCAGCAAACTAGCTCAAAGAGGTGTCGGCTTATTTAGTATGGAAGAGCGTGCAAACGGTATAGGAGGCAAGTTAATGATTACGTCCGCTCCTGGACAAGGCACAACTGTTCGGCTAACTATCCCAAAATAATCGTTTTTAAATGATATAGTTTCCAGGCAATCACGAAACTTTCGCTTTATCTAAACAGATAGCGAAAGTTTTTTTGTTTTGAAATTGTGATGGTAAAATTACAAATATTTGTGATTTTTATCACATACTTTATTAATTAGACAATATATACTAAAGTCATAAATAACAAGGAGTGATTGATATGTTAAAGTTTTGGCGAGAAAATAAGTACGCAGCCATTATAGTAGCTATCATACGAATTATTCTTGGTTATAAATGGATAACAAGTGCATGGGGGAAAGTAACAACTGGAACTTTCGATGCGACAGGATATTTAACCAATGTGATTAACAATCCAGTGGCTAAGGGAGAAGAGGTGTTATACCCTACCTACAATGCTTTTATAGAACATGTTGCCTTGCCAATGGTTGATGTTATTAACTTTATTATTCCATGGGGTGAGTTATTAGTCGGCATAGGACTAATTACAGGAATATTAACTTTACCAGCAGCATTTTTTGGCTTACTAATGAACTTTATGTTTATGTTCGCAGGTACTGTCAGCACGAATCCTTATATGATTCTTTTAGGATTCCTCGTTATGTTAGCGGCAGGCAATGCTGGTAAATTTGGCGGAGACTATTTTGTAAATCCTTGGCTTAAAGCCAATGTCGGTGATAAGTTGTTTGCTAAGTTTAGAAAAACTGCTGCGAAGCGGGACGTTGAGCTAAAAGCATAAGTGTTAACAGCAGACTAAGCATAGGCAACTGCAGGACAGAGCTAGAAGTTGATAACTGTAAATTAATCAATTGAATAAGGATAAATTAAAAATAAGCTATTGTCATCAACGATAGTTAGTTTGCAGAACTAACGGTGCTGATGAGCAATAGCTTATTTTTAATTAATGTACTATTTCTGTCATAACGTTTTTAAAGAGAAAAAGAGCTTAACTTTGCAAGCTAGAATTTAATGTTTGCTGAACTTTAAGCAAATGAGTCAGCATGAGTTCATTGGCTAGTGAACGGTTGCCTTGCTTAATAGCTTCATATATACTTTGATGTTCTTTATGCAGCAGACTTGTTGAAGAGGCATCGCCAAAAAAGCGCAGCTCGCGCGTTGCTCCAATCGTTTCACTCATTTTGCTGCTTAATGAACTCATTAGGTTATAAAGCAGTTCATTATGAGAAGCTTCAGCTATAGCTAAATGAAATTCTACATCTGCAAGCTCACTCAGCTTCCGATCATTATTTAAAATAGCCTCTTCCATTTTGTGCAGGATGCTTTGAATTTTTTGCAGATCCTGATCGGTGCGTCGTTCAGCTGCAGCAGCAGATGAACCGCTTTCCAACCAAATTCTCACTTCAAGCAGCTCACGAATGTTATCTGATTGTTGAAAAGGATCAGGCGCACTTTCTTGTGCACTCGGTAAAATTTTGCTTACAAATGTTCCACCGCCATGCTTTACTTCAATCCAGCCCATTGCTTTTAAGGCACTAAGCGCTTCACGTAATGTTGAGCGGCCAACTCCTAATTGGCTACTAAGTTCAACGACAGAAGGTAATCGCTCTCCTGGTTTTAGCTCACCATTTTTTATTTGTCCTAAAATAATGCGTTTAACAATCTCATGTCCTTTTTCCGTTTCTACTTTTATCGTTTGCACAAAATCTCCCCCGATAAAATCATCTTGACTATACTGTACAAGAAATTTAAACTAGAAGCAATGGAAAGTCATCAGATGACCTGTTCTATTTTCTTGAATTGGAGGACAACATATGCTTAACGAACTGATCATTAAGCAATTAAAATCAATTGTAGGTGACCAATATTTTCGCGTGGATCAAGAAGCGTTAATCGCTCACTCCTATGACGGTACACCGATGCTGCAGGCATTGCCTGATGGGGTAATTTATCCTGAAACAACTGAGCAAGTAAGCAAGATTATGGCTATTGCAAATCAAAATCAAATTCCAATTATAACTCGAGGATCGGGTTCTAATTTATGCGGCGGTACGACACCAGTAAATGGCGGTATTGTAATGGTGATGCATCGCATGAATCGTATTTTAGAGGTAGACATGGATAATTTAACTGCGACTGTGCAGCCAGGTGTTATTACAGGACAGTTTATTACTCATGTTGAGGAGCTTGGTTTGTTTTATCCGCCTGATCCAAGCAGTATGAAAATATCAACGATCGGCGGAAACATTGCTGAATGCTCTGGGGGGCTACGTGGCTTAAAATATGGAACTACGAAGGATTATGTGCTTGGTTTAACAGCGGTATTGCCAAACGGAGAAATCATTCGTACAGGCGGCAAGCTTACTAAAGATGTCGCAGGTTATGATTTAACGAAGCTGCTAGTTGGTTCAGAAGGAACGTTAGCAGTTATTACTGAAGCAATCTTAAAACTTATTCCTAAACCAAAAACGAAGAAAACAATGGTTGCAATGTATAAAGATATTTATGGAGCAGCTCGTACAGTTTCCGACATTATTAAAAAGCAAATTATACCTGCAACGCTTGAAATCTTAGATAATGCAACAATTAAAGTAGTAGATGATTTTGCTAAAATCGGTTTGCCGCGTGATATGGCAGCTATTCTAATCATTGAGCAGGACGGTGAGCCTGAAGTAGTAGAACGTGATATTGATAGCATCTATGAAATCTGTAAGTTGCAAAAGGCAGATCGTGTTGAAATGGCACAAACTGCAGAAGAAGCGGAAAAACTGCTAACAGCGCGCCGCAGTGCCTTTACTGCTTTAGCAAGATTAAGACCGACAACGATACTCGAAGATGCGACAGTTCCGCGTTCAAAAATTGCTGATATGATTTTGCAAATTAATGACATCGCTAAAAAACATAACGTAAATATTGCTACCTTTGGTCATGCTGGAGACGGAAATCTGCATCCTACGGCAACAACTGATGCGCGTGATCAAGAGGAAGTGCATCGTGTTGAAGAAGCTTTCGCAGAAATCTTTGATGCAGCGATTACACTGGGTGGAACAATTACAGGTGAGCATGGTGTAGGTGTTGTGAAGGCTCCATATTTAGAATGGAAGGTTGGTACAGCGGGAATCGAGGTTATGAAAGGCATTAAAGCAGCATTTGATCCGAATAACATCTTAAATCCAAATAAAATTTTCGCAAAACATGGTAAGAAAAGAGTGGTGATTCAGCATGGCTAGTGTTAAGCAACTTTCGTCCAGCAACGAGCAAGTACAAGCTTCGTCTATCAATGGCAATCATACATTAGGTAAGCCAAATATACAGCACACGAATCCGTTAGCTAAGACACTTTTGGAAAAATTAGATTATGATCAGCTTACAAACTGTATGCGCTGTGGATTTTGCTTGCCAGCTTGTCCTACCTTTCGTGAGACTGGGATGGAGCCAGCATCTCCACGCGGTCGTATTGCGATGATGAAGGCAGCAGTTGACGGACTGATGGAACCTGATCAGCAGTTTCAAGATCAGATGAACCTATGTCTTGGCTGTCGTGCCTGTGAGCCTGCGTGTCCTGCTGATGTGAAGTATGGTCAATTAATTGAGCAGACGAAGGAAGCGCTTGAAGAGCATGCTAAACATAGCATGCCAGTGAAATTAATTCGCAAAACCGTGTTTAAAACATTATTTCCTAAGCGCAGCAGTCTTAAATTCCTTGGAAGTTCGCTTGCACTTTATCAAAAGTCAGGTATCCAGACAATCGCTCGTAAAACTGGCGTCATGAAACTGTTCCCTAAGCATTTACAGGAGCTAGAGGGCATATTGCCGAGCGGGGCTAGCAGCAAAGGCGTTGTAGAACGACTAGGAACATTTGTGCCAGCTAAAGGTAAGGCAATTGGTAAAGTAGCCATGTTCAGAGGCTGTATTATGGATGTAATGTTTGCTGACACAAACGTGAATACAGTTGATTTGTTATCTGCTGCAGGTTTTGATGTATATATTCCTGAAGGTCAAGTATGCTGCGGAGCATTGCATGCGCATAGTGGCGAGATGGAACAAGCAAGAGATCTGGCTGCAATCAATATAAAAGTATTTAAGGCACTGGATGTAGATTATATTGTGTCGAATGCTGGCGGTTGCGGAGCATTGCTGGTGGAATATGATCATCTTATGAGTCATGATCCGCGGTTTAAAGACGATGCTGACTGGTTTGCCAAACGAGTGATTGATATTAGCAGCTTGCTTGTGCAAAAGGGCCGTGAATTGCGCTTTATTCACAATGAAACGAATGGACAGGAAAATAAAATCACGTATCAGGACTCTTGTCATCTGCGCAATGTAATGAAGGGGTCTAGTGCACCTCGCCAATTAATGAAGCAGGTTGAAGGGGTACAATTTATCGAAATGAAGGAATCTGACCGTTGCTGCGGTTCTGCGGGCATTTATAACGTTGTTCAGCCAGAGATGGCAGACTCAATTTTGGAGCATAAGATGGAACATGCTGATGAAACACATGCAAGTTATATGCTTACAAGTAATCCTGGCTGTTTATTGCAGATGAAGCTAGGTATCGAAAAGTACCAGCCTTCCCAGCCAATGAAGGCAATGCATATTGTTGACTTTTTACATGAACGAATGGTACTCTCAAAAGAGAAATAGTTGAAAATATAATATAAAACTAGAGTAGGTAGATTATGAGTTTGAATGACAATGTATTAATTAAAATTCGCGAGATGCGAGAAAGTCTAACTCCAGTTGAACGGCTTGTAGGGGATTATGTTTTGGAGAATACCGAAGAGATCCCGCATTTGTCGATAAAAGAGCTTGCGCAAGCAAGTAAAACGAGTGATGCGTCTGTATTGCGCTTCTGCAAAACGTTAGGCTATAGCGGCTATCGTAATTTTATTGTTAGTATATCTGCTGCTATAGGTTCAAGAGATGAAGAAGACAAGGAACATTATACAGACATAAGACCCGGAGATGAACTTTCAACCATTATTGCGAATATTTCGCTTAACAATCGAAAATCGATTGATGATACGATGAGCGTTATCGATCGAGGTGAAATTGAAAAAGCGGTAAATATCCTTCGCGAGTGCAAGCGCATTGCGTTTTTTGGTGTCGGCGCTTCAGGACTGATTGCGATGGACGGAGAACAGAAGTTTTCGCGAATCAATAAAATTTGTCATGCTTATTGCGATGGACATAGTCAGCTTACGGCTGCTACACTACTTAGTGAGGACGACGTAGCCATTTTTATCTCTAACTCTGGTGCTACGATCGAGATTTTAGATGCGTTAGAAATAGCTCAAAAAAATAATGTAACTTGCATTGCCATTACGAAGTATAATAAAAGTATATTATCTGAGCGAGCAGATATTGTGCTTAATATTTCTCACCCAGAGTTAACGATAAGAAGCGGAGCAATGGGCTCCAGAATTGCGATGCTCACTGTGGTTGATATTTTGTTTGCAGGAGTAGCAAGTGCTGAATATGACAGTGTGAAGAAGTACTTGACTGCAACTCATAACATCGTAACAAAAAAATTAAAATATTAGCGCTTTAGTTGATGTAAGAAAATGCTACAAAGGCATTGGTCATAGAAATGACCAATGCCTTTGTTACTTTTTATAAAAAGTTGGAGGATATTGTAAAACGAATAGTCAAAAAGTAAACGTTTACTTATTTCTGAAATTCGCAAGCAATATGGAGAATATGAAACTCAATACAAGAATATCCATAAAAAGATAGCCAACCTTTCCTTATTTGAAATAAAACAACGAAAAAATAATTTTATTTGAAATTTTTTTTCGAAATGTATTGACGCTTTCATATAGTTGATCTACTATATAACTATAGGGATTGTAAATGAACATAACATCCCTCGTAATATTTATGTTATATTTTATCAGCAAAGGGAGGGTGGCTATGAATGACTACCTTGCGGGTTTAACAACAGAGGCGATAAACCAAGAGACATTCAAGATTGATGAATGCACAACTGAAGAAATGGTGCGTTTAATGAATCAACAGGATACTCTGGTGCCCGCAGCTGTAGCCAACGAAATTCCGAGTATTGCCAAGGCTGTGGATATTCTCTACCAACGTCTATCAACTGGTGGAAGAATGTTTTACATTGGAGCCGGGACATCGGGACGATTAGGAGTATTGGATGCATCAGAATGTCCTCCTACCTTTGGAACTGATCCATCTCTTGTACAAGGCTATATTGCAGGTGGGGATTTTGCATTAAGAAATGCAGTAGAAGGCTGTGAAGATGATGAGGATGAAGGTAAATCCTTGATCGAAAGCATCGGTGTATCTGAAAAGGATGTTGTGATTGGTATTTCTGCGAGTGGTAGCGCGCGTTTTGTTATAGCTGCATTAACGAAGGCAAAAGAACTTGGAGCTGCTACAATTGGCGTTTGTAATAATAAGGGCTCTAAGTTTGAACCAATCGTAGATGTATGCATTTCTCCTGTTGTTGGACCAGAAGTTATCAGTGGATCGACACGATTAAAAGCCGGAACAGCTCAGAAGTTAGTACTTAATATGCTGACGACTTGCGTGATGGTGAAGCTTGGTAAAACTTATAACAATCTAATGGTAGACCTCAAAGCAAGTAATATCAAGCTAGTTGATCGTTCAGTTCGCATCATTATGCAAATCACAGAAGTGGATGCTGTGACTGCAAAAGCAACATTAGAAAAGGCATCAATGAATACAAAGCTAGCGATTATGATGCTTAAAACTGGACTAGATGCACAGTCAGCTGAAGAACTTCTTAATCAGCATCAAGGGAGATTGAAACAAGCGATTCGCTATCTTGAGCAGCAAAATACTGTAAGGTGAGAATGTTGAAGGAACACAAAATGAGGAGGGTACTAAGAATGAAAGAAAGATTACGTATTTTATCTTTATTTTTGGCAATTACGATGCTTGTATCGTTACTTGCAGCATGTGGTGGGAACAACAACGGAAACTCGAATTCAGGCACGAACTCATCTAATTCTAGCAACAACTCATCATCAAGTGGTTCTGCACCGGAAAAAGATACAATTACGGCGCTATTGCCTCCGGTTTCAGCAAACTATCAAGCTCGCTTTGATCAAATGGAGAAAGACTTCAATGCACTTTATCCACATTTAACTTTGAAAATCGAACCAGCTAGCTGGGAAGATATGACACAAAAACTAGATACTCAAGTTAACGCAGGTTCACCACCTGACATTGCATTTATTGCATCAACTGGTATTAGCAAATATGCAAACATGGGTATGCTTCTTGACCTTAGTAATGCTTTAACTGATGAAATGAAAGCTGACTTTGATGAAGTTCCATTCCAATATATGGCTCTTGGCGATGCACAATTCGGTTTGCCAGCATATATGGCGGTTCATTCCATCGGTGGTAACAGACAATTCCTTGAAGAAGCAGGAATCGACTGGAAAAGCGTTCAAGAAAACGGTTGGACTTATGAAGAATTCCGCGAAGCAATTAAAAATGGTGTAGTAAAAGACGCTAGTGGCAACACTTCTCGTTATGGTTTCGTATTTGCTACATCTGGCGTTACTTCTAAAGACTACCTAAGCATTATGGCTAAATCAGCTGGTTTGCCAGAATATTTCGATGAAAACTTGAAATTCTCTTATACAAGTAAAAAATTCTTGGGTCTATTGACTGCGATTCGTGAAATGATCGACGACGGTTCAATGCCTAAAGAGCTTAGCTCAATTGATGCAGGTAAACGTTGGAACATGTTCCTAACTGGTCAAACAATGATTACAGGTAAAGGTCTTTCAAGCTTTGAAAACTCTGCTCGTTTGAACAACGAGAAACTTAAAGCAAATGACGGTTCTGCCGTTGCTGACTCAATTGAAACAGAATACATTGTGCTTCCAGTTCCTACATTTAACGGCGCTGAGTATGTACCAACAACTGTTGTTGAAGGTTATGTAGCGTTCCGTGGTAAAAAAGAGCCAACAGAGGAGCATACTAAAAACGTAGCATTAGCTGCATACTATCTAGCATCTGGTGAAGTAGCGGCAAATGCGGCAAATGAATTGTTCTTGTCTCCAATTACTGAAACTGCTCGTAACGCTCAAACTATTGAGCAATACGAACGTAATGAAGATAACGTTAAAGCAGATGAGATTATGATGTCTAAAGCCCGTCCAAATCGCACAGATATTCCTACTGATCTAGCAGCAGAGGCGATCAAAATTGAAACTGAAGTAATCGTACCTAAATTGCAAGCATTGCTTGCTGGTGAAGTTACACCACAAGAAATGTTCGATGCAGTTAAGGCAGCGGCAATTAAGTCCTTTGGTGAAGATGGAGTAGTAATCGACTAATAATCGATAGAAAGTAAGATGTGAAGGGCTGTATGCTTAAAACGTACAGCCTTCCATTTCAATGAAATGCGCATTCACACTCAAGCAGAAATCACTTCGGTTTATCTAGATTTGAGTGATGGATCGTTCTATAGAGAGAGGTGAAGCCCGATGAATCAACAAACAGTAGCAACGAAACGAAGATTTAAAATTAAAGGAGATTCTGCTTGGGGATATGCCTTCATTGCTATAGCACTTGTGGCTTTTGCTATGTTTACTGCATATCCGGTTGTCAGTGCTTTTATCATTAGCTTGCAAGATTATAGTCCATTAGGCTCCACTTTCATTGGATTCGAGAACTTTAAAGAATCTTTTGAATCAGAACTATTTTGGAAAGCTGTTAAAAACACCGCGCTTTACACAGTGTTCACAGTTCCAATTAATATCTTCTTAGCATTTCTTGTCTCTATTTTAATTCTTCCGTTTAAGAAAAGAACTCAAACTGCATTCAAAGCTATTTATTATTTGCCAGCTGTAGCGTCTGGTGTGGCACTTTCCGTTGTATGGTTATGGATTTTTGACCCATTAAAATCCGGTATTGCCAACCAAGTTATCAGCTTGCTAGGATTTGAAAATCAAAACTGGCTTGGTTCCAGTTCAACAGCAATGTTTTCACTAGTATTAATGTCATGGCTATCTAGTCATGGTACTGCAATTATTATTTACGTTGCAGCTTTGCTTGGGATTGATAACAGCTATTATGAAGCTGCCGATATTGATGGTGCTAACTTCTTCCAAAAATTGTGGTATATCGTTATTCCATTCCTTAAGCCAACAACGCTGTTCCTACTCGTTACTGGTATAATCGGCTCCTTCCAAGTTTTCCAAAACGCATATATGATGACTGGTGGAGGTCCAGACCATGCAACAACGATGGTAGGGTTGTTAATTTTCAACAATGCGTTCACATATTTTGAGTTTGGTCAAGCAGCAGCACAATCACTTGTGTTAGCGTTAATTATCGCAATCATTTCGTTTATCCAGTTTAAGTTCCTTGGAAACGATGTTGAATACTAGAAGAAGGAGCGGCGAATATGGGATTGTTTACTAACAACTTTAAAAGTAAAGGCGCATTATTTACCCGTAATGGACTAATTATGTTGTTCCTGCTCCTGTTTGCACTTGCAACAATCTTTCCAATTTATTTTATGATTATATCATCATTTGGAGATCCAATTGAAGCAGGAGCGATGAGTTATTCGATTATTCCTTCGAAAATCTCATTTGAGTCATACAAATTTTTCTTTAATTTTAACCAATATACCTACGATTGGCTACTAAATTCATTAATTGTTGCAGTAGCGATAACGATTTCTAACGTGCTTTTTGCAACGTTAGCGGGGTATGCTTTCTCTAAAATTACATTTAAGGGTAGTAAGTTTCTATTTGCTTTACTACTTGGCTCAATGATGATTCCTGGTCAGGTAACTCAAGTACCATTGTATATCTTAATTGTAAATATTTTTGAATTGCAAAACACTTATTCTGCTTTGATTGCACCAAGTATTGTTACGGTATATAACATCTTTTTGGTAAAACAATTTATGTCCGGTATTCCAAATGAAATTATTGAAGCAGCTAAAATTGAAGGCTGTTCTCAACCAAGATTGTTTTTCCATATTATTATGCCGTTATCCAAAACTGTAATGGCGGTTATGGCAATTCTGACTTTCATGGAAAGCTGGAATACATTCTTCTGGCCATTCCTAGTAACCAACACAATGGATATGCAAACTATTCAGGTTGGTTTGAAAAACTTCCGCTTCGCGAACACAACTTATTTTGCACCAATGATGGCGGGAGCAACAATTTCAGCAGTGCCAATGTTTATTCTGTTCTTTAGCTTACAACGTTATTTCCTTGAAGGGGTAACAGTAGGAGCGGTGAAAGGATAATGACTACTCCATTAAAGAAATCCAGCACGGAAATACGTCATGCAAATAATCAGGAAAAATATTATGTAGGACTAATGTCTGGAACTTCAGTTGATGGAATTGATGCTGCAGTTATTAAACTCGCAGCAGAAAAAAATGAGCATCAAGCGCATGCAAGCAAGGTGAAGGTTGAACTGCTGGCTTTTGCCAACACTCCCTTCCCTGAGCATGTAAGATGTGAGCTGTTTAAGTTGTTTGATCCTTCAAAAGCAACAATCGATAAAGTAGGTAAGATGAATATGTGGCTTGGCGAATTATATAGCCAAGCTACATATTCCATTATTGAGCAAGCAGGTTTGCGTAGCGAACAGATTACAGCGATTGGTTCCCATGGACAAACCATTTATCATGCACCGCAGTCTAATTTTGTTGATGGTTATAATTTGCATTTTACAGTGCAAATTGGCGAAGGGGCAGTTATTGCTAATCGCACTGGCATCCCTTGTGTCTCAGATTTTCGCATTGCTGATATGGCGGCTGGCGGACAAGGAGCCCCGCTTGTACCTTTTACAGAATACCTGCTATACGCAGAGCAGGATGAAACATTGCTGCTGCAAAATATTGGCGGTATCGGGAACATTACTGTATTGCCAGCAGGAGGTACGATAAAGGATGTATATGCGTTTGATACAGGACCGGGCAATATGATTATTGATGGACTTGTTGCTAAGATATTTCCACCGCTAACAATGGATGCTGGCGGTCATTTTGCTGCACAAGGCGAAATCATCAATGAACTGCTTGAGTGGATGCAAAGCGATCCATATTATAACGAAGCTCCGCCTAAGTCAACTGGACGTGAACATTTTGGTGAGCAATATGTTAATCAAATTTTAGAGATGATGAAGAAGCATGACTGGAATCCGCTTGATGTTATCGCTACGGCTACCTATGTCACCGCATGGAGTATTGCAGAGAGTTATCGACAGTTTATTCATCCTACTCACCCAGCAAATCGCATGCTAATTGGCGGCGGCGGCAGTTATAATGCTCAGCTTGTAAAGCATATAAGAGAGCTACTTGAACCATATGGTATAACAACAATGATTCAAGAAGATATTGGTGGAAACAGTGATGCCAAGGAAGCGATCGCCTTTGCTTTGTTAGCACATTATACGATGCAACGCTTGCCTAATAATTTACCCTCTGTAACAGGAGCGAATAAGCAGGTTGTGATGGGGAAAATAAGCTGGCCTGCAAAATGAATCGGATCACTAATCGCATATTGGAGTGATATCAATGGAAATCAAACGCTTTAGTGCACAGCATGTTCAGTCAGCCTGTAGATTATGGAATGAGGTAGGCAGCAAATACAATTACAAGCCATTAACTGATGAGCAGTTTCTTAAAACATTTATTGATCATCCGTTTTATGATGAAGCTTGTACATTTGTTGCAATAGAGGACGAGCAAATCATTGGCTTTGCTGCTGGTATTACGAGCAAAGATATTCCTTTAGGTGACGTAGCCGGTTATATTACGACGGTAATGATGAAGCCAGAGGCAACTGATGATCAATTTGATGCTATGATAGAAACTTTAGAAAAGCGGTTTATTGAACTAGGCAAAAAGCAGGCGGATGTGCTATTTTTCAACCCTGTCAAATTAATATGGACGATGCCGAGCGCTCCAGAACATGAGCATAATAACGCTCCTGGGCTTGATCGCAATATGCCTCTCTATAAACGATTAATTGCTAGAGGTTATCTAGATCGTGCTACGCAATGTGGTATGTATTTGCCATTAGGAAGCTTTCAAATTCCACAAGCGATACTAGAAAAAGAGAAACGAGCGAAGGAACAAGGCTATCAGGTGATGTTTTATAACGAAAGACAGCATAGCGGCATTCAGCAGCTATTTGAAGCTTTGGACAATCCGCAATGGAAAAAAGAGGTTCCGCCGTTTGCTGCTCAAGGGGTTCCGCTTCCTGTAGCAGTAAAAGACGGAGTTTGTGTTGGTTTTGCTGGTCCGATTATAAGACAGGATAATGGTCGCGCATTTTTTTGCGGTGTGGGCGTGCATCCTGAGCATGAGGGTCGAGGACTTGGCAGTGTGCTATTCTATCGCATGGTGGAAGCGTTTCAAAATGCTTCCTGTGATTATATTACGTTATTTACAGGTAAAACAAATCCTGCTTTAAATATCTACTTAAAAGCTGGTTTCCGCATTGAAAAAGAATTTGCTACATTACGAAAGGAGTTATAAAACTATGACAACTGAAAAATTAACAGTATTAGCAATTGGAGCTCATGTAGGAGATGTTGAACTTGCTTCTGGAGGCGTGCTTGCAAGTCACAGCTTAAAAGGGGATAAAATCTATACCCTTGCTTTAACTGCCGGCGAACGCGGCGTTCCTGCAGGGATGGATATGGAAGAATATCGTAAGCAAAAGATAGAGGAAGCCAATATTTTTGCCAACATGCTTGGTGGAGAAGCGTTTGTGCTCGATTATCGTGACGGTGAACTTCCCGATAATGAAGAAGTTCGCTTTGCAGTATGCGATGTAATACGCAAAGTGAAGCCAAACATCATTATTACACACTGGAAAAACAGTATGCATAAAGATCATGCACTAACTCATTATATCGTTAATGATGCACGTTATTATGCGGCTTTGCCAACCTTCAAACGCGAATTGCCTAATCATTTTGCAGCGAGATTATATTACTCTGAAAACTGGGAAGATGCAGTAGACTTTGTACCGTATGTTTATGTTGATTTCGATCAGGCTGCCTTTGATTTATGGATTGATGCGTTAAGCAAGCATTGGTTCGTAACGAACAGCAAATCATTCAAATATTTAGATTATTATAAAGCACTTGCCGTAGTACGTGGTTGTGAAGCACGTAAAACTTATGCTGAAGCTTTTATGGTTGCACCAGAAAGTATGAAAGTAAATAAATCCTCGCTATGGTAAGAAATATAAAATATTAGGAGTGGGGAGTGAGAGACAATGGTGCTTAATGGGATCGATGTACTGGATAAGTATAAACATATTTTACAAAATAAACGTGTTGGTTTAATTACTGCGCCAACAGGACTTGATCGCAATTTTCGTTCAACGATCTCTATTTTACACGAAAACTTCAATTTAACAGCGATGTTTTCTCCTGAGCACGGAGTGCGCGGCGATCTTGATGCAGGAGCGATTGTCGACACCTATATTGATGCTGAGACAGGCGTGCCAGTCTATAGCTTATACCGTAAAGATTCTAAGCGACTTACATCTGAAATGCTAGAGCAGGTTGATATTGTTGTTTATGATATTCAGGATGTTGGTGTTCGCTATTATACCTTTATTTATACTATGCTTTATGCGTTAGAGGATTGTGCAAAAGCAGGAATTCCTTTTGTAGTTCTGGATCGTGTAAATCCGCTTGATGGAGTAACTGTAGAAGGCAATGTACTTAAGCCAGGTTATCGTTCCTTTGTTGGTAACTATGAGTTGGCTGTTCGCTATGGTTTAACTGCTGGTGAAGTAGCAACGATGGCGAATGCCGAGATGAACTGGAATGCTGAGCTTTATGTTGTCCCGCTTGAAGGATGGCAGCGTAATATGCAGTTTATTGACACAGGATTAATTTGGGTTCATCCGTCATTAGGCATGCCTCGTTATGAGACCGCACTTTTATATACAGGCACATGCTTGTTTGAAGGAACGAACTGCTCTGAAGGTCGAGGCACGAGCTTTCCATTTGAAATGATCGGCGCCCCTTATATTAAAGCGCAAGAGCTAAGTGATGCAATGAATGCTAAAGGACTAGCTGGAGTTCGTTTCCGTCCTGTACATTTTAAGCCGACAGCTTCAAAGCATGCTGGTGAATTTTGCGGAGGCATCCAAATTTATATAACGGATCGAGAGTTAATTAAACCGCTTGAAGTAGGGGTTAACTTACTATTTACGATTCGTGATATGTACGAAGAGTTTGCTTTCTTGCCGCCGATTAAAGAAGGTTCAAGACCATTTATTGATTTGTTGGCAGGGGATAATATTTATCGTACTCCAGGAGTTAGCGCTAAGGAGCTGCTTGAGCAGTTTGCAGAAGAAAGCAACAGCTTTGCCGTTCGGAAGAAGCAGTATCATTTATATAGATAGGGCTTGGTGATGAATCAGATGAAAACAGTGAAACAAATGAGCTTGCGGGAAAAAATCGGGCAAATGATCGTAGCAGGTTTTCCTAGCTCGGAAATTACCGATGAATTTAAGGAACTAATTAAAGATTATTATATTGGCAACTGTATTTTGTTTTCTCATAACGTAATTGATAAAGTTCAGCTAGGAAACTTGGTTGCAGAGCTTCAGCAGTTATATGTTGAGCACACAGGAGTAGCAGGTTTTATTACGATCGACCAAGAGGGCGGACGTGTTACTCGCATGCCTAAAGAAGCGACCAATGTTGCAGGAGCGATGGCAATTGCATCTACAGGCAGATCTGAAAATGCGTATGTTGCAGGCAGAATTACTGCTCGTGAGTTAAAGGCTTTAGGTATTAATTTTGATCTAGCTCCTGTTATGGACATAAATAATAATCCTTTGAACCCAGTTATTAATATTCGTTCCTATGGCGATACTGCTGAAACTGTGTCAGAATACGGCATCGCAATGATGAAAGGTCTAATTGACGGCGGTGTCATGTCTGCCTTGAAGCATTTCCCAGGTCATGGTGACACGAATGTAGACTCTCATATTGGCTTGCCAAGCATTGATAAAACGGTAGAGGAGCTAGAGCAGCTTGAGCTTATTCCGTTCAAAGCGGCAATTAAGCAAGGCGCGCACGCGATTATGAGCTCTCATATTTTGTTCCCGAAAATTGAGACCTCTGGTGTACCGGCAACAATGTCACGCGTCATTATTACGGGGCTGTTAAAGGAAAAATTAGGATTTAAAGGTCTAGTTGTTTCAGACTGTCTTGAAATGGAAGCAATAAAACGTTTCTACGGCACTGCTAAAGGGGCTGTAGGTGCAATTTCCGCTGGTATTGATTTAATCTTTATTAGCCATACCCCTTCATTAGTAAAAGAAGCGGTGCATGAAATTGAAGCAGCAGTAGCTGCTGGTGAGTTAGATGAAGCGATTATTGATGCAGCAGTAGAAAACATTTTATCTTACAAGTCACAGTATGCAATTATTGCTCCTCCACAACCTGAACAAGTCGGCACGCCAGTGCATTTAGCTGCTAGCGGTTTAATGCGCACCGAAACGATCAGCCTTGTAGCAGGAGAGCTTGCTTCAATTGACTTTAATGATTCATCAGTACACATTATCGGTACGCAATCTTATCGTACAGATCTTGCTTCCAGCAGTGTAAATACAGATTTAAGCTTTGCTGCCTATATTGGTGAAAAGTTAGGATTGAAACATCAAACTTTATCAATTGACCCGCAGCAGGAGGAAATCGATGCTTGTCTTGCCAAAGTTGCAGCAGGAGAGCATGTCATATTGGGGCTATTCAATGCTCGTGAGAATGTTGGACAATTAGCTCTAGCTAAGGCATTAATCGAAAAAGGCGTAAAAACAACGCTTGTTGCTCTAGGTAGACCTTATGATCTTGCACTCATTAACGGGGCGATCGCTAGTCTAACCCTGCTAGAATATTCTGTTGATGCATTTGAGTCGCTTATCCCAATATTAACTGGAAAATATGTACCGGCTGCTAAGCTGCCAATTAATTTGTAGGATAGAGACGATTGCTAGGTTAGAAGCATGTTACGTGAAGAGTAAGAGAGAAATAATAGAAGCAATCTGTTAGGAGGAATAGGAATGACCTATATCGTTGGCATCGATGGCGGTGGTACAAAGACAGCCGTTTCAATTGCAGTAGTTAACGAAAGCACGAAAGCACTGCAAACTACTGCATCGTTTGAGATCGTAAAGCAATTTTCCGTTGGGGCTATTAATGTGAACGGTGGAGATCAAGCGGCTATTATTCAATCCTTTCAGAGCATTTTTAGTGAGATTAAAGAGGAATGTAATTCACTTGATAAGGTTTCTCATATTTGTATTGGTGCAGCAGGGATTAGCAATCCTGAGGTGAGGTTCTTTTTAGAACAGCAAGTTCGGTCAAATGGTTATCAAGGTCAGATCAGCATTACTGGCGATCATGAAACTGCGTTATATGGTGCACAAAAGGCGATGTCTGGCATTATTCTTATTGCTGGAACAGGTTCTATCTGTTTAGGTGTTAATGAGCAAGGACAGCAGCATCGCACTGGCGGCTTTGGTCATTTGATCGATGACGAAGGAAGCGGATATAGCATTGGACGAGATTTGCTTTCGGTGCTTGTACAAGTTGAGGATGGAAGGATTGCCGACAGTGTTATTCCATCTTTAGTTTATAATCGTCTGCAAATGTCAAATGTGAAGGAAGTCATCGGTTATGTTTATAATAAGGAAACTACGAAGAAAGATATAGCTATGCTCGCTCCAATATTAAATGTAGCTTGCGATAGCGGCGATCAAGCTGCGCTTGCAATAGCGGAGCGCTGTGGCGAGCAACTATTGAAGTTACTTGTACCTGTTATTGAACGATTAGATATGCATGAGGCAAACATTGCAATCGCGGGCAGTGTTTTGCAAAAATCACAATATGTGCGTTCTGCCCTAGAACGAAAACTAGAAGTTAAGTTTCCAAATACAAAGCTCATTCTCCCCCTTGAAGATGCAGCTTACGGCGCATTGTTAATCGCCGCTTCGAAGTTAGAAACAGTGAGTGAGAAAAAATAGGTTATATCGATCTTGTTCATGTTTCCTAGATTATAAACAGTAAATATAAAACATAAGCCCAAGCCCTTAATTCCAAAGATAAGGAATTAAGGGCTTTTTTATGCAGTTCGTCATGATGGATAAGAAGTAAAGCAATTTAGAGTTGGGGGAAGCAATTATGAGGCAGCAGTAATAAATATAGAGGATGATAATATTACGTTAACTTTTCAAATTGTGCTGCCAACACAAATGCAGGGAAGTAGCGGGCAAAAAGGAGTACATCCATATGTTAATAAGTCCTCTACAGCTAAAACAGTGTTTAAAGCTGTTCGAAATTTGGCAAGTGAGCTTAGTCGAACTCCATTTCTTTCGCATAATCAGCTTATCATTATTTCAGATAAATTAGCTGAAAAAGAGCATATTGGAGAAATAATGGATCTATTTATACGAGATCCTGAAAGTCGAAGAGCATCCTATGTTATGGTTTCTGAAGGAAGAGCAAAGGATATTTTAGAAGTAAGTACAGAACTAGAAACACTGCCTGTAAAATACATTATCTCAACTAATAATAACCCTGATAAAAGTGAATCCATTACACCGCCAATTACAATCGGTGTTTTACGTAAAATGCTCTTGTCCAATATGAGCTATGTGTTGCCAAAAGTGAGCAGGGCAGCTGAAAATAAAATATCTACAGCAGGTGCCTCAATCTTTTATGGGCAGGATCATAAATTTATTGGACACCTTAATCCGGAAGAAACTACGGGACGCAATATGATTCAAGGTTTAGTGAAGACCGCAGCATTAGAAATTGATATGGATGGAAAAGAGATTGTTATAGAAGTTCTTGAGTTTTTCCGCAACATAAAGGTAAAAAAAGATGAACGAGGATTGCCGTTTTTCGAAATATCGATTTCTGCAAATGGCTCTATTGTAGAATCAGAGCTGGAGGAAGATATTACGATTAATAAGTTAAACAAAGATATTAAGGCAAAAGGAGAAGAAAAAATAAAACAACTGATTGAAGGAGTCATTGAATTATCACAAAAGAAGTATGAAACAGACTTTCTAGGTTTTTATGAAAATATGTATGAGCAACAATATGAACTGTGGCAAAAATATAAAGACAATTGGGACAGCGGAGAAAAAATCTTTACGCAATGTCAAGTAAACGTAGATGTTAATTTGAATTTGATAACAATCGGTACAATAACTGAATCAAAATAAACAAAATAAAGGGGGAGCTAAAATGGAGTTTCGTTACGATTTAATTCATAACTCTTTAGTGATTGTATGCACCCTTCTGCTCGTATTGATTCCAGTATTAGTCTTGAAAATAAATCAGTTTTTGCATAAGGTGACAGATGCTCCTTGGAAGCAGAAATTGGAGAATGAACAGGAAGAGTGTTTCCCAAGTCAAATTGAGCATACTGATGCGGAAAATTAACAGAAGCTTGGAGTTAAAAGAACAATCTATTGTATAAAAGGATGCCAGAATCGTCAGCGGCTTTGCCGACATTTTGACATCCTTTTTAATTACTTTTATTTGCTGTCTGATTGAATTGCCATATTAATAGTAGTCTGTAATATAAAAAGCATAGTTTTGCTCAGGGAAAAGTGCGGACAGTATCATATCAATAGCAGCGCTTTGTTCAGCCTCATTTTCACAAACTGATTTTTCATCAGCTGCATCAAACCCATATAGCAACCATTTTATTAGTGTAATTTCACTTGTTTCAATCGTTGCAATAGCTTGTTCGTCAATACCATTCACTGCAATCTGTTGAGCTTGGGATTGATTGGCTTGATCCCGCTTAGACTGAACAGCAATTTGTAGATTAGACTGCTTAAAGCTGAAAACAATTCGATCATGCTCTGTTTCAAGGGCAAACTTAAACTGCTGCCCAGCTAGTTTATCATTATTTTTCAAACGATTTTGCAATTGTGGTAGCAAGTCGTTGAACAACGCCTCACAATTGATCATTTTCCACATTGCAATGTTTATCTTTTCAGTAGTTGCCCCGCTCTCTTGAAAATGTTTGTATAACAGATGATCTTTTGGTAATTTAGCTAAAATAACCTTTGCATCTGGACGTAACTGACAAAGCGCGTTAAAGAGCGGCAAAACATCTGCAATTGTTGATTTTTGTGGATCATAAATGAATTCACGTAAAATCGCTTGCTCATGTTTGGTATGGGCAATGATGCCATAAGCGATTAGCTTTTCATCCTGCCACAGCGTTAAGCACTCTGCTTCCCGCCAAGTAGGCCACTGAATAAGACTTTTCCAATAGCTCTCATTACGTACATAACTGCCTGTACGATGTTTATTAAACGTATCGTAAAGTTGACTCATTTGCGGTAAATGACAAGAATCAAAAGGAATAACTACATAATTAGCTTCAGCGGTATCTTGCACAACTTCTTTATTATTTTGATAAGCCTCATTATTAAGGTAATAAATTGGCTCTGAAAGCAGGTACCAGCCGCTTCGGTTATAAAAACTATGCTTGCTGGCTAGCAACATACTAAGATGATACCCTTGTTGTTTCATATATTTCGTTTGTTCTTGCAAAATACGAGTGGCTAGCCCCATTCCTTGATAGTTTTCATCTGTGCATACGCTTCCCATACCGCCAACTCGAATTATATCTTGATCTATTCGTAAACTCATTGGGAAGATTTGTACACTTGAGGCAATGACTTGATCAACTGTAGCAAACCAAGTGTTAGCAGGGTCAAACGTTGGATCATGATCAATTCGTTCCTGAAAAAAAGCTCTTCCAACTGAAAAACCTTTTCCTAAAATGTCTAAAATCTGTTCAAGCTGCTCACGAGACGCATTATTTTTTACTTCAATATTGGAATGCGTATTGCTCATACTAGCTGTCCTCCTCTGAATGAAAATGAAACCTGCTTCTATTCATAGTTTATCATGGATTACGAAAATAGAAATAGATTATTGAAAATTTTTTAATAAATTGTTATATTAATTATGAAAATAATTTTCTTAATAGGAGGTATGCTTGTTAAATGGTCATGCTTGAAAATAAGAAAGAATACGGCATTGGCATTGATATCGGTGGAACAAAGACGCTTCTGGCGCTAGTCCAGCAAGATGGTACCATTTTGCGGCAGATTCAATTTGAGAGTTTGCCAGAGCAAGGAGCAGAACGGCTTATTGCCTGTATTGAGGAAAAAGTTGCATCGTTAATTACGAGCATACCTGAAGGCGGAAAGCTTAAAGGAATAGGAATCTGCTCTGCTGGTGTGATTGACCCTGAAGCGTTGAGCATTGTATATGCTAGTAATTTGAATTGGCACAATGTAAAAATAGGTGCTATTTTGCAAGACCGTTTTCAAGTGCCTGTACAGCTTGGAAATGATGCGAACTTGGCGGCAGTTGCCGAATATGTATGGGGAACATCAAAGCAAGCGAAACATCTTATTTATGTAACAATAAGTACAGGAATAGGATCGGGCATTATTAGTGACGGACTATTAATTCAGGGAATTTCTGCAAGTGCAGGTGAATTTGGACATATTACGGTCAATCCTAACGGTGAGCGTTGCGGCTGTGGCAATTATGGATGTGTGGAAACCTATGCTTCCGGCACTGCACTGGCAAAGCTTGCTAATGAGCGATTAGAGCCACTCCAGCAAGGAGCTTGGACAAGTAAATTGCTGTTAGAACAAGCTAGTCAAGGACATGAAAAAGCTCAGGAGTTGCTTAGAGAGGCAGCCTTTTATTTAGGTAACGGAATTGTTTCATTAATTCATTTATTTAACCCGACGCAAATCATTTTTGGCGGCGGTGTAATGAGCAGTGACAATCTGCTTTACGATTATATGCAAGAGGTTGTTCGTGAACGTGCATTACCAGATATGCTTAAGCATGTTACATTGCGTCGTACGGAGCTAGGTAAAGAAATCGCAGTGCTAGGTGCAGCAGGGATGTTCTTTATGGAATAAAGCAATTTGACTATTAACATGCATCATGATTAAATACAGGAGGCTAGAATATGAATATTTTGACGTTTAATTCAGAGGATAAAGTCAATGAAGCAGGTGCAGCATTAATTGCCAGCATAGTGCAAAAAAATCCTAGAGCTGTACTTGGTTTGGCTACAGGAGGAACTCCAGTAGGAATCTATGAGCAGCTTGTAAAGAAATATAATGAAGGATTTTTGAGCTTCAAGCAAGTTACTAGCTTTAACTTAGATGAGTATGTCGGACTTGATCCAGCACATGAGCAAAGCTATCGTTACTATATGCAGCACAACTTATTTAATCACATTGATATTGTACCTGAAAACACAAACGTTCCTAATGGCAACGCAGCGGATTTAGAGGCAGAATGTCTTCGCTATGACGAAGCGATTGCTGCTTACGGTCAGCTGGATATTCAATTGCTAGGGCTAGGACATAATGGACATATCGGTTTTAATGAGCCAGCAGACGAACTGGTTAGCGGTACACATGTTGTAGAATTAGCGGAAAAGACACGTCAAGCGAATGCGCGTTACTTTGCTTCCATGGAAGATGTGCCGCGTCAAGCGATTACTATGGGCATCGGTTCTATTCTTAAAGCAAAAATGATTCTGCTAGTTGTTAAAGGTGAAGATAAAGCGGAAATTGTGCAGCGTGCCTTGCAAGGACCAATTACACCACAATGTCCAGCGTCTTTACTACAAACACATGCTAATTTGGTCGTATTGTTGGATGAAGCAGCAGGGAGCAAACTAAAATGAACAAAAACAAAACAATCATTTATAATGTAAATCTTATCTTACCAGAAACAGTTCTTAATGAAGGCTGGATCGTTTTCGAGGACGGAAAAATTAGTAATTTTGGAACAGGCAGTTTGCCAGAAGCTTTGCAGTCAGAAGAAGCTGCTACAGTCGTTGACGGTGAAGGAAAATATGTATTGCCTGGTTTTATTGACATCCATGTGCATGGTGGTGCAAAGCATGACTTTATGCATGCAGAGGCAAAAGAGCTAGATGCGATTACCTCTTTCCATATGCAAAATGGTACAACAGCAATGTTAGCTACAACAGTAACAGGTTCACAGCAGCAACTTAGCTCCGTTTTAGAGCGAGTTAACAGCTATCGTCAACAACCAATGCCTTATACACAACTGGTTGGCGTTCATCTAGAAGGACCTTTTGTCAATCCAAAATGGAAAGGCGCGCAAAATGAAGCTTATATGGTTGAACCTCAGCCAGCATGGATGGAAGAGTGGCAGGTTCAATATCCAGGCTTAATTAAAATGCAAACTCTTGCACCAGAAATTAATGGGGCATATAAGTATATCGAGTTACTAGATAAGCATGGTATTGTCGCAGCTTGCGGACATACCGATGCTACCTATGATCAATTAAGCGAAGCTGTTAAACATGGACTTAGCCATGCTGTCCATACGTACAATGCAATGAAAGGTTTACATCATCGCGAGCCAGGCACGCTAGGTGCGGTTATGCTGCATGATGAAGTAACAACTGAAATTATCGCAGATGGTATTCATGTTCATCCTGCAGCCGTAAGACTTTTGCTCAAAGTAAAAGGCGCTGATCGCGTAGTGCTTGTAACTGATGCGATCTCAGCAGCAGGCATGCCAGATGGCGCATATGAGCTTGGTGGCTTGCCAGTTACAGTTTCGCAAGGAGTTGCTCGTTTAACCAAAGATGGAAACTTAGCTGGCAGTACGTTAACGATGATCGAAGGCTATCGTTTTCTAGTAGAGCAAGGAGGGGCAACGCTAAGCGAAGCAAGTCGAATGGCTAGCTTAAACCCTGCTCGTGTAATCGGTCTTGATGATCAATACGGCAGCATCGCAATAGGCAAACGAGCTGATTTGCTTATTATGGATGAGCAATTCAAGCTAAGCCAAGTATTTATTAACGGGGAAGCGAAGCTATAGTAGCAAGTAGCAAAGCTAATCTATTTAAGTTATAGTAAAGAATTCGGGCATCGACGAGTCGAGCAGCAAAACAACGCTTTTTGCTTCCATAAGTCGATGCTCATTTTTTTAACATTAACTTATGAAAATATTATCAGAACCATTTAATTTTCATGAAGAAAGCGATATGATTATTAATGCGATTAATTTTGGAGGTGAAAAGTTTGAGTATTATTGCTGCCATGAAGGAAAAGTTTGAAGAATTAACACAGCAAGAAAAGAACTTGTGCAGTTATATTTTGCAGCACCCTCACGAAACATCGCAGCTTTCTATCACAGAACTAGCTAAATTATCTGGTTGCAGCACATCGACCATTTCGCGATTTAGTCGCAGGTTTCAAGCTGATAACTTCTCGGAGTTTAAGATCAAGCTAGCAGTTGATCTTACAGGGGAGACTAATATAGATACATACCAAGATATTGTTGCAGGCCAACCGCTCGATCAAATCGTTAATGCGATTACTGCTAATCATGTCAGGTCTGTTACAGATACAGCAAAAATGCTGGATTATAGCAAGTTAAGACTCGCAATTGAAAAGCTGCATTATGCTAACCGTATTGATTTGTATGGCGTAGCAACCTCTGGTGTCGTAGCTGAGGATTTGTATCAAAAGCTGATTCGAATCGGTAAGGCAGCGGCTGTATTTTCCGACCCGCATATGCAGCAAACCTCAGCTGCATCGTTAAAGCCCGGAGATGTTGCCATTAGCTTTTCTTATTCAGGAGAAACGCCTGAGACGATTGCAGCATTGATTAGTGCGAAGGAGCAAGGCGCAACGACGATTTCGATTACAAAGTATGGTGAAAATACCCTTGCTTCAATTGCAGAAATTAGCTTGTTTATCTCATCCTCGGAAGCGGGTATGCGTCGTGGTGATATGGCTTCACGTATGGCTCAACTGCATCTCGTTGATGTATTATTTGTAGGGCTTGTCAGTGAATATTTTGATCAATATGTACCGAGACTGGAAAGCTCTTATCAAAATGTTCGTCGCTTTAAGTCTAAAAAAACAAAGAAGTAGCCGATAAATAATGATAATAGAAGCGGACAATTTAGCTATAGTATGCCTTACTGGTGTAGGCTGCTATGGCTTTTTTTATGAAAAACAAATCACAAATTGCCATTTTATCTTGAAAGTGTAAGATATTGAAATATAATATGTACTAGTGTAATCAAAAACAATATAAAGGATGTGTAAGATGTGAAAAGATTTTGCTTTATGAAATTTTTAACTGCCGTAGTGATTGCTTGTTTATTATTAACTACGGCTTCTGTGGCATCTGCTCATTCTGGACGCACGGATGCTAATGGAGGTCATAATTGCTCTGAAAAATCGAAGGCAAAAGGGTTATGTACAGGCTATCATTACCATAATGGCGGAAGCTCAAGTTCTAGCACAAGCAGCAATACTAAAAACAGCACGACCTCCAAAAACAACAGTTCCAAAAACAACAGTTCCAAAAACAGCAGCTCCAAAAACAGCAGTTCCAAAAACAGCAGTTCCAAAAACAACTCAAGTTCAAATAAAAACAGCTCAAGTTCAAATAAAAACAGCTCAAGCTAAGCAAGCTAAGGATGAGCTAAAAACTTCGGATATTTCGCTATACATAAACGGTGAAAAAATAAAATTAACGAACAAGCCGCTGGTTAAGAACAATAGCACTTATTTTCCAATCCGTGAAATTGCCGAGGCAATCGATGCTTCAATAAGCTTTAGTGATGATAAGACAGAGCTTATTCTTAATCGGAATAATAAAACTGTTACTTTCAAACTAAGCAGTAAGGAAATCATCAGCAAAAATAATACAACTTACGCTCCGATTCGTGGTATCGTAGAAAAGCTAGGCGGAAAAGTTACTTTTGATGCGAAAAATAATGCAATTAAAGTAGAAATTAAGTAAGGGGAAAGCAATGCCTTCAAAACAGATTTTTACTGTTTGTGAAGGCATTGCTTATTTAAAACTAGGCAGAACTTATTGTAAAATGATTTTCTCAGCAACAAAATCTCTATTTGTTTTCGTAATTGTAATTGGTTCGGTAAAAGAGATGACTATAGAATCTCCTATGGTAAAATCACTTATTTCTAGCGGCTGATGATTTTTGTCTAATAGCCTTGTTTGGTCATCAATAATAATGGCACATAGATAGCCTATACTGTTTCCGCTCTTTTCTTTATAGGTAATCTCTTCTGAGCAATTAATATAAAACTGATTGTTTTCAATAAGCTCGATCGTTTTCTCAAATGAGTCCACTTCAAGCTTGCTGCACCCAAAAAGAAAGAGAATGCATAAAATCATTAGCATCTTTTTGATATAAATCCCCCCAATTTTATTCTTCTATTATAATAAATGTTTAGCATTCCTTTAAAATACATTGCATTAAATAGTAAACTAACTGAAAATATGCGTTTGTTAACGTCTATAACGCTCTGCATCTTCATAGCTTGCATGAAAAAAATCACAAATGCAGCTAAAGTCATGCGCAGAATTATATTTGTGAAAAAAATCACGTAATATGTGATTAAAATCACATAGTTTTATTTAGTTCCCCTGTATACTAAGACCATAAAGAAAAACGAACAGGGAGTGGTTAAAATGTTAAAGTTTTGGAGAGAAAATAAATACGCAGCAATGGTGGTAGCAGTTATTCGCATATTATTAGGTTACCAATGGGTAACGAGCGGTTGGGGTAAGCTTACTGGTGGAGGCTTTGATGCAACAGGCTACCTAACAAATGCAATCACCAATCCAGTGATGAAGGGCGATGCAGTATTATATCCAACATATAACGCCTTTATTGAGCATTTTGCTTTACCAATGGTTGATGTTATAAACTTCTTAATTCCTTGGGGCGAGTTTTTAGTAGGTATCGGGTTAATTACTGGAATTCTAACATTGCCAGCAGCGTTCTTCGGAATGTTAATGAACTTTATGTTTATGTTCGCAGGAACAGTGAGCACAAATCCAAAAATGGTGCTATTAGGATTCATCGTAATGCTAGCAGCAGGTAATGCAGGTAAACTTGGCGGAGACTATTTTGTTCTTCCTTGGCTAAAAGCAAATGTTTGGGGCAAGCTATTCAAAACTAAAGCTGCCGTGCCTGAGGTTGAAGCTGTAGAACCTAAAACAGTATAGATTATTAAAGGTTATAAGGCAAAAGGCAGATAGCAGTTATACGCTATATCTGCCTTTTTCTGTTAATATATAGGCTATAATTTTACGAAACATGTTAAAGTATGGATTATCTTAATAATTCATTGTATGCTGATAGTACAACCGTGAAAGGGGCTTTTGTACTGAGATGGCACTAAGAGAATGCATTTTTCATTTCAAATTTATTGATGGAGCGCATACGAAAATGTTGCGCGCACTCATTTTTTTACCCGATGATCGTCAGCCTAGCATTAAGGATTTTATTGCAGCGTTTAAGCAGCTTGGCTACGATGTGAAACTTGAGGATGAGCAAGAGCTTATCTTTGCACCAGTCAATGCAAAAGAAACTTATAAGCTAGATATTGAGAAAATTGAGATTAAAGGTGAAGAAAAGGTTCATCATGATGGAGAACTAAGAGCAATTATAGAGCAGCTAAGAGGCGGAAGATGGTAAAGCTTTTTATTAGCGTGATACAATAGGCGTAGTCAAGATCTGACTGCGCTTTTTTTTATGGAAATGATTTTAGTTGTTGGTGGTGTACTTTACGATGTATCGAATTGTAATTATAGAAGATGATATGAAAATAGCTAGCTTAATGAAGGGAAAGCTAGAGCAATATTTTTATGAAGTGGCGATAGCAAAGCAATTTAAAGATATTACGTCTGAGCTTGATAATTTTAAACCACACCTCATTTTGCTTGACATAAATCTTCCGTATTATGACGGATATTATTGGTGCAGGCAAATACGAAAAAACTCCAACGTGCCAATTATTTTTATTTCAGCTAGAGAAGGGGAAATGGATCAAGTAATGGCTATTGAAAATGGTGGTGATGACTATCTTACAAAGCCAATTAAGCTAGATCTCCTTGTCGCTAAAGTTAGAGGACAGCTTAGACGAGTGTACGGGGAATATGCCCAAAACGCTGAAGAAGCTCAAAGTATGTCTCCATCTTTGACACAACAGGATGGTAGCAAACTGGAACAGCATGGTCTTATTTTATGGTTAAATCGTAATGAGCTGTATTATAACGATAAAGGAATTGATCTTACTCGTAATGAGTTATTGCTAATTGAATGCTTGCTTCGCCATTATGGTGAGGTTGTACCGCGGGATATGCTGCTGGAGGCATTATGGGATGATGTGCAATTTGTCGATGATAATACGTTGACTGTAAATATGACAAGATTGCGTAAAAAGCTGGCAGAGCTAGGCTTGCCTAACGGAATTGAAACAATACGTGGGCAAGGGTATAAGCTTAAGCTGGAGGATTCATAATGAAGAAAGTACTGCTTTACTTAAATGATCAAATGCTTAATATCATTGCTCAGCTTTTTCTTGTGCTATTAGGCGGAGGAATTTATTTGCTGGAGCGCCAACGTCATGCTGATCTAATTGATTTGACGAGCATGTATTATTATTTTGTGCTCTCTGGTGTATGTATTGTGATATGGAATATTGTGCAATATATGCGTGTTAAATCGTACTATCAGTCTTTATTTGAGGCGTTAGAGAGTGAGAATACGTTAGAAGCGGTTTATATTTTGCAGGGAGAAGTATATAAGGAGCAAGAGCTCATTTCTAAATTGCTTCATAATCAGCAAAAAAAATACGTAGATCAGCTTGCTGAGATGGAGCGCAAGCGGGAAATCCAGCATCATTTTACGTTGCAATGGGTGCATCAAATGAAAACGCCGCTTTCTGTTTTAGATATGCAGATGCAGCAAATTGATGAGCAGCTAAAACGAAGAGAGCCTTTGCAGTTGCATCAGCAAGCTAGCGTTTATCGCAGTATGTCTGAGGAAATTGATAAATTGCAAGGCGGCTTAGAGCTAATGCTAAATTCAGCAAGGTTAGATAAGCTGGAGCTCGATCTGCACATTAAGCCAGTTGAGCTGCACGGGGTAATCAGGGAAATAATTAATCGTTATAAAAAGCTGTTAATTCAACATCAAATTTATCCTAAATTAGTTGGCGAAGCACTTGTTGCAACGGATCAGAAATGGTTTGGCTTTATTATCAATCAGCTTGTTACCAATGCGATAAAATATAGCAAACTAAAGCAGGGCAGCAAGGAGCTGGAGATTATAATAGAGCAGCAAGGAGAAAGTACAAGCGTCTCGGTGCGTGATGAAGGGATTGGGATTACTAAGAGTGATTTGAAGCGGGTATTTGATCCGTTCTTTACAGGGCAAAATGGTCGTATGACAGGAGAATCAACAGGTATGGGATTATATTTAGCAAAGGAAGTGTGTAAGCGGCTAGGCTATACGTTAAATGTAAGCTCGGTTGAAGGAGAAGGTGCTTGTTTTACTTTGAGCATGAAGCATTCCTCAATTAATCAGTTGTAGCCTCCCGCTGAATGATATTCGCTTTCTAAAACAGAACAGTGAAAACCTTCGTCATCAAGCCTTACTTATTCATCCACCAGCTTGAAATAAAAGATGAATAAGTAAGGTTTCACTTCTACGTGACAAAACTGTAAGGTATATTGAAAGCTTCCTCAATTTCTCCCCACCTTTACCCTCATTATAATAAAGCTATAACAAAGGAGAAGGGGAAAAGAAAAATGAGCGTATTAAAAACGACAGGTCTTGGAAAAGTATATGGTTCGAAAAAAAATGTATTATATACTGCATTGCAAAATGTCAACATAGAGGTTGATAAGGGCGAATTTGTCGGAGTTATGGGACCTTCTGGAAGCGGGAAAACGACATTACTAAATTTGCTTTCCACGATCGATAAACCAACAAGCGGCGAAATTGAGATTAATGGAGTTAATCTTACTAAGCTAGATGATCATAAATTAGCCCTGTTCCGTCGCAGAGAATTAGGGTTTGTATTTCAGGATTTTAATTTGTTAGATGCGCTAACAGTAAAAGAAAATATTATTTTACCGCTCGTTATGGAGGGCATGAAGCCAAAAGAAATTGAAAAGCGGTTAATGCGTATTGTTCAAATATTACAAATTGAAAATTTGTTGAATAAGCGTACGTATGAAATATCAGGCGGACAGAAGCAGCGCACAGCAATTGCTCGAGCGATAATCCATGAACCTTCGCTAATTCTTGCCGATGAGCTGACAGGGAATCTTGACTCGAAAGCTGCTAAAGACGTGATGGATACATTAAAACAGATGAATGAGCAAATGAACGCAACCATTTTAATGGTTACCCATGATCCGTTTTCTGCAAGCTATTGTCAACGAATTATCTTTATTAAGGATGGTCAATTGTTTACAGAAATTAATCGCGGAGCAAATCGCCAAGTATTTTTCCAACAAATCTTGGATGTGCAAAGCATGCTAGGAGGGGATTTTGATGACCTTTCGTTCCCTCGCGCTTAAAAATATAAGAGTTAATTGGCGTTCCTACAGTGCATTCTTTTTAAGCAGTGTGTTTTCCGTAGCGATTTTTTATATTTACTATGCTTTTATGGTCCATCCTGATGTTGAGAATGGTGTAATTGCTGCGGCAGGGATGGTTACGAAAGGAATGGAATTTTGCTTATACTTAATTTCAATCTTTAGTGCTGTCTTTATATTATATTCAAGCAGCTCCTTCTTAAAAAATCGCAAAAAAGAGTTTGGCTTATTTTCCTTATTTGGAATGACCAGACGTCAATTGCGGAAGCTTGTATTTATTGAAAATATGATTATCGGACTACTCGCGATTTTAGCAGGGATCGGTGTTGGAATTTTATTTAGTAAGCTGTTTTTAATGGGGTTAGGGTCGCTGCTTAGATTAACAGAGCATATTCGCTTTGCCGTACCTTTAAAAGCGGTACTTGTTACAGTTATCGTTTTTCTAGTGATGTTTTTCGTTATTACCATTTATACTACCTTTCGGATTGGTAAAGGACAGATCATCGAGCATTTGAAGGCACATAAGCAGCCAAAAGGCGAACTGAAATTTTCTGTCTGGAAGGTTCTTGTCGGCACAATTAGCTTGTTAGCAGGCTATGGATTAGCAGTGACGATGACTTTAGGGACATTTATCGTTGTTGCTCTGCCAACGATTGCTTGCGTTGTGCTGGGCACATTTCTATTGTACTCACAGCTTAGTGTCGTTATCTTAAACAGACTTAAACAACGTAAGTCTTTGTACTATAATAAATCGAATTTGCTTATTATTAGTCAGCTTGGCTACAAAATAAAGGATAATGCGAGAGTATTGTCAACGATTACGGTGTTAAGTGCTGTTGTAATGACAGCGATGGGTGCAATCTATGTATTACAAATGGTTGGAAAGCAGCAGTTTAAACAAATTCCTTATGCACTTGCTTGGGTGGAAAGCAGTGAGCCAGAGCTATTTCAGTTGGAGCGCAGTGAGATTGACGGATTAATTGAGGAGTATGGATTAACGGTTACCAAGGAAGGACAGCTGCAAGGGATTAAATTAGAAAAGTACAATATCAGCTTAGAAACTGAAGTTCAAACATATCAAAGCAAAAATCAATCAATGATGTTACTTTCGCAGTCTTCATACAATGAGCTGTTTGATGACAAAGAGCAATTATCGTTAAGCAATGAGGAAGCTGTTGCGCTGTTAGCGGTAACTTATGGAACGGAAGCTAATTCAGGTATCATGAAAGGAGCTATTGGTGATTTACAGCTAGAGCTGCCTGTTACTGAAGTTAAAGAAAAAAGAGTAACTAACTACTTTTATTATTGGAACTATTTTACGGTTGTTGTATCAGATCAGCAATATGAAAAAATTAAAGCGCAAGTTGATGAGTCTGAAATCTTTACGATTCATGGCTTAGATTTTAACAATATGAAAAAGAGCGCTGAAATGTTAGCTGCATACGCTGCTCAACATACAGATATTAATAAAAATGATTTTCTTAAGATGGTCGACTATACACGAAACCAAGATTATTTTGATTTTATGCAGTATACTTCATTAACCTTATTTATTGGGGTGTTCATTTGCTTCTTGTTCTTTGTTGCAGCGGGTTCGCTCATCTATTTTAAGCTGTACACTGAACGTGACGATGATATTTCAATGTTTCAAGGGTTGAAGCGAATAGGCATTACGTACAAAGAAATGAAAAAAGTTATTGTTACGCAAATTGGCATTATTTTCTTCCTGCCTTGTGCAGTGGGTATTATTCATGCTGTATTTGCAATGATTGCGCTGGAAAATGTCATTATGGAAACAGGAATGTTCTATTCATTAGTCGTTTTTGCCATCTATGTAGTGATGCAAGGAATTTACTTTTTTATTGCTAGCCGCAGCTACTTGACCAGTATACGTCGAGGATCAGTGTCTCCTTAAAAATGAGTCGGGATATTTGCGAACATTGGATTAATATCGCAGGTATCCTGGCTTTTTTCTTTATATTCTGCAACAAAAAGCAGCTACGCTGCTGTCAGCTTCTAACTGAGCCAGCATAGCTGCAAAGTAATCCTTAGGATCGAGGAGGTGATGTAATGAAAGCGGCCAATCAAACGAACAATCGCTCTGAACGTAGTTAGCTATTGCGCAACCCAGGTACGTGATACACATACACATCGCCTGCACGATAATCAGATGTCGTTGAGCAGGAGTAGCATAAGCTATTCGTCAGATCAACAAGTGATAGGCGATACCCATGCTTTGCACCAGTGTCAATTCCGATTCTGCACTCATCGATAAATAGCGATCCTGGATTTGCTCCAAGCTTAAATGTTGGAGTGTGTCCAAATACGATTCGCTGTCCTGCTGTACCTTCCTTGTCTCTGTCGAGCTTTTCGCGCAACGTTGATAATGGGTGGCGTGTAAAAGACTCACGAATTTCTGTTAGTTCACGAATAGGATGTAAGCTAAGCGGGAGGCCAGGTCTTACTCCTGCATGAACAAACAAATATCCGTTTGCTTTATAGTATGTGGGAAGCGAACGAATAAATCGTAAATATCGCAAGCGTTGTGCTGCACTTCCCCTTCGCAATGTTGCTAATTTAAGTTCATGATTGCCAGGCAAGGCGATTGCTCCTTTATCTACAAGTGCATGCACAGTATCAACGAGATGCCAAGTGACCGGTTCCCCAGCTTCTATAAAGTCCCCCAAAATAACAAGCTGATCCTTGTTCGCGTCATACTGCGCTGCATCGAGTAAAGAAAGCAATCCTTGTCGATGCCCATGAATGTCTGATATGGCCAGCAGCCGTCGTGTTGTTCGTCGTGCTGAACCATGCTGCACTGCATTCACTACCTTCTATATGAAGTTGTAATCCTACAGTAATATATACGAATGCACGATAGATTGACACAGATAATCGCCCGAATCTCATTATGTTAGCCTGTCTTTTTTGGTATAGTAATACTATGTCGAAGCAAATGTTTAGATTGGAGTTAATAAAATGAAATCGTTAGTATTAGCTGAAAAACCGAGTGTAGCCAAAGAAATTGCACGTGTACTTGGTTGCAAACAGAAAACGAAAAGTTATATTGAAGGACCAGACTATGTCGTAACTTGGGCGCTTGGTCATCTTGTCGAGCTGGCAGAGCCGGAGGATTACGATAAGAAATATAGAACTTGGGCGCTTGAGGATTTGCCTCTTTTACCTCAACGAATGAATATAAAGGTAATGCGACAAACTGCTCATCAATTCAAAGCGATCGCAGCACTGGCTAAACGCAATGACTTAAAAGATCTTATTATTGCTACAGATGCAGGACGAGAAGGTGAGCTTGTCGCTCGTTGGATTATGGAGCTAATTCATTGGAAAAAGCCGTTTTTTCGTCTATGGATTTCCTCACAAACCGATCAAGCGATTCGTGAAGGGTTTAGCAAGCTAAAACCAGGCTCACAATATAATAATTTGTATCGTTCCGCTGTATGTCGGGCAGAAGCAGATTGGCTTATTGGCTTAAATTTGACACGTGCGTTAACGTGTAAATATAATGCCCAGCTTGCTGCAGGTCGTGTGCAAACGCCAACGCTGGCACTATTAATGGAACGTGAGCGTGAAATTAATGAATTTCAAGCTAAGCCTTATTGGCAACTTCAGGCTCAGCTTACGGGCTTTACCGCGAGCTGGAGAATGAAAAGTGGGCATGATGGGCGAATTTGGGATAAGGAGCAAGCGGAACAGCAGCTAGCGAAAGTAAAAGATGCGAAAACCGCAAAGGTTGCAGCAATAAAAACAAGCGAGAAGCAAGAGCCGCATCCGCTTGCGTATGATTTAACGGAATTGCAACGTGATGCTAACAAAAAGCTAGGCTTCTCGGCAAAGATGACGTCTAATGTGTTACAAAAGTTATACGAGCAGCATAAGCTCGTTACGTATCCACGGACAGATTCCCGTTATTTGACGAGCGATATGGCTTCTACATTAAAGCTTCGCTTAGAACGTGTAGCAGTAGGTCCATATCGTGAGCATGCAAAGGAGATTTTGCGCAAGCCGCTAGTAATTACGAAGCGTATTGTTGATGACAGCAAGGTTAGTGACCATCATGCGATTATCCCTACGGATGAGCCAGTCAATTTACAAGCATTAAGCTCCGATGAGCGTAAGCTCTATGATCTTATAGTACGTCGTTTTCTTGCCTTATTTAGCGGGGCGTATCGCTATGATGAGACAAGTGTTGAGCTGGTCATTAACGATGAGCATTTTTATACAAAGGGCAGAGTGGAAAAAGAGAAGGGCTGGCGAGCAGTGTACACTTTATCACGCGATCAGGATGAAGCAGAAGAAGAGATTAGCTTTCTCCCTTCTTTATCTCAAGGTGAGCAGATCCCTGTCCGCAGCTGTCAATTGAAGTCGTGCATGACTACTCCTCCTTCACGTTATACAGAAGCGTCTTTGCTTGCGATTATGGAAAAGTATGGGTTAGGCACTCCAGCAACTCGTGCAGATATAATCGAAAAACTGCTTTCTACGGAAACAATTGAGCGACGTGGGCACAGCTTATATCCAACAGGCAAAGGTAAGCAATTGATTGAGCTTGTTGTGGATGAACTAAAAAGCCCGGAGCTTACCGCAAAATGGGAGCAGCAGCTAGAGGATATTGCTAGAGGTCGTGGTGATGCCAAACAGTTTATGAATCATATTCGCAAGCAGGCTGAACAATGGGTTGCTCAAGTGAAGCAAGAAGATAAACAGTATAAGCCACATAACTTAACTGGTTCACGTTGTCCGCAGTGTGGCGAGCCATTACTTGAAGTTAAGGGCAAACAGGGCAAACGGTTAGTTTGCTCAAGTCGTGAGTGTAATTATAAACGGATGGCTGAGCCAATAAAAATTAATAAACGTTGTCCGCAATGTCACAAAAAAATGGAGCTGCATGAAGGTAAAGCTGGTAAATACGCACAGTGCAGACCTTGCAATGTGATAGAAAAGCTTGAGGACAAAGCTAGTACAGCCGTTAACCGTAAGGAAACAGCTCGTCTATTAAAGCAATACAGCAAAGATAACAGCGGAATAGGCAATAGCTTAGCGGATAAATTGAAAGCAGCGCTGCAACAGCAACAATAGCAGCGAACAGTATATGTAGGAAAGTTACCCAAAAATAAGCCAAGCAATAAATTGAGATTATCGAAGTCAGAATGGTTTTTCATAAGGAAGTAGTTTAGAACTTTCTTGTGAAAATCCATTCTGACTTTTTTATTGTAAATTGCAAGATAGAAATAACGATGACTATTAATCTATTAATAGTCAACAACACAAGAATAATAGATTAGCTAGCATAGACTAATAGTGTAAAGTACCTCGATAAATTGAAAGGAGACGAGGGGGATGTTTACTCACACTGGTCAAAAAATAGCAAGCAAAACTTTAAAGCAGGCGATTCTGCAATCTCATCCTGAAATTGCTTCACATATTCCGCCATCAAAAACATTTAGCTATGGTAATTTACTGCTGATGCTTCAGCAGCATGGCATGGTTTATGTTAAACCGATTGTTGGTTCAGGGGGAGCGGGGGTTATACAGGTTAAGAGAAACACAAATGGATATTCTTATCATTTTCGTGATAGAGTATATCAATTTGCTTCATATGCAGCAATGTTCGATAGCTTAAAGCGTTCTATGAAAAAACGCAAATATATGATTCAAAAAGGAATTGATCTGCTAACGATTGATGGTTGTCCTGTGGACTATCGGGTGAAATATGTATATGAGAATGGTCGCTGGCGTTATCGAGCGATTGTAGGGCGCAAAGCAAAACGAGGTTTAGCAGTAACGAACTTAAGGCAAGGCGGTGTGCAGCTTAAAGGTGGAACTGCGATAGCACGAACATTAGGAAGCGGGGCAGTGTCAGCAACAAAATCACGCTTTAGACGATTAACAGAGTTATCTACGTCAATTCTTGTTTCTAAATATCCAAGACTGACGCGATTAGGCTTTGACTTTGGAATAGATAAGAACGGAAAGATATGGATATTTGAAGTGAATACGAATCCAAATTGATAATCTAATTTAATAGAGAAAAACAATCTATTAATTTTTTTTATTGAAAGATTAATAGGAACGCTTGTGGATAACTATATCCACATTATCCAGTCTGTTTTTTTGTGGAAATTTGACAAATATACACATAAAATACACAAATTATCCACAAGCGATTGTTAATAATGGCAACTATTGTCGGAAGCACAAATAAATGCTAGTATTGAAGTAATCCAATATTTGGGAGGGGTTGTAGTGCATAGACTGAATGATGAGCAAATGAAGGAACTGTATATCGAAGCTGTTGCTAGAGAAGTAGATAGTGATTTTATTGAGCTTATTATTCTCGAACTACAACGACGCGGGTTAGTAGATTACTTACCTAAAGCAGAGATGACTGAACATCAAAATACAGCTTAGGGAATGCCAGCATAGAGTTAGTGTATATGGTTTATTTATAATAGAATACTGACCTATAAATATTGGGCAAGGTTAGAAATGTCGATATAAATAAGATAGAGAGAAAAGAAGGGGTTGCTGTGAGCTAGTTCTAGCTTGAGCAACCCCCATTTTTTGTTTTTACATATTTTATAGCTTCATATTACTGCTATGACCTGGAGATAGTTTAGCAGTTGGATCGATATAAACTTTTGCGTTGTTAACCGCAGTAGGAGCTTCACCAAAGCCAACAGCAATTAGTTTTAATTTACCAGGATAAGTCGTAATGTCACCAGCAGCGAAAATACCTGGAATGCTTGTTTCCATGCGGGTATCTACTTTTATAGAGCCGCCTTCAATTTCGATGCCCCATTCAGAAATTGGACCAAGTGAAGATACGAAGCCAAAGTTAACGATAACATCATCAACTTCAATCACTTGCTCTTCCTTAGTTTTTACATCTGTTAGCGTTACGCTTGTAATCTTATCTTCACCGTGTAAAGCAGTGATTTCTGTTGGTGTAATAATGTTAACAGATGAACTCATTAACTGAGCAACGCTATGCTCATGCGCTCTAAATTTATCACGACGATGAACAAGAGTAACACTTTTAGCGATTGGTTCAAGCATTAGCGCCCAGTCAACTGCGGAGTCACCGCCGCCACTGATAAGAACTCTTCTATCTTTAAACTTTTGCAAGTCACCAACAAAGTAATGCAGGTTTGCTTTTTCGAATTTTTCAGCTTCAGGCAGTTCAAGTTTACGTGGTGAGAATGCACCAACACCGGCCGTAATAATTACGGACTTAGCATAATGAACTCCTTTATCTGTTGTTACTTCAAACAAGCGTTCTTCAAGTTTTTTTACATTTACAACTTTCTCTTCAAGGCAAATTTCTTGCTCGAACAATGACATTTGTTGTTTTAAACGATCAACTACTTCTTGAGCTGTTACTTTTGGAAAACCTGCAATATCGTAAATGTATTTTTCTGGGTAAAGTGCAGCAAGCTGACCTCCAAGTTGAGGCATGCTCTCTACAATTTTTACAGAAGCATGGCGCATTCCCCCATAAAATGCAGCAAACATTCCTGCTGGGCCTCCGCCAATGATTAGTATATCTGTAGCTTCTGCTGAGCTTACTGAGTTAGTCATGATTTACCTCCAACTTAAATTAATATCTATCGTATTTATTATAGACAATATTAAGAAATAAAGGAATGTATCGTTTACAAAAAAAAGATAAAGAAATTGTGCAGGATGCCGAACTTTTTCGTGAAAAATAACCTTGAAAATATGCTTGAAAATCTGTATTATGTCTCATGTATATATGAAAAGCTGGCAATAGCCTTGATCCTGATATTAAACATCAATAACACAACGTTAATGATTGTGTTATTTTTTTACAGATAACGTGATAGAACGGACTCAGTTACAACACTGTATTTGGATGAAGCAAAAAGCCAAGCGAGTTATCCGTATTTAAGCGATTTTTATAAAATAAGAGAGAGAAACTAAACCATTATGATGGGGTCCAATTATATAGAAAAGACAAGAATGGATGGGATTCTACAATGAGCAACATACCGAAAATCGTTATTCTCGGGGCAGGCTATGGAGGCATATTAACCGCATTAAGATTACAAAAAGAACTAAACTACAACGAAGCTGATGTTACGCTAGTTAATAAACATGACTATCATTACTTTACAACTCATTTACACATGCCGGCTGCTGGCACTGACAAGCCAGACAATGCAAGGGTTAATATATCTAAGTTAATTGACGAATTTAAGATAGATTTTGTCAAATCAACGGTTGTTCAAATTCGACCGCAGGATAAAAAGATTATACTTGAAGATGGCACTCTTTCTTACGATTATTTAGTTATTAGCTTAGGAGGGGAGCCTGAAACATTTGGTATCCCAGGTTTGGCAGAGCATTCGATGAATATTCGCAGCATTAACTCTGTTCGCCTAATTCGTGAGCATATTGAATATCAATTTGCGCGCTATAAACGTGAACCGCATCGCCTAGATTATTTAACATTTATCGTTGGCGGCGCTGGCTTTACCGGAATTGAATTCGTAGGCGAGTTAGCTGATCGCATTCCAGAATTATGCAAGTATTATGATGTTGATCCAACATTAGTGAAAATATATAATATCGAAGCTGCTCCAACTGCATTGCCAGGTTTTGATCCTGAGCTTGTGGAGTATGCGATGGATGTACTTACGAAAAAAGGCGTTACATTCCGTCTTGGTACAGCGATTAAGGAATGTACACCAGAAGGTGTCGTTGTTGGCGAAGGTGAAGAAATTAAGTCGGCAACAGTTATTTGGACAGGTGGTATTCGCGGTAATCGTCTAATTGAGGAAGCTGGTTTCGAAACTATGCGCGGACGCGTGAAAGTAGATGAATATTTGCGTTATCCAGGCACTGAGCATATTTATGTAATTGGTGACAACTCTTTAATGTTTAATGAGGACGGCAAACCTTATCCGCCTACAGCACAAATGGCAATGCAGCAAGGTGTAGCGTGTGCTCATAATCTTGTTGCTTCCATTCGCAATCAAAGCTTGAAGCCGTTCCAATTTAATAATAAAGGAACAGTAGCTTCACTCGGAAAAGGCGAAGCAATCGGCATTGCGCTTGGCAAAAAATATAAAGGACGCAAAGCGGCTTGGTTAAAAAAGCTAATTGATATTCGTTATTTATTTATTATCGGTGGTATTCCACTCGTGTTAAAAAAGGGTAAATTTCTATAATGAGACATTGCAGTGTGCAAGTTAGAGGATTATTGACACGCGAGGAGCTCGATCGCTACAATGCGCTGATGGAAGTAGGAAGCTATCTGGAATCGCAAATGCGTTATGACCTATCAGCCATTATACAGAAAGAAGTCGATATACTCATTATGCCAGCAATTGAGCGGTTGAAAGAAAAGAGTCGTGCTCGTGATAGAGCGACTGCTGAGTATTTGGAGGAAAAACGACGCAAAGCCGAGCTGGAAGCTCAACTTGCTGCATTAGCTGCTGAAGATGAGGAAGACTAGCGGCTCATATTTATAAATTTTAACCAAGCTAATCGTTATAAGGATATATAAGAATATATGTTATCTATAGACTGTTCTGAGCTATCAGGACAGTCTATTTTTTGTGAGTCGCCTTCAAAGTTAATGTAACACGTAACATAAATTAGGAAGCATCAACTTTAAAAGGCGACTGGAAAGTTAACTCATTTGCAGTTTAAATTGACAATAGCTTAGCCCATTTTTCTTCATCAAGCTGATTGCCAACATAGAAGTCACCGAACTCCCCATAACGAGCGCTAACTTCATCAAAACGCATTTCATAAACTAGCTTTTTAAATTGTAACGGATCGTCTGCAAACAATGTAACGCCCCACTCCCAGTTGTCAAAGCCAACAGAGCCTGTAATAATTTGTTTTACTTTACCAGCGTAAGAACGTCCAATCATTCCGTGGCTGCGCATTAAAGCTTTACGCTCGTCCATACTAAGCATATACCAGTTATCGTTGCCGCTGCGACGCTTATTCATTGGATAGAAGCAAATATGTTTTGTGTTAGGCAATGACGGTTTTAGGCGAGCTACAACCTCAGGATTTTCCATCGGATCGCCGCCTTTGCCGCCAGCTAAGTAGTTGCTTAGCTCTACTACGCTTACATAGCTGTAAACACTGTAAGTATAGGAGGCAAAGCTTGTTTTATTGAAGGCAACTTCAAGTTCGTTGAGCTCCTCCAATGTTTCACGCAAGTGCATAAATACAAGGTCAGCTTTTTGACCAACAATAGAGTACACAACAGTGCTGCCAGTACGGGCTTCACTTATTGCGTTCCATTCTTTTAAAAATTGATTTAGTTCATCTATTGCTTTATCGCGCTCGCTCTTGTCAGCTAATCTCCATGCAGTCCAATCAATCATACGGAAATCATGTAAGGCATACCAGCCTTCAAGTGTTTGTGCTGCTTCACTCATTATATTATTAACTCCTTTCACATCAATAACTAACGAACATGCTTATATTGTAGCCTAACCGCAGTCAAAGGAGCAAATGACGGGATTGTGACATTAATATTAATGGTTAATTGACTTAGTTGCTTTAATTCATTAAACTATTTACAGCTAATGTTCAAACAGTTGATTGGAGGCTATAATCGTGTTACAAATCGTTTTAGCAACTATGCTGTTTATGGTTATTACGTTTGGTATCGGATTTATTGTAAATATGTTGATCAAAACAACATGGTTTCCAACTTACTTTTTTATTGTCCTTATTATTATTTTGGCGTTTTGGGCGCCGTGGAGCGGCGATGATGAAAAGCTGATTGATGTCATTAGTAATTATACATTTATTGACTTCATCCCTGTAATAGGTGCAATTGCAGGAGCAATTATAAGCGGCTATACGATAAGAGCATTGCGTAAGGGCGGATATAAAATGTTTTAGTTCAAAGCTTGCGAGTTCATATTATTAAAGGTTAACTTTAATAATATTGGCTCGCAAGCTTTACTTTTTTGTGATAAGCAGTTATACTACTTGATGTTACATAAAATTAGTTAACTTAGTTAATTATTTTTTTGAAGATTAATTTTTTGGAATTATTTTTTTCGAAGTAATAGTTAACCAAGTTAACTTTTTTTAGATGATAGATTGTCAAGCTAAGTGCGACAACTCGTCCATAATCGCTTCGTGAGAAGTTTTCCAACCTAGACATTTACGTGGTCTATGGTTGATTAAATCTAAAGCACATTCAAGTTCAGCTTGATCTATCGTGTTTAAGTCGAACTTCTTAGGAAAGAATTCTCTGAGAAGCCCATTGGCATTTTCGTTACTGCCTCTTTGCCAAGATGAATAAGGATCAGCAAAGTAAACCATCAAGCCGTGTTCTTCTAACAATGCTTGATGGCAAGCGAATTCCTTCCCACGGTCAACGGTAGCTGTAAACATAGGTAAAGCAAGTTCTTCTAAAGCCGTAGCAACAGCTTTCTCCATAGACAAGGCTGAACGGTCAGGCATTTTTACAGCGTAGTAATAGCGTGTTTTTCGTTCGACAAAGGTAGCCAAGCAGCCTTTACTTTTACCACGGCTAGAAACGACAGTATCAAGCTCCCAATGACCAAAGGTTTCACGTTGCTTCACTTCTTTTGGACGTTGCCTGATGGATAATCCAAGATTAAAGCGACCTCTGCTTTCACGAGGCTTTCTACGCTTTCCCTTGTGTCGCAAGAAGATGGTGTTTCCTTGGACGAGCTTCCCCTGGTAAATCCAGCGATAGATGGTCTTAAAGGATACCGCGTGCTCAGGATCGTCTTGTTTCATTCGACCTTCAATTTGTTCTGGAGACCATGTTGCAGCCAGAGTTTGAGTAAGGTAATGTGCTCTGTCTTTGTTCCACTTTCCTTTTGGTTTACTTTGCATCCGCTTGTGCTGATAATCGGCTTGTGCGTCGCTAGCCTCATAAGTAGAAGAGTGGTTATTCATGCGTTGTATTTCACGAGAAACCGTAGAATGGTGGCGCTTGATCTGCTGTGCAATGGCTCTTGCACTCCATCCTAAATGTAATAATGTTTCTATTTTTGTACGCTCGTTTATGGTAAGATGTGTATAGCTCATGACGAGTTCTCCTTGTAGGTGGTGTCTGGTAACTTCATTCTACACGAATTCGTCATGAGTTATTTTTTTAGGTGTCGCACTTCATATTACAATCTTTCAGATAGAAAGAGAGGAGGGATACTATGAAGTATGAAACAGAATTTTTTAATGAGTTTACTCGTACGAATCGCCTCTTTGTCTATCATGTCAATCAAATATTAGAGAAGCACCAGTTATCTAGTTCTTTTTGGCGTGTTATGCGGATTCTCGAAACCACAGAGTATAAAACATTTGGCGAGATCTCTGATGAACTGTATATTGAAAAGCCTGCGTTAACTAAAATAATAAAAAAATTATGTGTAATGGAGATTGTTGAAATTCATCAAGGCAAAGATAAACGTGAAAAGCTGGTACAGCTTTCATCAAAGGGGAGAGATTTAATCGAGCAAATACGGAAGGATCTTAATCCATTTCTTGCCCATGTATTACAAGGAGTATCGCAAGAGGAAATTGATAGCACGAGAAAAATCTTTCAAATTATTCGAAACAACATCATGAACTAACTAAGGAGAAAATTTTGTGGAACAACAAGAAAAATTGTGGACAAAAGAGTTTGTTACTTTATCGTTAATTAACTTTTTGGCAACGCTAGTTTATTTTTTGTTACTTGTCACGATTGCAAAATTTGCGGTGAGCGAATTTAATGCTTCAACAAGTACAGCGGGCCTAGCATCAAGTATTTTTATTATTGGGTCATTAATCGGACGGCTGGCGGCAGGACAATTTATCGGTAAAATAGGCAGTAAAAATACGCTATTAATCGGCTTAATTGGCTTTGTTATATCTACATTTTTATATTTTGCATCATTTAATATTACCCTTTTACTTATTTATCGTTTATTGCAAGGCGTTGCTGTTGGCTTAGTAGGTACAGCAACAGGGACAATTATTGCGCAAATTTTGCCAGTTAATCGACGCGGAGAAGGAATTGGTTATTTTAGTTTAAGTAATATTTTAGCGACAGCTATCGGTCCATATCTTGGGCTATTTCTATTAGAAAATTTTTCAGGATTTAATGCGATTTTTATTTTTAATGCGATTTTAGCGGTTATCGTCGTCGTTATTTTCTTCTTTATTAAGTTTCCATCCTCCCTTAGTGCAGCTGCAAAGGGGAATAAAAGGAATGCGACTGAGAAGAAAGGGATACTGTCAAATTTAGTAGAAATGAGCGCATTGCCAATTTCATTTATTGCCTTATTTGTAGGACTGGCTTATTCAGGCGTACTATCCTTTATCTCGTTTTATACTGTGGAAATTAACTTAGCAAAAATCGGCAGTTATTTCTTTTTAATTTATGCTGCTGTTGTTATATTAACTCGTCCAATTACAGGTAAGCTGTTAGATGCAAGAGGTTCTAACATCATTATTTATCCATGTTTAATTATTTTTGCGATTGGTATGATTGCATTTAGCTCGGCAACGAATGCGCTAGTATTTATAATTGCAGCAATCTGTATCGGGATCGGCTATGGCAACTTTACTTCTGTAGCACAAGCGATCGCCGTTAAAGCAGCACCAAGAGAACGAATGGGCTTAGCAACATCGACATTCTTTGTTTTATATGACCTCGGGCTTGGCTTTGGACCTTACGGCTTAGGTAAACTTGTTCCAAGCATTGGCTATCGAAAAGTTTTTCTATGGATGGTTGTAGTTATTGTCATTTCGATTATTTTCTATTATTGGCTGCACGGCAAAAAGGAAACTGCCAGCAAAAAACTTAAAGCTGCACAGGGTTAACTATTCATTGTTATTCTTAAAGTAACACTTTAAAATAAAAAGCAAATTACTAAATGCAAATTGGAACAGCCTCTTTGCTGTATCTAAAAAATAGAGGACTGTTCACTTTAGTAATGTGCTTTGGCATATTAATATTGTTCAATAATATCTGAAATAAAAGTAAAAATATTCGGAGGATATTCAGCAATACGATGCACTACATATAAGTACCATTCACTACCGTATGTAATATAGACTTTAGCTGGAATGTTTTCGTCTTTTAATGATTTTAATAAGTCAGTTTGAATTCCGTCTAACATTTCAACTTCTACATTCGGATGAGGAAAGAAGTCCCTTTGCCTTTAGCTCCATCAATAAATGTTCATCATGTGTTGCGATAGACAATGGGTGATCATTAGCGATACAGATGGATACAAATTCGATATACCGCTTATTTAACTCTTCAGATCTTGGAATAACTATCCCTGCGGGCTCTTGATAAGCTCCTTTCACTAGACGTATTCTTCCTGACGTTTTTAATAATTCATTGAGGTCAGCAGATGAGCGTTGCAAATGTACTTGTAACGTAATTCCAACATTAGCGAATGAACTTGAAACCGATTGATATAGCGATAAAATTTTAAATGTTTTTTGTGATTCTTCCATACTTATCATTAATTGAATATTATGCTTTTCTGCCTCTTTTGCTAATTGCTCTAAATTAGCCAATGCAAATGTATCAGAAATCATCATTCCGATATGTGAAAGATCAAAGGATACGGTAGCTTTCAGTTGATTTTTTCCGAGATCATTTATTAATTGCAAGAATTCATCTTTAGCAACGATACATTCTTCCTCGGATGTTGTATTTTCGCCTATAAATTCTAATGAAATCCGATACCCCTTGTTATATAGAGCCTTAGCACGTTCTATCCCTTCCAACCGAGTTTCTCCAGCGACAAATCGTTTAGCACCTTTAGCGAAAATTGGATAAAGTTCTTTGGAATTTTGAATATAGGATTTCAACTGTTGATTTCGAGCAATTGATTTAAGAGCTTCGGAAAAGCGCGTTTCTTCATTTAGCACGAATTAAACACTCCTTTAATAATTAAATTAAATCACTTCTCATTTTGAATAAAAATATCTCTGTATTGTCCGGGTGTTAACCCTATAAATTCCATAAAAAAATTACTAAAATGACTCTGATCAACAAAGCCTGTTTCGATTGCTGCAGCGAGCGGTTTTGCTCCTTGTTCTAGTCTTTTTTTTGCTTCATTAATCCGAACCGTTTGTAAATAACGATACGGAGTAATTCCGCGAATTCGGGTAAATGTGCGTAACAATGAATATTTGTTCATATTCGCTATTTTTGCTAAATCATCTAAAGTAATATGCTCTGCATAATGTTGTTCCAAATAGCGACAGACATTTTCAATTTCCTGCTTGCCAGCTTCTGGCTCGATGTCTTCGAGCTTTATCGTATATTTTTCAATAAGCTGTTGAATAAGAAAGTAAAAAGCCTCTTCTTTTTTCAGATCTGATCTTTCATCCATTATCATTTGATGAAGATGATGTAACAACTGAGCATGCTCACTTCGGTAAGCAACAGGAGCAGCAAAGGAAGGGAGATAATTTTGTCCTGTAATTTCCTCTGTCACTTTTCGCATAATGTCAGGCTTAATATTTAAGCAACGATAATCTAATGTTTCATTATCAATTGCTTCACAGGCATGATTGTCCAGAGGGTTAAAAAAGACAAGATCGCCTGTACCGATTACATATTCTTTGTTTTTACAATTTAAGCGTCGTTGTCCCTTCTCAATAACTCCAATTACATAATATTCATGGAAGTGGTTCGGAAACTTTTGCATAATTCCTTTAAAACGATAGGCTTCTATTTGCAAATCATGATCAAAGCGTACAGTTCTTTCTTCTCGTCCCACACGAACAACCTCCTTCTAATAGTTAGTGTATCACAATTGCTTTTGGCTCTCTTGTAAGATATTGACTAGAAAGATTAAACTATAATTTCTTTAATAATTAGTAAAATTATTTAATTAAAGCAAAACCGCCCACTTAGTATAATTGAAATCGCAAGCATTGAAAGCGATTACAATTATAGGAGGTCAAAAATGAACAAGATTCTACGAAAAGTGGTACCATTGTTTCTAAGCTTAACTCTTTTACTTCCTGCTAACGCTTTTGTATCTTCAGTATTTGCGGAATCTCCGCCTCACATCCCGGTTTTGCTCTACCATGACATTAAAGGAAGTACATCTTCAGAGACAGAAACTCAGTACGAAACATTTTTAGCAACGATGAAATATTTAGACGAAAGTGGTTATACAACGATTACAGCCGATGAATATATCGATTATATGAAAAATGGGGTTCCCCAAGATGTAAATCCTGTTCTATTAACATTTGATGATGGAACACCTGGTTTTTTAAATTATGCTTTGCCGGTGCTTGATCAATATAAGATGAAGGCTACTTTATTTGTAGTTCCAAATTGGCATGGAGAAACACCAGGTTATGGCATGTCAAGGGAACAGCTAGAGTATATTCACGAGCATTACAGCCATATTGTCACTTTGGAAAACCATACCTATTACCATGAATACAATGTATGGAATTCAATTAGTGAAGAGGATGCTTTAGAAGAGCTATCTGAAGCAAATCAATTTATTGAGGAGATAACTGGACGCTCGCCTAAGCTAATCGCTTATCCTTATGGGCAATATAACGATAATGTCAAAGCAGCAGCTCAAGCTTTAGGAATTGAGGTTGGCTTTAAAGTAGGTTATCCTTCCGGCACTTCTGATTTATTTGAGCAAGGCAGACATTATATTACCGATTCAACGACACTTGCAAATATTGCAGGAATGCTTGGCGGTCCTGCACCAACTGAAGTTATTGCGAAACGTGATGTGAAGTATTTTGATGCAATGACTTCGATGAACAACCTTGTTTGGTCTGATAAAACATCGCTCCATAGCTTGCGTTTTGCAGGTAATGGAGACGGTCAAGGAGTTAAAATTGAAAATCGTGTAAACAATTACGATGCAATTGATATTAAGCTGGACACATTGAATTTAGAAGTAGGAAAATCCTATATTGCTACCTACTCCATTTATTCAGAAGAAGTGTATCCGGCACAATCTCAACAAATTCAATCTGTTATTTTAACCTATAAAGATATAAATGAGAAAAGTTATTACAATACGAACTACTCAAGCTACCAAAGCTTTGATGATTTAGAATCACAAACGGGTACTTTAGTAAGCTTACCATTTACTTATACAGAGGATACTGCAAGTTTACGGATTCAAATTAATCCGATTGGCGATGATAATGAGCAGCTAATTTCCTATATTGTTGGCCAAGTGATGATAACAGGAGAATTTGAAAAAGCTGCACCGCCTACGAATGGTGAAATCGTATATCATGAAACGTTTGATGATGGAGAGAGCATTGCCTTTCAATCTGGTGATGCAAATTTAGTTTATGTCGATCAATCTAACGATGGAAACAGCACAGACGCAGCACTTTATGTAGGAAATCGTACGAAAACTTACGATGCAGCAGACTTTAAGCTTGGCGACGGTCATATGGGGCTGACTGCAGGAAAAACTTACACAATTGAAACAACATTATATGTTGATAATACGGAGACAGTGTCAACAGGTGCATCCTTCCAAATTTTAAAGCTTGAAAGCAGCGACCCAACTTATCGAGCGATTCCTGACAGCCAAGTGGAGATTAAGGCAGGCGAGCCAACGACAATTACTGCAAGCTTCGTTTACGATGCTGGAGATGATAAGTTGCGTTTCCAAACTAACGAAGCGGGTCAAAATGTGAATTTCTATATTAATGAAATTAAAGTTATTGCTGTAGATTCTGAGGAGCCTGTTTATAAGCATGTTCTGTACACTGAAGAGTTTACTGCAGGGTTTAATCCAAATACAGCAATTAACAGCCCAGCAGGAAATGTTACGCTAACACAAGTCGAGAAAGATTTTGCAGGTAATGCTGACGGTCAAGCGCTGTATGTGAGCAATCGAAGTGCAGACTATTTCGGCATTGACTTTAACTTTGGCAATGAACCGTTAATTTTAACACCAGGGAAAACGTATACGGTTACTGCAAGTGTATATGTTGATGAAGGAGAGAGTATTGCAGCAGGATCAGAGTATGCGCTCGTTATTTTAGGTAAAGATAGTGAAAATAATGATACGTATTCCCATATTCCATTAAGCGGCGATAAAGCAATGGTGGCAGGGGAGGCACTAACGCTTGTCGGCAGCTTTGATGCAAAAAGTACAGACTATAAACTTCGTGTTCAATCTAATTCAGCAGGGAAAGAGGTTCCTTTCTATATTGGTCATGTAGAATTTAGCTATGATTCTACTGAATTACCGCCTCGTGCGCCAGCGCTGCCATTTGAAACCATCACATTTGAAAATGGTGAGTTAAACGGCTTTGGTCCGCGCAGTAATGAAACGGTGCAAGTGGTGAATACTGATAACCATACCGAGGGCGGACAATATGCGTTATTAACTACAAACCGCAGCGAGCATTGGAACGGTCCGATTATTAGCATCGCCCAATATTTAGAGGAAGGCGTAACCTATAAATTCTCGGCATGGGTGAAGCTAGCTTCTGCGCCAGAAGGCTACCCAAGCGTTCCTTTAAAATTAACTTTTGAAGAAAATGGCTCTTATCCAACCGTTCAGCAAAAAACGGTTACTGTTGAAGATGGCTGGGTATTGCTTGAAGGTGTAAGACGCTTTGATAACTTAAAACATGAAAACGTCAAGCTGTATGTAGAAACACCTTATAATCAACCAGAATTTGCTCCAGCTACATTCTATATTGATGACATTAGCATTGAACCGTTAGATCTAGGTCCTGTAGAGGTTGATAAATCGTTAACACCTTTGAAAAATGCTTATAAAGATCATTTCTTAATTGGTAATGCCGTAAGTCCTAACTCATTTAGCGGCAAAAATTTTGAGCTATTATCGCATCACTTTAATCTCGTTACAGCGGAAAATGCGATGAAACCTGATCAGCTGCAAGCGGAAAAAGGCGTCTTCACTTGGGATACTGCAGATAGTCTAATTGCTGCTGCGAAGGAAAATGGCTTTGCTGTTCACGGTCATGTGTTAGTATGGCATTCCCAATCGCCAAGATGGATGAATGAGGATAGCAATGGTAATCCGCTTCCTCGTGAAGAAGCTATTCAAAATATGGAAACTCATATTGAAACCGTCATTAGACATTTTGGCACAGATGTCATTTCATGGGATGTTGTCAACGAAGCATTCTCTGACAGCATATCAAATCCAACAGATTGGCGAAAAGCGCTACGTAATTCGATGTGGAGACAATCAATCGGTGATGACTTTATTGAATTAGCTTACTTAAAAGCGCGTGAAGTCGTCGATGAAATTAACGCAGAACACGGTACAAATATTAAGCTTTACTACAATGACTACAATGATGAAAGTCCAAATAAGTCCGTAGCGATTTACTCGATGGTGAAGGAGCTTAACGAAAAATATGCAGCTGAGCATAATGGCAAAAAGCTAATTGATGGTATCGGCATGCAAGCACATTACAATATTAATACACGCTTCCCGCTTGTTGAAGCAGCCTTAGAACGTTATGCTTCTTTAGGTGTTGAGGTAGGTGTTACAGAGCTTGATATTACTATTCCAGGGAACGGAAGTGTTCCGCCGACTGAGCAGCAGCTTGCAACCCAAGCTTATTTATACGCACAATTGTTTGATTTGTATAAACGTAACAGCGAACACATTTCACGAGTAACGCTTTGGGGACTGCACGATGATTTAAGCTGGAGAAAAGAGCAATTCCCGTTGCTATTCAATGAACGTTTACAAGCAAAGCCTGCTTATTATGCTGCGATTAATCCAGCGGAATACTTGGAAAATAATCCAATTGTAACTGTACCGCCAAAACAGGGAACTGCTATACTAGGTACACCAACAATTGATGGCCAAGTAGACAGTATATGGAACAATGCTGAGACATTGCACATTAATACGTTCCAACAAGCACACAATGTCGCAACAGGAACAGCGAAAGTGCTTTGGGATAAAGATTATTTATATGTGTTAGCTACAGTTAATGATACGGAGTTAGATAAACGAAGCGTAAATGCTTATGAACAAGATTCTATTGAAATTTTTGTTGATGAATTAAATGAAAAATCAATTGCTTACGGTGATGATGACGGACAATATCGTGTGAATTATGATAATGAAACTTCATTTGGCGCACCGCATCAAGCTGAAGGCTTTGAATCTGCGACTTCTGTTAATGGCACATCGTATATTGTAGAAGCTAAGATTCCTTGGGATTACCTAGAACCGAAGCATAATGATGTAATCGGTTTTGATATTCAAATTAATGATGCTGCAAGCGGTTCGCGTAGAGGAGTAGCAGCATGGAATGACTCTACTGGTCAAGCATATAACGATACTTCTGTTTTTGGTGAAATTAAATTAATCGATCCAAGTTATGTTACACCAAAACCAGGATCAGGCTCAGGCTCGCCTGGAACGCCAAGTCCTACAGCTGCACCGCCAACAGCAACAATTACACCTTCTGTAACGGTTGTCAATGAAGTATCGACTACAGAGGTTACAGCAGAGCAAATTTCAGCGGCAATTTCTGCATCATCAAGCAATACGGTAACGCTCGATCTAACGAAAGTAACAACAGATAGCTTACAGTTAAGCTTGCCAGCTAGTGTCTTGAATAAAACAAGTAAAGAACATCAAATTGTCGTGCGTACACCGCTTGGTTCAGTAACTATTCCTAGCGATGTTCTAAGCAATCATAATGCATTAAGTGACAATGTTACATTAACGATTTCATCTGTTGATAAAACTAAGCTAGATTCTGAAGTAGTTGCCCTAATTGGGAATAAGCCGACGATAGAGATTAGCTTCTCTAACAGTGCGGGAAGCAATATTGAATTTAACAATGACAGTGCACCAGTGACGATCAGCTTGCCATACGAGGCTACCGAAGCAGAGCTGGCATCAAGTGATCAAATTGTTATTTGGTATGTTGACGGATCAGGAAGTCCTCACCCAATTACTTCTAGCCGTTACGATCACAGTGCAAAATCGATTGTCTTTACAACAACTCATTTCAGTAGCTTTGTAGGTGCTTTCGTGGAAAATCCATTTACAGATACGGCTAACTTTGCTTGGGCAGAGAAGGAGATCGCTGCAATGGCAGCTCGCAACATTATTCGCGGCGTATCGAATAATGCCTTTAACCCTAATGCAGAGATTACTAGAGCTGATTTTGTTGCATTGCTTGTTCGCGTACTAAATCTGCAACAGCAACCAAGTGAAGTGCAGTTTAACGATGTTTCGCCATCGGATTATTACTACAACGACCTAGCTATTGCTGCTTCCAATCAGTTAATTAAAGGAGATCAAGCAGGTAACTTTAAGCCAAATGAATCGCTAACTCGTCAAGATATGATGGTGTTAACGTTACGCGCTTTGAATATTGCCAATAAATCGTTGCCTGTTGTTACAAGCAATCAGCTAGAGGATGCTAGCAGCGTTTCAGATTATGCACAACTTGCTGTTAATCGACTAGTTGCTTCAGGTATTGTAAAAGGCAAAAATAATAAAATTGCACCTTTTGACTCCTTAACTCGTGCAGAGGCGGCAGTTGTGTTATATCGAATTTGGGCGTTAGATGTTCTTGCAAAAAAATAAAATAAACTAGCATAGCGAGCCGTTGCGAGTTTACATAAGTAAGCTCACAGCGGCTTGCTGTTTTTAAAATAAGAATGAGATTACCAAGTTTTCATTCGTACGAACTAGGGAGATTTATGTTAAAATAGAATGAAGATTGTCAAAAGGATGGAGTCTATTCTATGCGAATCCAGCATTTATTTGAGTTTACAGAGCATCATCGTTTTTATTGTTATCGAGATTTTTCTTTGAGTACAATAGATTACCGTATGCTTGCTTTAATATATAAACCGCTTGTTGGCGCTTTTGCAATATCGCTGTACGAGCAGTTATGTATGATGGTTCCTGATGGAAAGACAGGGTATTCCCCGCTTGAACCTCATCGTCGATTATTGCTCGGACTTGGATTAGCTTTAAATGATAAGAGCCGCAGCTATTTGCTGGAGCAATTTTCTCTGTTGGAGGCAATTGGTTTACTGCAAAGCTCTCGGTTTATGCAAGATGAGCAAAGTGATTTTGTTTATGAGTATGAGCTGTATAGCCCGCTGTCTCCGCAAGAATTTTTTCAAAATACACATTTAACGATGCTTTTACGCGATAAGCTTGGCAAATATGCAGTTATTCATATTCGTGAGCAGCTTCATGCAGCGTTGCCTGAAGAGCTTGCTGATGAGCAAAACTATGAAAAGGAAAATTTATCTGTGCCGTTCTATGATATTTTTAAATTAAATGCATCAGTTATTGATGTGGAGCTTGAGCAGGCTTTAAGTGAGATTGCTCCAGCTCGCAGTAAAGACAATCCAATTCATAGTGTTGCTTTAAAATTTACACATAGCGAATTATTAAATCGATTTCCTCATCATTCGAATAATCGTTATTATGTTGAGCAGATGCGAAATCGCAGGAAGCAGCTTGAAGATATTAATTTCTTGGCGATAAAATATGATCTTTCTGTATCTCAAATTTCTCGTTTGCTAGATGAGGATGGCGTATTCGACGTGACCGGAGAATTAGATTTAGAGCGTTTGGAGCAAAATGCGGTACAGCAATTCCATCAGGATAAAAAGCATGAGGAACAGCGTACATTAAGATTATCTCGTATTGAAATGTTTAGGAAAGATATTGATGAGAATCATCAGCAAGCAGAGGAAATTGATCCGGAAGTAGATGTTGACGAGCAATATTTTTTACCTGTGCCGAAGCAGCTTGAAGGCTTTTGTGATATTAAGCAATATAATGCGTTAATGCGCAATGAACCACATACTCAGTTTCTAAAACGATATTTTCCTGGACAAGTGCCAGATTGGATACTTGATGTATTTGAACGAATAGATTTGCATTATAAGCTTACCCAGCCAGTTATAAACGTTCTTATTCATTATGTTATCGGGATGAATGAAAGTCGTCGAATTACAAAAGGATACTTAGATTCAGTTGCCTCCAACATGCTGATGCAGGGAGTAGACAGCTTTGAAAAGGCTGTTCAATATGTTCGTGAACAAGAGCAACTTGCTCGAGAGCTTGACATGCGTAAAGATGGAATTAATCCAGTTCCTGTAGCTAATGGAGCAAAAAGAAGCAGCAACGGCACACGTGTTAACAATCGAGGACGCAGCGGTAATCGTCAAAAACCAGTTATTCCGATCGTTAGTAATGAACAGGTGGCGGCACCACAAATTACAGCGGAGGAGCTTGCGGAGCTGCGTGAACTAGCTCGCAAATTTGATCAGCAATCATAATTGTGCTAAAGATGCGGAAAATGAGGTGATAAGGAATGGAATCGTTAGGCGATATGTTAAAGGCGTGGCCAAGTGGTGAGCAGATGCTAAAAATGGCGGAGCAAAAGCGCGCTGAGCTTATGCAGGAACCGTTAATTATTAGCTTGCGAGAAAAGTATCCAGCCTTATCGGATGATGCGATCAAAGTTAATTTAAATCGCTTATATCAGTATGTTAGCGAGTATCGTAATTGTAGCCAATGTCCAGGACTTGAACAATGTCCGAATGATTTTACAGGTCATTATACGATGATTCAAGTTGAACAGATGAATGGGGAAGCTCAACTTATTGATAAAAAAGTTGCATGTAAAAAGTTGCGTGCTAAACAGCATGAAATGCAGCTTCGCAATCGTATTCGCAGCTTTCATTTAGACGATAAATTTTTGAAGCGAAACTATTCTGCAGATGAGATTATCGGCAGAGATTTGGAGCGAGCAAAAGCTGTTGGAGAGCTGTTAAAGTATATTAATCGCACGAAAGAGGAAGGGTTATCTTATAGAGGCTTGTACTTAGCAGGAGATTTTGGTGTCGGTAAAACATATTTAATGTGCTTTATGCTGCAGGAGCTTGCAAAGTCAGGATATTCAGGCATTATCGTCTATATGCCAGATTTTGTTGAGGATATTAAGGTGTTAATGCATGAGCCTGCCAAGCTCAAGGAAACGGTTGATTTAATGAAGGAAACAGATTTACTCGTGTTTGATGACATTGGTGCAGAAAACTTAAGTCCTTGGGTTCGTGACCATGTGTTAGGTGCAATTTTAAACTATCGCATGGAGCGCAAGCCGACCTTCTACACATCCAATTACGCTCTATCCGATCTGGAAAGTCATTTTAGCTTTACGAACAAGGATGGAGAAGAGCATCATAAAGGCAAACGATTAATGAATCGTGTTAAGCCTTATGTGGACGAGTTAGTCATTCTCGGAAAAAATAAACGTGGAGAGAGCCTGGGACAAAACCCAGCTAAATGAAAGAAAACTCCTGGTGCTCTACAAAGTAGAATGCCAGGAGTTCATTTTTTACATACAAAAGGAACACTTTCTGTTAAAATTTAAGTATCTCACCCCAAAAATTTCAAAAGAAAGGTGTTCCTTATGTTTAAAGATTATAACATGAATCAATTAGTTTTGCCTCTAAATTTAGAAGTTAAATTAGATAAACATGATATCGCATTTGCCATTCATCATTTGGTCGAAAGTATTCCAGATGAAGCGTTTCGTTCGTTTGTTCGTCGTGACGGTTGTCCAGCCTATCATCCGCGCATGATGCTCAAGATCATTCTATGCGGCTACACTCAATCTGCCTTTTCTGGTCGTAAAATTGAAGCTCTTACGAAAGACAGTATTCGGATGATGTGGTTAGCTCAAGGCTATGAACCTTGCTACCGTACGATTAATCGTTTCCGTGTTCATCCTGTGATGAAAGACTTACTCCGCCAGTGCTTCGTTCAATTTCGCTCGAAGTTAGTGGAAGAAAAGATCATTACCCAAGAAGCGATGTTCATTGATGGAACCAAAATTGAAGCCAATGCGAATAAGTTCACCTTTGTATGGAAAAAAGCCGTGGACAAACATCATGCTCGGCTCATTGAAAAGTCGAATCAACTGTACAACGAGTTATTGGAACAAAAGATCATTCCAGAGCTTGAACATGAGCAAGAACTCTCTACGGAAAACTTACTGGAGATCGCAGAACACCTTGAGCGAGTGGTTGAAAGCTATACAGAAAAGATCGCAGCATCCGAAGATACGAGTGAACGAAAACAATTACGAAGCAAGCGAAAAGCACCAAAACAACTACTCAAGCAAGTCCGTGATTGGATGGAACGAAAAAACATGTACAAGCTTCATCAACAACGATTCGGAAAGCGCAACAGTTATTCCAAAACCGATCCTGATGCAACCTTCATGCGAATGAAAGATGACTACATGAAGAATGGACAATTGAAGCCTGGATACAATGTACAAATTGCAACCGAAGGACAATACACACTGGCTTATGGTATCTATTCCAATCCAACGGACACCAAGACGCTTATTCCTTTTCTTGATGAAATTGAAACCCATTATTTTGACTTGCCTACCTATATCGTAGCGGATGCCGGATATGGAAGTGAGCAAAACTATGAGGATGTGATCACGAAGCGCAAGCGTGTTCCATTAATAAAGTATACGATGTATGAGCGTGAGCAAAAGAGAAAGTCTAAAACCGATCCATTTCAAACAAGTAACTGGCACTATGATGCCGAAAAGGATCGTTATCTTTGTCCAAATGGACAGGAACTAACGTTTCAACGCTATACCATACGCAAAGATAAAGATGGGTTTGAGCGACAATTCAAGATCTATGCTTGTGCGGATTGTACAGGATGTCCTTTCCGATCCTCATGTACGAAAGCACAAGAAGGAAGACACCGACAACTGATGATCAATGCACGTTGGGAACAACAAAAAACCTATGTAAGAGAGCAGCTTTCAGGAGAAAAAACAGGGGAGATCTACCGTCAACGAAAAATTGACGTAGAACCAGTTTTTGGATTCTTGAAGGCTAATTTAGGTTTCACTCGCTTTTCAGTTCGAGGAAAACGGAAAGTTGAGCATGAGATTGGACTTGCCTTAATGGCAGTAAACTTAAGGAAATATGTGCTACGAACGTAGCATAGCATTAGAAAAACAGAGCCTAAAATGAGCAAACGGTGAAATCTTTGAACAGATTTCACCGTTTGCTTGTTTTAAGAGACAAGTTTTGTCCCAGCCTCTTTTTTATTTCTAGACCATAGTCTAGGATAAACCTGTCCCTCAAGTACGGTGTAGCGAATAGAATCTTCTGCTAAAATCAAAATCGTGATAAATGGCGGTTGGAAAAGGCGATGAAGGTTACATAAGTTAAGCAGAAAGGGATTTTGACTATGATGAAGAAAGCAATTATTGGCCCAGTTTTGTTATTAGTCGGGCTATATTTTTTACTTAATCCAGCAGGAAGCATGAGTACAGGTTATATTTTTGCACATTTTTGGCCAACATTGTTTGTAATTCCACTAGGTTTATTTTTTCATTGGTTCTATTTCGGCATGCTTGCTCGTAGAGGAGTTGGCTTGCTTGTACCAGGAGGAATATTGCTCGTTTCAGGTGTGGTATGTCAAATTGCTATGCTGTTCAATAATTGGGGGCAGATGTGGCCAGGATTTATATTAGCAGTGGCAACAGGATTGTTTGAGCTGTATTGGTTTGGTTATCGTGATAAATGGCTGCTCCTACCGATAATTATTTTTACAACTCTATCGTTATTGTTCTTCGCTGTTTACTTCATCGGTAACATCATGAGCGAAGAACTATTCGGTCAACCTATTTTAGCAATCTTGCTTGTTCTAGCAGGGGTTGTTCTAATGATGAGCCGCAAAAAACAGGCATAGAAAAGCTATTATGTAATAAGAAAGCTATGAAAAGTGAGCTGTCCGTAATAATGCATTTTTGGAGCAAGCTAAGCTAATCATTGCTAACAGTGAAGGGAAACAGAATAGAAAGCGCGGCGGTTCGCCTTAAAAGTCTATAAAGCAAATATGCATGGAGTTTCCAGTTAAGGAATAATACGTATGAAAAGCGCCAGCGATCCGCCTTTAACCCCTGCTGCTACCGATAAATCATTGAAGCAGCAGGGGTTAAAAAGCGTGATGGAAGACGTATTATTCCGAAGCATGAATACGGCGATGATACGGAGCACTAAATATCGAAGCGATGTATTGCCAAGCGATATTTGCTGAAGCGTTACAAGCTGTTCAGAGTCAACCCATTGACTAACTGAACAGCTTTTTTATTGCCTGATTTACGCCATTATAAGCAAAAGTTATGAAGGAATTAAAAAAAACTATTGACAAAAGATAGCAATCGTTGTTAATATCTCCACATAACCAACTAATTTGATAGGAATAATTGTTGATGACCAGACAACTGGAGTGAACATTAGCCTATCCCGGAAATTTTTAAGGGGGATTAAGTTATGAAACATTGGTCTTTTCGTTCACTTTTATTAACTACAGTATTCACTCTATTAGTAGGTGTATTAGCTGCTTGCGGAGGAGGTAATGAAGCTGGCAATACTAAATCTGGCAGCAATGCAAACACATCCAATACGCAAACAGAAAATAGTTCAAATTCAGATAATAACTCAGATTCGAAAAAAGAGCCTGTTAAACTATTAAACGTATCTTACGACCCAACGCGAGAGCTTTATGTAGATTTTAATGAAGCTTTTGCAAAATATTGGCTAGAAAAGGAAGGGCAAGAGGTTTCAATTGAGCAATCGCATGGCGGATCTGGTAAGCAAGCTCGTGCTGTTGTTGATGGCTTGGAGGCAGATGTTGTCACTTTAGCACTTGGCTATGATATTGAAGAAATTGTGAACGTTGGATTGATTTCAGAGGATTGGCAATCTCAATTTGAGTTAAATAGCTCGCCATATACATCGACTATCGTTTTTCTAGTCCGTAAAGGCAATCCGAAAAATATTTTGGACTGGGACGATTTAGTAAGAGAAGGAGTGGAAGTTATTACTCCAAATCCGAAAACATCAGGCGGGGCACGTTGGAACTATTTAGCAGCTTGGGGATATGCACTAAAACAAAACAATAACGATGAAGAAGCGGCGAAGCAATTTGTTACTGAACTATTCAAACATGTCCCAGTATTAGATACAGGTGCAAGAGGTTCGACAACAACATTTGTAGAGCGTGAAATTGGTGATGTGCTGCTAGCTTGGGAAAATGAAGCTTATTTATCAATTAATGAGTTAGGCCCAGATAAATTCGATATTGTATATCCTTCATTAAGTATTTTGGCAGAACCGCCAGTTGCGATCGTCGATAAAGTTGTTGATAAACGTGGTACTAGAGAAGTAGCTGAAGCATATTTACAGTATTTATATAGTGATGAAGGTCAAACGATAGCAGGTAAAAACTACTATCGTCCAACTACACCAGCGATATTTGAACAATTCAAGGAGCAATTCCCAGAGCTGGAGCTACTAGAAATTGATAAAGACTTTGGTGGTTGGAAAGTTGCACAAGAAAAGCATTTTGCTGATGGAGGAATATTTGACCAAATCTATACACCAGGAAGCTAATTGCTTCCTGGCTGTATTGAAGGAGTACGAGTTAAATGACAAAACGTTCAATCATTCCAGGTTTTCGACTAACGTTAGGATTATCTCTTTTTTATTTGAGCATTCTCGTATTTATTCCACTAGCCATCATTTTTATTAAATCATTTGAACTTAGCCCTGCTGAGTTTTGGAATACAGTTACGAATCCGCGTGTTGTTGCTTCATATCGCGTAAGTTTAGTAACAGCATTTTGTGCAGCGCTAGTTAACACAGTATTTGGTTTAATCGTTGCTTGGGTGCTTGTTCGTTATTCATTCCCAGGCAAGAAGCTGTTAGATGCCCTCGTTGATATTCCTTTTGCCCTGCCAACTGCGGTTGCGGGTATTGCGTTGACAGCATTGTACGCAAAAAATGGTTGGATTGGCTCGTGGCTTGAACCGCTTGGCATAAAAGTAGCTTATTCACCTTTAGGGATTATCATTGCATTAACCTTTATTGGTATTCCGTTCGTTGTTCGTACGGTACAGCCTGTAATTGAAGATTTGGAAAAAGATATTGAAGAAGCAGCGGTAATGCTGGGAGCATATCGCTTTCGCACCTTTTTTCAGGTCATATTACCAACCTTATATCCTGCCCTGCTGACTGGTTTTACACTTGCTTTTGCGCGAGGAATTGGCGAGTATGGCTCTGTTGTTTTTATTAGTGGCAATATGCCATTAAAGACGGAAATTTCACCGCTGCTAATTATGACTAAACTGGAGCAATACGATTACGCTGGAGCAACTGCTATAGCTGCAGTAATGTTAATTGTCTCCTTTATATTATTGCTGCTTATCAATTTGCTGCAATGGCGAATGAATCGGCGAATGACTGCGAACTCCTAAGGGGATAGCTTGGAGCAAGGATCATTAAAGGGGGAATTTTCATGGCTGGAGTTGTTAGCTATCGTAGCTCAGGACGCGTTGAGGCGCGTGAGAAGCATATTACGGAAGCACCTGTCATACGCTGGTTATTAATTGGTATTGCGGTGTTGTTCATTACATTAATGATTATTTTGCCGCTTGCTCAAGTAATTGTCGAGGCGTTAAAAAAGGGAGCCGATGTTTATTTTGCCGCTATTTCACACAGTGATGCACTAGCAGCACTAAGGTTAACGTTAATTACTGCACTAATCGTAGTACCGTTAAATGCTATATTTGGTTTGTTAGTAGCTTGGGCAGTATCGAAATTTAAATTTCGCGGCAAACAAGTACTGCTCACATTAATTGATCTTCCGTTTGCTGTATCACCTGTTATTGCGGGGCTTGTCTTTGTTCTGTTGTTCGGAGCGCAAGGATATTTAGGTCCATGGCTGGCAGATCATGATATTAAAATTATTTTTGCAGTACCTGGCATTATTATTGCAACATTATTTATTACTGTGCCATTTGTCGCACGAGAAATTATTCCACTTATGCAGCAGCAAGGCATTACTGAAGAGGAAGCGGCTGTAAGTCTCGGAGCAAAAGGCTTCCAAGTGTTTTGGCGAGTAACATTGCCGAATATTAAATGGGGCTTACTCTACGGAATTATTTTATGTAATGCTCGGGCGATGGGGGAATTCGGTGCTGTTTCTGTCGTTTCTGGACATATCCGTGGCAGAACTAATACTCTTCCTTTGCATGTTGAAATTTTATACAATGAGTATCAATTTTCTGCTGCCTTTGCAATAGCTTCACTATTAATGCTGCTTGCAATATTTACTTTGATTGTTAAAGCAATTGTGGAGTGGAAGGAGCAGCGTCAAGTAAAAGAACCGTAAGTTTACGATAGGATTCGCAGTTAAAGTGAGGGCTTACGAAGTGCTTTTTATGTACAGAGAAGCAATTACAAGTAAGTCTCACATAAAAAGTTTGAGGAGGATTGATGATTATGACGAAAGAGACAGATGCAATATGGCAGCAACGAATTGCACAGCAGCTTAAAGGTTTGCAATATGGTCAAGTGGTTGTGACCGTGCATGATGGTCAAATTGTGCAAATTGACCGTATGGAGCGTACTCGTTATCCATTAACCTCCGCAATTCATTCTAACAAGAAAGAAGCTGCTGAGGGCTAAGATAAGTATTGTCATTATATAATATTGTTTCAATTGAATAGTCCTGTTCAAACAAAAATCCCGCTGTTTTCATTGAAAGCAGCGGGATTTTTGTTGCCCTCTCAAAAAAGCATTACGCTTACATTAATGCTTTTATAACGACAGCGGCAACGAACACAACGGTCATGAAGCCAAACATAGCACCAAAGCCAACCATAACGTCTTTAAGATCGTCGCGTGGCTCTTCGTTAATATGTTGGCGTGGATCGCGAACATTTTCCATTTTATAGTCCTCCTTGACAAGACCAATTGCTTTACCTAGTATACCCAATATTTTGCTAAATTGTAAAGGTAGTTGAGCGATATTCTGTATTTTAAGGGAGCAAATTTATAAAAAAAATATGCTACAATATGAAATACAGTATTACAGTACAGAGGAGGAAGAGTCGTGTCATCCTTTCAGGACAGTCAAACAGATGCTACTGTAAAAGAGCATATTCGCAATAAGCTTGCGCTTCTTCCTGATCGCCCAGGCTGTTATTTAATGAAAAACAGTGAAGGTACTGTCATCTATGTAGGTAAAGCTAAGATACTAAAAAATCGCGTTCGCTCTTATTTTACGGGCAGTCATAATGCAAAAACACAAAAACTTGTTAGTGAAATTGCTGATTTTGAATTCATTATTACTGATAGCAATGTTGAAGCTTTAATATTAGAGTGTAATTTAATAAAAAAATATTACCCGTATTATAATGTTTTGCTGAAAGACGACAAGACCTTTCCTTATATTAAAATAACAAGCGAGAAGCATCCACGCTTAGAAATTACGCGGCGAGTAACAAAGGATAAGGGGAAATATTTTGGTCCTTATCCAAATGCTTATGCAGCACAGCAAACGAAAAAGCTGCTCGACAAGCTTTATCCGCTTCGTAAATGTGATAAGCTGCCAGATAAAGTGTGCCTATATTATCATTTAGGACAATGTGTAGCCCCTTGTGAGTTTCCTGTAGAGCAGGAGCAATATGATGAGATGATTACAGAGATTACTCGTTTCTTAAATGGCGGTGAGGATTCTGTACTGCAAGAGTTACAGCGCAAAATGGAGCTTGCTGCGGAAAATCTCGAATTTGAAAAAGCGAAGGAATATCGCGATCAAATTATTGCCATCGATACGATAATGCAAAAGCAAAAGATTACACTTAACGATGCACTTGATCGCGATATTTTTGGTTATGCCGTAGATAAAGGTTGGATGAGTGTACAAATTATGTATATGCGCCAAGGCAAGCTGATTGAGCGGAAAGGCACTTCTTTTCCTTATTTTGGCGAGGAATACGATGATTTTATGAGCTTTGTCACTCAATATTATAGCGACAATCCAGCCCTACCAAAGCAAATACTGTTGCCAATGCCGCATGAAGGTAGCAGCATGAGCGGAGAAGAAATTGCTGCTTCGCTGCAGGAGTGGCTTAAAGTGAAAGTTATTATTCCACAGCGCGGGCAAAAAAGTGAAATAGTTTCAATGGCTATCCAAAATGCGAAAAATGCACTTGATGAAAAGTTTAAACTGATTGAGCGTGAGCAGGAGCGCAGTGTAATCGCAGCTCGCAATTTAGGTAAAGCGCTTGGCATCGAGCACTTGCATCGGATCGAGGCGTTTGATAACTCAAATATTCAAGGAACGAATCCTGTATCTGCAATGGTTGTGTTTGACGATGGTAAACCAAACCGAAAGCAGTATCGTAAATTTAAGGTTAAAGGAATCGAAGGTCCTGATGATTACGGCACAATGCGTGAAGTGATTAGACGCCGCTATGAGCGGGTGCTGAAGGAAGGATTGCCGCTGCCTGACCTTATCATTGTCGATGGAGGAAAGGGGCAAATTAGTGCCGCACAAGAAATTTTACAGGATGAGTTGAACTTATATATTCCAGTATGCGGTTTAGTGAAGGATGAAAAGCATCGCACGGCAGAGCTGATGAGCGGTGATCCGCCTGAAATTGTGCCGCTTGCTCGAGATAGTCAAGAATTTTACTTGCTGCAGCGTATTCAGGACGAAGTACACCGCTTTGCGATTACATTCCATCGTCAGCAGCGAGCGAAGTCAATGGTAGAATCGAAGCTTGATGCTATTCCAGGGATAGGCGAGAAGCGGCGAAAAATGTTGCTTAAGCACTTTGGCTCATTGAAAAAAATAAAAGAGGCTGAAGTTGCTGACTTCAAGCCTCTTGGAATCGGTGATAAACTAGCAACGACGATACTTACGGCGTTGCGTGAGGATACTGAGGACGATTAAAGTTCTCAGTATCTTTTTTTCTATGAACAACCTTATGCAGCCAGCGAATCACTAGAGCGATAAGGAAAGGTAGAAAAATAAAGATCCAACCTGAAATAACATCGAACGTTTCTCCATAGAAAATTAGCGACATACTCATTAAAATTGTATCAAATGTTGCATGGACAAAGATACCTGCAATAAAGCCAAAGCGAATCATTACCCATGTAAAGAAGTATCCGATGATGATTAATTCAATAACACGCGTGCTTGAAGGATAGAATGGATACAGCGTATGTCCTGCTGCCCAAACGATAGTTGGAATAAGTGCTGCAAGCCATGTATTTTTAAACCAGCGACGTAAAATACCTACTCCAAAGAAACGGTAAACGACTTCTTCGCTAATTGCCGCAAACCAAGCGGCTGCTGGGTAAAACCACATGTAATCAAAATTAAGAATTGACTGCGATGTATCATTTGCAGTCCATGTCCCAATTACAAGCGAAAGCGCTAGAAAAATGACACCTTGCAGTCCTAAACCAATGACAGCTAGTAAATATCCAAGTTTCATTGAATTCCACACATGCTGACCATAATCGTTATCTCTAAATCTTGGCCATAATCTAAACCCTTGTACCTTCCACAAACCATCACCAGCGACAAAGGAGAAATAATAGCCTACTGCACCCGCAATTAAGCTAACTGCAGTAATAAAAACGAAAAATACTTTAATAGCAGGTTCCGCTACAGATAACATTTCACCTTCAAGTCCGAACTGAGACTTAAACATAGCAATATTAAGCACTAATGAAATGATCGTCGCGATAGCAGTTAGCCATGCCCCATACTTAAATGAAGTATATTTGCGGTAAAGAATTGCATAAACGATCGCAAGTATTCCTAATACAAACGTAAATAGAAAATAAACAGCGTACGTCCAAATCGTGGCATATAAATCTTGACGATCAACAAGCTTCAAATAATCTGAAGGGACATCAAAGGTCGGTTTAAGTGTACTTACAATTAACTTATCGTTATATTGGATTACAGCCGTATCATATTGGAAGATAGCATCCTTAATTTTCAAATGATCGTTAGTGACATAATAGCCGACTTTTACATCAGCCGATCTATTCATTGCACTTAATCCTTCTGCTTCATCAATACGGTTATATGCTTGAATATGTGTGCCTTGATCGATTGGAAAACCAAATTTGCTAAGGGCAGCCTCAATTTCACGATAGGAGTCTGTTTGTTCAGCCACGGTACCGTCTAAATTAAATTCCCAACCAATAATGTTGCCGCTATATAAATTCATATAGACGCTGCCGAGTATTTTATTAGGAAATAGAAGATTGACTCGATATTGGTCAATTGGCAAAAATTTATCAATTTTATCCTGATGTTCTTTCCCAAGTTCATATTTAGCTAGGTAGCCTGTATAATCTTTGTCAGAATAATGATAGGCTTCTGCCTTTATAACTTTAAGCCCAGTTTGCTGCTCGGCAAATTGCGTAGCTTGCTCTATCGCCACTTGCTTGCTTAACGGACGTTGCTCACTTGTTGTTCCACTATATTCTAAGCTGGAAAAAATTTCGATAACGACATACACGATTGCAGCTACAATTGCCAGTACAATTAATGTAGTCCAAGTTTTACGTGATATGTTGAGATTGTTCATACTCCACCTCTTTACAAAATGTGCTTCTAGTATACCGTACGCTAAATAGGGTTACAATGAATAGTCAAGCAACGGTAACATTAATTACCATTATAATAGCTATTATATGGTATATTTACGATTTACTTCGGTAATACGTTGCAATTCTTTGGATGCAATCACGTACAGCTTCATCTAGTGTATTCGGATCAGCATGAATTAATGATGTTGTACGTTTAGTAGCTTCGAGCTGTGGGATATGACAGATGACTAAATCATTATCAACTAATAGTTGCGGACGCAAGTAAGACTTCGGCAGCAGTGCTCCAGCACGGAATGTATGAAGCAACCTTAAAATAGCTTCAAAGGAGTCGATTTCCATACATATTTCTGGAGTAAGCTGATAAGCTTCAAACAGCTCATCTGTTAGTAGACGATACCAGGTCCCTTTTGTAAATAAGATCATCGGCATATTATTTAAATCCTGGATTTGAAAAATACGCTCTTCATCCTGAATTACTGTACGTGGCAACGCTAAAATAAGGTGATCGTCAAATAATGGTGTACAATGTACATATGGATCATCGAGCCGTGAAGCGATGACTGCCAAATCAACTTTATGTTCTTTGACAAAAGTAACAACTTCATGGGTCTTTCCCGTAACTGCCTTAATATCGATTTCTGGATGAGTTTTCCGCAGTAATGCGATAAGATCAGGCAAAGTTGACTGCAAAGTTGTAAGGCTGGCACCGATCGTTAATTGGCTGCGACCTGTTTCTTTAAACTCTTCTACGGTCTGTAAAAATTGCTTATACAATTTTTCAGCTGCAATCGTGTACTCATAAGTAAGTTGACCGATACGGGTTAGCTGGAGTCGCTTACCAACACGACGGAATAAAGGGGCACCGATTTCCACCTCAAGCTTGGCAATTTTGCGAGACAATGCGGGCTGTGATAAATTTAAGACTTGTGCAGCTTTATTCATGCTTGAATGTTCAACAATTCCTTTAAATATAAAGAATTCCTCGTTCATAGTATCTCCTTATGCAAAATTGTTATAAGTATTAATAATAAATATGCAATTCCATTATAAGCGAAAAAGGAGTAGGATAAAACTATGGCAGAAATGTGTCACTTCATGCTTGTCAGATCATTGAACGAACGTTGACGAGCCAAGACACGTGGGGTAAAATTTGCTATGGTTTGAAAACGATAAGCAAACTTTAGTAAGCACTTACAGATTGAAAGGAGAAAACTAAAAAATGAAGGGAAATAGCTATTTCTCTCGCAAGCTGCACTCACTGCTCGGTATTCTTCCGCTAGGTATGTTTTTTGTTGTGCATGCTTTGACGAATTTCCAGGCTTTTGAGCGTGGACCTGAAGGATTTCAAAAAGGGGTAAACTTTATTAATGGCTTGCCGCTATTGACGGTTTTGGAATTTGTAATGATCTACATACCGCTGTTGTTCCATGGCGTATACGGTCTGTATGTGGCATATCAATCTAATTCCAATCTAGGTCGATTTAAATATGGCCGTAACTGGGCATTCACAGCGCAACGAGTGACTGGTGTAATTACATTTGTTTTTGTCTTTTGGCATGTATATGAAACTCGTTTTCAAGTTTTCCTTGGCAATACTTCACATGAAGAGCTTGGCTTAACGATGCATGAAATTGCGACAAACCCGATCATTTTTACTCTTTATATTATCGGTGTGCTTGCAGCAGCTTTCCATTTTGCCAACGGTTTTTGGGCTTTTTTAATCAGTTGGGGAATTACAGTTGGCGAACGTGCTCAACGCGTATCTTCTAAAATCTGTATGGGCATTTTCGTAGTAATTTCACTATTGTTTATTTTATCGCTTGTTGCATTTAGAAGTGACGAATTTAAAGAAGTAGCAGATGCCGCATTGGCATTACGCTCAATGCTTTAGTATAAAACAAGGAGCGATTAATAATGGCTAAAAATAAAATTATTGTCGTCGGTGGTGGACTGGCTGGTCTGATGGCAACTGTAAAAGCAGCAGAAGCTGGTACACAAGTTGACTTGTTTTCTCTTGTTCCCGTGAAGCGTTCACACTCCGTGTGCGCCCAAGGTGGTATTAATGGGGCAGTAAACACAAAGGGTGAAGGCGACTCACCATGGGAGCATTTTGATGATACAGTATATGGTGGCGACTTTCTTGCTAACCAACCTCCAGTAAAAGCGATGTGCGAAGCTGCGCCAGGAATCATCCATTTGATGGACCGTATGGGCGTTATGTTTAACCGTACTCCAGAGGGGCTACTAGACTTCCGCCGTTTCGGTGGTACGAAGCATCATCGTACAGCATTTGCCGGTGCAACAACGGGGCAGCAGTTATTGTATGCGCTTGATGAACAAGCACGCCGCTGGGAAGCAGCTGGTCTCGTTACCAAATATGAACATTGGGAATTTCTTGGTGTAGTACTTGATGATGATGGCGTATGTCGCGGTATCGTTGCTCAAAACTTGCGTTCAATGGAAATTCAAACGTTCCGCAGCGATGCAGTTATTCTTGCGACAGGCGGACCTGGTATCATCTTTGGTAAAACGACAAACTCTGTTATCAATACTGGTACTGCAGCAAGTGCTGCATATCAGCAAGGTGTTAAATACGCAAATGGCGAATTTATCCAAATTCATCCAACTGCAATTCCAGGCGATGACAAATTACGTCTAATGAGTGAATCCGCACGCGGTGAAGGTGGACGTATTTGGACATATAAAGATGGTAAGCCTTGGTACTTCCTTGAGGAAAAATACCCTGCTTACGGAAACCTAGTTCCACGTGATATTGCAACACGTGAAATTTTCCATGTTTGCGTTGACTTGAAGCTTGGTATTAACCAAGAAAACATGGTTTACTTGGATCTTTCTCATAAAGACCCGAAAGAGCTTGATGTAAAACTTGGCGGTATTATTGAAATCTATGAGAAGTTTATGGGCGATGATCCACGTAAAATTCCGATGAAAATTTTCCCTGCCGTACATTACTCAATGGGCGGTATGTGGGTTGATTACAACCAAATGACCAATATTCCTGGTCTATTCGCCGCTGGTGAGTGCGACTATCAATATCATGGTGCGAACCGTCTAGGTGCCAACTCCTTGCTATCTGCAATCTATGGTGGTATGGTAGCTGGACCAAAAGCGGTTGAATACATTAAAGGCTTAAGCAAATCTGCTGAAGACATTGCTTCTTCAGTTTATGATCGTTATGTGCGTGAGCAACAAGCAAAATATGAGCGTATCCTAAAAATGGACGGCACAGAAAATGCTTATATGCTTCACAAAGAGCTTGGTGAATGGATGACGAACAATATGACAGTTGTTCGCTTCAATGATAAATTGCAGCAAACGATTGACAAAATTAAGGAGCTAAAACAACGCTATCAAAACATTAACATTAATGACACAGCACAATGGAATAACGCTGGTGTAGCATTTACTCGTCAACTTTGGAATATGTTAGAGCTTTCTGAAGCAATGACTTTAGGTGCATTAATGCGTAATGAATCTCGCGGTGCACATTATAAGCCAGAGTTCCCTGAGCGTGACGATAAAAACTTCTTAAAGACAACAATCGCTGATTGGACACCAGAAGGTCCAAAAATTTCTTATGAGGATGTTGACGTTAGCTTAATTCCGCCTCGTAAACGTGACTACACATCAGATAAAAAGAAAGGAGAATAAGTATGGCTGAAGCAACTGTTGCTAGCAAAACGGTTACTTTAATAATTTCGCGACAAGATAAACCAGACTCACAGCCTTACAAGGAAACGTTCAGCATTCCTTATCGCCCTAATATGAACGTAATTAGTGCTTTAATGGAAATTCAGCGCAATCCAGTTACTGCTGAAGGCAAAAAAACAACGCCTGTAGTCTGGGAATCTAACTGCTTGGAAGAAGTTTGCGGTGCTTGTTCAATGGTGATTAACGGTAAGCCGCGTCAAGCATGCAGTGCACTTATCGATAAACTTGAACAGCCAATACGTATTGAACCAATGCGCACGTTCCCAGTTGTTCGTGACCTTGTTATTGATCGTCAGCGTATGTTCAATGCCTTGAAACGTGTAAAAGCGTGGATTCCAATTGACGGTACGTATGATTTGGGACCAGGTCCGCGTATGGCTGAATCAAAACGTCAATGGGCATATGAGCTGTCTAAATGTATGACTTGCGGTGTATGTCTAGAGGCTTGCCCGAATGTAAATGAGCGCAACAGCTTCATTGGACCTGCTGCCATTTCACAAGTACGTTTGTTTAATGCTCATCCAACTGGTGAAATGAACAAGGAAGAACGTCTTGAAGAGTTAATGAAAGATGGCGGTATTGAAGGTTGCGGTAACTCACAAAACTGTGTTCGCTCTTGTCCGAAAGGAATTCCGTTAACTACTTCAATCGCTGCAATGAATCGTGATACAACGAAGTTATTATTTAAAAAATGGTTAGGTATGTAACAATAAATCTATACTAATCAAGCAACTATTAACTTTGACGTCAGAGTAATTACGACTCTGACGTCTTTTTTGTCAGTTAATAATGATAATCATTATCAGTAATAGTTTACATAATAGATGAGCCAATGTCAATCCTAATTGTCATTGGCTCTGAAAATTAAGTATCATTTAATGCATGCCTTACTCGAAAATTGGTAACAAACTAACAGATTGTAAAGTTACTATTTCATCATTTTGCTTACCTTCGAACATTAATTGAACTGTAACGTTTGTAACACCAACATGTTCAAGCATAAATGGCAGTCGAATAATTCCATTTTGAGCAAAGCTTAAACTTACTCCACCGTTTGGTAAATGTGCTGATTTTAACTCAACGGTTCCAGCTACCGGAGACTGCTCGCTTTGCAATTCCAGCTCCAGCATATAGTTTCCTGCTAGTAGATCAAAGGCAACTTGCTTAAGCTGTATTTTTTCTTGTTCGTTTAGTGAAAGCTGCAATCCTTGGTTTATATTCGTAATAACTTCATTAGCAGGGCGAGTGCTAATAACTTGCCATTCCTCGATCCCTCGTTCAAAGTTAGGGTTTAAAATTCGATTAGCGCCTTTCAGGGTTGCTTCCTGATAATAGTAATAAACAAGTTTAGGTGTGAGATTGTTCCAGTCTACAAGCCCCATTGATGATAATCGCTGAGCATCATTTTTCGTATAATCCATTTTGCTTCGATAATCCTTCATACTCCAAAAAACATAGCCAGATGTAAACGGTGCTGAAACGGTGACGTCCCAATGCGCAGCAAAGTTGCCAGCATGCCATTGCTGACGCGAACGATCGCCTAACGTAGACCAGGTGCCGTTTTCTGTTAAAATAATCGGTTTGCTTGGGTAGCGCTCATGAATTTCATTTAGCTTATTTCGGTATTCAGCAGCGCCATAATCAGTCGCATCTCCGCCATGAAAACCATAATATTCGTTTAAGCTAATAATATCAGCTGCCGACATGGACATATCAACAGGGTAATGTTGCGAATTTGAAGCGTAGGTAACAGGTCGCTGCTTAGGGTCGACTAGTCGGATAGCATCTCGCATATCATTAAACCAAGCAAGATGTGTCGTATTATTTGGCGTATTTTCATTTGCCACACTCCAAATAACTACAGACGGATGGTTTATTTGATTCCATGCCATGGCGATCGCTTTTTCACGCGATAACCCTTTTTCATGAAGCTGATGGCCAATCGCTTGTTCACTTAGCCAGTAGTTTTCGATTTCATCCATTACATAAATGCCAATGTTATCTGCATATTCATAGGCGTAAGGATGGCGATTGTAATGAGAATTACGAAGCAAATTGGCATTAGCGTTTTTTGCAACGTTTATTTCCGCCTCATATTCTTTTGGTGATAGGGAGCGTCCAGATTGCTTATTTTCCTCATGCCAGTTAACTCCTTTAAACCATTCCTGCTCGCCATTAATGAGTATTTTTGTTTTGTTAATTTCAATATCAATTGCGCCATAGGTTGTTTTTAATCTATCCCCATCAGATATTTCTGCAATTAATGTATATAGCTTAGGATTATCCGTAGACCAAGCTTGGATAGAAGGAGCAGCAAATTCGAAGGAAACGACTTTAACTTGATCGGCTGCAATTGTTACACTCTTGCTTTGCGCCGCTACTTGTTCAACGCCAGCATCAACTAGCAAATCTACAGTTTGCTCTGAATGACTGTAATTTAATAAAACAGCATAAGCCTCAATCTTTCCTTGTAATGGTGAAGCGTTAACGATCACTTTCGAGATCGTAAGAGGAAGGGTAGCTTCCAAATAAATATCTCTTGTAATTCCTGAGTAATCCCACCAGTCAAAGCCGCCTGCCGGTAATGCGCCATTATCTTGATGATCATGAGCTGGTCGTACGATTTCAATCGCAATTAAATTGTCCGCGCCAAACTGAAGATAAGGGGTAACGTTAAATGAGAAAGCCGTCATGCCCCCTTCATTGGAGCCAATTAGCGTGTCATTAACATAAATGTTTGCTAGATAACCCATGCCTAACGAGTTAAGCTTAACAAATTTATCGCTCCAGCTCTCATCAACAAAAATTGATTTTCTAAACCAAAATGAGCCGAATTTATATTGATATTTTCCATCATCATAAGCAAGATCAAGGCTAGCAGGAACGGGCTGCACAGACCAAGCTTTGTCATCATAGTTTTTTGCATAACATGCAGGCTCGTCAGCAGCTGTGGCAGCACAGTTTATTTCCTGTTCATAGGCAAACTTCCAATCCCCGTTTAACGAGATATATTCTCGTCTGTCTTCGTCTAATTTCCATGTAGAGAATTCGGGTATTGGAAATCCGTTATCATAGGCAACATAAACTCCATCATGTTCGATAAGATGGACTTTATTTTCCGCCACTAATGTTTTCGCAGCACTTGTTTTCATATTTAGCTCCTCAGAATTTGAATTTATGGATTGATTTGTTTTTGAATTCAAAATCATCGCTATAGCCAATAAACTAATAACACCGCAAACAACAACGGCCAGCATTACTTTTTTTTGGATTGACATTCTACCAAGTCCTCTAAGTTAATAGTGAAGCAAAATGAAACCAGTTTCATAAATAAAAATAATAAAGCATCAAAATTAGGGGTTAGATGAATAGTTGCTAGGGGAACTGGATTAATAAAACGCTTTCATGCTTAATAAAAATAATATACTCAATTTTGCTCGTTTATGTCAATTTATTCTAATAATTAAAATCGCGTATTGACATGGAATATTATGACAGAGTAGAATGGCAGTGATTAGGGGATTTTCTATTTTTATATTTTTTCAAAGAAATGAAACCCGTTTCATGAAACAGGTTACATGTTCATTTAGGAAATTTGGGGGACTGATGCAAGAATGACGAATGAGAGGAGGATGGGAGCAATAACTTTTATATTAAAGCAAATTTGTAAGCGCTTATATTTATAGCTTAGCAGTCGTTGTTTTGAAATTAATGTTGAATATAGGAGGAATCAGGTTATGTTAGGTAGACCGAAAAAAGCATTTTTGTTGTTAACAATATTTATGCTTCTAAGTACTTTGATTGCAGCATGTACGAAGTCTGACTCAAACAATACCCCGACAAACAGCGCAACACCATCTCCTATTGCTACGAACGATAATAACGAAACAACAAAAGGAGAGCCAATTGTCATTAAATTTGGTACGCACTGGCAACAAGGGGATGACCCAAACTGGACGGATCCAGTAACTGGCGAACCAGGAATGGCTCCTGATCAACTGGCAGCGAGAAAAGCTGCTGAAGAAGCAGTGTTAAGCCAGCTAAACGTTAAAGTAGAATGGGTGCAATACCCGGAAGATGTTCGTGAAACATTGTTGAAATCAGTTCTTGCGAATGACCCTATTGTTGATATTGCCCTGTTATGGGGAGGCTCACAAGGTACATTGCTTGGACAAAACATTTTCCAGCCGCTTGATGAGTATGCAGATATTTTCAGTGATCCTGATGATTCATGGATGTTTGGTAATCAAATGTTCGGTGCAGTGTACTTCTTAAACTATGAACTGCCATTTGTTTCTACTTGGCCGCTTGTATATAACATTGATTATCTGGATCAAGTTGATGCTTTGAAAGAAAATGGTCAAACTGTCTATCCTCATGATCTTTGGAAAAGAGGCGAGTGGACTTGGTCAAAATTTGAAGATTACTTAACAAAGGTCAATGAGTACTATGCGAACAAAATGTCTCCAGTTCGGACAGATGTGCCTATTAAAGCTTTCCAAACGGACTATCGTCAAACTGCGTATCAAGCCATTCATTCTAACGGCGGAGCAGTTTATGGTGCAAATGGTTTAACTGCAGATTCCCAAGAGGCGAAGGAAGCGATTGAATATATAGACCGATTAATGAGCAAAGGTTTAATGTTCTCTGCTCGCTATAGTGACGATTCACCTACACCAGGCTGGACTTGGAATGGCAGTGACTTTGGCAATGGTGAAACCGTATTCACAAATATGGAGCCTTGGTTGTCAGGCGGGGCTGGTCAATCACTTGCTTCTCGCGGTGAATCAATGGGCGTAGTGCCTTTCCCTAGAGCTGACCGGCTAGCAGCTGATGATGCTGCTTATCAACAAGTGGTTGCACCTGGTAACCAAATGGCAGTACTAAAAGGTATAGATCAAGAACGTACTAGACTTGCCCTTGAAGCTTATCGAATTTATTGGTCAACCGTTTATAAAACTTTAGCTAATAGTGATAAAGCGTTAGATTATTTAGCAAGACAAGCAAAAAGCTCAGCACTTAGCTACGGTTTCGATGTAACAAATGAAACATATGGTGAAGCGGTAATGGAAGCATTTATGGCACTATCCGCAGATCCAGTGCCAAATGAGTTTGCAACGATTCTATCGTGGGCACCAATTTGGGAAGAAGAAATAATGGGTAGTTCGATTTATGGCTTAAATGGTACACCTAAATATGCAGCAGCTATTGATGCAAATAAAAATCGAATTGTTGATGCAATGAGCGCTACTGAAAATGCATTAAAGGCAAGTGCGCCAGTAGATAATATGCCTCCTTCCTTCTCAGAAACAGGTGTGCCAATTGCTGTAGCAGCAGGCACTGATCCGTCAACGATAGATTGGAATCAATTTGTTACTGCGAAAGACGGGGTGGACGGCGATATTCCATTTGATAAAGTTGTAGTCGATACGAGTGCGATCGATTTTGCATCCGTAGCTAAATATGATGGTGGTTTGTCTCTTTCCGTTAAAGACAACGCAGGCAATGAAACAAATAAAAAATATTCTGTTATCGTTTACGATCCAAATCATACAACGGCTCCTACATTGACAGCTAAAGAAGAATATCGTGCTGTAAACGTAGATGAAGATGCAGCAGCAATTAATTGGGCAGATGATTTCATCGAATCAGCGGTTGATAAAGACGGTTTTGATCTGAAAAAGAATATTACTGCTGATATTAGTGAGCTAGATGTTACAACTCCTGGCGAATATGATGTGGTTATTACCGTAACAGACTTTGTCGGCAACACTGCAGATTTAACGCTCAAAGTTAAAGTTGAGTAATTCATTTTGACGATAACGACACTTCGTAATTTACACGGAGGTTAATGGTATGAGCATGAAAAAGGGAGCATTCAAAATTATATTGGTTGTCATATTGTTAGCCATGTTCATACCTGCAGGGATAGGGTCAGGTAGCACTGACCCTGTCTTTGCTATTGAGCTAGAGGACAGCAATCAACACTATCAACAATATATTGAGGATTCTTATGGTGAATACCTGTCAGCTCATGGGTATGATGGCAAAATGTCGTCTTCTGAAATTCACGTTGATGTAACAGCATTTAAAGCACTAAATGGCATGGAGGCTTATGTTAATGGCAATGCAGTTGCCACAGGAGAGCAAGGATCAATCAAATGGTCGTTTCAAGTGAAAGAAGCCGGTTTTTACAATATCGAGCTAACATATAAGCCGATTGATGGGACCAACTCTAAAATTGAAAGAATGCTGCGTATTGATGATGAAAGCTACTTCAAAGGAATGAATCAGCTCATTTTTAACCGCGTTTGGGATAATAGCAACGGTCAACAAATTATGGAGCGCAACGGAAATGAAATTAGGCCGCAAGCAGTAGAAACTCCGCAACTTATGACCGTGTATTTGGCCGATGCACAAAGAAGAAATCTTGAACCATATAAATTTTACTTTAGTGCGGGGACACATACGATAACGCTTGAATCGGTCAAGGAGCCTATGGAAATACATGAGCTGACACTTAAGGCAGCTCCAGAAATCCGTTCCTATGAGGATGTCGTTGCGGAATGGAAGCAGCATTATAAAGTGTACGATAAAGAAAATCTTGTTTATCAAGCTGAAAGAATTGATGGAAAAACGCTTGAGATTAAAAAATCATCAGTCGATATTACGATGGCTACTGATTATAGCAATCCATATACGGAGCCTTATCATCCGTACAAAATAAAGCTTAATGCAATCGGTGGCTCAAATTGGCGAACTCCTGGTGACTATATCGAGTGGAAAATTGATGTGCCGGAGGAGGGGTTATATCAGCTTTCCTTCCGTGGAGTTCAAAATACAAATCGCGGAGTTATGTCATATCGACAGCTTAAAGTAAATGGAGAAGTGCCATTTAAAGAAGCGATGGCAATTCCGTTTTCGTTTCATTCAGGATTTGTTAATTATGTCATCGGGCAAGAAGATGAACCATATCTCATTTTACTTCATAAAGGCGAAAATACAATTTCTTTGGAGGTTGTATTAGGCGAGTTTGCAATGCCGCTATCAGAAGTTGAAAAAAGTGTATTCGTGCTAAATGATCTTTATCGGAAAACGGTGCAAATTACTGGACTAGTGCCAGACCAATATATTGATTATGAAATAACTAAGAAAATACCGAATTATGCTGAGCAATTTCAAGCGGAAAGCGAGCGCTTGAAATTGGTTGTCGATGAGCTAGTAAGAATTACTGGGGAAAAAGGCGAAAAGACGGCAATGATCGAAAAAATGCAGGTTCAGGCAGCAGGGATAGGGGCTAAGCCCGAATCGGTCATTCATGAGATTGCTACCCTAGCAAATAATATTTCTTCACTAGGAACGTGGATTACCTCGATCTCTGAAATGCCGTTGCAGCTTGATAGTTTTACGTTATTCGCACCTGGAGCGGAGCTAAAAAAAGCAAAGCCAAACTTTTTTGTAAGCGTTTATAACGGTGCTGTTCGCTTTTTCTCAACCTTTTTTGTAGATGAGTCTGAAATGTTTGGCGATGACTCTGAAGATGCAATTACGGTATGGGTATCATCAGGCCGCGATCAAGCACAGGTCATTAAAGATTTAATTGATCAAAATTTTACACCAAAGAGCAATATTCCTGTAAATTTAATGCTTATTCCAGAGGATGTCATCCTGCCAGCAACGTTAGCAGGAAATGGACCAGATGTCGCATTATCAATTCCGCAATCAACCGTTGTGAACTTTGCAATGCGTAATGCGTTAGCAGATCTTTCTCAGTTCGATGGATTCACGGAAATCGCTGATAAGTTTTATGATAGCGCACTTCGCACTGTAACATTTCAAGAAGGAATTTATGCACTGCCAGAGCAGCAAACCTTTCTTATGCTGTTTTATCGAAACGATATTTTCGAGCAGTTAAACTTAACTGCACCGAAGACATGGGATGAGGTAGAGCATGTAATCTCGGTGCTGCATGCGAATAACTATGATTTTTATATTCCAGGACAAGAGTTAGTGCCATCTATGGTGTTCCAATATGGTGGTGATTTGTTCAAGGGCGAAGGAAATGACTACGGTATTGCTAGTGCATTAACTGAGGACAATGCAATGTCAGCCTTTAGCCGTGTTACGCGTTTCTTTACCACCTATCGCCTTCCTGTACAAGCGGAGTTTTCCAATCGTTTTAGAACGGGTGAAATGCCAGCAGGTATCGCCCCATATACAACCTATAACCAGCTAGAAGTGTTTGCTCCAGAAATTCGCGGGCAGTGGTCATTTGCCCCAATGCCAGGTATCCAGAAGGAAGACGGAACTATTAACAATGAGGTCGTAGCAACGACGATTAATACGATTATGCTAGATGATGCGGACAATAAAGAAGCAGCGTGGGAGTTTATTAAGTGGTGGTTATCTACAGATACACAGACGGAGTATGCCAATGCGTTGGAAGCAGTTATGGGCTCTGCAGCTCGCTATCCGACTGCAAATATCGAGGTGCTTGATCAGCTTCCATGGTCATTAAAAGCAGCAGGGCAACTCAAAAATCAATTTGCTGCAACAGTCGGTGTACCAGAGGTGCCAGGCGGATATATGACGACTCGTGCCATCGATTACGCGTTCCGTGCTGTTGTTACAAGCGGGGAAAATCCGCGTGAAGCATTGTATTTGAATAACAAGGCGATTGACAGGGAGCTTACGAAAAAGCGTCAGGAGTTTCATCTATCTTATTTTACGAGCAGTGATTGATGTCGATCTCGCATTCTAGGAAAAAGGAGTAAACAGAGAGTATGCTGACAAATCAAACAATCACGAGAAGAAAAAGCAATAGGTCATTTAGGAAGCTATGGAAAGATCATGGGGCGAAATATCTCTTAATCTTGCCGTTTGCTTTATTATTCATCGTGTTTACTGTGATTCCAGTAATCACTTCGATGATTATCAGTTTTACATCCTTCAATATGCTTGAAGCTCCTACATTTGTCGGGTTTAGAAACTATATCAATCTTATTGTTAATGATGATGTGTTTTTGATCGCAGTCAAAAATACGCTGTTCTTTGCTTTAATTACAGGACCAATCAGCTATTTAATGTGCTTTGTCTTTTCATGGTTAATTAATGAGCTAACCCCGAAAGTGCGGGCAGTTATGACACTTGTCTTTTATGCGCCGTCTATTTCAGGAAATGCCTATTTAATTTGGAAGCTTATCTTTTCCTCTGATATGTACGGTTATGCGAACTCATGGCTCCTGCGCTTTGGCTTTATTACTGAACCAATTCTGTTTTTTGATAAAAAGGAATATGTATTCCCAATTCTTATTCTCGTTCAGCTATGGCTAAGTTTAGGGGTTAGCTTTCTTGCCTTTATTGCGGGCTTACAAAATATCGACAAAACGTTGTATGAAGCAGGCAATATTGATGGAATTAAAAATCGTTGGCAGGAGCTATGGTATATTACGCTTCCTTCCATGCGACCACAGCTGTTATTTGGTGCGGTAATGCAAATTACTTCATCTTTCTCGGTTTCTCAGCTATCGATCGAATTAGCAGGATTCCCATCTGTCGAATATTCTGGGCATACGATTTTAACGCATCTGCATGATTATGGCTTTATCCGTTATGAAATGGGATATGCCTCTGCGATCGCAACGATTCTCTTCTTTACGATGCTCTTTACAAATATCGTCGTGCAGAAAGCATTAAGAAAGGTAGGTGCGTAAGATGACGAATCCGATTACAGCGATAAAAAAAGCATATATTTCTCGCCAATTTAGACGAAGAAATCGCAGTATACTAGGCGATATGTCACTTACGCTCATACTCGGCATATTTGGCTTATTTAGCGTTTGGCCGTTAATTTTCATAATTAATAATGCGTTTAAGCCGTTAAATGAAATCTTTATTTTTCCGCCAAAGCTATTTGTTATGCGACCGACGTTAACGAATTTTCAAGACTTATTTATTATTATTGGAAATTCATGGGTGCCGATGACAAGATATATTTTTAATACGATTTTCATTACAGCAGTAGGGACGATTGGCACAGTGATCGTCGGTTCAATGGCGGCGTTTCCGCTTGCGAAATATGTTTTTCCCGGCTCCAAAACGATGTCCAAGCTGATCGTTTATTCCTTAATGTTTAACGGCACGGTTACGGCATTGCCCAACTATATCATTATGTCTAAGCTCCATATGATCGACACGTATTGGGCATTATTGTTGCCTTCGATCGGCGGAACGTTAGGCTTGTTCCTAATGATGAATTTTATGGTGCAAGTGCCAGATCCGTTAATTGAAGCGGCTAAAATTGATGGAGCGGGTGAATTTACGATTTTTTGGCGAATTATGATGCCTTTATCTCGTTCTGCTTGGATTACGTTAATTATTTTATCGTTTCAGTCGTTATGGGGAACGACAGGAGGCGGCGTTATTTTCACGGAAAAATTGAAGCCAGTCAGTTATGCATTATCACAAATTGTCAATGCAGGTATTGCGCGGACAGGGGTTGCCTCTGCTGTTACTTTAATTATGCTTACTGTACCAGTTGTGGTGTTTATTATTTCACAAAGTAATGTCATATCGACGATGGCAACAACGGGGATAAAGGAATAAGTGGAATAAGCATCAGCAGCTCTATAAACATAGGGAAAGGAAGTTTAGCAGCTATGAAGAAAAAGAGGGTTCTACTATTCATAATTGTATTATGTTTGCTTCTTCCCTCCACTCCAGTGTTTGCTGAACATACGCTAGAAGAAAATTATATTTACGATTATTGGGGAGATACTCCGCGCAGTTTGCCTGCCTTTGAGTGGGTAAATACGATCAATCAACAGCATTTAGGCAGTATTAAGCTAGGCAGCATTGATGATGTATTTGTAAGCAGGGATGGGCGAATTTTTCTAGTCGATACTGTGGAAAGCAGAATCAATGTGTTAAATAGCAATTTAGAGCTTGTTCAGTCGATTAAGCTTATTCGTGATGAAAACAATAAAATTATCGTTAATGCTGCGACCAATAAACAGCTTATGCTTGATAAACCTGAAGGAGTTTTTTATCACGAGTACAGTCAAGAGATTTATATAGCGGATACAGGTGCAGAGCGAATTGTTGTGCTGGACGGCAAAAACTATTATTTAAAACGAATTATTGAAAAGCCTGAAAATATGGTCGGTGTAACGCTGTTCAAGCCTTCCAAAATCGTTGTTGATAAGGATGGAAAAATAAGTGTAATCGTTCAAGGGAGCTACGAAGGGATTATTGAAATTCATAACAATGGTACGTTCTCCAGATATTTTGGTTTAAATAAGCCAAAAGTTAATTTAATCGATCACTTTTGGAAAACGATGGCTACAAGCGAACAAAAGGAGAAAATGAAAAAAGTATTTGCTCCTGCCTTTAACAATTTATCGTTAGACGCTGAAGGGATGATTTATGCAACGACTTATGATGCTTCTGCCCAGGATCAAGTGTTTCGCTTTAATGCGAAGGGTGAAAATGTATTAATGGAAAACGGCTATTTTTGGGTAATTGGTGATGTGGTTCGTTTATCGAAAGATGATCGCAGTCAGTTTGTGGATATCGCCGTTTCTGATTATGGGGTCTATGCGTTGCTTGATAAAAATAAAGGAAGAGTATTTATTTACAACTTCCAAGGGGATCTATTAAATATTTTTGGCTCGAAAGGTTATTTAAAAGGCGATGTGCGTGATCCATCAGCGATTACTTGGTTTGGTGACAAATTAATTATTGCTGATAAGCAATTTGCAGTGGCACATATTTATCAGCCAACTGAGTTTGGTGAAGCGGCATTAAATGCCGAGAAGCAATATTATTACGGGCAATGGGAAGAAGCGGGAACAAGCTATGCCAAAACGCTTGAACTAAATGCTAACTATGATATTGCTTATACCGGTGTAGGCAGAAACTATTTAATGCAGGATGAATATGAAAAAGCGATGTACTATACCAAGTTAGGCAATGCGCGAAATTATTACTCTAAGGCGTTTGCTGGTTACCGCAATATTTTTATCCAGCGTTACTTTGTTTGGCTTGTGTTGCCGGTTTTACTTATAGCTGGCTACCTAATTTATTCGGAATACAGATATAACAGAAAGAACGGTTAAGCAATGCTTATTACTTAATAAATCCGTTTAGAAAGGGTATGATCTGTATTTATGTCAATGATTGCAGATGGAAAGCTAATGTTTAATGTATTGTTCCATCCGTTTGATGGATTTTATGACGTTATTAATCATCGGAAGAAAAATTATATTTTACCTACTATCGTGCTAATGCTCGTTGGCATTGTTGGGGTTTTAGACTATCAATATACAGGGTTTATATTAAACAGTTTTCCCATTCATTACTTAAACAGTGTCGTTGTTTTTATTACGACGTTATTTCCGATAGTTTTATTTCTTATAAGCAATTGGAGCATTACAACGCTGTTTGATGGTAATGGCTCAATAGGAGATATTTTTATTGTGATGTGCTATGCCTTAGTGCCGAAGCTATTGTTTGATATTGTCGGCATTGTGCTTAGTAATTTCGTAACATTGGAAGAGGCACCATTGTTAAGGGCATTTACGATGATTGGCATGGTTTGGTTTTGCTTTCTCCTATTTTGCGGCTTATGTGTTGTACATGAATACAGTGCTTTAACGAATATCGTAACGATATTAGCGACCTTTATCGCTGCGATCATTATTATCTTTTTGGCAATGCTTTATTTTACGCTTATGGGTAAAGTAATCGGCTTTGTTACCTCGGTATTTAGTGAAATGACCAAAAGGTGGTGACGCAATGTGCTCAGAAATCTAGGAGATACAACATTAAACCGTATCCGATATGCGGGAGTTAAAGAGATATTCATTGCGGCGATTCTATTAATCCTTATTATTTCACTATTTTTAATCCCTTCGCAATTAAAAGCATTGGGCATAAAGCGGCAAGCACTGCCAGAATACGTTAAGGAAGGGAAAACTGCGGTGATTCAGGAGCTGGATCAGCAAGCAGGCAATGTGAAATTAGCTAGCAGTGAAGGAAAAGATCTGTATATTGATACAAAAACATTAAATGTTAAGGTTGTCGATAGTAATACTCGGACAGAATGGAGCAGCTTAGCGCTTGATAAGGATAGCAGCGCAATTGATAAGTCTCCGATTATTATTAAGTATTTAGGCAAAGATAACACGCTATACGAATGGGATGCTTATACATTTGCAATTCAAAATCAGCGCTATAAGCTTTATCAGATTGAAAACGGGGTACAAATTGTTTTTGATTTTTTTGAAACGGAATCGTATCGCTTAAATGAATATGTGCCGCAAAAAATTACAGCGGAACATTATCAAGCTCATTTTATTGACAAAATTGAGCAAAAGCTAGCAGAAGGGGCGATAACTGAAGCGCAGGCAACGAAATATAAAGAGTCATTATCGTTAACCTATCAATACGACAAAGCCAATGATCTGTACTATTACAAATTCGCTGGTTTGCCTCCATTAACGTTGGTGCGTGATTTAATTGCGATGACTAAGGCGATTGATTACACGACAGAGATGTTAATTGAAGAGAGTGCGCTTCATGGACTTACTGTGCAGATTACCCAGCCAGCAAACTTTATTGTGACGATGGAAGTAAAGCTAGATAACGGCGAGCTAATTGTTAAGGTTCCGACTTATGAAATTGTGAGTAGCAATGATTTTTACACGATGCAAAATATTTCCGTATTTCCTTCCTTTGGCATGACGTCAGCTAAAAATGTAAGCGAAGGCTATATTTTTGTTCCTGATGGAGCTGGCGCGCTGTTTAAGATGAATGCCTTTAACGGAAGCTATCCAGAGTATGAGCGGCCAATTTATAACAATAACTACTATGACACAATTTATGAAAGCCCCGAGTTTCCTGAAAATTTAATGATGCCAGTGTTTGGCTTATACTATAGCGATCAGAAGGGCAAGTCCAGCGGTCTACTCGGTATCGTCGAAAAAGGAGCAGAGCTTGGCAAAATTAAAGTGCAGCTTGGTGTTGAGGATACATCGCTTGGCGGAACACCATATAACAAAGTGTATAGCAGCTTTGATACGATGCAGTTTTCTCGTGTAAAGGTATTTGGTCCATATAGTGAAAATGAGGCAAAGTTTACTTCTGCAACAGAGATTATCGATATTGACTATACGGTACGTTATAAGCTGTTTGCAAGCAAAGTAAATTACTATGATCTCGCTAAAGCTTATCAAACCTATTTAGTCGATCAATATGGATTAGAACTTAACTACGACCATTCGCCAAAGCTATTTTTAGATGTTATTGGCGCCTTAACATTAGAGAAGCGGTTTTTAGGAATTCCATACGATAAAAAGTATACGATGACAAGCTATAACGAGTTAGTTGATATTTTAAAGGATTTAGAGGGCATATCGACAGTTATCAATTATAAAGGAGTATTTAATGATGGCTTGCGTAATTCAATCGGCAATAAAGCAGATCTCGTTAAAGTGAACGGCAGCAAAGCCGAGCTAGAGCAGCTTATGAATTATGCAGCAAGCAACAATCATGAACTATTTTTCAACATTGATTTAATGAGAGTGCTTGAGTTAAGGGACGGATTTAAACCAAAGCGCCATGCCGTTTATGGCTTTAATAATAAGCCGCAATATATTCAAAAGTATAATTTGGCACTTGGTATATTTGACGGTACGACCAATGAATATTTAGTCGATCCACTGCATTTAAGCAACACAGTTGAGCGATTTATAAAGGATTCGGGACAATATCACAATATTTTTGTAAATGATTTCGGTTCAACGTATTATGCAAGCTACAAAAATAAAGAAGTGGTTGATCCGATTGTTGCTAATCAAATTGTAAAAGACAATTTGCAGAAGTTAACGGAAGTTAAAAAAATTGCACTAGATAATCCTAACGCCGATAAACTTGGCTATGCAAAGTATGCTGTAAACATATCCCGAGAAAGCAGTGATTATGGAACGATGTATGTGTCTATCCCATTTAGACAATTAGTAATGAATGGTTTGACAGAGTATACAACGTTAAATGTGAATTTATCAGCAGAGCGCAGCAATTACTTTATTTTACAAGCGTTAGAGCTAGGCAGTATTCCGAAATTTACGTTAACTGCTAAAAATGTGGATATTCTCAAGTACTCCGAATATCGAGATTACTTTGCCACAGAATATCGAGTTGTTGAAAAACGAATAAAAGAGCTGTATGAGGAATACAGTGCTGGGTTAGCGAAGATCGGTTCACAAGAAATCGTTAACCACCGCATGCTCGCAGAAAATGTATTCGAAACAAGCTATGCCTCAGGAGTAAAAGTGATTGTTAACTATAATAAATTTGCCGTAACGATTGAAGGACAACAACTTGATGCACTTGGTTACATCATCATTTAGTGGGAGGTTAGAAAATGGAAGATACCGCACATAAGGCGAGAAAACTTCATATCTCTCATACGAATATGCGCAAAATCAACGGTATCATCTTTGTGCTTCCTTGGTTAGTTGGCTTTATTATCTTTTTTGTAAAGCCGTTAATTAGCACAATCAAATATTCCTTCCATAAAGTCGGTGTTGCTGATTCTGGAGGAATGAGTCTGCAATATGTTGGCTTGCAAAACTTTGTTGAATTGTTCACTACTGAAGTATCTAGCCAAAGTACGCAGTTTTTAAGAATTTTTACCGATGAGAATATTGATATTTTTATTAATACTCCTGTTATTGTGCTATTTAGCTTATTTTGCGCGATCTTAGTTAATGCAAACTTTAAAGGACGGGGACTTGCCAGAGTTATCTTTTTCTTGCCAATAGTATTAGGCTTGAAGGTTGTCGTTGATTTAACGCTCGTTACGACTGGCGGTGACGTGGCCGATGCCACGATTACGGAAACGTTTGACAATGGTTTTATTTTAGATTTTTTGCGAGAATATACATTTTTACCGCGTGATGTAACATTATTTATTTCTGATCTTATTAATGGGGTTTTTATGTTAATTTCGCAAACAGGGGTTCAAACGCTAATTTTTCTAGCTGGCTTACAATCAATTAACACCTCGTTATATGAAGTAGCAAAAATTGAGGGCGCAAACGCATATGAGGTTTTTTGGAAAATTACATTGCCGCTGTTAGCCAATATTACGATGTTTGCAATGATTTATACTTTTGTAGATATGTTTTTGAAATCATCCATTTCTACAGAAATTTATCGTTTTGCCTTTAATCGTAACAATATTGGTACTGGTTCAGCGCTCTCTGTCGTTTATCTTGTTAACGTTCTGATCGACCTTTTAGTTTTAATGCTAGTAATTAACAAGGTGGTGAAGCCGCATGACTCCAACTGAAGTAACGCCAGCTAATCCGAATACTAATGCGAATAAACCTAAAAAAAGTAAAACGCATATACCTATCACGTTATATGCAGTAAAGCAAAAGATAGGGAAAATTATTTATTGGTATGCGTTTATTTCGCTCGTTGTTGGTCTTGGTTTTGCTATTCTATATCCGTTATTAAAATTAGTACCAACGGTCCTGAACGATATGGAGGATCTCGGTAATCCAGATGTGATATGGGTGCCGATCGAGTTTTCGTTGGTAAGCTTTAAAGCAGCGATTCGGCTTGTTTTCGGTAATGGCATGCCGATTTTGCAATCTATCTTATATGCGGCTTTAATTGCAGTTATTCAAATCTTTGTTTGTGCGCTAGCAGGTTATTCGCTTGGCAGGGTGCAATTTTGGGGGAGAAACATTATTTTGTTTCTTGTCATTCTTACATTTGTTGTGCCTCCGCAATCGCTGTTAATATCCCAATATTTGAACTTTAAGGACTTTGATATTTTAGGCATTATTAATTTAATGACAGGCGATAGTATTGATCTTATAAATAAACCAATTACGTTAATTTTACTTGCTGTCTTTGGTTTTGGTGTAAAGCAAAGTATGTTTGTATTTATGTTTACACAGTTTTTCAAGGGGCTGCCAAAAGAGCTGGAAGAGGCTTCATTAATTGATGGTAGCGGGTTCTATCGGACGTATTTTAGCATTTGTTTGCCGAATGCGATTCCTGCAATTATGACAGTTGGTATTTTATCATTTGTTTGGAACTACGGTGATACGTATTATACTGGCTTTTTTCATCCAGATGGCCCTTATTTAAGTATTAAGCTAACACAAACTTTTGCTTCGAATAATGTAAATAACATTTTATATGCGCTTCAAACATGGTACAGTATACCAGGAGCAAATGTTTTTGCTTTCGATGCAGTGAAGCAGGCTGCAGCATTTATTTATCTATTGCCGCTGCTTATTATTTATTTTGCTGTACAAAAGAAAATTGTACAAAACTTCGAACAATCCGGTATTGTTGGTTAAAATTCGATTGGAGGATGCAGCATGGGAAAGCAAGGGATGGAGTTTAAGATCGCAGATCAGTTTTATTTAAATGATGAGCCAATTAAAATTATTTCTGGAGCCATTCATTATTTTCGAGTAGTTCCTGAATATTGGCAGGACCGCTTAGAAAAGTTAAAGGCTCTAGGCTGTAATACCGTTGAAACCTATGTACCTTGGAATATGCATGAATTATATGAGGGTCAGTATAACTTCGAGGGTATTTACAATCTTCGTAAATTTATCGAAACTGCAGCACAGTTAGGGCTTTATGTCATATTAAGACCGTCGCCTTATATTTGTGCGGAATGGGAGTTTGGCGGGCTGCCTTATTGGCTGTTAAAGGACCCGAATATGAAAGTAAGATTTAGCTATCAACCATTTCTCGATAAAATTGATCGTTATTTTGAACGTTTATTTAAAGAGTTCGTCGATCTTCAAATCAACTACGGCGGCCCAATCATTATGATGCAAGTCGAAAACGAATATGGCGGATATGCTAATGATTTATCATATATGCGCTCACTTGCAGACTTAATGCGCAAACATGGTGCGGTCGTTCCATTTGTTACTTCTGACGGTCCGTGGCATGATATGTTGGATAACGGTTCAATTCCAGATATAGCCCTGCCAACTATTAATTGCGGCTCAAATATTAAGCAGCACTTTAAGCGCTTAAAAGCGTTCCACGGTGAGACGAAGCCATTAATGGTTATGGAATTTTGGATTGGCTGGTTTGATGCTTGGGGAGATGAGGAGCATCATACAACAGATGTTGCTAGTGCAGCAATGGAGCTGGAGCATATCCTCGAAGAGGGCAGTGTAAATATTTATATGTTCCACGGAGGTACGAATTTCGGCTTTTCCAATGGTGCGAACTATTATGAGAAGCTCGCTCCAGATACGACTTCCTATGACTACGATGCACTGCTTTCTGAAAGCGGACAGATTACAGAAAAGTATAAAGCTTTCCAAGAGGTTATCGGACGTTTTATAGAGCTGCCGAAGGTTCAATATACGACAGACATTAAGCAAAAAGAATACGGGAAATTGGCAGTAAAAGATAAGGTCGCCTTGTTTGAAGTGCTGGATTTGTTAGCTACACCAGTTTATTCGCCTTATCCATTAACGATGGAGGCGCTTGATCAACCTTTTGGTTATGTGCTATATCAATCTCAACTAGGAAAAGCGAGAAATATTGAAGACTTCCGTTTAATTCAAGTTACAGATCGAGCTCATGTTTACATTAACGGAGAGCATAAGTTTACAAAGTATGATTTGGATATGGAGCTGAAAGAGCAGTTCGAACTTAATGCTCCAGAAAATCAGCTTTCGATTTTAGTAGAGAATATGGGCAGAGTTAATTACTCGGTGAAGATGAATAACCAGCATAAAGGGATTAAAGGCGGCGTCATTGTAAACGGTGCTTTCCAAAGTGGCTGGGAGCACTATCGTTTGCCGCTAACTAATTTAGAAAAGCTTGATTTTACAAGAGGTTACATGTCAGGAGTACCTGCATTTTATCGGTTCGAGTTGGAAGTAGATGAGGCAGGAGATACTTTCCTCGACTTTACTGGCTGGGGGAAAGGTGTCGCATTTATTAATGGCTTTAATCTTGGCCGTTTCTGGGAAGCAGGACCACAAAAACGACTGTATATTCCAGGACCATTACTACAAGCAGGAAAAAATGAGATTATTCTGTTTGAAACGGAAGGTAAAGCGGGCGATACAATTAGCTTAGAAGCTACATCAGGTTTATAATTTGAAATAACCAATTCCGTCTCTTAATGAAACAGATTTGAATTTTTAGTCTGTTATTATTAAGAGACGTTTTTTATTTTGTCTCGTATAGTTGATCGTATAGTAAAAGGGATATAAGTGACAAATATCATCTACAAGTCTAATATGCTTATTTACAATACATAATAGATAGGACAATTATGCCACAATTAGCGAGCAATAAGCAGTTTGAGCAGCAAAATTAGGAGGAACTGCATAATATGAATGTCGAAATGATACTAACTCTAGCTATATTAGTTATTGCATCAGTTTTATTTGTTAGTGGAAAAATACGCTCCGATCTCGTTGCTATTTGTGCACTAAGCTTACTTGTTATTTTCGGAGTGATTGATACGAATGAAGCATTAGCAGGTTTTTCAAGTTCTGTCGTTATTATGATGATTGGACTATTTGTTGTTGGCGGAGCAATCTTTCAAACTGGACTTTCTAAAATTGTCAGTGGTAAGTTGCTGCAATTCTCAGGAAATCACGAAACTCGCTTGCTGCTCACTGTGATGATATCTGCCTCATTAATTGGTGCATTTGTTAGTAATACTGGCACGGTAGCGGTAATGCTGCCAATTGTCGTCAGCTTAGCTGCAAGTGCTGGTGTCCATTCAGGTCGCCTATTAATGCCGCTTGCTTTTGCCAGCAGTTTAGGCGGAATGCTTACTTTAATTGGGACACCGCCTAATATGGTTATTAGTGAAACATTGGAAAAAGGTGGATATAAGCCGTTAAGTTTTTTTTCCTTTGCACCAACAGGTTTAATTTGCTTGATTGCAGGGACAATTCTTATCGCTTTATTTAGTAAATGGATGCTGCCTGCAAATGAGCAAAGCAGCGGAAAACGTCGCAAACAACGCTCATTGTCTGATTTAGCTAATCAATATAGCCTGGGAAATAATTTATATCGCTTGCAAGTTTCAGAGCAATCTACAATGCTTCATAAAACATTGAAGGAACTATCTATTGAAGATCATTATTATGTACATATTCATGAGGTGCGTAGACGCCAGTCGAAAAAAAATCCTTTTTTCAAAACTTTGGATGTTGAACTAGCTGGTCCGCAGACTACTGTTAACAGCAATGATTTATTGTACGTAACAGGAGAGTATGATGATATTGCTCATTTCTGTGAAGCAGAAGGGTTAATTTTGCTAACTGAGGAACAGGTGGAACGAGAAGGAGGAGAAATACTTGAAGGCTTAGCAACTCCGACAATTGGTATAGCGGAAGTATTAATCCCTTCGAATTCCAAGCATATTAATCAGTTAGTTAAGTACTCAGGCTTTCGTGAAAGCTATCATGTTAATATTTTAGGAATACAACGTAAAGGTAAGTATTTGTTAAAGGATTTAAAAGAAGAAAAGATTAAAGCAGGAGATGCACTGCTAATTCAAGGGGAATGGAAGCATATTTCAAGACTAGCTTTAGAGCATGAGGATGTTGTTGTCGTAGGGCAGCCAGCAGATGCAGCAGCAAAAATACCGTTTAGCCATAAAGCGCCGCTCGCTGCTGCGATTATGATTTTAATGATTATTGCGATGATTATTAATGTTGTACCGGCGGTTATATGTGTTATGGTGGCAGCGATATTAATGGTGGTGACAGGATGTTTGCCGAATATGGAAGCAGCCTATAAAACGGTAAACTGGGAAAGTATCGTGTTAATTGGGGCAATGATTCCGATGTCAACTGCGATCGAAAAAACTGGAGCAGCCGAATTGTTATCGGAAGGATTAGTGAACAGTATAGGTGGCTATGGTCCGCTTGCCTTGCTTGCAGGTATTTATTTTGCGACTTCCTTTATGACCTTATTTATTAGCAATACTGCGTGTGCTGTCTTATTTGCACCGATTGCTTTTGCTGCAGCAATCTCAATGGACGTCAATCCTATTCCGTATTTATTTGCTGTATCGATTGGAGCCAGCATGTGCTTTGCTGTACCATTTTCGACGCCGCCAAACGCGCTTGTCATGTCAGCAGGAAAATATAAGTTTATTGATTATGTAAAGGTAGGTCTGCCCGTACAGGTGTTGTTGGGGGTGGTGGTAGTGTTAACACTTCCGCTAATTTTCCCACTCTGAAATTAGAGGTAGAACCAAACATTGAAATAGAGGTGGGTTCTACTGCTGGGCTTTGATTCGAAGCAGCTAGCTGGAATTTCGATTAAACTTCCAGCTAATTGGCGAAGCACAAAGTAATAGCGTGAAAATTAGGCATTGAACGCCTATTTCTCACGCTATTTCACTAATTTATCCATTTTTCAGCCCATTGTTGAATAGAGCAAATCACTGGTTCAAGATCGAGCCCTTTTTCAGTTAGCTCATATTCTATACGTACAGGCATTTCTGGGTACACGTTACGAGCAATAATTCCTACAGCTTCCAGTTCTTTCATTCGATCGGTAAGCATTTTGTCACTCATCTCAGGAATTTGCTCTTTTATGTCCTTAAATCGTTTAGGACCGCCAAGCAGTACATGAATAATTTTTCCTGTCCATTTTTTACCCAAAATATCTGTTGCTGATTCAAATCTTGGACACATCATCGAATAGTCCATCCGTACCACCTTCCTTCCCTATATTGTACCATATTGACTTAATATAAGTAAGTACATAACATAACCGTATGCGCAAAAATAGGCTGGGAATAAATGTTATTAGATAGTGATGCGAATACATATTAAGCCAAGCAGCAAGCATATAAAGGCAATCGATTGCAATTTATTTAGTCGTTCTTTGTAAATTAGGATCGAAAGCAAGGAGACAAGCAGTCCGTTCGTTGCAAAGATAGGAGCAACGAGATTAGCAGGTCCAAATTGCAGAGCAACCGCGTAGAGCTGCAAGCCGCCATAGGAACATAAACCACTAATTATTCCGAAACGTAAGCCAATTGAGCTAGCGCTATTTTTGATTATCGGTTTAAAATTTTTATTTTGCTTTATTTCAATTAAATTATTAGATATGCCTTGAGACTCAATACAGTTTGCTGAATGATGTCGTAGCTCCTGTCTGTTTTTCTTTTCACCTAGAACCGGAATGATAAAAAATACAATCGACAACAAATAAGCAATAAATAATACTGGTGCAGACGCATAACCTAATTCAGCAGTAACCTTTAACCCGCCATTACGCAAGGCAAACATAACTACCGATAACGCAATTAACCCATACCATGAGTTTGAAACAATCCCTTTATTCTCTTTTTTCTGTGCGATCAACACCGTAGCGACAAGCAGCAGAATGATGCTTATAATTTGCAATATCCCTAATTTTTCGTTATAAATCCAGGTTCCCATCAGCACAACAAGCACAATATTGCTATTGGAAAGCGGAGAGGTAAGACTTGCTGGTCCAAGCTCCAATGCTTTCATAAACAAATAATTACCAAACGCTGAGCCTACCCCGATAATAAAGCCAGCTAGCCATACCGTGGGTGATACGAGCTGAGTATAGCTGTTTTCAATAATAGCATGAGCTGCGAAGCCAAGCGTTCCAATGATATAAAGCCAAATGAGCAGAACATTTACAGATCCGCCTTTCATTTGCGACATTTTCATAAACCAGCCTGCACTGCCGAAAATAATTGCACTAGCTATTGAAAGAGTTAACCACATGCAGTCACTTCCTAAGTCATCGTATTTTCTATCACATACAACAAAAAGCGGCAGATTTAGGAGCTCAGCTCTAATCTACCGCTGCTTCACTTATTTGAAGCTAAAACAAGAAGAAGGAATTTACAATGGCACAACTACTTCTTGTTTATTTTTATAATAAACCCAGCTTTTAAAACCAATATCACGCAAAGTTTGCTCAACTTGCTGAAAATCTTCGCCGACACGGCGTGGGGTATGTGCATCCGAACCAAACGATATTTTTACACCGAAATGGTGAGCACGCTCTAAAATATCATGTGACGGGTACCAGCCGCCAGCATCTTTCGTACTGCCTGATGTATTAACTTCAATTGCAACATTATGTTCAGCGATAACCTTTAATGTCTCGTCGATTTTTTCAAACGCAGGAATATCGGAAAATTCAGGGTAGTATCCCTTCATTGCATCAATATGCCCTAAAATTTGAAAGAAACCAGTGCGTGCAGATTGAGCAATTAAATCGTAATAAAGCTCTTTTGTTGCAATTTTTTCTCGATCGGTTAAACCATTCCAGCGTTTTTTATTAAAAATACTTACGCCAGAAACTTGATGTACGGATCCGATAATATAGTCCATTGGGTATTGCTGAAGCTCTTGTTTATAAATGGAAAAATGCTGCGGGAAAAAATCTGATTCAATGCCAAGCAGAACGTCAATTTTTCCTTCATACTTTTTCTTTAGCTCAAGCACTTCTTGAACATATTCAGCAAACTGGCTTTTTGCCATTGCAATCCCTGGGAATGGTTGATCAAGCTCATGAGCAAAATAAGGAGTATGATCTGAGATTCCAATTGCATGAAACCCATTGGCGATGGCTGCTTGAATATAATCTTCAATCGATCCATCAGCATGTCCGCAACGCTGGTGATGAGTATGCATGTCAAACTTTACAGCTTGGTTTCCTGAAATAGTCATTTTAATCTCTCCTCAAACTTTTCATGTAAACACCATGACTTGCCCTCTGCATATGAAAAGTACTTCTAAAGCATAAGTTATTACCTTTACATGTAACAAAACAATTCGTATCTATTAACTTGCCCAATTTACTCCGTACTCATAAATTGATATTCAGGCATCCCTTTTAAATCACTTAAAAATTGCTGCATTGCGGAGTTCAAATAACGACCTGATTTATAAATAACACCTACAGGATGAGAAACTTGGAATTCTTCGACTCGAATAACCTTGACTGTACCGAGTTTTAGCTCATGTTCAATGGATAACTTGGAAACAATTGCAGCGCCAAGATTGATCTCCACCATACGTTTAACTTCCTCACTGCTAGAAAGCTCCATCACGATATTGGGCTGGATGTTGTGCTCACGAAAGATTTGTTCAACAAAGCGTCGACCAAGTGTATCAGGAGAAAGCATAATAAGCGGGACATTATTAAGCTGATCAATCGTAAGAAAATCGAATTGGCTCAAAGGATTTTCTGGAGCCGCAATGAGCTCAAATGTATCGTAGTAAAGTGTTGACGAGCTAACGGTTGCTGATTTTTCACTCAAATAGGTAATACCGATATCAACGGTTCCGTTGTCTACAGCGCTCATTACTTGAACGGAGGGCATTGTATGTATTGTAGTTTTAATTAGCGGATATTGGTTTTGAAAGTACGAAAGAACGCGCGGTAAAATTTGTACTGCAATGGATGCAGTAGTACCTAAAATAATATGACCTTGCGGATTATCATTAAGGTCAGACAATTTTTGCTTTAGTTCTTCTACAATTGCGAGCATTCGTTCTGCGTGTTCAAGAAATACTTTACCATGATCCGTTAATGTAACCGGTTGATTTCGATCAATAAGAATTGTATTAAATTCTTCCTCTAAGCTCTTAATTTGAGCAGAAACAGCGGGTTGTGTAAGATTAAGCAGCTCGCCAGCTTTGCGAAAGCTCATCGTTTTCGAAATTGTGAGTAAGGTTTCTAGCTGACTAATATTCATTTTCGTCAAACCTCCTTTTCGAAATAAATAGCCCGATGAAGCTACTGTTAATTATAGCGAACTTAAGCCCGCAGAGCAAAGAAAACTGAAATAACTTTAAAAAGACAACGGAATTTCTTGTTAAAAAAATGATGTCCAAAGCTTCAGCCAACTTGACTGATACAACTCTAGACATCATTTCTGAATCATTGCACTGTTTATTTTTAGTTGAATTAAAGCCATTCTTTTTTCCGGAAAATAAAATACATACTGATTCCAAGTAATAACATAATGCCTAGCACAATTGAGGCACCATATTTGAAATGCGTCCCAGGTAAAACGTCAAAGTTCATTCCATAAATACCAGTAATGAAGGTAAGTGGCATGAAAATCGTTGTAATTGCTGTAAATACGCGCATAATTTCATTTGCGCGACTTTGCACCGCAGACTGGTAAGCTTCTCGTAAGTTGCCCATCAGATCACGATACGTATCGAATGACTCTGAAATCTTGACGGCATTTTCATATACGTCGCTAAAATATTTTTGAAGTTGGTCGTCGATAAGCTTCAGATCTTTCTTCATTAATTGGGCAACAAGATCACGCTGCGGACCTAGCACCTTTTTTAACCATAAAATTTCTGAGCGTAATCCAAATATTTCATTTAAATGAGATTTTTTTGTATGAAGTAGAATTTCTTCTTCAAGCCCATCAATTCTAAGCTCTATGCGATCGCCGACAACAGAATAATTATCAATGACTAAGTCAATAAGATGATATAGGAAATGATCGGGGCTTGAAACCTCATGCTCCCAAAGAATCGGTTTTAATAAACGAAGCTCGTTAATTTTTTGTTTTGTTACAGTAATAATAAAATGTTTCCCTAGAAAAATATTTAATGCGCGAAGAAAAAACTCTTCATCATCAAAACGAATACTGTTTACAACAACAAAATAATGATCCTCATAAATTTCTATTTTTGGACGCTGCTCTTCTTCATTCAAGCAGTCTTCAACCGCAAGATCATGCATATGAAAAATTGGTTGAAGCACAACGAGATCGTCCAAATCAGCATCAATCCAATAAAATCCTTCTTCTGGAGGATTGATTGTTTGTTCAATGTTCTCAATTAGTGTAAAGTTTCCTTGATTCACATGTCTTATTTTCATCCGGCTTCTCCTTCCTTTTCCAAAGGATGCGGCCATTGTTACTTATAACTAACCATTTGAATAAACACCAATGATACAGCTAGCTGCCGTCACAAGAAAAATGAAATTAGAAGCTGTGGGCAGCCAATCATTTAGTTGATCAGTGGAGTCGTTATGACGCATCCCGATATTCAATTTTCTGGTCCTCGGTCGGTCGTCCCCCATATTATCCCACACTCCTTTTCATTTTAATTAAACATATTCCTTGTTTAGTAAAGAACGGGCTAACACACTTGTCTAGTATACTCTGATACATTGGAATCATTCAACAGTTAATTTAGCAACAACTTTATAGTTAGAAAAGAAAGGTTATCATCTTGACGTAATGCAGTAAATACTATAAAGTTATGCTATAGAGACTCCAAAACTAAATAATCCACTTTCTTATCAAGAGCAGGCGGAGGGACTAGCCCTGTGAAGCCCGGCAACCGGCGGATAAAACGCACGGTGCTAATTCTTGCGGAAACTTAGGTTTCTGAGAGATGAGAAAGGTTGTATATAGAGACCTTTTTCAAGCTTTCAGAAGGGTCTTTTTTTATGCTTTAAACCGGATTTTTATGCTACAAATAGGGAGTGAAAAGCAATGCCAATTAAAATTCCAGATAACTTGCCTGCAAAAGAAATTTTAACAAGTGAAAATATATTCGTCATGGACGAAAGCGTTGCTTATAGACAGGATATTCGTCCTTTGAGAATAGTGATACTAAATTTAATGCCAACAAAAGAAACTACTGAGACACAATTGCTTCGTTTAATTGGGAATACACCGCTTCAAGTTGAAACGGTACTATTGCATCCGAAAACACATGTGTCTAAAAATACATCTCAACAACATTTGACAAGTTTCTATCATACCTTTGATGAAATTGAAGCCCAATATTTTGACGGCATGATTATTACCGGAGCTCCTGTTGAGCAGATGCCGTTCGAAGAAGTTAATTATTGGGAAGAATTAAAGCAAATTATGGATTGGAGCAAGTCGCACGTCACTTCTACATTCCATATATGTTGGGCTGCCCAAGCTGGTTTATATCATCATTATGGTATTCCTAAATATGAATTGGATAAAAAATTATTCGGAGTTTTCCCGCATAAAATTAGTCAGCGAAATATTCCTTTGCTGCGCGGGTTTGATGAACAGTTTTTTGTACCGCAATCACGTCATACTGAAGTTCGCAAAAACGATATTGAGGCAGTAGAGGATTTAGAAATTTGGTCAGAATCCGATGAAGCGGGTGTTTATATTATCGCTTCTAAGGGTGGAAAGCAAATTTTTGTGACAGGTCATTCCGAATACGATGCTACTACATTAAAAGCGGAGTATGATCGCGATGTTGCAAGAGGCTTGCCGATTGAGCTTCCGAAAAATTATTTTCCAAATAATGACCCGAACATGCTGCCAATATCAACATGGCGAGCACATGCAAATTTATTATATTCAAACTGGTTGAATTACTATGTGTATCAGATTACGCCTTATGAGTTGGGTGCTGGTATATAGCTTATAAAGCTAAGAGGAGAAAGGAAGAACTAAGGATGAGAATAGAAAGTCGTTTAGCGCAAATTGGCTCGCAAAAAGATACGGTAACGGGAGCGGTTAGTTTTCCAATCTATCAAGCAACTGCATTTCGTCACCCTGGATTAGGGCAAAGCACTGGCTTTGATTATGCTCGTACGAAAAGCCCTACACGTTCAGTGCTGGAGGAAGCAGTAGCTGAGCTGGAAAGTGGAGATGCAGCGTTTGCCTGTAGCACTGGTATGGCAGCATTGCAAACGGTATTTGCGTATTTTAGCTCTGGCGATCATTTAATTGTATCATTAGATCTATACGGCGGTACGTATCGTTTGCTTGAGCGAGTAATGAAGCGCTTTGGGGTTGAAGCGACTTATGTTGATACAAATGATCTAGATCAATTAGGAGCAAGCCTAAGACCAAATACGAAGGCTTTGCTAATTGAAACGCCAACTAATCCGCTTATGATGATTACGGATATTAAAAAGGTAGCGGGTTGGGCTAAAAGCAATGGCTTGCTAACGATTGTAGACAATACTTTGCTAACACCATATTTCCAGCGTCCAATTGAGCTTGGGGCAGATATTGTTATCCATAGTGCCACAAAATATCTTGGCGGACATAATGATGTACTAGCTGGGTTAATTATTACAAAAGGAAAAGAGCTGTCTGAACAGATCGCATTTCTGCATAACTCAATGGGGGCAGTGCTTGGTCCACAGGATTCATTTTTACTTGCACGCGGGATGAAAACATTAGCTCTTCGCATGGAGCGTCATCAAAGTAATGCGACGGCTATTGCGAAATATTTGCAGCAGCATCCTGCAGTTGCTGAAGTATTTTATCCAGCATTGCCTGAACATCCAGGTCATGACATACAAGCTTCTCAAGCATCTGGCAACACAGGGATTTTCTCCTTTAAAGTAAAGGATGCACGTTATGTTGAACCTATTTTACGTTCAATTAAGCTTATTGCATTTGCTGAAAGTCTTGGCGGTGTAGAATCGTTGATGACTTATCCAGCGGTGCAAACCCATGCTGATATTCCTGAAGAAATTCGTCAAGCAATCGGTGTCGATGATCGCTTGTTACGTATATCTGTTGGAATTGAACATGTCGATGATCTAATTGCTGATTTAGATCAAGCACTGGCTGCGGCCGTAAAAGAAGTGGACGGAGCGAACCAATAGTTAGTTTTGAATAAAGCTAATTTTTATCATTATATACGGTAGCTGTAAGCTTTTTCTTAAGCAAAGGAAAAGCTTACAGCTATTTTTTTTGTCTATACCGGCGATATATTGCGATTTAACGTACAAGATAACGATAATTTTAGCATGTATGCCAAACTCTGCTTTGTATATACTGTGTCCACTGACCATATACTTTAGGTGAGAAAGGAGTGATGAAAATGAGTTTACTAACGCTACATTTTTCAGAAAGTCAGTTTGCCTATGTAGAATCGATCATTTCTAATATCATGCAAAAATTAAATGACGATATACATATTCAACATCGTCAGTCACATGATATTAAGCAAGCAAACACATTTCCGATAATCATTGAACAGCAAAAAAGTGCAAATAAACTTATTATTAATCCTTGCTTGCCGGAGTTTCAGCTTATTGAACATGCCGCTCCGCTATATGAGGCTGCTGCTTATGCAATAGGCAAGTTTATTATTGAGCATTGTGAGAATGAGATTATTCATTGGCTGCTTCGCAGTCGCTGTCGCCAAACGAAGCTTGTGCCGGAGAAAGTTGCCTACTATTGCTACAATATTTTAAATAATGATCCGTGGGAGCCGTTAGGTAAGAAGTTTACTGAAAAGGATCGTGCAAGGAGAATAGCAAAAATCGTTGAAGAGCTGGTTCAGCATTTTGAAATGTACAACTATTTAAATATTGCTGGTTTTATTCAATTTCGCATGCATAACTATAAGCAAGAACTGCGCGAGGTCATTGAATATGCAATTGATGAGTATACATTAGATCAGCAATATGAGGAATTTATGACATTGCTCAAATACTTTGTTCAGCTGCAAGAGACAAAAACGGAGCTAGTTCATCTTGTGCAGCAGGATGGAAACAGTTTTATTCTTTGTGATGAGCATATGAAGCCATTAGAGCTAAAGCATGAGCATGATCGAATTGTTGCCGAGATGCTTGAAACTGAAATTAATATTGAGGATATTGTCATTAGTTCGCTAATTTCTGCCTCCCCACAAAAAATTATCGTGCATGCGAAGCACTATGATTATCAGGTAATTCGTACCGTGAAAGCCATTTTTGGAGAACGAGCACAATATTGCAGTTCTTGTCCAATGTGTAGACATAGTCGAGATGAACGAGTTCCAATTCATTAGTTCATTAACTTAGAAAGTAATAAGGGCAATGCTCTTAATGATATATGAGAAGGAAGTAAAAAAGCCCACTCACTAAATCCTATTAAATGGTGAATTAGTATGAGTGGGTTTTTCACTCCATTATGTACATTACAGCTAGTCATCAGAACGTTGAAAATAAACTTCCTCATAAGGCTGTATAATGACAAAACCATTTCCTTCAAAGCGCATTTGAATTGACTCGCCGCTTCCTCTGCCAATAAAGGTTTTAAAAGATATATCAGTATGAAATTCAGGATTAAGATTGCCAGACCAAGCAATTGTTGCATTAGGGTCAGTAAACACAGGGTTGCCAGGAGTAACGCGAAGCGTCAATGGCTCGTAATGGCTTGTAATGGCAATTAGCCCATAGCCTGAGCAACGAATATTAAAAATGCCACCTGCCATAATACCGGCTATTTTGCGCATTAATTTAATTTCATGTTTAATTGAAGGTTCAAATGCTAACAGATCATTACCATTTACATAAATTGTTTCGTTTTGCAGATTAAGAATAATTATTTTTTTACCTTTGTCTGCAAAATAAACTCTTCCATTGCCCGTAGCTTTCATCAAAGATGCGCCTTCTCCAGTAAAAGCTTTTTTAAACAACGTTCCTAGTCCTTGTTCTAATAAACCTTCTCGTTCAAACTTGACATTGCCAGTGTAAGCAATCATTGAACCTGTCTTTGCCCATACTTGACCATTTAAATTCACTTCTAACATGCGCGGTGTTTCAAGTTCAAAAAAAGACTTCTGCTCCTCATTTTGCTCGGTTTGCGTAATAAATTGTGCAATAGAATATTTCATTATCATTCACCTCTTGAACGAGAACTTGAAATACTATACAAATAATGTATATTATAATAAAGTTCTGGAAAATATAAAATCTTTATTTTCTAGTCATATTAAGAATCTGTTCCTTGACTCCCTATTCCGTTCGCATTATAATATCTTGTATGTAAAAAGCAATGAGGAAGACATGCAACTATGCCGCACTGGCTCAGAGAGAGGAATCGTTGGCTGAAAATTCCTTCCATGATGCACATAGCTGTACCACTTCTTAGCTGTATCGCCGAACGTTGGATTGTCGTTCAATCAGTAAGCAATACCGGTTATCTCCGTTATCAGATGCTATGAGGACTGCAATTTTGATCATTCATTGTAGTTGAAATAGGGTGGAACCACGAGATGATAAGCACTCGTCCCTGTATTGGGATGCGTGCTTTTTTTTGTGTCCCAATAAGCTTAATTTAATAATTATAGAAAATAAAACTAGGAGGAAATCGACAAATGAGTAACATTAACATTACATTTCCAGATGGCGCAGTGCGCGAGTATCCTGCTGGCGTAACAACTGAAGAAATCGCTGCGTCTATAAGCTCAGGTCTGAAAAAAAATGCGATTGCTGGTAAAGTAAACGGTAAAGTGATTGATGTTTACAGACCAATCGAAGAAGATGCAACTGTAGAAATTATTACTGTAGAAAGTGCAGAGGGCTTAGAGGTGTATCGTCACAGTACAGCCCACCTAATGGCACAAGCAATTAAACGTCTATATAAAGATGCAAATGTAAAACTTGGTATTGGTCCTGTTATTGAAGATGGCTTCTATTATGATATTGATATGGATCATTCGTTAACACCAGATGATTTGGTGAAAATTGAGAAAGAAATGAACCGTATTATTGGTGAAAACTTGCCGATTCGTCGTCGCGAAGTTTCCCGTGAAGAAGCACTAAAAATTTATACAGAAATTAATGACCATCTGAAGCTTGAGCTAATTAATGACTTGCCAGAAGACTCCGTCATTACTATTTATGATCAAGGTGAGTTTTTTGACCTTTGCCGCGGCCCTCACTTGCCAAGCACAGGGCGCATTAAAGCGTTCAAACTGCTTAACGTAGCGGGTGCTTACTGGCGCGGGGATTCTAAAAATAAAATGTTGCAACGTATTTATGGTACAGCATTTGCTAAAAAATCGGAGCTTGATGAGCATTTACATTTCCTAGAGGAAGCAAAAAAGCGCGACCATCGTAAACTAGGTAAAGAGCTTAAAATGTTCACCTTCTCTCGTGAGGTTGGTCAAGGTTTGCCGCTATGGCTGCCTAATGGTGCGAAAGTGCGTCGTACAATGGAGCGCTACATTGTTGATTTAGAGGAACGTTTAGGTTATCAACATGTTTACACTCCAGTGTTGGCTAACGTTGAGCTATATAAAATTTCTGGTCACTGGGATCATTACAATGAAGACATGTTCCCGCCTATGCAAATGGATAACGAGGAGCTTGTGCTTCGTCCAATGAACTGTCCACACCATATGATGGTTTATAAAAGTGAAATGCGCTCTTATCGCGACTTGCCAGTTCGTGTTGCAGAAATGGGGACAATGCACCGTTATGAAATGTCAGGAGCATTAACAGGCTTACACCGCGTTCGTGCGATGACATTGAATGATGCTCATATTTTCTGTCGTCCTGACCAAATTAAAGAAGAATTTGCTCGCGTTATTAACTTAATTCGCAAAGTTTATGAAGACTTCGGAATTAAAGAATATCGCTTCCGTTTATCTTATCGCGATCCTCAGGATACTGAGAAATATTTCCCGAACGATGAAATGTGGGAAACTTCTCAACGTATGTTGCGTGAGGTTGTTGAAGAACTAGGCTTGCCATTCTTTGAAGCAGAGGGTGAAGCTGCGTTCTATGGTCCTAAACTAGACGTTCAAATTAAAACTGCGCTTGGTAAAGAGGAAACATTGTCAACTGCACAGCTTGACTTCTTGCTGCCAGAGCGTTTTGAGCTAGAATATATCGGTGATGATGGTAAAAAACATCGTCCAGTCGTCATTCATCGCGGTATCATTAGTACAATGGAGCGTATGACTGCGTATTTGATCGAAAACTTTGCTGGTGCATTGCCGCTATGGCTGTCTCCTGTACAAGCAAAAGTTATTCCAGTATCTACTGTATATGAAGAGTATGCAACTCAAGTCAATGAGCAATTGCTTGATGCTGGTATCCGTGCTGAAAGCGACCTTCGCAATGAAAAACTTGGTTACAAAATTCGTGAGGCACAGCTTGAAAAAGCACCGTATATGCTTGTCGTTGGTGAAAATGAGAAAGCAGCGGGTACAGTTTCTGTGCGTAAACGCGGCGAGGGAGATATTGGTTCAATGCCAATCGCTGATTTTATTGCACTCGTACAAAAAGAAATTGCAACGAAAGCTCAATAATTTTCGATTTTATGCGTGCCAAATATAGGTGCTTCCCAAGTGAATAGTATGGGGAAAAGAAACCATACTATTACTTGGGAGGTGATAGCAGTGGCAAAACGTAATAAGCAACAAGCGCAAGTTGTTAACAAGAATGCTGATGCAGAATTTGCAGAAGAGCCAGGTCAACAACAGCAACACGAAAATGAAAAGCAATCGTTTAAGAAGCAAACTAATAACAATCAACGTTAATGATTACTTAGCAAGGGAGTGTCTAGCGGCACTCCCTTTCATACATATATTCTAGGAATGGTGAATATGAAGCTGCAACATAAAGGAATGACATTTTTTGCTTCAATGCAATGGATGTTTTTTATTTTTGTAAATGTCGTCGTTGTACCAATTTCGATTGGTACCGCATTTGAGCTAACTTCAGGCGAAGTAGTCGTGATGCTGCGCACCTCGCTTATTGTTACGGGATTAGCTTGTATTATTCAAGGCTGGATTGGTCATCGTTATCCGTTGTTAGAGGGGCCATCAGGCATCTTGTGGGGCTTAATGTTAACCCTTGGTTCCTCAGCGCCAACGCTTGGATTGTCGCTTCAGGAAATCGGCGGAGGAATTGCCACAGGTATGCTGCTTGCAGGCGGAGTAACGATCTTGCTTGCGTTATGTGGTGCGGTATCAGCGATTCATCGTATTTTTAAACCGATGGTTATGAACGTATTTTTATTGCTTTTATCTATTCAATTGGCAGTGATCTTTTTTAACGGCATGTTAGGAATTGCTGAGGATGGATCGATAATTATACCGATTACTGTTTTTTCGATAATCATTGCTTTATTTGTCGCAGTATTAAAAATTAAGGGTAATGCTATTATAAGTAATTTTTCATTATTAATTGGAATTATTGTCGGCTGGCCAATTTATAGCTTATTATTTCATAATCAGGCGTCATCAGCGCTAGAATCATCAACAGACGCATTAACAACAGGAGCAAAGCTGATATTTCCGCTTGGTCAACCTAATTTAGAGCTGGGCATTATTATTGTGACATTTATCGCTTGTATGCTGAATATTAGCAATACGTTTGCTTCGATCAGTGCAGCGACATCTCTTTATAAGGATAATCCACAGCATTCGCAATATCGCAATTCTATTTTCTTAACCGGCATCTATAGTGTAGTTGCTTCATTTTTTGGCTTAGTTGCCTACGCACCGTTTGCCTCATCGATTGGCTTTCTAGAAAGCACGCAAATTTATGAAAAAAAGCCATTCTATTGGGGAGGGGCATTCATCGTTCTTTTAGGTGTAGTTCCGTCACTTGCCGTTATGCTTGCAAATCTTCCGATTACATTAGGAAACGCAGTGCTTTTTGTTGCTTATTTGCAATTATTCGGTACAGCCCTAAAAAGCGTAGCACCTTACCAATTTAACTCAGTAACTGTGCATCGGATAGCTGCTCCTGTTTTGCTGGGTGTCAGCATTATGATGGCCGATGAAAAGCTGTTTACTAGCCTTCCTTCATTAATCCAGCCATTAGTAAGCAACGGTTTTTTAATGGGGGTTATACTTTCAATTATTATAGAGGCAGTTATGAAATGGGACGATAAAGAGTAATCAGATAAATCCTTAGAAATGTCCTAATAAGTGTATTTTTCATTCATCTGCTGCTTCCACTGACGTTAAAAATAGCGGTTGTGGCAGATGAAATATACATTAAGCATTGTTGCAAAAAGTTAAAATTTATTACAATTATATTTGTGAAAAAAATCACATATTTTTTCATTCAAATCAGTTATGCTTAAACCATAGAAAGTCTAATACATAAATGATTAAAGAGGTGTTTATGATGACAAAAGAAATGCATAATGAAGTAACAAAATTTTTATTAACAGTTTGCTATCATTGCGAGGATGCACAGCGTTGTAAAACAGAAGAACAGTGCCGAGCATGTATGGCAGACATTTTTGAAGAACTTCATAAAGAGCAGCAACGAGAACAGACAACAGAGGAGTTACTAAAGCAATATGCACTGTAAAAACAAAGTAAACCTAGAAGCTGATTCAATATCTGCTTCTCAAAAGTGAAATAACGATGACTTTAATAGTTAGGAGTCATCGTTATTTTTTAGCATAAAAACACAAAGATTATATCAAATAATGTAATATTGAAAGCGATTACATAACAAGTGATCTACTTTCCTTAAAAAGTCAATTTCTATATAATGTGCTTATATTACAATGGATGGAGGGAAAGATTACATGCTAGGCGTATTTTCATGGGCGAAACAGCGTGAAACAGAACGAGAAAACACGCGGTATATCGATCAAATGAAAGGGCTCTACAATGAATCTATCGTGATCTCCGACCAGTTAGTTGCGGCAGTTGATGAAGTGGATCAAGCCATGATTCAATTAGGAGCAATTGCTGATCAGTCATATCAGCAGGAACAAACATTAAGAAATCATAGTAAGCTTGCAGCAAATAAAATTATACAATCGTTTTCCTCAATTCAAGAGGTATCTGCAGCAGCAGAGCAAATTAGTCATGCCTCTGATCATTTAACAGAGCAAAGTTCGGAAACAAAGCAAGCAACACTTCATTTACAGCAGTCGCTGCAAAAAACAGAAAGTATGATGAATCATCTTAAGCAAAATAATGTCAACATGATTAAACATATACAAGACTTAATCCAGCACACTTCACAAATTTATGAATTGAACAATTTAATTCAATCAATCGTATCGCAAACATCATTGCTTGCCTTAAACGCTTCCATCGAAGCTGCTCATGCAGGCGAATACGGGCGAGGCTTTGCTGTCGTTGCCAGTGAGATTCGCAAGTTAGCAGAGCAAAGTAATGAAACTGTTAAACAGTCCACTGAGCTTGTTGAGCAAATTGAACGAGGAGTAAAGCTTGTTACTGAAGCGGTACAGCAGGAGCAGCAATCGGTCGAGCTTGGTGTTGCAGATATTGCAATTAGTCGGGAACGAATGGATATAATAGCGGAACGAATGGTTGAAGTTGATCAGCTTGTTCATGATATGCGACAGTCCAGTTCAATCCAGACACAAGCAACGAGTGAAGTGATCGAGCAATTGCAGGAAGCAGTAGAGCATGTGAATAAAACGCTTATTGCTGTAGAAGATACATTGAAAATTAATCATGTACAAAGAGAGCAAATTACTAAGCTCGATCGTATTCGCAAAAATATGGGAAAAGCAACCAATGATTTGAAGGAAGCAATTAATCTAGTTGATATTGATCAGGATACTAAAGTAACTAATTCTAGCAGTGAAAATACAATGGTTTGGCTAAAATCAGCTGCACAACACGCTGATATTCGTTCGCTCGATCCTCACATACATAAGGAAAAGTTAAAGGCATTATTGGAGGAGCAACCAGAAGTAGAAGCAATTTGGTCAAATGATAAAGAAGGCGCCTTTATCGTTTCCATCCCTGATGCTGGACTGCTTAATGCTAAAGGACGAGAATGGTGGAAGCGAGCGATCGCTGGTGAAAATTATAAGTCTAATTCCTATGTGTCTGCGATTACAAAGCAACTCTGTCAAACATTATCTGTGCCAATTTATAGTGATACCGGTGAAATTATTGGAGTGCTTGGAGTAGACTTAAGGATAAGCAGCTAAGTGCTCTGAAAGAGAATGGTTTTCAGCACGCTTAATAAACCCTGCTGCTAATGGTAGTTGCCAGTAGGGTTTACAGGCGGAGCACAGCATATTTATAATGCAGAGATCAATTACGATAATTAACTCTTAAATGTTACTGTGTCACCTGCTATTTTTCCTTCCTACGCTATAGCCATTAGCAAATTGCTTCCTCTTATGACTCAGTTTATCCAAGAGATTACAATTGACTCTTTTCTAATTTTGATCTGCCTATCGTTTTATTCATTGAAAGATTGCCTAAGAAATATCAGTCTCTAGACCGAGATCAATTTCAATCGCACGTCGCTATAATAAGCTGTTTTCCTTTGCTATACTTTAAGCATAGACTTAAGGTTGTTGGAAAGGAGAATTACGATGAAGCGTTCTTTTATCGATAAGTATGGCGTATCGCTGCTTGTTATCGCTGTTGGTGTATGGTTTGTTGCAAAGCAGCTTGGCTTTGCTTTTAGTCTAGGAAAATTAATTATGATCGTTGTCGGGATAAGCATTGTTATGTACGGTGTAAAAATGATTAAGCAATCTCGTTCTACTGATGATTACAAAGAGCAAAGTTGGGATTATTACAATCCTAATATGGCTCCGCCGCCACCACCGCCAGATGACACACCGTTTTCTTCGGTAAATGTTGACCCCAATAAAGGGTACAGCGGGATGAAATCAGAGCATGTGCCTCCTAATGACAATACAGCGTACACGAAATATAGTTCTGATCGCGGTACGATTGAGCGTTCAGTGTTTATTGGTGACATTCATTATGGTAAGCAGCATTGGGAGTTAAAGCCGATGAATTTGTCTGCATTCATTGGTGATATGAAGCTTGATTTATCGAAAGCTCATATCCCTTATGGTGAAACACGAATTAGAGTGTCTGCCTTTATAGGGGATGTAAAAGTGTTTGTGCCAAATGATGTAACACTTGGTGTTTCGATTCAGATGAATTCATTTATTGGAGATACAAAGCTGATTGATCAAAAGGAATCTGGATTAATGGGTTCTTATCATTTAAGCACGCCTAACTATGAGGATTGCGATCGTAAAATATATCTTGAGGTATCAACCTTTATTGGTGACGTAAAAGTAAAAAAGGTAGGATAACATGAGTAAAAATAATGTGTTCTTTGCCGGTATTAGCAGAAATATTCATTTCATATTGCTAGGCGTGCTGACAGCAGCTTGTACAACGATTTTGTATGAGTTGCTACACAACTTAATGCCCTGGTTTACACTGATCCTAATTTTGCTATTACTAAGTACAATTATTAGTGCAATTCTCGCTAAAATATTGGTGCGCAATGATCGAGCTGCACTTGAAAAGCTGGAATTTGCGTTAAAGGATGCCTATAATGGCGACTATTCAGCTCGTGTCCAATACGATGAAAACGATCCGTTCAAGGAATGGTATGAACAATTTAACGATTTTCTTGAGCAAACTGAGCAGAAGCTTGCCTATATCCAAGTGCTAGGAGAGGCAAAAGTGTTGCAGGAGGCAGCTTCGGTTGAAACAGCAGTTTTTGAAGAAAGAAAACGCTTGGCTCGAGACTTGCATGACAGTGTTAGTCAGCAACTGTTTGCAATTCACATGAGCGCTTCTTCCTTACAAAAGCTGCAAGAAGTTAATCCTGAGCAAGCAAGCGTAGTGATGCAGCAGCTTGTGACGATGTCAAGCAATGCACAGCAGCAAATGCGTAAGTTTATCGCTCATTTACGACCGATGGAGCTGGAAAATCGCAGCTTGGCGGAAGCATTAAACCATTGGTATCCTGATTATTGTAGACAAAATAATATTCAAGGCAGACTGGACTATCTTATTGAATCTTCCCTTTCTGATGCGAAAGAGCACCAACTTTTTCTTATTATTCAAGAGGCAATGGCTAATATTGTGAAGCATGCTCAATGTACAAGCTGTCAATTGACACTCTATGAAACCGATAATCGTGTGATAGTTACGATAGAAGATGACGGTATAGGATTTAAGCAGGAAGCACTGACTCGCAAATCGTACGGCTTATCTACGATGCAAGAGAGAGCAAAAAAGCTGAGCGGTAATACAGAAATTATAAGCAAGGAAGGCAGAGGAACGATTGTTAAAGTTACAATTCCTAAGTTAATTGAAAAGGAGCTTAAGATATAAGATGGATGAAGTTGTAAACATTATGATCGTTGATGATCACGATATGGTACGTCTTGGACTTAAAACGTATTTAATGCTGGAGCCGTCCTTTACGGTTATTGCAGAGGCATCCAACGGACAGGAGGCACTCGATTACTTGCAGCAATGTGAACAGCTTCCTCATTTAATCTTAATGGATTTAATGATGCCTCAAATGAACGGGATTGAAGCTACAAAAGCAATCACTGCCAAATATCCTGATATAAAAATTGTAATGCTTACAAGTTTCCTAGAGGATGATAAAGTTTACCAATCGATTGAGGCTGGTGCGGTAAGTTATGTATTGAAAACTGTATCGGCGGAGGAACTTATTTTTGCTTTAAAGGGCGCATTAAAAGGCATGCCTGTAATGACCAGTGAAGTGTCGCAATCGTTAACTCGCGGCTTGCGGATTCAACGCACGCAGCAAGGAGATGAGTCATTTACGGAGCGGGAACGCGAGGTGCTGCTGCTTATCGCGGATGGTTTGTCTAATAAGGAAATTGCCGATGAGCTTCATATAAGTATAAAAACTGTTAAAACTCATGTAAGCAATCTGTTAATGAAATGCGAATTGGAAGATCGTACGCAGCTTGCTGTGCTGGCGCATCGCAAGGGTTGGGTGAATAAGCATTAGCTACGGACAAAGAATATAATTAGTTTAGTTTACTAGTGAAGGCAAACGAACTTATGCGAGACAATTTATATTGTTAAATAAATTAATAGTTTTTTATTAGCCGTTGCAAATATTGCAGCGGTTTTTTATTTGCATTAGTTTGCTCGTTGCCATAAATCTAATTACTTAGAGAAAATTAAAATTAAATAGTCTAAGTTTAGAATTATATGGTAATATAAAAAAAGATTATAAATTAAGGTGATAATTGATGAAATGTTCAAAGTGTGGTACTCGTCTTGCGTCTAACGCTAAATATTGCTCAGAGTGCGGTAAAAAAGCAGGATTTAGTTTATTTGCTTCTTCTCCAAATTCAAATTCTCCGGTACCCCCACCTCCGCCGTCTAATCAAGAAGTGGTTCCAACGGCAGGATGCTTTGGATGTCTAGGAAAAATGGTATTGATGTATTTTGGTACCATGTGTATAGCAGCTTTAATAGTTGTAGTAATTCAGGTAATATCGAGTAAAACTAATGAAACTGTCAAAGATAATCAAATAGAAGTAAACCAAACTGAAGTAAACCAAACAACAGATAGTGAGCTGATCGCTCAAGGATTAGAAGTAGATAAACAAGCATGGAAAGATTTTTTAACAGTTTATCGCAATCATAAATCATTAACAAATTATGTTGATTATTATTCAAATGGCAGAACGTCCAAGTCGTATTTAAATGAATATAGCAAAAAACTAGACAGCGAAGCTGCTAGATTTACATTCGACTTTGGCAAGACCGAGGATGAGGCCGCATACTTGGCAACGTTCCAGAAGTTTCAAAAAGAGCATCGATTAGCTGCTCAGACCATTGTAAAATATTTGGATTCAGGAGCTAAAGAAGATTTAGCTACAGCTAAGAAAAAGATCAGCAGTGCTGAGGAAATAGCGCTTCAAGCGGTTAACAGTCGCAAAGAATTTTTGAAAAAATTAGGACTTTCTGAGGATGAAATTAAAGCAATCGCAAATGAAGCAGTGTCAGATATGGAGCAAATTGATAAGGAATAATGCATCAAGGGAGTTTTGACTAGAAATTAGGAGCCTTTTTAGGCTCTTTTTCTTTATTCATTTTTGCTATTTAAACCATTGCCAAAATAAAAAAATACGCTACAATATAGGCTTTTTGGTTATAATATTTTATTATGATTTCATGAATTTTTAAGTTTCTTTTAAGGAAGCTTGTGCATTATAGAATTAACAATAATGAGAAACAAACAGTATCAAGATAGGAGGAGTTATTCTATGAATAACGACAACCGCGACAAATATTTTGAAGCTGGAAGAGCAGACAATAACCAGCAAAATGGAGCTTCTGAACTTAATAAGTCTCATTCAAGCTATGCTCAAGGAAACGATCGAGTTTCTGAGGATGCTGAATTTACTCCGATAAATTCTTCACCTTCTCAACCTCAAAATACAGGTAAGCAAGAAGGTCCAACTTACTATTCGTTCGGTCATACTCAACCAGTTAGACCAGTGCAGCAGTCTTATCAGTCGGCTCCGCAACAACACTCTAACTATGCATACGGCAGCAACAATCGACCATATGAAACTAATCAATATATGAATAGTCATCAATCAGCTCAAGAAAATACAGGAGAACAGCCAAGCTTTGGCGCAACCTCAAATGAAGCCAATCAAGCTGCCACTTATCGTTCGTTTACAACTTCAACAGTTGGTAAAGATCCATTTGCGAAAAAAAATAAACAGCATTCAAGTGGTTTTGGTAAAATCTTTTTATCGTTTATGGCTGGCGTAGTTGCCGTTGGGTTACTTATGTATACCGCTGATGTGCAAAATTGGTTCTCTAAGGAAGCAACAGTAATGCAAAGCAATGCAAAAAGCGGGAATTCAAGCGGCTCCAGCAGTGGTTATACGCAAGGAACTGCGACTTCGCTGATGATGGATCGGCCAGATAATATTTCTGAATTATTTAGCAGTGCAAGCCCTGCTGTTGTCAAAATTGAAACCTATTCGCAGCAAAGAAGCAGCGGCAGTTCATTATTTGATGATCCGTTCTTTAGACAGTTTTTCGGATACGATGCACCTAAAGTAGAGGAAAAGCAATCGAAAGAGCTAGTGCAAACCGGTATGGGGACAGGCTTTTTCTTTGAATCAGACGGTTACATTTTAACGAATCAGCATGTAGTGTCTGATGCAGATGAAATTCGCGTCATTGTTGAAGGTCATGAAGAGCCGTTTACAGCTACTTTACTTGGTTCAAGCTATCAGCTTGACCTAGCCGTATTAAAGGTGGACAGTGATACACAATTTCCAACATTGAAGCTTGGAAACTCTGATACAACTAAAATTGGGGACTGGGTAGTAGCAATTGGTAATCCATATGGCTTTGATCATACATTAACTGTCGGTGTAATTAGTGCGAAAGAGCGTCCGATCGATATTACTGATTCCGAAGGTACACGAAATTATGAAAATTTATTGCAAACTGATGCTTCAATTAACCCAGGGAATTCAGGTGGACCATTGTTAAATATGAATGGCGAAGTTATTGGAATTAACACTGCAGTTAGCTCGCAAGCACAAGGTATCGGCTTTGCAATTCCAACTTCAACGATTATGGAAGTGCTTGAATCTTTGAAAAATAACGAGCCGGTTGCTGCTGATGCTTCACCATTTATTGGTGTAGATTTATCAGATTTAACGGAAAATCTTGCTCAGCAACTTGGTCTAAACAGTACGGAAGGCACAATTGTTCGCAGCGTTTACTACAACTCACCAGCTTACAAAGCAGGCATTAAGCAATACGATATTATTACAGCTGCCGATGATAAAAAAATAAAAAATTATCAAGAGCTAGTGGGTTATATTAAAGAGAAAAAAGTGGGAGACGTCATTGAATTGGCTATTATTCGTGACGGACAACAGATTAAGCTATCCGTTGAGATTGGAGATAAAAACCAATTTAACTTAGATTAAACGATAAGAAAACTATTGAAACTGTAAATGATTCGGCTAATATAAAGCTATAGGCTAACGAAGGAAATTGCATCTGGAAGACTGTAGAAAATGCTTCCTAAGCGTTTCAACAGCAAATATATCCGCAGTAATTTAAGGGATGTTCAGATTGACAGTTTTTGCTGACTTTTTGAACATCCTCTTATAATATAGGAGGACTTATATGAGACAATCTATTTTAGTCATTGATGATGATGATCGTATTACTTCGATGCTTAGACGTTCTTTAGCTTTTGAAGGCTATGAGGTCAGTATTGCGAATAATGGAGCAGATGGATTAAAGCAGTTTATGATTAAAGAGCCTGATCTCGTTATTCTTGATGTAATGATGCCTTATATAGATGGAATGGAAGTATGTCGCCGTATTCGAGAAAGCGGCAGTGATGTTCCGATCCTTATGTTAACTGCAAAGGATGAAATTAATGATCGGGTAAAGGGGCTAGATCTTGGAGCAGACGATTATGTTGTTAAGCCGTTTGCGCTTGAAGAGCTGCTGGCAAGAGCGCGTGCATTGTTTCGTCGCAAGGGCGAGCGAACGACCAAACAAGAAAGCGTGTTAACCTTTGAAGACTTAGTTTTGGATCTTGATGCGCGTGAAGCGATTCGTGCAGGCCGAAGAATTGAGCTTACTTCTAAGGAGTACGAGCTGTTATTATTGTTTATGCAAAATCCTAAGCGGGTACTGACTCGTGATACAATTATGGAAAAAATTTGGGGCTATGACTTTAGTGGAGAATCTAATGTATTAGAAGTATATATTGCAATGCTACGCCAAAAGCTAGAGGAAGGCGGTAATAGTCGAATTATTGTTACCGTTCGCGGTACTGGCTATGTGCTTAAAGGAGAGGCAGGTTAGAGCTGTGTCGTTGCGCCTGAGATTAACACTATGGTATTCAGCAATGCTGGCAGGAGCATTATTCATTTTTGGTATTGTCGTCTATTTATTTATTAGCTGGAATACTTATGCTCAATTAAAAGCTGAGCTGCGTGAACAGACTGAAAAAATGAATGTATATGTTACTGAGACACGGCTATTTAATTCACTTGATCTTAATGTTGACCGCCAAACATATGTTGAAGGTAAAAACCTATATGTTCAATTAGTCAATTATAGTAATGGAAGAATTCGACAATCTAATAATTTAATAGAACAGCAATTTTCGATTCCTTATCCTGAAGCCAAATCGTACCCACAGAAAGGTTTTGTGGAGACCGAGGTTGTTATCGCCAGCAAAAAATATAAAATGCTTACGTATCAGCGTCCGCTTATCGTTGATAATACGCTTATTGGTCTGCTGCAAGTTGGGGCCATCCCATATAATGAGGATAAATTTCTTGAAGGATTACTTAAAAGCTTAATCATTTCTGCAATTGGATCTGTACTGATCGCGTTTTCAGTAGGAATGGTTATTGCTAGAGGGGCTCTTAGACCAATTGAAAAGGTCATTGATGCTACCAAATCAATTGAACATGGCTCAGACTTAAGCGTGCGGATTCCGCCACCAAAAGTAAATGATGAAATTGGTACGCTTGTAAACACACTAAATTTGATGCTGTCAAGGCTAGAGAAGGCATATAATGAGCTTGATGAAGCATATAAGGCTCAGCGCCGCTTTGTGTCAGATGCGTCTCACGAACTGCGAACTCCGCTTACAACCATTCGCGGTAACATTGATTTATTAGAAAAAATGTGGGCACAAACGAAGCAAGTCTGTGACAAGCAAATGTTAGACGTCGTTACGTTGTCAGCAGATCATTTTCAGCTATCGCAAGAGGCAATGCTTGATATTTCAGCAGAAGCGAAGCGAATGTCTACTTTAGTTAATGATCTGTTAGCGTTAGCCCGTGCAGACGCTGGTTATGTTATGGATAAAGCTGAGGTTGATATTCTTGCATTAACGGAGGCGGTTGTCCGTAGAGCTCAACTTTTGCCGCGCAAGGCGAACTGGGAGGTAGGAGATTTATCTCCATTGCAGGGCATAAAAGTATACGGCAACGAGGATTTCTTACAGCAATTGCTTTTTGTTTTCATTGAAAATGCATTTAAATATACATCGGAAGGCAGCGTAACCTTTACAGTTAAAACGAATGATACCCATATGGCATGGGTAATTAGCGATACAGGAATTGGAATGAAGCCAGAACAAGTTCCACATATTTTTGATCGTTTCTATCGAGCAGATGAATCTCGCGGAGTTAATCCTGGAACAGGGCTTGGTTTAGCGATAGCAAAATGGATTATTGAGGAGCATCAAGGCTCCGTTGAAGTTGTTACGGAATTTGGAAAAGGCTCCACATTTACAATATGGCTGCCTATCCACTTTTCCTAAGCGTTGCAATCGTCTATAATGAATAGATACGCAATGAATAGAGAGTAGGTGCGAAATTGGAAATTGTTAAAATATCTCCACGAGGCTATTGCTACGGTGTTGTAGATGCTATGGTGCTTGCTCTGCAAACAGCCAAAAACCAAAATTTGCCTAAACCGATATATATTTTAGGCATGATTGTTCATAATGCACATGTAACGAAGGCATTTGAAGCAGAAGGAGTTATTACTCTTGATGGGCCAAATCGTCTTGAAATCTTAGATAAAATTGAATCTGGTACTGTCATATTTACTGCACATGGCGTTTCGCCAGAGGTGCGTAGAAAAGCACGTGAAAAAGGGTTAACTGTAGTTGACGCAACTTGCCCTGATGTGACGAAGACACATGATCTTATTCGCGAAAAAAGTGAACAAGGCTATCATACAATTTATATAGGTAAAAAAGGACATCCGGAGCCAGAGGGAGCAATTGGTGTTGCTCCGAGTATGGTGCATCTCATAGAGAAAGAGGATGAAATCGATAGCTTAAGCTTTGATCCCAACACGCCGCTAATTATTACGAATCAAACGACGATGTCGCAATGGGATATTCGACATATTATCGAAAAGCTTAAGGAAAAATTCCCTCATGCTGAGGTGCATAATGAAATTTGTCTTGCTACACAAGTAAGACAAGAGGCAGTAGCGAGTCAAGCAGGTGAAGCACAGCTATGTATTGTAGTTGGTGATCCGCGCAGTAATAACTCAAATCGCTTAGCGCAAGTTGCTGAGCAAATCGCTGGAGTTAAGGCGTATCGAATTGCTGATCTATCTGAGTTAAAACAGGAATGGCTACAAGGCATTGAGCGCGTAGCAGTTACTTCTGGCGCATCCACGCCGACTGCATTAACGAAGGAAGTCATTGATTATTTAGCACAATATGATCATAACGACCCAAGCACATGGCCAATTAAACGTTCAGTTAATATGGATAAAATTTTACCAAAAATTAAAGTTAAGCAATAAGCAAAAGGTGGCTAGCGGTCAATTCGTACCGATTTACTAGCCACCTTGTTATTTTAAATGGGGTGAAGAACAATGCTCGATGATAACGTTTCGCTTATTCGTTTGCAGAATGTAACAAAGAAATATGGGAGTCGCGAGATTCTGCGTAATGTTTCAATAAATATTAAGCCAGGCGAATTTATTGTAATTAGGGGCAGTAACGGTTCTGGTAAAAGTACGTTACTGAAAATTATTAGTGGATTAATTCCTTTTAACTCAGGTCAAAGATTGACCAAGCATCCCCAATTTTTAATCGGCTATACACCAGACCGATTACCTCAACTAAGAATGACATCTACTGAATACTTAACACATATGGGTAAATTATCAAAACTTTCAGGATACAAGCTTCAGGAGCGCATTACAGAGTTACATAGACTATTTCATCTCGAACAAAGCAAAAGCTTGAAGATGACAGCTTTCTCGAAAGGAATGCTGCAAAAGCTAAACATTATGCAAGCGATGCTCACAACTCCAGATTTACTAGTGCTGGACGAACCGTTTTCTGGATTAGACAAGCAATCCGTAGACGATTTAGTTGCTTCGTTACAGAAAATTAATGAGGAGGGTACAGCAATTTTGGCTGCTGTTCATGACCCGTTATTAGTGAGCCGATTTTCTGTAAGAACATTTTGGATTCAGAAAGGGCTATTAGAGGAGAAGGGAAGTGAAGAGCTTCAGGAGCAGTGGAAAGTATGTTTCGAAATAACAGTCTCGATGAATAAGCAAGCTGCTGAACAGCTCATAAAAGCATTTTCTGACGTAAATTACGCTTTGGATGAAAGGAATTTTATAAAGTTTACGGTTAGCAGAAAAGATTATCGCAACTTTTTACTTGAGCTTATAGAGCGAGAGATTGAAATGATTAGCTTGCAAAGAAAGGAGCATTAGCTTATGCCTGCACTGCTGTCTTATTTACATGCTATTTTTATGCGATCATATCGCTATGCCCCGGCTAGTTTTGTATATATTGGTTGGATTGCATTTATTTATACCGTTGTACCGAATCCAGTTATGGACAGCTATTCATTTTCTGCATCATTTCTATTTGTTATTGCCGCAGTTCTTTGTTATACGTTTATTGATTTAGAATCAGGTAATCAAGAATATATTACGACTCTGCATTGTGGAAGTTTATTAAAACTTTATATAGCTAAACTGTTGTATTGCTGGCTGTTTACAGTGCCGTTCGCATTGTATGCTGTGCTATATCCATTTCTTTTCGATAAGTTTAATCGTGAGCCAACGCTAGAAGAGCTGTGCTTTGCGTTTGTATATCATGTTGTATCAGCATTGCTTGGGGTTGTAATAGCTAGCTGGTTCAGCTCTAAATTTATTCAATCACGCTTAATGTCCTTTTTATCCTTAACATTACTTATTGTATTGACACTGACTGCACAAGGAATCCATAATGAATTGCCGAAAACCTTGAAATTTATAGCTTATCTTTTGCCTCCGCAGCAATTTACAATGGATGTTTTAACACACTATGATACAGCGTCTTGGTTAGATAAGCTAATGCCAATCGGGGCGACAATATTATATAGCATAATCGTTGCTGTACTGCTTCTATTTGTGCTATTAAAGCGGAAGCTGGATTCACCTCAATCTTAAGGCTAATAATGCTGGCTTTTTATAAGTGACAATCCGAAAATATGAAACTTTGAAGCAAGTTTAACAAGCTGATAAGCTCTTTAGTTTTCAACTGATGAGCTTACCAGCTTCTTTTTTCGTTATTGACTTTTTGAGCAAATCGGAGTAATATTGCTTTATCGGATAAAAGCATAAAAGCATAAAAGCGTCGAAGCGTGTAAGCATAAAAGCGAGAAAGTGACTATATGGAAGTTTTCACTCATAACATGAGATAAGAGCATTGCCAGCAGAGCTTAATTAACCATTTGCTTATATGTATATGATCAGTCAATGAAAAGGGAGAGATTAAAAATGATCGTAATTACGAAAAATAATTTACCAGAGGAAAGATTGAACGAAATCGTTGCATTCATTGAGCGCCGTGAAGGAACACAAGCACATGTGTCGCGCGGTACGGATCGCACTGTAATTGGAATTGTCGGAAAAGTTGATCCGCAGCTTGGCGAACAGTTGAAATCAATGAAGGGTGTAGAAGACGTTATTAAAATATCGAAATCCTACAAGCTAGCAAGCCGTGATTTTCATCCTGATGATACTATTATTGAAATAAAAGGAGTAAAAATTGGCGGCAACAATGTTGTTGTGATGGGCGGACCGTGTGCGGTGGAAAGCCCAGAGCAAATTGATGAAATTGCAAGACTAGTTAAGGCAGCCGGCGGTCAAGTGCTTCGCGGCGGAGCCTTTAAGCCAAGAACAGGTCCATACAGCTTCCAAGGCATCGGCGTTGAAGGTCTTAAAATGATGGCTGAAGCGGGCAAAAAGCACGGCTTATTAACGATTACTGAAGTTATGACGCCAGAATATGTTGAGGTATGTGCGGAATATGCAGATATTTTGCAAGTAGGTACACGCAATATGCAAAACTTTGATTTGCTGCGTAAACTAGGCACAATTAAAACACCTGTTTTATTAAAACGTGGCTTTAGTGCGACTTATGATGAGTTTCTTAATGCTGCAGAATATATTTTAGCAGGTGGCAATCCAAACGTTATGCTCTGTGAGCGCGGTATTCGCACGTTTGAAACTTATACTCGTAACACTTTGGACTTATCTGCGATTCCAGTATTGCAATCACTAAGTCATTTGCCTGTTATTTCTGACCCAAGTCACGGTACTGGGCGCAGAGAGCTTGTTGAGCCAATGGCTAAGGCGTCGATTGCTGCAGGAGCGAACGGCTTAATTATTGAAATGCATACAGATCCAGATAATTCAATGACTGGTGATGGGGTACAATCATTATTCCCAGATCAATTTGCTGCATTGCTTAAAGATCTAGAAAAACTGGCTCCGATTGTTGGTAAAGAGTTTAATACAGAAAAAGCACCACAGGAAGCATTTGCAACGTGGAAAAAATAATATCAGATTGATCGATATGAAGGCCTGCAAAGAGATCACTGGCTCTTGCAGGCTTTTGTTTTTTTCTAACCAATATGTAAGGTAAAGCACACTATTTCCAAAGGGAAATTTGACATTTATCGTACTTACTGCTTAGTTTGCTAGACGATTCGTGATATAAACTGATAGACTATAAAGTAATCAATTGAACAAGGAGAGTAGAAAACATGTCATCAAATTTACCAAACTGTCCAAAATGTAATTCAGAATATACTTACGAGGATGGAACATTGCTTGTATGTCCTGAATGTGCACATGAGTGGACAGTAGGGGCGGAGTCTGAGGCAGACTCTGAGCTTGTTGTTAAGGATGCATTTGGCAATGAACTAAAGGATGGAGACAGCGTTACAATTATTAAAGACCTAAAAGTCAAAGGTAGCTCATCTGTTCTAAAACAAGGCACTAAGGTGAAAAATATTCGTCTAATCGAGGGCGATCACAATATTGATTGCAAAATTGACGGCTTTGGTGGGATGAAGCTTAAGTCTGAATTTGTGAAAAAAGGTTAATTCATTTCTAACTGTAGGCTATGCGGAGAATGTCTGTATAGCCTTTTTTTACCTTTTGGTTATAACGATATATCGCATAAACTTAGTTTTTCATTTATAATTTTGTACATGATATTGATTAATGGAGAGATAGAAATGAATAGTTAGTTATAAACTATAAAATGGGAGTAAAATTAGCTGCTCCATTATAATTAAACATATAGGAAGTGATAGATAAATTGGATTCGCAGGGTATATTGGCACAATTTTTTAAGAAAACTTGGTTAGCCTATGTTTTATCAATTATGTTGCATGCCATCGCCAATTTTATTAATGTGCAATACCCACGGGTGTTAGGTAATTTTACAGATAATTTGCAAGCAGGCGGGCTTACTTGGACAGGAGTAATGCATGCTGGTTGGCAGTTGTTACTAATTGGTGTTGGCTTTGCTGTATTAGGTGGCATTGCGCAATATATTGTTATGTATACGGGAAGATACTTTGAGTATATGAATCGAGGACGTCTCTACAAGCACTTTTTAACGCTAAGTGAACGTTTTTATGCAAATCACGGTGTTGGTAAGCTATTAAGTTACTTTATGAATGATGTAACTGCAGTTCGAGAATCAATCTCGATGGGTGTCAATCAAACAGCAAACGCTACCATGCTGCTTGTTTCGACGGTTGCAATGCTGCTAATTTCCAATGTGCCGCTTTATTTGGTTCTAATCTGTATTATTCCAATGCTCTTTATTCCAGTTATCGTTGTATGGATTGGTCCAATCATAAAACAACTTTCTAGACAAGTGCAGGAGGCGCTTAGTGCGATGACGGCAAATGCAGAGGAACAGTTTGCTGGAATTCGCGTTACAAAAAAGTTTGCCATTGAGTCAATTATGAATGCTCGCTTTGGGAAAACGGTAGATGAAATTCGTAACAGACAGCTGCGGCTTGTAAAAATATCTTCGCTGTTTCATGCTGCTATACCGTTTCTTGGAGCGTTATCGTTAGTTATATCTATTGTCTATGGCGGCTTCTTAACGATGCAGGGCACGATTACCATCGGAACTTTTGTTGCCCTAACATTATACGTTCGTATGCTTATGACACCTCTGCAACAGCTTGGTAACGTCATTAATGTTGTGCAACGCTCACGGGCATCGCTTGAACGATTAAATGATTTATTAGCTGAAAGTCCAGATATTGTTGAGGTTGAACATGCTAAAGACATAGATCTGCGAAATATGAGCATTGAAATACGCAATCTTTCGTTCAACTATGAGGAGAGTTTAGCAGGTCAAGGCGACAATTCACAAGATAGAAAAGGAAAAGCTAAGCAACACACTGCATTAAGCAATATATCTTTGAAAATTCCACAAGGCTCGACCTTAGGAATTATTGGACGAACAGGAAGCGGGAAAACAACATTGATGAAGCTTTTGCTGCGCTTGTATGATCCTCCACGAGGAACGATATATTATGGGAATGATGATATACGAGATTTGAAAATTGCGAGCCTAAGGAAAAGCATTGGCTACGTTCCGCAAGACGGCTTCTTATTTAGTACAACGATTAGAGAGAATATCGCTTTTTCGAATCGTGAAATCGAGCAGGAGAAAGTAATAGCAGCTTCACAGCAAGCGAGAATATACGACAACATTATGGATTTTCCCGATCGCTTTGAAACTGTATTAGGCGAGCGTGGAGTTACGCTGTCAGGCGGCCAACGCCAACGCACTAGTCTGGCGCGAGGAATGATTAAACATGCCCCGCTCTTAATTCTTGATGATAGCGTAAGTGCGGTGGACGCTATTACTGAAACTGAAATTTTAGAAAACATTACAAAATACCGCAAAGGAAAAACGACAATAATTATTGCTAACAGAGTCAGTGCTCTTAAACTGGCTGATCAAATTATTGTGCTTGATCAAGGGCAGATTGTACAACAAGGGACACATCAAGAGCTTATACAGCAGGATGGATTATATCGCAAGCTATATGAGCTACAGGAGGAGGGGACGCGCGTAAATGGCACAAGCAATTCATAATTGGCAAATGGACCAGAAATCTGATTTGAACGGTCCGAAGCCTAAGCCGAAATATCGCTCAAGCTTTCGCATTTTATTCGGATATATACGCGAGCATAGACGGACCTTTGCAGCGTTTGTCATCTGCACCCTAATCGCCATTGTTGGTGATCTGCTCCAACCTTATTTGCTCAAGCTAGCAATCGATGATCATTTATTAGCTGATAACGCGCAGTTCAACAGCTTGCTGCTAATCGGAGGTGCTTATCTCGCTCTTTCCATTACTAGCCTGCTGTTTACTTATTTACAAAGCAATTTGCTGCAAAAGGCTGGACAAAGCATTGTTGCAAGCATACGCAAACGATTATTTCATCATATAACTAAGCTGTCGATGAGCTATTTTGATCGCGTACCAAGCGGCAGCCTTATAACACATGTATCGAGTGATACTGAAGCAGTTAACCAATTTTTTCATCAGGTCGTATTAAGTATTGTGCGTGATGGATTCACTTTAATCTTTATTCTAGTAATGATGTTTCAGCTGGATATTACATTAACTTTATACAGCTTATTGCTGCTGCCCATTATTGCCTTAATTGCATTTGCCTTTCGTTCTTATATGCGAAAAACGTATCAGCTTGCAAGAACTAGGCTGTCACGCCTCGTAGCTTTTACGGCTGAAAATCTTGCAGGCATGCCGTTAATTCAAGTGTTTCATCAAGAGCAGGAGCAAAGCAAGCAGTTTAATGAGAAGAACAACGACTATTTTCGTGCAAATTTAAGAGAAATTCGTACCAATGTGCTATTTAACCGTACATTTGAGGTGTTAAACAATATTGCAATCGCTTGTGTTGTTTGGTTTGGCGGGCAAGCAGTGCTTGAGCAAACATTATCCTTCGGTGTTTTATATGCCTTTATTACATATATTCGCATGTTTTTCCAACCGATTAATACAATATCACAGCAGTGGAATACACTCCAATCTGCTACGGTTGCGATTCAGCGGATATGGAGCATATTGGAGACTGAACCTGAAGTAAAGGATTCAGCAATACCCAGTTCACTTTCAGTCAAGCAAATTACGGGGGATATTCAGTTCACTAATGTTAGCTTTGCTTATAAAAATGGAGAGCCTGTCATTAAAAACTTGAATCTAACGATTCCAGCAGGTCAAATGCTAGGCGTTGTAGGCTCTACTGGTGCTGGTAAAAGCTCACTGATCAGCTTGCTCTGTCGCTTTTATGATGCTCAGCAAGGAGAAATAACCATTGACGGTGTATCTATAAAAAATATACCGCAGGAGCGATTACATCGCATTGTGGGACTTGTTCAACAGGAGCCATACTTATTTACAGGTAGTGTGTTAGATAATGTTCGTTTATTTGATGAAAACATATCTCGCGAGAAGGTTATTGAGGCGTGCCGCTTTATTGGTGCAGATATAATAATTGAACGAATGAGTGAGGGATATGATACGAAGCTGTCTGAGAAAGGGAGCGGCTTATCTGCAGGAGAACGTCAATTAATTTCCTTTGCTCGCATTTTAGTATTCCAGCCGCGTATTTTAATATTAGATGAGGCTACCGCTAACCTTGATTCACAAACAGAGCAATTAATTAATCGAGTATTAGACTTGGTGTCAAAAGGAAGAACAACAATTGTTATTGCCCACCGACTGTCAACGATAATTGGTGCAGACAATATTATTGTGATGAGCAAAGGCGAAATTATCGAACATGGAACTCATCAGCAGCTTATGGAAAAAAATGGCCATTATAAGCAAATGATCGAACATTCACAAGGGAAAGTTTCGGTAATTTTATCTAAATGATCAAGAAAATAGGGAATGATCTATCGCTGCGTCAAAGCATGTTTTGGCGCAGCTTGTTTTTTGCACTTTTTTGTTGGGAATCTAGCCACTTTTTGTTTGTACTTTTCCACATATTTTTTGTGCACAATGATATAATAGATAACGTTTACATCAGGAAAAAAAGTGCCAAAAACGTTGATTTAACAAGGTTTTTTGAGTTTTTTTAGCTTTGTGAACAAACCTGACATATGCGCAAAAAATACCTTACATGAGTATTGACGATGGATTTGCAGAGTTTTATAATGACAACATAAGTAATAGAGAAGTTGAACATTATATTAATTTTACATCTGATTGTTCGGAAATGGAGGATTTATTTTATGTCAGTTGAACAAGTTTTCAAAACAATTCAAGACAACAACATTATGTTTGTTGATTTCCGCTTTGTCGGTCTTAACGGTGGTGTTCACCACATTACATTGCCAGTTGGTGAAGTAAGCGAAGAAACATTCGAAAGAGGTGTTGCTTTCGATGGTTCCTCAATTCCTGGTTTCCGTGGTATCGAAGAATCTGATATGGTTATGATGCCAGACCCAAACTCTGCATTCATCGATCCATTTACTTTACATCCAACACTTAACATTATGTGTAACATTTTCACTCCAGCAGGTGAGCGTTATGATCGCGACCCTCGTAGTATTGCGCAAAAAGCAGAAGAATATCTAAAAGCATCTGGAATCGGTACAGCAGCATTTTTTGCTCCTGAATCTGAATTCTTCATCTTTGATGATGTACGCTTTGAAAACAATATGAATTCTTCTTACTACTCTGTAGATTCAGAAGAAGCTGCTTGGAACACAGGCCGCAAAGAAGAAGGCGGAAACCTTGGTTTCAAAGTTCCAGTAAAAGGTGGATATGTTCCAGTTGCTCCAATTGATGCTCAACAAGATATCCGTTCTGAAATGGTTCGTATCATGGAAGAATCTGGTCTTAAAGTTGAACGTCATCATCATGAGGTTGCTACTGCTGGTCAAGCAGAAATCAACTTCCGCTTCAGCACACTAACTGAAACTGCTGATAACCTTGTAAAATATAAATACATCGTTCAAAACGTTGCAAAACAATGGGGTAAAGTTGCAACATTCATGCCAAAACCACTTTTCGGTGATAACGGTAGCGGTATGCACGTGCACAGCTCAATTTTCAATGGCGATACTCCTTTGTTCTATGAAAAAGGCGCTTATGCTAACCTAAGTAAAATTGCGATGAGCTACATTGCTGGTATCCTTTACCATGCTCCAGCACTAATCGCTTTAACTAACCCAAGTACTAACTCCTTCAAACGTCTAGTTCCTGGCTATGAAGCTCCAGTTAACTTGGTATTCTCTAAAGGTAACCGTTCTGCAGCAGTTCGTATTCCAATTGCAGCAGTATCTCCAAAAGGTTGCCGTATCGAGTTCCGTACTCCAGACTCTACTGCTAACCCTTACCTTGCATTTGCTGCAATGTTGCTAGCAGGTCTTGACGGTATTAAAAAAGGTCTTGATCCAGTTGCTCTTGGTTATGGACCATTCGACAAAAACATTTATGAACTTTCTGATGAAGAGAAAAAAGAAATCCGCAGCGTTCCTGGTACTTTGGAAGAAGCGCTTGACGCTCTTGAGTCTGATTCTGCATTCTTGACAGAAAGCGGCGTATTCTCTGAAGACTTTATCGCTAACTACATTGCTTTCAAACGTAATGAAGCTAAACAAGTTGCTATTCGCATTCATCCACACGAATTCAACCTATACTTCAACGTTTAATAAAATATTTTTCAAAAAGTTTTTCTTCAACATTCACCCTTATAAACAAAGAAGCTGTGAGGCGCCAATCCTCACAGCTTTTTTGTGTTGTTAAAACGGCAGAAAGCCGTTAAAGACCTTAAAATGCTTCTACAGTTTAAAGGTACCTAAAAGGAAGTAACTATCAAAAAACGGCTAGAAGCTTTCTTGAATTTGCTATCATAACAATTTTGTGACGTTATCGAGCTGGTTACTATTCACAAAATCCGAATAATTAAAGCGCTTTTAATTAATTTGTTCGAGTTTATTCACTTAATCGTTACTGTTTTCACTTGATGGAATGTAGTAAAGTTGATATAGTTTAATATATTGATGGATCGTGAATCTAGAAAGGATGAAAGTTATGACACGAGCATATAATTTTAACGCAGGACCTGCAGCAATTCCGTTGGAGGTACTTAAGCAAGCGCAAGCTGAATTTGTTGATTATGAAGGCGCAGGAATGTCTTTGATGGAAATGTCCCATCGCAGTGCTAATTATGAAAAAGTAAACCAAGAAGCACAAGATTTGTTGCGCGAAGTTTTGAACGTACCAAATAACTATAAAATCCTGTTCTTGCAAGGTGGCGCAAGTACACAATTTGCAATGATTCCATTGAACTTCTTAACAGAAGGAAAAGCTGGTGTCTATGTAGATACAGGTGCTTGGGCTGGTAAAGCAATTAAAGAAGCTAAAATTGTTGGCGAAACAGTTATCGCTGCTTCTACAAAAGAAGATAACTATATGCGCGTGCCAAATCTTTCAGAAATGAAAGTTCCAAGTAACGCAGCATATGTTCATATTACTTCTAATGAAACAATCGGTGGTATTCAATATAAAGAATTCCCGCAATTCGGTGATATTCCATTAATCGCAGATATGTCTAGCGACATTCTTAGCCGTCCGATAGATGTAAGTAAATTTGGGTTAATCTATGCAGGGGCTCAAAAAAATCTAGGTCCATCTGGTGTAACTGTAGTTATCGTTCGTGAAGACCTAATTGCAGAAAGTCCAAAAAATATTCCGACTATGCTTCGTTACGATACACATGCTAAAGCCAATTCTCTATATAACACACCACCAAGCTTTGCAGTTTATATGGTTGGTTTAGTGTTAAAATGGATTAAAGAAAAAGGCGGCTTAGCTGCAATGGAGCAGTATAACCTAAATAAAACGAAGCTTATCTATGATGTAATTGATGAAAGCAATGGTTTCTATGAAGGTTGTGCCAATAAGGATGACCGTTCTCCAATGAACATTACGTTCCGTATTAAAGGGAAAAATGAAGAGCTTGAGAAAAAATTTGTTAAAGAATCTGAAGCTGCTGGCTTTGTTGGCTTAAAAGGACATCGTGATGTTGGTGGATTACGTGCATCAACATATAATGCTGTTCCATTAGAAAGCTGCGAGGCATTGGCTAAATTCATGAAAGAATTCCAAGCTCGTAACGCTTAAAATTTTATACGCTTGTTAGAAGGCTTTATATGATTTCAATATAAATGCGAGACCGCTTATCTCATATTGCAGAGAGAAAGCGGTCTTTTATATGACGTACGACTGCTCATAACTGTAATTATGCGATGCTGATAACTTGGATCAATGCTCTGTCTATATTTAAATTTATTGGCAACATAAACACTATAAGATATTAAAGCGAATTTAATTCCATAAAGAACATTAGATAGCTTTAATCGTTGATCTTATGTAAAATAAATACAATAAATATGAGTTTATTATGAATAATGATAGGGGAAAGAAAAATGGCATTTCATATTGTACTCGTTGAACCAGAAATTCCTTCAAACACAGGCAACATAGCCCGTACCTGTGCAGCTACAGGGGCTCATCTACATTTGGTACGTCCTTTGGGCTTTAGTACTGATGATAAGCATTTAAAAAGAGCAGGACTCGATTATTGGCATGCTGTGAATATTGAGTATCATGATTCATTTGAGGAGCTGCAAAGCAAGTATCCAAATGCTACTTATTATTATGCCACTACAAAAGCGAAAAAATATTACTCTGAGTTTACGTATAAAGATGGAGATTTTTTAGTATTTGGTAAGGAAACAAAAGGATTACCAGAACAATTAATTTTCAATAATATGGAAAATTGTATAAAAATGCCAATGACTACAGCTGTACGTTCATTAAATCTCAGTAATACGGTTTGTGCCGTATTATACGAGGCACTGCGGCAAACTGGTTTCAAAAATATGTTATAAAATGGAAAAATTATTTTTGAGTAATAAGCAGGATTTCATTTTTTTTTGTCGAAATACGTAAAGCATGGTTTTCTCTCGCAATACTAGCCAATTCAGACACAAGAGAGGTGACATGATGAAACCAGCAGGCGTAGTAAGAAAAGTTGATCAGCTAGGACGTATTGTTCTTCCTAAATCTCTCCGTAAACGTTATTTAATGAACGAAGGGGATCCGGTAGAAATTTTCGTGCAAGGCGATCATATTATTTTGGAGCGTTATCGTCCAAAATGTGTATTTTGTGGTTCAATGGCGGAAGTTGCCGAATTTAAAGAGAAGTATGTATGTGATGTTTGCATGACTGAAATGGAGCAATTAAAACAGGCATAGTAAATATTACAAAGTAAAACAAGGTAAGCAAAAAAAGCAGCACTTTCTCAACTGAGAAAGTGCTGCTTTTTTGTAGGTCAAGATGTGAGAAGCGAAGGACTAGGCCTTTTGCGACTCGGAGTGAAGCTTACAGACCGCTTGTTTTATCGTCGTTATACGCAGCAGTCAAGATTGCGGTTAAAAACATCGCTAAAACAGTAATCACTATCCAAAAAGTCATCGACATCCTTTAGCACCTCCGTAACCTAACCTTATTATACTCAAGCTGTCAAAAAAAGAAAACTTCAAAAAATAAGAACATATTTGACTATTTTGGATATGAGTATAGTATGGGAAGGATGGTGGATAACATGTCCAAAAAACAAAAAAAAGTTGCGCATAAAGGAACTAGCTCCAGCAGAGGATATAATAAAAATGGAAAGACAGGAAACAAGCTGCTCAATGAAAAAGCATATGGTGAAAAACGTTTAAGCAATAGCAAGCAAATGCGAGGAGCAAAATCTGGGGAAGTCAAAAAGTTACCAGCAGTAAGCAAAGCTAAAGAAACAAAAAAGCTTCTAGCAGAAGCAGGGAATGAAAAGTGGAGTAAACTTACAGAAGCTGCTAAGCTTGAGAAGACCAGCAAACAAATAGAAGGAAGTAAACAGAAGGAAGGTTATGCTGAAAGTAGCGAGCGGCGAAAAGCAATAGAAGAAGCAAATGAAACTAACAATGGTCTAAAGTCGCATGAGCATCCAATAAAGTTAACAGACAATGATGAACAGATTCCGATCGCAGACAAATCAGCGAACCACTTTACTGAAGATAAGCGTGGTCTGAAAAATATATATCCATTGCTTCAGCAAGCTTGTGCGACAAGTGAGCATATGCGAGGTAGACTGCGGCAGCAGCAGGCAAATATAGCGATTGAGCTGCCTGATGCATTGCCGAGCACACTGCTGGTAAGAGCGTTACAAAAAAGCAAGCAACAGTATCGAGAGCTTACACTAGAACGGATCGCTCCGCATGAGCAGCCTAGTCATTTGTCGTTAGTTGTCGATGGTTTATCAGAGGAGCGATTATACAGATTTATTGCTGAGCTTGACGAATTAATAGGTCAATTTATTGCACGAAATTAACTTTACTTTTCCCAGCCGGCAATTACATCCTTATATTGCTTAAGTGCAGCTACACCTTCATCAGTTAAACTATACACCCCGCGATTAAGCTTTTTAAACCAATGGTAATGGTTATCTCTTAATATATTGCCGCTATTTCTTACTCCTGTTAGCTTAGTAAGCTGAGCAGGGGAAGCTTGCTCTAGTTGATATAAGGCATTTGCACAGCGTAATGCTCGTTCGCGATAAGCAGTGACGAGCTTGCGCGCATGGCTGCCTCCAACATTATAGTCACCACTGCGTTCCTTGAACTCATATAGCAATTTTCTTCCTTTACTAGGTCGATTGCCTCTTATTGGTTCTTCATCTGGCGAGCAGAGAAGCTCAACGACGGGAGCTTTTGTTTTATAAAATGTCACAGTTAACAAGCCTAAGCCTAGCCTGCGACATAATTCAGTCAAATCCCCATAGCGTTGGTTAACTGCACCTGATTTTTTTCGATTACGTTCTACTGCCAAATAGACATTGACCCCTAATCGAAGACGTTCTACTCCTTGTAGTAACAACGCAAGATTGAACGTCTTTTTCATTTCTACTACGATAACTTCACCGTTCTGCTGGTGAACACCGACAAGATCACAGTGATTAACTTCACTTTTTACTTCATAGCCCTTAGCTGTAAAATATGCTTTTACAGGCTCATAGAGCTGTTCTTCCTTAACAATTGCCATGTCCAGTCACCTCACATCATTCCTAACTATATCGAGCAGAGTCAGTTCAGTCAATGAGAAGTTACGACTTAAATCTTTAAAAAAAGGCAATATCCTTGTGCAACAAGCATACACTTTAAACATAGTCCAGCAGTGCACGACTCTTTAAAGAGAGTTAATTTCATACGAAGAATGGAGATTGAAGTTTATAGAAGGAATCGCGTCGATGTGATTGGGAGGAGGCAAGGGATGGATATATTCAAACGAATCTCAGAATACCAAGCTGAAAGTGAACGCTTAGCCTGGTCTGGTACGTTTAAGGAGTACATTGAGCTGCTAAAAAAAGATGTCTCTCCAGCAATGACAGCCCACTCAAGAGTATATGAAATGATTGAGTCGCATGGAGTTGTAGTTGAGAATGGAGTTAAGAAATACAATTTTTTTCAGCAGGAGATCTTTGGGCTAGATCGTGCAATTGAAAAGCTAGTGGAGGAATATTTTCATTCTGCAGCGAAGCGACTCGATGTTCGGAAAAGGATACTATTGTTAATGGGCCCTGTTAGTGGAGGTAAGTCAACAATAGTCACAATGCTCAAACGAGGATTAGAAAAATTTTCGCGTACGGATCGGGGAGCTGTTTATGCTATTGAAGGATGTCCAATGCATGAAGAGCCGCTTCATCTCATACCTCATGAGTTAAGGCAAGAAGTTGAGGAGACTTTAGGGGTTAGAATCGAAGGAAATCTATGCCCAAGCTGCCAGATGCGATTGAAAGAAGAATATAACGGAAAAATAGAAGATGTACGTGTTCAACGAGTATTTATTTCAGAGGAAAATCGGGTGGGCATAGGTACATTTAGCCCTTCTGATCCGAAATCTCAAGATATTGCCGATCTTACAGGAAGCATTGATTTTTCAACCATTACAGAATACGGCTCTGAATCTGATCCGCGCGCTTATCGCTTTGATGGTGAGCTAAATAAGGCGAACCGAGGCATTATGGAATTTCAGGAAATGCTGAAATGCGATGAGAAATTTTTGTGGAATCTACTTTCATTGACGCAAGAGGGTAACTTTAAAGCGGGTAGGTTTGCTCTTATTTCAGCAGACGAAATGATTATCGCTCATACAAACGAAACCGAATATAAAGCGTTTATAAGCAATAAGAAAAATGAAGCACTGCAATCACGGATCATTGTGATGCCGATTCCGTATAACTTAAGTGTGACAGAGGAAGAAAAAATATATAGCAAGCTTATTTCGCAAAGCGATATGAAACATGTTCATATTGCGCCGCATGCACTTCGTGCGGCTGCAATCTTTTCAATACTTACACGTTTGAAGGAAACGAAAAAGCAAGGCATGGACCTTGTGAAGAAAATGAAGATGTATGATGGTCAAGAGGTCGAAGGGTTTAAAGAGGCAGACCTTAAGGAAATGCAAAATGAGTATGCAGAGGAAGGCATGTCAGGAATCGATCCACGTTATGTTATTAATCGTATTTCTAGCGCACTTATTAAAGGCGATATGGAATGTATTAATGCCCTTGATGTTTTACGGGCACTTAAGGATGGTCTTGATCAGCATCCATCAATAACAAAAGAAGAGCGAGAGCGGTATCTAAACTTCATCTCCATAGCTCGTAAGGAATATGACACGTTGGCGAAGAAAGAAGTGCAGAAGGCATTTGTCTATTCCTTTGAAGAATCTGCAAAAACATTGTTTGAAAACTATTTAGATAATATCGAGGCATATTGCAACTGGGCTAAAATCAAGGATCCGTTAACAGGAGAAGAAATGGATCCAGATGAGCGGCTTATGCGCTCGATTGAGGAGCAAATCGGCATATCAGAAAACGCAAAAAAAGCGTTCCGTGAAGAAATATTAATTCGTATTTCGTCCTATGCGCGCAAAGGCAAGAAGTTTGATTTTACTAGCCATGAGCGATTGCGTGAAGCAGTGGAGAAAAAGCTGTTTGCAGATTTAAAAGACATCGTTAAAATAACAACGAGCACGAAAACACCAGATGAAAATCAGCTTAAGCGAATCAATGAAGTATCTGCTCGTTTGATTGATGAGCACGGCTATTGCTCGGTATGTGCCAATGAATTGCTTCGATATGTCGGCAGCTTATTAAATCGCTAATTATTTTATAAATAAGCAAATAATAAATAAGCAAAAGAGGCATTTTATGATGCCTCTTTTGCTTATGCATTAAACATATATAAAAATTAGTCTGGATTGTCTAATAATGCGGCTACTTCTACTGCTGTTATTTTACTTCTTATTGGTGAAGTTTATCGTCCTCAGTGATGATATGGTTACCACTTACAAAGATTGCACCAAGGGTAACGAAAAATAAAAGAATTAAAATTGTCGGCAACATATATTAAAGTTCTCCCTTCGAATTCATGGATTTTCCTTAATATAAGGTTAACGTAATGATGTTATGCTGTACATTACCTTTTGTCGCAATTTTAGTACAAAAGATTGAAGGAATATTGACATTTAGATGAACATAACAAAAACAGCGGGTGCTTAGTAAATGTTTACCAAGCCCGCTGCCTATAGTTTGTAACATGTTATGTTAATTTAGCTTATATAAAGCTGCTCCATGCGGTGCAATGGTGCCGCTACATAATTTATCATCAATAGCAATTGTTTCGCCAGTCCAAATATTTAACGCCTTTGAATAGTTTTGTTGCTGCCAGCCGTAATAGTTTAAGTTTACTGTAAAAGCAGCTTGTTCCTCACCAATATTGAAAAAGGCAATATAACGCGAACCGTTCTCACCATCTGCTGTCCAAATAATCTCGTTGCCAACTCTGCGCAGCAGTCTAGCATTTGAGGAGGTTTGGTGCATATGAATAAGTTCGCGATTCGTTAACAAGCTTAACGTCCATTCATCATTATCTCTTAGCTCGCCGCCAAAAAATAAAGGGGAACGGAATATACACCAAAGTGTCATCATTGTCACCTGCTCATCTTTGGTGAAACGAGTCCAGCGATCAGCGCCGCCGCCATCAACCGAACGAATTCCAATATGTCCAAGCGGCAGCATGTCGCAATCAGGCCAGCAGCCGTTACCCGATTTACCTTGCCATTTTTCACAGCGGTCAAACATATCGAGCAGCAGATGCCAATGATCCCAGAAATCATCTGTCATGCGCCACATATTCGCATGCGTAGAGAAAAATCCTGCATGCTCTAGTGGAGCAGGTCCTGGCGACAAGCTTAATACCATAGGTCTGCTGCATTGCTGAATCGCCTGGTGAATAAGGGCGATTTCAGATAAATGGGTATCGTAAAGCCGCGAAGCTGCGATATCGTCAACTTTAACAAAATCAACGCCCCATGATGCATACAGCTGGAACAGAGAGTTGTAGTATGCTTGAGCTCCTTCCTTAGTTGCATCAACACCATACATGTCCGTATTCCATGGACAGATTGAGTTTGTAGAGGCAATATCACGAGCTCTAACTTGTGTTCCTAATATTGCTGTATTTTGATGTACAGCTTGACGTGGAATACCTCGCATAATATGAATCCCAAATTTTAAGCCCAAGCTATGTACATAATCAGCTAGCGGCTTAAAGCCTTGACCGTTTGCAGAGGAGGGAAAACGATTTTCAGCAGGAATTAGGCGGGAATATTCATCCATCGCCAGTGGGGCAAATGGTCGATATTGCGAAGATACAGCATCTGGCTCACTCCATTGAATATCAACAACTACTGTGTCCCAACCATATTCTAATAAATGCTGCGCCATATATTTGGCATTTCCCCGTACTTCGTCTTCTCTAACTGCTGCACCATAGCAATCCCAGCTATTCCAGCCCATTGGCGGAGTTGGTGCGAATAAACGATGATCCATAACAAAACCTCCCATTTAGCAATTAATGAATGATACGATATTGACTTCATCATAACGACAAAATGGTAGTGTGACTATAATAAAATAATGCAGCGATAGTACAATATTGCTGTTTATAATTGTACGGGGAAGCGGATTAGCTAAAAAACAGGCGCTTGTAATGGAGACCATTTTTATGAGAGCGAAATGTAGCTGGAGTTTGTCCCAACATTTTGCGAAATACTCGAATATAGTAACTAGCGTTAGAATAACCGACTGCTTGCGCAATTTGCTCTAATGAATTTTCCGTAGACAGCAGTAATTGGATAGAATGCTCAATACGTTTGCGATTAACATAATCATTTGGCGTCATTCCGACTGCCTTTGTAAAGCTTCGTAAAAAATGATATTTTGATAATCCAACTTGTTCAGCTAGCTGCTCTAAACTAATCATATTTGCGAAATGATGATCGATCCATTGCACAGCCTTAGCAATCGCTGGAGGCATGGCAGATTGTATCGAATTGCTATTAGCCCATTTTTTGAACTCCATAAAAAAGTTATAAACATAGCTCGATGCGGTGTAAGGATCGGTTATTGCCCCTTCTTTTGCAGCCAGAAACAGCTTAATTAGCGCTTCAATAGGGGAGCTATCTATTGGCAGAAGCGGGAATCGACCTAGCTGTTTAACGATGTCATTCCATAAAGGCATAATGCTATGCGGTCTTATAAGTAAAAATATAAATTCCCAGCCTTGCTCATTCGGTTCATAGTAATAGCAATGATCACTGGGGATTTCCACTAAGAATGCCATCGAAGAAGTTATCGTAATAATCTCATCATTTATCTGCAATTTGCCTTCACCAGCAACCGTATATTGGAACAACAAAAGAGGCCCGTCATTGCGTTCTAAGCCATGCCAACGATATTGAGTGTCATTTACTAAATCATGACCAACAGCAAAGAGCTGGCATAATGGAAGATGCAAAGTGCTTGAGCTGTTAAAACAAAAGCCATATGTTTCATTAGGCAATGAAATAAGCATTCTCAATGACTCCTTATCTAAAATTATTACTTATTCTAATATTTTTCATTAATTTATGTCTATCATCTTGCCCTAGTAATAAGGCATAATAGTAGAGTAATACATGATAGAATTGGAGTTGAACCTATTGTTGAAAAAGTCATTTCTTGTAGCGATTGGTTTTCTTATCGTAATTGCAGCCAGCTGGATTATAATTTTTGGTATGAATGCTCATAAACCACGCGGAGTCGTCGTGTTAATGTATCACGATTTTGGATATAGCGGGAATCCATCGATTATTAATGCCGAAGTGTTTGATGACCAGATGAAGGCGTTAGCTGACAATGGTTTTAATGTGATTTCTATGGAACAATATGTAGATTACATGGAGGGCAGATTAGAGCTTCCTGAAAAATCTATTTTAATTACGTTCGATGATGGATATGAGGATTTTTATGAAATTGCCTATCCTATTCTCCAGCAATATGGATTTCCCGCGACAAATTTTATCGTTGTAAAATCGTCGGATGAACCTAATCCTAACCGTTTACCGCATTTAACATGGGATGAAATGCGTGAAATGAAGGCTAATGGAATGAGCTTTTATAGTCACACATATGATTCACATAAAATGATAGATACGGTTAATTCGGAAAATCCTTTGTTAGCAAACTATAAAGAGGGCGAAACTTCTCAACAGTATCGAGAGCGTGTAAAGACTGACCTGTTAACTGCTCATGAGTTATTAGTGAAAGAATTAGGCGAGCAAGATAATATTTTAGCTTTTCCATACGGGGCATTTAGTGATGAGTTACTAGAAGTTATGCAAGAGATCGGCATTAAACATGCATTTACTATACGTCCTGGCTTAAACGAGCGTGGAGGAAAAAGCAATCTGCCGGAAGGCCTGTACTATCGAGTAAATGCTGGATTATCTACACTTGATGGAGAACAATTAATTAAAAAAATTATCGAGCAGTACTAAGGAAAATTATGATTGACATGTAAGATATTTGCAATAAAATATAGCTATATGTAACATGTAGTGAATTGGTTCGTAACTAACAGCAAGTTTGAGGAATAGTACAGAATTTAGACGAATATATTCACTTTGTATCATCTGTCAATGTAAAACATGGATAATTACATGAAGGGTCGTGATTGCTTGTACGAAAATAACAATCCAACAGTGATGCAGCATGGATACGGAGCACCTAATCAAAGTAGTTACGGTGCACCGATTGTTTCAACAAAGGAATGGTTTATTACTCTGCTTATTATGCTCATTCCTATTGTGAACATCGTCATGCTATTTGTTTATGCCTTTGGTGGAAGCAGTAATCCTTCTAAAGCTAACTTTTTCAAAGCAAATTTAATATTGGCTGCAATTGCGATAGGCCTGTGGTTGTTATTTCTTCTTTTCTTTGTTGTTATATTAGGATTATCACTTTCTTCTTAAAATGGTTTAAGCTGGTTTCTGCCCAATAAGCACATAACTTTTGCTTGTTGGGCATATTTAATTTGGATATATCATTAACTTTTTTCCGTGGATGAGTGTCTTATTAAACTCGATAACGTATAATAAAAATAAGGGAATGCTAAAACCGTAAAAATATTTTTTGCTTACCCACTTGCGAAGTGGCGAGCTTTGTATTAATATACTAACTAATATTGAAATACGTTGATAAGGAATAGTAAGAAGTTTGAAGCATGCAGAGAGCTGCTGGTTGGTGAAAAGCAGTTGCCTAGAACATCTGAACTCGCCTTGGAGTTACTCACTGAACATTGCAGTAGGTGATGTCGGAGCCTAACCGTTATCTTAGGAGGATCATTGATGCATCATGATCCGTTGAGTGCACACCGTATGGTGTGAACTGGAGTGGTACCGCGCAAGATTACAGTCTTTCGTCTCTAGATTATGAGATGAAAGGCTTTTTTTATTGGTTAAAACGATTAGAAAAGGAAGGAAAAGAGCATGAAAAACTTTGAGAAATACACAAAAAATTATTTTATGCCGCCAGAAAAAAGTGTAAAGTGGGTCGAAAAAGAAAATATTACTGAACCGCCAATTTGGTGTAGCGTTGACTTGCGTGACGGTAACCAAGCGTTAGTCGTGCCAATGAACTTGGAGGAAAAACTAGAATTTTTCCAATTGCTTGTTAAGCTAGGATTTAAAGAGATTGAAGTAGGCTTTCCAGCAGCATCAGAAACAGAATTTACTTTCTTGCGTACACTAATCGAGCAAGATCTTATTCCAGATGATGTAACAATTCAAGTGCTTACACAATCACGCGAGCATATTATTCGCAAAACATTTGAATCGTTGAAAGGTGCGAAACGTGCAGTTGTCCATCTTTACAACTCAACTTCTCTTGCACAACGTGAACAAGTATTTAGAAAGTCAAAAGAAGAAATTAAAGAGATTGCTGTTTCAGGTGCGAAGCTTCTAGTGCAATGTGCTGCGGAAACAGAAGGCAACTTCCAATTTGAATATTCTCCTGAATCATTTACAGGTACAGAAGTTGACTTTGCGCTTGAGGTTTGTAATGCAGTCCTAGATGTTTGGCTACCAACACCAGACAACAAAGTTATTATTAACTTGCCTTCTACTGTGCAAATGTCAATGCCGCATGTGTATGCAAGCCAAATCGAGTATATGAGTAATCATTTGAAATATCGGGAAAATGTCATTCTTTCACTTCACCCGCATAATGACCGCGGTACTGGTGTAGCTGATGCTGAACTAGGTATGCTTGCTGGCGGACAACGTGTAGAAGGTACATTGTTTGGTAACGGGGAGCGTACAGGTAACGTAGACATTATTACACTTGCGCTTAATATGTACTCACATGGCGTTGATCCAGGATTAAACTTTGAAAATATTCCGGAAATCGTAGCAGCATATGAGAAACTAACTCGTATGAAAGTCGGCGAACGTCAACCGTATGCTGGTGAGCTAGTATTTACCGCATTTTCTGGTTCCCATCAGGATGCAATTGCAAAAGGTATGAAATGGCGTGAAGAAGGTAATACGGAATATTGGTCCGTGCCTTACTTGCCAATTGATCCGCTTGATATTGGCCGTCAATACGAGGGAGATATTATCCGAATTAATAGCCAATCTGGTAAAGGCGGAATCGGCTACCTATTGCATCAAAAATTCGGTCTAGACTTACCTCCTAAAATGCGTGAGCATCTAGGTTATACTGTAAAAGGTGTATCTGATCGCTTGAACAAAGAAATTTCGACTGATGAAATTTATCAAATCTTCAAAGAAGAATATGTAAATATTTCAACACCAATTCAGTTCATCTCTTACAGCTTCACGCATAATGAGGATTATCAAACGGTTGTAAAAGTAAAAATGAACGATGTCGTTACTGAACTGATAGGTAACGGAAACGGAAGACTTGATGCAATTGTTGATGCATTGCAAACAAATCTAGAAATTAGCTTCTCTAATTTAACATATAACGAACATGCGCTTGAAATTGGCTCTAAATCTCAAGCAGTGTCCTATATTAGCATTCAATCACCAAATGGTGAGCTATTCTGGGGCTGCGGTGTTGATCCGGATATTATGACTTCCTCTGTAAAAGGTCTATTCAGCGCAATCAACAAAATGCTTGTGAAAAATTAAACTGTAGCTATAAATTAATCGTGCTTGAAATGGAGAGACTTGACCTATTCCTAAGTTGCTTAGGAAGCAGCTGTTAAGTCTCTTTTTCTATTTAAAAATGTTAATTTACAACGTAGTCTGTTTTTTGATGAAAAAACTAGAATTTTTAAATTCCTATTTTAGTTAAGACTGCTACACTGGAAATGATAGAATGGCATATCCCGTCATTTAAGACAGGGAGACATATTTATAGTTTAAGCAAGCACTCTATATTTGTGAAAGAGGTTAACGATTATGATAGCCAGTTTGAAACAAGTATGGACTTCATCACGCAATCAACATAAGGGAGTATTTTATCGCAATAGTCTTGTGTTTATTTTATTGGCCGCCAGTATTCCAGGCTTTATGATTGGCATATTAGTCTATCAATTTGCCTCACACCAGTTAAAGGACGATATTAGTGCGTTGCATTATGAGCAAATGAATGAACGGGTAAAAAATATAGACGATCAATTAAGTTATTTGGAAATGGGTCTGTCAAATTGGGCATTTAATCCGACCTTTGGTTACCATTTACGTAATTTGGATTTTGTATATTATTTTCGGGAAACGTATGAGCTTACAAAATCACTCGTTGTGATGGAGGATTCACATTCCTTAATTAAAGAAGTTGAGCTATATATTGATCGCGAGCAGCCGATTCTGTTTAAGACTGAATATTATCAGTTAAAAGATGAGGAAAAAATTAAGTACTATAAAGGCATATTAAGTCAAGACAAGACAATGTATTGGGAGCAGAGCAGTGAATCCAATTCTGCTGCAATGAGTTTAATTCATAAAGTCCCTGGCGAAAGTCCAAAGCCATTTGGGATTCTTCGGATTAAGATTGACCAAGATAAACTGATGAATTTGCTAAAGACAATGACACCATATAATGAAGGAACGACCTTTCTCTTAAATCCCGATTATCAATTGATGCTGTCTGATAGTATGCAATCCAATCCTTTGCAAGAGGAGCTAATCAATTATATCCAAGGACAAGATCAGTCAACAGGACAATTTATTTTTGATTATGGCAAAGAAAGCTATTCCGTTTCATACGGTATTTTCGACCGAATAGCTGATGATTGGATTTATGTATCTGCAGCACCAATGTCTCTTATCATCTCTCCAGTCATTACATTTTCTAAGTCGTTGTTATGGATAAGCGGCATAAGCTTTATGCTCGCGCTGCTGCTAGCTGTTGTTGTCTCTAATACGATGTATTCGCCAATTCAAAAGCTGCTTAATCAAATTGATCCTGAGCGCAGACGTGTACAAGAAAAGTCAAAGCAGGATGAATTTCAATATATCCGTGAGAATTGGTTAAATTTAGAAAATAGAAGTGTTGAGCTGGAAAATAAGCTGGACGCTATGCTGCCGATGCAGCGCAATACGTTTTTAATGCAATTGCTGCAAGGACATATGGGAGACTTTTCTGAAAATGATTTAGAGCGAAGAATGAGAGCGCTTTACTGGGAAGTAGGCGATCATAACTATACATTTATCCATATTTATTTGACCGGTCTACATCGGATCGATCAGCAAATGACCTCAAATGATGAGCGTCTGATGACGTTTGCTGCATATAATATGGCTCAAGAAATGGTGAAGGATAGCTTTAGACAAGGGTTTGCTCTTAATTTTCATGATCTTTCGTTAGGGATTTTTGTTATTGAAAATAAGCATGAAAATATTAAGGAGAAGCTGCTAGCTTTCTGTGAGCGCTATACGAATGCAATTAATGATCTTTTAAGACTAAAGGTTACGATTTCGATAAGCCGTAGTACGGATGAGCTGCGCAAGGTGCGCAATTTGTATATGGAGATAGAACGTGCGGCGAGCTATCGGCAATTTTATAATCAGAATCAAATGATTTGCTTGGACGATTTGCCCAAGGAATTTACATTTGACGATATTGACTATCCTTTTGATATAGAATTAGAAATATTACAGCTTATGCGCAGTGGCAATATTGAGCAGACGTTAGAATTAATTAAAAAATTTATGGATAGCTGCGGACAAAACAAAGAGCGCTACGTACAACAAAATATGCTTCAGCTATTAGGCAGCATTCAACATATGATGTTGCAAGCTGGGGTTAATCCTGTGAAGCTATTTAAAGGTGAAAATTTATATAGCAAGCTATCACAAATACGTGATCCAAGCAAAATGCTGCGCTGGATGAGAGATGTAGTCATTGTACCACTTGCGGAGGAGTTAGATAATCGGGTAAACGTCCAGCAGCAAGGCACGATGCGACAAGTGGTTGCTTATATGCATGAGAACTATCAGCATGATATTTCACTTGATCAATGTGCGGATTTGGTTGGAGTTAGCTCATATACACTAAGCAAATGGTTTAAACAAGCGACGGGTGTGAATTTTATCGACTATATAACGGAATTACGCATAAAAAAAGCTCAGGAGCTATTACGAACGACTGATCTTCTAATCAATGAAATTGCACAGCAGGTCGGGTATCAGCAGCGCTATTTCAATCGCATATTTAAAAAGCAGGTTGGCGTTACTCCGAGTGAATATCGTGGTGCGTTAGGGAAGTAGCAAAAAAATTCCACTCATTCAAAAAAAGATACATCTCTCATAAAAGCCTTGTGTAGCAAGGCTTTTTCTTCTGCAAAAATGTGTAATTGAACTGCCAATCATTTTCTTTAATACTTGGATTGTGATGAGGCAATTGCATATGGATCACAAGATTTCATGATTGTGAGAGAAAGGAGGGGCGTTACTTGAGGAACGCTGCATGGGTAGTTAAGCTTAAGAAGCATCGCTATTTATATTTGTTGCTCCTGCCAGGGCTATTGTATTTTATCATTTTCAAATATGCGCCAATGTGGGGTGTGCTAATCTCCTTTCAAAACTATCAGCCTTATTTAGGTTTTTGGAAAAGCCAGTGGATTGGATTTACGCATTTTGAAAACTTTTTTGCCCATCCTGACTTTTTTCGCTTATTACGAAATACGTTAATTCTCGGTTTGTATGATTTAATCTTTTTCTTCCCAGCTCCAATTATTATTGCATTATTACTAAATGAAGTAAGGCTCATGTTCTTTAAGCGAACGATACAGACATTAATTTATCTTCCGCATTTTATCTCCATGGTTATTGTTGCAAGTATGACCTACGTGTTTTTAACGACACAGGGCGGAATTGTGAATGAAATCTTATTTAAACTAACGGGCACAAAAATTAATTTTCTAGCTGATCCAGACTGGTTTAGACCGTTAATTATTTTACAAATTATGTGGAAGGAAACAGGCTGGGGAACGATTATTTTTCTTGCTGCACTTGCAACCGTCGATGTCGAGCAATACGAAGCGGCTGTCGTTGATGGAGCCTCGCGCTTTCAGCGCTTAATTCATATTACACTGCCAGCAATTAGTTCGGTTATCGTTATATTGCTTATTTTGCGGCTAGGGAATTTTCTAGACACAGGCTTTGAACAAATCTTCCTAATGACCAACTCTTTGAACCGCTCAGTTGCAGATGTATTTGACACCTACGTCTATTTCGTTGGTATTACCCAAGGAGCATTTAGCTACAGTACAGCGATAGGTTTGTTTAAATCACTCGTTGGCATTGTTTTAATTTATGGCAGCAACTGGCTTGCAAAGCGATTTGGGCAAGAGGGGATATATTGATCACACCTTGTTTCTTTTTCTCCTCCGTCGCCTAAAAGCGACTTATCCAACTGGATGTGGAGCGCCTAGGCGAGGTTAGGCGAAGCGCTGGGTAGGCAAAAAGAGCGTCGAAGCGCGACAATCAAGAGGGGAAGCACCAGCGAAGCCAACGTCGCGTAAAAGCGACTTATCCAACTGGATGTGGAGCGCCTAGGCGACGTTAGGCGGAGCGCTGATTTGCACTAGGAGGTGAACTTAAATGTTCAATAAGCATGACCAATGGCATGAACGCTTATTTGATCTGATCAATTATATATTGTTATCTTTGTTTGCTCTTGTGACGCTTTTGCCATTTGTCTATATATTGGCTGGCTCCTTCGCTACTGAAGCGGAGATAGCAGAGCGAGATTTCTTTATTATTCCGCGAGATATTTCATTTTCAGCGTATGAGTATATTTTTTCATCTTCTACACTGTTCCGCAGTATGGGAGTATCTATTTACATTACAATTGTTGGTACAATTACGAATCTGTTTTTCACATTAACGATGGCTTATGCGCTCTCACGCAAAGATATGCCGGGAAGAAATATTGTGATGAATATGATTATCTTCTCGATGTTATTTAGCGGAGGAATGATTCCAAGTTACTTAGTGGTAAAAGGACTTGGACTTGTTAACACTTATGCAGCAGTCATTTTACCTGGTGCAATTAGCGCCTTTAATCTTATCGTTATACGCAACTTCTTTCAGAATCTTCCGCCAGGACTTGAGGAATCAGCACGGATTGATGGGTGCACTGAGCTTGGTGTGCTATGGCGTATCGTTATTCCGCTTTCGATGCCGATTATTGCAACGTTTGGCTTGTTTTATGCTGTGGGACATTGGAACAACTTCTTCTCAGCATTGCTGTACTTAAACGATCATCATAAATGGCCGCTGCAAGTAATGCTGCGCGAAATTGTGATGCTGTCGCAGCTTGCTATTGGAGATTTGAACAATGTTGACCCTGAATTTGTTACGCCACCAGACCAAGCTGTAAAAATGGCTGTAATCATTGTTGGAACTCTGCCAATTTTGCTTGTCTATCCATTCCTGCAAAAGCATTTTGCTAAAGGAGCATTACTTGGGTCAATTAAGGGATAACATTCACTAACAATGTTAGAGTTCGCGTTATGCGATTTCTATAACTATGAAAATTAAAAAGGAGGATCAATGCTATGAACAGTGAGGTTAAAAAAACAAAGCATTGTGCGATGTGGCTGATGTCACTTGTTATTGCCATGTCAACCGTATTAGCAGCTTGTTCAAGCAACAGTGGAGGTAATACAACAACAAACAGCACTTCTTCGCCTAAACCTGCTTCTACTAATGAAGGTGCAGAGGTAGTCGAAGAAAAACTGGAGCCATTAAAGCTTGACATTATGATTCCTGCCTTTAGTACAGAACTGCCTGATGATAACTCTCCAGTTATTAAAGCACTTGAAGAGTATACGAACACTGATGTAAACATTCAATTTGTACCGAACAGCTCTTATCCTGATAAAGTGAATATTACCCTTGTATCTGGGGAAATTCCTCATATTATGGTTGTAGATCGCGGTTCTGCAAGCTTTATTAATGCTGCAAGAGCGGGCGCATTTTGGGAAATTGGACCTTATTTGAAAGATTATCCTAATCTATCTATGGCACATGAAGTAACATTAAACAATACTTCGATTGACGGAAAAATATATGGGATTTACCGCGAGCGTGTATTAGGTCGCATGGGAGTAACTCTTAATCGTGTCTGGATGGAAAATTTAGGATTAGAGCCACCAAAAACCATTGATGAATTCTACAACATTTTGAAAGCGTTTAAAGAAAATGACCCTGATGGAAATGGCAAAGACGATACGTACGGAATTGTTGTATCGAAATATGCAGGTCCGTGGGATATTATGCAAGTTTGGTTTGGCGCGCCTAATAAATGGGGTGAAGATGAAAATGGCAAGCTGTTGCCAACTCATATGTTCCCAGAATATCGTGAAGCATTAAAATTTTTCCGCAAATTATATGAAGAAGGTTTAGTAAATGAAGATTTTGCAGTAATGGATTCTGCAGTGTGGAATGATCCATTTGTAAATGGAGAAGCAGGTGTATTTGTAGACGTAGCAGATAACGCAAGACGTCTAGACAATGCAATGCAAGAAAAAGCGCCTAGGGATGAGCCATATACTGATGTATTCCAAGCACCGGTAGGACCAAAAGGACATCGTGATATGCCGACATCTGGCTATAACGGCTTGCTCGTTATTTCGAAGACCGCAGTAAAAACTGAAGAAGAATTGAAACGCGTCTTGAAATTCCTAGATCAGCTAAGTGATGTTGAAATGCAGTTATTACTGGAGCGCGGTATTGAAGGAAGACATTATGAGCTTGTCGATGGATACGTGAAATCGCTTATTAATGATGACCCTGCTCTCTTAAAAGAAGTAGAGAGTTTAAACCAATTGCTAACATTTATCGGGCCTGATGCGCCGACAATTGAACAAACGCCGCTCAATCAAAAAATCAATGAAGTGCAAAAAGCTAATGAAGCCATTGTTGTCGGCAACCCGGCAGAGCCTTTAATTTCTGAAGTCTATGCCCAAGTCGGTCAACAGCTGGATAATATTATTGCTGATGCTCGAATTCAATATATCGTTGGGCAAATTGACGATGCTGGACTGGATGCAGCGATTGAGCTATGGAGAAAAAATGGTGGAGATGATTATATCGAGGAAATCAATCAACTCTATCAAGCAAGTAAACAATAAAATGAGCGAAGGCTGGTTGCTCCCTTTGGCAGGGATCAATCCAGCCTTGTCCAGCTTGTAAGCTAAAGGAGTGGAAAAGGTATGAGTACAGGGTTAAAAGCTGCAATAGAGTGGAATCGCTTTGATTGCAGTGCAGCAGGTGTACGCTGTAAAGTGTTGCTTGGCGATCTGAATGGAGACGGAATGATGGAGCTATTATTTGTCCAAGCGGATGGCGGAATTGATGATCGCTATGTGCCGCATCAAGTAATTGCATTAACAGCGTTTAATCTATCTGGAGAGCTTTTATGGCAAGTCGGTAAACCAAGTAGCGATGCAGGAGGGCCAGGATCTGATTATCCGGCGCAAATTTATGATTGGGATCAGGACGGAAATAATGAAGTGCTTTGTGTCATGAACGGTCAATTTCTTGTTATAGATGGTCGTGATGGCAGTGTGAAGCGTAGCTTGCCATTGCCTGAGAAGCATGCGCATGACTGCATCATTATTTGTAATTTGCGCGGAACGGAGCAGCCGCAGGATATTCTCTTAAAAGATCGTTACAGTAAGCTGTGGGCGATGGATGCAGATTGGAATTTGCTATGGACGTATGAAGGGAATGTAGGGCATTTTCCTTATCCTTATGATTTAGATGGGGACGGACGTGATGAAATTGTTGCTGGCTATGATCTGCTAAATGGGGATGGCGTAAAATTATGGTCAACTTTGCCGCTAGAAGATCATGCTGATTGTATTTGGATTGGCGATGTGCTGGGACGTGGCGATAAGCAAATTGTAATTGGCGGAAGTGTGACCGTTCTCTATGATCGTCACGGTAATGAGCTTTGGCGCTACGATGGATCTATCGAATCACAACATATTGCACTTGGCAAATTTATCGCTGGTGAGCCCGGCTTACAAATTGCTGGGTTAGATCGAATAAAGCGAGGAGATACAAGCGGGATAATCACGGAAAATGGCAAAGATGGAATCTTTATGCTTAGTTGCGAAGGGAAGGAGCTATGGAAAGAAGATCGACAAACAAACGGCTGGCTGACGATTATTCATACGATTAGCAGTTGGGATAATAATGAGCAAGACTATATCCTAGCATTTCGTCGTGGCGGAGGTGTACCGCCAACCATTTATGATGGCAATATGAATATCGTTGCTCAGTTTCCGCTCGATGGATATGTCGTTTTTGCTGATCTTTTGCAAAGCGGACTGGAGCAAGTGGTTGTGTACAATGATCGAGAGGTAGCGATTTTTGGCAGCAAGCCAAGTCTAGATAAAGTATCACAGAAAGCAATTCCGCAAAGTAAACGATTATATAGTTCAACTTTGTATCCTGGAGGAGAGTATGACGATACATTGCAATGAATTTGAGATAAGTGCTGCTGACCGTTTCGGAGCTGCTGACCGAGCCATTTTGCAGACTATCGCGCAGCGCTATATGTCAGCACATCCGATTTCGCCATTTACGTATCGTGTGTCTACCATTTATGGAGTTAAGCGAGATTTAGAGTACCGATATAATATGAATATGTCAGCACTTTTTCCGAATATGGCAGACGAACAGTATGTGTATGCTTATGCCAAGCTATGGAGTGAAGGAGAGCAGGAGCTAGCTTTTAGCTTAAGCTGCTATGGACCTGTTACGATTTTTCTTAACAGAAACAAGGTATATCAAGCGAACATTGAGGAAGAGGTATTTCCACAGCGTAAAAGCTGGTTTCGTTTGAAGCTTGTAGCGGGCTGGAATCATTTTGTATGGCAATTTATGAAGACAGGAACAGGGTGCGGCGCGTTGTTTGGCACTGGCTCGATAAAAGGGTTCCCTTTGCATTTCGTCGTACCTTTTGGCGAGAATGAGGGGGGAGAAGGAATCCTCTATACAGCTCCAATAGCAGAGAGATGTGAGCATTATGGCGACTACAATCTGCTGATTGCAGACCGTAAATTAAAATGGCATCCTGTTATGCAGTGGAATGAGGAGCAACTGCGAGAACCTCTTGCAAAGCGTTTGTTTATAAATGAAGTTAATAATGAAGACGCTGGAAATCTAATTTTATATTCTAGTAGAGCAAACACCTATTTAGCTTGGACTAATATAATAGCCAAGCAATGTGGGCGCTATACAGTAAAAATTAGCTTCGGCGGCAAGCTGAGCTTAATCTGTAATGGACAGGAAATAGCTGTGGAGGAGTTGCAGTTTAATAAGCAAAAAAACGAGGAGGATGCTTATGCAATAAAGCGAATATATACCGCTTCGCTTGAGCTTAAGCAAGGAGCAAATGACTTAATGATCTGGCTTATGGAGCAGGAGGGGGAAGATTTTGAAATCATAAGCATGTCCCCAAGTCATGTACAGCTGCAAGCTCCAATTCAGGTTAAAGGATATTCGGGCAAATTTTTCTATAGCGGCCCATATTCTGAAGCTTTATCGGTATATGATACGTTGGCGCTTAAAGCGATGTATAAACTGCACCCTACTAGTCAAGGTCCTTCTTATTGGCGAGTGGATTTGCCTGGCGGTTACGTCCGTCCATTTGTCGAGCAGACGAATTTTGCTCGTTGGAATTATCCGCTTGGTGTTACACTCTATGGTTTGCTTCGCCTTTCAGAGCAGGAGACAGTTGCTTATGCGCTAGAGCATATTGAAGCTTGTACTTCATTCTACCGCTATGCAATTTGGGATGCAGAGCATTTTGGTGCACCGGGTATTGACCATCAGCTTGTAGGGATGGACAGCTTAGACGATTGCGGCTCCTTTGCTGCAACGATGCTTTATGGCCATAGCATGAAATCATTAATCGGAGCAAGTGAGATCGCTGATACGGTTGCTCATTATATTACGAGAAAGCAAAGCCGCCTAACTGATGGAACATTGTATCGAATAAAGGGCAGCACCGATTTTATGATGGATACAATGTGGTGTGATGATTTATATATGAGCGTGCCTTTTCTTGTAAGATATAGCTTGCTTACAGGGGAAGAAAGCTATATAAATGATGCTGTTCATCAGTTGCTGCAATATAAAAAGTATTTGTTTAGTCCTGAACTAAACATTATGAATCACGTTTATGATTTTAAATTTAATCGAGCCAACGGCGCATTTTGGGGCAGAGGAAATGGCTGGGTACTCTTTTCACTTGCTGAACTATTAAGGCATTTACCTAAGGGGCATCAGCAATATGAGGAGCTATTAACGATGTATCGTGAGCTTAGCGGAGGATATTTGGCGCTGCAAGGTGAAAATGGCTTATGGCATCAAGTGTTAAATGATCATGAATCTTATGAGGAAAGCTCCTGTACATCAATGTTTGCGTATGCCTTTGCAGTTGGTGTACAACATCATTGGTTTGACGAGGCAGATCCTTATATTGCTAGCGTCAACCGAGCATGGGAGGGGCTGAAGCAAAGGGCAATTGATAGTGAAGGCAATGTGTACGGCGTATGTCGCGGTTCAGGTTTTGCGCACCATTCTTACTATTACAAATATGAATTAATGCCGCGCTTAAACGATACTCATGGCATTGGGATTATTATGCTGGCAGGGATTGAAGCGCTGCAAATGAATAAGTGGCTTAATAAAGCGAAAGTTAACAGATAAAGCTGCTAAAGAGGATGCAGTACAAAAAAATGCATAAAAAGAGGCGGACACGGATTAGCGTGAGCTTGGTGCAGTAAAGCACTAAGTTCGCGCTTTTTGCATTTTAGTTAAAAAAATATACCTCTTACCGCTAAATTTTAACCACATAGCGGAAAAATGCACGTTTTCTAAAATTTATATGCTACATTAGTATTGAAGAAAGGGAACGCGCACTCTAGCTGATAGCTCTTAAACTAAACTCGCGTAATCAAAAACATGTGTATTTGAGATAAACGGAGGCATTCACTTGAAAATACAATTAACGATTAATAGTGAATTGGAAGAAACGGAAGTACATATTTTTGCCAAGGAATACAATGAACAAATCGAACGATTGATGAAGCAATTGCAGACAACACAAGCAACTCAGGTAAATATGATTGATGGTTATTGGCAACAAGAAATTCATTTAATAAAAATAGCAGATATTTATTCGATCTATACCGAGGATTCCAAGGTGTTTTTGCAAACAGAAGAAAAAGAGTATGAGTCTAAGCGCAAACTATATGAGTTGGAGGCGCAGCTAGCAAAAGATTTCGTGCGTGTAAACAAATCGACGCTGGTGAATGTAAACAAAATATGTTCCATTAGTATCGGCAAGATTGGTACCACAGAGCTTGTCTTGGACAACGATGTCACTATCCATGTTAGTCGGAAATATTTAAAGCAACTAAAACAGCATTTAGGCATCGGGAGGGAATAGATATGAAGGCATTACGATACGCGATTATCGGTATACTTAATTCGCTTAGCTTCTCATATATTTTTGTTACGCTAAGCGTACTATCCGATCATTCATCAATTCCAGGAGAAAGCTTATTGAAGCAATTAATCATTGCGATTGTTTTTGGTGCCGCAGTCGGTTTAGTTACCTTAATATTTGAGATAGAGAGGCTGCCATATCTCGTATTGCTTATTATCCATTTGCTAGCAGTGACACTGCTGGTCACAATAGCTGGGATGATTGGAGATTGGTTTCGAAGTTTTGGTATAGTCAATGTGCTAATTTCAGAGGCTGTTATTTATGCATTGGTTTGGATCTTTAGCTATATTCTCGTCAAAAAAGATGTAGCGAAAATTAATGAGGAAATAAAAAAACGGAGGGAGTAGGATTATGAAACTTGCCATATCGGTGGAAAATTTGCGTAAAGGTTACGGACAGCATGAAGCAGTTAAAGGGATCTCATTTACAGTAGAGCATGGCACAATGTTTGCCTTTTTAGGTGTGAATGGCGCTGGTAAATCTACGACAATTGAAATTTTATGTACACTTCTAAAAAAATCTAGCGGAAAAGTTGTAATAAATGGCTATACGCTTGATGCTAGCAATGATAATGCAGAAATTCGCAAGTCTATCGGTGTTGTGTTTCAGGAAAGCTTACTAGATGATCGTTTGACCGTTTATGAAAATATTATGCACCGCGGCAAAATGTATGGTTTATCAAAGAGTAAGCTTGCTGAAAATTATCAGTTTGTTTCTAGCTATTTACATTTAGAAGATATTGCTAAGAAAAAATATAGTACGCTGTCTGGCGGACAAAAAAGACGAGCAGACATTGCAAGAGCGCTTATTCACCGTCCAGCGATTCTTTTTTTAGACGAGCCAACGACAGGGCTTGATCCGCAAACTCGCCAATTTGTATGGCAAACGATAAAGAAATTACAAGAAGAAAACAATATGACCGTGTTTCTAACAACACATTATATGGAGGAAGCAGCGATGGCTCATCAGGTTGTCGTAATTAAGCAAGGTGAAATCGTTGCAGAGGGAACACCGGATGAGCTGAAATCAAAATATGCCTATGATCAAATGGCGTTAGTTTTCCATGACCGCCAGCAAGGGATAAAGTGGCTGGAGCAACGACAGTTTAATTATATTGAGAAACAAGGGATTTTTACAGTACGGGTAGAATCAACGCTCCATGCATTAGCACTACTAAAAGAAATTGAGCATCTATTAGCTTCGTTTGAAGTTATAAAAGGAACAATGGATGATGTATTTATTCATATTACGGAAGGTGGAGGGATTGTAAATGGAAGCTCTGATGAGTCTAGTGACGCGCAACTTCAAAGTGTTTACGCGAGATAAAACACAAGTCTTTTTCTCTTTTTTATCAGTTATCATTGTCATTGTGTTATATACGGTATTTTTGCAGAAAATGCAGGTTGACTCGATTAAGCAAGCTACAGAGGCAACGACAGAGATTGTTACGATGGTAAATGAATGGCTAGTAGCAGGGTTATTATCGATTATTGCTGTCACGACAACACTAGGAGTATTTGGTGTGTCGGTGAAAGATAGAGAAACTAAAGCTACCGCAGATTTTTTAACCGCCCCTGTTTCACGTGCTGCACTTCAGCTAGGACATGTGTTTAATGCATTTATTATCGGTTCAGTGTTTTCAATTTTAGGTCTAATTGGATGTGAAATTTTTCTTGTTTCTACTGGAGGAGAATGGTTAAGTTTAAGTAAATTCCTTAACGTGCTCGGCATATTACTTTTGTCCGTTTTACTTGCTAGCGTATTTAATACCTTCTTAGTTCTGTTAGCTTCAACTCAAAATTCATTTTCCACATTAAGCACGATCGTTGGTACATTAATCGGATTTTTGTGCGGAGTTTATATACCGATAGGTGCCTTACCAAGCTTTGCACAGTATGCGATTATGTATTTTCCAATTAGTCATACGACGTTACTTTTACGTAATGTCTTTATGGAGGATTCACTTCATAAAGTGTTTGCTGGTGCTCCAAGCGAAGTTATAGAGGATTATAAGCTTACCTATGGTGTGACTTACGAGATGCACGGTAAGTTGTTAAGCCTGCCAATAAGTTATATTATCATTGGATGCTCAATTATCGTCCTTGCCATTATTTCGATAGTTATTTTTAAGTCGAAGCATCGCTAAGAAAACAAAATCACTATTGCAGCAACATTTTTGCAGGTTGTTCGTCAATAATATTGAACAAGAAATATTGACAGCAGGAGGTATGCAATAGTGAAGAAAAAATATACAAAGCAAACAGCAGCAGTTTTACTTGCGTCCGTGTTATTATCTGGCGGCGCGGTTTATGCAGATTCAGCCAATCTGAGCGAACCAACAGCACAGTTAATTAGTGCACCGTCTACAGAAAATCAGTATCGTGTGCTTGTAAATGAATCAGCAATAACGACCGTCGCATATAAACAAGATAAGCAGATTATGGTTCCGCTTCGTGAGACTGCAGAGGCATTAGGATTTAAAGTGACATGGTATCAGGATAAAGGGTGGGCAGAGGTATCTCTTGAAGGTTCACCAATTTGGACGCTAGTTCAACCTAATTTAGATCAATACAGCTATAATCGCATGTTTGTAGAATTAGGAGCAGCACCAGTTAAATTAAATAACAGATTGTTTGTGCCGTCACAATTTTTTAGTGACATCCTGCGCAGTCGTGTTAGCTATGAAGGAAATCAGGTTTTGATTACACGACAAGATGAGGATGTCAAGATGCAAATACAGCAAGCGGTTATTACGAAAATAAATAATGAAGAAAACTATAAGTCAATCCAAGCAAACGGTATAGATACTGAAGGAATTATTTTTAATATTGATGCGGAGACAATTATCCGCAACCGTGCCGGTGAACAAATTGAGCTTAGTGATTTAACCTTAGGCTTACGTATTGAGGTCAAACATAGCTTGGCAATGACCTTAAGTTTGCCAGGTCAAACGTATGCTTATGAAATTACTGCTCTAGAGACTACGGATGAACCTGAAATGCTTGGAACATCGGGAACCATTCTAGACGTAATGCAGGACGAGCAAGGCAATAAGCGCATATTGCTTGAAGGAAGTCCAATGAGCCAGTTATCGCAACAAAAAATAGTGCTAGGACTAAATGAAAATACGATACTTACTGATCTTGCAGGTAATCCAGTCGATTCAGCAAAATTAACAAAGGATAGTAAAGTGTTAGCATTTTATGGACCGAAACTAGCGAAAAGCTTCCCGCCAATTGGTCAAGCTTGGAAAATTGTATTGTTAGAAGAATAGATAAAATAAAGCTCAAAGAAGTCGCGATAAGCGATTTACTTTGAGCTTTATTTGTTTTGCAAAGTTAAGATGATTGATGAATAAACTTTATAGTAAAGTAATTATTTTTTGCCGCCGATAGCGATGCTATTTATGCTATGATTAAGTTCTAGAGATATTTAAGATTTGAAATGCTACATGAGATGGAGGGAATAAAGAGATGAAGTTTTACTTGATTCGTCACGGGGAGACTACTGCCAATACTGGAGAAAACAATAACCATTTTCCGATGCCTTTGCCTAATCCAGTTATTCCATTAACTGAGAAAGGAAAGCAACAAGCTAAGCAATTAAGTATATTTCTTAATCAATATATTCAAGAGCAAGGAATTGATATTAATAAAGCAGTTGTACTTACAAGTTCGTTCCTGCGTGCCAAAATGACAGCAGAGCCATTTATTGCTTCTAATCCAAATATTCTTGTTAAGGAAGATCACTCCTTAGTTGAAATAAATTACGGAGCAATTGAATTCTCATATTTGCGCAAATTTTATGCCGAAGAAGAAAAATATTACTATTATTGCGTAGAACAAGCTGGTGAATTTTTTACTCGTCCGCCGCTAGGTGAAACTCCTCATGAGGTTTCATTTCGGATTCGTCAATTCCTGCCTTCTTTCACGAAAGAAATGGAGCAAAAAGGGATTGAGCATGTGTTCTTGTTCGGTCATGCTATGACCAATAAAGTGATTATTATGGAATTATTGAAGGAAACCCCTCAATTTTTTGAAAAAGATCCTTTCCCATTAAATACAAGCATTCGCTTAATTGAAGATGGTCAAGATAAAGGCTGGATTTATCTTGATCCGCGTGAAGCCGTGCAGCATGTATAGAATAGTTTTGCTAGTTAATGAGATTTTTTTGTAGCTTTATAAGGAAAACATACCAACAATAGTAGCACAGACCAAGGCCATGGTTTGTGCTACTATTGTTAGTATGTTTTTATTGCTCATTTTCTATAATAAATTCAGTAAATAGATTCATTTTTCTTTATATCAGTTCTTTTATTGTGTAGATAAATAAGAACTAAACTTTGAAATCAATAGAAATTATCTTTAAAGAATAGATTTTGTCAACTAATTCATTCATAGATGCATTATCCCAAATAATAAAAGCTATTTCTGTATTCGTTAATGATAAGAAGTTTATATCTTATGATAAATTCTTCACTATGGGGAACTGTATGATAACATTATTTTTCAAGGACACTCGATATATTAAAGTTCAAAATGCTCAGAGTAGATTTACTAAATTGTTGAAATTAATATATCAAGTGTTGAGATTTGATTAGGAGATGATAAGATGAGGATTAAGAAAAAAACTTGGTATTTAAGTGGAAGTATTTTTTTTTATTTGTCTTTTTGTTTTTGTTGTTTGGTTTTGTTTTAACCTACAATCAAACCACTCAAATGATACCACTTTACAGCAGACGAACACATTGAAAAATGAAATTACAAGAAATAAAAAAGAAAAAATACATGCCATTGTCGAGACATTTTCATTCGACCAAGCATTAGAAAAATCCGATATGGTAGCAAAGGTAAAGATTATTGATACTGTTAAAGAAATCCATAAACCTTCAGCAAAAACAATATTCAATGCTGAAGTTATCAAGGAATACAAGAATGATTCATTTACTGGTGAGACGATAAATGTCATGCAAGAAGGTAATAGCAAAGTTGAATTTAATGGTACAAGTTTATTTAAACCAGGAGATGAATACATCCTCATGTTAATGAAAGCCTCTAATTTTGAAATAGAGAACACCTATTGGATTTTAGGAGCTGAAACCGGAATATATGAAATTTTAGATAACGATACAGTTATAAAATGGGCAAAAGCAGATGGACAACTAAAAAGTATTGAGCATGAAGCTGGTAGTGAGAAATTATCAATATACTTAAATAAAAAATCTATGGATGAAGCTAATAAGGAATTTCAGGTATTAAATAAAGAGAAGTTTGAACAATTCATTCAATCTATGCTGACAAAATCAGAGGCATCATCATAAGCAATCGCAGATGATGCCTTTTTTGCGTTTAAACAGAGAATTGCATTATTAAAAATAAGTTAATCATACTAAGAATAATTTACTTATATTTTACAAAAATTAACACAAATAAGCATATTAAATTTATATTTATGTGTATTATGAAAATGAAAAAAGCTTCAAACATGTGTATGAAGTCAGTTCGCCTTAGTATTATCAAATATTGAATAAAGGGGAAAGATGTATGAAAAAAAATGTACTGACTAAATTGAAGAAAATCTTTTCATTTTCAGTAATCACTGCTCTATCGTTTATTTTTGTTAATAATCTTGCTTCTCATTTTTATGTGTATGCCGGCAACTCCATAAAAGATCAAGTTGATGAGATATGGAAAAATATAAATGATCAGGAAAGTGAGCATGTTCTTTCTTATTTGAAGAGATATTACACTGGCTATACAAGTGAAGATGGCGGAATTGCTGAAATTGTTAAATATAATTGGGATAATCAAAAAATATACTTAGTAAATGGACTCGTTAAAACAATTGATATTGTTAGTCTCTCAAACTTGAATCGTAAAGGTGACTTGCAATTAGAAAAGAGCGTTGATGTAAGTACAATGATTGAGGGGTTTACATTTGGCGATATTTCCAGTGTAGACATTAATCATGAAAGAAAAATAATAGCGGTAGCTGTTCAGGAAGAAGATTATACAGGAGCAGGTGCTGTCATTCTGCTTGATTATGATGGGAATTACATCACTCATTATTTTGTTGGTGTTCAGCCAGATATGGTTACATTTACTCCGAATGGTAATGCGATATTAACTGCTGATGAAGGTGAACCTCGTTTAGGTTATGGAAAAAATAATATTGATCCTAAAGGTTCAGTTACGATTATCGATTTGAGCAACGGTTTATTTAATGCGAACGTGAATATTGTTTATTTTGAAGCATTTGATACTAAACGCGATCAATTAATCGATAATAAAGTTATTTTAAAAAAGAACACACCCCCTTCAGTAGATTTAGAACCTGAGTACATAAGTGTAACAAGTGACAGCAGATTTGCTTATGTCACACTGCAAGAGGCAAATGCAATTGCTACACTTGATATTAATAAAGGAGTTTTTACAAAAGTACAAGGTCTAGGATTTAAAAATCATAATTTAGCTGGGAACGAATTAGATCTTTTTAGAGATTCGATATTGGCACTAAAAAATGAGGATGTTTATAGTGTATATATGCCAGATGGTATCGCTCTTTATGAAATAGAAGGAAAAACTTATTTAATTACCGCAAATGAAGGAGATTCTAGAGAGTGGGGAGATTACTCTAATGTCTCATCAGTAACGATTAATGGTAATAAATTTGATGCATTAAATGTTTCAGAACACGACGGATTAGAGCCAGATAAAATCTATGTATTTGGTGCCCGTTCATTTTCAATTTGGGATGCCGACAATATGAAATTAGTTTATGATAGCGGTAGTCAGTTTGAAAAAATCTCATCACTTAAATATCCTTCGTACTTTAACGTTTCCAATGATAATTTAACAATGGATCATCGAAGCTCAAAAAAAGGACCTGAACCAGAAGATGTGAAAGTTGCTTATATCGATGGAAAATATTATGCGGCAATTGGCTTAGAGCGGATTGGCGGGGTTATGCTTTATGACGTAACTGATCCATCAAAGCCCAAATATATAGATTATATGAATAGCAGACAATTTGATAATGAGATTAGTGGTGACGTTGCTCCAGAGGGGCTTACCTTTGTTGAAGCAGATAAAAGTCCAACTGGATACCCATTGCTTATCGCCGCACATGAGGTTAGCGGCACGGTTGCTATTTATCAAATGAATGCAGCTGATGTCATACCGGTTATAGATGAATCCAATGTACCGTATCATTTATTTATAGATAGGTGGCTAAATTACTTGTTTGTTAAAATATTCAGTCTCCAATTTGAAAAATGATGATCCAGTAATTGAAATGAAAAAAGTAAAATGAAAATCTAGAGCAATCCCCTTCATTCATAAATTGCATCTCCAATTGTCGTTATGCTTAACAATTGGCGACAATTTAATATTGAAGGGGATTTTTGTGCGATAGCTTTTTATTGTAAATATGCGTTCTCTACAAAAACTTCCTTGTTACCTTCGTACCATTGCATGTAAAGACAATATTTTTTCCTTCCACTACTGTTTGTAAATGTACAGTTTTGCCCCAAAGGTTTACAACATGCGGCAAGGTGCGCTCTACATATTTTAGGTCAAGCTCGTTGCCTTCGAATTGATGCTGGATATATAGCTCGCCATTACCGTTATAGTCGCCGTCAATAACATGCAAAGTAGGGAAGCCGCCGTTAACTTTTGAATAGACCAATTCATCTCGTATGTTTTCCCAAGATTTATCGGTAATCTTCCACTCAGGACCTTTTTTCTCAAATACATAGAGATCAAGCTCTTCCACAAGCTGCTTCGTTAAATAGTTGCGTAAAAACGATTGATCGTTATCCAGCTCACGTACTTCAAAAATTTTCTCCCGACCTTTGCCTGGCACTCTGCCAAAGCGACGTTGTTCTTCCTCAGTCGGGTTATCCCACCGCTTTTCAATATCCTCAAAAATTTTTAAGCCTAAATAATATGGATTAAGCGTATGGCGTGATGGCACAACAACCGAACTGTTTAGCTTAGCAAACTCAATTGTTTCCTCACTTGTTAAATCCATTTCCCGAATTATCCGCTGATGCCAGTAAGAGGCCCAGCCCTCGTTCATAATTTTCGTTTCAATTTGCGGCCAGAAGTAGAGCATTTCATCACGCAGCATCGTTAATATATCACGCTGCCAATCCTCTAGTTTCGGTGAATATTCTTCAATAAACCATACAAGATCCTTTTCTGGTCGAGGCGGAAATCGCTTCGCTTCTTGCAGTTCTTCTTCTTTTTTTCGCCGTTCCTGTTCCTTAGTTTCTTCGTCCAGTGACCATAGATCATCGTAAGGGGAAGGTGCTTCTTGCTGCAGGGCTGCCCGCTCTTTTTCACGTTCCTGTTCGCGCATAACCATTTCGATATACCGTTTTCGATCGAGTTGGTAAGGCTTAATAATACTCGGATCGACATGCTCTTGAATGGCGAGGACAGAATCAAGGAATTTTTCTACGGTGTCCGTACCATGAATAAGCTCGTATTGATGAATACGTTCGGCGGTAGCAGCCATGCTTTCAACCATATCGCGATTTGTTAAGCTAAAATGCACATTGTTTTTAAAAAAGTCACAGTGTGCGAGAACATGAGCAACGATCAGCTTATTTTGAATTAATGTGTTGCCCTCTAATAAAAAGGCATAACAAGGATTGGAGTTAATAACAAGCTCATAAATTTTGCTTAAGCCGAAGTCATATTGCATTTTCATCTTGTGAAATATTTTTCCAAAACTCCAGTGACTAAAGCGAGTCGGCATTCCGTAAGCGCCAAATGTATAAATAATGTCGGCTGGACATATTTCATAACGCATTTGATAAAAGTCTAAGCCAAAGCCTTTGGCTACTTCCGTAATTTCAGCAATTGCCCGTTCAAGTTGCTTCATCTCATCTCCTGTCATCGCAAATCCCCCTATCTGAACTAATCATTACTATATGTATGTTCAGGACAGGGGAGTTATGTGACGAAGCGGGAAGGAATGGGGTAGAGCAAGTTGCATTCTTAAGCATATTTGTTTATTGATCTTTCAAACTATAGTAAAATACAGAAATAGTACGATAACAACTAGGAGGCACAACATGAGTGGATTATTTAATAAGTTGAAAGATGCAGCGGTAAAAACGATTAAGGAGCAGGCAGTATCCGTTCCAATTACACCGACAATGCTTGAAAAGCTGTTGCTTAAAGCACCGCTTCAAGATGTGTTTGATGCCAAGGTAACATTTGAAAATAAATTAAAGCAGTGCCAATTGGTCATATTCATACAATGGAAATGGAAGATAATAAATTGGTTGTTACCATCGGCTTGAATAAATAAATGGATTTGAAGTGACTATGTGTTAAACAAGTAGTTAGAAAAGCTATTGAAAGAATGGACTGCGGTAGGATAAATAAGGCTGAATCACTTACTAGAGGGTTCAGCCTTAATTTATTAGTTACATGAGTTATTATGTTAAATGCATATTCACTTTGAACGATTCTGTATTACTTTAGATTAATTTTGCTTTCTCCGCCAGAAGCCGATAACTTCTTAAACGATTCTCAATCCCGTACTGATTACAATTTATCATCGCTTCATCAAAGCCGTACTTCTCCATGTCATCTGCAATCTGTGCTAGCACATCATCAGCAGTGCCAACTAATATAAGATGACGATTACGCTCCAAAATCGCTCGGTCCATTTCCGTTAACGGATATTGGCTTGCTTCTTCAGGCGTAAGACCTGGTTCGATTTTACCGCGAATTAATTGTAAGCGAGAGATTTGCATCGGCAGTGATAAAAACTCCGCTTCTTCTTTAGTTTCAGCAACACTTACTGCATAAGTGACTAATATTTTTGGTTCAGGCATAAAGGCAGAAGGGACAAAGGACGATTTATATGTATTTACAATTGAACGTGATAACTCGCCTTGAAAAAACTGGGCAAAGGCATAACCAACCCCGTGTTTGCCAGCCTCATGCGCACTTTGTCCTGTAGATCCTAGCAGCCACGCTTCAGGAAGCTGAATTCCGCTTGGCGCAGCAACAACAGAGTCATAGACTTCCTCACCAGTCGGCTCGTCTTCAATCATTCGCATGATATGGTGAAGTGTCTCATACTGTTCATCAATATATGGGCGACGACCGCTAGCTAAAGCAATAATTGCTTTCGGATCTCCGCCGGGTGCTCGACCAGCGCCAAAATCAATTCGACCAGGAGCAAGGGCGCTTAACGTTTTGAACACTTCTGCGACTTTATAAGGGGAATAGTGCATCATCATCACTCCCCCTGTACCTACGCGAATTCGTTTAGTGATTGCTGCCATATAAGCAACGCTTATTTCAGGTGCAGAGCTGGCAATGGAGTTTGTATTATGATGCTCGGCAAACCAGATTCTTTCATATCCTAGCTGATCGCCAGCTAAAGCAAGCTGAATACTTGCAGCATGTGCTTCGGTTGGCGTATAGCCCTTTGGTACAGGTATTTGATCAAGTATACTTAGCTTCATTGGAATCATCCTTTTTATATAAGGGATTTTAATTTCATATTAAGTATAATTATTATACAATACTCTTTTTGAATTATATAATGATACGATTTTTATTATTCAGGTAGCTATATTTTTGTCGCAGCTTCTGCAAAACATCAACAACATATTGTTTTATATTGATCGTAAAGATAAGTAAAACAATTTAATAATTTCCGTTTGATTATTAGAAATAGAGAAAGCAGTTAATCATTAATATGGCTTATCCCATTATTATGCAAAAATAATTTCATTATTGAATAAATTCCTAATTTATTCTAGAATTAACCTGTTAGTGTCAAAAATAGTCTTCCTTATATTAAATTTAAAAGATGTTTTTTAGCATTATGTCAATACATTGTTTGTGAGGTGGATGTATGGAGCAAGATGTCATTAGATTAGAGCGAATACATAAAAGCTACGGTGATTTGAAAGCGGTTAACAATCTTTCTTTAACCGTAAAAAAAGGAGAGGTGCTAGGCATTATTGGGGCTAACGGAGCTGGAAAATCTACTACGTTAGAGATTATGATGGGCTTGCGTTCACCAGATGCTGGATATGTTGAAGTACTTGGCATGGATCTGAGAAAGTCGGTCAATGTAATTAAACAACGTATCGGTATTCAATTACAGCAAACTGCGTTATATGACAAAATTAAAGTGAAGGAAGCGCTTCAACTGTTTAGCTCGTATTATGAAAAAAAGCGAAATTTACAGGAAATTATTGATACGCTTGGCTTGGCACCTTATTTAAATAAATATGTAAAAAGTCTTTCAGGCGGTTGGCAGCAACGGACTTCTTTGGCACTTGCGCTAGTCAATGATCCTGAAATCATCTTTCTAGATGAGCCAACAACAGGCTTAGATCCGCAGGCACGATTAGAGTTATGGGCTTGTATTAATAAATATCGTGCGGAAGGAAAAACGATTATTTTGACGACTCATTATATGGACGAAGCGCAACGACATTGTGATCGAATTGCAATCATTAAAAAGGGAGAACTTGTTGCCTGTGATGAGCCGAAGCAGCTAATTAGTGCATTTGCACATGATGGAGCTACATTAGAGGATGTTTATATGAAGTATGCGATAGGCTCTTAGCTAGGGAGGGATAACATTTGCAAGCGATACTTATACATACGAAAATGGAATTAAAGCTATTTTTTAGAGAAACGTTAGCTGTTTTATTCACATTGATTGTACCTGCGCTAAGCTTTATTATTATGGCGATGATGTTCAAGTCACAGTCTTATGATGGCTTAGATTTTTTTCAAGCTTATATTCCAAGTACGCTGTCAATTATTATCTTTACAACTGCGTTCTTTTCTATAGGATTGCAAATTGTAATTGACCGTGAAAAAGGGGTTTATAAGCGTTTAAAAGGTACGCCTATTAATCAAAGTGCCATATTTATAGCAACAATTATAAAAGGCTTCTTTGCAATTTATCTTGGTACAATCGAAATCATATTAATTGCCAAGTTTGGCTTTGACTCTTCATTAACAAAGCATCCGCTAGAGTTTTTCCTGGCGCTAACATTATGCTCGATTACATTTTTTGCTCTTGGTTTTCTTGTCTCCAGTCTAACTAAACGTATGCAAACAGCGCTAGGTATTGGGATGGTGGCTATGTATCCAATGCTTTTTTTATCTGGAGCCACTTTTCCACTTAATGTTTTTCCAGAGCTGGTTCAGAATTTAGCAGCTTTTGTTCCGCTTACTTATGTTGTTAATTTATTACGTGATGGCTGGAATGGGACATTTTTCTCGATTGATGCCCTTGCAGAACTAGTTGTTCTTGTAGGGATGCTAATTGTTGCTGCTGGAATTGGTATGAGGTATTTCCGCTGGTCAGACTAAGGATGCCTTAGATATGTTGCGAGCAATAGTTTCATCAATGTGTAACTTTCATTTTCTCCAATCATTTAGTATGATAAGATTTTATTAGCTATAGCAGAAATTGAGGAGAATGAATGATGATAGATAACATAAAACGACTAACAGAGCTGCTGATGCAGAAAAATCCTGATTTGAGCGAGGAAAAGGCAAATCTTTGGGTAGAGCTGCTTTGGAGTGACTATGAAGCAACCTCTGCAAAGGCTGGTTATACGTATCAAGGAGCAGATTATACGGAAAATCTTGTTCGACAATTAATAAATAGTTATGGCGATAAGCTGCATCTCTTTGTTGCAAAGAATCAAAAATACGCAGATTTGTTGCGTGATCCTGAGTAGTGAACTGTTGTTGTAGACCTGTTAATGAACAGGTCTTTTTTTGTTACATAAAAACATACCAGAGATTAATTATTCATTTAAGGCTATTGCTGCAACCATATGTCATCTCGCATTCTTAACATAATATCAATATTTTTGCTCTCCTAAATCTATGAAAATATGGTAGAATGCATCTATTAGTAATTTAGCAACTAGAATCACTAGATTAAGGGGAATAATATGAAACGCAACATTTGGATTACTTCGATGATTTTACTGCTTTTCTTTTGCTTTACCCCTATTTCCTCCGCCGGCAGTGCCACAGATATCGTGAAAGGTAAAAAAGAGTATACCTATCTCATGATGGAAAGAGATTTAATAGCTTTAGAGAAAGCTTATCCTGAACTTGTTTTCCTGCAAACCATTGGAAAAACAGATTACGATCGCAACATTTATGCTATAAAAATCGGAAAAGGGAGCGCATCGGTATTTATTAATGCCGCTCATCATGCTCGTGAATATTTTACGACTGCAATTGTTATGAATCAGATTCAAGATTTATTGACTCGCCAAACGAAAGAAGCAGATCTTGCCGATTTGTTAGAGCATGTGAGCATTTGGGTAGTGCCGATGGTTAACCCTGATGGTGTGTCACTAGTACAAAATGGTTTAAATGCATTTCCTCAAGAAGTACATAAAAAGCTATTACAAATTAATAAAGGAAGCAACAGCTTTAAGAGCTGGAAAGCAAACGCTAGCGGGATTGACTTGAATCGTCAATATCCAGCCAACTGGCCGCATATTGTACAAGATCCCGGAAAACCAAGCTCACAAAACTATAAAGGCAGTCAGCCGCTGCAAACAAAGGAAACTCAAGCACTTATTAAACTTACATATGAAATAAACCCGCAGTTAACAATATCAAACCATACAGCTGGTCGAATTATTTATTGGCATTTTCATACGTTAGAGAACAATCTGGCAAGAGATCGTCAGCTTGCCACAGAGCTTGCACAAATGACAGGTTATTCTCTCGTTAAGCCTAAAGCTAATCCATCAGGTGGCGGTTATTCGGATTGGTTTATTCAAACTTTTGCTAAGCCAGCATTTACGATAGAAATGTCCCCAGGTAATGGTGGTAAACCGGTTTCGCTCAATTATTTTGCCGAGGAATGGAAGAGAAATCGTAATGTCATGATTTGGGGAGCTAAAAATGCCTATAGTCTGTGGCTTAAAGAACAAAAGCCTAAATTTATAGAGGCAGATCGAACAATTAATCTGTCCTCATCGGTAAAAATTTATAAAGCGCCCAATCGATCAAGCTATGCCTATGCAAATCTTGATCAGAAAAGCATCAAGGTAAAGGAGCAATGGGATCATTGGTTTTTAATTGATACATGGCTAGGAGACAGTTATATTTATTTACCAGATGAGCCGTTGCTTACAGAACATCAAACATTGGAGCTGACTAAGGATACTCCGCTCTATCCTTATCCGTCTGAAACAGCAACTGCAGTAGCTACGATTTCACCGCAGCGTATAACGATACTTAAGCAAACATTGAATTGGGCTAAAATAGATACTTGGATGGGAGAAATGTGGATTCATATTCCTTCTATTTACAAATGATGTTCAATAGTTGTACGATGAGTATAGGACAAAGCTATAAGTATACGGGAAGGATCGAAGTTAATGATTGAGGCAAATACGGATAAAAAATGGTTACCTCTTTATGAAGCATTAGCTAGCGAAGTGCGTTTGGAAATAATTAAGCTGCTTTCTAAGGAATCGATGAACGTAAAGCAACTTGCTTCTGCCTTAAATTTAAGCAGTGCAATTATTACGATGCATGTAAAAAAGCTTGAGAAGGCTGGTTTAGTTAAAACGCAAATGGTTCGTAAAGACGGTGGCACACATAAAATGTGCTCTCTGGCTGAATATGATATTCATATTGAGCTTCCTTCTCATGGAAGTGCTCAATACAAATGTCATGAGGTAACAATTCCTATTGGTCATTATACTGAATTCGAGATTCATCCAACCTGTGGGCTGGCAACGCCTGATCGGGTGATCGGTCAATTTGATGATCCACGTTATTTTTATACCCCTGAGCGAGTAAATGCAGGGATACTATGGCTTGGACATGGTTACTTAGAGTACAAGGTGCCTAATTATTTATTGCCTTCTCAACGTATTATCGCGATTGAAATTTCGTTGGAGTTAGGTTCAGAAGCACCTGGCTATAATGAAAACTGGCCTTCAGATATTTTCTTTCAAATCAACGGGACGGAAATAGGAACATGGACAAGCCCAGGTGACTTTGGTGCGGAACGAGGCAGATTTTCACCATCATGGTGGGGTGATCCTGTCAATCAGTATGGCTTGTTAAAGGTGCTTCGTGTAGATGAAGTCGGCAGTTGGGTTGATGGGCATAAAATATCAGATGTTACGCTAGATATGTTAAGTATTAATCGCAATGTATGGAGCTTTAGACTTGGTGTTCATGAGGATGCCGAGCATGTTGGCGGATTAACGTTATTTGGCAAGGGCTTTGGAAACTACAGCAGAGATATTTCATTTCGCATGTATTATGAATAAATTTAGTTAATAGCGCAGGCAGGTTTTAATTCGATGACTACTCAAAAAGTGTAGGACTTGAAAGATACTTGCCTGCATTATTTATAGATAAAGATTTAAAATTAAGATATTTACAACTATAAAAAAAGTGTTCAATTTATTACCAATCTTCGCTTATAATAGAAAATGAAGGAGGGAAAAGCTTGCGTACATTCACTTCTTATTTGATTCGTTATAAAGGCTATGCAATCTTAGCAATTACATTAATGTTAATTGAACTAGCAGTTGAGGTCATTCAACCGTTATTAATGTCCAAAATTATAGATGATGGTATTGTCTCTGGTAATGTTGAGAGAATTCTTTTATGGGGCGGTTTATTAATCGGTACAACGATTCTCGCTTTTGCGATTGGAATTGTAAGTTCTTTTTATTCCGCATATGTCAGTCAAAACTTTGGCTATGATCTAAGACACGGTATTTATGAAAGCGTTCAACGGATGAGCTACAATGCCTTTAGTAAGTTTCAAGAAGCTTCATTGCTTACTCGCATAAGTAATGATGTCAATCAGGTGCAAAATGCTGTGTTTATGGGAATGAGAGTTTTACTGCGTGCGCCGCTTTTAGTTATTACTAGTTTAATATTTGCGCTTGTGCTAAATGTTCAGCTCGCCATTTATTTGTTAATTGCTTTTCCATTCCTAGCTTTCTTTCTTGGTTGGTTAATGCTGCGCAACAATAGATTGTTTCGTGTGGTACAACAAAAGCTTGATCAAGTGAATAAAGTGATGCAGCAAAGTTTAATGAGTGTAAGGCTTATTCGCGTATTTGGGCGTATGAGCTATGAAAATAAACAGTTTCAACAGCAAAATGAACAACTTAGAGCTAAGACAGTTACGACGATGATTTTTGCCGAACTTGCCAATCCAGTCGTTATCATTCTTATAAATGGATGTATAATTCTAATGCTATGGGCAGCTCGCCATCAGTTGCAAACGGGCTCGTCAATTACCGTTGGTGAAGTAGTCGCTATTGTGAACTATGCAATGCGAATAATCGGTGCACTTTCGATGATTTCTTGGATTGTGACATCATTAGCAAGAGCAACTGCTTCTATGCAGCGGATTGATGAAGTATTTTTGGTGAAGGAACGTGAACAGGCTGAAACTGAAGAGCAGAAGATATTACATTTGAAAGGAGATATTTGCTTTTCAGGTGTATCATTTAACTATCCTGAATCCAATACCTACACTTTAACTGATGTGAGCTTTTCGGTGAAACAAGGGCAACTTTTAGCAATGATGGGGGCTACAGGCTCAGGAAAAACAAGCATTTTGCAATTGCTCACTAGAATGTACAATTGTGATTCAGGTGTAATTACAATAGATGATAAACCTATAGAACAGTACGATCTGCATCAACTGCGCATGAATATTGGATACGTTCCGCAAGAGATTATGCTATTTTCAGGAACAGTAGCGGATAATATTCGATGGGGAAAGCTTGATGCAACGCTTGAAGAGGTGATGGAGGCTGCGCGGCTTGCTCAAATTCACGAAACTATTATGGAACTGCCGCAGGGCTACGATACGATTATCGGACAAAAAGGGGTAAATTTGTCTGGAGGTCAAAAGCAGCGGCTTAGTATCGCTCGAGCACTTGTTCGCAAGCCACCAATCTTACTGCTAGATGATTGTACGAGCGCATTAGATGTAGAAACAGAAAATAAAATACTTGATGCTATAAGTGACTTGTCCTGTACAGTATTGCTTGTAACGCAAAAGATGAGCACGACATTACGGGCAGATACAGTATTAATCGTTGATGATGGAAAAGTCATTAAACAAGGAACGCATGAGCAGCTTTTGCAGCAATCATCGTTATACCGAAAAATTTATCAGTCTCAAAGAGGGAAGGAGCGTGAGGGGATGTGGAGCGACAAAGCAGAGCAGAAACTAATCGTTCCTTAGGAAGCTATCCTAGATGGATTCAGTTTTTTATATTGCCTTTTCGCTATGATAAGCCAAGCGCTTTTTTAGCTGATGATGGAGATAAGCAGAAGTATAAAGGATTAGGTTTAGGAGGAGCTCCCGGGCGGGCTCCTCAGCAAATAAAGCGTTCAGAAAATATGTGGCGTACACTGGCTAGATTATGGAGTTATTTAGCTGAATATCGCCTAAAGCTGATCGCGGTATTAGTCATGATTGTACTTAGTACATCAATGTCACTGTTAGGACCTTATTTAATCGGACATATTATTGACCATTATATTGTGGAAGCAAAGGATGGTTTATTGTTTATGCTGCTCGTCGCTGCTGCAGTCTATTTGCTGCAAGCAGTGAGCGCTTGGCTGCAAAATATATGGATGATTCAAGTATCGCAGCAAACCGTATTTAAGTTGCGTACAGATTTATTTGCACAATTTCATCGTTTGCCGATTGCTTTTTTTACAAAACGACAGCAGGGAGATTTAATGAGCCGTGCTAGCAATGATATTGAAAATATAAGCTCTTCTATGAACAGCTCGTTTATTCAGGTGTTCTCAAGTACGTTAACCTTACTTGGGATCGTTGTTGTAATGTTTAGTTTAAGTCCGCTTCTGACCTTATTGACATTTACCGTAATCCCGTTAATGTTTATGGGGATGAAATGGATTTCCAGTCGTACAAGCCGATTATTTCGCATGCAACAAAGAAGTGTAGGTTCATTAAACGGGTTTGTAGAGGAAACTTTATCGGGGCAAAAAATTATTAAAGCTTTTGCTCAAGAGGAAGAAGTAATTAAAGGATTCAAATCAAGAAATGAAAGTATTCGTTTGGCAGGTTTTTGGGCACAGGCGATTTCTGGCTTTATTCCTAAGCTGATGAATGGTTTAAATTCACTTAGTTTTGGCTTAATTTGTGGTGTTGGTGCATTAATGGCGCTTTGGACAGATAGCGTCACAATTGGAATTATCATTATCTTTGCGGAATATGCAAGACAATTTACAAGACCGCTAAATGATTTAGCAAATCAATGGAATACGCTGCTCAGTGCGATTGCTGGGGCAGAGCGAGTATTTCAAATTTTAGATGAGCCGCTTGAAGTACAGGATGAGTCAAGAGCTAAACCGTTAACAAAGGTTAAAGGTGATGTTAAATTTCAAAATGTTAATTTTCAATATGAACAGGGTAAGCCGATTATTCAGGATGCCAGCTTTGAAGTAAAGGCGGGAGAAATGGTTGCTTTTGTTGGACAAACTGGTGCAGGGAAGACGACGCTTATTTCGCTGCTATCTCGTTTTTATGAACCGACCTCTGGTGCTATATTGATCGACGGCAAAAATATTGCGCAATATACAAGAGAAAGCTTACGCTCTCATATGGCATTTGTATTGCAGGATCCGTATTTGTTTGAAGGTACAATAATGGAAAACATTCGTTATGGTCGGCTTGATGCCAGCGATGAAGAAGTATATAAGGCTGCAAAACTGGCGAATGCCCATTCCTTTATTATGCGTTTAAAGGATGGTTACCAGACCGAGCTTAAGCTTGGGGGAGCGGGGATTAGTCAAGGTCAAAAGCAGTTAATTGCGATAGCAAGAGCGCTTATTGCTGATCCAGCGATTTTAATTCTTGATGAAGCAACTAGCAGTATCGATACAGTGACAGAAATAAAAATACAAGAGGCTTTGCATCGCTTAATGAAAGGGAGAACTTCTTTTGTTATTGCTCATCGCTTAAATACGATTACACAAGCTGATAAAATTATTGTGCTTGAAAAAGGAGCTATTACGCAAATTGGCTCACATGAGGAGTTGTGTAAGCAGGATGGCTTATACCGTAGACTGGTACAAGGTCAAATTGTGCTTGAGGCTTAGTATGACCATATAAATTAAATGCGAAATCAAAAAAGCTGTTGGACAGTAAGTGGAGCGATTCCACCTGCTATCCAGCAGCTTTTTTATATGTTTTAGAAAATGCTAAGGTCGTAGAAGGAAGACAACTTTTCCAATAAATTCACACCAGCAATGCTGTTACCTTTGCTATTTAGTGCAGGTCCAATGACCCCGATTCCTGCTGTGCCAGGTATAAGTGTTAAAATGCCGCCAGAGACACCGCTTTTTGCTGGCAGACCTACTTCAATTGCAAATTGTCCAGAGGCATTGTACATGCCGCATGTCACCATAAACGACTTCGCGATTTGCACATAACGTTTTGGAATAATATGTTCACCTGTAATAGGATCTGTACCGTTATAAGCCAGCAGTAAGCCCATCCGTGCTAAATCTTTTACAGTTACATCGATTGAACAATGATGAAAGTAAATATCGAGCACATCATCTACAGCTTGCTCTAGCACTCCGTTATCTTTCAAAAAATAAGCCATTGAACGGTTTAAATCTGCGGTAGCTAGCTCGGATTGATATACACGTTCATTAAATTGGAGCTGATCGTTTTGTGCGCATTTACGGAAAAATTGTAACGTGCGCTCTAGCTTATGCTCTTGGTTATTTCCTTGAATTAATGAAGAGATAGCAATAGCCCCTGCATTAATTAGCGGATTAAAAGGAATACCAGGTTGAACAAGCTCTAATTTAAGCATGGAATTAAAGCTGTCTCCAGTAGGCTCCATCCCTACTTTATGAAATACGTTCTCTTCTCCGTTGTCAATTAATGCTAATAAGAGAGTAAATACTTTAGAAATACTTTGTAATGTAAAAACAGTATCACTATCTCCTGCGCTGCAATGATTGCCTTCCGCATCCATTATATAAATTCCTAACGCTGACTTATTGCCTTTTGCTAACTCTGGAATGTAGGAGGCAACTGTTCCGTTACTGCAATGTTTCTTACTATCTTCTACCCATAATGCTAAGTTTTTATCAAGATCTGGTAAATATTCATGTAACTTTAGTTTATTCATATAATAGCTTCACCTCCACAATCTATTATCTAATGTAGTTATTTTATCGAAATTCCAACAGATTATCATTATATAGAAGTAATTTGTTGTAAACTTTGATATACTCCTTTTATAATCTATTTGGAAATGGAGGAAAATTAGTGAAGAAAATCAGCTTAGGTTTACTAGCAATGATGATCTTATTTTTGCTTAGTAGTCCAGGAAACGTTACAGCGGCTGGCAATACTGTTACGGCAACTGCGAGTTATTCCAATGTGATTGTTGATGGAGAGTATGAATTTTTTGATGCCTACTCTATTAATGACAGCAACTATTTTAAATTGCGAGATATCGCCTATGTATTGTCAAATACGTCTAAGAAGTTTGATATTAGTTTTGATTCTAAGAAAAATGCAATAAATATCGTAAGTGGAAAGACGTATCGAGCTGATGGCAGTGAAATGAAGACACAATCAGGAGACTACAGAACAAAAGCAACACTTTCAAATGTTAAAGTTTATCTTAATGGTAAGGAAGCCAAATTAACGGCTTACACGATTGGAAATAATAACTACTTTAAATTGCGTGATCTCGGCAGTTTACTAGATTTCTATGTAGGTTGGGAGGCTGATAAATACGCAATAGTGATTGAAACGATGTTTAGCTATGGTCAAAGTAACGATAGCTATCTATATAAAGCAAACGTTCCGTTATTAGATACACAAATGAATTCTATAAGTAACTGGGCGAATGTTTCAGAGCTGCAACAGTTTTCATATAAAGATGAAGGCTTAGCTTACGCCTATGTCAAAAATAAACAACTTATTATCGTAACTCCGCGCAAAGAAATAAAAGTAGAGCTGCTTTATCCTAGATTGGGTGATGTAATTGCAGATGAGTCAGGTAACTTCTATATAATATGGGGGAAAGAAGGTACAGCTAGTACTCAGCAAACTGTATTTATCAGCAAATATACACCTGATGGAAAGTTAGTTAAATCAACAGGCTTTGTTGGAAAGTCAATAATGGGGGAAGATGGGAATACTAAGATTCCTTTTAATCATGGTAATGTAGTTTCAGCTATCCATGATGGTGTATTAATGGTGAACTATGCTCGAACTATGTATAACGGACATCAGTCGAACAATGTAGTTGCTGTAAATATCTCAGACATGTCCCCATATCAATTTGAGTCAATACTATGGGATGAGAATACGCCAAACATTCCGTATGTAAGTCATTCATTTAATCAATCGGTTATTTATTCAGAAAAAGCACAGGATTTCATATTTGCTAATCATGGCGATGCGTATGGCCGCGGCTTTATTGTTGAAAAATTGAAGAAAGAAATGTATGTAGACTATGAAAAGGGTGTATATGCTTCGAAATATCCTGCACATAACATTTTTCAATTTTACCTGCCAGCCAATGCGAATTATGATATGTATATTGTAAATAAAACTTTTGCTCAGCTTGGAGGGCTTGCAGAGACTAGTAAAGGTGTTGTGCTTGTTGGAGCATCTGCTAAATCGATTAGTGGATCGGCGAAATCTGAAAAACAAAATTTATTTATTCAAATTTTTGATCCATTAGCTCAAGAAATTTCTTCTGATATGTTTGTTGGAGGGACGAAGCGCAGCGGAGCTACTTCCTTAGACATCAATGATAATAAAAATACACCGTTAACGAGTGTAAATGATTATGGAGTCATATGGCTTACGAATTATACCGATAAAGATGTTATTGCGCCACAGGTTGTAGTTGCTGATGATCGTATCGTTGTGCTTTGGACTGAGAAGAGTAATTATACAGCAAAATCTTATTATATGGTCTTATCATCAAGCGGGAATGTTCTTACACCAAAGACCTCACTTGGTAATTTACAATTAAACTCTTATGAAATGCCGATTTATCACAATGGACTTATTCAATGGGCTTATGTGTATGATTTAAAATTAAGAGTTGCATCTATTAAGATATAAGTTAGAGAGTTTATTCACCTTCAGGTTCTAAAATCATGTTGCAAAATATGATTAGAACTTGAGGGTGTTTTCTTTTTACGGTAAAGTTGAATGAAACACATCATCTAGTGTGTTAAAGCTTTTTTATATCATGATCTAGTGGATTTAGAAAAAATAAAAAAAGTT
>NZ_CM170151.1:0-490000 GCF_057221655.1 Paenibacillus sp. plas6 | reverse complement strand
TTCTCTCCGAGCTGGATCCTGAGTACGGCGGGACACGTGAAACCCCGTCGGAATCCGGCAGGACCATCTGCCAAGGCTAAATACTCCCTAGTGACCGATAGAGAAGCAGTACCGTGAGGGAAAGGTGAAAAGCACCGCGGGAGCGGAGTGAAAAAGAACCTGAAACCGTGCGCTTACAAGAAGTCAGAGCCCAATTAAGGGGTGATGGCGTGCCTTTTGTAGAATGAACCGGCGAGTTACGTTTGCATGCAAGGTTAAGTTGGGAAGACGGAGCCGCAGCGAAAGCGAGTCTGAATAGGGCGAAAAAGTATGCAGGCGTAGACCCGAAACCGTGTGATCTACCCCTGTCCAGGGTGAAGGTGCGGTAACACGCACTGGAGGCCCGAACCCACGCACGTTGAAAAGTGCGGGGATGAGGTGGGGGTAGCGGAGAAATTCCAATCGAACTCGGAGATAGCTGGTTCTCCCCGAAATAGCTTTAGGGCTAGCCTTGGAGTCGAGTATCATGGAGGTAGAGCACTGATTGGGTGCGGGGCCCGCGAGGGTTACCAAGTCTAGTCAAACTCCGAATGCCATCGATATATATCCAGGAGTCAGACAGTGAGTGCTAAGATCCATTGTCAAGAGGGAAACAGCCCAGATCATCAGCTAAGGCCCCCAAGTGTGTGTTAAGTGGGAAAGGATGTGGAGTTGCACAGACAACCAGGATGTTGGCTTAGAAGCAGCCACCATTTAAAGAGTGCGTAATAGCTCACTGGTCGAGTGACTCTGCGCCGAAAATGTAACGGGGCTAAACACACCGCCGAAGCTATGGCAAGTCGTAGGTTTCACTTCTTCTTTGAAGAAGTGTTTAGCGACGATTAACATTCGTCGAAATCAACCGCTAAGGTTGTTCAAGAATTCGACTAAATGTATGTTCTTCAGCTAAACACAAACCATCGAAGTTGAAGTGAAGCCTACGAATTGGGTAGGGGAGCGTTGAATACGGGTTGAAGTCATACCGTAAGGAGTGGTGGACTGTATTCAAGTGAGAATGCCGGTATGAGTAACGAAAAGATAGGTGAGAATCCTATCCGCCGTAAGCCTAAGGGTTCCTGAGGAAGGCTCGTCCACTCAGGGTAAGTCGGGACCTAACGCGAGGCCGAAAGGCGTAGTGGAAGGACAACAGGTTGAAATTCCTGTACCACCGTAGTTGTTTGAGCGAAGGGGTGACGCAGAAGGATAGTGACGCGGACTGATGGATGTCCGTCCAAGCAGTGAGGCTGGTGAGTAGGCAAATCCGCTCATCGAAAGGCTGGGCTGTGATGGGGAGCGAAAATTGCAGTAGCGAAGGTCATGAGTTCAGGCTGCCAAGAAAAGCCTCTAGTGAGACGAAGGTGCCCGTACCGCAAACCGACACAGGTAGGCGAGCAGAGCATGCTAAGGCGCGCGGAAGAACTCTCGTTAAGGAACTCGGCAAAATGACCCCGTAACTTCGGGAGAAGGGGTGCCCCGGTAGGGTGAATAGCCCGAGGGGGCCGCAGTGAAAAGGCCCAATCGACTGTTTAGCAAAAACACAGGTCTGTGCAAAGTCGTAAGACGACGTATACGGGCTGACGCCTGCCCGGTGCTGGAAGGTTAAGGGGAATGGTTAGGCGTAAGCCGAAGCTATGAACCGAAGCCCCAGTAAACGGCGGCCGTAACTATAACGGTCCTAAGGTAGCGAAATTCCTTGTCAGGTAAATTCTGACCCGCACGAATGGCGTAACGAATTGGGCGCTGTCTCAACGAGAGATCCGGTGAAATTTTAATACCTGTGAAGATGCAGGTTACCCGCGACAAGACGGAAAGACCCCATGGAGCTTTACTGCAGCTTGATATTGGACTTTGGTACGATCTGTACAGGATAGGTGGGAGCCTAGGAAGCATGAGCGCCAGCTTGTGTGGAGGCGCCGTTGGGATACCACCCTGATCGTATCGGAGTTCTAACCTGTCGCCCTGAATCGGGCGAAGGGACCGTGTCAGGTGGGCAGTTTGACTGGGGCGGTCGCCTCCTAAAGCGTAACGGAGGCGCCCAAAGGTTCCCTCAGAATGGTTGGAAATCATTCGAAGAGTGTAAAGGCAGAAGGGAGCTTGACTGCGAGACCCACAAGTCGAGCAGGGACGAAAGTCGGGCTTAGTGATCCGGTGGTACCGAATGGAAGGGCCATCGCTCAACGGATAAAAGCTACCCTGGGGATAACAGGCTTATCTCCCCCAAGAGTCCACATCGACGGGGAGGTTTGGCACCTCGATGTCGGCTCATCGCATCCTGGGGCTGAAGTAGGTCCCAAGGGTTGGGCTGTTCGCCCATTAAAGCGGTACGCGAGCTGGGTTCAGAACGTCGTGAGACAGTTCGGTCCCTATCTGTCGCGGGCGTAGGAAATTTGAGAGGAGCTGTCCTTAGTACGAGAGGACCGGGATGGACGTACCGCTGGTGTACCAGTTGTTTCGCCAGAAGCACCGCTGGGTAGCCAAGTACGGAAGGGATAAGCGCTGAAAGCATCTAAGCGTGAAGCCCCCCTCAAGATGAGATTTCCCAAGTAGTAAGACCCCTTGAAGACGACGAGGTAGATAGGCTGGGGGTGGAAGTGCAGCAATGCATGGAGCTGACCAGTACTAATCGGTCGAGGGCTTATCCTAAATGATTCGTAAGATGAAAACTTTCTATCCAGTTTTGAGGGTGTAAACCTTCAAATAGCTGTTCAAGCTATTATAATATTTTAGCGTTCCCTGATAGCTCAGTCGGTAGAGCACTCGACTGTTAATCGAGTTGTCACAGGTTCGAGTCCTGTTCGGGGAGCCAGTATGGAGAAGTACCCAAGTGGCTCAAGGGGACCCTCTGCTAAGGGGTTAGACTGCGTAAGTGGTGCGTGGGTTCGAATCCCACCTTCTCCGCCACGTACTTGTTTTGAAAAAAACAAAAAAAAGTACTTGCAATAATCTAGTGAATATGATAATATAGCACTTGTCGCTGAAATGATAGCTTCAAAGATTGCTAGAATACATAATAATAGGGCCCGTTGGTCAAGGGGTTAAGACACCTCCCTTTCACGGAGGTAACAGGGGTTCGAATCCCCTACGGGTCACCAACTTGCCGCTTTAGCTCAATTGGTAGAGCAACTGACTTGTAATCAGTAGGTTGGGGGTTCAAGTCCTCTAGGCGGCACCACTTTTGCGGAAGTGGCTCAGCGGTAGAGCATCGCCTTGCCAAGGCGAGGGTCGCGGGTTCGACTCCCGTCTTCCGCTCCATTACGGGATGTAGCTCAGCTTGGTAGAGCACCTGGTTTGGGACCAGGGGGTCGCATGTTCAAATCGTGTCATCCCGACCATATCTTTAATAATCGTGACCGAAGTTCATCGAACTTCGGTTTTTTTGTGTTTTCAACGATTGAGATGAATTAACTCCAATCGCTTTGGACAACTTATATAAAAAAGTGAAAAAGATGGAGTGGAGGTTTAATTGTGCGAATTTGCAGAAAAATAGCTTTAGTTATTCTTGCATGCGGGATAATGTTAAGCTTTGGCTCTAGCATAGAGACGAGTGCTGATGGAGAAAAAGCTTATCATTTTGGCTTCAAACGAAGTGTTTCAGGAAGGCTGCCTTCAATCCAAGAGGAAGGCTTTTCCCATATTCTTGATCGTCATGGCGCATTATTTTTAGGAAATACTTCACGAAAAGTGCTGTATTTAACTTTTGATAATGGCTATGAAAATGGTTTTACTTCACCAATCCTTGATACATTAAAAGAAAAAAAGGTGCCTGCTACCTTTTTTGTGACAGGTCATTATGTACAGACTGAGCCCGACCTTATTAAACGGATGGTAGATGAAGGACATATTGTCGGTAACCATTCATGGAGTCATCCTGATATGACAACGATGAGCAATGAACAGATACGACAGGAGTTAGCTAAAGTGCGAGACGGTGTAGCAGCCATTAGCTCACAAAAAACAATGACATATTTGCGACCGCCGCGTGGAATCTTTAATGATCGTGTGCTAGAAATAAGCCGGCAAGAAGGTTATATAACCGTATTTTGGTCACTTGCCTATAAAGACTGGGAAGTGAATAATCAGAAGGGAGCAGAGTATGCTTACCAAAATATAATGAGACAGCTTCATCCGGGAAGTATTATGCTAATCCATTCTGTATCTTGCGATAATGCAGCAGCTCTTCCTCGTGTCATTGACGATGCTCGAGCGATGGGCTATGAATTTGAAAGTCTTGATCAATTAATGGCTGACCGCCTATTGCCATTTTAATTATAGATTCACAAAATTCATTAAAGGCTAAAACCTCAATTTTACATATAATCTTGTAAAATTGAGGTTTTTTAATATCCTTATTCAGACAACTGGCTGCTTAGCAAAGAAGTGGGTAAGTGCCTGGTACACTTGCCCTTTTTCTTTAATAATATAATATTTAAATTTTTTGTTACTAATATGCTTATAGGCGCTCATTAGCGTGCTGCTACGGTTATATTGATTTATTTCTCCATAGCCAAACATATTGCAACGTTCCATCAGCTTTTCAATTAGGCGAACACAGCGTTCATTATCAGAGGTTAAATTATCTCCATCCGAGAAATGGAACGGATAAATATTCCACATGGAAGGCGGATAACGTTCATCAATAATATCAAGAGCCTTCTGATAGGCTGAGGAACAAATTGTTCCACCGCTCTCTCCGCGTGTAAAGAAATCTTCTTCTTCGACTTGCTTTGCTTCAGTATGATGGGCGATATAAATAATTTCAACATGTTTATATTTTCTGCGTAAAAAGCGAGTCATCCAGAAGAAAAAGCTACGCGCACAATATTTTTCGAACGCCCCCATCGACCCGGAAGTATCCATTAGCGCGAATATGACAGCATTGGATTGTGGTTTAACAATTTCAGTCCATGTTTTGTAGCGTAAATCATCTGGAGAAATGCCGCCTATTCCTTTTTTACCTGCGTTTGCATTTCGCCGTAAATTTTCGAGTAAGGTTCGTTTTTTATCAATGTTAGACATAATCCCTTTTTTACGAACATCATGGAATACAATTTCAGAAGTTTCTAGCTGCTCTTTTTGCTTTTCTTCAAGATTTGGCAGTTCCATTTCATCAAATAACATATCTTCTAGCTGATCAATGTCGATTTCTGTATCATATACATCCTCTCCAGGTTGATCCCCAGCATTTTGCCCTTGCCCTGGTTTTTTGCCAGCCTGTGGATCTATCCCTATAACATCACCAACCTGTGAGTCTCCATCCCCTTGCCCAACATGCTTTTTCTTATTGTAATTATAAATAAAATGAGCCTCATCTAAGCTTTTAATTGGAACTTTGACCGTTTTTCTTCCATCGGACATAATAATGCTTTCATCAGATATTAGATCTGGCAAATTATTTTTGATTGCTTCGCGGATACGCTGCTGATGACGTGCTTGATCATTATAGCCTTTACGATGCAACGACCAATCTTCGCGTGACACGATAAATAAAGGCTGCTGCATTTTGACTCACCTCATTTCATTTAAGGTATCTTCCGTATAATAGATCCTCATTTGGTGCCATCCACCATGTATTCATTGTATGCATCAATCTAGTAGAAATGATAAACTAATTGATAAGAGCGTTGAGAGAGGAAGGGGAATATGAAGTTATTTCATACTGCTGATTGGCATTTAGGTAAGCTGGTTCAAGGTGTTTACATGACAGAGGATCAGCAATACATCTTAGAACAGTTTATCGCGGATGTGGAGCGAGAGCGTCCAGATGCTGTTATTATCGCAGGGGATTTGTATGATCGAGCGATTCCTCCGACAGATGCTGTTGAGCTATTAAATCATGTGCTAGAGCGTCTAGTATTAAAATTAGGAATTCCTGTGCTTGCGATTGCTGGTAATCATGATAGCCCAGATCGCATTGAATTTGGCGTGAAGCTGATGGAGCGCAACGGTTTATATATGCGGGGACAGCTTCGTTTTCCATTAGAGCCATGTGTGCTTGAGGATGAACATGGCGAGGTTCATTTTTATCTTATCCCGTATTGTGATCCTTCAATTGTTCGTCATTTACTTGGTCAAGAGGATATTCGTTCGCACCAAGAAGCGATGGAAGCGATCGTTAAACATATTATAGAAAATTGGGACGAGTCTGCACGTCATGTGCTTATTGCTCATGCTTTTGTAACTCCATACGGCGAGGCTGAGCCCAATAGCAGCGATGCTGAACGTCCGCTGGCGATTGGTGGAGCTGAATATGTAAGTGCAGAATTATTAAAAGCATTTGATTATGTTGCCTTGGGGCATTTGCATGGAGCACATCATGTAGGTAATCCACGCATTCGTTATTCGGGATCACCGTTAAAGTATTCCATATCTGAAGAAAAACAGGCGAAAGGTTATTTGATCGTTGAGCTTGGAAAAAGTGAGATCGAAGTGAATAAAGCACCGCTGTTTGCACGCAGAGATATGCGTCGCATTGTTGCGTCGATTGACGAAATTGAAAAGCATGAGCGCAACGATGATTATGTATATGTTACGTTAACCGATGAAAATCCAGTTTTATATCCGATGGAAAAAGTAAGAGCGGTATATCCAAATGCAATGCATGTCGAGCGACAAGCAATTAAACGAGTGGTTGAAAATGAGGAATTTGAAGCAGAAGGAATGAAAATGCTGGCAAAGCAGGAGTTAAAGCCGCTTGAGCTGTTTGCAGCATTTTATGAGGAGGTACGAGGGACTCAGCTTACCCCAGAAAAAGAGAAGCTGTTTGCTGAGGCCTATGAACTGCTGCTAAGGGAGAGTGGGGAATAGGATGAGACCGATAAAATTAACGTTAACGGCATTTGGACCATATCGTGATAAGGAAGTTATTGATTTTACGAAACTTGGTGATCATCGTTTATTTGTCATTTCAGGAAATACAGGTGCAGGCAAAACTACACTGTTCGATGGGATATGTTATGCGCTGTACGGCTCGGCGAGCGGTGAGGATCGTGCTGCTGAAATTAGAAATCTGCGCAGTCATTTTGCAGATGATTCCGTGCATACTTCAGTGGAGCTAGTCTTTGCAATCCGTGAAAAGCAATACCGCGTATTTCGTCAAATGAAGCATCGCAAGGGCAATAATAAAAGTGAAACAGGTGAGAAAAACGAGCTCTACGAAATAACAGAGCATGGGGAAGTACCTGCTGTTGATCGTTTTTTAAGTGGGGACGTCAACAAACGCATCAATGAAATTATTGGTTTAACAAAAGAACAGTTTAGCCAAATTGTTATGTTGCCACAAGGAGAATTTCGCAAACTGCTTACTTCCAGCACCGATGATAAAGAAAAAATTATGCGTAAAATTTTCCGTACTGAGCGGTTTGAACGTTTGGAGCAATTGATTGGCCAGCAAACAAAGCAATTGCAAGAAAAGCTTCGTAATGAGCTGCAAGCACAAAAGCTGCTGCTTCATCAAATTGCTGGACAACTGCCGCTTAGAGAGGGTAGCGAGCTTGCAGAAGTTTATGCACAGGAAACACAAAATAGCTATCAAGTGTCACAGGCGCTTGAGAAGGAGCTAACGTATTATACAAATGAGCAGCAAAAGCTTGAAGGAGCAAAAATTGAACTAGCTGAAAGGCTGTCTAATGCCCGTAAAGCAGTGCTCGATGGAGAAGAACAAAACCGTAAAATAGCTGAATTAAAAGCAAAGCAAAGCGAGCTAGAGCAGTTTCAGCAGCAAGCAGAAGAAATAAAGCAGATGGAGGATAGGCTAAATTTAGCTGAGAAGGCAAGATATGTTGAACCACTGCAACAACGTTATATAAGAGCTAAGCGACAGTTGAATGATTCCAGTGAGCAATTACAGCAGCTTAATCAGCAACAGCAGCAGTTAGTGATCGAATTAGAGCGAGCTAAGCAACAATGGGATAAGCAGCAGGCATTAGAGCCTGAGCTCTCAAAGTTGCAGTTAGAGCTACATGAGCTAGAGAGTTTGCTTCCGCTTGTAAAGCAACTGGAGCAAGAGCAAAAAGAGCTTACTAAGGCAGAACAGTTAGAAAAACAGCTTACACAGAGCTTAGAGCAAAGTGAACATTTGTTGCAGGAAGCTCGTTTGCGGAGAGGACAACTGCAGCAGCAGCTTGAAAGCAATCAACAGCTTGCAATTGCCCAGACTGAGCAGCAGACGAAGCTTAAGCAAATTGAAAAGCTTGGCTCCGAGGTAACCGCCTTATATAAAGAAGTAGGGGAAATACTAGCACTTAGCGAGCAGCTTCATACTGCTGAGCAAAAACAGCATGTTGCTGCAGAGAGATTGAATGAGCTGGAGAAACGCTGGCTTGAAGGACAAGCTGGAGAGCTTGCTCTGCATCTGCATGATGGTCAACCTTGTCCAGTATGCGGCAGCAACAATCACCCGCACAAGGCAAGACCGCTAGAGCAAATGCCAAGCAAGGAGGAGCTCGAGCAGGCAAGAGCAGAACAATTGAAAGCATTAGGAGAATATGCACGAATAGTTGAAGGGCGTAAAGCTAAATTAGAGCGACTGCTGATGCAGCTAAATCAGCTAGAAGTCATTCCCGACGATGAAGGTGAAGATATTACGTGGTCAAGCTACAGTGAGGTTGCAGTAAGTTCGATTCAACAGCCGCAGCTAAGTGCAATCGGTTTGGAGCTTGAGCGAGCACAAGCACTATTGCGTCAGCAATGGCGTAAGGCGAAAGAGCAGCTTCAAACCTTGCAAAAAGAATTAGAGCAGTTAGAGCGTGCCAAAGAAGAACAGCAGCAACTAGAACTTCGTATAGAGTCACTTGAAGCACAATTAAAGCAACAACAACAAAGTCAACAGCAAGCCCTTGTTTCGCAAGCTGCACTTCGTTCTACAGTTGCTTCACTGACTTCACGCATTCCGCTTGCTCTGCAGGATGAACAAGTGTTGCAAAATAAATTAAAAGAAGTCAAAGCTATTGTTGAACAGATGCAATTGGATTGGAAGGCAGCAAGTGAACACTATCAAAATGTTACGAAGCAGCATATGGCGATTACAACTCAGGTCGAAGCACAGCAAAAACATTATGAGCAGGCGGTACAAGAGCTTGAAGAAAGCAAGCTAAGTTACCTTGAGCAATTAACTGCGGCAGGATTTATGCAAGAAAGTGATTACTTATCTGCTAAATTATCTGAAGAACAAGCAACTGATTATCGTACTAGAATTGAAACTTTCAAAGAACGCGTGGTAAGATTGCGCAGTGAGCTAGAATTGTTACAGCAAGCAGTAAAAGGTATGGACAGTATTGATTTAGAGCCGCTAAGAGAAAAACTTGCTGCATTGCAGGATGAATTTGAACAGTTCATCTCAAGAGAAACAGAGCAGCGACATTATATATCAGAAATTACACGCTTTATTGAGCAAATTAAGAAGACAAGCAGTGGGTTAAGTCAGCTTGAAGGTGAGCTTGCTCAGCTTACTGATATATTTTCAACGATGCGCGGAGATAATCCATTAAAGCTCTCATTTGAACGTTATATTTTAATCGATTATTTAGAGCAAATTTTAATGATGGCGAATCTTCGTTTAAGTAAGCTGTCAAATGGTCAATTTGAGTTGAGAAGAAGTGATCGACTTGAAACCAATGGTAAACAGAGCGGACTAGGTCTTGATGTATACGATGCATACACGGGGCAAAATCGCGACGTTAAAACATTGTCTGGGGGAGAAAAATTTAATGCGGCACTTTGCTTGGCACTAGGGATGTCCGACGTCATTCAAGCTCAGCAGGGCGGTGTGTCGATTGAAATGATGTTTATCGATGAAGGCTTCGGTTCATTGGATGAGGAATCATTGGAAAAGGCGATTGCTACCCTAATTGATTTACAACGAAGCGGTCGAATGATCGGGATAATTTCCCACGTTCAAGATATTAAAGCTGCATTGCCTGCATGTCTCGAGGTATGCAAGTCACGAGAAGGTCATTCCTATACATCATTTGTTATCCGATAACGATGTTAATAAAATAGGCTTCTGTACTGGTAAAGGTACAGAAGCCTGCTAAAATGGAATTATCCCGCTAACGCGCCAACAAAAGATAAGAGTAGCAGAATTATTCCGCCAAACATGATTAAACCATTAAAAATGGTACCAAGTATCGCAAAAACTTTTTTGCGGTTTTTAATAAACAGACCAATAAGGCCTAGTATAAAGCCAATAAATGCAATTCCGCCACTTACAAGCATAAAGAATCCGCCGATAGTGATAGAAACGAATACAGAGGGAATGTTATCCCCAGACGATAAGAGGCTATCAATATATTCTTGACTAGGGTTTTGGAACAGCATTAAATCTGCTTCATCCAGATTTACGATACTTGCAAAAATGATTACAAAACCTACAACGATAGTGAGCAAGCTTATTAAAGAAATAATAAAGCTAGCAATACCAGGTCCGCTATGCTTTAGTTTACCAGTTTGCACTTCTGGATAAGGAGCACCAGGATATGGAGGATAATTGCCATAAGTTGGTTGTCCATAATAAGGCGCTTGTCCAGCTTGATTGCTTGTATCATTTGCTTCAAAATTTGGTTGCTGAAACGGTTGATCCTGTGAAGGCGGAAAACCTTGAGGTGTTTTTGGTTTAAATTTCCCTTTTATTTTTAAAGGCTTGCTCGGCTGATGAGCCTGCATAGAACTGTTAGTCTCATTTGAAGTTTGCGGTTGATTGGCTTCATTACTAGGTTGATTATTGTTTGGATTTGAATTTGATGAGTTTGATTGTTCCATATTAACTCCTTCAATCAATTTTTAGTATTATTATACAACAAAAAAAGGAATGATGACTATGTTTAGAAAATACTTTGCAATCGGTGCGATTGGTGCTGCACTGGCAATAGCGCTTGGCGCATTCGGCGCTCACGGGTTAAAAGATGTTGTCGATGAACGAATGCTGGCGAATTATGAGACGGGAGTCCGTTATCATATGTATAGTGCATTAGGCATTATGATCATTGCGTTAGCTTCCACAATAGTTAAAAACACCCAAAAACTATCATTAGGTGCTTTATTGGTTACGATAGGTACATGTATTTTTAGCGGAAGCTTATATATAATGGCGTTGACTGGTTTAACAGTTCTAGGTGCTATTACTCCGATCGGCGGTGTATTAATGATCGCGGGTTGGGTAGCCGTTGTTATCGGAATAATAAAAACTCAGAATAATTAGTATTTTATTCTATGATAAAAGTCTTATATCGATTATAATTGTGGTGTATAAAATCTATTTAATAGTCGGGATATTATATTTGGGCAAGATGAATCGAGGGATATAGATTGTTCAAGCAGAAGAACCTAAAAGGATTAGAACCTTCGACGATAGCAGGTTGTTTATTTATTATATCGCTTGCTTGGATTATTATTGCATTCTTTTTCGTACATTCGCTCCCCTATCGTATTATACTAGGGACTGTTAGTTTAGTTTTAATAGTCACGTCGATAATTTTATTATATCGCGCTAAAAAACTAGTAAATACGACAAGCTTTCATGAATCGATAGTAGAGACTTTATTTCAATCAAATGCTGTTGCCCTCACGTTAATAAATGATCAAGGAAAAATCGTTGAGCTTAATCAGACAACTGCAACTATGCTTGGTTACGAAAAGCGTGAAGAATTAATCGGGCTACCGATCATGGACATTATTGAGCAATCCAGTCAAGAAGCATTAGCACAAGCATTACGCGATGTAAATGAAGGTAAAATCACATCATTAAACATCTTTGCGCTAAATCGTTCTGAATTTCCTTTGGAGCTGCAAGTTAGCTGTGAACCAGTTATTCAGCTTGGCAGAGTGATCGGTTCGCTTATCATTAGCCATGATTTGAGCGATCATAAGCGTAATATTGAGAGAATACGCTATATGGCTTATTACGATGATATGACTGGATTGCCTAATAGAACATTGTTTCAAATTCGTTTAGAAGAATGGCTGCTTCGTGCAAGAGAAGATCATGTTATGCTTGGAGTTAGCTATATCGATTTAGACAACTTTAAACTAATTAATGCTTCTTTTGGCCGGGAGTATGCTGATCTATTGCTATTACAAATCGCAGAGCGTCTTAACCGGATGTTAACTGAACACGATTTTGTCGCTCGAATGGAAGGAGATTCATTCGCCTTATTATTTAATCATCTAGAAAATATAGACCAATTGGTCGAGCGAGCGCAAAATGTGTTAACGATGATTAGTGAACCGTATAATCTAAAAGGAGTACCAGTACATATTAGTGCAAGCATGGGGATAGCAATTAATGTTGATCCGAGTGATGACGGCTTTTCCTTATTTAAAAAAGCAGATATGGCACTTGTAAAAGTAAAGGAAACGACAGGAGACAGCTTTCTTATTTATTCTGATGAGTGGAATAATTCTTCATATGAACGTCTTAAGCTGCAGCACGAAATTCATCGAGCTATTCAAAAGCATGAGTTTGAACTATATTACCAGCCACAATATGATCTTATTCAAGAAAAAATTGTAGGGGTTGAAGCGTTAATTCGCTGGAACCATCCTACAAGAGGGATATTGTCTCCAATACATTTTATTCCGCTTGCAGAAGAAAGCGGCTTAATTGTTCAAATTGGTGAATGGGTAATTAGGGAGGCATGTCGCCAAAATAAAGAATGGCTAGATGAAGGGTTGCCAATTGTTCCAGTAGCAGTAAATTTATCAATTCGACAGTTTATTAGAAATGATATGTCATTACAGATTTCTAAAATACTTGAAGAAACTGGCTTGCCACCTCAATATTTAGATATTGAAATTACAGAGTCAATGAGTATCGATTTAAATGAAATGAATAAAACTTTGGTCGCAATCAGTGCGTTAGGTGTTGGGATTAGCGTGGATGATTTTGGTACAGGCTATAGTTCATTTCATTACTTAAAGGAGCTGCCAATTGATCGTCTAAAGATTGATCGCACTTTTGTAACGAATATTTTGCATGAGAAAAATCATGCAGAAATTGTTTCTGCGATTATTGCAATGGCACATAAGCTAAATCTACAAGTAATTGCCGAAGGTGTGGAAACTAGTGAACAGCTTGAGTTTTTACGTAACCTGAATTGCGATGAAATTCAAGGGTACTTAAAAAGCCCGCCAATTCCAAGCAATTATTTTTATGAGTTATTAAAGAATGGGAACTAATTTCTTAATAAATATGAGATGGACATGCTTTCTTTGCTTGAACTTATTAAATAAATAATAAAGCCTGAAACTAAGAAGTTTCAGGCTTTGCTATTTACTGTATACGTTTATCCTTCGATAAAGTCTTCAATTTCTGTTAGTCTAAAAGTATATACTTGCTTTTCATCCACATGATAAACCGTAATAATCATTTGTTGCTCGTCAATATTTAAGACTCGGCACGGAATACTTACTTTAATTCCTAAGCCTCGATTAACAATTATTCGAATTAGCTTATTTTTCTGTTTATATTCTTGTAAAATATCTAGCCCATGAGATAATTCAGAGTTATCTTTATCACTCGCTTTTAATGGTACTGCAGTTATATCTGTTTTATCGCTTGCTTTAGATGGAGTAGTTGTTTTGTCAAGCTTTGCATCTTTAAACTTACTCTGATCAGTTTTTAATGCAACTGGCTTTGTCGACGCTGCATTATTTTTTCGCTTATCAATTTCATTACCAATCTGAATACCTGAAATCAGTTTATAGTCAATAAATGCAGCATCATTTAGCTTATTGATTAACTGGGCTAATGCAGCTGCATTATTTTTATCTTCAATGAGTATTTCTACGTGAAAAACATAAGATGTGTTACTGCTCATTGTCTATAATTCCTCCGCAAAGTTTAGATGATTATAAATAATATAACATGAAAATAGTCAATTCTGTAGACCTATTATAGCGATTGAAACAATATAGTTCTTTTGTTCTATATTGATGATAATAAATGTGATTTAATATACTTTTCATGTTATATATTTACAATATAAGTTAATTTTATTTTGTTTTAATATTTGGTTTATTATCTTGAAAATATAATTCTTATTATCTGTTATTATTTAGTGTTTTATTCAAATATTATGTATTTTGTGTTGGGCAAATATCTAACTAAGGAATAAAAAGATTTTATTGATCATGTTTAGTGATAAACATAATTAATTTGAGGTAAAATCATTACTTCCTGGCAAGAAGGCAGCAACGTTTAGTTGTTCATGTAGAGACATTCTTCTCGCTTCTGCATATTTTAACGTATAAGAAAAAATAAGAGGTGGAAGCTGATGATGAGAGTGGTTCCTATTCAGTTGCCAAACGGAGCAACGGTTATTGGAACAGAAGTGAAACTGCCTAAAACAACTTTATTAGCGATTAGCACCGATAAAGGCTATATTATGTGTGGTGCTTTAGACGTACAACTACTTAATGATAAATTAAAGGATCGGAAAATTATCGCAGGGCGTGCTGTTGGTGTACGCACGCTTGATGATTTGCTGCAAGCCCCATTAGAGTCAATTACTTATGAAGCAGAAGAAATTGGTGTGAGGGTAGGGATGAAAGGCGAAGAAGCATTACAACTAATGCTATAACTAAAGGTGCTCCTCTCTTTGGAGAATGTTGTGTTGACTCACGACATGATGGCAAAGAGTAGGAGCACTTTTTTACATTGGTTGAGTAAGCTTGTAATCGTAAGTAACTTGCGGTTCGTCAGCAAACACAACCTCCACTGTCCAAAGCGATAGCTTTGTTAGCTTTGCCTTAACTGTAAAAATGTCAGTTTTATCATAGTTTTTTTGCTCGATCAAATAAGTGTACGTTTGCTTTTCCAAATTAGTAAGCTGAAAATTGATATATGCTACTGCAAACACAATGCCTGGAATAAAAAGCAATCCTGTAATACTAATTCCTATCGATATTTTTTTCAACATTTGATTCACTTCCTTACGATTTACTAAACCTCTACCATATTACAAACGCAAGCAAGCTTATTGTTATTAGAACATCAAATGCTAAGCATAACAGCGCAATAAAAAAGCCGAAGTTATGCGACAATCGCAACTTCGGCTTTTTATGTGAAACTAATTTAATTATTGTTCAAACAACTTGCGAAGATTTTCTGCAAAAGGAGCAGTAACGATACCTTTTTCGGTAATGATACCTGTTACATACTCATTTGGTGTAACATCAAATGCAGGGTTAAAGACTTTAACTCCTTGCGGCGCAGTGCGCTTGCCAAACCCTTCAGTAATTTCTTCTGCTGGACGCTCTTCAATTGGAATTTCTGCACCAGTAGGTGTATTCAAATCAATGGTAGATAGCGGACATGCAACATAGAAAGGAATACCATGTGCTTTTGCAAGCACTGCTACGCTGTACGTACCAATTTTGTTAGCGACATCCCCATTTGCTGCTACACGGTCAGTACCGACAATGACTGCATCGACCCAGCCTTTAGACATCACCATTCCAGCCATGTTATCGCAAATAAGCGTAACATCAATACCTGCTTGGTGCAGTTCAAACGCAGTTAAACGTGCGCCTTGCAAAACTGGGCGTGTCTCATCAGCATAAACACGCAAATTCATACCACGCTCCTTCGCAAGGTAGAACGGAGCAAGAGCTGTACCGTATTTTGCAGTTGCAAGACCACCAGCATTACAGTGAGTCAAAACACCCATACCATCACGGAATAGAGATAATGCGTGCTCACCGATTGCACGGTTAGTTTCCTCATCCTGTTGTTGAATTGCAACGGCTTCTTGCTCAAGCGCACGCTTGCAATCCGCTAAAGAAAAGCCTTGTGCGACAAATTGATCAGCAGCGGCTTTCATACGATCTAATGCCCAGAACAAGTTAACAGCGGTTGGACGGCTTGTTGCTAGGTATTCAGCAGAGCTTTTTACAGCCTCATGCCATTGTTCCAAAGTTTCTGCATTTTGGCTAGCAATAACTACTCCATATGCAGCAGCAATCCCAATCGCAGGAGCACCGCGCACCTTTAAGTGGCGAATTGCTTCCCATACATCTTCTTGTGTTGTAAGCGGTAAATATACTATTTCTTCTGGCAACAGTCGTTGATCAAGTAAGTCAACTTGACCGTTACTCCATTTAACAGACTCCAGACCTACATAAGCTTCACTCATTATGAAACGTCCCTCTCTAATTATGTTCTTGATGTTCTAGCTATTTTTTACGATGTCGACAAGCTCATGAATTGATTGAATTGAGCGATTGCGAAGAATCAATTGAGTTCCGATACGTAAAGCTTGGCGCTGACATTCATTGCGCAACGCATCGTCATCAATACGATCAATATCTGCAACATGAGCTAGTCCAACGATACGACGAATCATTTTTGCTCCAGTAAAGCCGATCGTATCCTTTAGTACTTGCTCTAAGTAGTATTGCTTGTAGCCTTTTGCTTCATTTGCAAGTCGGTCAACACCGTGCTCATTCCATAGATTAAGAAATTTGTCATTAAACTGATTCCAAATGGAAACAATAGTATTTAATAGTTGCTCACGGTACGCGGCACGCGACTGCGCATCTTTGCTCCAGTGAGCTTGTCCAACATAATTAAGTAATAGGTTAGCAAATACTGCACCAATGTCAAAGCCCATCGGACCATAGAAAGCAAATTCAGGGTCGATAACTTTAGTGGACTCCTTCGTAATAAAGATACTTCCTGTATGAAGATCTCCGTGCAGCAGTGCCTCTGCACTAGTTAAAAACTTTTTGCGCAAGATTGCAACTTCAAGATGAAGTTGTTCATTGTTACGAAGTGCTGCTGCAGCATCTTCAATCGCTGGCTCATAGTTATTGTTGGATGAAACAGTATAAGGATCGTCGAAAATAAGATCTTCTGTAATTTTACAAAGATCAGGATTAATAAAACTTTTTACTTGCAACTTTTTCTCTTGCTGATTCATTCCAAGATCAGACGTATAGAAAAGTGTATTAGCTAGGAAAGTGGAAATATGATCCGCAAATAACGGATATTCATTACATTCCATCAATCCTTTACGCATAATCACATGATCGCTTAAGTCTTCCATAACAGTAAGAGCTAGCTCAGCATCGTTTCTGTATACTTTTGGTACAAGTCCAGGCGCCAGCTTGCCCTCAAGGATTAACTTTTCACTCTCGATGCGAGCACGATCAAGGGTTAACGGCCAAGATTCACCTACGACTTTGGCATATGGTAAAGCTTGCTTCATTATAATGCTTTTGCCGCTTACTGAATCTTTAATATGGAACACTAGATTCAAGTTGCCATCGCCAATTTCGTTGCAGCTTAAAGAAGCGTTAGCCGGAAAAAAGTTATCAATATTGCGTGCGATCTCAATCGCTTCTTGTTCAGTTAAAGGATGATATGTTGACATATCTCCACCTCCATTTTCTTAATTCGTTCACACACCATAAGTTATAGTATAATAGATAATGTTTCGACGTGGAATAAATTTTTGATAAATTCCGTGAATTTTTATCGGAATTAAATCGATCATATGATTTACACAAAGAATTCAATAACTGTTGTAGGAGGGGAGAGGAAGATGGTTTTAAAGACAACTGACATGCTTGAATGCCCAATTGCTTTTAAAGAGTGGGCGGTTACAATCGATTCTCTTTTAAGAGGCGAGCTTATTTTTGTCATGAGAAAAGGCGGAATCGTTGAGGAAACGAAGCATTTTACGCTAAAATCTCCGCAGTTTTATTTGATGCCTGCCTTTGAGCATCAAAAGGAACATTTATTAAAACCTGCTTATCAAGGAAGAATCGCAGCAACAATGGCGAATTGGTCACCTGAACAGCAGTCGATGAAGCTGGCTGGCTATGCGAATGTTGTTGAGGACATTTTGATTCAAGATGCTGAAGCATTGAAAGCAATCTATGATTTACATATTTGGACGGAACAATTTGCGGAGGAGCGCTTGAAATGGAAAAAAACATTGCCGCTTCATTTACTAGTGCTTCGGGTATATCGCCTTGATCATGCAATTGAAACATCAATGCAGCCGGCGTATCGAGGTTGCAAATCCTGGGTAACCATTGATGATACGTTGCCTGAGCGTAAGCTGGTACCAGTATTATCTGAAGAGCAATTCCAAGAACAATATAATCTATTGAAAACAGCGCTAGCTCCTTATGTGCAAAATGTAAACGAATGACAGCAAGCGTTGATTTATAACAAAAATTAAATTATAATAATTATTGAGAATCATTGAGAATCAGCATAAACATATAAAATGATGTAAATAACCGTGGAGGGATCGCATATTATGTCGACGAAATTTGTCATCGATGGTCTTAAAGCAGAGATCGAAGGAAAAGAAATATTAAAAGGTATTAATCTTGAAATTAAAGGTGGCGAAATCCATGCAATCATGGGGCCAAACGGTACAGGTAAATCTACTTTGGCTTCCTCTTTGATGGGTCATCCTAAATATGAAGTAACTGCGGGTAGCGTAACGCTAAACGGTGAAGATATTTTAGAAATGGAAGTAGATGAACGTGCTCGTGCAGGCATGTTTTTAGCTATGCAATATCCAGCTGAAATTCCTGGTGTTACTAACTCAGATTTCCTACGTTCAGCGATTAATGCTCGTCGTGGAGAAGGAAATGAAATTTCACTAATCAAGTTCATTCGTCAAATGGAAAGCAAAATGAAAGAACTTGAAATGAATCCTGAGTTTGCACATCGTTATTTGAACGAAGGTTTCTCTGGCGGTGAAAAGAAACGTAATGAAATTCTACAAATGATGATGCTTGAGCCAAAATTAGTTATTCTAGACGAAATTGACTCAGGTCTAGATATTGACGCACTACGTATCGTTGCAAATGGCGTAAATGCAATGCGTTCAGAGGATCGTGGATTCCTAATTATTACGCACTATCAACGTCTATTGGATTATATTACACCTGACTTCGTGCATGTTATGATGCAAGGTCGCATTGTAAAATCTGGGGGTCCTGAGCTTGCTCAGCGTCTTGAAAAAGAAGGATATGACTGGGTTAAAGAAGAACTTGGCATTTTAGATGAAACGGTTGGCCAGGCCTAATCGGATAAGGAGGATTAGCAGATGAGTACACAATTAACGACTCCGACCGATCGTCAAACTGCGGAGGCAATTGCGGTAAGCAAGAGTGAACCGAGCTGGCTTGTTTCACTTCGTGGTCAAGGCGCAGAACTGTCAGCGACATTACCATGGCCTAAGCCTGAAAAGGTGAAAATTGAGCGTTGGAATCTGACGGCGGTTGGTCAATATGAAGCAACAGAAAAAATCAGTTCCCTTGATGAGCTTCCGCAATCTGTGCGTGAACTTATTGCAGACGGCACTGAAAACTTACTAATTCAAAAAAATACAGGTGTAGCTTGGTCTCAATTGTCTGCAGATCTAGCAGCAAAAGGTGTAATTTTTACTGACCTAGAAACAGCAGCAAAAGAACATGGCGAACTTGTTCAAAAATATTTATTCCAAGCTATTAAGGTAGATGAAAATAAACTAACTGCACTTAATGCTGCACTTTGGAACGGTGGCGTATTTGTTTACGTACCGAAAAATGTTGAAGTAGAATTGCCGCTTCAAGCGATTCTATATAACGATAATGCAAAAACTACTTTTGCCCCTCATATTTTAATCGTGGCAGAAGAAAATAGTCGTGTGACATATGTTGACTCTACGGTTACAGTAAAGGATGCAGTAAGTGAAGCATTTACTCATCCAGCAATTGTTGAAGTATTTGTTAAACAAGGCGCACAAGTTCGTTTCGGTTCGGTTCACTCACTTGGCGAAAGCGGTGTTGATTTATCCCTTCGTCGCGCAGTCATTGAAAATGATGGACGTATCGAATGGATTATTGGTGACCTTAACGATGGTAATACAGTTTCAGATACAAAATCTGTACTAGTTGGAAACGGATCTAGCTCTGATACAAAAGTTATTAGCATTGGTCAAGGTAAACAACAAATGAGCTTAACTACCCAAGCGGTTCATTTCGGTAAAAGCTCTGAAAGTGATATGATTACACGTGCGGTTATGCGTGAATCAGCTTCTGCAATTATTAACGGGATTACAAAAATTGAGCATGGCGCAACAAAGGCAAACGGTGTACAAGCAGAAAAAGTATTGATGCTTAGTCCGAAAGCACGCGGGGACGCCAATCCAATTTTGTTAATTGACGAGGATGACGTTAAAGCAGGACATGCGGCGAGCGTAGGTCAAGTCAATCCAGAACAAGTATATTATTTAATGTCTCGCGGAATTGAGAAAACTGAAGCTGAGCGTCTAATTATTCATGGATTCTTGGCACCTGTTGTTTCAGAGGTTCCTGTGGAAGCTGTTCGTCAGCAATTAAACCGACTTCTTGAAAGGAAGCTACAAGGATGAATATTAATGCGATACGGGAACAATTTCCGATATTGCATCAAGAGATAAATGGGCATCCGCTTATTTATCTTGACAGCGCGGCATCTTCTCAGAAGCCGCGTTCCGTCATTGATGCGGTTAGAAACTATTATGAGCTTGATCATGCTAACGTGCATCGCGGTGTTCACTCTTTAGGATCTCGTGCTACAGATGCGTATGAAGGCGCACGTGAGAAGGTTGCGAAATTTATTAATGCACCATCTGCGGAGCAAATTGTCTTTACACGTGGTACGACAACTGCACTCAATTTGGTTGCTTCTAGCTATGCACGTGCTGTGTGCGGCGAAGGTGATGAAATCGTTATAACGCCAATGGAGCATCATAGTAATCTTATACCGTGGCAACAGGCAGCAAAAGCTACCGGTGCAACACTTAAATATATTCCGTTGCAGCCAGACGGTACAATTTCACTTGCAGATGCAGAAAAAACGATTACTCCGCAAACTAAAGTAGTATCGGTTACGTATGTATCAAATGTGCTTGGCGTTGTTAATCCAATTAAGGAGCTTGCACAAATTGCACATCGTAACGGTGCTATTATGGTTGTCGATGGTGCCCAAAGCACTCCGCATATGAAGGTTGATGTGCAGGATCTTGATGTAGATTTCTATGCATTTTCTGGTCATAAAATGTGCGGACCAACTGGAATTGGGGCACTATATGGTCGTCGTAGTCTGCTAGAAAAAATGGAGCCGATCGAATTTGGCGGTGAGATGATCGACTTTGTAGAATTGTACGATTCTACATGGAAGGATATTCCTTATCGCTTTGAGGGAGGCACGCCAATTATTGCTGGGGCAGTTGGCTTAGGCGCAGCAGTAGACTTCCTAGAGCAGATTGGTATGGACGCTATCGATGAGCATGCAAAAGCTTTAACGAAGTATGCTTATGATGTTTTATCAAACATTGATGGAATAACAATTTACGGGCCTAAACATGATCGGGTGGGTCTCGTAACATTCAATCTTGATGATGTGCATCCACATGATGTAGCTACAGTATTAGATACAAAGGGGATTGCGGTTCGTGCAGGACATCATTGTTGTCAGCCATTAATGCGCTGGTTAAATGTTTCTGCGACAGCGAGAGCAAGCTTTTATATATACAATACTACAGATGAAATCGATAAGTTAGCCGATGCACTGATTCAAACAAAGGAGTTCTTCGGCTATGGAGTTGAATGATTTATATCGTCGCGTCATTATGGATCATTATAAAAACCCGCGAAATCGTGGGGAGCTTGAGCAAAACTCGGTTACAGTTGCACTAAATAATCCAACATGTGGTGACCGAATTTCTTTACAGCTTCAGCTTGATGGTGATGTAATTAAGGATGCGCGTTTTACAGGGGAAGGCTGTTCAATCAGTATGAGTTCTGCATCAATGATGACAGAAGCCGTTAAAGGGCGCAGCTTAACAGAGGCGCTAGAATTAGCAGAACGATTTTCCACATTGATGCAAGGTCATGATGTTGAGTTTGAAGAACTTGAAGACATCGAGGCTTTGTCTGGAGTGAATAAATTCCCAGCACGCATCAAGTGTGCAACATTGGCATGGAATGCTTTGAAAAAAGGAATTGAGCCGCAGCAGGGTTAATAAGAACCATTGCCATTAGCAAAATGAAATTTAAAGGAGCGTGACGGATCATGACAGCAAAATCAGCGCCAGATTTAGGCGAATATAAATATGGCTTCCGTGATGAGCATAAGGCGATTTTCCAATCGGGTAAAGGCTTGACGGAAGAAATTGTACGTACTATTTCATCTATGAAAAATGAGCCGGAGTGGATGCTTGAATTCCGCTTAAAGGCACTTGAGCAATTTAATAAAATGCCAATACCTACTTGGGGCGGCGATCTTAGCGAGCTAGATTTTGATGATATTCAATACTATGTTAAGCCTTCTGAAAAGCAAGGTAAAACATGGGAGGAAGTACCTCAAGAAATTAAAGAAACTTTTGACAAGCTTGGTATTCCTGAAGCTGAGCAAAAGTATCTTGCTGGTGTATCTGCACAATATGAATCTGAGGTTGTTTACCACAACATGCGTGAAGACCTTGAAAAGCAAGGCGTTATTTTCATGGATACAGATTCTGCGTTGCGTGAACATCCAGAGATTTTCAAAAAATATTTTGGAACAATTGTTCCGCCTAGCGATAACAAATTTGCTGCCCTAAACTCTGCGGTTTGGTCAGGTGGTAGCTTTATTTATGTACCAAAAGGCGTTCAATGCGAAATTCCATTGCAAGCATATTTCCGTATTAACTCTGAAAATATGGGTCAGTTTGAACGTACACTTATTATTGCTGATGAAGGCGCATCTGTTCATTATGTTGAAGGCTGTACAGCGCCAGTTTACAGCACAAACTCTCTGCATTCAGCAGTTGTAGAAATTGTTTGCTTGAAGGATTCTCGTGTTCGTTATACTACAATCCAAAACTGGGCACCTAACATTTATAACCTTGTTACGAAACGTGCGGTTGCTGAGGAAAATGCATCAATGGAATGGATTGATGGTAACATCGGTTCTAAATTAACGATGAAATACCCAGCAGTTATCCTTAAAGGACGCGGTGCGAAAGGTACTGTTCTATCTATTGCAGTAGCGGGTAAAGGACAATTGCAAGATGCAGGGGCTAAAATCCATCACCTTGCACCAGATACTAGCTCAACCATCGTTTCAAAATCGATTTCTAAACATGGTGGTAAAGTATCTTATCGCGGCTTGGCGCAATTTGGCCGTAACTCCGATGGTGCTAAAGCAAACATTAAGTGTGATACGCTAATTTTGGATAATCAATCCACTTCCGACACTATTCCATATAATGAAATCATGAACGATAACATTGTTTTGGAACATGAAGCAACTGTTTCTAAAGTGTCTGAGGAGCAGCTATTCTATCTTATGAGCCGCGGCTTATCTGAAGATGAAGCAACTCAAATGATCGTAATGGGCTTTATCGAGCCATTTACAAAAGAGCTTCCAATGGAATATGCAGTTGAGATGAACAGATTGATTAAGTTCGAAATGGAAGGGTCAATTGGTTAATATCTAATCCCTTTACGTATAAACCATATAAAAAGAGCCTGGGACAAAACCCAGCTAAATGAAAGAAAACTCCTGGTGCTCTACAAAGTAGAATGCCAGGAGTTCATTTTTTACATACAAAAGGAACACTTTCTGTTAAAATTTAAGTATCTCACCCCAAAAATTTCAAAAGAAAGGTGTTCCTTATGTTTAAAGATTATAACATGAATCAATTAGTTTTGCCTCTAAATTTAGAAGTTAAATTAGATAAACATGATATCGCATTTGCCATTCATCATTTGGTCGAAAGTATTCCAGATGAAGCGTTTCGTTCGTTTGTTCGTCGTGACGGTTGTCCAGCCTATCATCCGCGCATGATGCTCAAGATCATTCTATGCGGCTACACTCAATCTGCCTTTTCTGGTCGTAAAATTGAAGCTCTTACGAAAGACAGTATTCGGATGATGTGGTTAGCTCAAGGCTATGAACCTTGCTACCGTACGATTAATCGTTTCCGTGTTCATCCTGTGATGAAAGACTTACTCCGCCAGTGCTTCGTTCAATTTCGCTCGAAGTTAGTGGAAGAAAAGATCATTACCCAAGAAGCGATGTTCATTGATGGAACCAAAATTGAAGCCAATGCGAATAAGTTCACCTTTGTATGGAAAAAAGCCGTGGACAAACATCATGCTCGGCTCATTGAAAAGTCGAATCAACTGTACAACGAGTTATTGGAACAAAAGATCATTCCAGAGCTTGAACATGAGCAAGAACTCTCTACGGAAAACTTACTGGAGATCGCAGAACACCTTGAGCGAGTGGTTGAAAGCTATACAGAAAAGATCGCAGCATCCGAAGATACGAGTGAACGAAAACAATTACGAAGCAAGCGAAAAGCACCAAAACAACTACTCAAGCAAGTCCGTGATTGGATGGAACGAAAAAACATGTACAAGCTTCATCAACAACGATTCGGAAAGCGCAACAGTTATTCCAAAACCGATCCTGATGCAACCTTCATGCGAATGAAAGATGACTACATGAAGAATGGACAATTGAAGCCTGGATACAATGTACAAATTGCAACCGAAGGACAATACACACTGGCTTATGGTATCTATTCCAATCCAACGGACACCAAGACGCTTATTCCTTTTCTTGATGAAATTGAAACCCATTATTTTGACTTGCCTACCTATATCGTAGCGGATGCCGGATATGGAAGTGAGCAAAACTATGAGGATGTGATCACGAAGCGCAAGCGTGTTCCATTAATAAAGTATACGATGTATGAGCGTGAGCAAAAGAGAAAGTCTAAAACCGATCCATTTCAAACAAGTAACTGGCACTATGATGCCGAAAAGGATCGTTATCTTTGTCCAAATGGACAGGAACTAACGTTTCAACGCTATACCATACGCAAAGATAAAGATGGGTTTGAGCGACAATTCAAGATCTATGCTTGTGCGGATTGTACAGGATGTCCTTTCCGATCCTCATGTACGAAAGCACAAGAAGGAAGACACCGACAACTGATGATCAATGCACGTTGGGAACAACAAAAAACCTATGTAAGAGAGCAGCTTTCAGGAGAAAAAACAGGGGAGATCTACCGTCAACGAAAAATTGACGTAGAACCAGTTTTTGGATTCTTGAAGGCTAATTTAGGTTTCACTCGCTTTTCAGTTCGAGGAAAACGGAAAGTTGAGCATGAGATTGGACTTGCCTTAATGGCAGTAAACTTAAGGAAATATGTGCTACGAATGTAGCATAGCATTAGAAAAACAGAGCCTAAAATGAGCAAACGGTGAAATCTTTGAACAGATTTCACCGTTTGCTTGTTTTAAGAGACAAGTTTTGTCCCAGGCTCTTTTTATTTTTACGCCAATTAATCTAATATCTTTAGCAAGTCAGTGGATTTTCAGATTTATTATAACAAAGAATTATAAATTTAAAATAAACAACCACACTAAATGACTAGCTATGCTAATCAATTTTAGTGTGGTTAAGTAGTTTATTTAATCAAATAAACAAAGTTGTCTCTAGTAATAGAAACGTCAACAATTATGAGGTTGCTCTGTTTGTTTGAGTTCAAGCTTTTCTCTATTCATCCTTACTTCCTTGAACATGCAATGGCGGAGGGAGCAACCAGCCTTTTTCCTTGCTCATTTCTAAAATACGAAGGCCAAGAGTAGTCATCTCCACATGGTATTTGGCATAAAGTGCGCCAATATCCTCGCGAATGGCTTGTCCCATTGCAGTACTGCAGGCAGTAAGTGAAGCTGATGTTTCAACGGCAAGCTTAGCCGCAATTTCTGCATCGCTAAAGCGAGCACCAATTGGAATATCGTCGAGCTCCACAGCAGGACGTTCAGGCATCGCTGGAGGCGGAGCAATTCCGTTCTCAAGCAATATTGCATCGACTTCCTTAATTTCAAGCTTTGCCTGCTCCAGCAAATCGTTAATGATCTTTTTTAGGTCGTTATCGCCTGCGTGATTAAGGTATAGTTGATAACAAGAAACTGCCCCTTTTGCACCCCAAGAAGTCATCCAAAGACCATAAACCTCACCATAATGCAAAGGTTGCTCTTTCGGATTTCCTGATAAAATTCCCATTATCTATTCTCCTTTCTATGCTTAGCCAGATAAATCTTCGTTTAGTTAAGTAAATCTTGCAGACCAGGGCTATGCTCATTAGGCATTTCCGGCCATGTTGGAACAGGATAACCTTGCGGTGGTTGAGCAATTTTAAGTTCTCCCCCGTTGCGGCTTGGTGTTTGTCCTCTAAAGATTTCTTCAGTTAAATCCTGATCAAGTCGGAAATTGAACAATGCATTATGGAAGCCCATATCCACAAATTTTTTACACTCTGGATATTTGTTAATATCGTAATTTGGCACAGGGAATAATTTTCCCCAGTTTACACCAAGCGATTCAAGCGCTTTGGCAAATGCATTTTGATGGGCGTTATCACGAACAATGAGGAAGGCTAAAGTTTCACGGAAAGCTTTGTTCGAGCTCATTTCATAAATTCGAGATTTTTGCAGTACGCCTGTCGATTCCAAGACGACGTTATTTAACAGGTCGGCTACAAGATTACCGTGACAATAAACCCAAGAGCCATTCCATGGATTGCCGCCTGCATCGACTGGAATAGAGCTTTGGGCGCCCATAATGAAGTGATGAGGGTTTGCATGTTTTACTGCTTCATCGAGCGGTGCTTTATCGACTCCTCCGCTGCCGACTGATGAATCACCAGCACCATTTAACAGTTGATTAATAGTATTTTGCACAAGCTCGACGTGGGCAATTTCTTCAAGAAATACAGCACGAATCAAATCGCGATATTTCTTATCTTTACCGCGAAAATTAGAGCTTTGGAAAAAGAATTGCATCATTGTTCTCATTTCGCCAAATTGGCCGCCGAGCGCTTCTTGCAACACTTTTGCTGCTGCGGGATCGGGCTTGTCTGGCACAATCATATTAATTAAATCTTCTTTGTAGAAATACATATCGTGTTGTCTCCCTTAAATTTTATAAATTGTCCAATGTCGCACAATTATTAAGTTGTCCAGTTTTAAGTTGAATATGTATTTCATACAGACCATTTTTTATAAAGAATAGACCTCCTGTATTCTGAACAACTTAATTAGCAGGGAGGTGAAGGGATTTGAAACAGTATCGACGAATTTCAGCAGCAATTGTATCTGCGGTAATGCTGCTAACTATGACAGCCTGCGCCAGTGAAAAGAATGAAGGGCATGACTATTATTACAGCAGCAATGTAGATCCGCAATTTACCCCAAGCGAGCCATTGCTGACAAATCGTCCTAATGCCAATCATGTAGGCACTAATCGTGTTGAAACGGATAATATCATGCTGCATCAGCAGCAAAATAAAAAGGTTGTAAAAGGTAAAGGTATGATTAGTAACAGTCGCAGTGATAAAGAGCTAAACAATCAGCAAGGAAGAACAGTCCAAAGCCTAAATAAGACAAATAATACCTCTACAATCAGAAATCATAATGTGTACGATTTAATGATGAATGGACAAGCAATGAATGAGCGACAGAAGGAAGTTATGAATAAAATTCGTCAAGTTCAAGGGGTAAACGATGCTACAGTTATTATAAATAATAAAAGAATCATTGTCGGACTTGATGTCACTAATCCAGGCAGACGTGATGCTGTCGTAAATAATGTGCAAAAAATGCTCCAACAGCAATATGCTGGCTATGAGGTGCAAGTGACAGCACGAAAAGGCAGCTACGATCGATTGCGTACTTTAAATGCAGACAACGCTCAACGAATAGAGGATAATTCGTTAACAAAAAATGCAGGAAATCGTCTAAATAATTTAATGGATGAATTCCGAGAACTGATTCAAAACATTAGAGAAACACTCACTACGCCACTTCGATAAGCGAAGTGGCTTTTTTTGTAAGAAAAGGAATTGATTAAAGAAAAATTTAAAGTATCAATTGTAACCTACTGCTAAAAATCATATGATAGATTTAATAATAATTTACGATAATGTAATAGGTTTAAGGGTGGTTATATAATGAGAGACAAAAAAGGCAGTGGATTTAAATATCGTGATCATGATCGCAATTTCAGTGAAAAAGTGATAAAGCCTAAAAATGATCCGTTTGGATTCGCTGATGCTTCAAAACAAGATAAACTAATGGAAATATCTTTGCTGCAAAAGTTGCATAACAATACGTTAGTTGTTGGGTTATTGAAGTATAAAGGAGAACTAAAAGGAGTACGTTTTTACGATTCCGCTAATCGTAAATTTATTGATATAGCACCTTGGCATTTGAGTAAATTTAGCATTAGCAAGCTTGAAGTAATGGGAGTTAGAGAAATTGAACTTTTTCGGCATGAAGCTGGTAACTCTCCTAGGACGCTTGTTGTTGAGTTTTTATCTAAGCAAGAGATAAATGGTCATTTTCGTGCGATTCGCATGGTTTCTGATAATTTAGCAGCTGCATTAAGTGGAATTACGAATTATATGCGGGATGATGATTACAATATGTTATTAAGATCATTTGTGAGTGAAGCTAGAGGAGAATAAGATGAGACAGCTACTATTTATTAATGGGCAATGGGTTGAAGGTCATTATGAAACAGAGTTGTACGCTCCATACTCTGGAAAGAAGCTTGCGGATGTAGCAGGCGCATCCCTAACACAAGCTGATCAAGCGATTGCGGCTGCTGTGAAAGCAAAAGCTGTTATGCGTAAGTTATCTGCTTATCGTCGCAGCAGCATTTTAGAAAACGTAAGCAGCTTGCTTGCTGAGCGTAAAGATGAAGCAGCACAATTAATCGCCCAAGAAGCAGCTAAGCCAATAAAGGCAGCTTACGCTGAGATTGATCGAACGGTTACAACATTTAAATTAGCGGCCGAAGAAGCAAAGCGAATATATGGAGAAACTTTACCATTAGATAGTGTACCTGGTGGCGAAGGACGAATCGCGTATACTCGTAAAGAGCCTGTAGGAGTTGTTGCTGCGATTACACCGTTTAATTTCCCAATGAATCTAGTTGCTCATAAATTAGGTCCAGCAATTGCAGCAGGTAATAGTATTGTGTTGAAGCCTGCAGATCAAACTCCTTTGTCGGCGTATTATATTGCCGCATTATTTAAAGAAGCGGGTTTGCCAGATGGAGCATTAAATGTAATCTCTGGTAAAGGTAAAGAGCTGGGCGAATATATTGTAAAGGACGATCGAGTTAATTATGTTACTTTTACAGGAAGTCCTTATGTAGGGGAGCAGGTTAGAAGCAATGCTCGCTTAAAGCGTGTAACATTAGAGTTAGGCTCTAACTCCGCAGTTATTATCGACAATGATGTTAATATTGAAAAAGTAGCTGCTCGCTGTGTAACTGGCGCATTTACGAACCAAGGGCAAGTGTGCATTTCTTTGCAGCGCATCTATGTGATGGAGGATATTTTTGAATCTTTTGTTGAGCAATTTATTGCTCAAGCAAGTCGTCTTGTGACAGGCGATCCTCTGCATCCGGAAACGGATGTTTCGGTTATGATTCAACCGGCTGCCCGAGATAGAGCAGTGCAGTGGATTGAAGAAGCGATCGAACAGGGAGCAAAGCTTGCGTTAGGTGGATATGTTGAGCAGGGCATACTTTTGCCAACTGTACTTGTGCAAGTACCCGAATCGGCAAAGGTGATCCGTCAAGAAGTTTTTGCTCCAGTCGTAAGCATAAATGCTGTTCCAAGCATTGAACGTGCAATCCAATTAGTGAACGATTCCGAGTTCGGATTGCAGGCTGGAATTTACACCAATAAGCTGGAAACAGCGCTAGATGCAAGTGATAAGTTGGAGGTAGGCGGTGTCCTTATTAATGATATTCCAACATTCAGACTTGATCATATGCCATATGGCGGCTGGAAGTCTAGCGGTATTGGCCGTGAAGGAATTAAATATGCAGTAGAGGAAATGTGTGAAACCAAGCTAATTATTTTTAATCGTTCGTAATATGTACCACAGTTTGCAAATTTGCACCTTAAACTATATGGACTTTTATCAAAAGTATTTTAAATATTGATTTAGTAGTGACTCACTGTGTTAACGAGATCAATAAACCACTTGAATACTGAATGAGAGATTTTTCACACGTTCAGTATAAAGTGGTTTATTTATTTTTGCTGAATTGTCACAATCTCGTTTTGAATAAGAATGAATACTGTGAAAAAAATCACATTTATCTTTTGTTTAAAGAGCTATACTATGAGCTATGAAAGGGGAGATAAATGTGGATGCATTAGATTTATCAAGATGGCAGTTTGGAATAACAACTGTGTATCACTTTATTTTCGTTCCACTATCCGTTGGTCTTGCATACTTAATAGCATTTATGCAGACGATGTACGTAATGAAAAATGATGAATCGTACAAACATTTAGCGAAATTTTGGGGCAAGTTGTTCCTGCTCAACTTTGCTGTCGGAATCGTAACTGGAATTATGCAGGAGTTTCAATTCGGTATGAACTGGGCCGACTATTCAAGATTTGTTGGTGCAGTGTTTGGCGGACCACTGGCAGTTGAAGCTTTAGTGTCTTTCTTCCTAGAATCAACATTTTTAGGAATTTGGATTTTCGGTTGGGATCGTTTGCCGAAAAAAGTTCATTTGTTAAGTATTTGGTTAGTAGCTATCGCTGCAACATTATCTGCGCTATGGATTTTGAGCGCGAACTCCTTTATGCAGGAGCCTGTAGGCTTTGAAATTAAAAATGGCCGAGCTGAGATGACAGACTTCTTTGCTTTACTTGGCAACCCACAGCTATGGGTTGAGTTTCCGCATGTTATTTATGCGGCATTTGCTACTGGTTCGTTCTTTATTGCAGGTATCTCAGCATATAAATTGCTGCGTAAAAAACAAGTTGACCTGTTTAAGAAGTCGTTCCAAATTTCAATTATTGTTGCATTAATTTCGAGTATTCTAACTGCAACAGCAGGTCATACTCAATCCCAACATCTTGTAAAAACACAGCCAATGAAAATGGCTGCTGCTGAAGCGTTGTGGGAATCAACTGGTGAACATGCCCCTTGGTCGCTTATCGCAGCTATTGATACAAAAAATCAAAAAAATACATTTAACGTTGAAATTCCATACTTGCTAAGTATTTTATCTTACAACAGCTTAAGCGGTAGCGTACCTGGTATGTTAGAGCTGCAAGAGCAATATGAACAGCAATATGGTGAAGGTGACTATATTCCACCAGTAAAAACAACTTATTGGAGCTTCCGCATTATGGTTGCTGCAGGTATGTTGATGATTTTGCTTGGCGCTCTAGGAACGTTATATGTAATTCGTAACAAACTGGATAAACGTTCATTCTTATTGAAACTGCTTATTCCGGCTATTTCCTTGCCATATATCGCAAATACTGCAGGATGGATTATGACTGAGGTTGGACGTCAGCCATGGATTGTATTTGGTTTACAGCATACTGCGGATGGTGTATCTCCGAATGTAAGTGCTGGAACAGTCGCAACAAGCTTAATTGGATTTACATTAGTTTATGGTATACTGGCTGCGGTCTTTGTTTATTTGGTTGTTCATTTTGTGCGTAAAGGCATTGATACAAACGACCACGATATTCACAGCAAACCGCAAGATCAAGTAGATCATATTCCAGCGATTTAGAGGAGGGAAAATAATGCTTGAATCGGTATGGTTTAGCTTAATTGCTGTACTATTTGTCGGCTTCTTTTTCCTGGAGGGCTTTGACTTTGGCGTCGGCATGCTCGCTAGATTCCTTGGAAAAACCGACACTGAACGTCGAGTTATCATTAACACAATTGGTCCTTTCTGGGATGGTAATGAGGTATGGCTGATTACTGCGGGCGGTGCAATGTTTGCTGCCTTTCCTAACTGGTATGCCTCATTGTTTAGTGGATTTTACATGGCATTGTTTTTAATGCTGCTTGCATTAATCGGTCGTGGGGTAGCATTTGAATTTCGCAGTAAACTTGAAAGTCCAAAATGGAGAAATACATGGGATTGGGTTATTTTCTTTGGCAGCTTGTTGCCGCCGCTACTTTGGGGTGTGGCACTGGCAAATCTAATGCGCGGTGTTCCTATTGATGCAAATCAAAACTATGTAGGTTCGTTCTGGGATTTAATTTCGGTTTATTCTGTGCTGGCAGGTGTAGCAATTGTTCTATTGTTCTTATTGCATGGAGCATTGTTCCTTAGCCTGAAAACTAGCGGTGTTATTAAAGAGCGTGCAGATGCATTTGCTCTGCGTATCGGTAAATGGACTAGTGCGGTGTTATTAATTTTCGTCGTACTAAGCTATTTCCAAACTGATATGTTTACTGGTAAAGGGGTTAACCCTGGTTCAATTCCGATCTTAGCCGGCTTTGCTCTGCTTTCTGTACATTTCTTTATTAAAGCTGGTAAATCAGGTTGGGCATTTATTATGACAGGTGCTACAATTGTACTTTCAACAATTACAGTATTTATGTGCTTGTATCCGAACGTAATGATTTCTTCGTTAAATCCTGATTGGAACTTAACCATTCATAATACAGCTTCCAATCCTTATACGTTGAAAGTCATGACGATCGTTGCATGTACCTTCGTTCCGATCGTTTTAGCTTATCAAGCTTGGAACTATTGGGTATTCCGTAAACGTGTTACGGCGGAGGATCATTTAGATTATTAAGGATGATGGCTTATGATGAAAAGGCTATTTCAGCAGGTGCAGAACAGTCGCAAACTGTTGCTCATTAGCATTTTATTCGGCTGTATTGGCGGTCTTGTACTAATTGCTGAGGCCTATTATGTAGCAAATATAGTTAATCGCGTATTTTTGCAAGGAGCTAATTTGGCAAAAGTTAAAGTACTATTAATAATTCTGCTTGGAATAATTGTACTGCGCGGATTGCTGCATATGCTGAGTGACTATACTTCAGCAAAGCTGGCTCAAGGAATTAAAACTGATTTGCGGCTGCGTCTTATCGACAAGTTAGCTGAGCTCGGTCCACAATATAGCAAGGGCGAACGTAACGGTGAATTAGTATCTACGTTATATGAAGGTGTCGAGCAGCTTGAAAATTACTTGGCTAAATATGTTCCGCAAATTGCGTTGTCGATGTTTGTGCCATTTGCTGTATTTATTGTTGTGCTTGGACAGGATGGGCTATCTGCACTTATTTATGCTGTCACCTTGCCGCTTCTTATTTTATTTATGATATTAATCGGCAAGTTTACGAAGGCTCGCACTGATCGTCAGTATAAGCTGCTAGGTCGATTAGGAGGACATTTTCAAGAGGTATTACGAGGAATCGAGACACTAAAAATGTTCAATCGTTCTAAGGAACAAATTAAGATTATTGGCAGCATAAGCGAGCAGCACCGTATTTCGACGATGGCAACGCTGAGATTAGCCTTTTTATCAGCCTTTGTTATGGAGCTTTTCGCCACGATAAGCACAGCAATTATTGCTGTCTTTCTTGGTTTACGCTTAATTGAAGGACAACTAGAATTTTATCATGCGTTTTTAATTTTATTGCTCACACCTGAGTTTTATGCGCCAATTCGAGCGCTAGGTACGCAGTTTCACTCTGGTATGAACGGTGCATCAGCAGCTACACGTATTTTTCAAATCTTTGATGCTGAACCGCAAGGACTTGTTGAGCGAGCTGATGCACTTAAAGTACAACCTAATAAGCAAGTCGGCTTTACTATTCAATTTGACAGAGTTACTTTACAGCATAAAGGATATAGTAAGCCCGCACTTGATAATATTTCATTTAAGCTGGAGGCAGGGGAAACACTAGCGATTGTCGGAGCAACCGGTGCAGGGAAAAGCACAATCCTTGACCTCCTGCAGGGCTTTATTAAGCCAACAAGTGGCACAATTTATGTGAACGGTATTCCATTACAAGAGCTGTCTATAAAAGAGTGGCGACAGCAGCTTACAACAGTAGCACAGTCTGTTCATTTATTTCATGGTAGTGTTAGAGAGAATATCACATTAGGGTTAGAAGATATAACGGATGAAATGATATGGAATGCTTTGCGTCATGCAGAGGCTCATAACTTTGTTGCACAGCTTCCTCATGGACTGGATACGGTATTAACGGAAAATATTGTGTTATCAGGAGGACAGAAGCAGCGACTTGTGTTGGCACGAGCAATGCTTCGACCAAACTCGTCGGTTGTTATGCTTGATGAGGCGACGAGTGGACTTGATGTTTACAACGAAGCGATTGTTACTCGTAATATTGCCAAATGGATAAAAGGGAAAAGTGCAATTATTGTTGCCCATCATTTGCAAACAATAGCAGCAGTAGATAAAATAATTGTTCTGCATGAAGGAAAAATTGTTGAAGCGGGAACGCCACAGGAGCTTGCCGCAAGCAGCGGTAAATTTGCTTCGATGCTAGAGGCAATGAACAGCAGTAATGATAATACTCAACATGCGAATACAAATAATTCACTTGATGCGAGCTTTAAGCAGACTAGCGGAGCTGCGTTCCGTCAGTCAGGTAACGAAGCTGCAACCTTGCATGAAGAAGCTTATCATTCTATGTTTGCTACAGAAGCTACTTCAACAGCTTCAAGCAGCTTGAGTAAAACGGCTAGTGCGGAGAGCGGCTTTCGAGGCGAAGCTGAGCAGGAGCAGGTTGTCATAAGAGAGAATACTGTTCGGCAAACAGCAAGCTTTAATTTCCTTATGCTGCTAAAGGCAAGTCGTCGTCTAATGCAATTTTTTAAACAGCATAAGCTCATCGTATTTATTGCGATATTAATGTCGTTTTTAACGATTGCGGCGAATATTGGTTTAATGGGAACGTCGGGCTATTTAATAGCTAAGGCAGCCTTAAGACCTGAAAATGTGCTGATGCTTTATATTCCAATTGTTGGTGTTAGATTTTTTGGAATTTCTCGTGCTGTACTTCGTTACTTGGAGCGACTTGCTGCCCACAATGCGACTTTCAGAGTGCTTCATCGCTTACGGGTGTGGCTATATGAAAAAATTGAGCCGCGTGCTGCTTCGTTATTAAAAAATAGACGAAGTGGAGATTTATTAGGTACGATTATTAGTGATATTGAGCAGTTACAAAATTTTTATTTGCGACTGTTTTCTCCGCCTATTGTCTTTTGCTTAACTGTTGTGCTAGCGGTAAGCATTGTTAGCTGGCAGCATTTTTCATTAGGGATTGCCTTGTTTATAATGCTGCTTATCGCAGGGATTGCATTACCGTATGGCAGCTATTATGTTAGTAAGCAAAGTGGAAGTAAACTTGTACAGGCGAGAACTAGACTTTATGAAGAAAGTCTAGACTTATTGCGGGGTTTGCCAACATTACAGCAATACGGTAAATTAGCTCAAGAGCGAGAGAAGCTTGCTGATTTGCAGCAGGATCTTAACCAGCTTCAGACGTTGGAGCATCGTCGGCAAGCGATTAGTAACGGATTAATGGCAATGCTGACGCAGCTTGGCATGTGGGTAATGTTATTAATAGCAATTCCTTTAGTAGTAAATGGAGATATTGCTCCATACATGCTGCCTGCCATTTTGCTCATTACATTAGCTAGCTTTGAAGCTGCCGCACCATTGCCGCAAGCCTTTGCGATGAGCTCTGCAATTACAGCATCAGCTAATCGACTATTCCAGCTTGCAGACGAATCTGAGAATTTAATGCATGACGGAGTTAACGAACAAGTTAATGCTGCAATAAATAACGCTCAGCAAAGTAAAGTTGAACCACTAAACGAAGCAGCTAAGCCACTGTCGACTTGGAACTGTGAGCTAAGCGGGATAGATTTTCAATATGAAGGTGCAGCTAGGCTTGCTTTGCAAGATATTAGTCTAACCTTGCAAACAGGCAAACAGATTGCAATAGTTGGGGAAAGCGGCGCTGGTAAAAGCACGTTAATCCAAGCTATTTTGAAGCTTGCGCCAATCCAGCAAGGTTACATTACAATTAACGGTCAAAGCTATGAGCAGCTTTCAGAGGAACAAGTGCGCAGCCAATTTGCAGTTGTTTCTCAGCAGGTGCAATTATTTAATGCTACTGTAGCTGACAATTTACGACTTGGTAATCGTGAGGCAAGTGATGAAGAGTTACGTGAGGCAGCTCGGCTTGCAGAAATCGATGAATTTATTATGTCATTGCCGCAAGGCTATGAAACGATGATTGGAGAATATGGTGCTAAGTTGTCGGGCGGTCAACGGCAACGCTTAGCATTGGCGAGAGCCCTGCTTAAGCCAAGTCCTGCGATCTTGTTTGATGAGCCTGCTACAGGACTAGATCATCTAACACAGCTTGCATTCCGCAGCAACATTAAACAAGAATTGCAGAAGCGAGCGACGCTATGGATTACTCATCGTTTGGCTGACACAGTAGATATGGATGAAATACTTGTGCTTAAAAAAGGCCAAGTGGTCGAGCGCGGCACGCATGAACAATTGCTTGCAGCAAATGGCTATTACGCTCAGCTATGGCGCATAGAACGTGCTAAAGACTGGCATATTGCTTCCTAATGAAAAGAATGCGGAAGTGTGAAATGAAATTCTTACTTTGATTATGATTCAAAGTAAAAACAAAAAGAACGGCTTTGCAACGATTTGCTAAGCCGTTCTTTTTTTGTCGTTAGGTTCTAGTAAGTACAGTTTTGGAAAAAATGTGCGAAGTGCAAGTTGGATTAAATATCAACGAATCCTGTTGTCGAAGGAACCGGTAGGTGGTGGAAGTAATAATTGCTACTATAATCAGCACGTACAATACACTTTTGAGCATTAGTAGATGCACGATAACGATGTGTAACAGCAGGCTCATCTTGGTCTTTTGTTACTACTCGAACCGAGCTAGAACTACCTCCATCTAGATGAATAGCTTTCGTGCAACCAAGTTTACTCATAATTATTCGACCATCATAAAAACGAATGCCTTTATTACTTGATGTTGGGTTGTCATAGTCGAATGCAACCGCTAAGATGATCATGTGTTTTCCAATTCCGTTTCCATTTGGCTGATAACCAATCATCGTTCGTGGTCTGTAATCGTTTGTTCCCCCTACGCCATCTGAATCCTCATCATTTTTAAGCTTATTGTTATACTGTGTTAAGGTTAGAGTTTCATCCAAAAACAATCCCAATCCACCGATAGCCCATTTCATATTATTAACCCCGCCTGGAAGAGACGTATTGTAAAAACTTTATATATATAATTGAGGGTTTTCCTTGATATATAAGTCTCGGAAAGCAAAAAACTTGCCACCCCCATAGTTTTAGGTTAAAAGTAAGGTTACCACACCGAACACTTAATCCCAAACAACTAGGAAGTGACAAGTTTGTATCCTCAATTATTAACCTATTTACTTGAATTTATCAAGTACCAAGATCAAATTATTAAAACTTTACTTACTCTTCTTATCGGTAAAAACATGTTTGATAAACCTAAAGAAGAGCCAATCAATAAACCATATCGTAAGCTTCAGGTGGATGATCTTCCGATCAACGAAACTCTTCAGAAGCTTGATTATCGAATCCTTCTAACAGAATACCTAGAGAAAAACGGTAAACATCTAAAGCCTGTTCAAAGGCGTTTGAATGCAAAGACGACTGTACCTAAATCTATGAACTGTCCGAAGTGTGGTGCTCCATCGGATTATCTTTATGCCAATAATGGGGGCAAAGGACAGTATCAATGTAAGGTATGTTCCTGTCTGTTTAATGATAAGAGCCGCTATTTGAAAGAGGCCATTTTAAAGTGTCCTCATTGTTCTAAGACTCTTGAAAAAATCAAAGAGCGAAAAGACTTTAACGTGTTCAAGTGTAAAAATAATGATTGTCCCTATTACCAAAAGAAACTAAATGGTATGTCTTCGAAAGAGAAGAGACAGTTTAAAAAAGATCCTCAATCCTTTAAGTTAAGATACATTTTCCGGCAGTTTCACATCGATTTTCAGCCATTGTCTAAGTCTTCCCCCAAAAAGCCCAAGGTTGATTTATCCAGGCTGTATGCGTCGCCACATACTTTGGGGCTCATTTTAACCTATCATGTCAACTATGGACTTTCGGCCCGTAAAACAGCTGCACTCATGAAAGATGTACATGGGGTAAGCATATCGCATCAAAGTATTTTAAATTATGAGAATGCAGTTGCCCTAATACTTAAGCCTTACGTAGATTATTATCCCTACGAACTTTCTGACCAGTTCTGTGGAGACGAAACCTACATCAAGGTGAATGGGCGTTGGCATTACTTGTTTTTCTTCTTTGATGCGGTAAAAAAGATTATTTTGTCTTACCCAGTATCGCCAAATCGGGATACAGTGTCAGCAATCCGTGCCATTGATGATGTCTTAATGAAACTGAAAGAGATTCCTAAAGATCTTACATTTGTGGTGGATGGCAATCCGATTTATCTCTTAGCTCAGCACTTTTTCGCTCAACACGATATTCAGTTCGACATCAAGCAGGTTATTGGACTTACCAATGAAGATCCTGTGTCAACGGAGTATAGGCATCTCAAACAAGTTATCGAAAGACTAAATCGCACATTTAAAGGCAATTATCGTTCAACACACGGGTTTGGATCCGAACAAGGATCTGTTTCTTTTGTGACCCTGTTTGTAGCTTACTTTAACTTTTTAAGGCCTCATTCTGCATTAGAAGGTAAGGTGCCAGTGCTTAATCCAGAGTTACTGCAGCTCCCGAATATGCCTGCGAGATGGACTAAACTGATCGCTTTAGCACAACAATGGATTAACGAACAACAACCAGCCTAACTTTTTGGTTTAGCAGAGCCCGAAGTAAAAACGAGCAATCGGCGGAGCGAACTCTTGACAAACCGAACTAGCCAATGGTTTAAAATGGAAAAACCAAGGGCTATTTAGCATGCCTTCTTTTTGTCCCCGTCGCCCTTGTTAAAGTAGAGTCAAACCATTGGCGTGTTTGTCAAGAGCGATTGCGTGGCCTTTCCACCCAACAAATGGGAGACGACCCGAACACCTATTGAGTTTTCATAGAACTTTTGACACTACCGGAAGAGAGCTTGCTTGGTGAACTGCAGTAACACCTACTGCACCTGTATCAATTCGACAGTACATTGTACTTCTTGTTTTTTGATTTGAAGAAGTACCGTTTCGATCGCCTCCGCTAACAACTACAGATTTATTGTTAATAGCGATACCAAGAAGTCCTGAAGATCCATAAAATGTTCCATTTACACCATGGTAGTTAGAATTATATACCGAAGTAGAACCTAGTGAGTCAATTTTAATATTTTCTAGAGGAATAGATAAAGCATAAACTTCTGCATTAACACCAGTTGAGTTAATGTTTGGAACCTTAAAATGATTCATATACATGTTTTTTTCTCCTTTCATAATTAAATTTAAGTATAAAGGCTAGATATAAAGGGATAATAGTCTTGAAAGATGTATCCCCGCATCGTTTCAAGATATCAACTAACCTTGGCTATATAATTTCATGTAGCGTAACATTACGCAATATAAAAATGGAACAATTTTCATATTTATTTCGTCAAATTATAAAAAGGAGGGATCTAATGATTAAAAAACTAATAGTGGTATGTGCTTTGGTTTTTCTTAGCTTTAGTGTTGCTTGCAGTAACGTGAATGAAGAAACTCGACTTGAAGAAAAAAATAACTCTAATGAAATCTCAGTACTAGAAAATGATGCTCAATTATCTTCTAACTCACAATCAAATAGGGATGAGAATAATATTGAAAATGATGAAGGGAGTAATGAGATAAAAAAGAGAGCTGGAAAAATTGAGATGGACAATTTTGAAATTATCGATGTAAATGAGGAATTGGTAGAAACGATCATTGCATTATTTAAAACTATCGAAAATAACGACTATCAATCACACTTCAAGTTTATATACGATCCTAGTTTAGAAGATCTTTCTCTAATAGGACCATATATACTTAGTGTTGATAAAATTGAAACTGATGATACAAGATTAAATGCAGTCATCGATGAGTATAGTTTAAACGAAATTGCAGATGAAGCTGCGATTGTTAAAATAACAATGGATGTCTCTTCAAGAACAGGCTCTAGTCAAAATACCGGGGATTTTATTTTTATAAAAGTGGACGGGGAATGGAAATTATATAAAACCCAATAACGAAGTGTTAAATAAAAACTCCCAAGTTTCATCATAGGAACTTAGGAGTTTTTTAATTATTGATATTATGGCAGAGGCAAGCGATACGCATTACTCTACAGCCTTACCAGTTTCCATCATTTGCTGAGGTCTTTTTGATTTTCGAATAAATAAAGCTAATACTAATGAAACAATTGCAAGCATAAAGCCAAGTTCAAAGGCATCTTGATAGCCAACAATTTGGGCTTGCAGCATCTGTGCCGGTTCAGTTGGATCAGCAAGCTTACTAAGTTCTTCTGCAGCGCTATTACTCATTCGTGAGACAAAGAGCGCTGTACCGATTGCCCCTGCAACTTGCGATAACGTGTTAAAAATCGCTGAACCGTGCGGATAAAACTTTGGCTCAAGCTGATTAAGTCCATGCGTCTGAACAGGCATCATAACTAAGGAAATACCAATCATTAGTAAAATGTGATACGTAATAATTTCCCCAGTTGTCGTTGATAAACTGATATTTGAAAATAACCAAATTGCAATAGCGATAATTACGATACCTGGGATAATGATAATTCTTGCCCCAAAGCGGTCAAACATCCTACCTGTAATAGGTGCCATAATGCCATTCAAAATCGAGGCAGGCAGCATAATTAGTCCTGATTTGAACGCAGTCATTAATAGTACCGTTTGTAAGAACAATGGGAGCAGGATCATTGTAGAAAACATAGACATCATCACAATAAACATCAATACGATTGCTAATGAAAACATAGGATAACGGAATGCTCGCAAATCAAGAATTGGCTGTTTTACAGTTAGCTGACGAATAATAAATAGCACTAAGGCTATGCTGCCGACTATTAATGTGTAATATACTGATGGCTCGCTCCAGCCGTGATCCCCTGAAGCGCTAAAGCCGTAAACAATGCCGCCAAATCCAATGCTGGATAAAATAACAGAAAGAAAATCAATTTTTGGCTTTGTCACAACCGTTACATTTTTCATGTAAAGCGCTCCGCAAATAATCGAAATGATCGTTAACGGAATAACGATGTAAAATAACCAGCGCCAATCTAAATGATCGACAATAATGCCTGAAAGTGTTGGACCAATTGCTGGAGCAAACATAATGACTAGCCCCATCATGCCCATTGCTCCACCTCGTTTTTCAGGAGGGAAAATAACAAGCATCGTGTTCATCATAAGTGGGAGCATAAGCCCTGTGCCTGCTGCCTGAATTATGCGTCCAATTAATAAAAATTCGAAATTTTGCGCAATGGCTGCAACGATAGTTCCAGCTAAAAAGGTAGTCATTGATATTAAAAACATTTGACGAGAAGTCCACCATTGCAGCAAAATCGCGGAAATAGGAACGAGAACTCCGATAACTAGCATATAAGCTGTAGTAAGCCATTGAATTGTAGCTGGTGAAACTTGCAAATCTTGCATTAACAAAGGCATTGCGTTACCAAGCAAAGTTTCATTAAGCAGTGATACAAATGCACCGATAATGAGTGCGATTACTATAGGAACGACTTTAATTTGGCCAACATTCTCTTGTGTTGGTCCGGAAGTTGAATTCAAATTCATAAATTCTCTCCTCACATCTATCCATTTTCTATATATTTTGCAAATAAAATAACAAAAATGAAATATAATACAGCACCATTTGCTTGGTATATAAACAACTGGTGCTGTAGATTTAATTGAAATTATACAAAGGAGACGTTAGAAATAAACATGTGTGATTTCAAGTGAACGATCAATAGACAAATCAATAAATTCTGAATCAATTTTCACAAGAGGACTGAAAAATTCAGTAGGATGAGTCATTATGATCGTTCCAGTACGACCATCGCTAAGAATAACTCTTTTGCCAATAAAGTTAGGTATCATATGCTTAATAAACGTTTGTGTAATGACCGGATCTAGATCGGTAAAGCTTAAGCGATAAACTTCTTTCAAGACAAACAGCATATCGCGTTCTTTCTGATAAATACGGGCAGAGGTCATTGCACTATAAATATCAGCTACAGCAATAATTCGACCAAATAATGAAATTTCTTCACCTTTAAGACCGTGAGGATAGCCAGTGCCGTTATAACGCTCATGATGATGAAGAGCACCTAATGCAATCATTTCATCTGTAGTAGAGTTTTTAATTATATCATAGCCGTATTGACAATGCTTTTTAACAGTTTCAAATTCTTTTTCGGTGAGTTTTTCTGGTTTGTTTAGAACTTCAAGAGGAATTTTGCATTTGCCAATATCGTGTAAAAATCCAGCATAAGCTGCTCGATTCGATTCACTTTCAGGTAGGCCAATCCAATTGGCAATGTAGTAAGATAACATACCGACTTGAACAGAATGCTGATATGTATAATCATCTTTATTGTTAAGCAGCAGTAAGAGGGAGACAACATCGCGTTCCAAAACTAGATTTTCAAGTAAAGGATTAAAAGAAGCAGTTGCTTCATCAGTATTAATCTTATTTTCAACGCTAGCCGTCTCGAAAATATTTTTGATATTATCAACTACTGAATTGTAAATTGGCTTCATATGCGGTACCCACTTAGGAGAAGCCGTTGATTCTAACGTTCGTTCAAGTTGATCCAATGCTTGAGCACTATTATCAAGCACAGAAGAACGATCTAATATATCAATATAATCGATGGAGTGTTGGAGCAGAAGACTAATCTCTTTAGCAGTTAATACAGTATTTTTTGATATAATATGTAAGCCAAAATTATTAAAAACATCATCTTTTAAAATATCATTTTCAACGACATCTGTAACGTGAATACGCATATTCCACCTCGTTATGAATGATTGTTATTATAAAAATTCGTATTCCAACACTTTGTTATAGTAGAAAAATTATACATCAAGTTACGTATATCATCAATTATTAACTTATACTTGCATTAATTTGTTTGCAATTGTTTTGGCATATAATAGATTTTCTGTACCTTGAACCATTAGGCGGCGATCTGGAAAAAAGATAATATTGATATCTTCGGAATAGTGAAGCTTTAGTAAATAGCGATTACGTGTCAGTTGATAACTAGGTTTGAAACGTTGCTCCAATTCATCTAAAGAGTAGGGAAGTGTCGAAGCTAATGCTAGCTGAATCGTATTGCGGCCGCAAAGTGTGCTAGCTTCAGTTTCTTCTTCCTTATCAAGCCAAATGAATTGCTTTCCCTTGCAGCAAGGACAATTGTCATTGACTGCATGGGCAATATTCAGCTTATAAAACTGTAAACTCCAGCAGTCTAGTTGTATGAGCTTGGTATTGAGCTGATCCTTATGGCCGCTTGCAAATTTAATAACCTCGGTAGCTTGAATGGCAGCTATCATGGAAACGATTGGTGCGATGACGCCGGCTGTATCACAAGTATCTGCAGCTCCTGGTTCAGGCGGCTCTGGAAATAAGCAACGGAAGCAAGGGGTTTGCCCTGGGACAAAGGTTGTTGTAGTGCCATTTGTAGCTGTAACCGCTCCATATACCCATGTTTTATTCATAGAAACGCAATAATCGTTAAGGATATAGCGAACAGTAAAATTGTCACTTCCGTCAATAACAATATCAATATCATGGAGCAATTCGTGAATATTACCGCCGTGAACATTGGCAATAACAGCATCAATTTTTACAGTACGATTTATTGCTTTAAGTGCATTGCTGGCAGCAATTGCTTTTGGCATTAACTGGCGAGCATCCTCTTCAGTATATAAAGTTTGTCGATGCAAATTACTAAGCTCAACAAAATCTCGGTCAATAATACGTAAATAACCGATTCCTGCTCGCACAAGCTGTTCTGCTGCTGCCGAACCTAGAGCGCCTGCACCAATTATCGCACAGGATGTACTAGCTATCCCCTGCTGACCACTTTCACCTATGTAATGTACTTTTATTTGTTTAGCATAGCGATTCAAAGATGTTAAATTCATTTTGTTTTTATGCTCATTGTGGCGGTGCAGTAGGATCCCAAGGTCCTAGCTGATGCCCTTTCCATTCTGAGCCATCCTCCCAAATTTCCTTTTTCCAGATTGGCACAATTTGCTTTAACCGTTCAATGGCGTAGCGACTAGCCTCATAGCATGTCGCACGTCTAGCTGCAGCAACGGCTATAACAACACTTATTTCAGCCAAATCTACCTTTCCTATACGATGAGTGATAGCAACTTCTGTCCCTGGCCAGCGCTCAGCGATTTCATTAGCAATCTGTTCCATCGTTTTTACTGCCATCGGCTCATAAGCTTCATAGTATAACGCTACAGTACGAAGTCCGTCTGTAAATTCACGAGTAGTTCCTACAAATAATAATGTAGCGCCACAAGCTGGTGATATTACTTTATTCATGACAGCTTCGACGTCAATTGGTTGTCTTGTTATAACAAATTTAGGTTTATTCTGGGAATTAAAGGGTGTGAAATTGGTAGATGATTGACCACCCGATACTGGCGGCAGCAATGCAAGCTCATCCTCTGCTTGAATGATTTGCTCATCTCGACAGTATGCTTGATTGGCTGCGACATAGCAGCTTTTTAACAGATGGGCTTGCTCAGGATAAAGAGCCATAAGTTGTTGCTTTAGACTAGCGCATGTTAGCTGATGATCATCTAGCTCAAGCTGAAGCATATCTCCATTAAAGCGTTGAGCTAGTCCGGCAAATAATTGAATTTTCCATATATATTTCATAGTATACCTACTTACTTTAGTAATGTTCAAGTAGTATTAGCATACCATATTTACACGAAAAATGTTATCCTAATCAATAGCAAGGAAGGGAAGTGGCACTATCGAACAGCTTAGAAGACACAAACGTTAGATTACTTAATTATTAATGATGAATATCTGTAACACATTAAGACAAGCTATTTAAAATTAAAGGTAGACTAACATGCCTGGAAACGAACGGTACTTTAAGCTGTTTAGATAACTCGTCGAATGTTGCAATTGGCGGGTATAATGCGGAAGTATGCTTTGATAGACGAGGTGAACATAATGAAGCAGAAGCGTAAAGTCATAATTTATCATAGTAATGATTTACATAGCAGACTAGAGCAAGGGGCCAAAATTACTTCAATTATCAATGAAGGGCGTAGAAGATATGGTGTTGATCACGTAATTGCAGTAGATCTTGGAGATCATATGGATCGTGCGCGTATGGAAACTGAAGGAACGGATGGACAACTTCATCAAGCCTTATTAAATACAACTGCATACAATGTGATTACGTTAGGAAACAATGAAGGGCTTACCTTTACTAGTGAGCAACTGGACTCTATTTATGGAGGAAATAATAGTTTTCAAGTGATTTGCTGTAACATACAGAAGATGGATGGGCAATTGCCGGATTGGTTAGCTCGCTCCACAATTATTGAGCGCGCAGGAATAACAATTGGCTTCATTGCTGCTACTGCAAATTTTTCTGACTTTTATGAATTATTAGGTTGGAAAACATTAGATCCTATTGCAGAGATTGAGCGTGAAATTTCAGCAATACAAGATAAATGTGATGTTATTGTTTTACTGTCGCATTTAGGAATACGTTATGATGAGGAAATTGCTGATCGTTTTCCGCAAATAGACGTTATTCTTGGAGCACATACCCATCATTTATTCGATCCTCCCGTTATGCGTAATCGCAGTTTAATGTGTGCGGCAGAAAAGTTTGGTTCCTACGTGGGCAAGGTTATTATCACATATGATGAAGCATTGCAAAAATATACAGCGAGCGGTGAAGTGATTCCAACAGCGGCGTATGAAGAAGACAAGGCATTTATGATGGAAATTGAGCTTGGTAAAAAGGAAGCGGTTGAGAAACTTTCACGCGTTATTGTCGATTTACAGGAGCCGCTAGAAAGCAATAATTATATGGAATCCCCGCTTCCTAATTTACTTGCCATGGGGTTAAAAGAATGGTGTAAAGCAGAAATTGGCATTGTAAATACAGGTCAATTGTTAGGTGGTTTAGCAAAAGGACCAGTAACCGCTTCTGAGCTTCATGCAATTTGTCCATCTCCAATTAATCCTTGTCTTATGTTAATTAAAGGAAAGTACTTATTGGAAGCATTGGAGCAGTCTTTGCTTCGTGAATTTCAAGATCTTAAACTAAAAGGATACGGATTTCGCGGGGAGCAGCTAGGCAGACTAGCTGTTGATGGTATGACTGTAACCTATTCACTTCAATCATCGCCTATGAATAAAGTACGTTCAGTGCTTGTAAATGGGGAGACATTAGATTTGGAAAAAAGTTACCGAGTTGCAAGTATTGATATGTTCACCTTTAACATCGGCTATAAAAGCTTAGCTAAGTACAGCGAGGTTAGCTTCTTTTTGCCTCAATTTATTCGCAATGTCATTGAGGTTGAGCTATCTAATCCACTGCATCTTACATTATGTAAGGAGCAAAGATGGATTGCTATAAAAAATTAGCAAAAGTTGTATAAAATATGTTGCTAAATGTCGATATATATTTTAATTTAGTACTATAGTCGGATAAGTTTCGTCATTAGAGTTAATGAGTTATTTTTAATTAGTACAACAATAGAAGGGATCGGAAGTATGCGTCTGCTTACTATAAAGCAATGTAAGCCAGGTATGAAGCTGGCGAAACGGATTTTCAGCGAAGAAGGAATAGTGCTTCTTGGTGAAAATATGGAGCTGACAGAGCGCTTGATCGAGCGACTAGAAGCATGCAATGTTCAATACGTGTATATTCACGATCCGCGCACAGAGGATATTATTAATAAGCCTTTAATTAGTGATGAAACATTTACTTATGCAGTGAGAGAAATACGAAGAAATTTTGCAATAATGATGGAGCCTGTTAACAATCATAAAACGGCTACACGACCATTTATTGCCCAGCCATTAAAAAAAGTTATGGATCTCATTATTGATGATATATCGCATAATAAAGACGCCATGATCATGCTAATGAACATGGGGAGCGTTGATCATTATTTATACCAGCACTCGTTAAATGTGTGCGTTTATTCAACCGTCCTAGGAATTAGCCACGGTTATTCACGTGAACAAACGATGAATTTAGGTTTAGGAGCATTGTTGCATGATATTGGTAAGATCAAAATATCTGAAGAAATATTAAAAAAGGCGGACTCCTTAACTAGAGAAGAATATGAGGAGATGAAGCTTCATACGATTAGAGGCTTCGAGATTTTAAAGGATGAGCCTAATCTACCATTGTCTGTAGCTCATTGTGCTTTACAGCATCATGAACGAATTGATGGCAGCGGTTATCCAAGAGGCTTAGTTGGTTCAGAAATTATGGAGCATGCCAAATGGATTGGCATCGTTGACTCATATGATGCGATGACAACAAGTCGAGTTTATAGTAAACCGATGCTGCCGCATATGGCTGTTGAAAATTTGTATGCTGGTTCTGATACGTTATACGAGCAATGGATGCTCGAACATTTTCGCGATAAAGTTGTGATTTATCCAGTGGGCATTACAGTAACGCTTAGCACAGGGGAGAGCGGTGTCGTTACCGATTACAATGCCAGTTATCCTCATCGCCCAATTGTACGGGTGCTGACCAATGAAGCGGGTGAAGATTTGAATACGCCTTATGAGGTTGATATGTCCAAAGTACTTGATGTCACTATAACGAAGGTTAATGGGGAAGGTTATCGGGATTAGGTAGCTTGAATCATTTTGACATAGGCCCATTTTTCTTGAATCTGCTCGAAAAAATGTGCAGCAGCTCCAAGAAGAAATGGGCTTTCTTTGTTTGGCTAAGCTTGTAAAATTTTTTATAAAATGATGATTCTATTTGCTTCTATTACGACTGACCTTTACAATAGATATGTAATAAAAGAAAATAAGGTGCGAATACAATAATGATGAAAACTTTAATACCTTTGTCCCCAAGCTACGATCCTTGGGAAACGATCCATTCCTTACAACAATTTGGTAAACATAAGCTGACGAGTGTGGAAATGACGGTATCTAATTTGTGCAATATGCGTTGTGAGCATTGTGCTGTAGGAGATACTCTTGTGCTGCGTGAGCCGCAAAAAATACCACTAGAGTTAATGCTTAAGCGCTTGGATGAAGTAGAGCATTTAAAAACGATTAGCATTACCGGCGGCGAACCGACCTTTATGCAAAAAACGGTTGATGAATATATCGTTCCTTTGCTGAAATATGCACGTGAACGCGGGATAAGATCGCAAATCAACTCCAATGTCACGCTTCCGTTTGAACGCTACGAGAAAATTGCAAACTATTTGGATGTTATGCATATTTCGTTTAACTATATTGAGCCAAAGGATTTTCATGAAGTCGGCTTTGCGAAGTCTGGTCATGCCGTATCTTATGAAGCAGCAGAAAAACTGTATTATCGGATGATAGATAATGCAAAACGGCTAAGTGAAGCAGGAGTGCTTGTTTCTGCAGAATCGATGATTAATTATCGTACTCATCACAAAATTGCGCGTATTCACGAGCTAATTGTCGAAATGGGCTGTAAACGTCATGAAGTGCATCCAATGTATCCAAGCTCGTTCGCTAAAGATTTGCCAATGCTATCTAAGGAAGAAATGCGCAAGGCAATTGAAACGCTGCTTGATGCAAGAGATCAAAATGTTTGGATGCTGTTCGGTACATTGCCGTTTTATCATTGCAGCAACGATCCTGAGGAGCGTAAACTGTTAGCGCGACTTGCCAAGGAGAAAAATGTAACAGTTCGCAATGATCCTGATGGTCGCAACCGTCTAAATGTTAACCTGTTTACAGGTGAGGTATTTGTGACTGACTTTGCAGATATTCCTGCGTTTGGCAATATTTTTGATTCTAAGCTGGATTATATTTTTGATAAATGGCTTCAGCATCCATTAGCACAAAGTGTTAACTGCTATTGTCCTGCTGTTTCTTGCTGTGGACCGAATTTATTAGTGAAAAATATGTATTATAAAGATGTAGATTTTTTAACGAGAAAAGCGATAGTCGATTAAAAATGAATTGGAAGTGATGCTGTTGTCTGTACGTGCTATGCTCTCAATTGCAGTTGCATTAGGGCTACTATATTTATCGTTTACAGCAGGAGCTCCCTTTCTGCTGGCATTAGTCATTGCAATATTTTTAGAGCCATTAAATGGACTGTTTATGAAGAGATTTCGCTTCAATCGGCTAATCTCGGCAATTATTTCCTGCACGCTGTTTACTATTGTTTTATTAGGCTTAATGGTATTGATTGGCTTAAAGATGCTGAATGAGGTTATTGGTTTTGTTGAAAAGCTGCCGAGATATTTTTCTGAGCTAAGCAGCATTGCTGAAAGTTGGCTAGTTGAGCTGAGAAAAACTTATGAAAACCTACCGCCAGAAACGGTAGAGTCGATTGAGCAATATACGCAAACATTTTTTGAATGGCTAACGAAGCAAGCAATTGGTCTTTCAGGCAAAATGGGCGGCTTAATCTCAAGCGTGCCAAATTTGTTTATTTTCTTTATTGTATTTATTGTTGCCGTGTATATGTTTAGCTTCAGCCTAGATACGCTGAAAAATTCTGTGTTATCGTTCTTTCATGAAGATTCTCGCGATAAGGTCAGCTCTGTGCTTGAAAAGCTTAAAAATTCGATTTTTGGCTTTTTGCGCTCTCAAATTATTTTAAGTGCGATGACCTATGTGTTATCTCTAGTAGGCTTGCTTATCCTTAATGTGAAATATCCGATGGCAATTGCGTTACTAATTATCATCGTTGATATTCTTCCAATTTTAGGTACCGGTTCTGTGCTCGTACCATGGGCAGCATATTGCTTATTTATGGGCGATTTGTTTACAGCGATCGGACTAGTATTGTTGTTTCTTGTTATTACGGTATTTCGCAGAATTGTGGAGCCAAAGGTGCTTGGTGATTCAATTGGAATTAGCGCATTATCCGTATTAATAAGTCTTTATGTAGGACTGCAACTTGTCGGCGTGATTGGTGTATTTCTGGGGCCGCTCGTCGTTATTATCTACACCGCTTGTAAGCAGGCAGGGATTATCCCGACTTCGATTATTAAATTATAATTAATAAAATGCATCGGCGTAGTTGAGTAGAAAGGCGAAAAGCTGTAATTCTGCTCACTGCGTCTTTTTTGTAAAACATGATATATTTATAAAGGGTTACAAAAAAACCACGAAGAAAAGGAGCTGTAGCGATGAAGCATCATATAGCATCGTTACTGTCGAATCGCTCCTATAGAGCATTCACAGTATGTGCGCTATTTTTCATTCTACTATTTGCTGCAATACCCGCTTATGCACAGGAGGAGCAAGTTGAGCCTCATATATCCACCGTTGTTCCACTTTTATCTATTTTTTTGTTTGGCGTATTTGTTGGTTTAATTCATCATTTTGCTTTTAGCACGAATCAGCTAATGGAGCAGCAAAACCGTCTTAAGTCTAGTTTGTCGAGTCTAACAATCGTGTTGTTCCTCGGTTTAATTTTGCGCTTATATTTAGCTGGAACCAATCAAGGATATGTAAATGATTTATCGCTCTTTCATTATTGGGGTAACTATGCATTTAATGAAGGGTTGCTTAATTTATACCATGGTGACTTTTTCTTAGATTACCCGCCTGCTTATTTATATGTTTTATATGCTGTTGCAGCTATTCAAAAGCTGTTTGACATACAATATGGCGGAACAGGTTTCTTAATTTTATACAAGTTACCAGCTATCATTGCAGATTTAATCGCTGCGATTTACATATATAAATTAGCCAGTAAACGATTTGGCTTGTCTTGGTCATTTGGCATTATGCTGCTCTATTGGCTTAATCCTGTTGTCTTATATGACGGAGCAGTTTGGGGGCAGATTGATTCCATCTTTACATTGCTCATTGTCCTTAGCATTGGATTATTTATCGAAGGGAAAATTAGCAAAGCTTCACTTGCCTTTGCCCTAGCGGCATTACTTAAGCCGCAGGCATTTATCTTTATGCCAATTGTCTTTTTAGCGTTATGGTATAGTAAACGCTGGAAAATGGTAGCTTACAGTGCTGCATGGGGATTTGGCAGTTTTTTACTGCTTTCACTGCCGTTGTTCTTAAGGGGGGACGGTATTGTCCAGCTTGTTAAGCTATACGGTAGCACTTTATCTTCTTATGCATATACGACGCTTAATGCCTTTAATGTGTACATGCTGTTTAATTTAAATTGGGTATCATTGGCAGACCATTCCATTTATTCCGTTCTTGGCTGGGCAGCTATTGCGTTTGCCGTTGTGTACGCAGCTTATATCGGAATTGCGGCGAAAGCTGAACTGAAAAATCAGTCGCTATGGTTTATTGCTGCCGCATTAATTGGCATTGTGTTTATGTTTGTAACTAAAATGCATGAGCGCTATATGTTTTCTGTCGTTATGCTGCTTCTAATGGCTTTTGTGTATAGTAAAGATCGACGTTTGCTATATTTAAGCTATGGCTTTACGGCAACGAATTTTATTAATTTATATATTGTTCTTGAATATAGTGAAACGACAACCTTTGTACCGAATGATGTTATGACAGTGGTATGTTCATTTGTAAACGTACTGTTGACGTTAGTAATGCTGTTTGTAGGCTATGATCTTTATGTACGCGGCAATATATATGAGTTAAAGCTGCAAAGCGAACAGGATCAGCGTGCGAAAGCTATCGAAAAGATGACTGCATTGGAATCTGCAGAAGGCACAGATAGAAAATGGTATAGCATTGGCATGACACGTAAAGACTGGTTGATTGTTTCGGCAGTGACCGCGATTTATACAATTGTGGCACTTATTAATCTTGGCAGCACGGATGGACCGAAAACTGCGTGGCAGCCAGCAACTGCAGAGGACTATATCATTTTTGATCTTGAGGAAAGTAAGCCGTTACAGCGTATTATTGCCTTTGGTGGTGTAGGGAGCGGTGAATATTCATTTTCTTTCTCTGATGACAGAATAAACTGGACTGACGAGCAACTTATTAATCACGATCATGTCGCAGTATTTTCATGGAAGGAAACGGATATTGCTTTAAATGCACGATATATTAAGCTTCAAGCAATTAAGCAAGGATTCAGTATCCACGAAATTGGTGTGTTTGAGCAAAATTCAGAGGAGCCGTTGCCTTTGAAATTTGCAGAGATTTATGCTCCGCAAGGGGCAACTCGCGGGGAAGCAAAAAATTTGACCGATGAGCAGAATATTGTTCCTTTCCATCACACCTATAAGGTCGGCAGTTATTTTGATGAAATATATCATGCGCGCACTGCTTTTGAACATTTGGAAGGTATTCAAGCTTATGAAAGTACACATCCACCGCTTGGTAAGTTGTTAATCGCTATTGGAATTAAGTTGTTTGGACTTAGTCCATTTGGCTGGCGCATTGTTGGAACACTTTGCGGCGTATTGATGCTGCCAATCATATACTGGATGGCTAAAGCGATTTTCCGTAAAACAAGCTATGCAGCAGGAGCTACCATATTGTTTGCAGTAGATTTTATGCATTTTACGCAAACAAGAATTTCGACGATTGATGTTTATGGCGTGCTGTTTATTATGTTGATGTTCTATTTTATGAATTTGTATGCAAGAATGAATTTTTATCGCGATCGCTTATGGAAAACATTTATTCCACTTGGCTTAGCTGGACTATTTTTTGGTCTAGGTGTTGCCTCCAAATGGATTGTATTATATGGTGGTGCTGGTTTAGCTATAATGCTTGCGATCTCACTTTTGCACCGTTATTCAGAATATCGCAGTGCAGCAATCATTTTGAACGAGAGTATGCAAAAGAAGGACGCTGCTGAACTAAGCGAACAGGCTGTTTCTCCTAAAAAAGAGAAGGGGAAAGCTCGTACCAAATCAAAGACGAATGACAACAATGAGTTGGTATTTGCACATGTTACTGAAGGTATGAAGCAGCGAGCAACAGCAATTCGTCAAGCATTTATGCCCAAGACGATTGCCACGTTAGCGATATGCTTGCTGTTTTATATTGTAATCCCTGCAGGGATTTATGCTCTTTCTTATATTCCTGTACTTAATGCTGAACCTAGTGGTTATACTTTTAAAGCCTTAATTAATTATCAGGTCAATATGTATAATTACCATAGCAATTTAGTATCGTCACATCCATTCTCCTCTTCATGGTGGGAATGGCCATTTATGAAACGACCTGTTTGGTATTTTCTAGATTCTGCGCCGTTAGAGGGTATGCGTTCAACTATTGCTGCATTTGGCAACCCATTAATTTGGTGGACAGGAGTATTTACAATTCTAGCAACGACTGTACTTAGCATACGCCGTAAGGATGGCATGGCTACGATGCTAGTCATTGCTTATTTCTCACAATATGTACCTTGGATGCTTGTACCTCGTGAAACTTTCCTATATCATTATTTTGCAATGGTGCCATTTATGACGATAAGCATCATGTATATTTTTATGCTGCTTGAGGAGCACTATCGATGGAGCAGCAAAATTCGCTATATGTTTATCGGTGCAGCAACTGTGCTATTTATTATGTTCTATCCTGCGCTTTCAGGAATGATGGTGTCTGAGAGCTATATTACGAATATATTGCGTTGGTTCCCTTCATGGCTGTTTTAAACTGTCAAGCGATAAGACAAGGACAAATGAACATCACATTATCTGTTATAGGAGGACTTGAATGTCTGCGTTAATAAGTGTAATTGTGCCAATGTACAATGAAGAAGAAGTAATAAGCACTACGTTTGCTCGGTTGAAGGAAGTTATGGACAGCACAAATGAACGCTACGAGCTTATTTTTGTAAATGACGGCAGCAAAGATCGTTCAGCACAAATTATTAAGGAAATTGCCGAGCAACACGCTGAAGTTGTATTAATTGACTTCTCACGTAATTTTGGACATCAAATAGCGATTACAGCAGGTATGGATTATGCACGTGGTGATGCGATCGTTATTATTGACGCAGACCTACAGGATCCTCCGGAAGTAATACCGTTGATGCTAGAAAGATGGCGTGAGGGCTATGAGGTTGTTTATGGCAAACGAATTAAACGTAAAGGGGAAACCTGGTTTAAGAAAACAACCGCTATGCTGTTTTACCGCACGTTGCGTATGCTGACAAATGTTGATATACCAGCAGATACAGGGGATTTTCGCTTAATTGATCGTAAAGTGTGCGATGTTCTGAAAGGATTAAAAGAGAAAAATCGTTTTGTTCGCGGACTTGTAAGCTGGATTGGCTTTAAGCAAACAAGTGTAGAATTTGTTCGGGAGGAGCGGTTTGCTGGGGAGACAAAATATCCGCTTAAGCGAATGATTCGTTTTGCAATGGATGCGATAACGTCCTTTTCCTTTAAGCCTTTGCGAATAGCCAGCTATGTCGGTTTTACAATATCGTTTTTAAGCTTTATTTACTTGCTTATCGTACTTTATCAACGCCTGTTTACAGATTCAACCACAGTAGGTTGGGCAAGTATTGTAGCGATTAACCTTCTGTTTAATGGAATAATTCTTATTCTGCTAGGGGTAATTGGAGAGTATATTGGACGTATTTATGAGGAAACAAAAAATCGTCCACTTTATATTGTACGTGAGCGAATCGGTCAGCAAGTTGCTGAAGAAGCTGGCAGTACAGCAAAATTCCAATCCGACAGCAGTAGGGAATAGAGGAATATGGATGACGGAATTAGAACAAGCGAAGAAACAAGCGGACGTTAAGCAGCAAGCAGAGGATTCAGCAGCAGGTCGCAAGAAAATCGCGTTGCAATTTATTATATTTGGTTTAGTTGGTGTGATGAATACAGCAGTAGATTTAGTAGTATTTTGGCTATTAATCAAGCTGTCTGTTTATTATGTGTTAGCTAATGTACTATCTTATGGTGCGGGGATGTTAAATAGTTATCTTTGGAACAATAATGTAACGTTTCGCAGAAACTCTAAGGATAAGGCAAATACTAAAAAACAGCGTGCATCAGAGACAATTCTGCGCTTTGTCATTTGGAATGGGGTAACATTGCTACTATCTAGCATAATTATTGCTCTATTGATTGAGCTTGCTGCTTGGTCTGAGCTTTGGAGTAAGCTAGTTGCTACGGCTATCGTTATTGTTATACAGTTTACAGGAATGAAAAAATGGGTTTTTCGCGAGTAGTTGATGCGAAAGCCCATTTTTTTGTTATAGGTAACAAACCTCTTAACAAAAACATATGATATTTTGACTGTATCCCTTGACCTTGGTAGACAAAAAAACCCTGGCAAGGAGGGCTGAAACAAATTGAGGGACAACGACCATAAAAGCAAGTTTCTTTTGACTCACCGCGAACGTGAAGTATTCGAGCTCCTCGTACAGGATAAAACAACACGAGATATTGCTCAGCAGCTTTTTATTAGTGAGAAAACGGTGAGAAATCATATCAGTAACGTCATGCAAAAACTCAATGTAAAGGGTCGTTCGCAGGCAGTTGTCGAGTTAATAAAAATGGGAGAGCTAAAGATTTAACGATGCGCATCAATCTTCCATTATATGGAACGATATACAATTTGATTGCAAGGCGTATGAGCTAGCTTGCCTCGAGAGAACTTGAGGCAGGCGAGGCTCTTTTTTTTCGCTCCATGCTATGATGCACATGCTGAAAGGAAGACTAGCTCTCCAACATTTTATCAAGCAATAATTGCTTTCATCTAAAGCATATGATAGTTCCTTATATTTATTACCGTCTATTCAGCTATACTTGAAATGGTTTAGCTAATGTTTTAGTTATACAAAAGAAGGTTGCTTTATGCGTCAGTATTCTGACTACATAAGCAACCTTCTTATTGTTATGCTGCATCTTTCGAATTTGCAGCTTATAATTTGCGCTCTCTCGCCTCATGAATTTTTACCATTACAAATCTAGCAATTGGCTGGGCAATCAACAATTCAATCCAAAAAGCAACACCGAAGTTTCTAAACCAAATTTGGAAGAAATGTTGGAAAGGATATAAGCTGATTTGTCGTGTACCAATCCAAGTTCCAATAATTGTTAACAGCACGGATAAAATCGTAACATTTAACACAAGGTTAAGCAATACTCTTGCGTTAAAGCCATCTGTTTTTCCTACAAACTTAGGCATAATTTTGTGAACTAATGGACTTGCAACAAATTGCACTAGACAAACGACAATTACCCACATAATAGGAATTATTTTCAGCGTTTCAATATAATTCGCTTGGCTGAAGCCTCGTTCCAACCCAAAAATCAGCGGCGCAATCGTGTTAACCGAGATGATTGAAACGATAAGCATAAACAATAATCCTTCTTTTTTACTTTGTGGTAATCTGTTTTCTTTGTACAAAATAATCCCTCCGAAAGAGGGTGCGATTTAGCAAAAATATCCGATAAAACTGTACCTTATTTTTTGAAATAGAGAAAATAGAATAAAAAATTGCAACTTAATAAAAAGATAGTTCATTGTTTTATAAGCCGGAACGACCTAATATGAAATAAATATGTAAGCGCATACTTTTTAAAGGAATTGATAGCTGATAACACTTTAAAGAAGTGAGGTGATACAGAGAATAACTTTAGCGGGACTTATCATTCTACTATTCATACTAAAAATAAACGAAGGGAAGAGCATTATGGAAAGACGATTTACTATCGTTGGATTGGCTTTACTCCTTATGTTTAGTAGTTGGTTTAATCTTATACCAGCATTAAGTAATCAGGCACATGCCGCTTCATTTCAATATTTAGCTCATTATCCATTAATTGAAGATGTACTCGACATATCGGGCAACGATATGCATGGCCAAGAGGTTGGAAATATTACGTATGATGATGGCCTGACTTTACCGGGAGGAAGCAATAGTAATTCAAATTATGTTAAGCTTCCTGATGGCCTATTTGATAATCAAGAAAACTTAACAATTTCTGTTTGGATTAAAAGCAATACACCAAGCGGGAATTATTCTGCATTATTTTTTGGTACCCCTGCTTCGAATAATGTTCCGACGAATTATTGGCTATTTAATCCGACCAACCCGTCAGGAAACTTTAAATCAGTTTTTACCAACTCCAATAATGCCAGCCAACCATGGACAACAGAAGTCGGTGTTACTTCTGCTTCAACGACACAATATTATGATCAATGGGTTCATTACACAACAGTTATAACAGAAACAACAATTACAGGCTTTATTAATGGTCAAAACATCGGAACTGCGAATAAGTCAAAAACGGTAAGCAGCTTTGGGACAGGCTTGAACGCTTATATCGGTCGCTCTAATTATATTAGCGACCATACCTTTGCAGGTAGCTTTCAGGATTTAAGAATTATAGGAGAAGCGTTAAGCGAACAAGAAGTAGCTAACATTTATACAGAATCACTGAACGAAAAACAGCTTAACGAAAGTAAAAAAGAGCTTACTTTAGGTGAGCTTTCAGCAGTTGCAAGCGATCTTGCTTTGCCGACATCAGATAGTCGCGGAGTATCAATATCATGGCAATCTAGCGATGAATCGATTATTAGTTCGGCTGGCGAGGTAAATTTGCCCGAAGAAGAACAGCAAGTGATATTAACGGCTACGCTTACTTTAGGTGAAAGTCAAACAACTAAAGCGTTTATTGTAACCGTTTTATCGAGGTATGCTCAACCAATTGCAGTTACAGGAGTGACCTTAAATAAAGCGAGCTTAGTTATACCAGTTGGAGGAAGTGAAACGTTGACTGCAACAATTTTCCCTAGCAATGCCACTAATAAACAAGTAACTTGGAGTTCTAGCGATACTGATGTTGCCGCTGTTGATCAAAACGGTAAAGTAACGGCTCTTAGTGCAGGTGTCGCTACGATCACGGTTACTACAGAGGATGGAGGATTTACTGCGGATGCAACTATCTCTGTTAAAGACGCAGTGCTGCCAGAGCATTTGATTCTCCATTATGATATGAAAACAACAGATACGATTAATGGTCAGCTTATCTTAAAAGATGTTGCTAATCATGCGGTAACTTTTGACGGAATATTTAGAAATGCGAGCAATGGACAGCATATTGCTAACCATGATGTTGGATTCGTATCGTTTAATGGCGGCAGCTCTAGCTCTAACAGTGCATACGTAGAAATTCCTAAAGGCTCTAACAATCAAGATTTACTTGATGGATTAAATGAAATTACTGTCTCTTCGATTGTTAACTGGACAAATGACGGAACAAATCGCTGGATATTCGGATTCGGAACTGCTTTAACGTCAGAAACGAATAAATATTTCTTTGTTACTCCACGTCATGGCTCTGGTAGCGGTAATCAAATTGCGGCAGGAATATCGAAAAATGGTTGGCGCAATGAGGCGCTTGTAACTGGTTCTCCAAACTCTTATTTAGCTGGCGGTCAATGGAAGCATGTTACAGTATCCTTCTCTGAAGCAACAGATATGTTAAGTCTTTATGTAGATGGTGTAAAGGTTGCAAGCGGCAGTGCGAAAGGGCTTAAGCTATCGGAAATTATCGATCCTAATGCATCGTTCTCTGGCTTTCTAGGAAAATCAATCTTTACGAATGACCCATATTTACAGGGCAGTATCGCTGATTTCAAAGTTTATAACGTTGCATTTACGGATCAGCAAGCGAGTGAGTTATATGATATTGAAGGCGCAAATCAAATTGCACAAATTCGTCAGCTTACGGTTGAGGATGCCGCAAATGCATTAGATATTCTTGATTATTTGGGTGAAGGCGATAATAGTGCGGAGCGTGTAACGAAAAACTTAACGTTGCCTGTAACAGGAAAAAATGGGGTAACTATTTCTTGGAGCTCTAGCAATCCAAATGTATTAGCAAACAACGGTCGAGTAATGCGTCCTGCAGTAGATGCTGCTGATGTTCTAGTTGAACTTACAGCGACTGTATCATACCAAGGTGTATCTGTATCCAAGATATTCCCAATAACAGTATTAAAGGAATATGATGATCAGCAAATTGTTGATTTAGATGCGCAAGAGTTAATCATTTATCATGCAAATAATGTGAAAGGACATCTAAGATTACCTACTCAAGGAAAACATGGTTCAACGATTACTTGGGTTTCAAGCAATTCTGATGTAATTAAAGGCACTGCTGAAGCTGCAGAAGATGAGAAAAAGCTTGGCTGGGTGGTACGTCAAGCAACAGATACGTATGTAACGTTAACTGCAACAGTTTCTAGCGGCAATGTTTCAGCAGAACGGACTTTCCATGTAACAGTGGTGAAAGCTCCTGATCCAGTAGATTACGATGCATATTTCTTTGCATATTTTACGGGGGAGTATGAAGGAGGAGAAGAAATATCGTTTGCTACTGCGGAGGATCCTTTATATTGGAGAGCATTAAACAACGGTAAATCAGTACTTCAATCAACACTAGGTGAAAAAGGGGTACGTGATCCGTTTATTATGCGCTCACATGAAGGCGATAAGTTCTATTTGTTAGCGACTGATTTGAAAATGGGTGAGAGCACTAACTTCGATCAGGCACAAATTACAGGCAGTCATTCCATTATGATCTGGGAATCTGATGACCTTGTTAATTGGAGCGAGCAACGAATGGTAGAGGTAGCTCCGAAAAATGGTGGAAACACTTGGGCGCCTGAAGCGATATACGATGAACAATCAGGTGAATATATTGTTTTCTGGGCTTCGTCAATGAAAGATAGCGATACGTATGGCAGTTATCCTAATGGACGACCAAATGGTCAATATAATGTCATGTATTATGCAACAACACGTGATTTCTACAATTTCTCTGAACCGAAAGTAATGATCGATGAATCGTTACCGACCATTGATACAACTTTTATTGAACATAATGGCACGCTTTATCGCTTAACTAAGTCTGAGGTTAACTATAAAGTATATGTAGAAAAAGCCGATCATTTCTACTATGACAAGGATGGGATTGTGGAAAATGGCTTCCAGTATGAGCCAGTAGAAGGCACGCGAAACGGTAACCAAGGCTTAATCGGGCATAGCGGGAATAACGAAGGTCAAACGATCTTTAAAGACTTGAAAGAAGATAAATGGTATTTATTCCTTGATTCTTGGCCATATCATGTTCGTTATACAACCGATTTAGATGATGGCGAGCAGTATAAAAATAATGTGTTGGACAGCTCACAATATGCTTTGCCGCCAGGTCCACGTCACGGAACTGTTATTCCAATTTCACGTGCAGAATATGAAGCACTTCAAGAAAAATATAGTGTTCCTGGTCCAGAAATCTCCGATGAGCCGGTCGTGCATTATACATTTGATCCGAATACGGTTAATGGAACGACGATTACTGACGTTTCTGGGAATGGCTATGATGCAACATTAATTGGCGGGGCAACCATTAACAGCGAAGATAAAGTTGGTGAAAATGGCGGGGCATTAGAGCTTGATGGTTCAACAGGCTATGTGAAGCTGCCAGACAATATCATTCAAAGTTTAAATCTTGAAAAAGCAACATTTGCAACTTGGGTGAAATTAGATAAAAATCAAAGCAAACAACGCCTGTTTGATTTTGCTTCTGACACTGGCAGACTGGTGAATCGCAATACAATGTATTTAAGCACACAAGGCGATACTGGTACTCTCGAATTTGCCATTATTACACCATTTACTGAGAAATTCAGCAATGACAGCAGCAATCTTTCAGCAAGCTATAAGTATGCACTTAGAGGCAACTCTTTACTTCCGACCAATGCATGGCAGCATATTGCGATTACGATCGATGGATTTGATGCAGTGTTATACGTTAACGGTGAAGAAGTTGCTAGAAGCTCAACTTATAATGTTGAGCCGAGAATGCTGCTTGAAACGACAATGAACTATATCGGTAAATCAAGACGCAGTGAAGACAGCTTGTTTGATGGTAAATTTGATGATTTCCGTATCTATAATCGTGCATTATCCGCAACGGAAGTAGCTGCATTAGCAGATCAAGATGTGGAGCCGCCAGTGCAAGAACCGACCGATGCTGAGTTAATTCTGCATTATGATATGAGGGATATTGCAGGGAATATTGTGAAAGACCAAACTGGAAATTATGATGGCACTTGGGTGAATTCAGATAAATCTGAATGGATTCATTCCACAGAGGTTGGCGTAATTAGCTTTGCAGGAGGTACAACAAATTCATATATTGAATTGCCAGCGGGGATTTTAAATAACTTAACGGATATGACAGTCTCCACATTAGTTAACTGGAGCGGCAAAGCTTCTGCAGAATGGCTATATGCACTCGGCAGAGCGAATACAGAAACTCATTATACGTATTTTACACCGAGATATAATGCTGACAGCTCTATGCGCTTAGGAATTGCGACGAATGGCTGGCGAGATGAAACCTCGGCGAGATATGCAACTGCATTACCTGCCAACCAATGGAAGCTCGTTACTGCTGTTCTGTCAGGCTCAACTGGAACATTATCGCTTTATATTGATGGTGTACTTGTTGCTACTGGTTCGACTAATGGATATTCACTCCAGCAAATTAAAGCAACTTCAGGAATTAGCGGTTATCTCGGCAGATCGTTCTATGCGGCTGACCCATATTTTGGCGGAATGATTGCAGATTTCCGAATTTATGATGGTGTCTTGAATGCGGCTGATATTGTAGAGCTAAAACAAGAAGCAGACGGAAAAATCCAGAAAATGGGAAGTGTATTCGTTGAAGCTGCTGCGGCTGCGTTGTCGTATAATGATATTCTTGGTGAAAATGATAGTAAGGATAGTATTGTTAGCAATCTAGTATTACCAAGCAGCGGGGCATATGGTACTACGATTACTTGGACTTCCTCAAATCCTGACGTAATTAGCAATAGCGGTGCTGTTACAAGACCTGACTATGAAGCAGGCGATCAAATTATCACATTAACAGCCAGCCTAACGGACGGCAAAGCATTAGCGATAAGAAGCTTTGAAGTGAAGGTTATTAAATTACCGAATGATGAGCAAGCCGTTCAATTGGATAAAGATGCACTAGTTGTCTATAACATTCATGACGTAAGAGGCAATCTAACTTTACCAACGAAAGGTGCAAACGGCTCAAGTATTTCTTGGAGCTCAGATAATGAAATTATCACTTCAACAGGAGAGGTTACACGTCCAGTAAATGGCAGCGGCGATACTATTGTCAAGCTAACTGCAACGATTCAGCGCAACAGTGCAACTGCAACAAAGGAATTTATTGCAGTAGTTAAAGAGCTGCCAAAGCAGGAGGCTTATGCAGGTTACTTCTTCACCTACTTTACAGGTGAAGGCAAAGCGAATGGAGAGCAAATTTACTTTGCGCTAAGTAATGGCAATAATCCGCTGCAATGGCATGAGTTAAATAACGGAAATCCGGTTTTGACCTCTCATTTAGGTGAAATGGGAGTTAGAGATCCGTTTATTATCAGATCTCCAGAGGGCGATAAATTTTATATGATCGCTACGGATCTAAGAATTTATGGCAATGGCAACTGGACGCGAGCGCAACAATGGGGCAGCCGCTCTATTATGGTTTGGGAGTCTAATGATTTAATCAATTGGAGCGAGCAGCGTATGGTTGAGGTTGCACCTGAAACAGCTGGTAATACTTGGGCGCCAGAAGTCATTTATGATTATAGTACTGGCGAATACATTGTTTTCTGGGCTTCTAAGCTATATGACAATCCAGAGCATACGGGCAGTGCTTATCAAAGAATTATGTATAGCAAAACGAGAGACTTCTATACCTTTACCGAGCCGAAAATTTATATCGATTACGGTTACTCTGTTATCGATACAACAATGATTGAGCATAACGGTAAAATTTATAGATTCTCAAAAGATGAACGTAACAATGAAGCAGCTAGTCCATATGGAAAAATGATTTTCCAAGAAAAAGGCGGTTCAATCTTAGATCCGAACTTCGAGATGATTAATCAAGGAGTCGGTAATATTAAATGGGTGGAAGGACCAACAATCTTTAAATCAAATACAGAGGACAAATGGTATCTCTTTGTTGATGAATTTGGCGGCAGAGGATATATTCCATTTGAATCCGCCGATCTTGATTCTGGCGTATGGACATTATCCTCTAACTATAGTTTGCCTACAAGCCCTAGACATGGAACGGTAATACCAATTACTCAAAGTGAGTATGACGCAATTTATGCCAAATATTTAGCACCAGCTCCAGTTGCGGTTACGGGTGTCGAGCTTAATGTCAATGAAGCTGTAATAAAAGTTGGCGAAACCTTGCAATTAACCGCTACTGTGCAACCAGCCAACGCAACGAATAAAGCTGTAAGCTGGAGTTCAAGCGATCAATCGATAGCTACTGTTAATGAAAATGGAGCTGTAACAGCGATTCTTCGGGGTACAGCAACAATTACGGTAAAAACAGCAGATGGAGGCTTTACTGCCTCGGCAATCATTACAGTAGAAGCTGATACAGAGGAACCAGTCGACCCAGGAGAAACCCCGGATGATCCGGGAGAAACCCCAGATGACCCAGGAGAAACCCCAGATGATCCAGGAGAAACCCCAGATGATCCAGGAGAAACCCCAGATGATCCGGGAGAAACTCCAGATGATCCAGGAGAAACCCCAGGCGGTCCTGATGATCGGGATACGACTCCACCAGGAGCAGTTTCTAATGTAAAAGTTGAGGTTGGCAACACCAAATTAACGCTTAAATGGATTAATCCTATTGATCCTGACTTTGCTAAAATAAAAATAAGCGGACATGGTGACAGCGCAATAGACATTGCGACGGTCGAATTAAGTAAGGAGCAAGTAAGCCATACCTTTACTGGTTTATTGAATGGTAAACGCTATGAATTTATCATTGTAACGGTAGACAATGCCGGTAATGAATCGGCTGGAGTTGTTGTCGCTGGAACTCCTGTGCGGCCAAGCAATTCAAGTCCAGTCAGCGATAGTTCAGAAACACCTGTCACATCAACAGAAGAGGTTCAAGTTAAGCAAAATGGTGAGATAACAATTAAACCGAGCTTAAATGCTGATGGTGAAGCTGCAATAAAACTTAACGCCGATGTAATGAGTCGAGCAATCGAACAAACACAAGGTAACGAACTACACATTGCTATTGAAGCAAACGGGCAAATGAGTGAGCTTTCTATTGAATTTCCAATTAACGATAGTATCAAAAACGGAAGTGCATTTATCGAGAGCATTGTGATTAGCAGCGGGCTTGCCACAATTACATTATCAACAGACATCATTACGAAATCAGCAAATAAAGCTGAAACTATGAAACTCGTTGTGAAAAAGGTTCATCATTCTTCTTTATCAAGTGAGCTTCAGTCACAGTTAAATGGCAATCCGATATATGAAATTTATGTAGAGATTAATGGAAAGAAAATTACGGAGTTTGACGGCAGAAGTGATCTAATGATTGAATTGCCATATAAGCTAAAAGTGGACGAAAAGCCAAATCAAATTATTGTATATTGGATTAAAGACAACGGAGAGCTAACAGTTGAAAGAAATGCTCAATATAATTCAGCTGCTGGTACAATCATCTTTAAGCCAAATCATTTAAGCAAATTTGCTATAGCCCATGTGAAAACAAGCTTCACTGATATAACACTGGGATGGGCGCAAGATGCGATTGAAGCATTAGCGGCAAAAAGCATTGTAAAAGGCAAAAGTGAAGAGTTATTTAAACCAAATGATCAAGTCACTCGTGCTGAATTTATTACGATGCTGATAAATGCGTTTGACTTAACAGATGAAACTGCTCGAAGCAGCTTTAGCGATGTAAAAGAAGGCGCATGGTATTATGCTCAAGTGGCAACTGCTCAAAAGCTAGGCATCGTAAGCGGTAAGCCAGATGGCAGCTTCGGTATTCATGAAGCTATAACTAGACAAGATATGGCAATGATGGTGTATATGGTTATGGAATATTTACAATTAGAAACCGCATCAACAGGTACGACACTGTTTAGCGATCAGGAGCAAATTTCTCCTTATGCCCAAAAAGCCGTCATTGCGATGAAAGCGACAGGCATTATCAATGGAGTGGGTAACAACAAATTCGCTCCGAAAGAAAATGCCAGCCGAGCAGAAGCAGCAGTCATTATTTACAATGCTTTAAACTCAATATGATGGAAATATTTCACCGATTTAAAAGGATAGTCCCCCAATGACCTAAAACAATTAAGAAGGGTGAGAGCTTTAAAGCTTTTCACCCTTCTTGCTGTTAAGAAATGAGCTGCAACCCGCTAGTTGACAACTTCATCATTTTCATCAAAAATATATTTAGAGCTAGACAGACAACTTTCGACAGAAATGGTGGATGAACGATGAATATTGTGGACCCTACGATTGAGTTACTATCTGAATTATTAAATGAAGTTAGACGAATGAACTCCAGAATGGAAAGTATGGAGGAAACACTGAATGATATTAAGGAAGAGTTAAGTAACATCGAGGGTAATACTAGCTCGATCGATGATCAGTTATCGTCAATCGATTCTAATTTAGACAGTATTAGATACGATGTCGATAACATTAGTACTGATGTAGGACGAATGGAATCAAACATTAATTCTATTGACAACAATGTATTTTCTATCAATCTAAAAGTAGATTAGTTTATTGTTTAGATAAATATTTAAATTAATTTTATGAGCCCTAGAGGCTCTATTTTTTTGTAATCTTTTATTCATATTCTGTTCATAGAAGAGTTGTATACTCATTAACAGCTGGAGTTGCTGGGAAATATTTTTTTACCACTTTGATGATAATGATTATCATTATCTAAAAAAACAATAATGCAGCCTTCCAGTGCAAATCAATCTTTAAGGAGGAATGCCTGCAGTTAATACTTTGATTATAGCTTCGTTCATTAAAAATGAAAGAGGCTAACAACATGTGTACACAGCAAGCTATTATAGTTATTTTTATGAAAAAGAAGGAGTGTTTGAACGATGGTAAAAACTATGAAAAGATCTTTTGGTCTGGCAATGTTTGCTTTAATGCTTATGTTAGTATTGGCTGCTTCAGCGTTTGCAAATCCTTACAATTCATATAACTATTACTTTGAGTATAACGGCAGCTATCATGCTCATTCCAGCGGCTATATTGCTGCTGATGCCACAGTTTCTGATGGCAATGTAACAATCACGTTATCCGGTAACTATTTTCCTGAAATCGAAGTTGATGGAGATTACTATACTGGTGTGTACAATGCAACAACGAATACAACTACTTTTACATTCCCTGGCAGCAGTTCATCAAATATTGAGTTAACATTGCATGTTGTTGTAGCTCCTTGGCACAATGCTTGGTACCCACTAACATTGGTGTGGGGCTAAGCAAATAATACATCTATACAAGAGCGCTCTGTTTTTACAGAACGCTCTTTATCGTGTTCTTTAATTCAATTGGATAAAATAATGTGATTTGTAATCTATTGTTCATATTTAGTTCATAATTCTAGGGTATGATACTGGCTAGATTTGGCAGCTAATATTTTTTTTACTTAATAGTGATAATGATTATCATTATCCTGAATACGATTCAAATCGTTTTTTCTTATTAAATCGTTTAGTAAAGGAGGAATGCCTATAGTTTAATACTTGGATATTATTTAGCTTGCAATAACTTTTGTAATTTTAAAAGAAAAGGAGACTAATAAGTTGAGAGCAACAAATAACGTACTGGCTATATTTTTAACGATTGCATTGCTAGTTACATTAACAATCCCAAGTTCAGCGTTTGCGTATGTAGAACCAAATACGCCACTTCCTGATGGTACATACGATGTTGAATTTGATTATGTTAAGGATGGCACGAATGATCCGTCAGCAGCTGATACCTTTATGGTTCATGATGGAGCAAAGCTCATTATTATAAACGGCAAGGCAATGCTGGAACACAAAGTAACGAAAAACGTTTATAAGACGTTTGAATATTTAGGAACAAGAAAATCTGGTGCAGATAAAGCAGTCATTACTAATGAAAACAATGAAACAGTCATTGTCGGAATGGAAGGCTACCAGCCTGTGCAGGTGCGAGAAGAAGGAGATTATGTAATCTTATCATTGGCAATTGAAGATGTTTGGCAAAAGCAGGATGCCTTAATCCATATTAATGACAAAGAGGATTCCTTTGGACTAGGCAGCATATATAATCATTGGTATAACGTTCAAATCGTCATTTATACTTCTAATATTACAATACCTGAAGACAATAGTGATGGCGAAAATGGAAACGGAAACGATAACGACAGTCAAGTTAGCGAAGATATGGTTGCAAAGTTAATCGCAGAAGGGTATCAATTGCATGAAGAAGCAGTTGAAGGAGAGTACGATGGGGCTTATCCTGTCAATTCAAAGGAGACTTTATTAAGCAAGTTGCAACTTGCAGAAAGCTTAGTGGCGGAAGCTGCAGGCAACAGTGATATGCTAAAGGCAGTATATACAATTGTCAAAGAGGCAATTATCAAATTTAAAAACTCTAAAGTTGTTGTAGACAAAACCGCTCTTATTGACTTAATCGCTGAAGCTACAGAATGGGTAGAAGGTAAAGCTGATGCTGGTGTACATGAGACAGGCATACCTAGTGATATTAAAAGATTTGCTGTAGCTCACGGAGAATATTTACCACAAACATTTTATGGACGTGAAATTGGCTACAAAGGACCAGTAACGGAAGTTAAAGAGAAATTAGCTGAAGCACAGCTAGTTGTAGATGATCAATTTGCATCAAATTCACAGGTCACTGCTGCTTATAATAATCTTAGTAAAATAAGCACATGGGAGTTATATGAAAAGCAACGATTGATTGCTCAAGACATTGAATTGCTAGTACTGGATTCACTTGAAAAGGATGCTAACATTTCTCCATATGCAGATGAGATTAGCTCTAATGCGGTTTTGCTGCAACAAGCAGGACCGGGTTATTATCAGACATTTGCGCATATTGCTTTTTACGACCATGAAAACAAACTTACAGATTCATCTATTCGCCAAGCAAGTACTTCAAATGGCGGATATAACAGTTGGATTTCAACTGCCGCTCCTCGAGTAAATCATGTTGATGTAAGCAATACCCCGCAGTTTAAGGCTGTACTTGAAGGTGAGAATGCCGATGTCATTAAGGTGTTCCAAACGCAAATAAGAGCAGCTAGTATTTCAGATGATGTATGGTTAGGACTATGGAGGCTTCAATATCCAACTGAATTGCCAGAAGCAGAACGTAAAACGATTTATATTAGCTTTAATAAAGCATACTTAGAAGAGTTGCAGCAACTCATTGAAGATGCGAATGCGCTGCTAGCTAATGCAGAAGAAGGAATAGCAGTAGGTCAACACTCTGCACATTATATTCAACTGCTTAAAACAGCAATAGCAGATGCTAAAGAGGTAGCGGAACAGCTATCTGCAGATCGACCAACAATTCTAAAAGCAAAAGCGAATTTGCAAGAAGCGATCGATACATTCGTTTCAGCTGAAACGAAGTTAAGTTATGTTACAACTGCTGAGGCAGATAAAGATGCTTTCTCTTCATTCCAGCAATATTTTGATACACCAGCATTGGTGAAAACAAATGATGAGGGAGAAATTCAAGTTGGCTTAACTGTGAAAGACAGCAGCCATATTGCAGCATTAAAAATAAAAGATGGAGAGCAATTTACTGCTGCGAATGTGGAAAAAGATGAAGCCAGTGGTACACGCACCTTTAGCTTTAAAACGAATAGCTTAAGTCAGTTGCTTGATGCTCAGCTGCAAGTTGTCGATCAATCACAAAGCCTTGATCAAACGTACAATATTCGCTTGAACTTTAACAATGTGAACAACACGCAATTATATGAGTTAATTGTTTCAGCTCAAGCAGCTTATAATAAAGTGGCAAGCAGTGACAGTAATAATCAAAATTACACAGTTGCGCTTGATGCTTTAGCTAGAGCTATACAACGAGCAAATGAGGAAGCAACACGTATGCCATCGCAGCAAGCAACAACCGATGAAGCTTATCAAGCGCTAAATAGCGCATTAAACATCTTTAATGATACAACGGGCGGAGGAACAGATCCAAATCCGTCTAATCCAAGTAACCCAACGAATCCAACAAACCCAGGGGATCCAGTATACCCTGCCAACGGATACTATTTAATGCCATTCCATATTTATAAATATGGAACAACGAATTCATCAGTTGCAGAGACTTATGTGGTAACTGAAGCATTAGTAAAAGTGCAAGGCAACTCGAAAACAGTAATGTTTACCGTGTTGCGCAGCAAAGAGATAACTGGTCTGAAAATTAATGGAAGCAGCGGCAGTGTAGTAAGCTCAGATTCTAAAAAAAATCAACGTGTTGTCAGCTTTACGCTAAATGATTTGTCCCAAACGTTAGATGGATGGGTAAAAGTAGACTGGCCAGAGGTTAATTACCATTATTCATACGATATTCAGTTCAAATTTGACGAAGGGGCTGCTATTTATATTAGTGATCCGCAAGTGCCTGGTGCAGATTTTACTCCTGATGCTCCGGGTTTACCACATCCAGGCGGCACAACAGAGCAGACTGATGAGGAGAAAGCTGATAAAGACGAGCAAGCAACTGAAACGGAGACAAGTACCAACAATGGGGAGTCAACAACTAATGAGTCAACTTCCAGTGTGACAACTAAAAATGTTGAATTCAGTGATATAGAAAACCACTGGGCCAAAACAAGTATTACTCGAGCAGTGAGATTAGGAATTGTAACTGGCTATGCTGATGGTACCTTCCGTCCAAATGCAACTGTAACACGCGGAGAATTTGCAGTCATGCTTAGCCGTGCCTTGAAGCTAGACAGAAATGGGAAAACAACCTTTAGCGATGCAGCCAACATTCCAAACTGGGCAAAAGAGCATGTTGGACGTATTGTTACAGCAGGACTAATTCAAGGCTTTGCCGATGGCAGCTTTAGAGCAGAAGGTCAACTATCTCGCACACAGCTAGCTGTTATCGTTGCTCGTGCAGCAAAGCTAAATACCGAAGAAGCTATTTCGCTAAGCTTTAAAGATGCTGCAGATATTCCAAGCTGGGCACAGAAGGAAGTTGCAGCGGCAGTAAAAGCAGGTCTCATTTCTGGTAAAGGAAATAATCTTTTCGATGGCAATGGAATAGCAACAAGAGCAGAAGCATTAACGATCATTATTCGCTTACTGGATTATTTAAGTAAAAACTGATCATACTTAATAAGTTAGCTTTCGTCTGTAGTGAGTGCAAAAGGCTACAGACGAAAGTTTTTTGTTATAACTGGATATTATCAACTATTTTGTAATCTGTTGTTCATATTCAGTTCATAATTTTAGGTTACAATAATGGTTGGATTTGGCAGAAACTATTTTTTTTGATTTATCAATGATAATGATTATCATTTTCTCGCTAGAATAAGCGGTTAAGTCAAGATGATGCCGAATTCTCAATGAGATTCTATAGAGTAAAGGAAGGGAGAGAAATATTATCCATATGAAGTGGAAAGTAATCTCAAGTATTTTTATTACACTTTCATTGATTATTGTTTTCTTTCAAGGGGGTCAATCTACTTACGCAGCTAGCTTATCAGATGGCACGTATACCGTTGATTTTCTCATTAAGAAGCCGGACGATGAGTCGGTTTCAATAGCGAATGATTATTGGGATAAGCCTGCAAAAGTAATCGTCGATGGAGGAAAAATTACAGTACAAATGACGATTAATCATAGCAAATGGGTAACGGTCTTTAAAGTTCCAGGTGGAAGTGGCTATGTCGATGCTAAATTAGTAAGTAGCGACAGTGATAATGATAAGAGAGTTGTGCAATTTTCAGTAGATAGTTTAGATAACGACATGCTGTCACAAATCCATGTAACTGTACCAGATATTAATTACGATCACGACTATACGATTCGCTTTGTTTATGATACGAGTTCGTTACAATTAGTTAGCCAGCCGCAAAGCAGCAGCGCTCCAACAGCTACTCCTGCTGCAAGCGCAACAACACAACCATCAAAAGCTGCGGAGACAAATTCAGAAGTGAAGGCGACAGCAAAACCTTCAGAAGCTGTTAAAGCAAGTTCACAACCAACTGCAAGCACAAAACCAGCGTCAACTTCTACCAGCACTAGCTCGCAAACAATAGAGCAATCAGTTAAACCGACTGCAACACCAAGCGCAACTGATTCCGCAGCTGAGTCTGCACCTTCAACAACACCAAGTACTGATTCCTCGGAAAAAGAAAATAAAGCTAATCTAGCAGAAAATGAAGCTAGTAAGGAAGATATAGAGCCTTTTGCTAGCGATAGTGAGGAAAATGAATCAATTCCGCAACCAAGTGATAATGAGGAGGAGCAAGTTACTGGCGCTGAAAATGTTGAACTAGGAACGGTATTAGATGGAGCAAATGAAGAAGATGCCAATGTGATTAGTGCTTCTGTTAACAATAAGTCAAGCAGTTCAAATTGGATGATTATCGGAGCAGTTATTGTTCTCGTATTTATTGTTGGATTTGCAATTATCGCTATGTATCGCAAAAGAAAAGTGAAACAGTAATACAACTTGACCGAGGGGAGTTAATTAAATGTTGGAATTCATATTAAATCGGAGCCGTAAAAAGTTGCTGCTTATTACAATGGTTGCAATGTTGTTTGTCTCGTTATTAGGAGTTCAATGGGTAAATGCAGCTAAAGGAGAAAATGCTACTGCAGCAAATACAGAAAACAAAAGTTCAGCTATAGATCCAGCTAATTTACAAGATGGCACTTATTATATTGACTATGAGGTACTCTATGCTGATAAGGAGAAAACATCGATTTCTGCACAATATTTAGTAAGCCCAGCGTTGTTAAAGGTAGATGACGGTAAAAAGAGCCTTTCATTAACAGTGCTGCAAAGTAAAGAAATTGTTGGATTCAAAATTGATGGTCAAGAGGGTGTTGTTTCTAAGGAAGATAAGGGCAACAATACTCGCGTTGTTACCTTCCAATTGGATGATTTAACACGTACATATCCAGCTTGGATTAGTATTCATTGGATTGTTGAAGCGATAGATTTTAAATATATTCACTCCTATGATATTCGCTTTAAGTTACTTCCTGAAACGATTGTTAGTGTTGAAGCAGATGCTCCAGTCCCTACGAAAGATGGAACAGTTGGTTTTCCTAGCGGACTAAATGCAAGCGATGCGGAGAATATTATTGATTCTAAAGGAGGTTCTACAGAGCAAGAAGCGAACACGCAACCAACAACAGGCGAGCAAACAGGCAGTGTGAGCTTTAAAGATGTTGAAAATCATTGGGCAAAAGCAGCAATTACTCGTGCTACTGAACTTGGTATTGCCGCTGGTCACAGCGATGGAACGTTCCGTCCTGATGAACTAATTAATCGTTCGCAATTTGCTGTAATGCTTAGTCGTGCTTTAAAGCTTCCCGCTAGTAATCAAGCTGAATCATTTATCGATCAGAAGGATATTCCTTCTTGGGCAATTGAGCATGTTAATGCAGCAGTAGCTGCTAAGCTGATGAGCGGATATAGCGATCAAACTTTCCGCGGCGATAAAAACATTACTCGTGCTGAAATAGCCGTAATTATTGCGCGTGCAGCTAATCTTAACATAGAGGTAGAAGCAACGCTTAACTTCATTGATAAAGCAAACATTCCAGCCTGGGCACAAAAAGAAGTGGCAGCAGCAGTTCAAGCTGGGCTAATTAGCGGTAAGAGTAATCATCGCTTTGAACCATCAACTTCTGCTACTCGAGCTGAGGCACTAACACTGATTATGCGACTTTTAGATAAATACGGTAACTAAAGGCGAGGAGGGTGAAAATGAAAAGGGGGAGCTTATTTTTAGCAGTGCTTGTGTTAGTTATTGCTGTATTAGTTACAGCATTATTAACAGGCTGCTCGCAGAACGAAAACGACTCTTTCGTTAATGCAAAACAAGTTTCTAGTGATAGTACACAAGCTGCGGCAAAGAATGAGGAGGAGAAGCAAGACGAGGAATATCGCATTGTTTCAACTACAGTAGCAATTACACAAATTTTAGATGAACTTGAATTAGATGTCGTCGGCATCCCAACATCAGTGAAGGTATTACCGAAACGTTATAATGGTGTAACGAAGGTTGGCAATCCGATGAGTCCTGATATGGAGCTTGTTAAAATGCTCAATCCGACAGAGGTTCTATCCGTTACAACGTTAGAGTACGATCTAAAGCCAGTTTTTGAGGAAGCGGGGATTGATGCGACATTTGTAGATTTAACAAGCGTGGCAGCAATGAACCAAGCGATTGTTGATTTCGGAGAACGCTACAATCGTCAAACTCAAGCAGAAAAGCTCGTTCAAAAATTTCAAGCAAAAGTGGATAAAATAGAGGAATTAACAGCAGAGTATGAAAAACCATCAGTGTTAATTTTAATGGGGATTCCTGGAAGTTATCTGGTAGCAACTGAGCATTCATATATCGGTGATCTTGTTAAATTAGCTGGCGGTGTCAACGTGGTACAGGGGGAAGGCGAAGATGTTGAATATTTAGCATCCAATACTGAGTATCTGTATCAATCAAATCCTGACGTAATATTACGTGCCGCACATGGTATGCCAGATGAAGTAGTGAAAATGTTTGATGAGGAATTTAAAAATAATGATATTTGGAAGCATTTTGATGCGGTGAAAAATAATCGAGTTTATGACCTGGAGGAAGAGCTGTTTGGTACAACAGGCAATATATTGGCAATTGAAGCGATCGATGCATTATTGCCGATGCTGTATCCAGAATTAGAGCAAAAGTAATGGTTTACAAAACAAACGATATTGATTATCATTATCAATAATAGTTGTAAAATAATAGAAAATACCTTCTGTATTTTGCAATATTGGAGTTAGAGAAGGTGGAGATTGCTATGAAGCAGCTGCTAATTGCTGATGATGATGCACGGATTCGTTTGCAGGTTAATCATTATTTAACGCGAGAAGGATTTAAAGTCGTTGAAGCAGATAACGGAAAACAAGCGCTTCAAGTTATGCAGGATTATCATATTGATTTAGCAATTTTGGATGTGAACATGCCTGAAATTAATGGTTTAGATGTATGCCGTTATATTAGAAGCAATTATGATATTCCAATTATTTTGTTAACAGCACATCAGAAAATAGAGGAGAAGGAGCAAGGATATTTAAGTGGTACAGATGACTATGTAACTAAGCCATTTGAGCTGCCAGAGCTATTGTTTCGTATTAAAGCTCTCTTTCGCCGTTATTATATTGTCGCGAGCGATAAAATTCGCCTAAATAAGCTTGTTATCGATCGAATAAATCATGAGGTAACTGACGGTGAAACAGTGCAAATATTGCCGCTTAAGGAATTTGAACTGTTAGCCCAGTTAGCCCAATATCCTTGCAGACTGTTTACACGTGATGAGTTAATTACATTAATTTGGGGAGCTGATTACAGCGGAGATGAACGAACAATTGATGTACATATTAAACGGTTGCGTAAACGCTTTGCTCAATACGAGCATAGTTTTAGAATACGTACTATAAGAGGGCTAGGCTATAAGCTTGAGGTGTGCGTGAAATGAATAGTAGCCTAAAGCTGCTCAATTATTCGACAGATAAACTATCGTTGCAGTTTATTGCATTCAATTGTATTCTAGCTTTGCTTATATTAGTTACCCTTTTACTCATCGTTTTGCTGCGGAAATCTAAGCAAAAAATCAATAAGCTGGGGGAAAAAGTAGAGCAACTATACAGTAAACAAGCGGAATTGCAGACATCAGAACAAGCTGCACAAGCATTTGTTGCAGATGTTTCTCATGAAATACATGCCGCTTTAGCAATTTTGCAAAACTATGCTATGCTTATTCAACATGATGGAGCAACAGAGCAGCAACGAATTGATTTTGCAAAAATAATTAGCGATGAGGTCAATCAGCTTTCAGAACTATGCAGTCAATTGTTACTGCTAGCTCGTTTAGAGCATAAAGGGATAACACTATCCAAGCAAAACTATCCAGTAAAAGATCAGCTTCGCCATACACTTCAACTTTTTGAATATCAGCTTTCGCATAAAAAGCTTTTAAGTACATTAAAAATAAAGGATAACATATTCATATACGGTGATAAAATTCTTTTGCAGCAGGTTTGGAGTAATTTGCTGTCCAATGCGATCAAGCATACACCTGAAGAAGGCAGCATAACGATCGAGGTGAAAGAGGATCATCATCATTGTATCGTTATTATCAAGGACAGCGGCGAAGGTTTGGAAAAACCTGACAATGGATTGCTTTTTGAACGATTTTACAGAGAGCGTTCCATCCCTTTTCTTGATGGATATGGATTAGGCTTATCCATTGTGAAAAAGATTATAGATCTCCATAATGGGCAAATAGAGCTTAATAGCCAAGAGAATAGAGGTACCGCTGTTACAGTTTCGTTGCCGCATTTAAATGAAAAAGATCAATAGACAATTACATATCGTCGCAAGCAAGTAATAAAATACGAGCAGCGTACGGGCAAATAAGCAATTAATTGCTTATCTGTTCGTACGCTTTTTTTGTTTTTTTGATATAATAGTTAGAATGGAGAGAATAAAAATGAGGTGAATCAATACGCATGCAAATCTATAATCAATTGCTGGCGGCATTTGTTCAGCTTTGCCAGAATGGAGCGTATACCTCTACTGTTAAGCAAGCTTGGCAGCTTATGCAGGATGAAGCGGTACAGAAGGTAAAGGTTTATGCTGGCGGAATGATTAATGGAATAGTTAGAGATGGAGAGCTGCATGCAGTTGTGATTGATTCTGAGCATATTCGCTACAGCAGTTGCACATGCCAGCAACCACAGCTTTGTGAGCATATCGGTGCACTGTTTTTTCAATATTGCATGACTTTGGAAAATGGAAAAGTTCTCGCTGAGCAAGCCTATTTTCAAATAGTTGGCATTGTAAAAGCAGCAACGATAGAAAGAAAAGAGCAGCAGCCAACCATCGATCAAGATACAGAAATCGAAGGATTATTTAATAAATTGCGTGAACGATTTGGCGATGAATGGAAAAAATGCAAGCATTCATTTCATCCGCTTTCGCAAACGTTAACCGCAATAAAAAGTTTGGCTAGAAATAGTGAATATGAGGTGCAACGAATGCATTGGTGCGCCTCAATATTATTTGTGCTTTACTTAGGTGAACGTGCATTACAAGCTACTGATAGTTTTAGCCGTTATTATCATGAAATTAGCTTTAAACGTATTTCAGATCCATGGATCAGTCAACTTTATGAAACGTTTGAGCAACTCCAAAACGACAGATTACAGCCATTTCAACAACGCTGGTTGCAGCAGCTATTTTTGTTTGCCTACGAATGTGCTGAAACATATGAAAAGCCGATGCTGGAATGGGAACATATCATTTATCGCATGATGGCAGTAGCCGCTGGTCGACAGCCGCTGGAAGAAGACATAAAGAACGAGCTTCAGCGAAATCTAAAATATGAACAGCGACCGTATATGCTGCAATTGATTAATGGCTCGTTAGCAGCATTAGCTTTTCATTGTAATGATGATGAAACTGCACTTGCTTATGTTCAGCAATGTCCATTTGAGAAAGTACAACGTTTAGTATATCCGATGATAGAACAGCGTATGGCAGGCGAGCGTTGGGACATAGTGACGATATGGATGACGTGGCTGATGCAGCAATTTTCTGGAGGCAATCATTTGCGTTCAGTCGGACCATTTTTATCTTTATTGCGAAAAGCATTAAATCAACAGCCACAGGAGAAAAAATGGATTGAGGCAATGCTTGAGCTGCTGCCGCATTCCTATCAAGCGTTAACGGATTACTACTATTCACAGGGAGAATATACTGCTTGGGCAGATTTACAAATGTATATGGGACGAAAGCCGGAAGACTTTAAAGGCTCTGAAATGCAAAAAGTAGAATTGCATGCACCTCAAGTGCTGCTGCCGATGTATCATCAAGCGATTGAACAGGCGATTCATTCGCGTAATCGTCAAGGTTATCGAATGGCAGCGAAGCATATGAAGAAATTATATAGCTTATATGAGCAATTAGATAAACTTGATGTATGGCAGAGCTATAATGAGCGGATGCAGAGCAAATATAGTCGGCTTCGTGCATTACAAGAGGAGCTTGTGAAAGGAAAATAATTGGAATGATGAACAACGAAGGCGTTCAGACTATATCCATTGATGGTATATGGAATCGAGATGAACAATTAAATTATAGCATTGTCCTGCGCGTAGACGGTTGGAAGGAGACGACGTACGGTCAGCTAAGAACCTATTTATTTGGATGGGATGCTCGTTCATGGTACGGCACAGATATTGAGGAAAGTAAATTAAATGGCCGCACCATTCTAACGTTAACGCCACGTCAAGCATTTGAGTTTTTAACCGCGCCAGGAGCTTTGCAAATTCTAAAACTTGCACATAGTGAACGGTTAATGCTTATGCGCAGTATGGCACAGTTACTGGTTCACAGTTTAGAGCAGGGACAATTTGAGCCTGACGCAGCATTATGGAGCAAAGACCAGGCTAGCTGGAGGCTTGTTCTTACAGCAGATCAGCAGCAGCAGTGGGAAAATATGTTGCTGCAGGCACAGGCTTTTGGCTTTGAAGGGATTCAGTTATGGCCTAGCTTAATTATTAATGAATTGCTCGAGGTTGATGAAGCTGTTAAGCGGAGCTGGGATAACTTGCTTAACGATATAAGTGAGAGCATATTGATGACAACTGTAGATGATGAGGATGAATGGTTAGCGAGCATAGGTTATAAAGCAGGGACAGTTCCTTATAAGCTGGCAATTTCCTTGCATGAGCCAGCTCATAAAAATGCTAGCTGGATGCTGCGCACATCAATTTATAGCAGTCTGCATGAGCAGTGGTATTTGTTACAATATGAAAATTCTTCATTTGCGCAAAGCAAATCTTCTGCGCCAGCATCTGGTATTTCTAGCAGTAGTCGCTGGATGATGCAAGCGATAGATGGCAGTAAGCTGCCTTTACCTGCTGAATGGCTTGAAACATTGCCAGATAAGTTAATGCGTGAGCAGCAGCGATATAAACAAGTGATAGAACAAGATCTTCAATTTAATAATAATGGAATTTTACAGCATGCGATGTCAGAGCAAGAAGCATGGCAATTTTTAGAATATGTTAGCCAACAGTTACTGGCAGCAGGTTGTAAAGTTATTTTGCCGTCATGGTGGGAAAATGTAAAAAATCGTCGCTTAAAAATTAAAGGTAAAATTCGCGGTGCGCTAGGATCACCTGCAGAGCCGATGTTTGGGCTAAGTCAAATTGTCCAATTCGATTGGCGATTTGCTTTAGGAGACAGCGAAATTAGTGAAGAGCAGTTTCTTGAGCTAGCTGCAAGCAATCGCGGTCTTGTCAAAATAGGAGAGCAGTGGGTTTATCTTTCAGCCGATGATATTGCTCGTGTAAAAAAATGGATAAAACACGTTCATCGAAAAAAAGGGTTAACTTTTAGTGATGTGCTGCAAATGCACTTGCGCGGCGAGCATGGAGATTGGATCGAGGATGAGCTGGACGATAATATCGAAACAGAAATCGAATTCAATCAATATTTAATGAAATGGCTCGCACAATTGCAAAACGTTAGTGAAATACCGCTAGTTGAACCTCCAGCCCTATTCTTAGGAGAGCTGCGTCCATACCAGCAGCAAGGAACCTCATGGCTACTTTTTTTACGCCGCTACGGTTTGGGCGCAGTGCTTGCTGATGATATGGGTTTAGGGAAAACGATTCAATATATGGCTTACTTAGCAAATATAAAGGAAAGTGAGCTGGAGCAGAGAGAAAGTCCTTCCTTGCTTATTTGTCCGACATCAGTAATCGGTAACTGGGAGCGAGAGCTGCAGCGCTTTGTACCGCATTTGCGTGTTGTTTTGCACTATGGCTCAAAGCGCCTGAAAGGTGAGCAGTTTATAGCTGCCGTGCAAGGTGCTGATTTGGTAATTACCTCTTATGCTTTAGCACAAATTGATGCTGAAGATTTAGGAGGAATTGTTTGGGATTCGCTTTGTCTTGATGAAGCACAAAATATTAAAAATGTTTATACGAAGCAGTCTAGCGCAATTCGTAAACTGTCTGCAAAGCATCGCATTGCTTTAACAGGGACACCGATGGAAAATCGCTTAACAGAGCTATGGTCAATCTATGATTTTATTAATCCAGGCTATTTAGGAAGTCTCTATCAGTTTCGCCGTTCGATGATAGTTCCGATTGAGCGTGAGAAGGATAGTGGCAAAATCGAAGCGCTACAACGCTGGGTAAAGCCATTTATGCTAAGAAGGGTGAAGCGAGATCCAAATATTTCACTTTCGTTGCCTGACAAGCAAGAGACAAAGAGCTTTATTCCTTTAACGGCTGAGCAGGTTTCCTTATATGAAGGTATCGTAAGCGAGCTGCTCGAGAGACTGGATAAGGAACCGCCAATGCAGCGCAGAGGATTAATTCTCGGCTCATTAACGAAGCTTAAACAATTATGCGATCATCCTGCGCTATTATTAGGACAGCAAACGAAAAAGCAATGGGCGATTACTCGTTCCAGCAAGTTAGAGCGATTGTTGGAAATTGTTGATCATATTGCCGAACTAGGAGAGCGTTGCTTAATTTTTACTCAATATTTGGAAATGGGTCAGCAAATTAAGCAGCTGTTAGAGCAGCGCTACGAGCTGGAAATTCCGTACTTACACGGCGGAGTTCCAAAGCAAAAGCGTGATGAAATGATAGCAGCCTTCCAGGATGAGAATGTGCCGCATGTAGCATTTGTTTTAAGCTTAAAGGCTGGAGGAACAGGGCTAAATTTAACCGCAGCAAATCACGTCATTCATTTTGATCGTTGGTGGAATCCTGCAGTAGAAAATCAAGCAACTGACCGTGCATTTCGTATTGGGCAAACGAGACAAGTACAGGTGCATAAATTTATTACGATCGGTACGCTGGAGGAAAAAATTGACGCGATGATCGACAGCAAACAAATGCTGAATGAGCAAATTGTTCAGCAATCTGAACAATGGATTACTGAGCTGAGTACGGATGAATTGCGCGAGCTATTTACGTTGCGCAATAGCTGGTTAAAGGAGTGAGCAGCATTTGATAAATGAAACAGAAATTTTCGTGACTGCCGAGCAAAAAGAGTCGAGCAAGACAAATGAGCAAATAAAGCGAAGCGACAATGAGTCAAGTGAAAAGCCAGCTGCTAACGTAACAAACGGGTTAAAGGATGCTAGCGAAGAATTTCGTCAAGAGCAAGAGGAGCTGGCTGCTGCTCAAGCTGCACCGCCAATTACAGGAAGTAAGCAATGGAAGGAATTCTATGCGGCAATTTCACAATATGCGAAGTCATTAAAAAGAAAATAAAACGAATAGATATTAACTTCTGGCAAATAATAGCCAAGCGACAATAAATACCTCGAATTCAAGCGGGGATATTCGTCTGCTTGGCTATTGATATTTTTTAATATTTTTAGCACATCATTAACGCATAATATGATCAAACGTCAAATCATGCAAAATATAAGCTAAAAAGAAAATAACCGATGGATTTTCATAACGATGCTGAATTTGAATTAATTGCTGCTCATATTTGGAGGCATAATGTGGATTGTTACGTATTTCAAGATTGCTTTTAATTAGTGCGTCGATTTTATCTGCAATATCAACGAGCTCGCCTTCATAGCTATCGTCCTTCGCGTAAACGAGAAAGTCCATCATATCCTCGATCATAAAGCTTGGCAGCTCATGCACCATATCTCGAGCTACTTGTGCTTCGAACTGAGCAAAAGCCTGTTTAATTTCCGCAGAGGAGTGTTTAATTGGCGAAGCGACATCACCGCTAACTCCTTCAACGACATCATGCATAATTGCTTTTCCTAGCAAGGCATAAAGGTTTATATGGGCATGATTATATTTTTCTTTTTCCAAATGAGCATTAAACAAAGCGATGGCAGCGACCCGAAAGCTATGCGTAGCATCGTTATCGGGAATTAAATTAAAGCTGCCGCCCCAACGTTCAATTAAATCGAGATTTAAAATGTAATGTAAAAACTGCGCGACCCCTTGATCTTGCTCCTGTGCATGCAGCAGCCAGCGGATAGAGTCGTATTTGCTCTGTAGTAGCTGGCTTCGCAGCTCATGATAACGTGCAGCAAAATACCCTCCCTGTTGCAGGTCGCTTTCTCGCTTGCAAAAAAGCATCGCATCAAACGAATCAATTTCTCGAACTAAGCCGCCGATGTAGCTATCGTCCTCTGCATAGACAATATATTCCGTAAATGAGTTTTGTAGCGATTTCGATAATTTGCTAACAAGTTGGCGATTCACTTCATTTTCTAATCGTTGAATATGACCTGCCAGCGACTTTTCCTTTTTCGTTACATATTTAATCGAGCCAGTAACTGTTTCATTCAAATCATGTAATAGCGCTCTTCCAATAAGCAGAGCTGCAGGAATATCCTTTTGCAACAATCTTCGTTCAACAATACTGATTAGTACTGCAATGCTGGCACAGCGGAAGCTATGACTGGCTGCATTATCAATATAACGTGGCGAAAATTCCTGCCAGCGGCGAACATATTGCATTTGAATGATTGATTTGAAGTAATGGCTGTTATTCACATCGGCACCTCATTTCATATAAATGTCGTGCATCTGCAGTTCTTATGCTATTATAGCGGTAATTGAAGTAAACAACTAGTTTACATTTCGTTAACAGCACGTTTACAAATCAGTGATATAGTTAATACAGGTTAACCAGCCTGCGAGAATATTAGGAGGGACATATATTGTTAAGCTTTCGTGCAAGGCTGACGCTTATTATTATTTCAATGGTTGCACTTTCAGTTATAGCTTCGGGCTTTTTAATGCTGAACACATTTAAGGAAAACCATATCAATGTACTAGAGGATACATTAGAGCGTGAAATGAAGCTTATCGCTGCGCAAATGGACTGGATTGCGGGCGACGATAAAGAGCTTATTAAGTATTATACAGAGCGTGCAGTACAGCTCCATCAATTGACAGATGCCCGTATCACTTTAATGAAAGCTGACGGTACAGTGCTTGCAGATTCCAGCTACGATGCACGGAGAATGGACAATCATAGTCATCGTGAAGAAGTTATCGGTGCATTAGAAAGCGGGATAGGCAAATCCACGCGTTCAAGTGAAACGCAGCATGAAAATATGCTTTATGTTGCTATTCCCGTTACGAATACAGCTAGCAATGAAATCTATGTGCTGCGATTAGCGATAAGCTTAGGAGAGGTTGAACAGTCGATTAGCAGCTTAACCGCTGTGCTTGTTGTAGGCTTAATTATTTTATTTATAATTGCTGCGTTAATTAGCTACCGCATTGCACTCGGCCTTACTAAGCCGCTTGAAAAAATTACTCAGGTCGCGAAAAAAATACGAAATATGGATTATCGCGCGCGTGTAGAAAACACAAAAAATGATGAAATTGGTGAGCTTGGCAATGCAATTAATGCCATGGCAGACAGTTTGCAAATTCAAATGACACGTATTCGCGAAAATGAGAACCATCTGCAAAGTGTATTAAGCAATATGATAAACGGAGTCATTATGATGGATAGCAGTGGTGCTATTCTTATAATGAATGAACGAGCAGAGCAAATTTTAGGCGTATCTGCCTCTAAGTTAATCGGCAAGCATTACAGCGAGATTAAGCAACAGTATGAGCTAGCTCAGCTAATTTCAGAAGGCTTTGATACCCGACAACTAATTCATGATGAAATCACGTTTTATTATCCAGAGGAAAGACTGCTTGAGCTGAATCTAGTGCCGATTTATCAGTCACAAGGTAAGGATTTTAGCGGTATCCTGCTTGTGCTGCAAGACGTTTCAGCTATACGCAGACTTGAACGGATGCGCAGTGAATTTGTAGCCAATGTATCCCATGAGCTGAAAACGCCAATTGCGGCCGTGAAAGGCTTTGCTGAGACGCTACTAGGCGGTGCTGTGAAAGATGAAGAAACAGCCCATTCGTTTCTGCAAATTATTTATGATGAAAGTGAGCGGCTTGATCGCTTAATTGGAGATATATTGGAGCTGTCGAAAATCGAGTCACGTCGTGCCCCGCTAATTTTGTCGCCTGTAGATATTTCAAGCTTTATGGCAGACACGATTACGATTTTAGAAGTAAGTGCGAAGCGAAAACATATTAAAGTGAATTTAACTGCTCCGCAGGAACTTTACATGGAGGCTGATGAGGATCGTTTGCGACAAATCTTTGTTAATCTGCTAAGCAATGCAATAGCCTACACACCTGATGGAGGAAAGGTTGATGTGCGAATTGCATTAACTGAGCAAGAGAAGGTTCGAATTGAAATAGCAGATACTGGCATCGGTATCCCAGAAAAAGATCTTCCGCGAATTTTTGAGCGGTTTTATCGGGTAGATAAAGCGCGTTCTAGAAGTTCAGGCGGAACAGGTCTTGGTCTATCAATCGTCAAGCATTTGGTTGAACTGCATAAAGGTGTAATAACTGTACAAAGTGAAGTCGGCAAAGGCACTACATTTACATTAGAGCTGCCAGCAATTCATTAACATCATTAGGGAAGATTTACAAATGAAGATGTCCGTTATTTATGTTTTACACACAAATCATGATAGTGTTACACTATCGATAGAGGAAACAAAGAAATCGTATAATGATGGAGGTTTCATAATGTCTAATAAAATATTAGTTATCGAGGACGAGCCTACATTAGCTAGGTTGTTAACATATAATTTGAATCAAGAAGGCTATGAGACAACTGTCGTTGAAAATGGCAGTGAAGGGCTGCAAATTGCATTAGAGCATAAATTTGATTTAATTATTCTCGATATTATGCTGCCCGGCATGAATGGCTTTGAGGTGTTAAACCGCCTCCATCAACATGGTGTTCGGACGCCTGTTATTATTTTAACTGCTCGCAATGCAGAGGAAGAGGTTGTTCAAGGCTTGCGGCATGGGGCTGATGATTATATTACGAAACCATTTGGTGTTGCTGAATTGCTAGCGCGAGTATCCGCTGTTTTGCGCAGAACACAAAATGATGTGCCAAAGCCGAATTTATCAAATGAGAAAGTTATACAAGCAGGTGAACTTTCGATTTATCCAGAAAAATATGAGGTTAGTGTTAAAAATCAGCCAATATCTTTGCGGCCAAAGGAATTTGAGGTTTTGTTATATTTGGTCCAGCGTCCAGGCATGGTGATTAGTCGCGACGATCTAATGAATGTCGTTTGGGGATTTGATTATATTGGCGGCCAGCGCACAGTTGATGTGCATGTCAGCTCACTTCGTAAAAAACTTGAGCTAGAACAGCAATCGGTTCGGATTGAATCGATCCGCGGTGTTGGTTATAAACTAGTTATGCCAAAAAAGCTCGTAAGTCCTAGTCGTTAGGTCTTCGAGCTTTTATTGCTTTATATTTATTTTTGTGAATCAGCTGAAGTCCACTGCAGCATTTTTTTCTGATATTGCTTTGGCGAGCAATCGTTATATTTCTTGAACATTTTATAGAAATGTGCCATATTCGGCATTCCTATTTGTTCTCCAACCTCTGTAATACTTAAATCCTTCGTTAGCAGCAAACGTTCTGCGCGCTTTACCTTCCGATAGTTCACATATTCCGTAAACGACAAGCCAATTGATCTTTTGAAAAACTTTACAAAATAATAGTAGCTCATATTAACGATTTGGCATACTTCTTCTACTTGAATGCGATCGGTCAAATGTTGCTCCACATAATCTAATACTGGTTTTAGCCGCATTTTATCAAAAGGATCCTGCTCGGATAAAACTTTCCGATTATCGTTGCGCAGCAGCAGTAACAGAATTTGCTTAATAAGAATACTTACTGCAATTTCATAGCCTGCTTCTTTATTGCTAGCTTCTTGCAATATTGTTCGCACACATTTAGCGACCTCAAGCTGAATGTGCGGTTGTTCGGCAAAAATATAATTTGCACGGCTTAACGGCTCACGCGTTTCAGAAAAATAACGCATATAAGAAATTGAGCTTTGATCGAAAAAATGCTCCAAATCAAACTGGACAACGATATATTCCAAGTGGGAAGAGCAATAGTCTCGATGAAGCTCGTAAGTACCAAGAATGGCGACATTACCAGCAGTTAATGAGATCATATCGGATTCCATATATAAATCAAGCTGTCCTTTAAGGATAAGCAACAGCTCAAGCTGTTTATGGTAATGCCACTCTGTTCTCGTATGAGGTTTGCGCTGTGATTGGAATATCCGAATCCTTAGTAACGGATTATCGTAAGGAACGATTTCATGGTAAGCCTCCATCTACTATCCCCTCCCAAACAGTTTCGTAGTGGCAAATGAGTTTTAAGATATGGTGTAACCTTTTTTACTGAAGCAAATTATTGTTATCGCTTTCTTTTTCATTATAAAGCTACTTCTAGGATAAGCAACTTCAAATTTTTAAATATTTAATCTTGAGTTTACAAATTTAAGTAAATAAGTTAACTCTCCTTCTCTATAGTTAGCTCAAAAAGAGATAGAGGGGCGACATACGATGTTCGTAGTAGACAATGACAATGGGCAATTGCTTCAGCAAGCAATGATTGAGGTCCCGCTTATACATAAATCTACCAATTGTGAGGAAGCTCTGACAATGTTTCAAAATGAGCCAGAGTTTGAATGTTTAGTTGTCGTTGATGAGCGGCATCAAGCGGTTGGACTTATTATGCGCAATGAGCTGTTTGTAAAGCTAAGCGTGCCGTTAATTCGCGATTTATTCAGTCATCGTCCAATAACAAAGCTAATGAACCCTAATCCGCTACTGATCGATTTGAAAATGGATGTCCAACAAATTGTTCGGCAAGCATTGGACCGAACAGGGGCAAGCCAATATGAATGTGTAATCGTTTGTGACGAAAAAGTGGTAAAAGGTGTTCTAACTATGTCCAGTCTGCTTGAGCTATCGACGGTTTTACAAAAAAAGCTTAGACAGCAACAGCTATTGCTAATTACGTCCTCACAGCAAAGCATTCAGCAGATCGTTCATGAAGTGGAGCGGGTACAGCTTGTCGTACACGGCAGTGAGCAAAAATTTAAGCAAATGGTCGATATGACGTTAGAGGGAAAAACGATGCTTAGCAGACTAACACAGGCGATCTCATTTATTAGCTCAAATGCGATCAAGCAACAGCAGCAAATGGAGCAGCTACAGCATAGTGCCGCCATGATCGGGAAAGTTACAAAGTTAGTGCAAGGAATAAGCGAGCAAAGTCATTTATTAGCCTTAAATGCAACAATTGAAGCAGCACGAGCTGGCAGTGATGGACGAACCTTTAGTGTGGTCGCAACAGAGATGATGAGTTTAGCAAATGAAACAAAACAATATGCTGAGCAAATTAAGGAGGCAATAGCCTTAATTGTGAATGCTATTGAGGAAAGCAAGCAGCAATGTGAAGAAGGAGCAAAGTTAGTGAAGCAAGGAGATGAACTTATCGCTAACGCAGAAGCAATTTTTCAAGAGCTGTTTAATATGATTGCAGAAAATAATGCCGAGCTTAAGCTAATTGATAATCAGGCATCAATAGCCAATAAGCAGGCTCTGCAAACGATGAATGAGTTAACTAAACTATTAAATTTGCAAAAGTAATGTAAACAAAACGTTTAAAAACTTCATTTCTTTTTACGACGAATTTACATAGAAGAAATACGAGATTAACAATCTAAAATTACTATTAAACATGTAACAGACAACAGTTATTCATAGTTCTAAAGAGAAAGAAATTGGAGGAGTGGATATGATGATGAAAAGCAAGACAGTAAAGGGGTTCGCGACGTTTGCTTTGGCTGTAATTTTATTAACTGCAGGCGCTTGCAGCAATTCAAGTAAAAATGGGGAAAGCAATAACCAGCAAGCAAACAGTAACACGATAGCCGAAGCACCGACAAACAATGCAAATGCTTCATCTGAACAAGAAGTAAAGCTAAGCGGTGAAATTAAAATCGACGGCTCATCCACAGTTTTTCCGATAACAGAGGCTGTTGCAGAGGAATTTAATAAAGTGCACAGCGATGTGCGTGTACCGATAGGAGTAAGTGGAACAGGCGGCGGAATGAAGCAATTTACAGTAGGTGAAATTCCAATTGCAAACGCCTCTCGTCCAATGAAGGATACTGAGGCGGATGCAGCTAAAGCAGCAGGAATTGAATATACACAAATTCCGATTGCATATGATGGACTTTCTGTTGTAGTTAGTCAGCAAAATGATTTTATTGACTATTTAACTGTTGAGGAGCTTACAAAGATCTTTTCCGTAGAAGGCGGAGCAGCGAACTGGTCTGATATTCGTTCAGAATGGCCAAATGAGCCAATTGTCATTTTTAGCCCAGGTGCAGATTCAGGCACGTATGATTACTTTGCTGAAGTAGTATTGGCTGACGTCAGCATGAAAACAGAAGGGGTAACATTCTCTGAGGACGACAATGCTCTTGTTACTGGAGTGGCAGGTACAGCTAACGGTATTGGGTACTTTGGCTACGCTTATTATGAAGAAAATAAAGACTTGCTGAAAGTTGTTCCTATTGATGGAGGAGACGGTCCAGTTACTCCAAGCTATGACACGATTAACGACGGCTCGTATAAGCCGCTTTCCCGAGAATTATATATATATGTGAATAACGCAGAAATGGCTCGTCCAGAGGTTGCTGCTTTCGTTAAATTTTATATCGAGCATGCTGCTCAGCTAGCAGGAGATGTTGGATATGTAGGTATGCCGTCTGAAAATTATGACGAGCAATTAGCTAAAATCGAAGCTTTGCAAAAATAAAGACATTAGCAGGCAGGGGCTGTATAATCAGTCCCTAATATAATTTGTTCTTATATAATTTGCACAAATATAATTTGTCGAAGATTAATAGATAGCTGTCTTATTTCAAAGCATTCTATGCAGTCAGGGGGGATCTTATGTCCAGTAAGATAGATTCAATAAACATTGTAGAAAAAGTACCAATCGTTCAAGATAATCCATTTAAAAATAATCGTATCAGCGTCATGAATAGAATTATGCCAGTTTTTTTATTTATGTGTGCTATCGTCTCGATTTTTACGACAATAGGCATTGTTTTTACATTGTTATCTGAGACGGTAAACTTTTTTAAATCCGTCCCGCTTGTTGATTTTTTATTCGGAACAAAATGGTCCGCCTTAATTGAGCCAAAGCAATTTGGCATATTGCCATTGTTAACGGGTACGTTTTTAGTTACATTAATCGCTCTTGCAATAGCGCTGCCAATTGGTTTAGCAAGTGCAATATATCTTTCTGAATATGCACCAGATAAGCTGCGGCGAATGGTTAAGCCAGTTTTAGAAGTACTTGCTGGAGTTCCTACTATTGTGTATGGATATTTTGCAATTAGCATAATTACTCCTATGATTCAATTTATTTTTCCTAGCGCAGGCGTCTATAACGCATTAAGCGCTGGAATTGCAGTGGGCATTATGATTATCCCGATGATCTGCTCGCTTAGTGAGGATGCGATGAGAGCTGTTCCGCGAACTTTAAGAGATGGAGCTTTTGCTTTAGGGGCGACACGTTTTGAGGTAGCACTTAAAATCGTTGTTCCTGCCGCATTCTCGGGAATTGTATCCTCAGCAGTACTAGCATTTTCTCGAGCGCTAGGTGAAACGATGATCGTTACGCTTGCAGCAGGCTCTACCCCTGCATTAACCTTTAATCCATTAGAGAGCATTCAAACGATGACTGCCTATATTGTACAGGTTAGTCTCGGTGATGTAGCGCATGGAAGCATTGAGTACGGCTCGATCTTTGCCGTTGGCATGACATTGTTTCTGTTTACGTTTCTATTGAATTTGCTTGCGCAATATATTTCGAGACGCTTCAGAGAGGGGTACTAGCAAATGAGTGTTTTTCAAGATAGCAATCGTCAGCAGATCGCTTATCGCAGAATGAAAGATAAATGGTTGCATCTCTTCTTTTTGCTTGCCACATCTTTTGGCATTGTTGCCTTAGCTGTGCTGCTTATCGATATTATGATTGATGGCTGGTCACATTTATCACCTGAGCTTTTTACAAACTTTCCTTCGCGCAAAGCGGAAAATGCTGGGATGAAGTCAGGATTAATCGGCTCATTATACATTATGCTTATTTTAATCCCACTTTCGTTTGTTTTAGGGGTTGGAGCAGCGATTTACTTAGAGGAATATGCAGCAAAAAATAGATTCACCCGTCTTATTCAGTTAAACATTAGCACCTTAGCGGGAGTGCCTTCTATCGTCTATGGAATTTTAGGTCTCGCGTTATTTGTTCGCATGCTTAGCTTGCAAAAAAGCTTAATATCTGGAGCTTTGACGATGACACTATTAGTTTTACCTATTATTATTGTTGCTGCACAGGAAGCCATTCGCGCAGTCCCGCAAGCAAGACGTGATGCCTCATTTGCTTTGGGCGCTACGAAATGGCAAACGGTGTCACGTGCAGTGTTGCCTTCAGCGATGCCAGGAATTTTGACAGGCATGATTTTAGCAGTTTCCCGAGCGATTGGTGAGACTGCTCCATTGATTATTGTCGGAGCGGCAACGTATGTCGCATTTTTACCTAAGAGCTTAAGCGATGCTTTTACTGCAATGCCAATTCAAATTTATAATTGGATCTCACGACCTTCCGTAGAATTTAAGGATTTAGGAGCAAGCGCAATTATTATTTTGCTAGCAGTTTTAATTATATTAAATATTTCTGCGGTAATTATTCGTAACAAATATCAAAAAAACTTGTAGGCTGATCAACAAATGGAGGAAAGTACATGACTACTATTATTGAAGCTAAAGGCTTAAATCTTTACTATTCGCAGTTTCACGCCTTGAAAAATATCAATTTAACGATACCTGAAAAAGCGGTGACCGCCTTTATCGGACCATCAGGCTGCGGTAAATCAACATTGCTGCGCACGTTAAATCGAATGAATGATATGATTGCAGGAACTAGAATTGAAGGGGAGCTGCTTATTAGCAATGTCAATATTTATTCGCAGGAGGTTGATGTTGAAACTTTACGGAAAAAGGTCGGAATGGTGTTTCAACAGCCCAATCCATTTCCTAAATCCATTTATGACAATATTGCCTATGGCCCGCGCTTGCATGGTATTACAAATAAGCAGAGGCTAGATGAAATTGTGGAAAGCAGTCTTAAGTCAGCGGCATTATGGGATGAGGTAAAGGATCATCTGAAACGTTCAGCATTTTCCTTATCTGGCGGACAGCAACAGCGATTATGTATTGCTCGTGCGCTTGCGGTTAATCCAGATATTTTGCTTATGGATGAGGCTACATCAGCCTTAGATCCTATTTCAACGTTAAAAATTGAGGAGCTTGTTCAGGAGCTGCGCGAACGCTATACGATTGTAATGGTTACTCACAATATGCATCAAGCAGCACGCGTTTCGAATCAAACCGTATTTTTCTTAAACGGAGAAGTAATCGAATTCGATGAAACAGAGCAGCTGTTTTCCAATCCTAGTGATAAACGAACCGAAGATTATATTAGCGGTCGGTTTGGTTAAGGAAGCTACGAGATAAATAATTAGGAGGAGACAAATGATGATCGTGCGCAAAGATTTTGATCAAGGTTTGGAACAGCTAAATCAATGGATCGTTACAATGGGTGAGCTTGTTGAAAATGCAGTGGATGAAGCCATTCAAGCATTAAAAAGCAATAATTCAGAGCTAGCGAAAAAAGTAATTGCAGATGATTTCCACGTCAATGAGATGGAAGAAAAAATATTAGATCTTGGCTCAAAGCTAATTGTAACCCAGCAGCCAGTTGCCAAAGATTTACGGCGAATAATCGCCGCATTTCGGATTTCAAGTGATTTAGAGCGGATGGGGGATTTGGCAGTAGACATCGCGAAAGCGGCTATTAAGCTGCACGGCGAGCCGCTTATTAAGCCGTTAATTGATATTCCACTTATGGGAGAAATTATTCGCAATATGACCTATGAAGCGCTGCAAGCCTTCTTACATGAAAATGTCGACCTTGCCTATAAAATGGCCAAAGACGATGATCAGATCGATGAATTATATTCACAAATGACACGTGAGCTTTTAATCCTAATGATAGAAAACCCTAGCGATATTGCCCAGGCGCAAACATTAAGCCTTGTCGGGCGTTATATTGAACGCATTGGAGATCACGCTACGAATATCGGCGAAAGTGTCGTCTATCTCGTAACTGGTAAGCGACCTGATTTGAATGCTTAGCACCTTGTTCAAGCATACGAGTTTTATTCTGTATTGATGTTCCTCGCAAATGTACCTTCTATGCCCTCCGTTATCATCATTCCAATTCTCTACACTTGCATTCTCCCAGAACCCATTTTTGGGGAGCTGTAACCGTTTTGCTATAAAATATATCAACAATTATATAGGACTTTCCCTTCACAATATGATTAGGGAAGGTCCTTTTTGTGGTATCATAGTATAGATGAAAAATAATGAAGCGATAAGTTAATAGAATGAGGTGCAGCTTCTAATGAAAAAATGGATGTTAATTGATGGAAATAGTATTACATATCGTGCGTTTTTCGCTATGCCTCCTCTTACAAATTCTTCGGGCATGCAGACGAATGCGATTTATGGATTTACAACAATGCTGTTGAAGCTGCTAGAAGAACATAAGCCTACACATATATTGGTTGCCTTTGATGCAGGAAAAACGAATTTTCGTCACGAGCAATTTGAAGAATATAAAGCGGGTCGACAAAAGACACCGCCAGAGCTATCGCAGCAGTTTCCGTTGCTAAAAGAGCTGCTTACTGCCTTCGGTATTGCCCAATACGAAATTGCGGGCTACGAGGCAGATGATATTATTGGTACGCTAAGTGCGAAAGCAGATAAGGAAGGAATTGAGACGCTAGTCATTTCTGGAGATAAAGATATGCTTCAGCTTGCCTCCTCCAACGTCACAATTGCGGTTACGCGTAAAGGTGTTAGCGAGGTCGAGCTTTACTCCCCGGATACAATTCAAGAGAAATACGGCTTAAAGCCAGAGCAGATTATTGATCTTAAAGGATTGATGGGGGATACGTCGGACAATATTCCTGGTGTACCGGGGGTCGGTGAAAAGACTGCATTAAAGCTGCTTCATCAGTTCCCAACTGTTGAAGAGGTGCTGGCTAATCTCGATGCTCAAAAAGGTAAGCTTAAAGAAAATTTAACAAATCATAAAGAGTCTGCTTTAATGAGTAAGCAACTTGCTACCATTTTCCGTGAAGTGCCAATTGAGCTGACAGAGGATGAATTTAGCTACAATGGCTACGATTCTGCTAAGCTGGCTGAACAGCTTGCAAAGCTTGAATTTAAGTCATTGCTTGAGCGGCTTAACGTAGGTGCAGCCAGCGGCTCAACTGCAGATGAAGCAAAACAAGCGCTCGATGCGCTTAATATATATCAGTTAGATGAGCAATCGCCGCATATTGCTCAGTTAATCAATGTGCTTGCATCTAAACCTGAAACACATGGTTTGTACATTGAAGCAATTGGCGAAAATCCACATCATGCTTCTATAGAAGGGATTGCTTTAGCATTCGGTAATGATGTGTTTGTCTTTTCCCATGAGCTGTTATTCAGCGAGACAATGGATCCAGTTAAACAGTGGCTTGCTAATGAAGACGCTGCAAAGTACGGCTACGATTTACATAAAGCAGAACTAGCGCTGCATTGGCATGGCATTAAGCTTGGCGGAGCTCATTTTGATGTGCAGCTTGCAGCTTACCTGCTAGATCCAACGGATGGCAACCAACTATTGCATACGATTGCAGAACGTAATGGATTGTATGGCTTGCAAGCAGATGATGAGGTTTACGGAAAAGGAGCAAAGTTCAAGCTTCCTGAGCAAGATAAACTATTCCAGCATTTGGCTGTCAAGGCAAGCATTGTGCAGCAGCTTGTGCCTAAGCTGAATGAGCAATTGAAAGATAACTCAATGGACTCTCTCTATTATGATCTCGAAGGTCCGCTTTCCCGTATCCTTGCGGCGATGGAGCAGCAGGGCATAAAAGTCGAGCGTGAAGAGCTCCAACGTCAAGGTGAGGAAATTGAACAGAAATTAGCGAGCATTACTTCCCAAATTTATGAGCTTGCTGGTACGGAGTTTAAAATCAATTCACCGAAGCAGCTTGGCGAGGTGCTATTTGAGAAGCTTGGCTTGCCTGCTAGAAAGAAAACAAAAACAGGTTATTCTACTGACGCTGAGGTGCTAGAGGAATTAGCTCCATATCATCCAATTGTCCCGCTAATTTTAGATTATCGTCAGCTTGCTAAGCTGCAATCAACGTACATTGAAGGATTATTAAAAGAGGTTCGTGAAAATACGGGACATATTCATACCTATTATCGCCAAACGATTGCAGCAACAGGGCGTTTAAGCTCACAGTTCCCTAACCTGCAAAATATCCCAATTCGTTTGGAGGAAGGACGTAAAATACGTAAGTCATTTATTCCTTCTGAGCAGGGCTGGAAGATTTTATCTGCCGATTATTCGCAAATCGAGTTAAGAGTGCTTGCCCATATTTCTGGGGATGAGCGCTTGAAAGAGGCGTTTATTCATAACCACGATATTCATACCAAAACGGCGATGGATGTGTTTGGTGTAAGTGCAGATCAAGTGGATAGCAATATGCGTCGTTCGGCAAAAGCTGTTAATTTCGGAATTGTGTATGGCATAAGTGATTTTGGACTGTCCCAAAACCTTGGCATTACGCGCAAAGAAGCAGCTCGCTTTATTGAACAATACTTTAATGTGTTCCAAGGTGTGCGCACCTATATGGACAATATTATTAAAGAAGCAAAGGAAAAAGGTTATGTTGTCACATTATTAGACCGTCGTCGTTATGTGCCTGACATTCATTCTTCTAATTTTAATATTCGCTCTTTTGCTGAACGGATTGCCATGAATACACCGATTCAAGGTTCAGCAGCAGATATTATTAAGCTTGCTATGGTGCGTATGAATGCAGAGCTTAAACAGCGCAAGCTTAGAAGCCGTATGCTGCTGCAAGTGCATGACGAATTAGTGTTTGAGGTACCAGAGGATGAGCTTGAATTGATGAAGGAGCTTGTTCCGAAGGTAATGGCAGAAGCAATTAAACTTGACGTTCCGCTTGTTGCTGATGTAAGCTATGGCGATACTTGGTATGAAGCAAAATAAAATAGTAGAAAGCAAATGGGGTAGAGGTGAGAGGCATTGCCAGAATTACCAGAGGTAGAAACGGTAACAAGAACGCTTAGAGAGCTGGTTAAGGGGAAAAAAATTAAGCAGGTGCAAGTTTTTCTGCCAAGAATTATTCAACGGCCTGCTGATATTGAGCAATTTTGTGACGCACTTGCTGGACATACGATACTAGATATAACTCGTCGCGGCAAATTTATCCGTTTTTTGCTTGATGGCTTAGTGCTTGTCTCTCATTTACGCATGGAAGGCCGTTACGGTGTTTATGAGCAGCATGAGGAAATGGAAAAGCATACCCATGTAGTGTTTACATTTACCGATGGCACTCAATTAAGATATAAAGATGTTAGACAATTTGGCACGATGCATTTGTTTAAGGAAGGCGAGGATTTATACGAGCTTCCGTTAAAAAAGCTTGGTATAGAGCCGCTTTCAGAGCAGTTTACAGTTAAGGTGCTGCGTGAAAAGCTGCAGCACCGCTCATCTAAAATTAAGCCATTATTACTTAATCAGGAATTAATTGTTGGGCTCGGTAATATTTATGTAGATGAGGCGTTATTTGCTGCCCGCATTCATCCCGAGCGCAGTCCGTCATCACTTAGTAAAAGTGAATGGACAAGGCTACATGAAGCGATTGTAAAAACGCTCACTTCGGCTGTTGAAGCTGGCGGCTCATCGATTAAATCTTATGTTAACGGGCAAGGTGAAATGGGGATGTTTCAGCAGCAACTGCTGGCTTACGGTCGTGAAAATGAGCCTTGCTCAAGATGCGGTACAACTATAATTAAGTTTGTATTAGGAGGCAGAGGCACCCATATTTGTCCTCGTTGCCAAAAAATGAAATAATATAAGAATCACCCTTCTTCTCAGCATCGCATATGATAGGTTACGCCTGTGGGTATTCGTCTACAGCGGATCTTAGAGGTGCGGGAAGGAGAGGAATATGTTGCTGGCTCATTTAGCTTCTGTAGTGGCACTTGCGGTAGCTGTTAGTTTAGATAGCTTTGGTGTTGGAATTACGTATGGTTTGCGGAAAATAAAAATCCCGCTGCTTTCCATCGTTATTATTGCTATTTGTTCTGGAATCGTAATTGGTGTATCTATGCAAGCAGGAAGTTGGCTGTCTACACATTTATCGGTAACAGCAGCCAATCGGATTGGTGCTTTAATATTAATTGGTATTGGGCTATGGGCGATATATCAATTTTATCAGGGGATGCAAGAGGACAGCGAAAAAAGGAATGGACTTGCTAAAGAAGTAAACACTAAAGAATATAAAACTGTTACTGAGCAAGACATTCAGGGAGCACAGAAAACAGCGAATGTTATTACTTTTGAACTGAAGCGACTTGGCATTGTTATTCAAATTTTACGTAAACCGCAAACGGCAGATTTTGATGATTCTGGCACAATTTCTGCATCAGAAGCATTTATGTTAGGCATTGCTTTGTCACTAGATGCTTTTGGAGCGGGAATAGCGGCAGCGTTGCTCGGGCTGCACGCCATTACAACACCGATGATTATTGCACTCTGCAGCGCATTGTTTTTAATTGGCGGAACAGTGCTCGGGCGAAAGCTAAGTCATTTGCCAATCATTCATTATATAAGTGGATTACCCGGAATTTTATTAATTATATTAGGAATAAGTAAATTTTTTTAAGAGGTGAAGTGCAATGCTGATCGGATTGACAGGCGGGATTGCAAGCGGAAAAAGTACAGTTAGCGCCTTATTTGTAAAGCATGGCGCGTTGCTTGTTGATGCGGATCAGGTTGCTCGTGAAGTAGTAGAGCCAGGTCAACCTGCTCTACTACAAATTGTAAATCAATTTGGAGAGCATATGCTGCATGCTGATGGCAGTTTAAATAGACAAGCATTAGGAGCGGTTGTGTTTGCTGATGCAGAAAAGCTCAAGCAATTGGAACAGATCACTCATCCTGCGATCCGTGAAAAAATGCAGCAGTATTTTCAAATATACAAGCAGCAGCAGCCTGACGCCCTTATTGTAGCGGATATTCCTTTATTGTATGAAACTGGACAAGCTCATCTGTACGAAGGTATAGCTGTAGTTTATGTCCCAGAAGAAGTGCAAATTGAACGATTAATGAAGCGTAATGGTTTAAGTGAAGCGGAGGCTACAGCAAGAGTAAAGCTGCAAATGGATATAGAAGAAAAACGAAAATTAGCGGATTGGGTCATTGATAATAGTTCTTCGTTAGAGCATACTGAGCAGCAAGTTATTGATTTAATACAGAGGCTGCGTACGTTATGAGAAAGAAACGAAATAAAAATAAGATTTTGCGCAGAAGGCTCTTGTTGTTTACTTTCATCATTATTATTGCATTTATATTCATACAATCGACTTGGGTAAGTGAGCGATTATATCCAATTAAATATAGAGGGCTAATTGTTAATAAGTCAGAAAAGTACAAAGTTGACCCTCATTTGATTGCAGCAATTATACGGGTAGAATCTAATTTTAAACCAAGCAGTGAATCTCCTAAAGGAGCGGTTGGTTTAATGCAGTTAATGCCAACTACAGCAGAATGGATCATTGAACGCACTGATATGAATATTGCTTCAAACGAGGAGTTAAAGATGAATCCTGAGCTGAATATTGAGCTTGGTACTTGGTATTTAGCACATTTGCTAAACCGGTATGAAGGCGATATTGTACTTTCCATTGCTGCCTACAATGCAGGTCCGGGAAATGTAGCAAAATGGTTATCTGAACACACTTGGGATGGATTATATGAAACAGCAGATCAAATTCCTTTTGGGGAAACGAGAAATTATGTTCAAAAAGTTATCTACTATTATAACAAATATAAGGAATTATATCCTGATCTCTAATCGCTATAAGGCTATGTATATTAATTTTGGCTAAACTGTAGAATAATTGGCTAGACTGCAGAAATATGCAATATTATAATATTTACAACGAGACTGCCCTTCAATTGAAGAACAGTCCCATTGTTTATTGTATTATAGTTATCCATTAACGTTGACCAGCTAAAGATTGCTCAGCGATTTGAACTAGACGACGAGTGATGTATCCACCAATATAACCAGTTTCTCTGGTAGTTACATTACCATAGTAGCCATCTTGTGGAATCGCAATACCAAGCTCTTGTGCAACTTCAAATTTCATACGATCAAGAGCTGCAATAGCTTGAGGGACAAGAAGATTGTTGCTATTGTTGTTGTTTTGTGACATTAGTTTTCACCTCCTTGCGGTTGGTAAAAGTATTATGTGCGTTCTTTGTTATCTTAATACAGGAAACGTATACCAATAGAATGTTGACCATAAACGTGCAATAGGGAAAGGTTAAAACAATGTTTTAAAGCTTTTGGGGATGTTGTCTTAGCAGAAACTATAAAATGATGGTGTGTAAAAGGAGGGGAATAAAAGATGAAATGTCCTTACTGTGATTACGCTGGAACTAAGGTGCTTGATTCACGGCCAGCCAATGAAAATAAATCGATTCGCCGACGTCGTGAATGTGAGAGCTGCAATCGCCGCTTTACGACATTTGAAATGATAGAGGAAACACCCCTTATCGTCATTAAAAAAGATGGAAGCAGGGAGGAATTTAGCCGTGACAAAATATTACGCGGTTTAATTCGTGCCTGCGAAAAACGACCAGTTCCAGTTGAACGCCTTGAAGTTATCGTTTCTGAGGTCGAGAAAGAGTTACGTACAACAGCTTTGGCTGAGGTGGAAAGCAGTGAAATTGGAGCACTTGTAATGAATCAACTTTACCCAGTTGATGAAGTAGCTTATGTGCGCTTTGCTTCAGTATATCGTCAGTTCAAAGACATTGATATGTTTATGAAGGAGCTTAATATGCTGCTTTCAAATTCAACAAATGCACGTAATCTAGAGGAAAAATAAAGCAGTGGACAAGCTGAAATGTTCGCTGAGCAATGGTTTTATTTTCTATAAATAAAGGAAGTAAGCAACACAGAAACTGGTACGCAAGTTTTGTTTCGTTACTATGCAAAGTGCCTGTCTGTTCTTGCCTACTTCCTTTTGTTTTTATAGCGGCAATATGGTTACTGCAGCTTGCTTGCCGCTAAGCTGGATGCCAGTAGCTGGTTTACCTAATGGTTTTAAGTCATTAATTAATTCTTGTAACAGTTCTTTAGCGACTGGACCTTGTTTGCCGCTTAGCTTGATTACAAGATCTACAGGATGCCCGCTTGATAACAGCTTTTCACATTGTCTTAGTTTTGTCTCATAATCATGTTGCTCGATGTTAGGCGTTAATCTTATTTCTTTACTTTTTTTCGGTGCTCCATTTTCTTGTTTAAGTATAGAATTAGCTTTACCGCGAGCAATTAGCTGACATAGAGGGGGACTTTGCATAATATCTATACAAACGAGATCAGCTTGTTGTTCTTTCGCAAGCTGCAATGCTTTGGAAGTAGGCAGTTCACCTAGTGGATTGCCATTAGGGTCAAGCAATTGCACCTCAGATGCTTTTATTTTTTCATTCATTAATCGTGCCATTTATTGCTCCTTTATAAGCGTCAATTAGTCTTTTAATAATTCAATTAGTTTCTGCGGCTTAAGGATTGCTAATCGCTTATTATTAAGATGAATAAGTTCCTTATCTTGTAATTCAATAATCATTTTAGATACAGTTTCGCGAGCAGCTCCTACTGTATCAGCAAGCTGCTGATGGGTTATTTTCATCGGAATAATGTGGCTGCCATCCTCGCGCTGGCGACCAACCTCCTTTGCTAGATCCAGCAAGCGACGTATAATCCGATTCTGTACATTTAGAAATGTTAGGTCGTAAATTTGCATATTTGCTTTACGTAAACGCTCCATCGTATAATTAAGCAACAAAAATGGTAAGTTGCGATCTTTTTCAACTAGTTGTTGAAAATCAGAACGATGCAATGAATACACTTTTACAGCCGTTAATGTTTCAGCAGTAGCTGAGCGAGTTAGACCTGGCCGCATTAACGCCATTTCTCCGAAATATTCTCCTTTAGTTAGATAGGTAAGCGTAATACGTTTTGATTTATTTGACGTATAAATACTAACCATACCTGTTTTAATAAAAAAGATCTGATCACCTTCGTCACCTTCATGGAAAATAATCGTACCCTTTTTAAAAGATTCTTCTCGCATATATGGTACAAGCTGATTGAGCAATGACTCATCAATATCTTTAAAAAAGGGGATGGAAACTCTTAACTTGTTCATATCAATTGTATTCAAGTTAATTCCTCGCTTTAAAATAATTTATATTTTTTTGTAATCCTTGTTACAGAAATACAAATATACACTTGTTATGCTAGTTCTGGGAGAAGGGAATAGATCTTAAGTGTAAAGGAGGTATGGATAAATCTTAATTTTATGATAACGATTCTAGACTCGTTTATCAATCAATTAAATAAAATTGTACTAGAAAAGAGCTTTTTCGCTGTTGGGAGGCAGCGAAAAAGCTCTTTTCGTTGTATTCTGTCAAAGTAAGAGCTATTATTAATTTGATGATACAAAAAGGAGTGTTGGGATGAAGCCGCTTGTATTTGTAGATCGACGATTACCAGATGAAGCATATCGTTATTTAGAGGAGCATTGCCAAATAACGACTTGGAGACCTGATGAAGCAAGAAACGAAGAAGCTTTGCTAGCCTATTTGTCAGAGGTGGAAGGTTATTTGACTAGTGGTTCAATGAAGGTAAATGATCAGCTACTTGCGGCAGCGCCAAAGCTAAGAGTTATTAGCTCGATGAGCGTAGGCTACAATCATTACGATATTGATGCGATGAAAGCTCGCAATATCATTGGCACACATACTCCTTATGTGCTTGATGATACAGTAGCCGATCTAATTTTTGGCTTAATGCTTAGCTGTGCACGACGAATTGCCGAGCTTGATCGATATATTCGTAATGGCAATTGGCGTGGCAACGAGGGGAGAAAGTTGTTTGGTCTTGATGTACATCATCGCAAGCTTGGTATTATCGGTATGGGACGAATTGGTGAAGCAGTGGCAAAAAGAGCACGTTACGGCTTTGATATGGAAGTAGCCTATTATTCTCGCAGCCCTAAGCTAGAGCTTGAGCAAAGCATGGGAATCAAATATGAAAATCTGGAACAGTTGCTTTCTACCTCTGATTTTGTAGTGTTATTAACTCCGTTAACTTCTGCTACTAAAGGACTAATTGGAGAGAAGCAGTTTTCACTGATGCAGCGACATGCTATATTTATTAATGCATCTCGCGGGGCAACGATTGATGAGCAAGCATTGATTGATGCTTTAAGGAACAATACAATTGCTGGTGCAGGTTTGGATGTTTTTTTGGAGGAACCACTCCCGCCAGATCATCCGTTTATGAAGTTGGATCAGGTTGTAATGACCCCTCATATTGGTTCAGCTACAGAAGCAACGCGCAATGAGATGGCAAATCTCGCTGTTCGCAATTTGGTTAATGGTTTACTTGGAACAGGGGAGATTTATATTGTCCCTGAGTTAAAACAATAAGAAGTGAATTATATCATTGCATCTACATGGTATTACATAAACATGGTATTATTTAAAGCAAGGTATGTTATAAAGTAAGAGGGTAAGATTACGATGACAATAGGCATCTTTGATTCGGGTATGGGCGGTTTGACCGTGTTAAGCGAAGCGATTCGCAGAATACCGACTGAAGATTATTATTATGTAGCAGATACATTACATGTTCCTTACGGAACGAAAAGTAAGCAAGAGGTTGAAGATTTCGTTATTGCAACCGTTAGTGAAATGATGAATCATGATATTGATGCACTTGTTATCGCTTGTAACACAGCAACTAGCATCGCTGTTGAGACGCTAAGAGCAATGTATCCTTCTATCCCTATTATTGGAATGGAGCCTGCGGTGAAACCAGCAGTGGAAATGAATGCTTCGACTGGTCTAAGAGTATTAGTATTTGCTACGCCATTAACGCTATCGATGCCTAAATACTATGCCTTAGTGTCGAGAGTTGATGACAATCGAATTGTTGATTCTTTGCCTATGGAGAGGCTTGTCCCTTTCTGTGAAGCGATGAGATTTGATGATGAGGAAGTAAAAGATTATTTTCTCAGTAAGCTAGAGCCGTACCCTTTAGAGCAATATGGAATGATTGTGCTTGGTTGCACACACTATCCATTTTTTAAACCTCTCTTACAAAGCATTTTGCCAGAGCATATTGGAATAGTGGATGGCAGCGTAGGTACAGTGCGTAGACTAGCAGCACAGCTCCATCGTTATGGACTAGCTAGAGGAAAAGGATCAGGAAACGTTACCTTTTATAATACTGCTGAAGACGCTGCTTACAATGAGAAAATGAAGAACGCACTATTATATTTACAGGAACGTAATCTTTAACATATAACTGTCAAAGCACCCCAACAGTTAGTCTGAGCTTCTTTTCCAATTTGTAAGTTTGATCAATTGGAATTTCGTATAAAGAAGCCTAACTTTTGGGGTATTTTTATGCATTTTTATGTTTCAGTAAAATTTAAGCTGTATTTAATTTACTTATTTTATACTCTGTATAAGTGAAGATAAGAGATGAGAGGTGATATTGATGAAGCTAGACGGAATTCAATGGCTGGGAGCTTCATTGCTCACGCTTATGCTTATTGCTGGAGGATGCAGTCAGTCAACAGAGCAAAGCAGCTTGCCTGGAAATTCAAGCAAGGAGCTGCAAACAGATGACAGTGTGCAAGGGCAAGTAAAATTCACGAGGACAGATATAGATAATCAATGGAATGAAGATACGGCAGAGAGTATTCAATTTAATGAAAATAAAGTTACTACGACTGCAAAAAATGGTGTATTTATTGATGGGACAGATGTAACGGTCGCCTTACCAGGTACTTATGTGCTAAGTGGACAGTTAAACGATGGTAGTGTTACTGTAAATCTTGAAAATAAAGGAGAGGTAAGACTTATATTAAATAGTGCTTCTATTCATAATGAAGATGGGGCTGCTATTTATGTTGAGGATGCAGGAAAAGCAATTATTACACTTGCAACTGGCACGACGAATACATTATCGGATGGGAATAACTACAAGTTTGCAAACGGAAATGATGAACCTTCAGGAACTTTATATAGTAAGTCTGATTTAACGATAAATGGACAAGGCAAGCTAATCGTCAATGCCAATTATAATGATGCAATAGTCGGTAAAGATATATTGCTGCTTGCTGACGGACAATATGAAATAAATTCAGTCGATGATGGAATAATCGGCAGAGATTTATTAGCGGTTAAGCAAGGCAGCTATAACCTAAATGTTGGCGGAGATGGCTTGAAATCTACTAACGATAATGAGGACAAGCTTGGCAGCATCTATATTGAGGATGGTCAATTTGTCATTCATTCAGGTTCAGACGGAATGGACTCGATTGGAGATTTGTCAATTATAAATGGCAGCTACAACATTATAAGCGGCGGTGGTCAAGAAGCTTCAGCCAGTGACGGCAACAGCGCGAAAGCGATAAAATCGGCGGGAGCAATGGCAATTAAAGGCGGTAATTTCGAGCTAAATGCTTTTGATGATGCTCTGCATAGTGATGGTACTGTTGAAATTTATGGCGGCATATTTCAAATTTTTAGTGGTGATGACGGTATCCATGCCGATAATGTTTTAACGATTAGTGATGGCACAATTACTATTGCAAATTCATATGAAGGACTGGAAAGTACTGAAATTAATATTAACGGCGGAGTGATCGATATTACTTCTGCAGATGATGGGGTAAATGTTGCCGGAGGGAACGATGGCTCAGCATTTGCTGGTCGAGGCGGTGCAAGGTTCGGAGCAGATGAAAACGCTAAGCTAACCATTACAGGCGGGCAAATTAGCGTCAATGCAAACGGGGATGGTCTTGATTCTAACGGCTATATCGAGATGAGCGGCGGTATCGTTGTTGTTAATGGACCAGAAGGAAACGGCAACGGAGCACTTGATTATGATGGAAGCTTTACGATGACAGGCGGCACCTTAGTTGCTGTAGGCAGTAGCGGTATGGCGATGGCACCATCTGCTGAACAATCAACGCAAGCCTCAATGTTAATGTACTATCCTGAAACGCAGGAGGCAGGGACATTCATTCAACTTGTAAATAATGAGAATGATGTGCTAATAGCGTTTAGTCCGAAAAAAACATATCAGACAGTTGTCATAAGTTCTCCTAAACTAAAGGTTGGAAAAAACTATACGCTATTAAGCGGCGGGCAATCGGAGCTTGTTGAAGGATTAGGGTTAGGCGAAATGACACCATCCCAGCTAGGTACAGAAATCGTAAGTTTCACGCTAAAGGAGATAGTTAGCTATATTGATGAAAATGGTTTAACAACAAGAAAAAGCCGATTTGGTCCATAGATTAATAGTTAAACGAGCTTATGATAGTCGTTTATCAATAATGATTATCGTAAGCTTTTTTTGATAATTTGTACACTAATCCATTTACTGTGATAAAATGTAATTATGTAAGTTCTTTCTATTCTCTTTGTATATGAAATCAATCATTTTTCATCGTAATTCTAAATATAGAATTTAGTATTTTACATATAATAGTTTATTTATAAATAAAGTTCACAAAATTTTAACATTGTGTGAAAATTCGCCTTTTATGTTAATCCAATATTTGCCGACGTTTTTTATTATATGTGAACTATGACATTTTTTGTAGAAGTTTGCTTTTTGCTCGAATATAGATATATAAAGGGAGGGATTGCATGCTTCAATTTATAAAAGGACAAAAACGTTCTTTAGTCACTGATTTTCAAAGGCTTAACATGAATATTGAAACAGAGCTTGAGAAAAAAATGTTCTTTATTCAATTACACAAAGAAGACATCGATAGAATCCACTCAATATCCTCGATAATAGAAGAGAATGCACTACTAATAGCCCGTAGACATTATGAGGCAATATGTCAATTACCAGAGACAAAAGCTATCCTAGAAAAATACAGCTATGAAGAAAAGTTTATTAAAACCTATGGTAACTATATTAAATCAATTGGCAGTTTTGAACCGAATGCGCAATATATCGAAAATCGTAAAAGAATAGGCAAGGTTCATTCCAAAATACAATTAACATCAGATTGGTTTATCGCTTCGTTTATTCGTATTTATGAGCTATTAATTCCTGCAATTATACAAAAGCTAGGTGGCAACAAGGCTACAGCAACGCTTATTAGTTTACAAAAGCTAATGTTGCTAGATTCGCAAATTGCCCTTGAAGCTTATCAGGAAGCCCATGAGTTTAAATTTATTAACACAAATTCAGAAATTATTGAGGCTTTAATTGAGATTGATGAAGTAAGTGAGCTGTTAGATTCTGTGGATCATTCAATTGATGCAGCAACAAATATAAGTTCTTCAGCTGAGCAACTTGCAGCTTCTATTCAAGAAATTGCTAAGCATGCATTAACGGTTGCTGAAAATAGTGAAGATATGGTGAGTTCAGCACGCCAAAGTGAGACAAGCATTGGGGAAGCTTTAAGCGGAATTAGCCAGCTTGTAGAGGAAATGCGCGAGATTAGAAAGCAATTTGTTGGTCTAAATAGTGCAGTTTCAAAAATGACAGATGTTGTTTCATTTATTAATGAAATAGCAGAGCAAACCAATCTGCTGGCTCTTAATGCAGCTATTGAAGCTGCTAGAGCAGGTGATGAAGGCAGAGGGTTTGCGGTTGTAGCTAATGAGGTGCGCAAGTTGTCTAATCAAACAAGTCAATCTGTTGAGCAAATTAAAGGGATGATTACTGAAATACTAGAAACGTCCAATCTAGTTGATAAGATGACTTTAACGATGGAGCAAAATATGTTAGACGAAGGTGAAAAGACTAACACCGCAATAAATCATCTTAAAGCAATTATTACTGGAATAGAGGATATGGGCGACAGAACATCCAATATTGCTGCGATTATTGAGCAGCAAACTGCTGCCACAGATGATATTGCTAGCGGAACCGGACAATTACTGAAGCATATCGGAATCATTAGAGATAATGCAACAAAAACGGGGCAAAAAATTTATGATGTTAGCTATAAGGTCAATGAATTGCGCAATGATACCATTCGTTTTATGGGCAGAATTTCTGATGACCATATGATACGCATTTTAAAAACAGATCATTTGTTATGGGGCTGGTGGGCATATAACAGCATTTTAGGCTATCATGCGCTAGATGCTAAGGAAGCAGGAGATGTAGAGTCTTGTCGTCTTGGAGAATGGTACAATCGAATGCGAGCAAATGGTAGATTGAATCAAAATGAAACATTCCAAAGTATTGACGCTCCGCATCGTGAAGTTCATAAAAAGTTGCAAGCAGTTGCTCGCTGTATTGAAAATAACGATCGAAAAGCTGCATTAGAACAATTGGAAGAAATCGAAAATCACTCACAAACGATTGTCTCTGCTTTGGATTCCTTATACGACAGTATTTTTTCGCATAGATAGTGTACAGAAAGAAGCTCTTCCTCTATTATGTTATTGAAGCTAAAGTGAGAAGCTTAATAATTATTATAGGGGGCTTTTTCATTGAGAATAGGTGGAATTGAAGCAGGTGGAACTAAAATCATTTGTGGGATTGGCGATGAGCAAGGGAATATCGAAAAGAAAATTAGTTTTCCCACAGAATCACCAGAGATTGCGTTTGAGAAAATCTATCATTTTTTCTCCAACGAGCAAATTGATGCACTTGGTGTAGGTACATTTGGGCCAATTGACGTTGATCGTAATAGTCCAACCTATGGCTATATTACCTCTACCCCTAAACCAGGTTGGAAAAACGTAGATGTGTTAGGCAAGCTTAAAGAACGTTTTAGTGTACCAATTGGTTTTGATACAGATGTCAATGGAGCTGCTCTTGCAGAGGCGATGTGGGGCAGTGCTAAAGGCGTAAGAAGCTGTGTATATTATACAATAGGCACAGGAGTAGGGGTTGGAGTTTACGTAGAAGGCAATTTAGTACATGGACTGCTCCACCCTGAAGGTGGCCACATTCCAGTTAAACGTCATCCAAAGGATAGTTTTGAGGGATTTTGTCCGTATCATAAGGACTGCCTGGAGGGAGTAGCCGCTGGTCCAGCGATTGAAAGAAGATATGGCATAAAAGGTCATGAGCTTCCTAAGGATCATGAGGCTTGGGAGCTTGAAGCCTACTATTTGGGGCAAGCTTTGATGTCGACAATATTGCTCTTATCTCCACAACGAATTATTTTAGGTGGGGGTGTAATGCACCAAGAGCAGCTATTTCCACTAATTAGAAAGCAAGTGGTTGCTAATTTAAACGGTTATGTTCAGCATCAGCTTATTCTTGAGCAAATTGACCAATATATTATTGCACCAGGACTAGGGGATAATGCGGGATTGTGCGGAGCAATTGCCCTTGGATTACTAGAGCATAAACGCAACTAGCTATCACCGTAAAAATAAATTGCACAAATATGAAACATTAATTTTTTACCTTCGTATTAATGGCTATAATGTAAAAGTAATTATGGCTGTGATGTGAAAATTTGGGAGGTATAGAACAATGAGTATTTTTCAACGTTTGTTTAGAATAGGGAAAGCTAATGTTAATGCAGCGGTTGATAAGCTAGAGGATCCTGTGAAAATTATTGATCAGGTATTACGTGAGCTTGATGAAGATGTAGAAAAAGTAACAGCAGCCGTCACTTCTCAGATGGCAGTTGAAAAACGCTTAGAGCGTGAGCTAAAAGAAGCTGAGGAGCTAGTTGCAAAGCGCGAATCTCAAGCACGCCAAGCCCTTGCCGCAGGTAACGAAGAATTGGCGCGTGAAGCATTGGCAGATAAAGCGAAACAAGCAGAAAAACGCGATAAGCTGAAAGAAAGTTATGATCGTGCAAAAGCTACTGCAGACAAACTGCATGCTCAATTAAACGATCTAAAAGAACGAGTTAGAGACATGAAGGATCAACGCAGTACTTTGGTTGCTCAAGCAGAAGCAGCACAAGCACAGCAAAAAATTAATAGTACGATGAAAGGCGTTGGCAAAAATGATGTTGGCGCGACTTTTGCTCGTATGGAAGAAAAAATTCAACGAATGCATGATGAAGCAAATGCAGCATTCGAGCTAGCTAATGAAGATAAAACATTAGATCAAAAGTTTGAGGAGCAGTTAAAGTCTAGCAAGGACAAAGCGATCGATGATGAGCTGGCTGCTCTAAAAGCTGAGCTTGAAGGCAATAAATAAATGATATGAGCAACGTTACAATGTTGCTAATAGTTTTTGACGTGAACGGGAAAAGCCAGGTTAAGTTAACCCGGCTTTTTCTTATGGAGGCTAATCTATGAAGAAAAAAATACTACCTGCAATTCTCTTTCTGTTCATGTTAACTTTCATACTATTTCCTTCTTTAACTGTGCTTGCAGCTAATGATACCTATATTGAGGATGAGATGGGAGTATTGTCCAAGTTTGAGCAGAACAAATTAAATGAGTTGATTAGTAAGCAAGAAGTTAAGCTTCATGTGTTTATTACCGACACACTTGGCTCTCGAAATATAGGTGAATTTAGCACACAGCTTTTTTCTGAGTGGAATTTAGGACAGAATGATGCTTTACTTGTAATTCTTGATGGGGACGGAGATGTCTGGCTACAGCTTTATGAGCAATCACGAGTGGAGCGAGCATTATATGCAGCAAAAGACTTAAACAAATCAGATCCTGTGCTTTCATTTTTAGAGGATTACTTCTTTCCTCAAGCAGCTGCTGGAAATTACTATGCAGCTATTGAAGAAACAATGGATGGCTTAAGTTATTATGTTGATAAATATAAAAATGGCGCTTTAGGGACTGCGAGTGAAAGCAGAAAAACGAATGAACAAGGCTCTTTGTTGCCAGTGCTAATTATTATAGCCATTATCGTTATTGGCGTGGCTTTAATCGTTATTTTTGATCGCCGCAGAAAACGTAATCGTGCAGCACAATTGCTGTTTAAGCTCGAAGATCAATATGAAAAAATTTCCGAGAAGATTCAACAGCTTGATGCTGATATGGAAGAAATTAAAAAGTTCTCAACAGGGAAATCACGCGATATTATTGGCGAGGCAGAGGATGATTTATACGATCTGTTGCAGCAAATGTCGCTTTACCCAGAAAAGATACGTGCTTGGAAAGGATTAAGTAAATCTCAACTGCAAAAATCTTCAAAAGAGTTACATACTTTTGCAAATGAGTTGCAGCAACTCGAGCATACAGCCGCTCAATTACAGACTGCGGTAGATAAATATAAAAGCATTGAGGGTGCTGCAACTAAGCTGTTAGAAGAGTGTAAAGTGGATTTTGCTAAAGGTCAACAAGCGTTACAGGACATAGCTACTGATGGAGAAACGACTTTGCAGGCACTATTTGATCGTCAAGCGGAGCTGCAACAGGTGCTAAAAGACATTGAATCAACATTAGCATTTAATCCAATTGAAGCTAGCAAGCGGTTAAATGAGGAAGAAGGCAGAATAAAAAGCTGGGTGGCTGATGTTTTAGAATATGAGCAATTGCTTGCAGCATTAACGAAACTGCCAGAACATATTAAAGCAACGAAGCAGAAGTTAGAGATGTTAATTGCTAACGAGTCATTAACATTGCAGGAAATTTCCCCATATCAATGGTTTGATTCGATGAATGGACAGTTGCTGACAATTGAGCGTTCATTAAAAATCGGTGATGTGCCAACAGCAAGAGATTGTGCAAATCGGATTGAAAACTGGTTAAACACTGCATTATCAGATGTAACAAAATCAATTGCTGCACGGGATGGCAATATTGAACATATTGCGGCACTATCGAAAGATATTTTGAACTTAAAAACTGCACGTATGACAAAAGTTCAGCAGACTTTAGAGCTTGTTAAGCGACAATTTGCAGATACCCATTGGTTAGAAGCTGATCGATGGCTTAAGCAGCTTCCGCAGCAAATTACAGCGCTTGAAGAGCAAATTAGACAGGCTGAACAGTATAACGCTAAGGAAGTACAACGTTATTTAGAAGCTGAAAAGCTCTTAATAGCTGCTCAAAACAAGCTAAATGAGCTTGAAGCGAAATCCCTGGAGTTAGAGCAACTCCATCGAGAGCTTGAATCAGCGGCGGAACAATTCAAGCAAAGAGTTCATCAAGCAAAAAGAAATGTGCAGCAAGTCATTAACAATTTAGAGCGTCATCACTTGCCAATTCGCGGAATAATGAATGAAGCGTATCATCGCACTGAGCAAATGATAAATATGCTAGAACAACAGTTAATTAGCACTCCAATTCAGCTAAACGGTGTCAACGAGCAATTTATGTCGATCGAGCAAGCTTATTACCAGTTTAGTCAAATGGCAGAGCAGGCGATTGCTGAAAAACAAGCTAAGGAACGGGCAGAGCAAGAAAGACTTAGACAGTTAGCACAAATTGAAATGATGCGTCGCATGGCTGATCAAAACCGTCATCATCGCAATGGCGGAGGCGGGTTTGGCGGACCTGGCGGAGGTTCGCGCGGCAGCGGCGGCAACTTCCGCGGTGGTGGAGGTTCACGCGGCAGCGGCGGCAACTTCCGCAGCGGCGGCGGCTCACGTGGCAGCGGCGGCAAGTTTAAGTAAGTGTTAGGAATACTTAAACAAGCAACAAACTCCCATCTTTGTAGTAGTAGTTTAATGTCTACTGTCTACACTGATGGGAGCTTGTCATTTAGTTTTCTAGATTTATTTATCTTTGCCTGGTAATAAGGAGCTGTATTGTAAAGTTTTGAGGAGTCGGAGCAATCTAATAATCACGCGCATGTATTTATCATTAGTCAGTTAGTTGGATTGCCATTCCTTAGGAACATCTATCTTAGCTGATGGACAATGACTCTTTAACTGTTCAAGAAAAAGATTCATTGGAGTAGGGGAGATTTTAATATCTCCCGTTACATATTTAATATGAATGGCATCTTTAGATGCAGAAATACGTAAGCCTTCCCACATTTGATTAGCTTTAGTAACAGTTTTAATTTGCTCATAAGGGATTTTTATTCGAACGAAAGCTAACTTCACTAATAAATGCTCGGGAGTAAACCGATAACTCATCGTATAGCCCATCCACAGTGGAACAATGACACATCCTACTCCAACTAATGCTAGTAACGATAAACCTATAGAGAAGCTAGCATTACGAATCATACTAGAGAGTGGAGCAATTAGAATTGGACTACCTACCAAAGTAAGTAAAATTAAAATGATATGAGTACTGGAATCATATTTGCTTTTAAATTTCATGATTCACTCCTGCACATTATTCTACTGATTTGATAATTTCTGCAATATAAATCTCATTTGATAGGCCACTTGTAGGGTCAGATACTTTACTAACTGCGCCCCACTCGGTTTGTACCGCTGCTGCATAATAATAAACGCCACCTGCTGCTACATAAGCTGCGCCAACTGCAACTTGATAAATTGCTGCTGCATAAAAAACAACTACTAATCCAACAACAAAAACAATTGCAGCTGCAGGATTATAGATATCATCTTCAACTGAGTGAGCTATTTCTTCATCTTCATAAAATGATAACAACATTTTGCTGCCCATTGCTAAAGCTTCTTGGACTTTTTTTGGATTATGAGTTGTAACTAAAGCTTTAAAGTCGTCAAAAAATGTTGGAGATTTTTCCTTTATTTTCAATATTATTTCATCACCTGCTGTAATGGCTTCTTCGCTATTCATAAATTCATAGATTTCTGCATTAAATACCTTGGGAGTTAATTTTTTACCGACTTCACCTTGTGCAAAAAAGATTCCGCGAAATAACTCCTCACTAGTGTATGAGTTTGAGTTAGTCTTCACAATTGAAGTCTGAGCGGGAGAGAACCCCATTGTAAAAAGCATGACTGAGACCAATAGTAATGTCACAATTTTCTTCATATTGTTTCACCTCTTAAATAAATAATATTTTTTTAACTCAACTTTCATATATGATAAAAGTTGAGTTAAAAACTAATGATCTACAGAGTGTAATGTTTGAAGTTCTGGATGAACTCTTTGCTTTCTATACAGAATTTGCTTAATAAAGTTAAATTCTATAGGTTTTTCTTTAAATGCGATTAACAATCCTGCGCACATGATTAAAGAAAAGCTATATAAACCGATAAAGACAGCAAAAATTAAATGGAGTATAATACCTAAAATCAATAAGTATATATTGAATTTTTGCTTTGCAATAATTCCTGCACCTAGTATCAATTCTATAACTATTGTCCCCCAAGTAGGGATAACTACTAGAGCACTATTAAGAATTGGATCACTGATCCATTTAAGGAAACCATTTAACCCTAACATAGGGTCGTTCATATAATAATAGACTGCTGTTCCATCTACCCATTCTGGATTTTTTATTTTAGCAATTGCAGCATTAAAATAGATGATGCACATTTGTATTTTTATAGCACCTAAAAACATAACAGCTATAATTTTAGAATGTATTCTTATGTGGGATTCTTCGGGGGGAGTACTTTTTGTCCAGTGCCATCTTCTGTTGTCTAAAAGAGTTACAGGTATTAATAAAAACGTTAACACAACAGCTACTTGTTCTCCACCGTCTATAGTAGTTGCAGTATTTTGAATCGATGAAGCTATCCACCAATGAATTATTCCTGTTATTCTAGGTCTCCATCCTGACATAATTAGCAATAGTAGTGCGATTACAATCCATTTAACTATATTTAAAGAAACAAGATCGGTTGGACCTAAACAAAATATACTAATAGGATATACTGCACAGGAAGGATATTCTGGTAAGCCTGAAACTGGTCTAAAAAAGGTTGATACATCGTTTAAGAGTAGAGTCATTAAGGTAGAAAAGGCAAGTAATGTTCTAGCAATTCCATAAACGTTAGTCCAAGGACTTTTATTTTGAATCCATTGTAACGTAAACTGGTTCAATTTACTGTACAACTTGATACCACCTTTGCGTATTTTAATGGAACATCATCTAACTCCATAAGATTTGCCCAAGCCCAAGGTATAACCTCTCTAGTAACTAAGTAATACTCACCACAAAAAGAGGGGTTTGGGGAAGGATTTTCTATATTAATTGAGGAAGAAGGATTTTCCTTAATACAAGCAGCTAGACTATGATCACATTCGATCCACTTCTCTTCAGGGATTTGTACATATAATAATCCATATTCAATTCCTTGAGCTCTGCCTTTTCTTTTCAAACCAAAAAAATTACTTAAATTGTTGTTTGGCCAATCAGCAGCAAATTGTAGGTTAGTATCATAAATATATATATTTTCATCTCTTGGATCTTTGCTAAAAAAACCCCATCCCTGAGGGAATATAGCGGCAATTATAGTGTTTTTATATTTGTTTAGAGGATTTACAGGCAAAGCATTATTTAATGCAACGATAAATAATAGTGAAAGAAACAAACATGTTATGAAGAAAGTAAGAAAATACGATGTCTTAAGACTCATTTTTACCTCCTAATAATTATTCTTAAATAAATATCATTATTATACAAATGGAAGTTAAAAAAATAGGTCTTATTTCATAGTACATATAAATTTAATCATAAGTGTGTAATTTTGATTTTTTTCTTGTCATATTCGTCATTAAATTAATCTTATCTTTTGTTTGCATTTTTTAAAATAAAGAGGTTATTATTTATACTTCTTATTAATTTTGAAATTCAGCACTAGCGCTACTTTTTCATTAATTAATTCCTCAGATAAAATACCTAACTGAACAGCAGTCATCATCGCCTCAATGACCGCTTGCTGTTGCTTTGGCTCATGCCCAACGATTAGCATAGTGTTGCCTGCTTGCAGCGCTAGAACAGCAGCCTCTCCAATATCATAATGCTCCGTAATACCACCCATCACTAAGTCATCTGTTACAATAATCCCTTCAAACCCTAACTGCTCGCGCAAATAATGAGTAATAATCGTATGCGAAAGAGAAGCGGGATAATGCTCGTCTATTTGCGGTAAATAAAGATGTCCAACCATAATAGCGTCAATATGCTGCTCTATAGCTGCACGAAAAGGAATTAGCTCTAAAGTTTCTAGCTCCTCCCAGCTTTTATCAATGATCGGTAATGAATAATGGGAATCAACATTTGTATCGCCATGCCCAGGGAAATGCTTACCGACGGTTAAGACATAGTCGTCTAAGCCATCAAGCATAGCCATACTATGTTTAACAACACTTTGTGCGTCAGAGCCAAAGGCGCGACTGCCGATTACAGGGTTGTCAGGATTATTGTTAATATCAAGCACCGGAGCAAAATTAATATCAATTCCTAGCTCTTCTAGCACCTGTCCTATCTCTTGACCAGCCTGCTTTGTAGCAGAAGCATTATCAAGCTCTGCCAAATACTGTGCTGCAGGAAATTGCTGAGGCAGACGATTGACTTTACCACCTTCTTGATCAATCGAGATCCAAAGCGGAATTTCATGTGATAGCGGGAGCGTCTTTAAACTATGAATAAGTTCGCTGAGTTGAGCGCTGCTTTTAATATTGCGCTTAAATAATATAATATTACCGATACCTTGCTCCTCAATTAGCTGTTTAGTTTGCTTACTTGCTTCTGTGTTGTTATCATCGATGCCGAAAATGAGTAGTTGTCCTATTTTTTGCTGTAAAGTTAATGTCGTCAGCAGTTGATCAATTTGTTGATTTACCAGTTGTTGCTCAAAATCATTCGTTGATTGTAAGGGAATAGAACGGTTAGGTTGTTCTGGTAGCAGTATAGGAGCTGGTAGCTGAGAAGTCTCTGTTTCATTTGAAGTATCCTTAATTTCCTTAGATGAAGTTAGCGATAACCAACGTTCTTCTTGTATAAGTATAATTATTGCGCAGAACAAGATAATGAACATTACTACTGAGCCTAGCAAATAGCTTTTTTTCATTTGTCTGTTCCTTTCTTAGCTAGCCATAGCTTTTGTTGATGTAAGGTGGATTTGAACTTATACGGAATGAAGAGGAGGCAAGGAAGAAAACTACTGTTATTTGTTGAGTTCAATTAAGCTATATTTACATGGTGTAAAGCAGAAATCGGACTTCATCTAGTAAAACTTTTACGCTAGACAAAGTCCGTTATTGCCAATAAAATCATATGTTATGCTTTGAATAAGGTAGCGATAGATCCGCCATTTGTAATAATGTCAATGGCTTGAGCGATAAGCGGAGCAACACTTAACACAACAAATTTATTAGAGTGCTTTTCGTCCAACAAAATTGTATCGGTAATAAGCACTTCATGGATGTAAGGATGATCCAGCTTTTGCACAGCATTATCGGAAAATACCCCGTGAGTTGCACAAATATATGCATCACGAGCTCCGCGTTTATGCAATGCTTCAACTACATTTACAATCGTGCTGCCTGTATCAATCATATCTTCTATGATGATAGGGGTCATCCCTTCAACTTCCCCGATAATATGGGTAATTTCTGATTTATTGTGTGCAGGGCGATTTTTAATCATGATTGCAAATGGGCAATTTAATAAGCCTGCAAGCTTTTCTGCAACGGTTGCGCGACCAGCGTCAGGAGAAACCACGACAGGATTGTCAATATTTTTCTTATTTAGCGTGTTGATAATAAGATCCAAAGCAGTTAAATGATCTACTGTAATTTCAAAGAAGCCTTGTATAGCATCAGCGTGCAAATCAAGTGTAATAATTCGATTCGCACCTACAGTAGTCAAAATATCTGCAACCATTTTTGCAGAGATTGGTTCACGCGGCTTGCTTTTTCGTTCTTGACGAGCATAACCGTAATATGGAACGACTACGTTAATGCTTCGCGCAGAAGCACGTTTTGCAGCATCAATCATGACCAACAGCTCTACAAGGTTTTCATTGACTGGGTGTGAGATCGACTGAACGATGAAAATATCGTGATTACGTACGGATTCCTCGTACGATACATGTATTTCACCACTTTGCTGACGAGATATGACGGCTTTTCCAAGTGGCACTTGCAATTGATTACAAATAGCTTCTGCAAGTGGGCGATTTGATGAGCCTGAAAATATTTTTATTTGTGACATAATATCCTCCAACTATAGCTTGTCGCTAATAACTAATCTTGATTTTGCTAATAACTAATCTCTGTTTCTTATGTAATATAATAACAAAAACGTATTAGCTTCTCAAATAATAACATGTTTTTAATTCTTTGTGCGAAAAAGTAATAACAGCCATGACAACAATCAGTCATGGCTGTTTGTGAATTATTTTAAGTTTGCAATTTCAACGTTAGGATCTACATCTGCTTCATAGTCAATGCCTTCAAGGTTGAAGCCGAATAAACCGAAGAATTCATTACGGTAGCCTACAAGGTCCGTTAGTTCATAAATATTTTCAGTTGTAATTTGCTCCCAAACTTTAGCGACAGCCTCTTGAATTTCAGGACGCATTTCAAGGTCATCAATACGAATTTGACGAAGTTCGTCTACAGGAACGTCACCGTCTTTATATAGTCGCTCTGCAAATAAACGATACATTTGCTCGATACATCCTTCATGTGTACCAGCTTCTTTCATAACTTTATATAGTGCAGAAATATAAAGAGGTACAACAGGAATTGCTGAGCTAGATTGAGTAACAAGCGCTTTGTTTACAGAAATAAAGGCACGGCCGCCTTTTGCTTTTAGCTGCTCGTTTAGCACATCTGCAGTTTGCTGTAAATCTTTTTTCGCAGCACCAATTGTTCCATCATGGTATACTGCGTGAGTAATTTCAGGACCAATATAGGAATATGCAACAGTTGTAACATCATCCGTTAATACATCTGCTTCCTGCAGTGCATCAATCCACATTTTCCAGTCTTCGCCGCCCATAACAGCAATGGTGTGGCGTAATTCTTCTTCTGTTGCAGGCTCTATCGTTGCCACAGTTACTTCACCAGTATGGAAGTTTACCGTTTTATTCGAATAAACTTCATTAAGCGGTTTGATGACAGAAGAGAATACTTCACCTGTTTTTGGATGAGTGCGACGAGGAGACGCGATGCTATATACAACTAGATCGATCTTTCCAAGTTCGTTTTTGATTAAATCAATAGTTTTGTTTTTAATTTCATCAGAAAATGCATCGCCAACAATGCTGTATGATTTTAAGCCAGCTTCGTTAGCCGCAGCTTCAAATGCAGCAGAGTTATACCAGCCTGCTGTTGCAGTACGAGATCCTTCAGCAGGTTTATCAAAGTAGACACCAATTGTATTAGCACCAGCGCCAAAAGCAGCAACGATACGAGAAGCTAATCCATAGCCAGTAGAAGAACCAACGACAAGTACATTTTTTGGTCCTTTAATCGGAGCTTGCTGCTTCACATAATTAATTTGTGACTGAACCTGTTGTGCACAGCCAACTGGATGGGCTGTAGTACAAATAAATCCTCTTGATTTTGGTTGAATGATCATATATCAGATATTCCTTTCTATCATGTATTTCTCTATTAATGAATATCTACTAGTACCATTACTCTATTTTAACGATAAATGCGCAATAATGGAAGTTTAAACTACGGCAGGCTACCTTAGACGAAGCGCTTATCTTAGATAGCCCACCAAATCACACGTTTAAGTTAGAAACGGTTACTGTTACTAATTTGTTGCTGTGCTAGTTCAACGAGTCGTTTTGTTATGTATCCGCCAATTGAGCCAATATCGCGAGTGGTCATATGGCCATAGTAACCGTCCTGTGGCAATTGGATGCCAAGTTCTTGTGCAATTTCATATTTTAATTGCTCAAGAGCCATTTTGGCTTCAGGCACAACAAGTCTATTTCTCGATCTTGAACCCATAGCTATCATCTCCTTTCAGAGGTAGTATGAGTTCACAGCTGGAACATTATGCATCAATTTCCTTTTGTATGTAAGATTTCAATGTATATTGTGCATGTTGAATGAAGCTATAGCTTGGAAATGTTTGGTTTAAATGTTCCTTTACGTGTTGCATATAATGTCCACCATTCCTCACGAGTCATGAGCGAGGCTTGACGAGCAGCGTCTTGACAAGCAAGGATACGTTCCGGATTGGTTGTACCTAGCACTGGTTGAATGGATGCCGGATGCTTCATTAGCCAACCTAAGACGATCGCTTCTCTTGTTGTTTCCTTTTGCTCTGCTAGTTGGGCAATATATTGTGCTGTTAAATATTCAGCTTCTGACGTATGCTCTGTTGCCGGATTAGTGAATCTTCCTTGATCCAATGGACCCCAAGCTTGAATTTGAATATTTTTTATCTGCAAATATTCCATCAAGCCATATTCGAAGCTGATAGAGCTTCCTTCATTGCGATTAAATTGCAAGCCTTGATCTATAAAATGAGAATGACCTAAGCTCATTTGCAATTGATTGACGATAAATGGTTCTTCTACCGCGGTGCGAAGATATTCGATATGCCCGCTATGCATATTCGATACTCCAAAATTGCGAACTTTTCCAGTTCGTTTAAGGGAATGAATTGCTTCAGCTACTTCCTCTGGTTCTACTAATGGGTCAGGACGGTGCAGCAGCAAAATATCAAGATACTCTATGCCAAGTCGTTTTAAAATATGATCTACTGAGGAAAGAATATGAGATTTTGAGAAGTTATGACGGCCAGGTAAATTTCCATCGCTTAATTGAATTCCGCATTTCGACTGAATAATGATCTGCTCGCGTAATGATGGACGAGCTGCAAGCAGCTTGCCGAACAAAATTTCCGCTTTACCTCGTGTATAAATATCAGCATGATCAAAAAAATTGATTCCGATTGATAGCGCTGCGTCAACTGCTGCTTCTAACTGTGTCATATGCTCAGCCGTTAATGGAGCAGATAGCTCCCATGATCCGCCAAATCCCATACATCCCAGCGCAAGCTGACTAGCATTAATTCCCCAATGGTGTAAGGGCATTTGCTTCATAAACGCTCACTCCCTTAGCAAATTAATTTCCAATCAAATTAAATTATAGCAAAGATAATCAAAGCTGTTGCCAAAAATGGTAAGAAATATTATGATGAGTTTGGAATTAATAATTTTGGATTTAAATTTATAAAAATATTAATTCAAGAAAGGTGCTGTGCTTCATATGTCTAAAAATAAGTTGACAATTAATGCTGATCAAACTCTTTCAACGATTAGTCGTCAAATTTACGGTCATTTTTCTGAGCATTTAGGTCGTTGTATTTATGAAGGGATTTGGGTCGGAGAAGACTCCCCGATTGAAAACACAGACGGTATTCGTAACGATGTGCTGAAAGCGCTTAAAGAAATCAAGGTTCCGAATTTACGCTGGCCAGGCGGCTGTTTTGCTGATGAATATCATTGGAAGGATGGAGTCGGTCCACGCGAGCAGCGCAAGAGAATGATTAATACACACTGGGGTGGAGTGGTAGAAAATAATCACTTCGGTACACATGAGTTTTTGAAGCTTTGTGAGCTTTTGGAATGTGAGCCTTACATTTGCGGTAATGTAGGCAGTGGCACGGTACAGGAAATGTCGGAGTGGGTAGAATATATCACTTTTGACGGTGTGTCACCGATGGCTGAATGGCGTGCTGCTAATGGTCGTGAACAGCCTTGGAAGCTTAAATATTTTGGTGTTGGTAATGAAAACTGGGGCTGTGGCGGCAATATGCGTCCAGAGTACTACGCTGACCTATATCGTCGTTACTCAACTTATGTGAGAAACTATGGAGATAATAAAATATTTAAAATCGCTGGCGGACCTAACGTTGATGATTACAACTGGACCGAAGTGTTGATGAGTCAAGCTGCTCGTTTTATGGACGGGTTGTCATTGCATTATTATACAATTCCAAATAATTGGGAGAATAAAGGATCGGCAACGGGATTCCCAGAGCATCAATGGATTGATACGCTTTATAATACATTGAAAATGGATGAGCTGTTAACACGTCATTCTGCGATTATGGATCGTTATGACCCTGAGAAGCGCGTTGCGTTAGTTGTGGACGAATGGGGAACATGGTATGACGTTGAGCCAGGTACAAATCCAGGCTTCCTCTATCAGCAAAATACAATTCGCGATGCGTTAGTCGCAGCATTGAATTTTAATATTTTCCATCAACATAGTGAACGCGTGCGCATTGCAAATATTGCGCAAATGGTTAACGTATTGCAATCGGTAATTTTAACTGAGGGCGAAAAAATGATCCTTACACCAACTTATCATGTATTTAATATGTATAAAGTGCATCATGATGCGAAGTTATTACAATTTAATTTACAAACTGAGGATTATTCAAGCCATGGCAAGACAATTAAAGCAGTCAGCGCTACCGCTTCAGTAGATGCTGAGGGTGTGATTCATATTAGTCTTGCTCATGTGAATCCTGAAAAAACTGCCGAAGTGGAGATTGATCTGCGCGGCTTGGTGAAGGAGAACTTTAAAGTGACAGCATCAACGCTTACTGCTGATAAGATGGATGCACACAATACTTTTGAAGAGCCAGAGGTTGTGAAGCCGCAAAGCTTTACTGCTTATGAAGTGAATGGTCATCATTTGAAGCTTACTCTTTCTCCAATGTCAGTAACAACGCTTAGCCTTGCTTAATTCATTTAGGTTGTTTATAGCTATGGAATGGACGTGAGGGAGCAATGAGTGAAGCTAATACAGCGGATCGTCGCACTTGTCGCGGCTGCGGCCCGCAATATGAAGTGACTGAGGCGCAAATCGATCGGATTTTACAGGCCCCAATGTTCCGCGATGAGCGAATTGTTGTGCCAAATGAGGTGTACGAGCAGCGCTTAGCCCAATGTCGCTCATGTCAGCATTTGCTGCAAGGACAAACATGCCAGCTTTGCGGCTGCTATGTCAGAGTTGCTGCATACTATCGCAGCAAAAGCTGTCCAAACGTAAGAGCCCGCGGCTGGGAGGCATACACGTCATAGCTTAGTAATTACTAAAGGCTTTATGCTTTACACAGCGTCTTATTTACGCCTCACTTCGCTTATTATTGATAGCGAAGTGAGGCGTATTGTTTTGCTGAAAGAGGCGGCAGCGGCAATACTTAACTCCGAAGCGCTGAGCAGCCCAAAAGCATCGAAGCGATGCCTGCGAGAAGAAGAAGCTTCAGCGGAGGAGAAAGTGATGCCAAAAGCAAAGCGAGCCACCTTTAAGTGGGGCTGCCAACCGCCGTGGAAGGAAGAAGGCAGCCCCATTTAAAAAGTGGCTTGGGCAATACTTAACTCCGAAGCGTTGAGCAGCTAAGGACAACGGAGCGATGCTTTCATTGCTATGCTTCCAGCGCTCGATTTGTTGAGCGAATGACCTCTTGATTTTCCCATAATAATTTACGCAAATTGGATTTAGAGCCTTGAATAATAAAATGAGGAATACCGTTGCTTTTTGCAATTTCGATGCCCTCCCACGTTGCACGATGTGAGGTGGAGGTTAAAATCATAAACAATGCCTGTGAGCGACTTAGGTCTGCTGCAATGCGCTCAGGATGTTCTCCGCCATCATGGACGAGCTCAGCTCCTGTCTCTTTCACAACGGCTTCAAACCATTTACGTTGCCCTCCAATAATCGTAATCATGCAATCTTGTAAATAAGGCTCAACAATTTTGCGGCGAGGCGTTGCTTTTGTACGCGCTTCATTCTTTTTACGTGCTGGGTGTTGTGCTTCTGTTATATCACCAGATAAGCGATACAACTTTGTTAAGCGAGCAATATGTCCATCCTCAGCTACGTTAAAGGTGCAAGGATCGCCATGGTTTGGCTTTTGAATTTCAATATCCTTGTAATGGATTGGAAAGCGATTGCTATCGTCATTAATATCAATACAATACCATTTTTGATCATCATCCAAATGAACAAAACCATCATAGGTTTGAATTGGAGAATAACTGTCATCGCCTTGAAACACAAGCTCAATAGTGTAATGATTGCTGCGACCTGGATGAGCCGTTGGTGTGCATAGCACTTCTGCTTCATGCTGTAATTCCAGCTGCTGAACAAGCGATTCGGTAATGTTGAAAATTTCCCCGTTCTCTAATTCAATATAGCCGCCGTGATCTCTTCGATAGAAGGTACCATAGCGTTGATTGCTGTTATTACTGCTTTGAGTTTTATCCGCAGCTGAATCCTGCTGAGCAGCAACTGAATTTTTGCCTTGCTCATTTGTTTCAAGTTCGCTTTGAGTTTGTTGCTCTTGCTGAAATTTATCAATAACCTCTACAAGCTCCAGCACATTACGCATTTGCTGGCGATAATGCAGTCGATGTTCATAGCTTAGCGAAGCATCTTTCATTTGCTTCATTAGTTCGCTATTCATTTGTTCTAATTCTTGGTGGAGCTGCTCTGTAATGCTGTTTAATTGCTTATTAAGAGGTTGTTTACTATTCAATAATGTATTTATTTCTTCTTGACGCTGCTGGGCAAGCTGCTGCCAATTTTGGCTTTGGCGCTTACTTTCTTCTAACGCTCGTTGCAGTTGTTCAAGTTGATTTGTCAGCTTGCGAACTTCATCCCAATTTTGCTTATTTTGACTCAGTAAGCTAGCCCGTTCATTTAGCCAGCGTTCCTCGTCCTCTTTTCTCCGTTGGTTGATTTCTTGTTCTGCTCGCTGTAAATTTACTACTTTCATTTCATACAATGCTATCTGCTCCTTTAACAGATTAGCCTGTCGTTGAAGCTTCTCTTGTTCTTGCTGAAGCTGACGAATCATTTTGTCTTTTTGCGCGCTTGCCAGCTCTAATTGTTGCCGGGTTGTTGTCTCTTTGCTAATCTTTTCTTCTAAAATGGCTATTTTCTTATCTTTCATTTGAACATATTTATGTTCTGGAATAGTATGTTCCTCTACTTCCTCAACTGCTGCAGCAGATTCTTGTTTGCCAAGCTGCTGTGCTTCACTAGCAGTTCGATTGCTTGTATGTAATTTCTCTAGCTCATTTAGCTCATTTCGAATTTGCTCATAATGGGCTTCATTATCAAATCGCTCAGGATGAAAGTAAAGAGTCCAAAATATACACCAATATCCATGCTCCGTTACTAATTGCTTGAGCTTCGTTTGAAATTGTTCTAAAGAGGGTGTTTCTACTAAAGTACGATCAATTAAAAATATTAAAAGCTGTTTTTTTGTAGTCCGATCAGATGCTATTTTTTTAAGTATTAAATTTAATTTTTTATAAAATAATAAATCCGGCCATTGCTTCAAATCTTTTCTTGTAAATGGTAATTTTAAAGTTATAGCAAGCATTAATTTTTCATGATTAGTTAATGTTTTTATATATTGCATAAAACTGTTAAGTGGGAACGCTTGATGAACATATAATTCAAGCCTATCACGATAATCAATGCGATCTGATATTGATTTTATGCTCAAATTATCACCTCTTCTTCGATTTATAGTCACTCTTTACCTATCTTTAAAATTAATTCGACGTTAGACATATGATTCCTGTAGGTAAATAGCCTTAAAATACTGAAAAAGGGCGTGTAAAATTACAAATGAATCTGTCGATTGAATGAATAAAAAATCGAATGCAAGTCATTTCCAGAATCAGCAATTATTATTGCAAAAAGATAACAAATACGCCTTTTTCAGCAAAGAGCCCGTTTATTACATAAACAGTTTCAAATGCTGGAAAAGGCGTATCATTATAATTCAGTAAGTATAGCTAGAAAGTATACCTAGCTTTTTAGAAATTGAAATTATCTGGGTCGGCACCGAAGCGACGATTTTCATTTAATGCAGATATTTGCTTCATTTCTTCCTCACTTAACTCAAAGTCAAAAATTTGACTGTTTTCAACTAATCGAGCGGAGGTTGTTGTTTTTGGAATAGTAATAATGCCGTTTTGAATATCCCAGCGTAAAACGACTTGTGCTGGTGATTTACCATGTTTTTCAGCAATTTCCTTCAGCACTGGAATATCAAGATTTCCTTGCATTAATGGACTCCAGGCAGTAACGAAAATCGATTTTTGCTTACAATAAGCACGCAAAGGCTCTTGGGTAAGCAGTGGATGACATTCAACCTGATCGACGACAGGAACAATGTCGCTAACAGCAGCAATATCTTCAAGATGGTGCTGATGGAAGTTGCTGACGCCAATAGCACGTACAAGTCCTTTGCTGTAAATTTCCTCAAGCGCTCTCCATGTGTCCACATATTTTCCTTTAACTGGCCAGTGGACAAGCAGCAAGTCAATAACGTCTAAATTTAATTTACGACGGCTTTCATCGAACGCTGCTAATGTTTGCTCATATCCTTGATCACTGTTCCAAATTTTTGTTGTTACAAAGATGTCATTGCGATCAATGCCGCTTTGAGCAATACCGCGTCCAACACCAGCTTCATTGCCGTAAACAGCCGCTGTATCGATCGCACGATAGCCAAGCTCAATCGCTTCACGTACATTACGTTCAGCTACATCATCAGGAACTTTCCAAACTCCTAAGCCAAGTACTGGCATCTTTACTCCATTATTTAAAGTTACAGTTGGTATCATTGTTTTTACCTCCATTGTTCATCATTATAGACACATTTTCAATATTGCAAGCACATCTTCTTTATATAGAGTTTTAAATGAACCAATCGGACCGTAGCGAACAGCCTCTTCAGCCATTCGTTCAAGCTGACTGCCATCGATATTAAATTGAGATAGCGTCGCTTCTGCACCAATACGGGTAAAGTATTGACGAGTGGCATCAATTCCTGCAAGCGCCAGCTCCTCGGTTGTTTTTCCCTCTGGAGAGATTCCCCATACGCGTGTTGCAAATTGCGCAAAGCGTTCAGGTCTTTCTTTATATACATATTTCATCCAATTTGGAAATACGATAGATAATCCTGCACCATGCGGAATGTCGTAGATCGCACTAATTTCATGCTCAATGCCATGGCTAGCCCAGTCATTTTGCATTCCTAGAGAAATTTGTCCTCCATTTAATGCCATAGTTCCGCACCACATTAAATTAGCACGGGCTGCTTTATGACGTGGATTTTCTAAAGCAAGCTCAACGTTTTCAATTACTGTCTGCAGAATAGACTCACAGAAACGCTCTTGCAGCGGAGTATCTGGTGTTAAGCTAAAGTATTGTTCAAATACATGGGACATAATATCTATTGAGCCATAAACTGTTTGATTGGCTGGCACTGTATAAGTTAACTCTGGATCTAGAATGGAGAAGCGAGGATAGACATGCGGGCTTCCAGAGCCACGTTTAAGCTTTTCTTCCCAGTTGCTAATTACCATGCTTCCATTCATTTCTGTGCCTGTGGCAGCCAACGTTAATACTGTACCGATTGGAATCGCAGCTTGAATTTGAGCTTTATTTGTAAAGAAATCCCAAACATCGCCATCGTAAGGAACACCTGCAGCTATCGCCTTAGCAGCATCAATCACACTGCCGCCGCCTACTGCCAATATAAAATCAAGTCCATGCTCACGAATTAATTTAATTCCTTCATAGACACTAGTTAATCGAGGATTTGGCTCGATACCGCCAAGCTCGACAAAGTGAACGTTTGCTTCGTTAAGCTGGCTGACAATGGAATCATATAAGCCAGAACGTTTTATGCTATTGCCACCATATACGAGTAGTACCTTTTTGCTATATGTAGCTGTAATGGCTCCTGCCTCGCTTGATTTACCTTCACCGAAAATAATGCGAGTAGGGTTATGAAATGTAAATGGTAACATCTTAAACCTCCTTTTGTTAACTTAAAAGTTATTCAATTTATAAGGGTTTAACACTTTATTTATTTTATTTCACGGAAAATAGCATGTCAATGTTATATGGATTGTTGATATGTTAACTTAAAAGTTATACAATTGGCTATGTATGTGCGCTCCCAGTATAATATAGAGGAAGCAGTAGTATTTAATGAGGCGAAGGAGTTAACTTTATGGAGGTTGCTGTTAATCAAAGCAATTATTCTATTTTAGAAAGTTTTTCATCACCAACTAGAATTAAAATTATCGAGCTGCTTAATGCACGACCAATGAATATATCAGAGCTTTCTGAGCTGCTTAATATTAAATCACCAATGGTTACACGTCATATTCAAATGCTAGAGCAAGCAGGCATCGTGCGCAGTGAGCTTGTTAGCGGCAAACGAGGACAGCAGAAAATATGTTATTTGCAGCTTGATCAAATGATTTTAAATTTCAGAGGATCATCAGCTCCTGCGAAGCAAGCTGAGCAGAAGTACGAGATTTCAATTCCAATCGGAATGTATGCTAATTTTGATGTTAAGCCGAGCTGCGGGCTCGCTTCTGGAGAAGGAATGCTAGGTCTTTGTGATGATCCGCGCTATTTTGCTGATCCAATGCATCGAGATGCAAAGGTGATTTGGTTTAGCAGCGGTTTTATCGAATATAAAATACCGAATTATATGCTATTCAATGAAACTGTACATTCGCTTGAGCTGACACTTGAAATTTGCTCAGAAACACCTTGTTCGGTTTCTCATTTACAGCCATCTGATATTTTGTTTAGCATTAACGGATTAGATGTTGCAGAGTGGACTTATCCAGGGAAAATGGAGAAGGGGAGAGGCTTGTACACTCCTTCATGGTGGCATAAAGATATTACTCATGGCGTGATGAAGCATATTCGCGTGACAGATCAAGGCACATTTATTGACGGTCTGCAAGCTTCTCATATCACTATCGAGCAGCTAGGTTTAATTGCAGGGAAAGAAATTGTACTTCGAATTAGCAGTAAGCAGGATGCAAAACGCTGTGGCGGAATGATGCTGTTTGGCAGCGGCTTTGGCAATTACAATCAAGATATTCAATGTACCATTACTTGTAAGTAGTTTCTAAGCTCTGTAGTTTAAAGGTTTGAGCAGATAGAATTAAGGCAGCAGCTATTATTTTTTTGTATATTTTCACATAGGGAAAGAAAAAAGCGTCTTGTTTTGCCGCCGCACAAGAAAGTTCTCTTGCGCTTGCTGAACAAGACGCTTTATTTATGTTATTTTTGGAGAATTTCAACTATGAATTTGGCAAGGTGGAAGCGTAATATTCCAAGAATTCCACAGCTTTTTCATAATTAGGTGCATTTTGCCGAATGCCAACATAAAGCTTCTCATGTGCGATCGGCAGATTTTTGGCAAGCGCACTTTCGGTCAAATCAAGCATATAAAAATGCTCTTCACCTACCACTTCACCCATATCCATTAAAGCTCCTTTTATAGCAAAACGGCTGTTTGCTAGCGGAGCAAGTGATTCGATTGTTTCAAGGTCAACATAGAGTTCTTGTTGCATTGACCAATCTTTCATGAAATCATCTGCAATATAAATGTCTGGTGTCTCGGTAGCGACCATAATAAATGCTTTTTGCAAGTAAGCATACTGCATACTTTCATCTGCTGGTACGAGAATTAGTTCGGTCGTAAAGCGTTGAAATTGCGGAAAATCATTGAGAAATTTTTCATTCGTAGTTTCATAGTTTTTGTCTTGTGCCGTATCATAATAGTTACCCATAAAAGTGACGGATACATCAACAGGCGGCAAGCTTGCCAGATAGCGTTTTTCCTCCAGTCTATCCATATAGGCTACAACCCCGTAAATAATGGCAGCAACTATTGCAATGGCAACAAACGTATGAACTTTATAATAGCGCCAAAAATGATCGAATTTTTTTGCCTGTCCTGCAAATTTTTTATACTTTCCGTATTCTTGTTGCTCATATTCCTCGGTATATTTCTTGGCTTCATAATCTAGTATTGCTCGATATGCAGCTGTGAGCTTATCAAAATCAAAGTTATCATCGTTTTCAACTGCTTGCCCCTGTGCCGCCAACTTTGTGCGTGCACGATGCTTGCGCAGCACTTGCGCGTATCGCTGTTCAACGAGATCTTTACTTGCGAATGGTTCGAGCCCTAGCTCTTCGTAAGCTTGTTTTATGTCTTCCATTATGTCACCTCTACCTTGAATTACATTCCTTATTGCATTATGTTTAAACCACCATATATCGATAGTATACGACATTTTACAGGTAGTTGGCTGTATATTTTTTGTATAAATCTTTATATTGCTGCCGCCAATGGATGACTGGAATAATGTTTTTATGATTATTGTACGTTGATTTGCTGCATTAGTTGCATAAATCATATATGATTCGCTAGAAAGGGATGAAGAAATTTGTTGTTTGATCCTGTTGTGTTTGAAAACTTAAAAGTCGCGCTGGAGAACCAGCTTTATGATTTAGATAATCTTGATGGAAGGATTGCGATTATTAATCGCAGCGATCAGTTGAACCTGGCAGTTATGTCGCGCACATGGTCGCTTACTTTCACCTTTCCGCAACATTTGCCTAACCCTTCACTAAGTGCAGAAATTGTACTGTACAGTTCGATTGAAGATTTGGCAGATGAAATATTGCAGCGTGAAGGATCATCTCCAGCTTGCACGTTGTCCCTTAAATTTGTTTGTCCAGTACATAACCCACATATGACTTGTCCGCAAATTGAGGAGCTTATTATGTCAATTTGGCAGCGGGAGCTGGAGCTAAAGCAAGTATTGTCTGCAAAATTTGGAGATGAGACAAAACAAGGGGATAATGAGCAGGATTGGCTGCCGCTTTGCTATGAAAATGCCATTTATCTTTCATTTAATAGGAGAATTAACGAAGATCAAATGGAGGATATTGAGCAACTGCTGGAGCATATCATTATAACGCTTGATGCACTTAACGAGCTATGTTATAGTAACTTTGACAATTGAACAAGAAATCTGAGCTTTAGTCATTTATGGCTAACGAAGTCTCAGGAGAGGTTCGCGAACTCCCTCTATAAAAAACTAACAGAAGCGATTTCCTGCTTTAGGAAGATCGTTGTTTTGTGTTCGGCGTGTATTGCACTTTCTGCAATCCACGCCGTTTTAATTTGGAATCTCATATGGGGCGTGTAGCTCGACTTGTTTCGATTGATCTTAAGGTAAACGAAGGTCAGGAGGAACGTTATGTTACAGCAAGAAAAAGCAGTAGTCGTGTTTAGTGGTGGACAAGATAGCACCACATGTTTATTTTGGGCTTTAGAGCAATTCGCTGAGGTTGAAGTGGTAACCTTTAATTATGGTCAGCGACATTCGCTCGAGCTTGAATGTGCAGCAGCCATTGCCAAAGAGCTTGGTGTAAAGCAGCATGTTCTGGATATGGGGCTGCTTAATCAGCTAGCACCAAACGCTTTAACGCGCAACGATATTGAAATCGAGGCTAAGGATGGAGAACTGCCTTCAACCTTTGTAGACGGCCGCAACTTATTATTTTTATCGTTTGCTGCTGTTTTAGCTAAAGGCATCGGGGCAAAACATATTGTTACTGGAGTGTGCCAAACCGATTTTAGCGGTTATCCCGATTGTCGTGATATTTTTATTAAATCTTTGAATGTTACCTTAAATCTATCAATGGACTATGAATTTGTTATTCATACACCACTTATGTGGCTAACAAAAGCAGAAACATGGCAGCTTGCCGATCAGCTTGATGCCTTTGATTTTGTAAGGGAGAAAACATTAACCTGCTATAACGGCATCATTGCTGATGGTTGTGGCGAATGTCCAGCATGTCAATTGCGTCGACGCGGCTTGGAGCAATATTTAAGTTTACGGGAGGGGAAATAATGTTACAGCAAATTTATCCTCAAGTGCAGCATCCCTTTGCTTATGAGCTAAATAAAGATTTTCAATTTGCAGCAGCTCATTATGTTCCTTCTGAAAAAGCTGGAAAGTGTCAACGAGTGCATGGGCATACGTATTTTGCGAATGTCACGATTGCTGGTGATGAACTAGATGATACAGGGTTTTTAGTTAATTTTGCAACAATTAAGAAGCTTATTCATGATCGTTTAGATCATACTTTGTTGAATGAGCATCAGGAGCTTTTTAGTGATACGGTTTCACAGCAGTTTCCGACAACGGAAGTTGTTGCTCGCACAATTTATGAGATTATTACAGAATATTTACAAGCAACAGCCAACAAGCCATACTGCTTGCAGGTGTTTTTGCGGGAAACGCCGACAAGCTATTGTATTTATCGTCCTGTGAAGTTGTTGCGCAAGCTGCAAGGGGGTGGCAACGGTGATATCATCCTTCTCTAAGGCATTTAGTGTTAAGGTAGCGGGGGATGCTAAACAGCAGTTGTCTGCAACTGCTGCTTCTGCTCGTCCTATTCCTGTACTCGAAATTTTTGGTCCTACTGTGCAAGGGGAAGGGATGGTCGTTGGACGAAAAACGATGTTCGTCCGCACTGCTGGCTGCGATTTTCGCTGCTCATGGTGCGATTCTGCTTTTACCTGGAATGGAACTGCAAAGGATGAGATTGAGCTATTAACTGCTCAGCAAATCCTTAGTCGGCTAGATGAGCTTGGCGGCAGTTGCTACGATCATGTGACGCTTTCAGGCGGAAACCCAGCATTGCTGCCACAGCTTGGTGAGCTAATTAAACAGCTGCATGAGGCGGGGAAGCAGGTAGCACTGGAAACGCAGGGCAGTAAATGGCAGCCCTGGTTTACGGAGATCGATCAATTAACTATATCTCCTAAGCCGCCTAGCTCTGGCATGAGTACAAATTGGCAGCAGCTTGATCAAATTATTAAGTCTTTACTCCAGCATCAATCAGATTTTTGCTTGAAGGTTGTTGTGTTTGATGAAGCGGATTTGAATTATGCAAAGGAAGTGCATCATCGCTATAAGGGTGTACCTTTTTATTTGCAGGCTGGCAATGATCAGCTTACTGAGCAAGATCAAGCGCAATTATTACCGCATTTATTATCACGTTATCAGTGGTTAATCGAGCGGACGATGACAGATGCGGAGTTATTATCTGTATTCGTCTTGCCGCAGCTTCATACTTGGGTATGGGGAAATAAAAAAGGTGTTTAATTTATCAGCTTAACTACTCATTAATTTTACGGAGAAAGGATAACAATACTATGGCAGAAGGAAGATCAAAAGATGAATTGCAGGGGGTTACCTTACTAGGTAATCAAGGTACAAAATATCCGGTGGATTACGCACCGGAAGTGCTAGAATGCTTTGAAAATAAACATCCTAATCGTGATTATTTTGTAAAATTCAATTGTCCTGAGTTTACAAGTCTTTGTCCGATTACAGGTCAACCCGACTTTGCGACAATTTATATTTCTTATATACCAGATATTAAAATGGTGGAGAGTAAATCACTTAAATTGTATTTGTTCAGCTTCCGCAATCATGGTGATTTTCATGAGGATTGCATCAATATTATTATGAATGACTTGATTAATTTAATGAATCCACGTTATATCGAAGTTTGGGGCAAATTTACTCCGCGCGGCGGCATCTCTATCGATCCGTTTACAAACTGGGGGCGTCCTAACACAAAATATGAAAAAATGGCGGAATATCGTTTAATGAATCATGATCTGTATCCTGAAAAAGTGGATAATCGATAAAGCTTTGAAATAATCTTTTTTCATCTTGCTTTTTAAAGGCTGCTGCTTTTATTTGTTTGGAGGTAGCAGTCTTTAAAGGCGAATTCCTCGCTAAGCTTCTGTTTATTATTTATGTATTTAATCTGCACTATTTTCGTTTCTTCACTTACTAATTGTCCTAATTGTCTATTTATTGCATTTCACAGCCCTGATCCTTATTTGTTGCATCATGTTACGTACTTATTGAGCACCTATATAGTTGCATATTTACTGTTTTTTTGTATATAATAAGAACATACGTTCGGTTATATAGAAATGGAGCGATGGGAACGCTGTTCATATAAGCTGTTTGTGCAGGAGGTGCAGGAATGAGTACGCAGCAAGATCAGCTTAAAGTAAGAATAGCTAAGCCGAATGCAGTCTCACATGCTCCACGGCTGCAACGGCATGAATCAGATGCCATCAAGCAGTATATGTTGTTAGAGCTAGTATTGCTTATTATTGATCATGATATTAAAGTTATTGGCTTATCAAAACTCAAATTGCCGCGATTGTATGAAACAGTTTTGCGCGGAGTACAGGATAGAGTGCTGCTGGATATGGCAAATTTACGTCGTATGTTTCGTGAGCATGGGATAAAAATGTATGAGCGGTTAAAGCAGCATGACGGTTTATTAGTGAAATTTGTCTGTAGAGGGTATCATCATGAAAAAATGCTGCTTTGGAGTGTCGTGAAAGTGGAATGTGAAGCGTTGCTTAAGCAATATATGTCTCAATAATTCGCAAAATGTTCATCGTTTTGTCATAAAGATGAAAAAATATTCACATTTGTCTAGTTAGTAGTTGAGAAAATTCGGTAATCTTAGGTAATATAGTGATAGACATTATGATATAGAAGGGGAGCACAATGTAATGCACAAATGGATTATGTTTACACTTGTATCAATCGCCTCTATTATGGCAGTATGTCTTGTTGCGTTTGGCTTGCCAGAAAAACCTGTAGATGAATCTGCAGAGTTGCCAGAAGGAACAATCTTAATGAAAATTATCGCTTCAAATGATTTTACTTTTAATCAAGATGTGTACGAGGTAAAAGTTGGAGAAACGGCAATCATGAAATTTTCTAACAAAAGCGGGATTCATGGTGCTGAAATTCAAGAACTAGGTATTAATTTGGACAAAGATAATCCAGAAGCTACTTACACATTTAATGAGCCAGGGGAATACAAAATTATTTGTAGCATTCCTTGCGGACCAGGACATGCAACAATGGAAGCAAAAATTGTTGTTACAGAAGCTTAAAAGTAAATCTTTATTAAAAGAGCCCAGAGGGGGCTCTTTTTTCATTTTGCAGAAAGATAAGTATAAATAAAAAACAAGGTTGTCGTGATAAGGGTACTAGGTTATCATAAAAAGTAATACATCTGAAAAGTACTGAGGAGGCAAATTCATTGATTACACACATCGTACTATTTAAATTAAAAGATAACTCGCCAGAGAAAGTTGAAGAAACAGCGCAAGTACTCCGTAATATGGAAGGAAAAATTGAGCAGTTAAAATATATCGAAGTTGGTGTGGATGTGCTCCATTCCGCTCGCTCTTACGATATTGCATTAATTACAAAATTTGATTCAATGGCTGATTTAGATGCGTACCAAGTTCATCCTGTACACCAAAAAGTTATTGCACATATGAATGAAGTGCGTGAATCATCAATTGCAGTTGATTACGAAAGTTAAGAGGGGTCAACATTATGGGTGACGTTTATGAAATGTTGACGTATTTGCTCGTCATCATAATAAGCTGCTTTGTAATGGGAATAACGCTAAAGCGTAAAGCGAAAAAAAGACTCAACGAAAGCAATAGCTCATCTGAAAAAGGTGGAGATAATTAATGTATTATGTTAACCAAGAGCAAATTGCTGTACGTTTAAATAGCATTCCAGCGTTAAGCGAGGCAATTAAACAGCTGCAGGAAGAGTGGAATGGCAATGTTATTCAACAGCTTGCTGAACAGCGTGCGCTCCATTTAGCAATTGAAATTGTAACAGATGTTGGTAGCTATTTGATTGATGGATTTTTAATGCGTGACGCTAGCAGTTATGACGATATTGTCGAAATAACGGCTGGTGAAGGGGTTTACCCAGAAGATATGACACCTCTATTACTTGAGCTGGTTCGTTTACGTCGTCCGCTCGTACAGCAATATTATGAATGGGAGTCAAAAGAATTACATCCGCTAATTCCTAAGCTTCCTGAGCTATTGCTGCAATTTAAACAGGCGGTTGAGCAATATATTGCAAAAGAACTTATTTAACTAGAAAGGCGGGCTGTTATGAAGCAGACTGGTTCGACTCGTGATGCCATACTTTATATTCTTCGCAGTCAAGGGCGAATGCAGATCAACGTAATAGCCCAGCAACTTGGACTTACTGAGATGGCAATTCGCCGACATATGCATGAACTGGCAAAGCATGGCTATGTTGAAGTTATATCGATAAAACAGGCTATGGGAAGACCATTACATGCCTATGAGCTTACTGCTAAGGCAGAGGAGCTATTTCCGCGTAATTATCAGCTGTTGACGGTTGATTTGCTAAGCGAGCTTGAAGGGGATCCAGAAACGCTTCCTTACATAGACAAGATGTTCCAAGGAAGAAAACGTAAACTGCTGCAACGTTATTCTGCTTCAATGCAAGGCAAGACGTTGGCAGAAAAGGTTCAGGAGTTAGCGCATATCCAAGCAACAGGCGGATATATGGCTGAAGCAAGTCAAGATGAACAGTACTGGTATATTGCCGAATACAATTGTCCGATTAAAGGCGTTGCCGATCGCTATCATCAAGCTTGTCAATGTGAGCTGGAGCTATTCCAGGAGCTACTAGATGCGCCGGTGGAGCGGATGGAATGCCTAGCCAAAGGCGGCACGAAATGCAACTATCGGATTCATGCGAAAAACTAAACAGTATTGAAAGAAAAAGGTCACTCTTAAACAAAAGGAGTGATCTTTTTTTTTGTTAGTTTTTAGCGAAAAGCTGTAACAGGACGAGCCCAATATGACTATAATGTGTTACACAACTAGGCGAATGTCTAGCTGAATTGCAAATCAAAACTGGAGGTGTGACCGTTATGCTGCTTGAAATTAGTGTACTTATTATTGCTGCAGCTTCTGTCATTTTTGTTGTAGCGATATTAATTGTGTTGCGTTTACTTACCGTTCGCCTGCATATGTTAACGGAAAAGACGATAGCGATGCAGCAAGAAATTCAGGAGCTGTCAGGCGCATGCAGCAAACTGCTGGAAACGACTGACACAACGGTCAAGGAAATTGGAGCAGCTGCTGTTACCGTCAATCAAGTTGTTGGTGCAGCCCAAGATATGGGGCAAAGCGTTAGTCAGGCAGCTTCTGTTATAAGACAACTAAGCAGTACACTTCAGCAGCGAGTGACTCGGTACACCGAGCAGGAGCGAAACGTAAAGCAGCTGGACGATATGATGCAATGGGCAGAGCTTGCTATGTCAGCGTGGCAGCTTTGGCAAGCTAGCCGTCAAAAAATGAAGCAAACTGAGAGGAGAGAGTAAGATGGCATTAAAAAACAAAACAGTTGCATTTCTTGTCGGAACTGTAGCAGGGAGCATTATTGGCAGTGTTACAGCGTTACTTTTTGCCCCTAAAAGTGGAAAAGAGTTGCGCAGTGATATTAAAGCAGGTGCAGAAAAGGTAGTTGAAAATGGTTCAGAGGCTATCGACAGCGTATCAGAAACTGTATTTGAGCTAAGCAAAAAAATTGAGGATGGTGCGACAAAGGCTGTACGCGCAGCTAAGCAAGGAGTGCAAAAAGTTGTTGATGGAGTTAAACTTCGCACTCAAGGGCAAGCAGTTGAACAAGAGGAAAGCGAAACCAGCGAAGTACAGCAAGCAGATAACCTAGAAGAATCGCAGGTTGAGAGCGCCGAAACAGAGCAAGGAGAAATTTTACAAACGGAACAAGAAGAGCTTAGAGGGGCAGAGAAGCAAGCAACATACAATTAAGTGGGGGCACGATGCAAAGCATGTTAGGGAAGCATACTGCTGATTAAGTAACATATAAAACCGCAAGTGAAAAAAAACCACAGTTGTCTGCAGCAAATTTCATATATAACAGCTACTGTATAGAATGCTCTAATTGGGTAGTAACAGTCCAAGTCCTATGTAATACAATAGATAGTAGGTATAGTTGACAACAGAAAAGTGGTGGAGCTGTGAAACGGCCAATAGCGGTATTTGATTCAGGAGTAGGCGGACTTACGGTGGTAAAAGAGCTATTAAGACAACTGCCAGATGAATCCATCGTTTATTATGGGGATACGTCAAGAGCGCCATATGGACATCGTCCTAAACATGAGGTTGTTGAATTTTCAAAAGAGATTGTGGATTATTTGTTGCGCTATCATCCCAAATTAATTGTTATCGCTTGTAATACGGCAACTGCAGCGGCGTTAAGTGAGATCAAATCACAACTGGCTATCCCTGTAGTTGGAGTAATTGAGCCGGGAGTACGTGCTGCATTGCAGGCAACTCAAACAGGATATGTTGCGGTTATCGGCACGGAAGGAACGATAAAAAGCAAAGCGTATCAAAAAGCGTTGCTGGCGCATAATCCAAATGTGAAAATTATTAGTCAAGCCTGTCCTTCCTTTGTTCCATTGGTGGAACATGGGGAATATTACACTAGAAAGGCGTATGAAATCGTAAATGAGGAAATCGCTCATATGGTGAATTACCCTATAGATTGCTTAATTTTAGGCTGTACACACTATCCATTTTTGGCTGAAGCGATTGGAAATGTAATGGGCAGCAGTGTCAAGCTTATTCATTCTGCCGAGGAAACGGCAAGAGAGGTTAAGCAGCTTGTTACAGGGCTGCCAGAGCATTCAACGACAGTGCGTGCAGGCAGCAGTACAATGGAAAATGCGCATCGCTTTATCTGCAGCGGAGAACTGAATACATTTCGCGAGATTGTAACGCAATGGCTTGGTTTAGAATTGGCTCATCAAGCAGTTGTATATGAGCAGGCAGAGGCAGTTCAAACCAATGTATTATTAAAGGATTAATTTCATTGAACAGGCGTCGGCTGAAAAGTCAGCGCCTGCTTTTTTTGTTAAAAATATGGAAAAGCTGGCTGAAAGTCCAGTTGCATTGTTTTGCTAAGAGGAATACACTTTACCTAAATGATATAAGCTAACGATAGCTAAAGTAAGCTATGCAGAGCTGTGAGCAGAAGAGCAATAAAGAAAGCAGAGCAATAATGAAAGGAGATGAGCATATGAAAAAATTATTGTCATTAAGGCACTGGAGTTCTACATTCAAATTAATTTATAGGCTTATGCTCTCTCCTGAGGTGCAATGGTGGGAGAAGCTGATGTTTATTATCCCCGTTGCTGTCTATTGGATACTGCCTGATTTTATGCCATTTTTACCAGTGGATGATATTGCCTTTACGATGATTATTGCTCAACTGTTTGCTAGTAGCTTATCGAAGAAGTATAATATGAACAGAACAAAATGAACATATGCTAAAGGAGCGGGCAGGACCGATGAAATGTAAGATCTCAAGAAATGCAGCTAAAATGATTAGAGCGGAGCTAGAAAAGCCAGAAAGCGAAGGCAAATTGTTGCGTGTGTTTGTAACACATGCACATGGTGATCATGCCCACTATGGACTTGGTATTGATGAGCCAGGTGAAAATGATGTTGTAGTATCGACGGATAGCGGAATTGATGTTATCCTTGAAAAAGATAATGAGTTTTTGGATGGTGTTCGTATAGACTACTTCTATCTTCCAGAAGAAGGGTTTGCGATTACAAATCCTTCCAAAGGTAATCATGGGGATCATTAATAGATTTATAAAGCAGAATGGGAAGAGGGATTATGGCGACGAATGATATAAGAGTTTGTGATCAATGCAAACATATGTCAATGAAAAGTACGGTTAAAAAGTTAAAAGAACGTGTGCCGAATGCTGAAATACAGGTTGTAAACTGTAAATCGTACTGCGGCCCATGCAAACGATATGCTTTTGTCTTTATTAACGGTCGTTACATTAAAGGTGCGACAGAGGATGAAGCAATCGAAAAAGCAATGGCATATGTGAAAAAATAGAGCTTCAACATAAGAAGGTCCTTCGCTTATTAGAAATGTAAGCAGAAGGGCCTTTTCTTAAATTACATAACTTTTATCAACATAATGGGAAGGGATTAGGAAGCATGAAGCAAAGCAGTCTTCGCTGGTACTATGGAGGATTTATCGGCATCGTCGGCGCTGTACTAGCCTTTCAATTAATTTGGCTGCCAGCACCGTTCGTAATGACACCGCAATTAGAATGGATTGAAGTGGTAGATTGGCTTTATTATAGTGTGCTGCTCATTCCCTGCTGTTGGTTAATAGGCTCACTATTAACGTTAACATCAGTTCAAGAGCGAAAAAGTCGGCTTAGTCTGCTAATGAATTGCTTAATTGTTATTGGCTCATTGATATTAATTATATTGATATTACAGCCGCTGCAACATATTGTCCTTACTCTTGCAATACTTATCGTCAATGTTCTTTTCGTTGCTGTCGAGCTGTTTAGAAAGGCTAATATCAGTAAACAATTGAGATTTACTGTTTGCTACATCGTAATTCTATTATTGCTATTATGCCCGACTAGCTATCAGGTTACATATCCAGCGATGACGATGAATATGAGCCATTACGCCAAGTTTGTTAAAAAAGCGGAGGAGAAAAATGCGCTAACTGATGAATCTACTGCCGCGGAAACAAAGGAAGCAACAGCAGGAGAACCGGATAATAGAGGCTGGATTGATGGTGTACTTGTATTTGAACGACCAGCATTTCCAATTGATTGGTTATTTGCCAAGCTGCTGCCGCAAGTTGAGCTGCGCAAGCAGGCAGCAAATGAATCAAGTATTCGCGAAACTTACAGTCAAGTTGCGCAAATGAAAAATGACACTAATTTATTAGCAGCGGCGTTGGCTTGGGAATATAGCGGCAAAGGCAAAGCAATCGTGTTTGAAGGTGCTGCAGTTACCGCGATTATTGCAGACTCACCTGCTGACGGAGTATTGCAAGCTGGAGATATTATTCAAGCAATTAATGGACATCGAATTAATAACCAGCTTGCCCTGCAGCAATATATGAAAGAAAATATTAAGCCAGGAGCGCAAGTGACAGTAGAGCTGCGCCGAGAAAATAATCCACTCACGGTAAATCTGACAACAATGGCTGCAGATCAAGAACCAGAGCGGGCAATCTTGGGGATTGTAATTACTAATCAATACGAGATTGAACTTGAGCAGGAGCTCCAATTAGCAAGTTACTTATTACATGCAGGAGGGCCTTCTCATGGTGCAATGCTTACACTTGCTTTGCTAAATCAATTAGCTGACTATGATATCACTGGCGGGCTGCATGTTGCAGGTACAGGTACGATTGAAGTTGATGGCAGTGTCGGTATGGTAGGGGGAATTCCGCAAAAAGCGTACGCTGTAGGTCGTACAGATGCTGATGTATTTTTTGTGCCAGCAGCTGGTGTTGAGGCAGCAAGGAGTGCTGCGCCTAATCTCAACATCGTTGGCGTGGAAAAATTTGAAGATATTATAACATGGCTCCAGCAACATGGAGGGAAGGCAACATAGTAATGTAGGAGTATACAAAATAAGGGGACATAAACTGTTTCTTCAGAAAAATTGCCCCAATTGCATCATTAAGAAAAAAGCAACACAAATATCTCAAGCCAATCGAGACGATTTGAGTTGCTTTTTTATGTGTAATTCATTTAAAACGCATTATAAGTTTCGCGGAGGCAATGGTCCAAAAAAGCTGTGCAAATAACATTGAATTCGGCCATTGTACAGCTTGCGTTTTTTATCGGCAACTTTCCCCATGTAATGTTCAACATTTGATGATGGACTAAAAATAAAATACGACCAAGTCGGGTAATACAAGGATACTTTACCAAGCTGTCTTAAGGCAAGTTCTGCTTCTTTATCGTCACCGAGACGTTCGCCATAAGGAGGGTTAGTAATCATGACGCCATAATCTCCCTGTGGCTTTATTTTTGATACAGGTGTAACGCTCAGCTTAATTTCTTTACCTAAACCAGCACGGCGAATGGCTTGATGAGCGATCTCGATAGCATTTGGATCAATATCTGAGCCGAAGATCTCTAACGGGATATCATCTTTTATCGAATCATAGGCTTCATCACGCGCATTATCCCAAGCCTCCTCGGGGATTATACTCCAATTTTCTGCATCAAAGCTGCGACGCAAGCCAGGAGCAATATTCCAGCCAAGCATCGCCGCTTCAATTAGGAGTGTCCCTGAGCCGCAGAATGGATCGTAAAGCGGACGATCAGGCTTCCAACGAGAAAGCTGGACGATTGCCGATGCCAACGTTTCACGTAGCGGTGCTTCAGTTGCAGCTTTGCGGTATCCACGCTTATGCAGACCTGAGCCAGAGGTATCAAGCGTAAGTAACGCCTCATCATTTAGCAAAATCACTTCAATAACATAAAGTGGACCTTCCTCAGGGAACCATTCTGTCCCATGCTTTTCTTTTAGTTTTTCCACAATTGCTTTTTTTACGATTCCTTGTACGGCTGGAACGCTGGAAAGCTGTGATTTGTGCGATCTTCCGTTAACAGGGAATTCAGCATCAGCAGGAATCCATTCATCCCAGTTTAATGCCTTTACACCTTCAAATAGCTCATCAAAGGTAGTAGCTTTAAATTTTCCCATATTGACTAATACACGGCCAGCAGTACGAAGCCACAAGTTGGCGCGGGCAATATCATGAAGATCCCCTTTAAAATTGACTCGACCGTTTTCAGTAACTGTATCGGTATATCCAAGTTCCTTTAGCTCACGTGCCACGATAGCTTCAAGACCCATAGGAGCTGTAGCGATTAAATTTAGTTTTGTCATTAGGCAACACTCATTTCTTTGTAAAGTCTGTGTACTAAACTTAATTAAGAACGAGACAAGAACTAGATAAAAGCTCATATGTAATGTAGCTTGTGCAAATTACTTCGCTTCATTCGCTTTTCTTGTCAGCTCGTCTATAAAATCATACAATAAACGGTAGGGTAAAATATAGCATTTTATAAAAAATGATCATTATTACGAAAAAGTCGTAATAGTTACTGAAAGGAAAGAATGGTTAAGTGACAATAGAAGAACAGTATATAGATGGATTGTTTCAGCCAGATGAAGTTCTTGAGCGCATTAGAAGAGCAACAGCAGCAGCAGGTATGCCTGATATAGCAATCGCAGATGGTTATGGCAGATTGCTGACAATGCTTGTTTCCATGAACGGGGTAAGCAAAGCATTAGAAATAGGGGCACTAGGCGGATACAGCGGCGTATGCATTGCTCGAGGGCTGCAAGCGGGCGGCAGTTTAACTTGCCTAGAGCTGTTACCGCACTATGCAGAGGTTGCTAAAGCAAATGTAACTGAAGCAGGCTTTGGTGACGTTATCAGCTATATGGTTGGAGATGCAAAGGCAAGCTTAGCTCAGCTTGTTGAGCAAGGTGAGCGTTATCAGTTTTTCTTTATCGATGCAGATAAGGAGGGGTATCCGATTTATTTGGATTATGCGCTGCAACTAGCTGAACCTGGTGCGCTGATTGTCGCCGACAACATCTTACTGCGCGGCCGTACAGTTAATGAAAATAAGCAAGGACCAGCAGTAAAAGCTGTTCGTTCCTTTAACGAACGGATAGCTAATGACCCTCGTCTGCAAAGCACAATATTGCCAGGCTATGATGGACTGGCAATTGCACGAGTGAAGGGATAGATAGTGAAGGGATAGAGCAAACGACAATGCCTTTGTAAAAAACAACGTGCTAAGTGTGAAATGGAAATATCCGTAACGAGGTGATTAGCTTCTAACCCCCTGCTGCTACATTAAATGCATGCAAGCAGCAGGGGTTAAAAAGGTGATGGAAGATGAATGGCTCGAAACTCCGAAGGACTGTCTATTCCGTTTCATTTGAAAACGTTTTAGAGTACATTATTCCGCTGCAACGCACAATAATACACTGCTGTTTATGCAGTTATCGTTTCACTAGCGATGCAATAAGGAATACCATGCCCATATTCCATTGGCGAGCATAAGTGCAGCAGAAATAATAAACAAGCCGTCAATTCCCAGCCAACCAGATAACACGCCTCCAGCAATAGGTGCGATGACATTGCCAAGACTAATAAAGCTGCTGTTGAAGCTGTAGGTGCGTGTTTCCATGCCTTGCGGTGAATATTTGCCAAGCAAGGCGTTGACCGTTGGCACTAAGCCGCCAAGGAATAGTCCTAAGAAAAAACGAGCAGTTAGCAAATGCCATACATCACTGGCGAGCGCTTGCGGGATAAAACTGAGTGCAGCGCCAAGCAAGCTAAGCAGCAAAATTTTTTCTGAACCAATTTTATCTCCAATTTTACCTAAAATCGGTGAGGCGAGCATATTTGATAAACCAGATGCAGAGCTGACAAGTCCTGCATAGAATGCCATATTAACAAGCTCAGGATTTAACTCTTGAATATATAACGGGATAAGCGATTGCGGGCTCATATTGGCAAACTGAATAAGCAAAGTAATCATAAACAATGCTGTAATTTGCGGTACGACAACAATTTGCTTCAAGCCAGCGATAACAGACATTTGCGGCTTTGCAGCCTCTTTTTTTCGGTCAAATGATTCCTTTACGATAAACAATACAAGCAGTGTAGCGATAAAGATTGAGCTGCCTGTAATGTAAAAAATAAAACGATAGCCAATCGAATCTGCAAGTATTCCACCGATCAGCGGGCCGAGAATTGTTCCTGCAATTCCTCCAGATTGCAGTATTCCCATAGCAAAGCCAAGCTTAGGCTTCGGTGTTGTAGACGAGACTAGCGCTACAGAAGCGGGATTAAACCCTGAAATTACTCCATTTAGCAAACGCAGAAGCAAAAGGTGGAGTGGAGTAGCAGCAAATCCCATTAATGACATAACGATGGCCATTCCAACTCCAGAGCGTAATAGCATGATCTTTCGCCCGTATTTGTCACTAACTTTACCCCACAAGGGCTGAAACAGAAAGGCAGTAATAAAGTTGCTGGAAAAGATAACTCCCGCCCAAATTCCGATTTCATGCGTATCCGTTAATCCTAAGTCAGTTTGTAAATATAAGGCGAGAAATGGCATAATCATCGTCATGCCAGACATCACTAAAAATTGACCAAACCAAAGTACAATTAAATTCTTTTTCCACTGTTCCATAGTCAATAGTATACCACGATTAACAATAATCATAATTGGCAACAGTGAATTAAATCTTTAATGAAATCTTTAATTAAATGTCATGGTATTGTCAAACAGAATATACCCAATTAGTTGTTTGTTAGGGCTATAATGGGCATAATAAATAAAAAGAATATACGTGAGATGGGGTTCATAAATGGCATACAATGATTTATTTATTCGAGCTTGTATGAAGCAAAAGGTTGAACGCGTACCTGTATGGTATATGCGTCAAGCTGGCAGATATGATCCTGAGTATCGTAAAATTAAAGAGAAATACAGCTTGTTAGAAATTTGTCGGCAGCCTGAACTTGCAGCAGAAGTAACAATGATGCCAGTAAAGAAACTAGGCGTCGATGCAGCAATTTTATATTCTGATATTATGAACCCAGTTGCTTCAATTGGGATTGATTTTGATATTGTTGCAAATATTGGACCGGTTATTCATAATCCGATTCGCAAAAGTGAAGATGTGGCGAGACTTAAACCGATTGATGTAGATAAGGACTTATCACATGTTATTGAAACGATAAAAATATTAGATAAAGAGCTAAACGTTCCTCTAATTACATTCGCAGGTGCACCGTTCACTATTGCAAGCTATTTAATTGAAGGTAAGCCTTCAAAAAATTATTTACGAACAAAGGAATTAATGTATAGCGCTCCGGACGTGTGGCATCAACTGATGGACAAGCTTGGAGATATGGTAATTACATATTTGCGAGCACATATTGCTGCAGGCGGCAAAGCATTTCAGCTGTTTGACAGTTGGGTTGGGGCACTAACACAGGCTGATTTCCGTCAATTTGTTTTACCTGTTATTGAACGTATTTTTGCTGAATTAAGTGATTTGCAAGTACCGAAAATTTATTTTCCAGGTGTCGCTTCAGGCGAGCTGTTACCAGAGCTAGTAAATGTAAAGGCAGATGTAATCGGTTTAGACTGGAGAGTATCACTTAATGAAGGCAGACATAGACTGCAGAACAAATTTGCTGTTCAAGGAAATCTTGATCCAACGATTTTACAAGCTCCGCAGCATGTAATTGAAAAGTATGCGGCAGCGATTATTGACGAAGGAATCGCGCAGCCAGGCTATATTTTTAATCTTGGTCACGGTTTATATCCAGAGGCGTCGATAGATAAATTAAAAGCCTTAACTGAGTTTATTCATACATACTCAGAGAAAAGCTTAGTTCAGCGTTCCTAAGCAATTGCTTAAACACAAAAGTTTTGAATTATGAATTTTAGGAGGGGCTATAATGAGTCAGACTTCCAAAATAGGGGTTCTAGTGATGAGCTACGGCACTCCAACATCATTAGATAATGTAGAAGCATATTATACACATATTCGCCACGGTCATCCGCCAAGTGAGGAGCAGCTTAAGGAGTTAGTTGAGCGTTACGAGGCAATTGTCGGCGGTGTGTTTCCTCTTCGTGAAAATACAAATGCACAAGTCGCTGGTTTGCAAAAGCGATTAGATCAATTAGCTCCTGGCAGTTATCAGTGCTTCCAAGGCTTAAAGCATGCGGAGCCATTTATTGAAGACGGTGTAGCGGAAATGGCTAAGGCAGGAATTACACAAGCTGTTGGGATTGTATTAGCTCCTCATTATTCAGTTATGAGTGTTGGCGGCTATATTAAACGTGCGCAAGCGAAGGCAGCAGAACTTAACATTAAAATGAGATTCGTACATTCTTATCATTTGCATCCAAAGCTAATAACTGCGTTATCTGAGCGAGTAAGTGCAGGATATGACAAGCTGCTTCCATTAAGCGGGGACAAGCCTGTGAAAGTGCTATTTAGCGCACATAGCTTGCCAGAAAAAATAAGAGAGCTTGGCGATCCGTATGAGCAACAGCTTTTACAAACTGCCGAGGCAGTTGCAGAGGCTGCAGAAATTGAAGACTGGCAATTTACATGGCAAAGTGCAGGGCGCACTAGTGAGCCATGGCTAGGTCCAGATATTCTTGATACGATGGAGAAAGTAGCACAAGACGGCTATAAGGCTATTCTTTCTGCTCCAATTGGTTTTGTATCTGATCATTTGGAAGTGCTCTACGATCTTGATATTGAAGCAAAGGCTAAAGCGAAGGAGCTTGGCGTAGCCTTTGAACGAATTGAAATGTTAAATACAGATCCACTGTACATGGACGTGTTAGCAGAATCAGTGTTGACAGTGCGTGAACAGTTAGGGAAGGATTGAAGCATATGCGGAGTACAGAATCAATTGATAACATTGTCGTAATTGGCGGGGGAATCAGTGGACTGAGCTCCGCTTTTTACTTGCGTAAAAAAGCGAAGGAGCAAGGAAAACAGATAAATATTACAATAGTAGAAGCAGACTCTAAGCTTGGCGGTAAAATTAACACGCTGCATAAGCAGGGCTTCGTGATTGAAAAGGGCCCGGATTCCTTCCTATCACGTAAGTTGCCGATCATTGATCTAGCGCATGAGCTAGGCATTGAAGGTGAGCTTGTTCCTACAAATATGAAGGCTGCCAAAACGTATATTATGAAAAATGGCAAACTGCATGAAATGCCTAAAGGATTGACACTTGGTATACCGACAAGCATATTGCCATTTTTGGCAACTGAGCTAATAAGTCCGCAAGGAAAGCTAGCTGCCCTTGCTGATTTACTGAAAGGTCCACAGCGTGTAGAGGGTGATGAATCACTGGGAGGATTTTTAGCTCGCAGAATTGGTGATGAGGTAGTGACGAGTATTGCAGAGCCGTTGCTGGCAGGGATATATGCAGGTGATTTGTATAAGCTTAGCTTACATGCGACGTTTCCGCAATTTGCTCAATATGAAGCTCAGTTTGGCAGCATAATATTAGGCTCTCGTCATAATCGTGCGCAAATGGCAGAGCAAAACAAAGGGAAACCGCCTGCAACCTTTATGACTTTCCGCAAAGGCTTGCAGACGATGGTAGAAGCATTAAAAGCCGCACTAAGTGATATTACGGTTTACACTAATACAAAGGTAGAAACGATTAATAAAGTTAACGAGTATTATGAGTTGGCATTATCTACGGGAGAAGCATTGCGAGCGGATGCTGTGTTAATTACAACACAAGCCTTTGCTGCACATCAGTTATTAAAACCTCATCTCAATAGCGATTTTCTTGCGAAAATCCGTTATGTATCGGTTGCTAATGTCGTACTGGCGTTTGACAAAAATAGCTTTGATGCATCATTTGATGGATCAGGCTTTTTAGTTCCTCGCTCAGAAGGGCTGCATATTACCGCATGTACTTGGACCTCGAACAAGTGGCTGCATTCTGCTCCTGAGGATAAAGTGCTGTTGCGCTGCTATGTTGGTCATTCTGAGGATCAGGAATCGGTTAAGCTTGGTGATAAAGAGTTAATAGCTGCTGTACGAGATGATTTACAGAAGGCAATTGGCCTTACTGCTGAGCCACTCTTTACCGAAATTACACGCTTAAATTCTTCAATGCCGCAATACGATGTTGGGCATCTTGAGGCAGTGAAAGCATTTCGAATTGAGGTTAATGAGAAATTACCGCGTGTCTGGGTTACAGGTGCAGCATTTCATGGCGTAGGCTTGCCAGATTGTATCCGTCAAGGCAAGGAAGCGGCAGAGCTAATGCTAAATCAGCTAGAAGAGAATAAATAATGTCGTATAAAAGAGTTGATTTTTACGCAATTATGTGCGCAAAAATTAACTCTTTTATTTTGGAAAAAGTATACTCAAGTGAGATAGAACAAGCTATAATGAGAGAAATCTATTTAATTTGCAAATAATATAATAAAGAAATGGGGCATGCTCATGTCGTTATCAAGGGTTGAGACTCGAAGACATCAGCAAGAAAATGAGCAGAAACGCAGAAAAAAACGTAGACTGTTTGCTGCAACTAGTTTATGTATCGTTGCCGTACTTCTTATTATTTTAGGGGTATTTTTTCAAGGCGAACGCTTAACCAACTGGATTAGTGACTTGCTGCAAAAGCCAGCAACTGAGCGTACGATTCATAATGTACCAACGCCATCACCCAATAGCGAAGAACTTGATGCTGCCACAGAAGAATCAACTGATTCAGAGCTAGATGAAAGTGACTTATTGGCGGAAAATACTCAGCAGTTAGAACCAGTGTTAGCAGAAGATGAGCTAGAGGCAATTGAGGAAGAAGCAGTAGATGCTAGTGAACCAAGCTCGGAAGCAATAATTGCAGACAATGGGCAGACCGTTCAGTTAGCCTTTGTTGGCGACTTGCTTCCAGGCGAGTATATTGCAACTTATTTGAATAACGAAGGTGTTAATTATCCGTATAAAAATGCGTTGTTTCATCTAACTTCAGCAGATATTACAGCGGGCAATTTAGAGATGCCAATAACAAATGTGAATCAACCTGCAGAAAATAAAATGTATGTGTTTAAAGGTGAGCCAAAAGTTTTATCTGGCTTAGTTGATGCAGGCTTTGATATTGTTTCATTAGCAAACAATCACTCGATGGATCACGGGGTGGAGGGGTTGCTAGATACGATGAAGCATTTAGATGAATACGGCATAGAGCATGTCGGCGCAGGAAATAATGCTGAGGAAGCATACGCGCCAATTATTCGGGAAGTCAATGGAATAAAGATCGCATATGTAGCTACGAGTCGTGTTTTGCCAGAAACGACCTGGAAAGCAACACCTTATGCTGCAGGGCTAGCAGAATCGTACGACCCTAGTCAAACGCTTAAAGCAATTGAAGCATTAGAGGAAGAAGCACATATTACAGTTGTGCTTGTGCATTGGGGAATTGAACGTGAGAACACCCCTAATGATATTCAGTTAAGTCTTGCCAAACAATATATCGATGCAGGAGCAGATTTAGTTATCGGCAGTCATCCCCATGTGTTACAAGGTTTTCAACAGTACAATGGGAAATGGATCGCCTATTCCTTAGGTAATTTTGTGTTTTCCGCTAACCCAAAAGGAAATCAAGCGGAAACAGGTGTATTAACGGCTACCTGTAATATGAAATCGGAGTGCGAGCTACAGTTTGCTCCGATGAAGGTTGTTAATGCCCAGCCTACACCGATGGAGGATAAGGATGCAAAAAATTTGCTTAAGTATCTTGAGGAAATTTCAATAGGTCGCGTGAAAATTGATGATCTTGGAATAATTAGCGGGGAATAGTAAAGAAGCGCTAAGAGCAGTAGAGCATACATAGAGAAGGAGCTTATTTATGGTAACAATTATCGATGAGTGGTGGCTGCGTTTGCTTATTGGTTTGATATGCAGCGGAGCAGTCAGCTATAGATCATTTCGTCATCGCTCACTTTCTCTGTCAGGAGCTTGCTCGGCAGTTGTTATGGGGACCGGCTTTATTGTATTCGGTACGCCAATCTGGTTTGCCTTGCTGCTTGTCTTTTTCTTTAGCTCAAGTTATTGGTCAAAGTGGAAACGCAGCTCAAGTGTGAAGCGGGAAGTTGAGCGGCAGTATGAAAAAACTGGAACGCGAGATGCAGGGCAAGTATGGGCAAATGGTGGGATTGGCTTACTATTTTGCATTATCTATGCTTTTTTTGCTGATGAGATACTCCTGTATGCGTATATTGGAGTAATGGCTGCAGTAACCGCCGATACATGGGCGACGGAAATTGGTGCGTTAAGTAAAGACTTGCCCCGTTCAATCGTAACGTTTAAGCAAGTCCATCCAGGTACAAGCGGAGGTATCACTTTGCTTGGCTGCACTGCTTCTCTTGGCGGAGGATTGCTAATCGGACTTGTTGCCTTTCTTATGGATAGCACACTAGTACATAGCATCTGGATTGGTGCTATTGCTGGACTGATAGGCTCGCTTGTCGATTCATTAATTGGTGCGTTATGGCAAGCTATGTATCGCTGTGGAGTGTGTGGCAAAGAAACAGAAAGAAAAGAGCATTGCTCAAAGCAAACTGAGCCGATAAGGGGAATAGCTTGGCTTACAAATGATAAAGTGAATTTGATTTCTAGTATAATTGCGTCTACTATGGTATATTTGATCATTTTGTTAATAAATTAGGCTTTTGCTTAATAATATGTACTCATTATTAATTAGCGTTTATTCAATATAAATAATATAATGATTCTACTATCTATACACTAAGGAAGCAGGGGACGTAAAATTTCCTGCTTCCTTAATTAATTTTAAAGTAAAAAAGAAACTAACTGCGCGTTCGTTCGTTATTAATAAAAATTGCAGAAAGGAGAGAGAGGAAATTGAGCAGGCCTTTAAATATAGCGTTAGTGTGCGGTCCTGATTGTGAGTTAGAGACGCAAGCGATGCGAAGTGTACTAGAGTACTTCGGTGCCCGAATCATGACTTATTGGATAGGCAGAGCAAACGATTTTATTTCTATATTATCAGGAGACGACTTGCCTGCCAGCATTGACTTCCTTATTTTGAACTTTCACGGGGATGAAGGGAAGTTGATTATGCCGGAGTTAGGAGATGATGTATATGAAGATGATGAGCCAAGAGGCGATTTTGGCAAGGAAGAGATTATTCGCTATGGGAAATTTAATGGGATAACGGTTATTGGCAACGGATGTACATTAGGTCACTCGGCTTTAGCCGATGCATTTTTACAAAGCGGATGTCCAATCTATATCGGACCAGATGATTATCCGCTAGGGAATGCAGCACTAATGTTTATGCTGCGCTTTTTCTATGAGATCATTGAACATGAGCGAGATATAAAAGAAGCATACCAACTGGCAATAGCTGCAGACGAACACTTAAAGATGTACAAACTATATGAAAAGAAGCATAGCTTTACATAATTCCCTGGCAAAAGCAGCAAACAAGAAATTAAGCTGCTCTTTTAGCCCAGATAGATTACGTTTAACATACATGGTAGGTTGCCTTTAAGCCTGTTGCATCCACTATCTCAATAATGCATAATGCAGCAGGCTTAAATAGCAACTGAAAGACGTACTGTATCGAACTTATTTATTTGCGTTCGTTAACAAGCTGTTCCATTTGTTCAATTAGCTCTTTGAATACACTCATTGCTTGCTCGATAGGCTCAGGCGTAGACATATCAACCCCGGCACGTTTAAGAATTTCGATCGGGTAATCGCTGCCACCGCTTTTTAGGAAGCCAAGATAGCGTTCAACTGCAGGGGCACCTTCCTCAAGAATTTGCTTAGAGAAGCTAGTTGCAGCCGAGAAGCCTGTTGCGTATTTGTAAACATAGAAGCTTGTATAGAAATGTGGAATTCGCGCCCATTCCATCGCAATATCCTCATCAACAACAACACCTTCACCATAATACAGCTTGTTTAAGTCGTAATAGATGGAGCTGAAATCATCTGGTGTAAGTGATTCGCCTTGTTCAGAGCGTTCATGAACAATTTTTTCAAATTCAGCAAACATAGTTTGACGGAATACCGTTGTACGGAACTGATCGGCATAGTAAGTAAGCAAATATAATTTTTCTTTAGGATCTGTTGATTTTTTCAATAAATAATCCATTAGCAATGCTTCGTTAAGAGTTGAAGCAACTTCCGCAAGGAAAATTGGATATTGGGCATTGCGATAAGTTTGAGTTTCATCTGAATAATACGAATGCATAGCATGGCCCATTTCATGAGCTAGCGTAAACATACTGTTTAAGTTATCTTTATGGTTTAGTAGTACATATGGGTGTGTTCCGTATGCTCCCCAGCTATATGCACCGCTGCGTTTACCTTCATTTTCATAAACATCGATCCAGCCGTTTTCAAAGCCCTGTTTCAACACGCTTAAATAGTTTTCACCTAGTGGCTGTAAGCTATCAGCAACAATATTCTTTGCCTGCTCATATGTGATGTTCATATCAAACTCTTCAACAAGCGGAGCGAACAAATCGTACATATGAAGTTCATCAACGCCTAACAGCTTTTTACGCAACTCCATATAGCGATACATTAGCGGTAAATGCTTATGAATTGTCTCGATAAGGTTGTTGTATACGCTTGTTGGTACATTGTCAGGATACAAGTACATTTCCAATGCGGAATTGTATTTTCTAACTTTGGTTGAGAATAAGTTTTTATTAATATTTGCACTAAAGGTTGCCCCTAAAGTGTTTTTTAAGCTGCTGTATGTAGAATATACGGCTTTAAAGGCGTCACGGCGAACATCACGGTTTTTACTTTCGAGATATTGAATATAGGTGCCATGAGTAAGCTCAACCTCTTCGCCTTGCTCGTTTTTAATTTTAGGGAATTTCATATCGGCATTGTTCAGCATACCGAAAATATTGCTTGGCGCAGAGCTAATGTTGCCAACTTGGGCAAGAATAGCTTCTTCCGCTTGCGATAGAATATGAGCTTTTGTACGCTTTAACTCCTCTAAGGAATGTTTATATTCTGCTAAAATCGGATCCGCAATCAGCTTATCTAGCTCTTCATTGGAAAGTGCAAGAATTTCAGGATTGATAAAGGATAATGCCTCGTTTGCTTCCACATTAAGCTTGCGAGCTTTCTCAGATAATGCCTGATATTTTGTATTCGCCATATTTTGATGAAGGCGCATATTGGAATATACGTAGAGACGTTCAATTGAGATTGAAAGCTCATCCTCTAGCTTAAAGCATTCCAAAATACTTTGTGCCTGATTAAGTTTGCCTTCAAATGCTTTAAATTTTGGAAGCAAGGCTTTTGCTGAATTAAATTCTTCTTCCCATGCCTGCTCAGTAGCAAAAATATCTTCGAGCTTCCATTGATATTGTGGGTCCATTTCTTCACGTTTTTTTACCTTTGACATCGTAATCCTCCTTGGTACGTTTTGTTCATTGGCAACATAGCTTTGTGGGGAAGCAGCATCTGCAATAACACTCATTAGCAATATAATACTGATAAGGCTGCCAAGCCACCTTATAGTAGCAGCTTTCATTGATTACCATTCACCTCGAAGTAAAGTAGTCTGCTTTACTTTTTCCAAATTTACGTGAAATCATTCTCTGATTAGGTGAAATAATGAAATTGCTGCTTGCTGCCATATAAATTAGATTATGTTCCCATATTAAATAAAGAATAGACGATGATGAAAAAAGCGAAGGCAATTAACACCAATGAAGTTATTGCCATCCACTTCTTCAACGGAGACGGTATTGTATCCTTCTTAAGTACCAAAATTCCTCCTAAAGAAAATGCTAATATAACAAAAATTATGCTGATTGAACTGTCCACCTCGTTCACCTCCAGCGAAAATAAGTAGCGAAATAAATTTAGATGCTGCGCAATTTGTCCATAATTTGCTGAAGTTCTTCTTCTTTACCTACAAAATCCTCTGCTCGGAAAGTTTTGCTAGCCCAGTCCAATAATTCGCCACGACTTACAAACTGGAAACCTTCTTCTCCCCATTGATCGGAAATTTTACGGACAACTAACGTTTTGCCTTGCTCCTCAACAGTAAGCATATTGTATTTATCATGCTTGTAAATGATATGTTTTTTAAACAATGTAATCACACTTTCTTAAGTAATAAGTTTAATATTACCATCATATCGGTTATTACAGAGCTAAGCAACTGAGGGAATACATTTTTCAAATTGGAAGGAATAATCGTGGGACAATCGCCATATCATATTGTATATCCAGTTTGGATATCCAGCTCGGATAATCAATTTTTGTAAAAATTGCAATTAAATTGAATATCATCTATAATGGCAATATTCGTTGCTGAAAGCAATGAATGTTGCAAATTACATGCTTCTCTTAGTAGCTTGAGGTGTTGAAGCTTCTTCCAGAAGCATCCTGAAACATTTTAGGAGGTTGTTTATTTTGAAAGGTACAGTTAAGTGGTTTAATGCTGAAAAAGGCTATGGATTTATCCAAGCAGAAAACGGTGAAGATGTATTTGTTCATTTTTCTGCAATTGTTGGGGAAGGCTTCAAATCTTTAGATGAGGGACAAACAGTGGAGTTTGACATTACTGAAGGAGCTCGTGGTTCACAAGCTGCGAATGTTCAGAAGCTTTAAAAATAGATTAGTCTAAGCCTTAGAGAGCTTGTTTTGCAACTTTAAGAACAATCTTTGTTCTTTTGGGAGCAAACAAGCTCTCTTTTAATTTTGTGAATCAAAGGGTATACTACTAAAAAACGATAATTCGAAAATATGTCGATAATTCGCATTATTTTGTGACGGAAGGAAATTGTAAGCAGGAATGGCTAGATTAATTAGGCGAAAGTATGTTACATTATTTTTTAGATGATGTGAGGGCGGTATTTGCACTTTCTTCTCATGTGCCAATTCAGCCAATGCTTTCGAAGCGCTTTTCATGTGCGGGTTGTTTCCGAAGCAGCAACATGAGAGGTTTTAGGAGGTGTGTTCACATAAATTTAGCAAGTCCCAAGAAGCAAGCACCTACTGGTGCAATTAAGCTAATGCACCGCGTATACAAGTATGTATTGCCTGGTGTTGAAGCAGAATTAAATAAGCTAAAGCAAAAAGCTAGTTGTATTCCAGATCCTGAATTACGACAGCAAGCATTAAATAGTATCCGCGACAAGAAGTTTCATTGTCAAGGTGGCGGTATTTACGGTGCTGTAAATTTGCAGTATCATGCCATATTAACCCCACTTATTGTTGCATTGCAGACGATAAGTGATTATTTAGATAATTTGTGTGATAGAAGTACGTCGCTTGATGAGCAGGATTTTCGTATGCTGCATCAATCAATGTTAGATGCAGTGACGCCGAATGCTCCATTAAATGATTACTACGCCTTTCGTCAGGAAAAAGATGATGCGGGTTATTTGCAAGGACTTGTTTTACAATGTCAAGAGCAAATTGTACGCTTGCCATCCTATGACAAGGTGCAACCTTACGTCATTGAGCTTGTTTCGCTTTATTGTGATTTGCAGGTATATAAGCATATTGCCAAAGAGCTTAGAGAACCGAAGCTGTTAAAGTGGTGGGAAAGCCATCAAGCTTGCTATCCTCATCTTCGATGGAATGAGTTTGCGGCAGCAACGGGCTCTACGCTTGGCATGTTTATGCTCTTTTTAAATGCAACTGATCCGACGCTAACGGCAGAAGAAGGACGGCAATTCAAAAATATTTATTTTCCTCATGTTTGTGCCTTACATATTTTGCTTGATTACTTAATTGATCAAGAAGAAGATAAAGTTGGCGGGGACTTAAATTTCTGCTCTTATTACAATAATGATGCAGAGCTCGTTGAACGGATCGGCCTTATTTTAAATCGTGCTAGACAAGATGTGCAGCAGCTTCCTGAATCAGGTTTTCATTCTTTAGTGATTGAAGGCTTGCTGGCATTGTATCTATCAGATCCAAAAGTGCAGCGACAAACAGAAGTGCGCAAGGTCTCAAAACAATTAATGAAGAAAAGTCCGATTACTCGTCTATTTTTTTTGCTAAATAGTGTATGGATCCGTAAGCAACAGGCTTAATATATTGAAACTAGTGAAAGTGAGGAACAATTCATGTCAGCAGTTAAAAAAATCGCAGTGCTTACTAGTGGTGGCGACTCTCAAGGGATGAATGCCGCAGTTCGCGCTGTAGTAAGAAGTGCAATTTACCATGGTATCGAAGTTTTTGGTATTCAACGTGGCTATCAAGGTCTGCTTAACGATGACCTTCGCCCTATGGATCTACGCAGTGTAGGTGATATTATTCAACGCGGTGGTACTATTCTGCAAACTGCTCGTTGTAAGGAGTTTACGACTCCTGAAGGTCAACAAAAAGGTGCAGATATTCTTCGTGCAAGAGGCATTGACGGTTTAGTTGTAATTGGCGGAGATGGTTCTTACCAAGGTGCCAATAAACTAAGCAAGCTTGGCATTAAAACGATGGGTATTCCAGGGACTATTGATAACGATATTCCTTACACTGACTTTACGATTGGTTTCGATACTGCAGTAGGTATCGTTGTAGATGCGATTAACAAAATTCGCGATACAATGTCCTCACATGAACGGACAAGCGTTGTAGAAGTTATGGGACGTCATTGCGGGGATATTGCATTGTATGCTGGTCTTGCAAGCGGGGCGGAAGCAATTATCGTACCTGAAGTGCCTACTGATATTGTAGCAATCGCAGAGCGTATGAAGCATAATTTTGCAAAAGGCAAACGTCATAGTATTATAGTTGTTGCAGAAGGTGCAGGACGTGGGGAAGATGTGGCGAATAAGTTAACAGAGCTTAGCGGAATTGAAGCTCGTGTAACAGTGCTAGGTCATATCCAACGCGGCGGTACACCGACTGCTCAAGATCGTATTCTAGCTAGCCGTCTAGGAGATTTTGCTGTACGTCAATTGATGGAAGGTAATTCCGGAAAAGCTTGCGGCGTTATTGATGGTAAGTTAGTGACAACTGATATTGATGTTGTAACGACTACTAAACGTCCATTTGATATGGAACTATATGAATTAGCAATGCGTCTATCGCAATAATGATAGAATCATAATAAAAAGCCTTTATCTCGATTGTTGCTTCATAGGAAGAATCCTATGAAGCAATGAGATAAAGGCTTTTTTCTTATATTTGATCCTTGAGATAATCTTCACAATCTATTGCAGTATGGTGCCGGTTTGTCCACGACAGATGCTAAATTGAACGATTTCCAATGCATCCTCTGGCTCAAGTAAATCGATTCCATCGCGTAGTACGATTTTTGTTTCTAGCTCTTCAGAGGTCAAGCATTCAGACATTTCAGGTGCTAATCGTTCAACAATCGTTGCAAGCTTTACTGTTTCCATATCCATTAACAACACCCCAATCCAAAAGTTTAAAGTGTTACAAGAGAAAGAAAACATATCTTGACTATTGCGTTGGAACGAATATATTATAACACATCTATCGTGAAAGAAAATACATTTAGAAGAAATAGGATTAGTTTTTCTTTAATTTCCTAAATTCACCAATTATACCCACTGTCTCGACAATATTTACAAATGCGTATTTATCGATTTCCTGGATCTCCTTTTTTAATTCTGCCAGCTCATAACGAGTACGTACCGTCATTAACATATCTTTATCGCTAGAAGTGTAAGCTCCACGCGTTTTTATAATTGTAATGCCGCGTGGATGAGTTAATAATTGCTTAAGCATTTGCTCTGTTTTCGTAGTAATAATAAACACAGTAACTTTTAAATGTTTGACGTGAATGACGTCTACCATTTTGCCTGAGACATACATTGTTACGAGAGAGTACATAGCTAGTTCAAAGTCTCGTGTAAATATAATTTGCAATGCAATCACGAGACCATTTAATGAAAAAATGATTACACCTACAGGAAAATCTTTTTTATGAGTAATAATAGAGGCAATAATATCAAAGCCGCCAGTGGAACCGCCGCAGCGCAAGGCGATTCCAGAAGCTAAACCAACAACTATCCCTCCATATACACCGCCAAGTAACACATCATCAGCAAGTACATATTTCGGAATTAGCTGTAAAAATATCGTTGAGGTAACAACAGAGTATATACTCCAAAAAATCATTTTTTTTCCCAGCTCAAACCATCCCCAAATTAATACTGGCAAGTTTAAGACGAGATATAGCCAGCCAATATTGCTTTTCGTTATGTAACCGATAACCATCGCAACTCCAGAAACCCCGCCACTTAATAGCTGCAAAGGGATTAGTAACATATTAAAGCCAAAGGCCATAAGGATAGAGCTTATCGTCATTAATGTCAAGCGAATTATAAATTGCTTTTTGTTAAGAACCATCATTTACACACCTTTCAAGGGGATTCCTTTACCTGTATAGTATGGTATTCAAACGTTAGCTAGTATTCATATGTTAATCTGTGGTATAATAATTAAGACGTTTTTTTTAGAGGCTTTAAAATAGAAGGAGTATGAGAAAAGTTTGAAAACATTTGCTGAATTTGGCTTGGAACCAAAAGTGTTGCAAGCAATTACAGAGCTTGGTTTTGAGGAATCTACACCGATACAAGATAAAGCGATTCCTATTGCATTAACTGGTAAAGACTTGATTGGCCAAGCTCAAACTGGGACAGGAAAGACAGCGGCATTTGGGATTCCGCTAATTAATAAAATCCCTGCCAACGAGGAGCGAATTGTTGCTCTAATTATGACCCCAACGCGTGAGCTAGCCATTCAAGTATCAGAGGAAATTGGAAAGCTTACGAGATACAAAGGACTTCGTTCATTGCCGATATATGGTGGACAAGAGATTGGTCGCCAAATTCGTGCCTTGAAGAAAAAACCGCAAATTATTATTGGTACACCGGGAAGACTTTTAGACCATATTAACCGTAAAACGATTCGTCTAGATGATGTCCAAACCGTTGTATTGGATGAAGCTGATGAAATGTTGGATATGGGCTTTATGGATGATATTCAAAATATCCTGAAGCAAGTACCTGAAAATCGTCAAACGATGCTCTTTTCAGCTACAATGCCAGATAACATTAAACGTCTTGCTCAGCAATTTTTGAAAGATCCTGAGCATGTTTCAGTTATTCCAAAGCAAGTTACAGCGCCATCGATTGAGCAATCGTATATCGAGCTTCATGAGCGTCAAAAGTTTGAAGCATTGAGCCGTTTGCTTGATATGGAGTCACCTGATCTTGCAATTATATTTGGTCGTACAAAACGACGTGTTGATGAGCTTAGCGAAGCTTTGCAAAAACGCGGCTATAGTGCCGACGGCTTGCATGGTGACTTATCACAAAATCAACGTGATACAGTAATGCGCAAGTTCCGTGACGGCAGCATCGATGTTCTTGTTGCAACAGATGTTGCAGCGCGTGGACTTGATGTAACTGGTGTTACCCATGTTATTAACTTTGACCTTCCACAAGATCCTGAGAGCTACGTTCACCGTATTGGACGTACAGGACGTGCAGGTAAAGAAGGTAAAGCATGGACTTTTGTCACACCTCGTGAAATTGACCATTTGCGGTTTATTGAAAGAATTACGCGTCAACGCATGGTTCGTAAACCGTTGCCTAGCTTAAGTGATGCAATTGAAGGTAAACAACGCATTATTGCTGAGCGAGTTATTGATATTGTTGAGAATGGAGAATTTCCTGAATATAAGGGACTTGCCATTCAATTGCTTGAACAATATGATTCTGTACAATTACTTGCTGCAGCTCTTAAATTGCTTACAGGTGATAAAAAGGATGTTACGATTGAGCTAACACCAGAAGAGCCTATTCGTGCTAAAAAACGTAGACCGGATGTTCGCTCAAGTGGTCGTCCATTCCAACGTGATCGTGGTAACTATCGCGGTGGAAATAATGATGGTTATAAAGATCGTCGCTCATCTGGTGGCTATCGAAGCGGTGGAGAAGGCGGTAAAGGCGGTTCGCGTAGCTATGGTAAGCGTAGTAGCGAAGGCCGCAGTTTTGAATCTCGCTCAGAACGAGGAGAACGTCGCTCTCGCAATAACTATAATACTACAGGCAAGGAATAAAAAAAGTCCGTGTCGCCTGCGGGCGACACGGACTTTTTTAGTTATAAATGAGCTTGGTATTAGTATCCGTATCCAAAGCCGAATGTTGCAACAATGATCACAAGTAGAATGAATAGAACTAGAACCCAAGCAGCGTAATTACCACCATATCCACAATTGTTGTATGCTGCGTTGCCCATATTAGCAACCTCCTTTAAGTTTTCTTGTTGGGGAACATACCATATCTTATGCATTAGCGGTATTATGGTTTAGACGAATACCCAGATTAATGTATTTTGGGCGCTGTAACCACATAATTAATTCATCAAATGGAGGCGTATTCAATGGAACCTAGAGGTGTCATGGGTGGAATCTACAAAGTAACAGAGTGGATCATGCGACTTTCCGTTATAAATTTACTCTGGATTCTGTTTGGAATTCCATTCTTCTTATTTCTTTTTATGAGTTTTATTACGTTGTTGCAAGGTAATATTCCTGATGAAGAATTGTTAAGCTATGTCGTAATGGCTGGGGCTGCTCTAGCTGTTTTGGCGCCGTTTACCTTTTTTCCATCAACATCCGCAATGTTTGCAGTAGCGCGTAAATGGGTAACTGGTGAAGTTGATGTACCTCTTTTGAAAACTTTTTTTAAAGGTTATAAAGAAAATTTTAAGCAAAGTTTATTAGGCGGTTTAATCTACACAGTACTTATTGTTATTTTAATTATTGACTATTATTTCTTTCTTGGTAGTGATACAGGACGTATTTTGTCCGGATTATTTGTCGCATTATTAGTACTAGCAGTAGTGTCTATGTTGAACTTTTTTTCAATGCTAGTTCATTTTCATATGAAAACATTGCAAATTATTAAAAATGCGATTCTTATTACAATTGGTAAACCGATTCGTTCAATTACGACTGCTATATTAGTCGCTTTTATTTTGTATCTTAGCTTTACCCAATTTACTTGGTTGCTAGTATTTTTTACTGGTAGCTTAGTAGCTGTTGTATCGTATTGGAACTTTAATTTAATCTATACAAAGGTGCAGCAGCAAATGGAAGATATGAAAAAGAACGAGGAAGAAGAAGTGGAGATTGCAGCAGAGATGGATCGCGAAGATCTAGTGAAATCTGATTATAAGGACAACGAATCCAAATAATAACAGGCAAATCTTCGTTTACTTTTTATAAAAAACGGTCTATAATGACAATACATCCTGCGATGTTCGTGATAGCTCAACGTTGTTTTGAACCAATGGCTGTTTCTAGGGAGTTCAACATCGTTATGCAAATGTCAAGCCTTGCAAGAAGGACGGCAAATGTATAATTGCGGACACCCACCTGCGAGAGCGGGTTCAGAAACATAGGGGCTTAACGGCATATGCGGGTTGTGTCATACTTAGATCGGGAGCGATTAACTGGCCTAGAGCTAGTGAAAGCTCTTTTTTCATACATAGAAACATGATATGATGGTTAAGAGTGAGGACAAGAGGGGGAGATTACTGTTGTTAAAACGAACCTTGGTTGGATTGATACGGAGTTATGAGGGAACGGGCGATAAAGTGAAGGATCCAGCTTTAAAATCTCATATTTATAAGCTGTCTAAGGATAAAGCATGGGAAGAAGTGCTTTCTACATTAAAAAAAATGCAGGGTTATAAGTTGCTTCATGAAGTGCAAAATGTAGGAGAAATCGTTCTCGAGAAGAAAACAATTTTTGGTAGAACAATGGATATAACCGTATCAGTGATTAGTGTTGATCCACTACGTTCAGCAGTAGATATATATTCAGCATCAAGAGGCTCTCTTGGAGACTTAGGCTCCAATTATCGTGTTATTATGGATATTTATCGTGTACTAGATAAAAAACTTGCCGCTTATAAGTTGAATAATAATTAAAGAAAAGCGAGGAAGGATAATCCTTCACTCGCTTTGTTTCAAGATATGGTTAACTAGTCGGTGTCCATTGTTGTTTAAATCAATTTTTTTACTGCAGCAATAGCAGCATAGTAATCTGGATGGTTTGTCATTTCTGATAAATACTCAACGTATTGAATGACATTGTTTTCATCAATTACAAAAATAGAGCGCATATCAAGCGCAAATTCTTTAATTAGTACGCCGTATGCTTTACCAAAATTGTTATCTTTGTAATCAGACAACATCGTAACTCGATCAACACCGCTTGCACCGCACCAGCGAGCTTGTGCGAATGGCAGGTCAACGCTGACTGTCAGAATGGCAACTTTATCGCCTAGAGCAGCAGCTTCTTCATTGAAGCGACGAGTTTGAGCGTCGCATACACCAGTATCGATTGATGGAACAACACTAATTAGCTTTACTTTGCCTGAAAAATCATTCAGTGTTACATATTCACCTAGTGATTTGCTTAGTGTGAAGTCTGGAGCTTGATCACCGACTTTAAGCTGTGGACCAATTAAAGTGATAGGATTGCCCTTTAATGTGGCAACACCTGTACGTTCTTGAGACATATTTTTAATCCTCCTTTTGTATGTAATGTTACGTATTTATTATAAACGTTATAAAGAGAGCTTGTCCAATTGTAGAGGAAGGTGTGAGAGCAGGATGATTTTTCTTAGATACGAAAGCTTTAAAGACTACTTACGAAGCTATCCTGTTACTGCAGCGGTTGCTACGATTTGTATTATATATTTCCTAATTTCAAAGCTGTTTGGTATCGATATTTTACTAAGTGCATTTATTGTAATTCCACATTTAGACCCATGGGGCTTTACTGAACCGTGGCGTTATTTAACATCAATTTTCACGCATCTTGATTTTGAGCATTTATTTCATAATATGTTTATGTTAATTGTATTTGCTCCGCCGCTTGAGCGAGTAATGGGCAGCAAGCGTTATGTGTGGTTCTATCTAATAAGTGGGATAGGCGGTAATCTGCTTTCTGCATTAATCAGTAATATTGACGGTGAAGGTCATATTGCTGTTGGCGCATCAGGTGCGATTTTTGGAGTGTTTGGAGCGTACTTCTTTTTAGTTATCTTTCGGAAGCAATGGCTGGATCCTGCCTCAAAAAATACGATCGCAATTATTTTAGTTATTAGCTTGATTACATCAGTAGTGTTTTCCAAAATTGATTTTTGGGGACATTTAGGCGGGTTTATTACCGGCTTTATGCTATATCGTTTCTTTGACCAAATTCAAATGATGAAAGTACAAAAAAAGAGAACACGTTAATTAGGAGAGAGCTTATTTTATGGAATTGCGACAGCTTTATTATTTTGTAAAGGTGGCGAAAAAGGAGCATGTAACTCAAGCAGCAGAAGAGTTGCATGTTGCGCAATCGGCAGTAAGTAGGCAAATTCATCAGCTTGAGGAGGAGCTTGGCGTTAAGCTCTTTGTCCAGAAAGGACGAAATTTACAGTTAACTCCTGTAGGACAACTTTTTTTGCGTCGCGCAGATGAAATATTGCATGATCTAGAACGTGCTGTACAAGAAGTTCATGAATTTCTTGATCCTGAAAAAGGTGAAATACGCTTAGGTTTTCCGCATAGTCTCGGAATATCTTTAGTGCCACAAGTAGTTGCCTCATTTAGAGGTCTTAATCCTGATGTGCGCTTTCGTTTTAAACAAGGCATGTATCCGACGTTAATTCGTGACCTGTTAAAGGGAGAGATTGATCTTGCATTTATTTCTCCTGTTCCTAATGATATTGAGCAGGTTACTGGAAAAACGTTAATTACTGAGGAGTTATTTGCCGTTTTTCCGAGTAATCATCCGCTTGCAGGACGAGCACAGGTACAATTGGCAGAGTTAAAAAATGAGCAATTTATTATGTTTAGTGAAGGCTACTCATTACGTCCAATTGTGCTAAATGCTTGTGAAACTGCGGGATTCACTCCTAAGATTGCATTTGAGGGTGAAGAAACAGAGACGATTCGCGGTTTAGTTGCGGCTGGAATGGGGATTAGCTTATTGCCGAAGCTTGCAGTTGAATATGTCGCGCCTTTGCCGATTGCTGTTGTAAAGGTTGTTGATCCTGTTGTAACACGCAATATTGGCATTATTTATCGAACTAATGAGAAGCTGCCTTTAGTAGCAAAAGTATTTTATAACTTCTTAATGAATTATTTTGCAAATGAAGTAAATCGTTCATCATAATTGAGCTGTAAGAGGATGCCCAGAACGTCAGAAGGCTGACGGTCTGGGTATCCTTATTTTGTTTGTCGGTGAGAGTAGAGGATGGGAGAGCAATTTCGATTGACAGAAGTATATTTAAGGGACTGCTTAGTGCAGCAAAGGAGGATTTACTTTCCCTCCTAAAAAACTGAGCCTGGGACAAAACTTGTCTCTTAAAACAAGCAAACGGTGAAATCTGTTCAAAGATTTCACCGTTTGCTCATTTTAGGCTCTGTTTTTCTAATGCTATGCTACGTTCGTAGCACATATTTCCTTAAGTTTACTGCCATTAAGGCAAGTCCAATCTCATGCTCAACTTTCCGTTTTCCTCGAACTGAAAAGCGAGTGAAACCTAAATTAGCCTTCAAGAATCCAAAAACTGGTTCTACGTCAATTTTTCGTTGACGGTAGATCTCCCCTGTTTTTTCTCCTGAAAGCTGCTCTCTTACATAGGTTTTTTGTTGTTCCCAACGTGCATTGATCATCAGTTGTCGGTGTCTTCCTTCTTGTGCTTTCGTACATGAGGATCGGAAAGGACATCCTGTACAATCCGCACAAGCATAGATCTTGAATTGTCGCTCAAACCCATCTTTATCTTTGCGTATGGTATAGCGTTGAAACGTTAGTTCCTGTCCATTTGGACAAAGATAACGATCCTTTTCGGCATCATAGTGCCAGTTACTTGTTTGAAATGGATCGGTTTTAGACTTTCTCTTTTGCTCACGCTCATACATCGTATACTTTATTAATGGAACACGCTTGCGCTTCGTGATCACATCCTCATAGTTTTGCTCACTTCCATATCCGGCATCCGCTACGATATAGGTAGGCAAGTCAAAATAATGGGTTTCAATTTCATCAAGAAAAGGAATAAGCGTCTTGGTGTCCGTTGGATTGGAATAGATACCATAAGCCAGTGTGTATTGTCCTTCGGTTGCAATTTGTACATTGTATCCAGGCTTCAATTGTCCATTCTTCATGTAGTCATCTTTCATTCGCATGAAGGTTGCATCAGGATCGGTTTTGGAATAACTGTTGCGCTTTCCGAATCGTTGTTGATGAAGCTTGTACATGTTTTTTCGTTCCATCCAATCACGGACTTGCTTGAGTAGTTGTTTTGGTGCTTTTCGCTTGCTTCGTAATTGTTTTCGTTCACTCGTATCTTCGGATGCTGCGATCTTTTCTGTATAGCTTTCAACCACTCGCTCAAGGTGTTCTGCGATCTCCAGTAAGTTTTCCGTAGAGAGTTCTTGCTCATGTTCAAGCTCTGGAATGATCTTTTGTTCCAATAACTCGTTGTACAGTTGATTCGACTTTTCAATGAGCCGAGCATGATGTTTGTCCACGGCTTTTTTCCATACAAAGGTGAACTTATTCGCATTGGCTTCAATTTTGGTTCCATCAATGAACATCGCTTCTTGGGTAATGATCTTTTCTTCCACTAACTTCGAGCGAAATTGAACGAAGCACTGGCGGAGTAAGTCTTTCATCACAGGATGAACACGGAAACGATTAATCGTACGGTAGCAAGGTTCATAGCCTTGAGCTAACCACATCATCCGAATACTGTCTTTCGTAAGAGCTTCAATTTTACGACCAGAAAAGGCAGATTGAGTGTAGCCGCATAGAATGATCTTGAGCATCATGCGCGGATGATAGGCTGGACAACCGTCACGACGAACAAACGAACGAAACGCTTCATCTGGAATACTTTCGACCAAATGATGAATGGCAAATGCGATATCATGTTTATCTAATTTAACTTCTAAATTTAGAGGCAAAACTAATTGATTCATGTTATAATCTTTAAACATAAGGAACACCTTTCTTTTGAAATTTTTGGGGTGAGATACTTAAATTTTAACAGAAAGTGTTCCTTTTGTATGTAAAAAATGAACTCCTGGCATTCTACTTTGTAGAGCACCAGGAGTTTTCTTTCATTTAGCTGGGTTTTGTCCCAGGCTCAATTTTTTTGCTCTATTCTTCTCTATTTTGTGTAAGCATAAGAACAAATCGAACTAATTCAAGTAAAGAAACTAATGCAGCAGCTACATAGGTTAATGCTGCAGAATTAAGTACTTTAGCAACACCGCGTTCCTCATCGCTGCGAATGAAGCCTTCAGCAACCATTAGGTCGCGAGCCCGATTACTTGCATTAAATTCAACAGGCAGCGTGATTAATTGGAATATAACAGTAGCTGCGAAAAAGATAACACCAAGCCAAGCAAGATTTAAAGAACCCATTAAAAAGCCAGCTAGCAATAAGAAAGGAGCAATCCCTGACGCAAAGTTAACAACAGGGAAAATTTTATGACGAGCGACTAAAAATGGATACGATTCCTTATGTTGAATCGCATGACCAATTTCATGACATGCAACTGAAATTGCACTAATTGATCTTTCGTAATATACCGGTTCAGATAAGCGAACTACACGATTAATCGGATCGTAATGATCGGTTAGTGAACCAGCGATTGGTTCAATCGGAATATCATGCAGTCCGTTGTTATCTAGCATACGTCTAGCAGCTTGGTAGCCGGTTAAGCCGCTCGATGTTTCTACTGTTGACCATTTCTTAAATGTGCCCTTTACTTTAAATTGTGCCCAAATTGTTAATCCAAACGCAAGAATTAACATAATGTAAATCATGAAACATTCCTCCAATATGAAGTTGTAATAGATATGTACGTTTTAGAGAACAAGGCAACTTGAACGTGATGTCAATTTACATTAATGAGCCCTTGTTCATAATTAGCATTAATGCTTCCATACAGGCAGCAGTTTGAGGTAATAAGCGAGTATATAAATACTTTGCTTGCCTCGGCTTCAATTGATCTAATACAGGTTCAAGCTCTTTTACTTCACGTTGTAAAGCGGTAAGCTGCTTTTCAAGCTCGGATACCTTTTGACTAATTTCAGGCTTATGTGAGATGACATCCCATTTATCAAGAATGCCTTTTATCTCGTCTAACGTATATTTTTCTTTTTTCAATGATTCAATACGTTCAAGTCGCTGCAAGGTTTCAATATTATATAGACGATAATTATAATTGGACCGCTTTGCCGGTTTAATTAAACCAATTGAAGTATAGTAATCAATGGTACGAGAACTTATGTTAGCGAGCTTAGCCAATTCACCAATACGATAAAGCTTAGCTTCCTTCAATTTTCTTCGCCGTCCTTTCTTATCAATTCCAACTTTAATTTTAATAGGAAATAGTACAAAACGTCAAACAACAACAATGGTAACTTTGTTAACTGCTAATTAAATGGCTCTATTACTAGCATATTGTATGGTTGGATAAGTTCTTTCTATAAACTATTCACTCTTGTGTAAGGTTTGTTTCGCGATTAACTTGGACTAGATAAAGTGTCAGAAAAATACAAATTTCAATACACAAAATATATTCAATAGCATAGTTCCAGGGTATATAATGACATTAATTCTTTCTAATGGTGTCAGAAAACATTACACTAAGGAGTGGTTATTATGATTAAGAAAACACTACTGGCATTGGGATTAATCTCTATGGTTTTCCCTTTGGCAGCTTACGCATCTGAGGCTGACCTAGCTAACTTAACAATTGGCTTGGATTCGCTCTGGATTATGCTAGCATTTATTCTGGTACTATTAATGCAAGGCGGGTTCATACTTTTAGAAGCTGGCTCAACTCGAATGAAAAATGCCGGTCACGTAGCTGGTAAAACAATCTTCACAGTTGCATTAGCAGCAATTGTTTATTGGGCAATTGGATATGGTGTAGCATTTGGCACAAGTGGTATTAATGCATTTATTGGTTGGGGTGAGTTCTTCTTCAATCCAGCAACTGAAGTATTAGAAGGAGAAAGCTATCCATCAGCAGTATTCTTCTTGTTCCAACTAGCGTTCGCAGCAATTTCTCTTTCCATCGCATGGGGCGGTTTTGCAGAACGTGCTAAACTAGGTTCTTATATCGTATTCACATTGTTCTATATTTCCTTTATTTATCCAATCGTTGCTCACTGGATTTGGGGCGGCGGCTGGTTAGCAGACCACGGTGCACAAGACTTTGCGGGTTCTACAGTTGTACACTTGTCTGGTGCAGTAGCAGCTTTTGCAGCAACAGTTCTTCTAAAACCGCGTATCGGTAAATTTAATAAAGATGGTTCTCCTAACGAAATTTTAGGTCACAACCAAGTTTATACTGCACTATCTGTTTTACTTCTTTGGGTAGGTTGGTTTGGTTTTAATGCAGGTTCAACTGTAGCAATTGGTGATGGATTCTTCTCTTATGTAGGTTTCACAACAATGCTGGCTGCAGGTGCTGGCGGCGTAGCTGCGCTATTGATTTCTTGGGTAGTAAATGGCAAGGCTGATATTACAACAATGCTAAATGGTGTATTAGCAGGTCTAGTAGCAATTACAGCATCTTGTGCTTTCGTTGACCCATGGGCAGCGGTAGTAATTGGTTTAATTGCAGGTGTGCTAGTATTCTACAGTGTAAAAATGTTCGAAAAACTAAGAGTCGACGATCCAATCTATGCATTATCTGTACATGGTATGGCTGGTATCTGGGGTACAATTGCGAACGGTATTTTTGCAACACAAGAACTTGCTGAAAAAGTTGGCGTAGGTCAAGGCGGTCTTATTGATACAGGCAGCTTCAAACAACTATGGGTGCAAATCGAATCAGTAGTGTTTGCTGGAGTGTTCGTAGCAGTAGCTTCCTTCCTTGTACTAGGTATTATGAAAGCTGTTATGGGCTTCCGTGTAACAGAAGAACAAGAAATTGTAGGTCTTGACCTTTCTGAGCATGGTGTTTATGGTTATCCTGAACAACTAAGCAAAACTGAAAAAGCTTAAGCATAAACTTATAATAAAAAGAGAGATAGTAACAAGCAGTCCATTGGACTGCTTGTTCGCTCAATTAGGGTAAGCAAGACACTAGGTTGAGGAGTCGATGGTGTTGAACGTTGAAACGTTGGTTAAGCTGAAAGAAAGCATTCTGAAGGCGGATCATCTCATTCAATTACGCAGCTTAAGAGATCAATTTCAACTGTCAATACAAAACAACGAGCAAATTGCTCATAAGGACTTCATCGCAATGTGGAACGTTCATATCAACGAGGTGCATGATGCATTTATCACTAGAGCGATCGAACTGACAGAAATAGAAATGGTAGAAGAGGGGCTAGGTTCTCCGCCTACTTTGTATTCTTATTTACTGTTAGGGAGTGCAGGGCGTTGTGAGCAGACGATGGCTAGTGATCAGGATAGCGCCTTAATCTTTGAAGATACTGGAGATACCGAGAGAACGAAGCAATATTTTAAGCAATTCGCCTCGAAAGTTGTCGCCAATCTTATTAAGCTAGGCTATCCTCCATGTGATGGAAAGGTTCAAAGCAGTGAAGACTTATGGTGTCAATCCGAAAAGGAATGGAAAGCAAAGCTGACAGCGTGGTATGAGGATGCTAGCTGGGAGTCCATTCGTTATTTGCTTATTGTCGCAGATGCGCGGTGTATTTATGGGAATGATTCGCTTTTTATAAAAGTAAAAACGTTTTATAAAGAATGCTTGGCAGCACGTCCAAATATATTAGAGCGCATGATCGACAACACCATACAGTACAAAATGTTGCTAGGTGTATTTGGTCAATTTATTACTGATCGATATGGTGATCATGTAGGCAGTATTGATGTAAAGTATGGCGGATATATTCCTATCGTTAACTCGATTCGTTGGCTTGCATTATTTGAGGGCATTAGTTCCACATCAACTTTGGAACGAATTGAGAAGCTCAAGCAAGCTGGCGTCTTAACTGAACAAGAACGTGGAGCGTTCCGCGATGCGTTTTTGCAAATGCTGTCTTTACGCTTATTAGCAGGCTATGAAACAAATGGCGGCGTCTATGAAGGTGTTAGCAAGCTAAATCCAAAAAGGTTAGAATTGGACGAGATTAAGAGATTAAAGAAAAATTTGAGATTAGGCAGAGAGCTTCAAAAGCTTGTAAAAAGATTTGCTAGGCTAAAGTAGGACGGTGTAGGTATGAAGGAGCCTAATGGCGTTAGCAGGATGTGGAATTTATACAAGATGGGTGGTTTTACGCCAGCAATTGCTTCAATGCTTGGATCAGAGCATGCTCATCAGATGGCACAAATTCGTAATATGAGTCGTACTCCGAGAAAAACTTCGGCTCTTGAAAGTAAGTTAAAAGATCTGGAAATTGTAGTGTTTGATCTTGAAACAACCGGGTTTAGTGCAACAAATGGTGATGAAATTATCTCGTTCGGTGCGGTAGCTGTGCGTGACGGAAAAGTGATTGAGGAAGAAAGCTTTTATTCTTTAGTAAATCCAAAACGTACAATTCCGACGCATATTACCGAGTTAACGGGAATTACAAATGAAATGGTAGCAGATGCTCCTGAGCTTATCCATGTGTTAAGCGATTTTATGCAATTTATTGGACGAAGAGTGCTTGTTGCACATGCATCAGGTCATGATAAGCAATTTCTAAACCAAGCGCTATGGCGCACCTCTAAAACGAGTCTAAATCATCGCGTTATTGATACAATGATGCTCGCTAAGTGGCTTGAGCCTGGACTTGAACAATATGATTTAGACACATTGCTTATTCGCCATAATATTGAAATTAAAAACCGCCATCATGCCTTTTCCGATTCGCTAATGACCGCACAGTTATGGTTGTATTATATGAGTAAAATAAATGAAAAGAAAAATATCGTGACTTTAGGTGATTTATACGCCTATTTAAGTCAACACTAAAGGATAGTTAATAAATTGATTTACCGTGTTTAGCTGGTAAAATTCAATTTGTGGACTATCCTTTTGCTTTAAGCCAACGATAGCGTACAACATATCGTTAGCAATAAAGCCTTGTACATCCAAAAGGGAGGGCGTAGGCTCATCAAAAGGATGTGAATGATAAATCCCTACGATATCAAGTCCGTTTTTATGAGCGTAATAGTAAGCATTTACCCATTGCTCAGGAGCAAATTGAAAAGCAATCGCTTTTTGTTGGTGAATATTAGAAATTGCAATATGATCGATTATTGCTACTTTCTCATAACTTTCAGTTTCTTTAGTGCCCAGTAAAACCCCGCATGCTTCCTCAGGATATATATTTTTACAGTGCTGAATGATAGTATGATAGCAGCTGCGCTGCAAACAGATTTGCATTTTATCCTCCAAACAAATAAGTCATTTATGTAAAGTATAGCAGAGTCAAAGTTGGCTGACACTATAGGAGTGAAAGGACATTTAGCATAAGCTTGAAGACGAAATCGTACCATGATAGTATAAGGATAATGACTATTTGAGGATGTGCAGGCGATGAAAAAAATTTATTCTGTTGTCATTGTTGCATTGATATTGTGCGGCTTTGCAGTATATGAGTTTTTTGATGCAGGCAATAAAGATAGTAAAGCAATTAGTCATGCAGCTCAAAATTTTAAGCCAAAGGCTGGAGAAGCTTCCTTTGCAAATGAGCTTCCTAATTTAGAGGAGCAGCCAGTTAGCTTTGGCGGAGCTCAAGAAGGAAAACTGCAGCTCATTAACTTTTGGGCTTCCTGGTGCGGACCTTGTGAGCTGGAAGCGCCTGATTTACAAAAGTTGCATGAGAAGTATGGTTCGCAGCTAGCGCTGTATGGTGTAAATGCTACTGATACCGACAATGAGCGTCAGGCTCGAAAATTTGTTGAGGACTTTGGCTTTACATTCGAGGTGTTATTTGATCGCGATGGAGATTTAACTAAGCTATACAAAGTGAATACTTTCCCAACAAGCTTTTTGATTGATGAAAATGGTGTAATTGTTGAACGAATTAACGGGGTTATACCTTTAGAGCAATGGGAAAAAATGATCGATAGTTATCTAAAGGAGATGTCCGCGTAATAAAAGCGAGAACGCTTTTATTACGCAGCAAAAAAAAGCTGTCCAGCTTGTCAGGTTATTTCTGACAGTGAACTGCTCCCTGTCAAGTAGACAGTAGAAATAACAAAAATCGTAATGTCTGGACTCCGTTAATTACGGGGTCCATTTTTATGCTGCATTTTCAAGCTGCTGACGGTAGGTCATCGGAGGCAGCTTGTTTAACCTTTTCTGTCTACGCTTGTAATTGTAAAAGTGTATGTAGTCCTCAATTGCCTTAGCAAGGCTTTCGTAATTCTCAAAATGTCCGTTCAGGTAGTACATCTCACATTTGAGGATGCCCCAGAACCCTTCCATTGGGCCGTTATCGATACAACGACCTACACGCGACATGCTCTGCGCCATCCCCGCCTTGTCTAATCTGGCTTTAAATTGTTTGCTGGTATACTGAAATCCCCTGTCGCTATGAAAGATGGGGCGTGCATCAGGGTATCTGGATACGGCTAAGTCAAAGGTGTCGAATACTAGTCGGTTATTATTGCTCTTGCCCATGGCAAAGGAGATAATGCTGTTATCCTTCAGATCGAGAATCGCACTTAAATACAATTTTTCGTTATTGCCATACTTGAATTCTGTGACATCAGCTAACCATTTCTCATTTAGTTTCTCAGCCGTAAAGTCTCGATTCAATATGTTTTCTGCCGTAACCTCTGGTGTGAAACGCTGGTAATGTGGACGCTTTCTCCGGATCACCGCTTTGATGCCAGCTAGCTGAGTCAGGCGGTAAATTCGCTTGTAGTTGTACTGGGTCTCGTACCTTGCGTTCAGTTCATCTGTCAGTCGCCTATATCCATATATCCCATAAACTTCTGCGTAGATAGCCCCAAGCTTGTGGAGCAAGTCTTCATTCTCTCGCTCCCGAGCACTTTTTTCGCGGCGTAGCCATTTGTAGTAGGATGATCTGTTTAAGTCCAGGAACTCGCAAATCTTTGCGATCGGATATCCTTCTTGTTCATGAAGCTCTTTTACAACTAGGTAAAGCTTTTCCTGGCGTACTCCGCTTAGTACCGCCTCCTTTCGATTTCCTGAAGCTTTTTTAAGATCGCATTCTCCATTTCCTTTCGTTCGATTTCGGCTCTAAGCATTTTATTCTCTGCCTGTAACCGTTCGACTTCACTCATTTCGTCTAGCGTTTTACGTTTCCCCCGCCTGTCAATGAGTCCATCTACACCTCGTTCTTCGTATTTACGTACCCAGCTATAAATCTGTTGATAGGATACGTTGTACTTCTCCATGGTTAAGCCATAGTCTTTGCCTTTAGCTAAGCAGAAGCTTACCATTTCGATTCGCTCGTCCAATGTGGTAGCTCGTCCCTTGGTCATATAGAACCCTCTCCCTTGGCTTTTTTCCCATCGATCTATATGACCATTATTATACAACGTGATCCAGTTGCGAAGCTGTGTTCTACTACGGATTTTAAATTTCTTGCAAATCTCCTCCAGACTTCCTTCTCCACGAAGATATGCTTGGACCGCTGCGGTTTTCAACCCTGCAATATATCGTTTGTTTGTATTCGTAGTGAGAAGTCCTGATGGACCCATGGATTCATAATTCGCGATCCACTGCCGAAAAGTAGTTTTCCCGATTCCGTATTCACGTGCAATACTTCGTAGACTTCCTTGTCCACGGAGATATTTTTCTACTGCCTCTAATTTTAGTTCATAGCTAATTCCTTTTCCTTTTCTACTCATAGAAAACTCCCCTCAAAAGTAGTCCTGATTTTTGTTATTTCAGGTGTCTACTTTGAGGGGAGCATATCACAGCGTGGACAGCTTTTTTATTTTGCTAATATGAAATGCGATAACAGTTAGATCAATCAAATGATTAAATGTTAGCTAATCCCACATAGTCCTGAGAATTTACCGGTGTAGCCTTCGTATCAATTTTTTCTATACTTAATAACGCATAATGGAAGCTGTCCACAAGTGCTCCCCAGCTTGCATCAATAACGTTGCTAGATAAGCCGACAGTATTCCAGCTATTTTGCTTGCCGGTTGATTCAACAAGAACGCGAACCTTAGCTGCTGTAGCATCAGCTTCATCAATAACACGAACTTTATAGTCTGTTAAATATACATGCTCAATATCAGGATAATGCTGCGATAATGCTTTACGCAGCGCATTATCAAGCGCATTTACAGGACCATTACCTTCAGCAATTGTGTAAATTTGCTGGCCGTCAATGTTAATTTTAACAATTGCTTCTGCAATCATAGCATCACCCTTAGATTCCGTATGAACCTTATAGGACTCCACTTGGAATGCAGGCTTCCAATCGCCAAATGCTTTACGCAATAAAAGCTCCAATGAAGCATCAGCTGCTTCAAATTGATAACCTTCATGTTCAAGTTGTTTAATATGCTCGATAATTTGCTTAGTTTTTTCATTATTGCTAGTTACATCAAGTCCTAACGCGCTAGCTTTAGAAATAATATTGCTTTGTCCAGACAATTCAGAAACCAGAATACGTTGTTTATTGCCGACAAGCTCAGGTTGAATATGCTCATACGTTTTCGAATCCTTCATAATCGCAGAAACATGGATTCCGCCTTTATGGGCAAATGCTGCAGTACCTACATAGGCTTGACCGACTGGCATATGAACATTGGCAATTTCACTAATATAACGTGCAGTATTGGTTAGTGTTGCCAGCTTTTCACTAGGCAAGCAATTGTAATCCATTTTTAATTGTAGATTAGGGATAATGGAGCAAAGATTAGCGTTACCGCAGCGTTCTCCATAACCGTTAATCGTTCCTTGTACTTGAGTAGCACCTGCATTAACTGCTGCAAGAGTATTTGCAACTGCAAGCTCACAGTCGTTATGTGTATGAATGCCGATTGGCATATCAAGCTCTTGTTTAACACGAGAGACGATATCAAAAATTTCGTTTGGTAATGTACCGCCATTAGTATCACATAGTACAAGCCAGTCTGCGCCTCCATCTTGTGCAGCTTTTAGAGCTGCAAGAGCGTATTCTGGATTATGTTTATACCCATCGAAGAAATGCTCAGCATCATACATTGCTTCTAGTCCATGACGCTTCAGAAAAGCGAACGATTCGCGAATCATCGCTAAATTTTCTTCAAGCGTTGTTTGAAGAGCAACTTGAACGTGAAAATCCCAAGCCTTTCCGACGAGAGTTGCTGCAGGTACGCCAGATTCGACGATTCGAAGTAAGCTGCTATCATGCTCTGCAATGCTATTTTTACGACGAGTGCTGCCAAAGGCAGTTAGTTTTGCATTCAATTTTAATGATTTAACACGCTGGAAAAATTCAATGTCTTTCCCATTACTTCCGGGATTACCGCCCTCGATATAGTCAACACCCAATTGATCTAGCTTTTGGGCAATTTTTAATTTATCATCTGCCGACAAGCTGATGCCTTCTCCTTGCGTGCCGTCACGCAGCGTCGTGTCGAATATAAATATTTTTTTAGATGACATAAAAAAATTGACGCCTCCTTCATTGATAGCCAATACAAACCATATTGGACTATTATAGCACTATCTCGTACACTTGGCATAGCATTGAGTAAAAATATAGGATAGAAAACTTATTATCTGTTTAAAAACATATGCAAAACCTATGTGCATATTGTTTTCCGAACGTATGTGCTATAATAAATATTGTGAATTGAAGACATAATGAATACGATGAACACAATAGGTGAACATCTACATATAATATTATGATGCAGAAATGAAGGTGAAGCTCTTGCCAGAAGTGCAGCATTATTATCCAACGAATGGACGAGTTATTTTACATTTGGATATGAACGCATTTTATTGTTCTGTGCATAGTGCCGAGCAGCCTCATATCTACAAAGGAAAGCCGACAGCAGTCTCAGGAAGTATTGAAAAACGTAAAGGCATAATTGTGACCTGCTCTTATGAAGCACGAAAAGTAGGAATACGAACAGGTATGAATGTAAGAGAAGCACTACGAATTTTGCCAGAGCTTATTTTAATATCACCTGATTTCAATTTATATCGACAGTATTCAAGAGCATTTATGAAAATAGCAGGTCAATATACACCGATTATTGAGCAGGTTTCAATTGATGAGTGTTATATGGATATTACGGGTTCTAAGCTATTTGGCACACCGTTAGACATTGCAACTACATTGCAAAAACGGATAGCTGAGGAGCTAGGATTACCTTGCTCGATCGGCATTGCTCCCAATATGCTGCTTGCAAAAATGGCTTCTGATATGAAAAAGCCTAATGGCATTACTGTCTTACGTCGGCGAGATGTACCTCATTTATTGTGGTCAAAGCCCTGTGAACAGTTGTTTGGAATAGGTGCTAAAACTGCTAATAAGCTTAAACGTCTCCATATTCATACGATAGGACAGTTAGCTCAAGCGGATGAATTGCTATTAACAAAATCTTTTGGTGTTCTAGGATCATGGCTTAAGCAAGCAGCTAATGGCATTGATACTAGAGAAGTAAAGGCTGAGCGAGAATTAAATAAATCAATTGGACATTCGACGACATTGCCTGCAGATATAACAAAGCTTGATGATATTAATCGTGTACTGCTTAATTTGTCTGACCAAACTACACGAAGATTACGCAGACAAAAGCTTGTCGCAAGATCTGTACAGATAACGATTCGCCGGCCCGATATGACGACATATACACGAGCATGTACATTGTCAACACCAACACAAAACATGGAAGTTGTTTATAGGCATGCACAGCAATTGTTACTGCAAAATTGGCAACCGTCTGAACCGATACGATTACTTGGCATCTCGTTACACAATTTACAACCAGAGGATAGTGCAGCGATTCAGCTTGATCTGTTTAGCTATGAACAGGAATCAAAAAAAGATGCGCTAACAAAGGTGATGGACGAGTTGCGTAATAAATACGGTGAAAGTGCTGTCTTAACAGCAGGTATGCTTACGAACGATCCATCAGCTCTAATCCGTAACAAAAAGGTGCGCGGAACATCTTTGGAAAAGTTGGAGGATCTTTCGTAACAATAAGTTTATTAGGCAGTATTTATTTATGTTCATTTTATGCTATAATCATATGTGGTATATATAGAATCTATGGGAACATGGTTTGCGATAGAACTAGGAGGGAAATACGTTGGCTAAATACACTTGGGTTGAAAAAGACACCTGTATTGCATGCGGTGCTTGCGGTGCAACTGCACCCGATATTTATGACTACGATGACGAGGGTCTAGCTGAAGTTGTTTATGAGGGTGACAATAATAGAGGGATCACTGAAATTCCTGAAGACCTGTATGAAGATATGCAGGATGCTTGTGATGGCTGTCCGACTGACTCCATCCGTATTTCAGATGAGCCTTTTAATAAATAATGAATGATAAAGAGCAGTCAGCTTATGGCAACATAATGCTGACTGTTTTTTATTTTTATAGTTTACAGACAGATATGTAATTAATATATTTCTTATTCATATGCTCGAAGCTCTAAATTATAACATCATGTCAGCAATGCTGTCTTATGTAAGAAAAAATACAAAAGCTGTTCAGTTTGTCGATCTTGCATTGACATCCTGGACAGCTTTATTCATTTAAGCTATTCAAATTCAAATGTATAAGCATGTAATTATTTTATGAAAATACGATAAGTAAAACTGCAAGAATAACGACAACAGCTACAGCCGAGCCAACTGTCCAGTAAAGAGCTTTTTTATTAACTTCTTCATGTTGTTGTTTTTGCTTAATTGTCGCTGGTTTACGTTTTGGTGCACCCATTGTTACTCAACCTTTCTTTTTACGTTATTATACACAGTATTGTATAGCTTTTCGATTGGACTGGCAATAAGAATGCGTTATCAATATGATAGAAATCGTTACTATACTTTCTTTTTGCGTGCAAAAACGATACACTTAATGTTAGAGATTGTATACGGAAAGAGAGTGGACATATGTTATACCAAAGTATACTGAAGCCTTTCTTTTTTAAGATGGATCCAGAGAAGGCGCATCACTTAGTTATTAATTTTATGGCGACGTCAGGTAAAGTTCCTGGCGCTTTAGCGATAATGAATGGATTATACGGTGTGAAGCCTGCACCAGAACTAGAAGTTAATGTATTGGGGATGGATTTTAATCACCCCATTGGCTTAGCTGCTGGGTTAGATAAAAATGGGGTAGCAACTGATGGTTTCTCTAGTATTGGATTTGCATTTGTTGAAGCCGGGACCGTAACACCGAAAGCGCAGCCTGGTAATGAGCAACCACGTTTGTTTCGCTTGCCGTCAGATGAAGCGTTAATTAACCGAATGGGGTTTAATAATAACGGAGCTGAAGCAATGCTGCAATCGTTACAGCGAAGAAAAAATCATAACATTCCGGTTGCAGTAAATATCGGTAAAAATAAAGTAACTGCTAATGAATTAGCTCATGAAGATTATCGTTCCTGCATACGAACACTTTATGATGTAGGAGATTTCTTCGTGGTCAATATTAGCTCTCCAAATACACAAGGATTGCGTGATCTGCAGCATGGCAATGAGCTACATAATTTGCTCGTGCATATCTGTGAAGAAATGAGTATTCAGGCTTCACGGCGTAATGCAAAGGTAAAACCTATATTTGTTAAAATCGCTCCAGATATGACGGATGAGCAGTTAGAGCAAACCGTTCGTTCAATTATGGATAGTGACATTAACGGAATTATTGCTACAAATACGACAATATCACGCGAAGGCTTAACTCATGCCAATCGGAATGAAACAGGAGGGTTAAGTGGTATTCCGCTTAAACAACGTTCCACAGAAGTTATTTCTAAGGTATATAAATTGACTGATGGAAAACTACCAATTATCGGTTCTGGTGGAATTTTTAATGCACAAGATGCATACGATAAAATTCGAGCTGGTGCAAGTTTAGTAGAAGTATACACTGCGCTCATTTATAAGGGCCCAGATTTGCTGAAAGAGCTAACGGATGGTTTGAAGAAATGTTTGCAGAAGGATGGCTTCACCAACATTAGCCAAGCAATCGGTGCTGATCATAAATAGATACAGGAGGCGGCCAAATGGACGGAAGAGATTGGAGTCTATTTTTGCAGCCATACGAGCAAGCTGTTGAAGAATTAAAGGTAAAATTCAAAACGATGCGAGCTGAGCTGAAAAGTCGAGAGGACTACTCGCCAATAGAGTTTGTAACTGGTCGAGTAAAAAGAATTTCTAGTATTTTGGAAAAAGCAAAACGATTAAATGTTCCAGATGATCGTTTGCATATCGGTATAGAGGATATTGCCGGTATTCGTATTATGTGTCAATTTGTTGATGATATATACCGTGTTGCTTCATTGATTCGTATGCGTAAAGATTTTACGCTTGTGTATGAAAAGGATTATATCGCTAATTATAAAGAGAGTGGCTATCGTAGTTATCATATGATTATTGAATATCCTGTTCAAACTGCACTTGGACACACCTTAATATTAGCTGAAATTCAAATCCGTACACTTGCAATGAACTTCTGGGCAACAATTGAACATTCTTTAAACTACAAATATAAGCAAGATTTGCCATTAGAGGTAAAGCAGCGATTAAAAAAAGCTGCTGAGGCTGCTAATTCATTGGATATGGAAATGGCAAGTATTCGCAAGGAAATTTTGGAAGCTCAAACGACCTTCGAGGAAAATTCAAATTGTGTAACCACAATTTTGTCTGGTATTCAAAAATTATATGCTTTTCATAAAGTACGGTTAGCAGCACAATATCAAAGCAGGTTTAATGAGCTGTTTAACCAAGAGGACTATGCTGGATTAGAGCAATTATCGCTAGAGCTTGTTGCTGATATTGCTCAAGCTAAAAAGAATATTCAGATATAAAAATGCTAAAATTATTCGTTTCGTATGGTTTTTTTAGTAAATAAAAACACCGAGCTCGCTTGCGAGAGAGGAGGCTAGTCCTCATCTCGCTTGCAATGCTCGGTGCTTTTTTGCGCGTCCATATTAATGCATAAAGTTTTGGTCGATTGCTTGTTTAATTTCATCAATCGTTTTGCCTTCATTACTCATCTTTATGACAAGCTCTAGCTCCTGCTTACATATGCCGCAAGTGGTGCTATGATCAGTCCAAGTCACTGTTCCATCATCGGACGGATATTCAGCTAAATAGCACCTGCGCAATGAATCATGAGCCTCGTCCAATTCAGTTGCAACCATACATCCGCAATAGCAAGGGATTTCACCCAGTTCATGTACATGGGCATGTACTTGACTATATAGTGATTTTGTCAGCTCAGTATGCTGATCAAGAAAGCCTGGAAGTTCATCAGGTGAATTCGTAGTTTCCCAAATTTCCGAGCCTACGGTATGCACATGACTGCTTTCATTGTCACTTAAACTGCAAGCAGCTAACAATGTAATTAAGCCAAAAGCAAGCAAAAATAAGTACATAAAGGATGACGATTTATTGCTACTGTTTACTTTTGCTTGGTCTTCATCATGGTTAATTGTACTCATAATGACTCCTTACTATCCTTTGTATTTTTCAAAGAAAGCACGGTATTCTTGGAGTGTTGCACCGCCAGTCGACCCTTCTGGCATAACACCGCCGACAATTCTTTCTTTTTCAACACCGTCTTCAAAATAAATTAGTGTAGGAGTATACTCAATATTGTATTTTTCTTGATACTCAGGAAATTCTAATACGTTAAATTGGTTGAGTTCAACTCCTAATTCTTTTACAATTGGCATGATTTGCGGTGTTGTTTCTCGACAATACTTACAAGTGGAAGAAAACATATATACAAGGAAGTCTTCTTTGTTAGCTACCTTTTCATCTAGAGTTTCAGGTAATATAATGTTTTGGTAATTCTCATCTTTGAGTAACTCACGTGTAGCGGCATTTAGTTTACTAGTTGGCTTACCATAGAACGGGTGATCTTTTTCAAAGTTATTAAGAGCAAAGATCCCTCCTAGCAGTACAACGATAATACCAATGTAGATTAAGACGACATAACCATTTTTTTTCTTTTTTCTTTTTACATTCACTAATGATTCCCTCCGAATTAATATATTGAGTATTAGCTGCAAATCTTTGCTGCTTACTTTTTTATATTATACACGAAATTGTTAGTTGATGAAAATTTTTCGTATGAGGTGGAAAAAGCAGCATGAAAATACAATTACCCCAAGCTTTTATAGATAAAATGAAGAAGCTACTAGACGAGCAATATGAATCCTTTTTATCATCCTATGACGATGAGCGCGTTTATGGATTAAGAGTAAATGAATTAAAAATAAAGACGAATAAGTGGCTTGAACAAACAGAGATGAAGGAGCATTTAACGCCGATACCATGGTGTCCTACCGGCTTTTACTACACTGAGCAGGACCGACCTGGCAAGCATCCCCATTATCATGCAGGGTTATATTACATTCAAGAGCCTAGTGCAATGGCACCTGTTGAATTGCTTAATGTGTTGCCTGGTCATCGCGTTCTTGATCTTTGCGCTGCGCCTGGAGGAAAATCTACACAGATCGCATCAAAGTTGCAAGGTCATGGTGTATTAGTATCAAACGATATTGCGACTGAAAGAACGAAGCCGCTTGTGAAAAATATTGAACTCGCAGGTGTGCGCAATGCAATTGTTCTAAATGAGCATCCTGCTAATATTGCCAAAGTATTTACCGGCTGGTTTGATCGTATTTTAATTGATGCTCCTTGTTCCGGTGAAGGGATGTTTCGTAAAAATCCCGCAATGATCGAAGAATGGGAGGCCTATTCTGTTGAACGCTGTTCGAAAATGCAGCGTGAAATTTTAGAGGAGGTTGCCTTAATGCTTGCTCCTGGTGGACGGATTGTATACTCAACCTGTACATTTTCACCAGAAGAGAACGAGGAACAAATTGCAAGATTTTTAGCAACTCATCCTGATTTTAGAGTAGTCCCTATTGAAGCGCAGTGGGGCTGGGGCAACGGTCAGCCGGACTGGGTATCTGCTGAAACAAAAAGTTTATTAACAGAGGAGCAACTGCAATCAATTGCTGGCACTATTCGTATTTGGCCGCATCGTTCTAAAGGAGAAGGTCATTTTGTTGCCGTTTTAGTAAGGGATGGAGAAAGCTATATTCCTCCAGTAAACTGGGAAGAGGGAAAAATAACGCGGATCGCGTGGCCAGCAGCCCCTGTTAGCAGTGGAAAGAAAGAAAAAGGGCAGCAAAGCGCTAAGTTTAATCGCCAGGAAGCAAAACGTACGAAACCTGTCGAGCAAGATTATCAAGGTGCATGGGATGCTTTTACTGCTGAGCATGTGCAGCTTGTTGGGGGAGAGCAATTAAGAGCTGTCTTATTTGGTAATCGTGTTTATTTTCAGCCTTACGAATTGCCTAGTTTAGAGGGATTAAAGGTTATTCGTGCAGGCTGGCTTGCAGGAGAAATGAAGCATGGTAAGTTTGTTCCATATCATCCTTTTGCTATGGCTTTAAAACCGCAGGAAGCAAAACGCATCGTTGCTTTCTCCAGCACGGATGAACTGCTGCTTCGTTATTTAAGAGGTGAAACGATATTTGTTGAAGAAGAAAAATTGCAGCTTCAAGCACCAGTTAAACGAAATGGCTATGTGCTCGTTCTAGTTGATGAATTTCCTGTAGGCTTTGGTAAATACAATAATGGCATGATTAAAAATGAGCTGCCAGCAGGCTGGAGGTTAATGTAATGGGAGAAAGACTAAGGCTTGATAAGCTGCTTGCTCATGCTGGATACGGTACGCGCAGTGAGATTAAAAAGGCAGTTAAAGCAGGCAGAGTATTTGTAGATGGTGCTAAAGCTAAAGACAGTGGACTTATTGTTGAGCCAGAGAAGCAAATGATAACTTTTGACGGTGAGCAAGTATTCTATCGTTCTGTTATTTATTTAATGATGAATAAGCCACAAGGTGTTATTTCTGCAACGGAGGATGGAAGAGAACGCACCGTTATTGATCTGTTAGAGCACGATGATAAATTGCTTAATCCGTTCCCTGTAGGAAGATTAGATAAAGATACGACTGGACTGCTGTTGCTAACAAATGATGGACAACTTGCACATGAGCTGTTATCCCCTAAAAAGCATGTAGACAAAACGTATGAAGCACTAGTGCAAGGAGATGTAACGGAAGCAGACGTAGAAGCATTTGCACAAGGAGTAATGCTTGATGATGGATATGTTACTAAGCCTGCGAAGCTGACGATTATAGAAAAAGAGATGCGGGAACAAGGGATGTGCAGCTTTATTGTCTTGACTATTACAGAGGGGAAATTTCATCAAGTAAAACGTATGTTTCAAGCTGTAAATAAAAAAGTGTTGACGCTGAAGCGGGTAGCAATGGGACCGCTCCAACTTGACCCTGAGCTAAAGCAAGGGGAGTATCGTGAGCTTACTTCACAAGAAATTCAGGAACTTAAACAGCATCGTCAGCGTAATTAGTGACTTTAGTTATTTGATTAGATAAATTTCTTTGCTATAACCATATTAAACTAAGCATATTTATGATGCCTCTTGCATTATATAAAGAAGGTTTGCTAGTTAAGGCATGCAAACACTTTATATAATCGGAGGGTTGTATGGCTAAAAATAATCGAGGAAAATCGTTGTACAAGCTCCCTTCAAGAGCACGTGGGACATGTCCTGTATGTAAGGCTACACGAATTAAATTGCTTTATTCAGTAAAGCATCCCAATGGAACAAAGATTGAAGTATGCAAACGTTGCAGCAAAGCCAGTGAGCAGCGAATTGAAGCTGCCTTAACATCGTAGTTTATTTTTTATAAGACTGTCAGATGTATAAAACAAGCTGGCAGTCTTATTTTGTTGCTTTTATCTGTAATTGTGTGTACATTTACAACAGATAACAGTGAGGTGAGCATAATTGACTATACTAGCATTAATGCCTCGAATTAGATTGTTTTTTATAATTATACTGCTAGCATTAACAGGGTTATTTTCATGGGTCAATCAATGCGCAGCTGTTGCTAACGAGGAAAACATTAAAGCAGTAATTGACCTTAGAAATATTAAAGACGAAGATTTTTATTCACCTGTTGATGGAGAATGGTTTTATTTTGATAAGCAGTTATTACTTCCGACAGAAGTTTATAATTATATATTCCGAAATGATATTCGTACTGTACAAATACCTAGCTCCTTTAAAGAGCTGACTGGTAGAGCAAGCAACTACGGGACATTTGCTACACGTGTAAAAATACCTGAAGATTATGTGGGGCGGACGCTCGCGTTTTATGTTCCACATCAATACAGTGCATATAAACTATTTGTTGACCAAGTTGAAATATCCAGTAACGGAGTGACAGGAACTAACAGGCTAGAACATCGTACTGAAATGTCACCCCAGATTGGTTATTATACCCCCCATAGCGATGAGCTATTAATAACAATTCAAATATCAAGTTTTGAACATACACGCGGCGGATTTGAAAAGTCAATTTTTATCGGAGATGCTTCAGTCGTCTCGAAAAAATTTAATTCCAGCATTATTTGGATACTTTTCGTTGCAGGCAGCATTTTTATTATGGGCATTTTTATGATCCTATTTGCTGGTTTTCGTCGTCAGGAACGAGAATTTTTTATATTTGGTTCATTTTGTATTTGCTATTCGTTTCGAGCGTTTTTCGCCGAACCATTTTTATATAATCTCACGCTTTTAACTATCCCTTTTCGATTAGGAGTTATGCTTGAATATTTATTTACATATTTATCTTTATTGCTGCTAGTTTTTTTAGTCTATACATGGTTTAAGCAGCAATTTTCTAAATTTATCTTTTTAGGTTTAGTTGCAATTATTGAAGTTGCTATGGTTGTAACTGTTTTTTCAAATCCATTAATCATGCAAAGATTATCAACTGTTGCATTTGTTTGTGTAGTTTTTGGCGCATTTTATTTGTTGAATATTCTAATACGTCATTTTCATAAAAATAATCTTCATGATCATGCGAACGCTGTTGGATTAATTCTAGTAATGTTAGGGATGTTGAATGATTATCTGGTTAATCAAGGATGGATCGATTCGAATCTTATCTCATTGTCGTTAGTAGCTGTATGGATATATGTTGTTATTCAAGTATTTTTAATGAGTAAAAGCTATGCTGATAAGGTAAGAGAAACTGAAGCACTGAATTTATCCTTGATTGAGCTTAACTCAACATTGGATGAGCAGGTTAATTTGCGTACAAAGGAGTTAAGGGAAGCGAATGAAAGATTAGAATATCAAGCTTCAAGAGATAGTTTAACAGGGATATATAATCGTCATCGCTTTAATTCCTATATTAAGCAAGCCTTTAAAAATGCTAAGAATAATAATACGCACCTCGCGATTATAATGTTTGATATTGATGAATTTAAAAAATATAATGACCATTACGGACATATTCAAGGAGATTTATTGTTAAGACGGATTGTAAAAATAGCAGAGCAAAAGCTGCCTTCGAATAGTTTGTTTGCTCGATATGGCGGCGAAGAATTTATTATTGTGTTACCTGATCATAATCTTGAACAAGCATTTCAGGTTGCAGAAAACGTCAGAACTGCGATTGCAGAGGCAGAGCTTCCGCATTGTAAGCGAGAAAACGGAATTGCTACAATCAGTGTTGGTGTTGCTGCTCTTCATCATCATCAGGTATATGAATCTGAGGTTGAATTAGTAGACGCAGCCGACCAGCAGCTCTATCATTCAAAGCATAAAGGACGTAATGCGACATCGGTAGCTGATTAATGACTTAACTGGCGAAGGAAAAAACTTCTGGAGAACAGACGCACTTCGCCTTTAAAGTCTGCTGCAGCAATCGAATTTCACTAGAAACAGCAGACTTTAATAGCTTTACTCAACTTGAATTTTAGCCGCGTAGTTTACTTGGTTGCCCCCTGCCCATTTTCCCCAAATAGATAATACATATGTCCCAGGACCCTCTGGAAGGACAAATAAGTCCTCTTTTCTTTGTAGCTCTGCATTGCTGACATCGCCCCAAAGCTCTACACTAATCTCATTTGGCTTACTATTTTGGAAAATGATCTTTAGTTCGGCATTACGTTTAATAACATAAGCTGTGCTGTTTTTTACTAAGTTCTCTGGATTAGGAGCATCAGCGATTGTGTTATTCCATGTGTAAGAGCCCTTGATAAGTGAAATTTTTTGTCCCTCTATCTCACCCGCTGCATTTGGAGGAGAGTTTGACATTACTGTTTTGGAGCAGCCCAAAATAAAAGCAATAAAGAGCAGCGCACCGATAAGGATGCTTGTTAACCGGTTTCTTTGCAAAAGAATGCTCCTTTCTTTTTTACTAAATAATGGAAAAACGACAATAAATGTTGCAATAAAATTGATCTGCAAAAATGCGGGAATAAAAGAAGCCGGAAGAGGAGAGGAAATGCAGGAAAATAAGATTAGAGCAACCTGTGACGGCGATTTAGCTTAATTACTGACAAATATAAAAAATTAGCTAAAAGCTTCAAAGTTGCTCTAAACTTTTTCAGTGCTTAATTTAATTAGCGGCGACGCTCAGTACGACGTCCTCCTGAACGACCACCTGAACGGCCATTGCTGGAACGACTGCTTTTTACTTTGCTACTAGAGCGAGTTTTATTTTTATTTGACGTTTGATTCTTTTTTGGTTTTTTACCTTGAGCAATTAGAATATCCTCTTCGGTAATTTCCCAAGGGTTGTTTTTCTTAGCTTTTCCTTTGATTGACGAAGCTTCTTTCTTTTGCTCAGTCTCATACTTCTGATTTTTTGCGCGCTCCCGCTCATTGCGTTCACGTTTTTTACTTTTGTCGCTTGAACTTTGCTCGCGCTGTTCAAGTTTAAGTACTGGAATCTTCTGCTTAATTCCACGTTCAATTGCCTCTAGCTTTTGTTGATCTTTAGCTGCAACAAAAGTTATCGCATAGCCAGATTGACCAGCTCTCCCAGTTCGACCTATTCTGTGAATATAGCTTTCTGCGTCAAGCGGTATATCGTAATTATACACATGTGATACACCTTCGACATCTAGTCCGCGCGCGGCAACATCGGTTGCAACAAGAATTTGTAATTTCAAATCACGAAATTTACGCATAACTTGTTCGCGCTTAGCCTGTGTAAGATCACCGTGGAGCTCGTCCGCATTAAAGCCAGACTCCTGCAACGCTTCTGTAAGCTTGCTGGCACGAAGCTTTGTGCGGCAAAAGATAACTGCCAAGAAAGGATTTTGTGTTTGCAGCAAATGGATTAAATCAGACTGTTTATTGCGATCTGTCGTTTCAACAACATGCTGTTTAATATTATTTAAGGTTACTTGCTCAGATTGAATATCCACTTGTTGCGGTTTATTCATATATTGCTTGGCAAGCTGACGAATGGCATCCGGCATCGTTGCTGAAAAAAGCATCGTTTGACGAGCTTTAGGAGTTTGCATTAATACAGTTTCCACGTCAGGTAAAAAGCCCATATGCAGCATTTGATCAGCTTCGTCTAATACGAGCATAGAGATTTTACCGATATTTATCGTGCCACGACGTAAATGATCAAGCAGTCTTCCTGGCGTTGCGACTACAATGTGCGGAGATTTTTGCAGCTTTTTAATTTGCGCTGCAACATCTTGACCGCCATAGCAGGCAAGCACGGAAGCGCCGACAACATTGTTCAATTTTTTAAGCTCGCTCGTAATTTGAATAGCAAGCTCGCGAGTTGGAGTTAAAATCAACGCCTGTATTTGATCTTTTTGCGGATTTAACTTCATCAACATAGGTAATGTAAAGGCAAGTGTTTTACCAGTACCTGTTTGCGCCTTAGCAATCATATCGGTACCAGTCAGCAGCTTAGGAATAGCTGCCGATTGTACAGGAGTCGGTTTAGTGATTCCATTAAGTTTAAGTTGTTGAGCAAGCTGCTCGCTTACTCCTAATGCTATAAATGAATTTGTCATTGCTATTATTCCTCTTTTCTTTCTGTCTGTTGCTAGTATACCAGTTGTAACCAATAAGTGCATCAACTGCTTTCATATGTTATGCTTAAGTATCAAGAACATTATAATGCAATTAGCTTTAGGTTTGGAGGGATCGTAATCGCATTTGGAATTACTAGAGCTGAATTAGCAGCTTGGAAGTCGGCTGTAGAGAAAGGTGAAATCGCTTATTTAACACATTATTGGCAGGATAAACGCTTTCCAAACTATAATACAGTTACAAAGGTAGGCTGCAGCGATTTACGTAAATTAACTTTATGGTGTGAGCAATTTCAATTGGATCCAAAGTATATTCATTATCGAGACCGCTATCCGCATTTTGACTTACTTGGACCTTATCAATATGAGGTGTTACAGAAGCTTGGACTTTATGATCATATCGAACGTTTTCGGATATATAAGAGAGTGTAAAAGGAGAGAAGGTAATGCAGGTAATTTGATGAAAGTGTGGTGGAAATATGAATTGCCAAGTATGGAGAATTGTCATAACTGCAATTTTTTCATGTGCATTGGGCGTAAATTACACCCTCTATATGTGGTTAGATTTTGATGTGTTAGGAATAACGAATGGGATGCTGTCATCAGCCTTGCAGGCTTGGGGTTATACCGTTTTGCTGCTAGGAGTGTTATTACTTATAACACTTATATTGTCAAAAGTGATATATATAAAGATTATAGATAAACAGCTAGAAATTGTAATGCTGCTCCTTTTCGTACTGCAGCTTCCAATGATTAGCTTATGGTTTATGACACTGTTTATGCAGGGGCGTGCCGCTCTATTTGGCGTTATTCTTCATCATCTTTTATTAGGATTTGCGATCTATAGCTTTTGGAAACATCAATCTTACACAAAACAACAAACGACTCAGCAAGTAAATAACTTTACGATTGAACAGTAATATGAAAGTTCATTGTTGCTTGCTTACCAGTTAGTCAGCGGAGCTTGACTTGACACTGAACGATCTGCTTTATATAATCAATATTAATATGAATGTAATGTGATGAAAAGGAATAGTATGTTTGATGTCAAGCTTCAGAGAGCCGGCGGCAGGTGAAAGTCGGTGCTTGTGCAAGCAGAACTCGCCTTGGAGCAGTGTATGTAAAGCAATTGCAAAATACACCGTATGTCTGCGATAAAGACGATATGAGTGAGTAGTACATAAAGAATATGGCTACTAACTAGGGTGGTACCACGTGAGAAACTTCCTCTCGTCCCTAGCGTTAATCCGCTAGGACGAGAGGTTTTTTGTTATGAAGCTAATATCATTAGGAGGAAATACTATGAGTCAGGAACAAGTACGCCATGGGTACAATCCGCAAAAGATTGAACCGAAGTGGCAAAAATATTGGGAAGAAAACAAAACATTTAAAACGTTAGATGATGATAGCAAACCTAAATTCTATGCTCTGGACATGTTCCCTTATCCATCAGGAGCAGGATTGCATGTAGGACATCCTGAGGGCTACACTGCAACTGATATTATTTCTCGTTTCAAACGTATGCAAGGCTATGATGTATTGCATCCAATGGGGTGGGATGCTTTTGGTTTGCCTGCTGAACAGCATGCGTTAAATACAGGTGAGCATCCAAGAGATATTACTGTTAAAAACATTAACAATTTCCGTCGTCAAATTAAGTCGTTAGGCTTCTCCTACGATTGGGATCGTGAAATTAGTACAACTGATCCTGATTATTATAAATGGACACAATGGATTTTTATCCAGCTTTATAAAAAAGGTCTCGCGTATGTTGATGAAGTACCGGTTAACTGGTGTCCAGCGCTAGGCACAGTACTAGCAAATGAAGAAGTTATTGATGGTAAAAGTGAACGCGGCGGTCACCCGGTAATTCGTAAGCCAATGCGTCAATGGGTGCTAAAAATTACTGAATATGCTGAACGTTTACTTGAAGACCTAGAAGAACTGGATTGGTCTGAAAGCATTAAAGAAATGCAACGTAACTGGATCGGTAAATCAACTGGTGCCGAAGTGACATTTAAAATTGATGGACACGACGATACATTAGTAGTATTTACAACTCGTCCAGACACATTATTTGGTTCCACTTACTGCGTGTTAGCGCCTGAGCATAGCCTTGTAGAGAAAATTACAACCCCTGAACAAAAAGCAGCTGTAGAAGCATACAAAGATGCAGCAGCACGTAAAAGTGATTTAGAGCGTACTGACTTAGCAAAAGAGAAAACAGGTGTATTTACAGGTGCATATGCAATTAATCCTGTTAACGGTGCGAAGCTGCCGATTTGGATTGCAGATTATGTACTAGCAGGCTACGGAACAGGTGCGATTATGGCTGTACCGGGTCATGATACACGTGACTATGAATTTGCCAAACAGTTTAATTTACCAATAATCGAGGTTGTTTCTGGCGGTAATCTTGATGAGGAAGCTTATACAGGGGACGGTCCGCACGTAAACTCTGATTTCTTAAATGGATTGAACAATGGGGACGCGATTGCAGCGATGATTAAACATCTTGAAACTATCGGTGCAGGTAAAGCGAAAGTTACTTACCGCTTGCGCGACTGGTTGTTCTCTCGTCAACGTTATTGGGGTGAGCCAATTCCGATTCTTCATCTGGAAGACGGTACAATGAAAACTGTTCCAGAAGCTCAATTGCCATTGCTTCTTCCTGATGTTGATGCAATTACACCTTCTGGTACTGGTGAGTCTCCGCTTGCCAATGTTGAGGATTGGGTAAACACAGTCGATCCAGAAACAGGCATGAAGGCTCGCCGTGAAACAAATACAATGCCGCAATGGGCTGGTAGCTGCTGGTACTACTTGCGCTACATTGATCCGAAAAATAGTGAGCAAATTTGTTCACCAGAATTGCAAAAGAAATGGCTTCCAGTAGACTTATACATCGGTGGAGCAGAGCATGCGGTACTTCACTTGCTATATGCTCGTTTCTGGCATAAAGTACTTTATGATCTTGGCGTTGTCGATACGAAAGAGCCATTCCAAAAGCTAGTTAACCAAGGTATGATTCTTGGTACAAATAATGAAAAAATGTCTAAATCACGCGGTAATGTAATTAACCCAGACGATATCGTTAATGAGTTTGGTGCTGACACATTACGTCTATATGAAATGTTTATGGGTCCTCTTGAAGCTACGAAGCCTTGGAGCACAAATGGTGTTGAAGGTTCTTATCGCTTCTTGGCGCGCGTTTGGCGTCTATATGTTGGTGAGGACGGTAAGTTGAATGAACGTATTACTGATACTGATCAAGCTAGTGAAGCATTTATGCGCACATGGCATCGTTCGGTTAAGAAAATTACAGATGATATTGAAAACTTACGCTTCAACACTGCTATTAGCCAAATGATGATTTTCGTCAATGAAGCATATAAGGCTGAAGTTCTGCCACGTAAGGCAATGGAGGACTTCGTGAAGATGCTTTCACCAATCGCTCCGCATATTGCTGAGGAGCTTTGGGAAATGCTTGGCCACAACAATACAATTACGTATGAACCTTGGCCTACTTACGATGAGGCTTGGACAGTTGATGCAGAGGTAGAAATTGTTGTTCAAGTAAATGGTAAAATCGTAGATCGAATTTCCATTGCTGCAGATTTGGATGAAGCTGCAATGGAAGCTAAAGCGAAAGAAAGTGCGAAGGTGGCTGAGCTAATCGCTGGCAAAACAGTTCGCAAAGTTATTGCAGTAAAAGGTAAGCTTGTCAATATCGTTGCTAACTAATCATAGCTGGAAAAACGCGAGCAGTACAATAATTTGCTATTGCTCGCGTATCTCCGCTTTATCTTGGTTAAAGGTAGCCTCTACTTTTTCAACATCCTCGTAATATTTCCGATGCGTTGTTTCAATTAACTTCTCAAATACTCCATTTGTTTCTTGACGCAGCATTGAAAGTGCTTGTTCTGTTATCCCGCCTGGTACTGCAACTCGTTTTTGAACATCCTCTGTTGTTAAACCACCCTCTGTTAACAATAATCCTGTTCCAAGCAGCATATTGCCGGCAATTAACATTGCTTCAGGGCGAGCTATACCTGTTTTTACTACCGCGGCATCAATAAATTGCTGAAGCAATAGGGCAAAAAAGGCAGGACCACAGCTCGATATATCGGAAACAATTCTTGTAAAGCTCTCCTCGATTTTGATTGGCTCACCGATATAAGCAAGCAATTTCTCAAGCATCACTTTATGTTCCTCATCAATTTTTTCACCATATATGCATAGCGTTGCTCCACTCCACATTTTATTAGTAATACTTGGAATGATTTTAGCAATATGACAATTAAGCTCCCGTTCCAATTGAGCGAGCAAAACAGGACTAGTTATTGAAACAACTATTTGATTAGCTGTTACGATATCTTTAATTTCAGCAATTACATTTGCAAACTCATGAGGCTTAATACATAAAAAGACAATGTCAGAGCCATGTACAGCCTCACAATTCGTTTGCACTGCATTTAAGCCGGGAAACTGAATAGCAAGCCTTTCCGCTTTAGCGAAGGTCCGATTGCTTACCTTTATTTGATGTGGCTCTACTGCCTCTGCTAATATGAATGCTTCAATCAATAGGCTCCCCATACTTCCTGCTCCGATAAATCCAATTTGCATCATGATCCCTCCTGTTTGGAAAGTTGAAAGCACTATTCATACCTATCGTATTCCAGATTGCTTGTATCATATGTCAATTTGATGAGAAGAAAAGAGGTTTTTAGTATGAATTGGCAACAGAAGAAGGTTGATGCCATGCAGATTGTTCTGCTTGCTGCACTAGGGATAAGTCTGCTTTGCATCGTAATTGCCCTAGTTATAAAGCTAAACGGATTAAAGGAAGAAGAAAAGATTCCGCTTGAACAGCTTGTACAGCAATATTGGCTCGAGCAAACTAAAGATACTCCCTTGGCCATTTCGCCACCCAATGAAATGGTTAATCAGCAAAATTCTGTAGCAGATTTGAACAGTGTAAATGAGTCAGATCAGCCAATGGTGGGTGATCAGGTTAATATTGCTGCATCTGAAATTACAACTGCTCAAGAAAATGCTGTTCAAGAGCTAAATTCTGGCGAAACGGAATTAAAAAGCAGTTCAGAGTCAGGGAAAATTGATATTAATACGGCAACTGCTGAGGAGTTGCAACAATTAAATGGAATAGGTCCCTCTAAAGCAGCAGCTATTGTAGCTGATCGTGAACAAAAAGGGAAATTTAAGAGAATTGAAGATATAAAAAGAGTAAAGGGGATCGGAGAAAAAGTTTTTGAAAGAATTAAAGAAAGTATTGTCGCAAATCCCTAGTTCGTTCATAATGATAATGTATAAATCTACTAAAAAAGATTTATATTATATGATTCTATTAATGTGTGCCACTTTATGAAAAGAGCATCGCAGGAAGTGTCATGAACTTGGCTCCTGCTTCCAATAGAAGTGAGGCGAGGAAGCTACAACATTTAAGGAGGAATAAGAAATGTCAGAAGAAAGAAAGCTTTCGCTTGAAACAATCTCCGTTCATGGAGGTCAAAGCATTGACCCGACAACAATGTCTCGTGCCGTGCCAATTTATCAAACGACTTCTTATGGTTTTAAAGACACAGATCATGCAGCAAATCTTTTCGGTTTAGCGGAATTTGGCAACATTTATACTCGCATCATGAACCCTACATCTGACGTATTTGAGAATCGTGTTGCTCAGCTAGAAGGAGGAGTTGGCGCTTTGGCGGTTTCCTCTGGACAAGCTGCAATTACTTATTCTATTTTGAATATTGCTGGAGCTGGAGATGAAATTGTTTCCGCTTCAAGTTTGTATGGCGGTACATATAATTTATTCGCACATACACTTAAAAAGCTTGGTATTACTGTACATTTTGTTGATCCGTCTAATCCAGAGAACTTCCGCGCTAAAATTAATGAAAAAACAAAAGCGCTATATGCTGAATCAATCGGTAATCCACGCGGGGATGTTCTTGATATTGAGGCAGTTGCAAAAATTGCTCATGAAAACGGTATTCCGTTAATTGTAGACAATACGTTCCCAAGTCCGTATCTGCTGCGTCCGATTGAGTATGGAGCAGACATCGTTGTTCATTCAGCTACTAAGTTTATCGGTGGTCACGGTACATCGATCGGCGGTGTAATCGTGGATAGCGGTAAATTCGATTGGACAGCAAGCGATAAGTTCCCAGGCTTAACAGAGCCAGATCCAAGCTATCATGGCATCGTTTATACAAAAGCAGTAGGCTCTTTAGCTTATATTATTAAAGCGCGTGTACAACTATTGCGTGATATGGGAGCGTCCTTATCACCGTTTAACTCCTTCTTATTGTTACAAGGTCTAGAAACATTGCATCTTCGCATGGAGCGTCATAGTTCGAATGCCCTTGCTGTTGCAAAATATTTAGAGGGACATGAAGCAGTTGAATGGGTCAGCTATGCTGGATTGCCTAGTCATCCATCCTATGACTTAGCACAAAAATATTTGCCTAAAGGTCAAGGAGCTATTTTGACATTTGGTATTAAAGGCGGAGTAGAAGCAGGGAAAAAGCTAATCAATTCAGTGAAGCTATTCTCTCATCTTGCTAATGTTGGAGATTCTAAGTCGCTAATTATTCATCCTGCGAGCACTACGCATCAGCAGCTTAGTGAAGAGGAGCAATTGTTAACTGGGGTAACTCCAGGTATGGTTCGTCTGTCTATCGGTACTGAAGGTATTGATGATATTATTGGGGATCTGGAGCAGGCAATAGCAGCAAGCCAGAAGTAAACGTGCTCGACTTTGATGATGAAGTGCTAGCTAAGTAGTGGATTCGACGTCGAATATAAGGTTCAACCGAAATTTCCGCTGTGCTGCTCAATTTCTAGTTTCACCTTATCTTCTCGGTCCTGAAAGCCGAGCTGACAAGGGAGCAGACGCTCGGCTTTGATGACATTACTTTTGGCAACCTTAGTCGACGGGAAAGAACGGTCATCTCTGGTCCTTTGCATTTATTTTCTAGTTGCGCTTATAATATAGCTAACAGCTAGGCTTGAAATGCAGGGAAGGAAGGAAATTATGCAAAACAAATCAACGATACATGCTCGCAAAGATTGGGATACATATTTTATGGACATCGCTTATATGGTTTCGACTCGTTCGCGCTGCCATCGCAGACATGTGGGAGCAGTGTTAGTGCAAGGCAAAAAGCTGCTTGGAACCGCATATAATGGAGCGCCGATGGGGGTAGAAGACTGCGAAGAAGCCGGCTGCATGATTGCTGAGGAGTATGAGCTTGTCCGCAATGAACAAGGCGAAGAGCAAATTGTTAAAAAACAACGCTGTATTCGTACAATACATGCTGAGCAAAATTTGCTGCTTTTTACCGATCGGATTGACCGTGAAGGTGCGGTTGTTTATGTGACGGATCAGCCGTGCTGGACCTGTGCAAATATGCTTGCCAATAGCGGTGTTAGTGAAATTGTATTTCATCGACCTTATTTAAAGGATGACCAAAAAGTAAGACATTTGATGAAGCAAGTAGGTATTATTTTTCGTTCATTAGATACGTATGAGCCTCCAGAGCATGCTGCTATGGAAGTGAAACAATAACTATACTTAAATTCGGAAGAACCTAGATCAACTGTGATCTAGGTTCTTTTTTGTTTAAAAATCAGGAATAATAGGAGTGAAAGCGATGAGGAAACGAGCGGTAATCTATGCAGTATTGTTCTTTTTAAGCGGTCATATCATTGCTTCGCTAGAAATTCTTTCAATATGGTTATTAACACTAATTGGTTTAAGTTTCTTATTGTTAATTGTCTTTATCAATAGAGCGGCTTCTATTCCATTAATTGGACTACTGCTAGCTTTATTCCTCTTTGGCTCATTTGAACGATTTATGATAGATATAAATAATGTTTCGCCGCTAACAAAGCAGCTTGAAGCATTAGGTCAGCAAGGCGAAGTTTTTTTACAAGAAGATGCAGAAATTGCTTCGAGGGCAACAGGCGTCATTGTAAGTGAGGTAGAAATAGATGGAAACTTAGTAACCTTTACCTTTGAGTCTAAACAGTTAACAGTAATAGAGCCGCCATTAATGATAGAAGAAAAAGAAAAATTTATTGTTCGCCTAGTATTAGAGCACGAGGAAGAATTGCAGCTTGCAGCAAAATGGCGAAGAGGAATGCCTATTGAGCTGCAAGGGACAATTTCAAAACCGTCAACAGCCAATAATATTGGAATGTTTAATTATCGTGAATATTTATTGAAAAAGGGGATTCATTGGATTTGGCGAAGCAAGAGTGCAAGCAGCCTGCAAATATTAAAGGGGTGGCATTTTACCAGCTTATTAGATTACATTGATGAAGCGCGTAAGCGTTTAGCGGCTCCGCTGGACGCCATTTATAATAAGGTAGAAAGCGGTTATTTGAAAGGACTAATTATCGGCATTCGCTCTGAGCTTGATCCTGAGCAATTTCGCAATTTTTCTACGATTGGTTTAACCCATATTTTAGCGATTTCGGGTTTGCATGTTGCTATATTTATGTACATATTAACAGTTATGCTCAAGTTTTTTCGTTGCAGCAAGGAGTTCATTATATCATTGCTATTAATTGCTGTTCCTTGTTATGTTGCAATTACAGGAGCATCTCCATCCGTGCTAAGAGCTGGATTGATGGCTATGTTAGGTCTATTAGCAGCAAGAGCAGGTAAACTTAAGGATGGACTTAATATTATTGCACTTGTCGCAGCGCTGCTTGTGTTATTCAGACCATATCTTATTCATGATATTAGCTTTCAACTATCGTTTATCGTTACTTTAGGATTAATTGTTGGTGTGCCACCAATGCAAAAAATAATGTCTAATTTTATAAAATGGAAATGGCTAACGGATTCGCTAACTGTTACAATTGTTGCTCAAATTATCTCTTTCCCATTAACGATATATTACTTTAATCAATTTCATATTCTCTCCTTACTTGCTAATTTTGTGCTTGTACCTTTTATTAGCATGTTCGTTATGCCGCTAGCTAGCTTATCTTTATTGCTTGGACATATATCACCGACTATCGCTAAGCCATTTGCTGCTATAGTACACTGGAGTAATGAATTTAGCTTTGCTGTCGTCGACATATTCAATAACGTAAACATATTGCATACGATATGGGCTTCTCCTTCAATAATGTGGATAATACTATGGTATGGAGTATGGTTTTTTTTGTTTCATTACTGGCGGATCCAGTATAATAAGATTAATAGTAATTATGTTAATGACGACACAGAGCCGCTTGAAGCGATTGATGAGCTTTCAGCGATTTATATCCCATCAAAGGAGCGATTTTGGGTTAAGCATCGATTAACTTTACTTAGTTTACTTGCTGTTATTTCTCTGTTGATTTATGCCTACTACCCACAACTGCTCCAAACTAGCGCAGCTGTAAGCTTTTTAGATGTCGGGCAAGGGGATTCTAGCTTAATTCGAACTCCTACAGGAAAAATGTTGCTAGTAGATGGTGGAGGGACGGTTCAGTTTGGCAAGCAAGAGCCGTGGAAACAGCGCAAGGATCCTTTTGAAGTAGGTAAAAATGTATTGTTGCCTCTTTTAATGAAAAGAGGTGTGCATCAGCTGGATGTTGTCATTATAACTCATTTAGATACAGATCATATTGGTGGATTAATCGAAGTAATGAAGCATATACCGATTAAAGAAATTTGGTGGAATGGCAGTTATGTGCAATCTAGTGAAGTAGAGAAGTTGTTTCAATTAGTTATCGAGAAAAAAATTCCTCTGAAAGTGCCTTTAATTGGCGAGAAAATTATGATCGACAAGTACACCGAAATTGAAATGTTGTGGCCGTTAAATGAGCAGCCGAATGAGATAGAATTTGTGTCAGAGCAAAATGAAAGAAGTCTTGTTTTTTTACTTACGATATATTCAACTACGTTTCTTTATACAGGAGATATTAATCGTGAAAGTGAGGAACTTCTTGTTAACAATCATCGGTTAAGCGTGCTTAATGCTCGAAGTTTGCCGCTGCCAGAAATTGATGTAATGAAGGTTGCACATCATGGCAGCCGTTACTCAACAGATTATAACTGGTTGTCATATACACAGCCGCATGTTACTGTTATTTCTGCAGGGCGCAACAATCTTTACGGTCATCCGCATCAAGATGTGCTAGAGCGACTAGAGCAGTACAAAAGTCTTGTTTTTCGTACTGATTTACAAGGAGAAGTGCTGTTTATTATTGATAAAAAACGTACCTATTACCTGAAATGGAACTAGACGGTGACGAATGTTTCAATATTTGATATGCTTGAATATGGTAGAAGTTTAAAGTATGCTGAAAATATTTGATATTAATATAAAAATGAAAATATTCTAATCTACGGCTGCAACCTTTGTACTAGTAATAGCGTCTGTAAGGTTGCAAGAGAGGGGGATCTTTCACGTGGTAGAGCCATCGCTCATTAAAGCGGCTCAATCCGGGGATCGAGAAGCATTGATAACTCTTTTGCGAGAGATTGAAAACCATGTGTATCGTACAGCTTATTATATTCTTAATAATGAGCAGGATGCACTGGATGCTTCTCAGGAAGCATTGATCCGAATATACACTAAAATAGATACGTATGAAGAAAAGGCGCAGTTTAAAACATGGGTACAGCGAATTGTAACTAATATTTGTATTGACAAGTTCAGACGTAACAAACCTACAATTTCGATTGAGGAGCATGAGTTAATTTTTCAGGAGAAAAGCAACGTAGAGCATGAAGTGCTTGCTACATTTGCAATGGATGATATTAAACAAGCCATTGAACAGCTTCCTGAACATCATCGGACGGTCGTTATATTACGATATTTACAGGACTTTTCTTACAATGAAATTGCAGCATCGCTTGATTTACCGTTAAACACTGTAAAATCGTATCTATTTCGAGCCCGGCAACAGCTACAGCAATTACTACAAGATTATCAGAAAGGTGGTGTAAGAGGATGATTTGCACTGAGGTAGGTGAATTAATGCAACGTCAATTAGATCATGATCTTGACGAGCAAGAGCTAACATTACTTATGACACATCTTGGTGAATGTAAAGCGTGTCAAGGCTTATTCGAGCGACTAACGTTGCTATCGGGAAGTTTGGAACAGTTGCCTCGAGTGACCCCTTCGATAAGTATTGTAGATTCTATCTTGCCTGAATTAGAAGCGATAGATCGTCAACGAGAACAGCAACAAGAGAAGATTGTTAAGGCAGCTAGATGGAAGCGTTGGATGACTGCTGCAGCAAGTGTTGCGGCAGCAGCGGCGGTTGTATTACTTATGACCAATCTTGATAATAGCGATAAAGCTGCTAATACCGCCGCAGATAGTGTAGCAATGTCACAGATATCAAGCGGTACTGCAAGTAATAATGATAGCAGCCCAGCTGCTGCTCCTACGTCTCGAGAGTTTAACAGTAATGCAATGGTTGAAGATTTATCTAGAGAAACTACTGAAGCTGACTCTGGATATCACATTACGCCGTTATCTTCTCCTATTGAGAGTATGAAAATAGAAAATTATCCGAGTGATGAGTTTAAAGTTTCTCATAATGAAACAAAGGAGTTAGCACCTGCAGTAGAGGAGGAGGCTAATACTTCACAAGATAATTCTTTACCAAAGGCTAATGAAAAGACTAACTCTCAAAGCAGTACAGTAAATGGCAATAAATCCTCAACTACGGAACAACAAACCGGCACTGAATCTGCGGTTCAGATTACTTCAAAGGACCAAAGTGGCGCGAATGTTGGTCCAGAACAAGTGGAAAATCAAGGCGGGGATAAAGAATTACAAGGGGAGTTCCTTAATTCTGCAATGGGTATTACTGGTGACGACTTGCATCTAGAGAAACATTTTTCTCCGGATGGTCTAGTCTATATTGTATTAAATGGGCATACAATAGAGCTGTATGAAACAAGCACCGCTATGAAGCTGAATACTTGGGATATTGAACCGACAGGATCGCTTAACTTTGTAGAATGGGACAATTCAAGCAAGTTCTTTGTATATGAACAGTCAGATAGTGAGGGGACGCTCTCTCGTCATATCATTAATTTAGAAAATTAAAATGAATATTTGTAACACATATTAAAGTAAGTGCGTATATTACAATATGTCAAAGTCTACGACAGGTATAACCGTCGGTAGACCATTCCATTGCTAGCGCCATGGAGCTAGCTAGGAATGTTAATATATAACAAAGGGATGCCTGCGAAAGCAATGTCATCCCTTTGTTTTTTTATTATGAGATTGCACAATGTGACAGACAATGGTACACTTTTTCAATACAAATGGTCGTTAGTGGTTAGTGGGAGGTTGCTTGATGGAAGCTGCGGATGCAATTAAAGCGGTTCAGCGAGGTAAATTTTCACCATTATACGTCGTGTACGGTAAGGATCGCTACCGTATGGAGCAATTTGTTGAATTAATAAAGAATCGGATGTTTGCAGAAGACGAGCAGAATATGGGAATTGTCAAATTTGATACTGGGGAGACAACGCTTGAGGAAATTGTTGTTGAGGCAGATTCAGCTCCTTTTTTTGTAGAAAGAAAGCTAATTATCGTTAAAGATAGCAGTGTTTTTTGTGCAGGAAAAGATAACAATAAGTTAGAGCATAAGCCTGAATCTTTGCTGCAATATATGGAACATCCATTGGAAAGCACAGTATTAGTGTTTGTCGTTAATGGAGAAAAGCTTGATGAGCGTAAAAAACTCGTAAAAAGTTTGAAGGATCGCAATGTACTGGTACATTTTCCTGAACTTGATCATATCCAGCTTATCCAGTGGTTGCGTAAAAAAGCAATTGAGCAAGGCAGGGAAATTACCCCCGACGCGGCAGAGCTATTAATCCGAAGAATCGGTGTTTCGATGCAACAGCTAGCTCAAGAATTGGACAAGCTATGTCTTCATGTGGGAGATCGCGGAGAGATTTCTGTAGAATTAGTAGACAAATTGATTGCTGTAACGATAGAGGAAGATGTTTTTGCACTAGTCGATATGATTGTTAATATTAAGCTTGCTGAAGCTCTTGCGATGTATAAAGCGTTACTAGTTCGCAAGGAAGAGCCAATCAAGCTAGTAGCATTAATTGTGCGCCAAATTCGAATGATGCTGCAAATTAAAGAGTTAGAGGAGTTTCACTATAGTCCAAATCAAATTGCCGGCATGATTGGTGCGCATCCATATGCGGTGAAGCTTGCTGCGGAAAAAGCAAAAAATTATCCCAAAAAGCGACTGGCAGAGCTGTTAAGTGCGCTTGCTGATTTAGATTACAGTATGAAAATTGGACGTGTAGATAAAGCGTTAGGATTAGAGTTATTTATATTATCACTTGGAAGTAAACACACATTATCATTTAACCGAACGCATTAAAATAAATATCATGACACAAAAAAAGTTAGCTGATTGTTATAGATTGCTAGCTTTTTTGTGTTCTTTATGAATGCAGAAAAACAATCATTTCAGTCCTGAGAATGATGCAATATATAGCTGATTATGTTAATATCGGTAATATTTTGAAATTATCATTGGAGGAAGACATTATTATTTTTTTTTGAAGAATTACCGACCGACGGTCGGTCGGTTTAGTTAGTTTTGATATGAAGGGAGCTGTGATTATGTCTATGTCTGTTAGTAGTCACCTAAAGAAAAAAACTAGAAAATTTTAGGATGCCGAAAAACGGCTTGCTAACCAGTTTGCTTTAGCACAAACCATTTTAAAGTGAAATGAGGGGAATAATATGATTCAAAAGCAGTTTTCTAAGTTTTTTATTGTATGGGCTGGTCAATTTATTTCAACCATTGGCATTGGCTTAACAGCATTCTCACTTGGGGTTTATGTATTTGAACTGACAAACCAAGCAACCACAGTCGCATTAGTGACGTTATTCACTTTTACTCCAAATATTTTACTTAGACCGATAGGTGGCGTATTAGCAGACCGCTATGACCGTCGTCTATTAATGATAATTGGCGATCTAGGAGCCGCACTCAGCTTATTATTCATCTATTTATTGTATTTGTCTGCTTCTTTGCAGCTTTGGCACATTTGCGTAGGAGTGGCGTTTAGTTCCGTTTTTTCAGCAGTTCAAGCGCCTGCTTATCGTGCTTCAGCGACTGATTTATTAGCAGAAGAAGATTATGGAAGAGGTAGCGGTCTAATGCAGTTAGCAGAATCTGCAAAGTTTTTATTATCACCGATTGTTGCAGGTATGCTCTTGTCGATAACGACGGTTGATAATATTTTACTAATTAATATGTTGACCTATGTTGTATCTATTTTTGCCCTTTTTGCAGTGCGCAGTAAGTTTGGGAATGTTGAGGCAGCAACGGCAAAGAGAATGTGGGTTTCGGAATTGCTTGAAGGCTGGCAGGCGATAAGCAATAATCGAGGAGTTCTATTGCTTGTTGGCTTTATATCGCTGGTGACGTTTTTTGTTGGCTTTTTAGAAACGTTAATTGGTCCGATGCTGCTTTCTTTTACAACAGCAAAAATGCTCGGAATGTTTCAATCATTCAGTGCACTTGGCATGCTTGTATCATCATTACTACTCGGTCTATTTACAATTACGAGAGCTTATTCCTCATTGTTAATAATGGGCTTACTGCTTGCTGGTGCTGCGTTGTCATTATTAGGGACATCAACAAATATTTATTTGTTAATTGTAGCGGGGATATTGTTTTTAGGGGCATTGCCACTTGTAAATACAAGTGCTGATGTGCTTGTTCGTTTAAATATTCCAAATGAAAAGCAAGGAAGAGTTTGGGGAATTATTGGGATTATATCGCAGTTAGGATTTGTTATTGCCTATAGTATCGCTGGAGTGTTGGCAGATAAGTTATTTAATCCGTGGTTAATGCCAGATGGTGTATTAGCAGAATTGATTGGTGCAGTTATCGGAGTAGGTCCTGGCAGAGGGATTGGTTTCTTATTTATTATTGCTGGCATTTTCGTCATTTTGACAGCATTAGTCGCATCACGCGTAAAGGATATTAAGGCTTTAGACAGAAGCAGAGAAATTCAAGAAGATGCTGTGAGTTAATGTATTTAAAACAAAAAACCTCAACCAAATGTTGAGGTTTGAATTCATCGCTATTAAGCTTGAGCACTAAGTGCGTTAAGTTTTTTAGCAAGACGAGATTTTTTGCGTGCAGCAGCATTTTTATGAATTAGGCCTTTAGTAACAGCCTTGTCCAATTTTTTAGATGCATTAAGTACAGCAACTTTAGCTGCTTCAACATCGTTGCTTGCAATAGCTTGATCAGCTGTTTTTACAGCAGTACGAAGTGCTGAACGTTGAGAAGCGTTCAATGCGCGACGTTTTTCGCTAGTTTTAACGCGTTTGATCGCAGATTTAATGTTTGGCATGAAATTCACCTCCTAAACTAGTCAAAGCTTCTTCTATCCAGAAACCTTATCAACACAACTTAAAATATATTATCATGCGACTTGCCAAAATGCAAGAGCGTAAGCGGCAGTAATCCGAATTTCACAGTGAATGAAAGTGATGGATAGAGAGAACAATAACGTTAACTTGAAAAATTTGAGTAAGTAACGCCTTGCTTTTATGTATTGTGAAGGTGTGGGAAAAACAGCAAGGTACATTAAGTTTTGGGGGTAACTGCTATGAGCGAGCTTGATTTATCATTGTATAACGTAAGAACTGATCTTGCCTTAGAGGCAATGGAAATGGCGATGGAGCTAAATACTGCTCCGATTTCTGGAGTAGAGAAGGAAGTTATAGAGGAAGAAGGAATAAAGATTACTCGTCTACATGTAAAAAACAATGCTGGTTCTCAGGCAGTTGGGAAAATGATCGGGCGTTATATTACGATTGAGGTTCCTCAGCTTCGTAACGGAGACAGTACATTACAAGATCGAGTAGCAACTCATATGGCTCGAGAGTTTGAGCAATTTTTGACACGCCTAAATATTGCAAAAGATGCGAAAATTTTAATTGTTGGTCTAGGAAACTGGAATGTTACGCCAGATGCACTCGGACCAATTGTAGTAGAGAATATTATGGTCACTCGTCATTTTTTTGAACTGATGCCTAATGATGTTGCACCTGGTTACCGTTCAGTAAGTGCAGTATCTCCTGGTGTGCTTGGCATTACTGGAATTGAATCGAGTGAAATTGTAAAAGGAATCGTGGATCAATCGAAGCCTGACCTTGTTCTTGCGATTGATGCACTTGCCTCAAGATCAATTGAACGCGTGAATACAACGATTCAAATTGCTGATACAGGAATCCATCCCGGTTCAGGTATTGGTAATAAGCGCAAAGGAATTACCTTTGAAAGCTTAGGTGTACCAACGATCGCAATAGGAGTGCCTACTGTTGTATATGCTTCTACGATTGTTAATAATACGATTGATCTGATGCGTGAGCATTTAGCTAAGCAAAACGGCGATAATGACAAAATATTCGGCTTGCTCAATCAAATGAGTGAGCAGGAAAGACTGTTGTTCGTTAAAGAAGTGCTTGAGCCAGTTGGTCATAATTTGCTTGTCACTCCTAAAGAAATTGATGAATTTATTGAGGACATTGGTAACATCATCGCAAGCGGCTTAAATGCAGCTCTACATGAAGCAGTAGATAGCAGCAATGTGGCAGCGTATACTCACTAATTTGCTTAGATACTTGTCGATGAATTAAGAGGATGAACCCAAAGAGCATAATAATCTAAAACTGCAGGCAGTGTGACATTGCTTGCAGTTTTATTTTTTAAAAATCTTGTTCTAGTAAAACTCTATCGTTCATAGAGTAGAAGTAGATTAATAGTCAAGCTAGAGAGGAAGTTGAATCGATGGAACGCAGATTAAATTTCAATGTGGTGTTGAATGAATGGAAGGAAGCTGAAGATTGGCAGGAGATTAAAATTTATGGGAAGCAATTTTTACTCCTAATGATAATGTCATTTCTATTAATTATGGTAATAGGTATTGCTGCATATTTGCGTCACAATATGTTAAGCGAGCATGTTTTAAGTGAATCTGCAGCACAGGAAGCACAGGTTGACCAGCAACAGCTGCAAGGTTTACTCGCCGAGGAACTAGCGTATTATCGCGTACATCAACAAATGGATAATAAATCATTGCAAGGACTTGGAATTGGATTGTTAGAGCATTTAACTGACACATCCCTCCTTAATCCAGCTGCAATTGTGAGTAGCGAGTTGCTTTATCATACGGTAGACAAGCAAGCGATGAAGCTGTTTAGCGGAGATGGCTTAGAAGAGAATGGAGCAACTAAAGATGTTGCTCAAGAAAACAATAAGCATAATTCTAATGAGCAAAGCCAGCTTCCTATCACTGGAAGTAATGGGGAGGATAAAAAAGATTCGCAGCCTGCGAATGCCGGCTCGTTAACAGATGGAGCGAGCGATAAGAATGAGGGAAATTTGCTAGCGAACAGCAATAAACCAGTTGCATTTATTTATCATTCCCATAATCGTGAGTCATGGTATGAAGAAATTTCAGATGGTGATCGGAACGATCAGTCAAGTCAAAAAAATATAACTTTAGTCGGTCAGCGACTAGCCGAGGAACTGGAGAAGCTTGGAGTATCCACTTTAGTGTCAGATACAGATTATCCGACTGCTGTTCCAGATTATGAATGGGTATATAGCTATAAATATTCGCGCAAAACAGTTAAAGAAGCAATTGCTAGTGCTGACAGCTTACAATATATCTTTGACATTCATCGCGACTCACAAGCAAGAAAATATACGACTGCAGAGATAAACGGAGAAAGCTATGCTCAAGTTTACTTTATTATTGGACAACGCAATCCGAATTGGAAGGAAAATGAAAGCTTTGCCCGTAAGCTTCATGACAAGATAGAAGAAAAGTATCCAGGTTTATCCCGAGGAATTTGGGGGAAAGATCCAAGTAGTGGAAATGCAGAATATAATCAGTCCTTATTTAGTCAAAGTGTGCTTATTGAAATAGGCGGGGTTGATAACAATTTAGAGGAGAGCTATCGCACGGCGAAGGCGTTAGCAGAAGTTATTGCTGAGCTACATAACGAAACTCAATAGCAATCAAACGAAAATTATTTTTATGGATCAGGCTCAGCAGCAGAAAGGGGAGACGGCTATGTTTCACAATAAAGCATGGAAATGGCTGCTGCTAGGCAGTGCGATTACCATAATTGGATTATATATGGTTGAATTAACGACTGCTGGTATCGAGCGGGTTTACGGTCCGCTCGAGCAAAAGGAAGCCGTCGTACAACAGCTCAAGCAAAAGCAATCAGGTGCAGCAAATGGACAAGGTTTAATACCGATAACAGAGCAAGACAATTACTACGAAAATGACAGTTACGATGAGAATATAAGAAAACAGTCAAGTTATTCTCCAATTGATCAAGAGATCGCTGCGCTTGAAGCGGAAATCGCTGAACTTCGACGTCAAGCTCTGCTTAAAGAAAAGCAGGAATTACAGAAAAAGCTGCTAATTAATGAGGAAGTAGACAAGCCTGCGGTCAATCGGATAGCAGATAGCACATCTGAGGTGCTGCAGAAAACGTCGCAGAGCAGTATTCAATTTATTGCGAAATTGTTTAGTAATGTGATCAATTAAGGCTCTGCCTATACCTGCTTACTAGCTCCATTTCCTTATGGCAAAATGGCAAGCGGAGCAGGTATGGGCGGAGCTGGAATGTTTATATGGGAGGCAAAAGGAGATTTTTATTAAATTGTACTCACACTTTTCTGTCAAGTGATTGATGTAGCTTGCGCTTACTGTTATAATAGGTTGATTGATTTTATTCATGGAATGTGTGGGGGTTAGGAATGACCGACGTTCGCGAAAGACAGAAGAAAATAAGAAATTTTTCGATTATTGCTCATATTGACCACGGGAAATCAACGCTGGCAGATAGAATTATTGAGCTTACTGGAGCGCTTAGCTCTCGTGAGATGCAATCTCAAGTACTCGATAAAATGGATTTGGAGAGAGAACGTGGCATCACGATTAAGCTTCAATCTGTTCGTTTGACGTATCGTGCAAAAGACGGAGAAGAGTATTATTTAAATTTAATTGACACGCCAGGACATGTCGACTTTACATATGAGGTATCTCGCAGCTTGGCAGCTTGTGAAGGTGCATTGCTTGTTGTTGATGCGGCACAAGGGATTGAAGCACAAACTTTAGCTAATGTTTATTTAGCGTTAGATAATAATTTGGAAATCATTCCAGTAATTAATAAAATTGATTTGCCTAGCGCTGAGCCTGAGCGTGTGAAGCAAGAGATTGAAGATGTAATCGGACTTGATGCTAGTGATGCGGTTCTTGCTTCTGCAAAAGCTGGTATCGGGATCGAAGATATTCTTGAACAAGTGGTTGCGAAGGTGCCAGCACCTGAAGGAGATCCAGACGCGCCGCTGCAAGCGCTAATTTTCGACTCGCATTATGATCCTTACAAAGGAGTAATTGTATATGTCAGAGTCGTGAATGGTTCAATTAAAGCAGGTCAGCATATTCGCTTTATGGCAACAGACGCTGAGTTTGAGGTGATTGAGGTTGGCTGTTTTACACCGAAAACAACTATCATTGATGAATTGCGCGTTGGCGATGTAGGCTTTATTGTAGCAGGTATTAAAAACGTTAAGGATACTCGTGTCGGGGATACGGTAACTGATGCTAGACGCCCTGCAGAAGCTCCTTTACCAGGTTACCGCCGCATCAACCCGATGGTATATTGCGGGCTTTATCCGATTGATTCTCAAGACTACAATGATTTACGCGAAGCGCTTGAAAAATTGGAACTTAATGACGCATCACTGCGTTATGAGCCTGAAAGCTCGACTGCATTGGGCTTTGGCTTCCGTTGTGGATTTTTAGGTTTGCTCCATATGGAGGTTATTCAGGAGCGTATTGAACGTGAATTTAATATTCCGCTAATTACAACTGCGCCAAGCGTTATTTACCGTGTTACTTTAACAAATGGCACAGTGCTTGAAATTGATAACCCATCAAATTATCCTGATACAAGTAAGTTGGATTTTGTGGAAGAGCCGTTTGTAAAGGCAAGCATCATTGTGCCAAATGATTATGTTGGGGCAATTATGGAGCTTTGCCAAAATAAACGCGGTGAGTTTGTAAATATGGAATATTTGGATGAAAATCGCGTTACAATTACGTACAATTTACCGCTTGCTGAAATTGTGTATGATTTCTTTGATCAGTTGAAATCAAGTACAAAAGGTTACGCATCATTCGATTATGAGCTGATCGGTTATCGACGTTCGAACCTTGTTAAGATGGATATTATGCTTAATGGAGAACAAGTCGATGCCTTGTCCGTTATCGTGCATCGCGATCGCGCTTATCAACGCGGACGAGTGATTTGTGAAAAGTTAAAAGAGCTTATCCCTCGACAAATGTTCGAGGTGCCAGTTCAAGCTTCGATTGGTACGAAAATTATCGCTCGTGAAACAGTAAAAGCGATGCGTAAAAACGTGCTTGCGAAATGTTATGGCGGTGATATTAGCCGTAAGCGTAAATTGCTAGAGAAGCAAAAAGAAGGTAAGAAGCGGATGAAGCAGGTTGGTAGTGTTGAAGTTCCGCAAGAAGCATTTATGGCTGTGTTGAAAATTGATGAGGATTAAGCGACAACGATTTGCTTCTAATTGCTTAGAGTAATGAGGCTTGCTTTGAGGGAGGAGGTTAATATAGAACTCACCCACAAAGCAGCCTTTTTTGATAGGCAGTTCAAACCTCGGAGAGATGATGAGTAGGGGTTTGAATTGTATCACCCCTTAGAGAGGAGGATATGAATTTTGCAGCAATTTCCTGAAGCGTTATATATTCATATTCCGTTTTGCACGAATAAATGTCATTATTGTGATTTTACGTCATATGTGTTAAAGGGTCAGCCGGTTGACGAATATTTAGATGCACTTGAGCTTGAGATGGAGCGCACGGTTAAAGAGTTACCTCCAAAAGTAATAAATACAGTATTTGTTGGAGGAGGTACGCCTACTGTACTTACGCCTAAGCAAATGGAACGTTTTCTTGCATCCGTTCATCGCTGGTTTCCGTTAGCAGATAATGTGGAATTCTCAATGGAAGCAAATCCTGGCACAACTGATCGAGATAAGTTGCAAGCGATGCGCGATGGTGGTGTCAATCGAATTAGCTTTGGCGTGCAATCCTTTGATAATGAGTTGTTAAAACGTATTGGCCGCATTCATGAAGTGGAAGATGTATACCGCAGTCTTGATAATGCACGCGCGGTTGGATTTACAAATATTTCGATTGATTTAATGTTTGGTCTGCCTGGTCAAACGATAGAGCTTTTAGAGGAAAGCGTAAATCGAGCGTTAGAGCTGGATTTGCCGCATTACTCCTTATACAGCTTAAAAATTGAGGAAAATACGCTTTTCCATAAGTTATATGAAAGCAATAAGCTCATTTTGCCCACAGAAGATGAAGAATATAGCATGTATCTTCATTTAATGGAGCGTATTACTGGGGCTGGCTATAAGCATTACGAGATTAGCAATTTTGCCAAACCTGGCTATGAAAGCCGGCATAACTGCACCTATTGGCGAAATGAACCATACTATGGACTTGGCACAGGCGCACATGGCTATGTAAACTCCAAGCGTCATATGAATATTAAAGGTGTAAATCCATATATCGAAGCTTGTAAAACAAGTTTTCCGCGGCTTGAGCAGTATGACATACCAGAACAAGAGGCTAAGGAAGATTTTATGATGGTTGGACTACGCTTGTTGGATGGTGTCACAGCATCACGCTATCAGCAACAGTTTCCATCATCCAGCATTGAAACAGACTTTGGAGCGATTATTGACAAGCAGGTACAACTTGGCTTAATGGAGCGGATTGAACTGCAGGATGATGTGAATTATCGCCTTACCAAACAAGGGCTTTTGTTAGGAAACGAGGTCTTTGCCGCATTTTTATCTGAGTAGTTTTAATCGTTGCAAATTGATATTAAATTAACCATTGCAAAATCGGAGAGAATGATGTATATTCATTCATATTGAATGAATATTTATTAATTCTTAAAGGACGGTAATGCAACGTGAAAGCTTACTTGGAGGTGGAGGCAGCAATGAAAACTCTACATGCTACATGCAGAAACGCACAACCTGACGATGTGGAGTCGTTATATCAATTAATTACTAGCTACGCTGAGAAAGGAATTATGCTGCCTCGCTCGCGCGAAGCGTTGCTAAAAAATATAGATTCATTTGTTATTGCGGAAATCGATGGCAAGTTTGTAGGCTGCGGAGCATTAACCCGGCTTGGTGAAGACTTGGTTGAGATTCGCTCTTTAGGTATGTCAGAGGAGTATAAAGGTTACGGTATTGGTGGCTTGATTGTAGAGCGGCTAATTGAAAATGCACAGAAACAAGGAATTAGCAAAATTATGGCGCTAACTTATGCAGTTTCATTTTTCGTGAAAAATGGATTTCATGTTGTTGATAAAGAGATTTTTCCAGAAAAGGTTTGGACAGATTGTGTAAGTTGCCCTAAGCGTCATGCCTGTGATGAAATCGCAGTTATGAAAAAAATACTATAATTTCATGTGTGGACTACCAAATCGACTTGACAATGTTTAAGTTGATTTGGTATTTTTGTATTAATGATTAGCACTCACTTGGTTTGAGTGCTAACGAAAAAAAGCAATGGCGAAAAACCTTAAGAACGGAGGATGATGACATGCTAACAGAGAGACAAAGGTTAATATTAAAAGCGATTGTTGATGACTATATTCGGTCAGCGGAACCTGTCGGATCTCGAAGCATATCTAAGCGAGAAGGCATCGGCTTCAGCCCAGCGACGATTCGCAACGAGATGGCAGATCTTGAAGAGCTAGGCTACTTAGAGCAGCCGCATACTTCCGCAGGACGGATTCCTTCGACATTAGGGTATCGCTATTATGTTGACCATCTACTAAAGCAGCAGGATGATGAAGAACTTGAGCTAGATAAAGCAAAAATTCATTCCTTTTTGTTTGAAGAGCTTAATCGCATCGAGCAGGTTATTCAACATGCTGCATCCGTGCTCTCCAATTTAACAAACTATACTTCTATATTGCTTGGACCTGAGCTGTTCAGCAATTCCTTGCAGCATTTTGGCATTGTTCCGTTAAATGAGCAAACGGCTGTAGCGATTATTGTTACGAATACAGGTCATGTAGAAAATCGTACAATTAACATTCCAGCAGGAATTTCGATGGGACAATTACAACAGGTATCGAACATTCTCAATGCAAAGCTTGCTGGTGTTCCATTAATTCAGCTTAAATCTAAGCTATATAGCGAAGTTAGTCAGGAATTGGAACGTTATGTTGGTCATTTTGAAAGTTTAGTGGAAGCTCTTGATGATGCGCTTAAAAATGGCAATGAGCATCGAGTGTATGTCGGTGGTACGACCAATATGCTTATTCAGCCAGAATTTAAGGATGTCGATAAGGTTAAAACGATATTAGATATGCTTGAGGAAACACCAACCATTATGAAGCTTTTTTCATCCTTGCCGCAAGGTATTCAAGTTCGAATTGGTCAAGAAAATAATCATCAGGCTATTGCAGACTGCAGTCTTATTACTGCGACCTATTCACTTGATGGCCAAGTATTAGGGACGATTGGAGTTTTAGGTCCTACACGTATGGAATATGGTAAAGTGATCCGTTATCTTGAGCTAATTTCCAAGGATATGAGCACAATAATGGGTAAATGGTTTTACAAATAAAACTAGTACAAGTACTATGTAAGTTGTAGTAGAAAAATTTAGGAGGTGACAGGGTGAGTACTAACGAACAAAATAATCAGACTGAGCAAGAATTAGAAAAAGAAGCTCAAGAACAAACGACTGATACCACCCAGTTTGAACAAGTAAGTGAGCAAGAGGCTCAACAGGAAGCACAGGAGGAAACAGCTAAAGTTAACTCTGAAGTTGAGCAGCTTAAAAAGCAAGTTGAGGAATTAAATAACAGATTGCTACGTGTTCAAGCTGATTATGATAACTTTAGAAGAAGAACATTAAAGGAAAAAGAAGATCTAGCGAAATACGCTTCTGTAAAATTGATTACAAATCTTTTACCTTCTATCGACAATTTTGATCGTGCGCTTGCAGCAGCAGCTTCTACAGGCGATTATGAATCACTTTCTAAAGGATTAGATATGATTTTCCGTCAGCTTATGGCTACGATGGAAGCTGAAGGCTTACAGGTCATGAAAACAGTTGGTGAGCCGTTCAATCCAGAGTATCATGAAGCAGTGATGACTGTGGAAAGTGACGAGTATGAAGAAGGCATTGTTGTCGAGGAGCTTCAAAAGGGCTATATGCTCAAGGATAAAGTAATCCGTCCTGCTATGGTTAAAGTAAGTGGTTAAGCGTCGTATAAAAATGAAGCAAGCTTCTTACTTCATATACTTAATTAAATACTGCAAGCAAGTTACTTAAATAATGCTAGGATACAAAGAAATTAGATTCCATTTCTTTTAGGAGGACTATAAAAAATGAGTAAAGTAATTGGTATTGACTTAGGTACTACAAACTCTTGCGTAGCTGTTATGGAAGGCGGCGAGCCAGTTGTTATTCCTAACCCAGAAGGTGCGCGTACAACTCCTTCAGTTGTAGGTTTTAAAAAAGATGGCGAACGCATTGTTGGTGAAACTGCTAAACGCCAAGCGATTACTAACCCTGATCGAACAGTTATTTCGATCAAACGCCATATGGGTACTGATCACAAAGTTACAATTGACGGTAAAGACTATACTCCACAAGAAATTTCTGCAATTATTTTGCAAAAACTAAAAGCAGATGCAGAAGCTTATTTAGGTCAAAAAGTAACGCAAGCTGTAATTACAGTTCCTGCTTACTTTAACGATAGTCAACGTCAAGCGACTAAAGATGCGGGTAAAATTGCTGGTCTAGAAGTGCTTCGTATCGTCAACGAACCAACAGCGGCTGCACTTGCATATGGTATGGATAAAGACGGAGATCAAACAATTCTAGTATACGACCTTGGTGGAGGTACATTCGACGTTTCCATTCTTGAATTAGGCGATGGCTTCTTCGAAGTTAAAGCGACTAGCGGTGACAATAAACTTGGCGGTGACGATTTTGACCAAGTAATTATCGACTATCTAGTTTCTGAATTCAAGAAAGAAAACGGCGTAGACCTTTCCAAAGATAAAGCAGCTGTACAACGTTTGAAAGACGCAGCAGAAAAAGCGAAAAAAGAGCTTTCTGGTGTATTAACTACAACAATCTCACTTCCGTTCATTACAATGGTTGACGGAGTTCCTGCTCACTTAGAAATGAATTTAACTCGTGCTAAATTTGAAGAGTTGTCTGCTCATCTAGTTGAGCGTACAATGGTTCCAACTCGTCAAGCGCTAAAAGATGCTGGACTTTCAACTAGCGAAATTGATAAAGTTGTTCTAGTTGGTGGTTCTACTCGTATTCCAGCAGTTCAAGAAGCAGTTAAAAAGCTAATCGGTAAAGAGCCTCATAAAGGCGTTAACCCAGACGAGGTTGTTGCTCTTGGTGCTGCCGTACAAGCCGGCGTATTAACTGGTGATGTTAAAGACGTTGTATTGCTTGACGTGACACCTCTATCTCTAGGTATTGAAACAGCAGGCGGAGTATTTACGAAAATGATTGATCGTAATACAACAATCCCTACAAGTAAATCACAAATTTTCTCTACTTATGCTGACAACCAAACTAGCGTTGAAATTCACGTTCTTCAAGGTGAACGTGCAATGGCAGCAGACAACAAAACATTGGGACGCTTCCAACTTAACGATATTCCACCAGCACCACGTGGTGTTCCACAAATCGAGGTTACCTTCGATATTGATGCTAACGGTATCGTTAACGTTACAGCAACTGATAAAGGTACAGGTAAAAAACAAAATATTACAATCACTTCTTCTAGCGGCTTAAGCGACGAGGAAATCGATAAAATGATGAAGGAAGCTGAGCTATACGCTGAGCAAGATAAGAAGCGTAAAGAACTAGTAGAAGTTAAAAATAATGCGGATCAGCTAGTATATCAAACTGAAAAAACATTGAAAGATCTTGAAGGCAAAGTTGATGAAGCAGAAGTAGCAAAAGCAAACGAAGCGAAAGAAAAAGTGAAATCTGCTGTTGCAACTGATGATATTGAGGCAATTAAATCAGCAACTGATGAGCTAATGTCAATCGTGCAAGCTCTATCTACTAAGTTGTACGAGCAAGCACAACAAGCTCAAGCAGGCGCTGACAATGCTGGTGCAAGCAATGCAAAAGGCAACGACGATGTAGTTGATGCTGATTACGAAGTTGTGGATGACAACAAGTAATAAGGTCATTCTGAAGGGTCAAAGCGGGCTTTCCCCCAACTTTGACCTTTCGCATGTGTATAACCGTAAACTTGAGTGCATCTTCTAAAGATCATTCATTTCGACTGGGAGGTGAGATCAATTGGCTGGAAAGCGTGATTATTATGAGGTGCTTGGGGTAAGTAAAGATGCCTCCGGCGATGAAATAAAAAAAGCATATCGAAAATTAGCTCGTCAATATCATCCTGACGTAAATAAGGCACCTGATGCTGAAGAGAAATTTAAAGAAGTTAAGGAAGCTTATGATGTATTAAGTGACGATAGTAAGCGTGCTACTTACGATCGTTACGGCCATGTTGATCCGAATCAAGGAATGGGCGGCGGCGGATTTAGCGGCGCTGACTTTGGCGGGTTTGGTGATATTTTTGATATGTTCTTTGGCGGTGGTGGTCGTCAACGCGATCCGAATGCGCCGCAAAGAGGTAAAGATTTACAGTACACGATGACGATCGAATTTATTGAAGCAGTTTTTGGTAAAGAAACTGAAGTTACAATACCGCGTGAAGAAAACTGTGATACGTGTCATGGTACTGGAGCAAAACCTGGAACTTCTCCAAAAACATGTTCGACATGTCACGGAACAGGTCAGCAAGAGATTGTCCAAAATACTCCGTTTGGACGAATTGCTAATCGTCGCGTATGTCAAACTTGTCGAGGTAAAGGAAAAATCATCGTTGACAAATGTCCAAGCTGTTATGGCGAAGGTCGCGTAAGAAAACAACGCCGTATTAAAGTTAATATTCCTGCTGGTGTGGATGACGGACAACAAATTCGCATTAGCGGTGAAGGAGAAGGCGGAAAAAATGGCGGGCCTCCAGGAGATCTTTATATTGTGCTGCGCGTGAAGTCGCATGACTTCTTCATGCGTGAGGGCGATGATATTTATGTGGAAGTACCGATTACGTTTGCTCAAGCAGCATTAGGTGCGGAAATTGAGGTGCCGACGCTAACTGATCGTGTAAAAATGAAAATTCCACCAGGCACGCAAACTGGTAAATACTTCCGTCTAAAAGGAAAAGGTGTTCCTAAATTGCGCGGCATGGGGACAGGAGATCAGCATGTTAAGGTGACAGTCGTTACACCAACCAACTTGACAGAAGAGCAAAAAGAACTGCTTCGTCAATTTGATGGTTTAAGCTCATCACCTTCATACAGCAGTGCTGATGATCACCATGAATCTATCTTTGAACGTATGAAGCGAGCTTTCCGTGGCGAATAATACTCGCGTAACTCGTGTAATAGGTTAGCTAATCGTTGATGATAAGCCTAGTTTAACAATGATGCTCAAGCGCTATTAGTTTGAGTAGAAAATTGTTAAATTAGGCTTTTTCTTTATAATTCAATTGGTATAAATTGTTGTCATTTTTCTTATACTAGCTACGGGCTAGTAGGAGGTGAAGTGATGTACAACGAAAAAAAAGAGATGGAAAAAATAAATTTTGGTGATTTGCCTGTTGATTGGGAGGATGAAGAGTTTGCAGAAGAGTACTATGAGGATGAGCAATTAAGCAACTACAAACAAAAAACTCAAAATAGTAATAAACATAGCAAGATTAGCAAGCTTGATTGGTATGATGAAATGTAGCAAGCCTATGCTTGTAGCCTGCCGATTCATGTTCACATAATAGATCATTAGTGAAAAACGCAAGCTTTCGCTAGGGATTTGCTCGTATAACGAAAGTTAGTTGAGCGATCTCAGGAGCTTGCGTTTTTCATATTAAGCAATAATTTAGACAATTTTACCCTTCCCTTTGTCAAGTTACGCAAGCTGTTGTACAATAGAGGGTAGGTCTTAAAAGTACGGTCAAAAACTTGGAGGTTTTACATAAATGAAATGGTATGAACTAACGATTGCAACAACTGAGATTGCAACTGAAATGATATCGAATTTTTTACATGAGCATGGCGCAGGCGGAGTATCAATCGAAGAATCGGGTACTTTGAATAAACCGAGAGATACATCTCTCGGTCAATGGTACGATACACCGCTTAATGATATACCTGAAGGTGAAGCAATTATTAAAGGCTATTTTCCAGAAGATACAAATATGGAACAACTAATTGCTGATTTGAAGCCGCGTATTGAAGGGCTGCGTGAGTTCGAGATTGATCCAGGAAACGTACAATATTCCTACATTGAGGTTGATGATGAAAATTGGGCTACGGCTTGGAAAGATTATTTTCATCCGATTCCAATTACAGATAAACTAACGATTAAGCCGACATGGGAAGAGTATGAGGCGAAAGAAGGCGAATTGATTATTGAGCTTGATCCTGGGATGGCCTTTGGCACAGGGACACACCCAACTACATCGCTATGCCTAAAAACATTAGAAAAGGTTATTCAAGGCGGAGAAACGGTGATTGACGTTGGAACTGGCTCTGGCGTACTAGCAATTGGGGCAATTAAGCTTGGTGCGTCTGCAGTATTGGCGCTTGATCTTGATCCTATCGCTGTCTCAAGTGCGACAGAAAATGTAAAATTAAACGGACTTAGTGAGCAAATTGATGTACAGCTTAGTGACCTGCTCGGCATCTTGCGTCAAGATGAGGCTGCATCAGCTTCCTTAAAAGTGAAGCCGCCAGTTGATCTCGTTGTTGCAAATATATTAGCAGAAATTATTATGCTGTTTATTGATGATGTCTTTGCAGCATTAAAACCAGGCGGTACCTATATTGCTTCAGGGATTTGGAAAAATAAAGAAGAGCTTGTTGAGCAAGGACTGCTTGCTGCAGGATTTGAAATTAAAGAAAAAAATCGAGATGAGGATTGGCTTGCATTTGTAGCGATTAAGCCAAAGGTGTGATTTAAATGGATTTTAATTTTTTAGCATTTCCGCTGGAAATGTTGCCATTTATCGTCCTTGTACTGCTTATTCAATTTACCGTTCATGAATTTGCTCATGCTTATGCGGCGTATAAGTTTGGCGATGATACGGCTTATCGGGAAGGAAGGGTTACACTAAATCCGTTTGCCCATATCGACATTTTCGGCTTTATTCTAATTTTGATCGCAGGCTTCGGTTGGGCGAAGCCTGTTCCAGTGCGTGCTAGCAGATTTAAAAATCCGCGTATGATGAGTGTTATCGTATCGGTAGTTGGACCGCTTAGTAATTTGCTGCTAGGGATTATATCGATCTTCGGATATTTGCTTATCTTAAAGTCTGATGTATTAAGTGGCGCTTCTACAGGAGTAGTTAGTGCGGTAGAAGTATTTTTCAGTTATATGATTCATTTTAGTTTCTTACTATTTATTTTTAACCTTATTCCATTGCCGCCGCTTGACGGCTATCGGATTGTAGCTGAATTTTTACCGCTGCAAACACGCTTTAAGCTGGAGCAAAATGCATACTGGGGTACGATTATCTTTTTATTGCTTGTTTTTATTGATCCGTTGCGCAGAGTAACGCTTGATCCAATTCTTGGATTAGGTACATCTCTGGCACAAGAAATATTAAATATAGCGTATGCAATCATTTTTTAATCTAATAAGGAATGTCGAATATGCAAAGATATTTTGTAAATCCAGCGCAATTTCTTAACAATGAGCTGGTAATACTGGGTGATGATGCACATCATATTTCGCGAGTGATGCGGATGACAGAAGGGGCTCAAGTTATTGTTAGTGATGGCATATCCCGTACTGTGCGTGCAGAAATAGTGTCGGTTAATAATAAAGAAGTGAGGCTTGCCATAGTAGAGGAGCTTGCACAAAGCTCAGAGGCTGCTTGGCGAGTTACACTTGCCCAAGGATTGCCGAAAGGTGATAAAATGGATCTTATCGTGCAGAAATGCACGGAGATTGGGGTTGCAGCCATTATTCCATTTCAATCCGAGCGGGTGATTGTACAATACGATCACAAAAAGGAAGCCAAACGCTTGGAGCGTTGGATGAAAATAGCGAAGGAAGCAGCCGAGCAAAGTCATCGCAACCTCATTCCTTCAATTAAGGAACCGCTTAGCTGGAAGGCGCTGCTTGCAGCAATTGCTGAGTATGATTTAGCATTGTTCTGCTATGAGCGAGCAGGTGATGAAGGACATGGAGTTGGCTTAAGAGATGTGCTAAGTGAATATAAACTTAAGTGGGGGCAGGCTGAGCTAAGTCAGCCTCGAGTTTTGTTAATGGTTGGTCCAGAGGGCGGCTTTTCAGAGCGCGAAGCACAGCAGGCTGAAGAGGCAGGAGCTAAGCTGGTTGGTTTAGGAAAAAGAATTTTACGAGCTGAGACAGCAGGTATTGCAGCATTGTCCTGCATACTTTATGAATCAGGCGAGATGGGAGGCGTGTGACCACAATGGCAAAAACGGTCGCATTTTATACAGTAGGTTGTAAAGTTAACTTTTATGATACAGAAGCAATTTGGCAGATATTTAAAGAAGCGGGATATGAGCAAGTGGATTTTGAATCTCCATCTGCTGATGTATATTTAATTAACACATGTACAGTAACAAATACGGGGGACAAAAAGAGCCGCCAAATTATTCGTCGAGCGATTCGTCGTAATCCTGATGCGATTGTTGCGGTAACAGGCTGTTATGCGCAAACTTCGCCAGCAGAAATTATGGCAATTGAAGGTGTCGATCTCGTAATTGGTAACCAAGATCGCGATAAAATTATGACGTTTATCGAGCAAATTCAAGCAGAGCGCAAACCGGTAAATGCCGTACGCAACATTATGAAAACTCGCAGCTTTGAAGACTTAAGCGTACCAAGCTTTACAGAACGTACACGTGCTTTCCTGAAAATTCAAGAGGGCTGCAATAATTTCTGTACTTTCTGTATTATTCCTTGGTCACGAGGTTTATCGCGCAGCCGTGATCCGAAATCAGTAATTGAACAAGCTAAAATTCTTGTTGAGTCTGGTTACAAGGAAATTGTATTGACAGGTATCCATACAGGCGGTTACGGCGATGATATGGAAGACTATAATTTGACTCGCTTGCTTTGGGATTTGGATAAAGTAGAAGGCTTAGAGCGAATTCGTATTAGCTCGATTGAAGCTAGTCAAATTGATGATGCGATGATTGAGGTGCTTAATAAGTCATCCAAAATGTGTCGCCATCTTCACATTCCTTTGCAAGCTGGAGAAAATAGCGTATTAAAACGGATGCGCCGTAAATATACGACAGAGCAATATGCTGAAAAAATTAGAAGAATTAAGGAAGCTATGCCTGGCGTAGCGATAACAACTGATGTCATTGTTGGCTTCCCAGGTGAAACGGACGAGATGTTCGAAGCTGGCTATCAATTTATGAAAGAGGTAGGCTTTGCTGAAATGCATGTGTTCCCTTATTCACGCCGTACAGGTACGCCAGCAGCGCGTATGACTGATCAAGTGGATGAGGAAGTAAAACATGAGCGCGTTCATAAACTTATCGAACTTTCAGAAAGTATGCAGCTAGAATATGCTAAGCGTTTTGTTGGACAAGTGTTATATGTTATTCCTGAGCGTGAGCAAAAAGGCAACGAAGGCAGCGGTTATATCATGGGTTACTCTGATAACTATTTGAACATCGTCTTCGAAGGCTCAGAATCACTAATCGGCAAAGTAGTAGCTGTTAAAGTGGTTGAAGCAGGTGTGAATGAGTGTCGTGGACAGCTTGTCCGCGTGCTTGAAAACAATGCTCCTGCATACAGTCAACCAATTCAGCCAATCGCTAAACAGGCATAACATATTTTTACGATAAATTAATCGTTATTTGCATGGAAAAAAGGAGGATTCTAGTACCGTTTCGCAATGAAGCGATGCTAGAATCCTCTCCTGTTATTGGCAGCATTATGTTAAACTTGATCTAGTCGTTCGAACCATTTTATATAGCAGATCGGCAAGGCGATAAAGGAGCATATAACGTTGAATAATGTTTGCGAATGAGCAATTGCTGAAGGAATTGAGTCGGTGATCCATAACGAAACAGCAGCTAGCCCATCAATAAATGGATAAAATAGAATGGCTCCGCCTACGTTGAGCAAAAGATGTGATATAGCGACAAATTGTCCGCCTCTTGTGCCGCCGAGCGAGGCAAGGATCCCTGTAAAACATGTTCCAATGTTACTGCCCAGCACAATTGCGATACAGAGCGAGAGCGGTAAACTATCCAGCGCAGCTATTCCCATAATCATGGCAATTACTGCAGAGCTGCTGTGAAAAAGTGCGGTCAATATTGCACCTGTAAACATTCCCCATAGCATCGTCGTTTGCGCTTGTTCGACAAACCAGCTATATAGATCTGTTTGTTGTAAGCTTGGTCCGATGCTTTGCATTGTAGTAATGCCTAGCAGCAGCAGTCCAAAGCCAAACAACACAACAGCTAAAGAGCGGATTAATGTATTGCCATGCCAATTGCGAACAGAGTTAGGCAAAATCTTTAGTTCAATTAATGTGGAAGAAATTAACCACAGAATAAAAGATACAATTAGAATTGGCTTAGCCAGATGAAAGATATTTAAACCGATAAGCTCTGTAGTAAGACAGGTACCAATGTTTGTGCCTAAAATAATGCCAAGCGTACGCGAAAAAGTCAGTAATTTACTATTGACTAAGCTAATTGATAATGCAGTTACTGCGGTGCTGCTTTGCAGGAAAGCAGTGCTTACCGTGCCAAGTACAAGGCCATGCAATGGAGTAGTTGTCGAGCGTTGCAACAGGTTAAGCATACCGCTGCCGCCTAAGGAAAAGAGTGCTAGTTCCATTAGCTTCATTCCACACATAAAAATCGAAAAACCAAGCAAGCTTGGCAAAAGAATTGAAGTAACCACAGCCCGTCTCCTTTCATAATAAAGCTGTTAAGCTTATACCTATGCGAGATGGAGGACGAGCATGCTTAACATTTTAAAAAATGCAATTTGAAAGAGGTATTAATGATGGCAAATGCAAAAGCAATATTAATTAAAGCTCGTAAAAAACGGATTGAGGAAAGTCATCCTTGGGTTTATGCTAGTGAAATTGCGGAACTCGATCGCGATGATGTCGAACCGGGTTCGCTTGTTGATGTTGTTACACATAGCGGTAAATATTTAGCAACAGGATATTGGAATCCGAAATCTCAATTAACGATACGAATTGTAAGCTACGAGCCGATTTCTGAGCTTGATCAAAATTTTTTCCGTGAGCGCTTGTTGCGTTGCAAACGGCATCGTGAACGTTTTGTTCGTGATCAAGATTGCCGTCTAGTCTATGGAGAGTCTGATTTTTTACCTGGTTTAATTGTTGACCGATTCGCAGATGTGCTTGTTGTGCAAATTTTAACGTTAGGCATGGACAAGCATAGAGAGGCGCTAATCGCAGCGTTAATCGATGTTTTTCAGCCAAGAGGAATTTATGAGCGCAGCGATGTATCTGTACGCGAATTAGAGGGTCTAGAACAGCGTACAGGAGTGCTTTATGGAGAATGCCCGTCAATCGTCGAAATTGTTGAAAATGGGTTGCATATGGAAGTAGACATTGTTCAGGGGCAAAAAACAGGCTATTTCTTCGATCAGCGCGAAAACCGTGCAGCAATTAAGCCGCTAATGACTGGTTGGGGGGAGCGCAGCGGGATTAAGCTGCAAACGCTCGAAGATGGTCGAGTGGCTCCTGTCAATCGAAATGGCAAAGAAGTGACTTTTCCATATTGGGATGGGGCTACGGTATTAGAATGCTTTGCTCATACGGGAAGTTTCACTTTACACGCTTGTCAATACGGTGCAAAAAAGGTAACTTGTCTAGATGTATCTGAGCATGCGATTGAAACAGCAAAGCGTAATGTTGCCCGCAATGGCTTTAGCGATCGTGTGGAGTTTGTTGTTGCCGATGCGTTTCAATATTTGCGTGATCAAGTAAGAGGGCTGGAGGAACGAAAACAACGTCATCTTGGTTTAGTGGATACATCAAAGAAGCTGGAACAGGAAGGTCGCACATGGGATGTAGTTATTTTGGACCCTCCAGCGTTTGCTAAATCTCGCTCTGCGATTGAAGGTGCGAAACGCGGTTATAAAGATATTAATTTGCACGGCTTAAAGCTAGTCAATGAAGGCGGTTATTTAGTGACAGCAAGCTGCTCCTATCATATGCGACCAGAGCTATTTATGGAAGCCATTGCTGACGCTGCCAAGGATGCAGGAAAAGTGCTGCGACTGATTGAATGGCGCGCCGCTGGAAAGGATCATCCGCAAATTTTAGGCTTCAATGAAAGTCATTATTTGAAGTTTGCGATTTTCGAAGTTACCTCAAAACGGCAAGGTTAATTGCGGCGGGAAAAATAGATGTAGGGAGGAACGATGATGGCGGTCAAATTCATTCTTGGTGTTGCAGGTACAGGTAAGACAACAACTTGTCTGGAGCAGGTAAGAACTGAGCTACGTCAGCAGCCAATTGGAAGTCCGCTCATTTTATTAACTCCTGAGCAGGCATCCTTTCAAATGGAGTATGAGCTGTTAAAGCAAAGTGAACTTAAAGGTACGCTGCGTGCCCAAGCGCTTAGCTTTAGAAGGCTAGCATTTCGCGTTATGCAGGAATGCGGCGGTATTGCACGTATACCGATTACCGACACCGGAAAGCAAATGTTGTTATATAAGCTTGTACATCGGCTGAGCGAAGAGCTTCAACTATTTCGTGGGGGAGAACTGCAAGCAGGCTTTATCGAACGGGTTAATAGCATGCTTACAGAATGGAAGCGATATGGAGTATCAGCTTCCCAACTATCCGATTTAGCTGGTCAGCTTGCAAAAAGCAACAGCAATGATGGCAGCGCACAACTGCTTTATAAAAAAATTTATGATCTTAGCTTGTTATATCAGATGATGGAGCAGGAGTTAAGCAATAAATATGTGGATGCAGAAGATTATTTATCACTGTTAATTCAAAGCGCTAAAGATTCACCATTTTTACGCGGCAGCAAAATATGGGTAGACGGTTTCCATGGGATGACTCCAACGGAGTATGAAGCGCTTGCTGCTTTAATGACTGTTTGCGATGAAATAACGGTTGCTCTAACGCTAGATCGCCATTATGAGCCAGATGAGGGGCTTGATGAGCTGAATTTGTTCTATCAAACCGCAGAGACCTATCAAAATATTATAAGTTTAGCTCAGCAGCTCGGGATTGAGGTGAAGTCTCCGCTTATACTCGATCGTCCGCCAGTTCGTTTTGCAGCGTCTCCTCAGCTTGCTTTTATTGAGCAAAATTATGGAAAGCGAAAGCAGTATGTTATTCCTGCAGAAAGCAGCGAGCAGTATGGCTTACAAATACACGCTGCTGCTAATCGCCGTACTGAGGTTGAGGCATTGGCAAGAGAATTGTTGCGCCATGTGCGTGAGTACGGCTATCGCTGGCGGGATATGGCAATTATGGTGCGAAATCTTGAAAGCTACAGCGATTATCTTGAACTTATTTTTAAGCAATATGATATTCCTGTGTTTATGGATCAAAAGCAAAAAACGTTATATCACCCTTTTGTAGAATTTATTCGTGCTGCATTGGAGACAACAGTGCATGGCTGGCAATACGATGCTGTTTTTCGTTTAGTGAAAACAGAGCTTTTATTTCCTTGCGATGGCTCGATGCCGCGTGAATGGTTTGATCTTTTGGAAAACTATGTGCTGGCGTCAGGAATTAACGGATGGAAATGGAAGGATGATCGCCAATGGCGGCCGCTCGCAACGGTTTCGCTGGATGAAGAAGAAGATACAGCTTATTATATTTCAGATGCAGCTAAAGAGCAGCTGGCGATTGCATTAGCTGCGCGAGGGGTTATTGTACCGCCGATTAGCAGATTTGAAGAGAAGCTTAATAAAGCTCGCAATATTAAAATGATGTGTATTGCTTTATATGAGTTGCTTGAAGAAACGGGGGCTGCGTTCCGTTTGGAACAATGGAGCATAAGGGAGCAGGAACGCGGCAATTTGCTAATGGCACGCACTCATCGCCAGCTCTGGAGCAATGTGTTGAAGCTCTTGGATGAGCTTGTGGAGCTAGCTGGTGAAGAATCCGTAACGCCTGAGCTGTTTATGGGTATGGTAGAGTCTGGACTTAGTGCGTTGCAGCTAGCAAATATTCCGCCAAGTCTAGATGGAATTGTTGTTGCCACAATGGAGCGTTCACGTCTAGCAAATGTGAAAGCATTATTTGTATTAGGAGTATCCGACGGTGTGCTGCCGATGGTATTAGGCGAGGACGGGATATTGACCGAAGATGAGCGTGAGCTGCTGCAGGCAAACGGAATAAGCATGGCACCAAGCGCAAGACGTAAACTGCTTGATGAACGCTTTATTATCTATAATGTGCTGACAAGGGCTTCTGAGCGGCTATGGCTTAGTTATCCGCTGGCAGATGAAGAAGGAAAAGGGCTGCTCCCATCAGAAATTATTCGGCAATTGCGCTATCAGTTTCCTTTGCTTAAGCTGCAAACAACTGGTATAGAGCCAAAGCCAAGCATGGAAATTGCCGAGCAGCGCAGCTTCCTTGTTCATCCCAATACTGCAATGACTTATTTAATTGCTAATTTGCGAAAATGGCAGTCAGGCGAACAGCTTCCTTCGTTATGGTGGGATTTATACAATTGGTATGCTTTACGACCGCAGTATCATCCTAAGCTTAAGGCATTATTAGCCTCGTTAAATTATGACAATATAGAAGGACCTTTGAAATTAGCAACAGCCGAAGGACTTTACGGTAATAATTTGCGCATGAGCGTATCACGTGTTGAGCGTTTCGTATCATGCCCTTTTCAGCATTTCTCTATTTATGGACTGCGCCTTAAGGAGCGTAAGCAATATAAGCTTGCTGCACCGGATATGGGGCAACTTTTTCATGCTGCACTTGGCAAGCTGGCAAATCAGCTCGGTGAAAGCTGGGGGAGACTGTCGCCAGATAAAGTGCAACGTCATGCAAATGAAATTGTTGATGAGCTTATTCCACGCCTGCAATCGGAAATATTGTTAAGCAGTGATCGTTTTAAATTCATCGCTCGTAAGCTAAAAGAAATTGTTATGCAGGCTGCAACCATGCTTAGCGAGCATGCAGCGCGGGCGCATTTTACACCTATCGCTACAGAAGTGGATTTTGGACCGAAGGGTAAAATTCCAGGATTAATGCTTACACTGGATAATGGCAATATGATCGAAATTGTTGGACGTATCGACCGTGTAGATGGAGCAACCACAGAGGATGGACTGCTGTTGCGTGTACTAGACTATAAATCTAGCAGTAAAGATTTGAAGCTAGAAGAAGTGATAGAAGGTTTATCGCTGCAAATGCTCACTTACTTAGATGTGTTGCTTACTCATGGTGAGTCATGGCTTGGCAAGAAAGTTTTGCCTGCAGGTGTGCTCTATTTCCATGTGCATAACCCATTATTACAAGTTAGTAATGGAATTGGACCTGACGCAGCGAAGGAGCAACTCTTAAAAAAATATAAAATGAAGGGTCTATTAACTGCTAGTACAACTGTTGTACGAATGATGGATACTGAACTAGAAAGTGGACGCTCCAACATTGTACCTGCTGGTATAAAAACAGATGAAAGCTTTTACTCTCAGTCATCGGTAGTAAGTCATGAACAGTGGGAGCAATTAAGACGCTTTGTGCGCGCTAAAATAAAGCAAATTGGGGAACAAATCGGACAAGGTGTCGTTTCTATCGAGCCGTATCAACAAGGAGATCGAACACCTTGCCAATATTGCGATTATAAGGCGGTATGCCAATTTGACCCAACATTAGGAGGCAATCAATACCGCAAGCTAACGAAAACAGATGATGACAAGATATGGAAACGATTAGGAGAGTGAAGGGATGAGTGGACAGTCTAATGGAGCACCTAAGTGGAGTGCAGAGCAGTTAGATGCAATACAATCATCTGGCTCCAATATTCTTGTAGCCGCTGCAGCGGGATCAGGAAAAACAGCTGTACTCGTTGAGCGAATCATCCGTAAAATTTCTACTCATACTGACGTCGATCGTTTACTTGTGGCGACCTTTACAAAAGCTGCTGCAGCAGAGATGAAGGATCGGATTAAAATAGCACTAGAGCGCAAGCTTGAGGAAGAACCTGATTCAGAGCATTTGCGTAAGCAATTGGCATTAATGGGCAAGGCATCTATTACAACCTTGCACTCATTTTGTACAGAGGTTGTACGCAAATATTATTCGACGATCGGTTTAGACCCTGGTTTTCGTATCGGCAATGAAACAGAAATCGAGTTAATTCGCAACGATGTACTATTGGAGTTGTTTGAAAATCGTTATGCCGAAGCTGAGCAACGTAAGCATTTTGTTGCATTAGTGGATGCATTTGGCGGTCAACAGGGAGATGAGCCATTAATTAAGCTTGTTGAGCGCTTATATTTATTTTCTCGTTCACATCCATGGCCAGAGCTATGGCTTGAACAAATGGCTGCTGCATTTGAGATAGCTGATGTAGACGAGCTGGAGCAATCCTCTTGGGTTAAACAATTAATGGCAGACGTTGAGCTTAAGCTAGAAAGTGCGATTGCTAGTTTTCAACAAGGGCTTGAGCTTACAAGACTTCCTGCTGGACCGTATGCTTATGCCTCTACATTTGAACAAGATATTGAAATCGTTAGCAGCTTGTCCCGTGATATAAAGCAATTGCCGTGGCGTCAATGGGCTGAACGATTTGCTGCTGTCTCATTTCCAAGGCTAGCAACATTGCGTGGCAAGGAACATGATAAGGAGCTGCAAGAGCTTGCTAAAGGCTATCGTGAGAAAGGTAAAAAAACGATTACGAAAATTATCGGAGAATACTTTGGCAGAAGTGCAGAGCAATATGTCATTGAGCTGCGTTCACTTGCCCCGTTAATGAAAGAACTAGTTTCTTTAATTAATGAATTTTCCGCTAGATTTCAAGAGCATAAAAAAGCAAAAGGGTTGCTGGATTTTGGTGATTTGGAGCATTATTGCTTAGCGATTTTACTTGATCCAAGCTCTACGCCAGAGCAGCCAATTCCATCTGATGCAGCAAGGAGCTATCAGCGTCAATTTGACGAGATTTTACTAGATGAGTATCAGGATACGAATTTAGTACAAGAAACAATCGTTGCCTTAATCAGTAATAAGGAGCAAGGCAATCGTTTTATGGTAGGGGACGTTAAGCAAAGTATTTATCGCTTCCGTCTTGCCGACCCAGGCCTGTTTCTGCAAAAATATAAAACCTATGGTAAAGGCGAGCAGGCGAATGATGGGAAACGAATTGATTTGGCAAGAAACTTCCGAAGCCGCAAGCAAGTTGTTGATGCTGTAAACCTTGTGTTTCAGGCGATTATGAAGGAAAAAGTTGCAGAGCTGGATTATGATCAAGCTGCAGAGCTTGTCCACGGAGCAACATATTTTCCATCTCCAGAGTCGCTTGAAGGCTGTCGTGTACAATGTGTAGTCATTAATAAAGAGGAGCCTGAGCTAGATCAAGCTTATGAGGATGGGGACGAGGAGCAGGCTGTAGATGAATCAATTAAACAGGAAGCGATACGTAAGCAAGACGAAAAAGCATCACAGCTTGAAGCGCGATATATCGCTCAGCAATTGTTGCAATTGCAAGAGTCTGGGGCATTAGTTTATGATGCAAAGCTTGAACGCTATCGTCCGATGCAATGGCGTGATTGTGTCATCTTGCTTCGATCAACTTCCGTATGGGCTCCGGTATTTTTAGAGGAGTTACAGCAAGCAGGCATCCCAGCTTATGCGAGCATTGGCACAGGTTATTTTGATGCGATTGAAGTACAGACTATGCTAAGCATGCTGCAAGTTATAGATAATCCGTATCAGGATATTCCGCTTGCCGCAGTGCTTCGTTCTCCTCTGTTTAAGCTAACGGCCGAGGAGCTTTCGCATATTCGTATTTTATCTATGGAGAGCAGTTTTTATGATGCGGTGGTGCATGCTGCCGGTAATGAGGAGTTTTCATTTGAGGGCAGAACAAAGCTTGCTTATTTTCTCCAAAAGCTTGATGAATGGCGTGACTATGCGCGAGAAGGAGCGCTAGCTGATTTACTTTGGCTTATTTATGAACAGACAGGTTATTATGACTTTGTAGGCGGCTTGCCTGCAGGCATGCAGCGTCAGGCGAACTTACGTGCCTTGCATGACCGTGCACGACAATACGAGGCAACTTCATTTCGCGGCTTATTCCGCTTCCTAAAATTTATTGAACGGATGCGTGATAATGGCAAAGACCTTGGTACAGCGCTGGCGATTGGCGAAGGTGAGGATGTCGTACGGATTATGACGATTCATGCCAGCAAAGGTTTGGAGTTTCCTATCGTCTTTGTTGCAAGTCTAGGTAAAAACTTTAATGAACAAGATATGAGAGCAAGCTTTTTATACCATAAAGAGCTTGGCTTTGGTCCGAAAGTTATTGATCTTCAGCTAAGAACAAGCTATCCTTCATTGCCATATATCGCGATACGGCGTGCTATCAAAATGGAGATGCTTGCTGAAGAAATGCGAATTTTATATGTCGCTCTAACAAGACCTAAGGAGAAGCTGTATTTACTTGGAACTGTTGATAAGCTTAGCAATAAGCTAATGCGCTGGAATTCGGCTTTAGAAGCCGATGGGACAGTAACTTTATCCGGTATTGCCGAGGCAAGTAATTATTTAGATTGGATCGGTCCTTTAGTATGTAAAAGCTTAGAGCAATCGTTGCAAGCGCGAAATGCAGAGGAGCGAATTTGTTATAGTCCATTTGACTGGATTGTTGAGACGGTGCCAGCTCAAGAGCTGTCTTTGACAGATCAAGAGAAGAATGTTTCTGAAGCGGAGCAGCAGGAGCGGAAAAGCATTTTAATGGCTGTTGATGCATTAGCTCAGCTAGAACATATTGAAGAAGATTCATTGCTCCGTGAGCAACTGGAATACGTGTATCCCTATCAAGAGGCAGTGTCACTTGGCGCAAAGGCTTCAATTACGGAGATGAAGCGTATCCGAGCTGGATTTGAGGAAGAGGAAGATAGCTTTATGTTTGCTGGAGCGAACTCTTCCGAAACGAAGTTTTCTGAAAAACAGACTGCCGATTCTCAGTTCGATAAACATACCTTACATTTAGAGCGTCCTGCCTTCATGGAACAGAAAGGAATTACTCCTACTGAACGAGGCTCAATTAATCACCTTGTAATGCAGCATTTGCCTCTTGATATAACTATCGATCATGAAGTAATACTGTCAACAATTGAACATATGGTTGCTATTCAATTAATTACGGCTGCTCAGGCTGCTGCAATTAATGTAAAAGGCATTCTTGGACTATTTGAATCTCCGCTTGGTGAGCGAATGAGAGCTGCGGCATGGGTCAAACGTGAGCTGCCGTTTTCGTTTATGCTGCCTGCAAGTGAAGTTTACCAAGAAGTGAGCAGTTATGCTGCGGAGGAGCCGATCTTTATACAAGGGGTAATCGACTGCTTGTTTGAGGATTCGCAAGGCTTGGTGCTAGTCGATTATAAGACAGATCGAATTTATCAAGGAAATTGGAAGGAAAAAGCGGAACAGCATCGTTTCCAGCTTGAAATGTATGCGAAAGGCTTAGAGCTAATATTAAAACGAAAAGTTGATGAAATTTTCGTATTTTTCTTTGATGGCGGCGTTTCTGTTCGCTTATAATTAAGCATGAATAAGAAATTGTCAGATGGGGGGATAATGTGTCGGAGCAACGTAATAAACTAACGGAGCAAGAGCCAAAGAAAAAACCGATTGCTCTTGCTGTAACACTTCTTTTGTTAACGATTAGCTTATTATTCGTTATTTTGTTTTCTGCGAAAAATATCGCATACAAGCAAGAAATACAAGTTGCAACTGGCAATAACATTGTAGAGCATTTTAAACAGCTTGACCGTAAGTTAACTGTTTTGCAAAGCAATCTTACCTTGTTGATTGAGAAAGCTGAGAGCTGGGATGAAGCAGCAAGCCTAACCAGTGGCTATTCGCAATTTTTACTGCAAGATATTCATGATCATATTAATGAATTATATGTTCTTGGGGATAAAATAAAGAAAGATTATTTTGGTGCAGAGCAGGCTCAACAATTAACTGCTTGGCATAAAGCAAAGGACGAACTAATAGGTAAACTATCCGCAAATAAGGAACTTGTCAATGAGGACTATTTAAAGCTTAAGCTTTTGCAAAATCAGATTGATCAGCTGCACAAGACAGTGGCTCAATTTAACTTTAAGATGGAAGGAAATAAAAATGCGATGATTCGCCTATCCTCTGGCTTTGATTGGATGGAGATCGCAGAGCAATTTAGTCAAGCAACTATTGTTGAACAAGCCAAGTAAATTGCGGTACAATAGCTTTATTCAACAACTGCTTTGTTAAGTTGTGGTAAAGCAAAGCATTTTATTAGGAGGCATTTAAACATGGATTGCTTGTTTTGTAAAATTGTAGAGGGTACTATTCCATCAACTAAAGTATATGAAAATGAACATGTGGTGGCGTTTTTAGATATTGCTCCTGCTGCGCCGACACATATTTTAATTATTCCAAAAAAACATATTGCGACAATGAATGATGTTACGCGTGAAGATGATTTAGTGATGGCAGAGATTTTTGCTGCAGCAAGAGAAATCGCGAAGCAGCAAGGTTTTGCAGAAGCTGGGTATCGCTTAATTAACAACTGCAATAGCGATGGCGGACAAGTTGTTTATCACTTACATTTCCATCTTCTAGCTGGCAAAAAATTAGGTCCATTAGTTGCTGAATAGAAAGTGGCTTGTTCAAGTTGACATACCGTTATTTGTTGACTTATAATTAAGGTTGATGAACCGTGTAATAACTCTGGACGGTCTGTTTCGGAGGGAGGGAAAACTGGTGTCTGAAATTAAAGTTCGTAAAAATGAATCTATTGATGCTGCGCTTCGTCGCTTTAAGCGTTCCACTGCGAAAGATGGTATTCTTGCAGAGGTTAAGAAACGCAAGCACTACGAAAAACCAAGTGTAAAGCGCAAGAAAAAGTCCGAGGCTGCGCGTAAGAGAAAGTTTTAGGAGGATATTTCCATAATGAGCCTGAGCGATAAATTGACCGACGATATGAAGCAAGCAATGAAGGATAAAGATAAAGTTAGACTTTCAGTAATACGAATGCTTCGAGCAAGTATTCAAAATACTGAAATAGAGGCAAAACGTTCTTTAACAGAGGACGAGGTCCTTCAAGTATTAAGTCGAGAAGTCAAGCAGCGCAAAGATTCCCTCCAAGAATTTAGTAAGGCGGGTCGCGATGACCTGGCTGAGAATCTTGCAGCAGAAATTGATATTATTAGTAAATACCTTCCCGAACAGCTCACTGAAGAAGAGATACAAGAGATAGTAAGGCAGACCATCCAAGAACTCGGTGCTTCTTCGAAAGCCGACATGGGGAAAGTGATGGGCGCCCTTATGCCTAAGACAAAAGGTCGCGCAGACGGTAAACTAGTAAACCAAATTGTACAGCAATTTCTGCAATAGAATACGTGCGGACACAAAACACCCTTCGGGGTGTTTTTTTGTGTTATAATTGTTGAAACAGACTGTGATTCCATACGTATAGTAGTACTACAGAAGCAGAGAGGAGGGAAATGAGATGAACGATAAAGTTTCAGCTCATCAAAGAAAAAGCTTTCTTGGCCTTGCTGTAGTTTGCTTAACGGTATTGCTAATGATTATTGTTCCGTTTTCAATATATGCTGAAACCAGTGCAGTTGATGAATATGGTTCTGCGATTTACCACATTCAGTTGAAGGATGATGTTGGACCTGCAATGGCTCAATATTTAAAACGTGGTATTAGGGAAGCTGAGGAAGCAAAAGCGGAACACATTATACTTACCTTAAATACTTATGGAGGGCGAACGGATTCTGCATCGGAAATTGGTGAATTAATTCGTTCAGCTGACATTCCGATTACAGCTTACGTTGAAGGTAGAGCAGTATCAGCAGGCACGTACATTGCTCTTAATGCAGATAATATTGTTATGCAAGAAGGCAGCACTATTGGCAGTGCAGCTGTTGTCGATGGAACTGGTAAGTTAGTTGAAAATCCTAAGCTTATTAGTTATTGGGTTGAGCAGATGAAGGAAGCGGCGAAGCTGAACGGCCGCGATCCGCGTGTTGCTGTCGCAATGGTCGATCCTCGAATTGAGGTAGATTTAACGGATATTTTAGGTAAAGTTGTTGCGGTTGGAGATGTGCTAGCCATATCTGCAAGTGATGCGCAAAACATTGGTTATTCCGAATATACAGCAAAAAACTTACAGGAAGTTATAGATTGGCTAGGGTATAGCCAGCGCGATCTTATTGAGGTAGAAATGAGTTTTGCTGAGAAGCTGGCTGACTTTCTGCTGCATCCGGCTGTCTCAGTTATTCTCCTCATTATAGGCTTTGCTGGTATTGGTATTGAGTTGTTTGTACCGGGCTTTGGTTTGCCGGGAATTATCGGTGTATTAGCAATGGGACTGTATTTCTTTGGTTCCTATTTAGGAGGGCTTGCTGGAATGGAAACTGCACTGTTATTTATTCTCGGTTTTGTGTTAATCATTTTAGAATTATTTATACCTGCATTTGGCATACTTGGTATATTGGGGGGAGGAGCTATTATTACGGGCATTATTTTAGCAGCGCCTGATTGGAAATCCGCAGTATATGCCATTATTTTTGCAGTCGTTGTTGCAACCGTTCTTATCGTACTGTTCTCTCGTACGAAAAAGGGCAGAACTATTTGGAGTAAGTTTGTTTTGCGTGAAAAGCTAACGACTGAAGAAGGCTTTGTTCCAGCCGAATCAAAGCAGTCTTTAGTAGGGCAAAAGGGAGTGACAGTTACTCCGCTTCGTCCTGCTGGAGCAGCATTAATTAATGAGCAAAGAGTCGATGTTGTGACAGAAGGCGGCTTTGTGGAAAATCATCGCCCAATCATTGTGGTAAAAGCAGAAGGAACTTGGGTGGTCGTAAGAGAGCTTAAAGATGGCGAACAATAGCGGTAATGACTTAACTATTCACATTTAGGAGGTAGTTCAATGAATTTATTATTAGGCCTTGACCCTATGTTAGTGACGGTTATTTTTGTTATTTTAGCGGTAATCGTATTTTTTGTATTGCTAAGCTTTTTCCCAGTAATGCTATGGATTTCAGCATTAGCATCAGGTGTAAAAATCGGGATCATTACGTTGTTTGCAATGAAACTTCGTCGAGTAACCCCTAGTCGCATCGTCAATCCGATGATTAAAGCAACAAAAGCTGGTTTAGGTGTTTCCATAAACCAATTAGAAACGCATTATCTTGCTGGCGGTAACGTAGACCGTGTCGTTAATGCGCTTATTGCTGCTCAGCGTGCAAATATTCCGTTATTATTTGAGCGCGCTGCAGCAATCGATCTAGCAGGACGTGACGTATTACAAGCTGTGCAAATGAGTGTTAACCCTCGTGTTATTGAAACAAACTCTGTTTCCGCCGTGGCGAAAGATGGTATTGAAGTGAAAGTGCGTGCCAGAGTAACAGTACGTGCAAATCTTGATCGTTTAGTCGGGGGCGCCGGAGAAGATACAATTATTGCCAGAATTGGTGAAGGAATAGTTTCCACTGTCGGTAGTAGTGCTTCTCATAAAGACGTTCTTGAGAACCCAGATCTAATATCTCGTACGGTGCTTGAAAAAGGGCTTGATGCAGGTACAGCGTTTGAAATTCTTTCAATCGATATTGCCGACGTAGATGTTGGTAAAAACATCGGTGCACAATTGCAAACGGAGCAAGCTGAAGCAGATAAAAACATTGCGCAAGCGAAAGCCGAGGAACGTCGTGCAATGGCGGTTGCCAAAGAGCAAGAAAATAAGGCGAAAGTTGTTGAGATGGAAGCTCGCGTTGTAGAATCAGAATCTCAAGTGCCTTTGGCGCTAGCTGAAGCGTTGCGTAGCGGTAAAATTGGTGTAATGGATTACTTAAATATGAAAAACATTGAAGCAGATACGAATATGCGTAAATCAATTGGTGAGCCAAACGACACTGATCCGAAAAATAAATAACCAACTCGCCGACAGTTAATTTGGTTATTCCAAGACGGAGGTGAGTGAAATAGACACTATAATTGATCTGATATTCGATAACGTTTATATTGCTGCAATTGTGCTATTTTTCTTGTTTAAGTTGTTTACAGGTTCCTCTGGAAAGTCAAAGCCGACTGGTATGCCTACCTTTGGTGGAGAGCCGCATCAATCGCCGCAGCAGTGGCAAGATAAGGAAGATGATGAAGAGGATAGTTCAGGATATAAACAGTTTGAACAAGAGCAGCAAAGAAGGCAGCAGGAATTAGAGCGGCAGCGTCAGTTAGAAGAGTTAAAGCGGCAGCGTGAGCAGGAGCTGGCTGCTGAACGCCGCAAAGAAGAATTAGCTGCACGAATGCAAAGAACAGCGTCAGAGCTGTCCAATTTAGAGGGAATAAAGCGGAAGCGAGCACTTGCCGAGCTGATGAAAGCTCAACAAGCTCAGCAATCATCCGTTATGAAGAGAGAGCCTATTTCTGCTCTAAAAACTAAAGAGGTAAAGCGTACGGATTTACAGAATGCAGTAATTTGGAGTGAAATATTAGGTCCGCCAAGAGCGAAGCGACATTATCGCAGATAAGCAATTAACAGAACCTAAATTATCAATTGAGTTACCGTTTTCGAATGCAACATGCACCCAATAAGATGATTTGAGATAAACCATCTTACGGGTGCATGTTTTTTTCTTATTCCGATTAAGGAGGTTCATAATAAATTCGAATCTCATGAACAAGCCCGTCTTTACTTCCTCGATTTTATCCCCGATTTTGACTCCTTTCGAGGTTTTGTAACCTTTTTTGCAAATGTCATTTCCATTAACCAAAACGTCTTTCCGTTTTCTTTAGGAGAAAATAGCTTGATTTATTCTCTTTACTGTACAGTTTGGAGAAAAACTATCATTAAGTAATTTCTGTTTAGACAGCTCTTCTGCAGCTATATCCTCCTATGTGAGCCTCTCTTTTGGTTGTAAATTTGATGCTTCTCTTATCGGACACTGTATTAATCGGTTCATTTACCTCTTCAAGTAGCTTCTTTTCATATTTAAGCAAATAGCTTTTACAGCACTCATATTTAACAGCCTTACCGCATATTTTGATAGAGTACCAAACTGTGTAGCGGGTAGTTGTTACAGCAGTGGAAGGAGGAGTTGACTCAATGGGGCGTATGAAGCGTAAGCTGCATAAGCTGACGGCATCTTGGCTTGACATGCCGCAGGATGTTGTATTTGAGCTGCCAAGAATTACACTAATCGGTGATCGCCAGCTATACATTGAGAATCATCGCGGCGTTATTGATTTTTCAAATGAAGAACTGCGTTTGTCCTTAAGTAAGGGAGAGCTTAAGGTGCGAGGAAAAGAGCTAGTTATTCGTACAATTTGGACGGATGAGGTGTTTGTAGAAGGCATTATTACTGGCATTGAGCTATCACCTTAATAAAAAGCAAAACAGCTTTAATAGCATAGACAATTTTGCATGTTAAAGGAGTGATAATCATGCGGCAATCATTTATTGAATGGTTTAAAGGTTCGGTTGAGGTTGAGCTACATGGCAGCAACGTAGCTCAATTTCTAAATCAAGTTACGTTAGACAAGCTGGAATTGTCCGATATTTCTTGGCGAGACAGTAACACAGTACATTTTACAGTTTCGGTGGACAACTTTTTTTTATTGAGAAAATATGTACGAGCTTCTGGTGGAAAATTAAAGCTAGTAAAAAAATCAGGGCTTCCGTTTGTCCTTGTGCTGCTAGGAAAACGAATGTGGTTTACGATTGGCATTGGATTGTTTTTTACGATTATTTTTTGCTTATCCTCCATGATTTGGTCTATTGAAGTTAAGGGGAATAAAACAATTCCTACTGATGTAATTATGGAAGCAGCTAAAAAGGAAGGACTGTATCGTTTTCAGTGGTCATTTAAACTAGATGATGCAGATGTATTATCAAAAAAACTTGTAGCCGCAATTCCTGGTACGACATGGATTGGTGTTGAAAAGGTCGGTACAAAAATAAAAATACAGATTGTTGAAGCGACGATGCCAGAAAAGCAGGAATTAAACAGTCCGCGTCATTTAGTTGCAACAAAAGATGCTGTAATTACGTATATTATAGCTCAGCAGGGTAAACCGATGGTTAAGAAAAATCAGAGGGTAAAAGCAGGCGATATTTTAATATCTGGTGTTATCGGAAGTGAGGCACATTCGCAAATTGTAGTTGCAAAAGGTGAAGTGAAGGGGCTTGTCTGGTACGAATATGAAGTGAAAGCTCCGTTAGTGCAAAAATATCGTGTATTTACTGGTGAAAGACAAGCACGTTCATATATCGTCCTCGGTAATCGTGCTCTGAAAATAAGCGGCTTTAATCAAGAGCCTTATGAAAAATCTGAGGTTATCACGACAACAGATATGTTAACGATTGGAAAATATACTTTGCCAATTGGTAAAATGAAAGAGATGGAGCAAGAGGTTGCTTTTAAGCAGAGAAAATTGACGGTAGAGGAAGCAAAAAAAGAAAGCTTAGGGCAGGCAAGATTGAGAATTTTAGCGCATGCTGGAAAAGATGCTGAAATTATTAGCGAAATTATTTTGCATGAAGCGACAGACAATGGTAAAGTGGTAATGAAAGTACTTTATGAAGTAAATCAGTCTATTACAAAAGAGCTACCAATAGTCCATATGTAGGGAGATTGAATGTTGTTGCAGAAAGAAATGAAAACAGTAAGAATTCCAGTAGAGAATGCGGCAGAGGCTTTAGCCGTTCTTGGTCCGCAGGATAAGTTTTTACGTATTGTTGAAGAGCGTGTTGAAGCAAAGATTTCATCAAGAGACGCTGAAATTATTGTGACAGGACCTGAAGCGCAAGTTGAATCATTAGAACAGCTTTATCAAGTGTTACTGCAATTAGTGCGAGAAGGATATGTTCCTACTGAGCGCGATGTTACTTATGCGCTTGATCTTGCCCTTAAAATGCAGGCAGAGGAGCTGCTTGATTTATTTAAAAAGCCGATTGCAACTACATATCGGGGAAAGAAAATTTTAGTCAAAACGATTGGCCAGCGTCAATATGCTAAGCTAATTCACAAGCATGATATTGTCTTCGGTATTGGTCCCGCAGGTACTGGTAAAACGTATTTAGCGGTTGTACTAGCAGTAACGGCATTAAAAGAGAATAAAGTAAAGCGCATTATTTTAACTCGTCCAGCGGTTGAAGCTGGAGAAAATCTTGGGTTCTTACCTGGAGATTTGCAGGAAAAGGTTGATCCGTATTTAAGACCTTTATATGATGCGCTGCATGATGTGCTCGGAGCAGAACAAACCGCTAAAGCAATTGAGCGCGGCATGATTGAAATTGCACCACTTGCCTATATGCGTGGACGTACGCTAGAGGATGCTTTTATCATTTTGGATGAAGCGCAGAATACAACACCGGAGCAAATGAAAATGTTTCTAACAAGGCTTGGCTTCGGCTCTAAAATGGTAATTACAGGTGATGTGACACAAATTGACCTGCCGCGAGGAAAAAATTCAGGATTAATAGAAGCTAAGCGAATTTTAAGCAGCATTGAGGAAATAGGAATGATGATATTCTCTGAACAGGATGTCGTTCGTCATTCGCTTGTACAAAAAATTATCATGGCTTATGATCGGGATGCCGAAGAAAGAAATGGAGATAAAAATCTTTAGAATATTGAAGAAAGGATTGAGAGCGAATGACTACAAGACGTGAGCCTAGTCCAATCAAAAAGCGACGTTATAAATTAACAGCTGACTGGAGAAAAAGTTCCGCCGTAAAATGGTTACTCATGGGGTTATTCGTTGTCCTATTCTACTTCAATTTAGCTCCACATATTATACCTGAAACGTATAATATTACGGAAAATTCAAGAAGTGACAAGGATATTAAGGCTCCTACATTAATTCGAGATGAAAAAGCAACGCGAGCTGCAGAGGAGCAAGCGGCTAATGCGATCGAGGATATTTACTCTATTGTCGCATTACGTAATGATTTGCTAGTTGAGTCAATTTTTTTGCGGATAGAAGGTTTAAATGCTGACGATCAAGTTAGTCAGCAAAACAAAATCGATATTTATCGTACCGAAATCCCTACACGATACTATGACGATTACATTTCTAATTTTATAAAAACAAGTCTTGCAAATGAGACGTATAATGAAGAATTGCTCGAGGAGATGCAAAGGGTTACTGCTGAGCAAAAATATACGATACCAGAGGAAACGTTTTATAAGCTGCCAAAGCTTTCCCAAGAAGAACTGTCTGAAATGCGTATCGTAGCGAAAGATATTGTGCGCAAGCTAACGAATGAGCAGATCAGAGATGCTAATATTGCTCGAACAGAAGTAGCTGAGCTTGTTAATTCCAGCTCGATCTCTAATCGTACTGCACGCGAAATTGTTTCTGAAATTGCTCGTTTTGCGATTACACCTAATAAATTTTTAGATCGTACTGCTACTGAAGAAGCACGTGAGCAAGCAAGATTAAATACTCAGCCAGTTGTATATAAGGAAAATGAAATTATCGTTAAAAAAGGCGATCTGATTACACCTGATATTTATGAGCTGCTTGTTGAAGCAAATTTGTTGCAGGATAAAAAGCATAATTGGCTTAAACTAGGCATTGTAATTGCCGCAGCGATGCTAACTGCATTCTTATATGTGTACCTTACGCAAGGCTCAAGTGGCCATGCCAAAAAAGAGTACAACAATTCACAATTATTTATGTTATTTCTTATTACACTGTTAAATTTAGCAGTAATGCAAATTTTCTCTATAATTCAAGGAGAAATGAGTAACAATGCGGTCGGCTATCTAGTGCCAGCTTCACTTGGAGTAATGCTTATAACGCTGCTTATTGATGAGCAGCTTGCTATGGCATTCACTTTTATTGCTACGGTAGCGGGAGCAATTATATTAAATAGCTCTAATACGGGATTATTTGATTTCCGTTTTGGCTTTTATATTATCGTCATCTCTTTAACAGCAATATATTCAATTAAACATGCTAGTCAACGTTCGGCAATTCTGAAAGCTGGGATTATGGTCAGTTTGATTGGTGGCTTAGCGGTACTAGCTATGAATTTGATGGTAGAGCAACTTGAGCGGCTGCCATTGCTATATTCACTAGGTTTTGCTATTGGTGGAGGATTGTTAACATCGATTCTCGTCATTGGCTTAATGCCGTTTTTCGAAATATCTTTTGGTATTTTATCAGCGCTTAAGCTGGTTGAGCTGTCTAGCCCGAACCACCCATTGCTGCGCAAGTTGTTGACTGAGACGCCAGGAACCTATCATCATAGTGTTATGGTTGGAAATTTAGCTGAAGCAGCGGCAGAAGCGATTGGCGCGAACGGCTTGCTTTGTCGAGTAGGAGCATTTTATCATGATATTGGTAAAACGAAGCGTCCAAGCTACTTTATAGAAAATCAAAACAATAGAGAAAATCCGCATGATACGATTGATCCTATGCTTAGTAAATCGATCATTGTCGCTCATGCTAAAGATGGCGCAGAAATGCTTAAAGCATATAAAATTCCGAAGCAAATACGGGATATTGCAGAGCAGCATCATGGTACGACGTCGCTTAAATATTTTTACTATAAAGCGAAAAAACAGGCGGAGGAAGCGGGGATCGAGCCTGATTTTACAGAAGATGATTTCCGTTATCCTGGTCCGAAGGCTCAGTCGAAGGAGGCTGCTGTCGTTGGCATCGCTGATTGTATTGAGGCGGCAGTTCGCAGCCTGCGAAACCCAACTGTTGAGCAGGTTGAAGAGATGATTCACAAGATAATAAAAAGTCGTGTAGATGATAATCAATATAATGAATGTGATTTGACGATGAAAGAGCTAGATAAAATCGCTCAGTCACTTAAAGAAAGTCTGATGGGGATTTTCCATTCACGTATCGAATACCCAGAGGATAGTAAAGCTAAAGATAATCAAAAGGAGTCTTAACATGAGTCTAGTACTAGATTGGAACAATAATCAAACTAAATTTGAAATTCCAGATTCGTGGATTACGATGCTTAATGAAATATTACAGATCGCCGCGAAAAATGAAGGATTAACTTCTGGCGAAGTAACGTTGACATTTACAGATAATGAAGAGATTCATGAGCTAAATAAAACGTATCGCGGAATTGATCGGCCAACCGACGTGCTTTCGTTTGCGATGAACGATGATGGTGTCGATGAGCTGGACATCATTTTTGAAGTAGAAAGCGAGGATGAGCTTGATCCGATTTCTGGAATGCTTGGTGATATTATTATTTCAATCGAGCGTGCTGATGAGCAGAGACTCGAATATGGGCATAGTCTTGAACGAGAAATTGGCTTTTTATTCGTGCATGGTTTCTTGCATCTGCTAGGCTATGATCATCAAGATGAAGAGTCAGAAGCAATAATGATGGCAAAGCAAGAAGCTGTTTTGCAGCAAGTAGGCTTAACACGCTAATGATTAAACTGTTAAAAAGCTTTAGTTATGCTTTTTCAGGAATTTGGTATGCGATACGTACACAGCGTAATATGAAAATTCATGTGACGGTGGCACTTATAGTAGCGATACTTGGTGCCATCGTTTCACTTAGTCTGATAGAATGGTGTATTATTTGTTTAGTAATCTGTGCTGTTATTAGCTTAGAGCTAATTAATACAGCGATTGAAGCAGCAATCGATCGGATGGGAACTGAATATCATCCTTTAGCGAAAATTGCAAAAGATACAGCCGCAGGAGCTGTGCTTGTGATGGCTATTGGAGCAGTTATCATCGGGACTATTATATTTCTGCCAAAGTTACTTAATCTACTGTTTTGAAGTTATTGTAATAGGTTTAATAGCCATATAGCATTATATATGAGAAAAGTTGAACGAATATGCATCATTACTATATAGCTTGTAAAGATTAGAAGGGAGATAAGTATATGGATCCCAATCTGAAATCATTGCTAGCTGAAGCAAGAGCTGCGATGGACAATGCTTATGTACCTTATTCCCGATTTAGAGTAGGCGCTGCCTTATTGCATGAATCAGGGCAAATCTATCGTGGCTGTAATATTGAAAATGCAGCGTATGGACCAAGCAATTGCGCAGAGCGAACAGCGTTATTTAGTGCGATTGCGCAAGGTGCGAAGCCTGGCAGCTTTAAGGCGATAGCAGTTATTGGCGATACAGCAGAACCGATAACCCCTTGTGGTGTATGTCGTCAGGTATTAATTGAGCTATGCTCGCCAGATATGAATGTAATTATGGGTAACTTAAAAGGAGATACAAAGGTGATGACGATTGCAGATTTATTGCCAGGGGCATTTTCACCTGCATCGTTGTTGAAGGAGGAGCAATCATGATTGAACAAGCAGAATCGAAAAAATTTCGCTCTGGCTTTGTTGCGATAATTGGCAGACCGAATGTTGGAAAGTCGACATTAATGAATCATTTAATTGGTCAAAAAATTGCGATTATGTCAGACAAGCCACAAACGACGAGAAATAAAATTCACGGGGTTTATACAGAAGACAATATGCAGATCGTGTTTCTTGATACACCCGGTATTCATAAGCCAAACTCAAAACTGGGCAATTATATGATGAAATCAGCGGAGAGTGCATTAAAAGAAGTAGAGGCAATTCTCTTTTTGATTGATGCTTCTGAGGAGCTTGGCGGCGGAGATCGCTATATTATTGAGCAGCTTCATAAAGTAAAAACACCCGTATTTCTAGTCATAAATAAAATCGATAAAGTTGAACCAGAAGCTTTGCTCGATAAAATTGTTCAGTATAAAGATCTATATAATTTTGCAGAAATTGTACCGATTTCAGCGATGAACGGCAACAATATTTCTACTTTGCTTGAGCAAATTAGAAAATATTTGCCAGAGGGACCGCAGTATTATCCTGCCGATCAGGTGACTGATCATCCTGAACAATTTGTTTGTGCAGAATTAATTCGCGAAAAAATTTTACACCTAACGCGTGAAGAGGTGCCGCATTCCATCGCCGTGCAAATTGAAGATATGCGTGTACAGGAAAATGGTGTTGTTTATATTGGTGCAGTTGTTTTTGTTGAGCGTGATTCACAAAAAGGGATCATCATTGGCAAGCGCGGCTCATTGCTTAAAGAAGTAGGAAAAAATGCACGTATCGATATAGAAAATTTGCTAGGCTCAAAAGTGTTTTTAGAAATTTGGGTAAAAGTGAAAAAGGATTGGCGAAATCAAGAACGCGTCTTAAATGACTTAGGTTTCAAGCATGAATAGTCATTGAGAAAGTAATATTTTCTAGGATATATTTTTTCGTTGTGTTCATCCTAACTAACGTCAAGATGTACATTTCCGAGGCGGAAAGGATGGATACGAATGAGGGATTTTTCGTGGAAATATTTTGCGTTAACCGGGGATGTCGAATCTTATTTACTCTACAAAGAAGTGGAGCGTCATCGAGATTCGATCGATACCGAGTCATTGGGTACGAATGAAGAAGAAGACGATTTGTCGCTAGAAGGAGCTGAATAAGTTATAAGGCAGAACTTCGGCGAATCGTTTGCCAGTTGGGGGAAAAAACATGCTTTATCGCGTGGAAGGTATCGTTATCCGAACTGTCGATTATGGGGAAAACCATAAAATTGTAACGCTAATAACGAATAATAGCGGAAAAGTCGGAGTTCTTATTCGTGGCGCTAGAAAGGTACGCAGCAAGTATGCCTCGCTTGCGCAACCTTTTACATACGGTGAGTACACGTATACAAGAGGATCAGGGCTAGGAACGTTACAGCATGGAGAATTAATTGCTTCAAACCATAAGTTGCGTGCTGATCTTGATCTTGCAGCGCACACATCCTATATCGCTGAACTAATAGATCGCTGTATTGCTGATGAGGAAATTGGCAATATTCATTTTGAGCAGCTAAAGGCTTGTTTTACTGCATTAATGGATGGGAAAGATGCAGCAGTGCTGACAGCGATTTTTGAAATGAAAATGCTTATGTTAAGTGGTTACAGCCCTGTTGTTGAAGAATGTATTCATTGTGGCAATCGCGTAGCACCTTTTAAACTGTCTGGTTATGGCGGCGGCATTGTATGCTCGCGCTGCTCCGCTCAAGATGCTTCCCTTCCATCAATCAGTGAAACAGCTTTAAAGCTGCTCCGTTTGTTTAAATCTATAGATTTGCGACAAGTTGGCAACATTAATTTATCGCCAGCTACTAAACAGGAAGTTTGCCACCAAATACGGCAATTACTAGATATGCAGCTAGGCATTCACTTTAAAACACGTGGATTTTTAGATAATCTAGGCAAATTAGTTTGACAATCAGGCAAGAGTTGAATAAAATTATGAGAAGTTCAATATGTGGCTATGATAGAGAATTGGATATGAATTCGACCTATTAGCGAGCTAGGGATGGTGAAAGCCTAGCAGGTACGGTCATATACCATGGCACTCTGGAGCCTGTCGATTAAAAGTGGATTATTCCTAACGAATAATCAAGTAGGGTGGAACCGCGGGAAAAACTCTCGTCCCTACGTCTGGAAGCAGGCGTAGCGATGAGAGTTTTTTAGTTGTGCTCTGAAATGCCTGTTTCTAAAGCAAAAGTTTCAATAAAAAAGTATAGGAGTTGTGTAGTCATGAATTTTCAAGGCATGATTTTAACCTTGCAGCAATTTTGGGCAGAGCAAAATTGTATCATTGTCCAGCCTTACGATGTTGAAAAAGGTGCGGGTACGATGAATCCAATGACATTTCTTCGTTCTATTGGTCCAGAGCCATGGAATGTTGCATATGTTGAGCCTTCTCGTCGCCCTGCTGACGGTCGTTATGGTGAAAATCCGAACCGTCTTTATCAACATCATCAATTTCAAGTTATTCTTAAACCTTCACCAGACAACATTCAAGAGTTATATCTTGAAAGCTTGAAGCGTCTAGGTATCGATGCGAAGGATCACGATATTCGCTTCGTTGAAGATAACTGGGAAAACCCTTCTCTTGGCTGTGCAGGACTTGGTTGGGAAGTTTGGCTAGATGGTATGGAAATTACGCAATTTACTTATTTCCAGCAAGTCGGCGGAATTGAAACGAGTGTTGTTTCGGGAGAAATCACTTACGGATTGGAGCGTCTAGCTTCTTATATTCAGCAAAAAGAAAATGTATATGAGCTTGAATGGGTCGAAGGAGTAACTTATGGAGACGTATTCCATCAGCCTGAATATGAGCATTCTAAGTATACATTTGAAATTTCTGATACAGCAATGCTATTCTCTCTCTTCAATAAATACGAGGAAGAAGCAAAGAAAATTATGGCGCAGCATTTAGTTTTTCCAGCGTACGACTATGTTCTAAAATGCTCCCATACGTTCAATTTACTTGATGCACGCGGAGCAATCAGTGTAACAGAGCGCACAGGATATATTGCTCGCGTACGTAATCTCGCTCGTGCAATTGCGACGACCTACTTAGAAGAACGTGAAAAACTTGGTTTTCCGCTATTGAAGAAGGGAGAGAACTAAAATGGCAAAAGACCTATTGTTAGAAATCGGTTTAGAAGAAGTGCCTGCGCGCTTTGTACGCGATGCTATGGAGCAATTGCAGCAGCGCTTTGAAAAATGGTTGCAGGAGCAACGTATTTCGTATGAAGCGATTAAAGCGTATGCAACTCCTCGCCGTTTAGCGCTAGTCGTATCTGCTGTTGCAGAAAAGCAAGCCGATATTGAGGAGGAAGCAAAGGGACCTTCCCGTAAAATTGCTCAAGATGAAAACGGCAATTGGAGTAAAGCAGCATTAGGCTTTGCTCGCAGTCAAGGAATTGAACCAGATGCCCTTTATTTTAAAGAGCTAGCTGGGGTTGAATATGTTTATGCGAAAAAGAGCAGTGTGGGTGTAGAAACGAAAGGTTTGCTGGCACAAGGCTTCCTAGATGTTATTCATGCAATGACCTTCCCGAAAAATATGCGCTGGGGCAGCTACGATATGCGCTTCATTCGTCCAATTCGTTGGCTTGTTGCCTTATTCGGCGAGGAAGTTATTCCATTTGAAATTACTGGAGTAAAAAGTGATCGTATTACTCGCGGACATCGTTTTCTTGGCGACAGTACAACGATTGCGACACCTGCTGAATATGTGGAAAAGCTACGTGAGCAATACGTCATCGTTGATGTTGCAGAGCGTGAAGCTTTAATCGTGGAACAAATTAAGCAACTAGCAAACGAAAACAATTGGGAAATTGCCGTGAAAGACGATTTGCTTGAAGAGGTGCTATTCCTTGTAGAATATCCAAGTGCCTTGTACGGAACATTTGAGGAATCGTTCTTAAACATTCCGCAAGAGGTATTAATTACTTCCATGCGCGAGCATCAACGTTATTTCCCTGTTCTAGATAAATCTGGTAAACTTCTGCCGTATTTCGTAACTGTTCGTAATGGTGACAAGCGTTCGCTAGATGTCGTTGCCAAAGGTAATGAAAAAGTATTACGTGCACGTTTATCCGATGCGAAATTCTTCTATGAGGAAGATCATAAATTAACGATTGAAGCGGCACTGGCTAAACTTGAATCAATCGTTTATCACGAGGAGCTAGGCTCAGTTGGTGATAAAGTACGCCGTGTGACAAAAACAGCACTACTAATTGCAAGCAAGCTAGCTGTTGCTTCAGATGTACAAGCGAAAGTAGAGCGTGCTGCAGCAATTTGTAAATTCGACCTAGTTTCGCAAATGGTTTATGAGTTCCCAGAGTTGCAGGGAATTATGGGCGAAGATTATGCTACACGCCTTGGTGAAGATGCAGAGGTTGCAAAAGCTATTAATGAGCACTATCAGCCACGTTTTGCAGGCGATGCAGTACCTTCCCAAACCGTTGGAGCAATTGTCAGCTTAGCAGATAAAATTGACACAATCGTTGGCTGCTTCTCAATTGGTATTGTGCCAACAGGCTCACAAGACCCTTATGCTCTTCGTCGTCAAGCAACAGGAATTGTTCAAATTTTACTTGCTCATGATATGCAAATGTCTTTAACTGAGCTATTCCAGCTTAGCCTGTCAGTTCACGCTGAACGTGGCACAAAGCGTAGTGAAGCAGAAATTGCCAAAGATTTACAGGACTTCTTTGCATTGCGTGTGAAGAACTGGCTTGGTGAACATGGTGCAAGATACGATGTTATCGATGCAGTTATGGAAGTTGGCTTTGCTGACCTTCAACTTACAAAAAATCGTGCAGAATTGCTAGCTAACCAATTACAGGATGAGACTAAAGCTGAGTTTAAGAGCAATGTTGAAGCATTTAATCGTGTATGTAATTTGGCAGCAAAAGCAGAAAGCAAGCAAGTTGATGCAAGCTTATTCCGTGAACAATCTGAGCATGATTTGTATAATGCATGGAACAATGTGCATGCTGGTTTTGTTGAAGCAATTACTGCTCGCCATGTAGATGAAGCTTATGAAAAATTAGCTAGTCTACGTCAACCTATTGTTGCTTATTTTGATTCAGTAATGGTTATGGCAGAGGACGAAGCGGTTAAACGTAATCGCCTAGCTACATTGGCAGTAATTGCGGATGATATTCGTGCCATTGCTGATCTTTCGAAGCTTGTTTGGGCATAAGCAGTATATCTAATATTTGTTTAATCTAATAAAAGAGGGGGAGTTACCAAGATGAGCAGAGAGTCGGATGTCATTGTCTATGTCGTATCAGATGCAGCTGGAGATACCGGGGAATATGTCGTACGTGCGGCACTTGCCCAGTTTCATCCTATTAATACCGATATCCGCAGAGCGCCTTTTGTAACAAATAAGGCTGTGTTAGAAGGAATAGCGGCGAAGGTGAAGCAGCTTGATGCGATTGTCATGTATACGCTGGTTATACCTGAGTTAAGGGAGCATATGCGTCTGCTTGCTGAACAATATGACATTCAAGCAATCGATCTATTGGGCTCCCTTATTGAAACACTTGAACAACGAACAGGCAGAAAATCACGTCAGGAACCAGGTCTTAATCATGTGCTCGATGCAGATTATTTCCGTAAAGTGGAGGCTGTGGAATTTGCAGTGCGCTATGATGATGCACGCGATCCTTCGGGGATTAAAAAAGCAGATATTGTATTAGTTGGTGTCTCTCGAACATCAAAAACACCGCTTTCCATGTATTTGGCACATCATAAATTTAAGGTTGCCAATGTTCCGCTTGTTCCTGAGATTAAAGTGCCTGATGAGCTGTTTCAAGTTCCTCGCTCCAAAATTATTGGACTGACGATTGAGCTAAATTATTTAAATGTGATCCGTAAAGAGCGTCTTAAGGCTCTTGGCTTGCCAGATACAGCATCATACGCAACTACAGAGCGTATTCAGGATGAGCTTAACTACGCTAATGCGATCATGGAAAAATTAAAGTGCACAGTAATAGATGTATCTCATCGAGCAGTCGAGGAAACAGCCAGCCTTATAATGGGTAAAATACGGCGAAACGGAAATCAATAGTAAAATAAACTCGCGAAATGGAATGGAACCAGAAATATTCTGCGTTATAAAGGATTTTTGCTTGATTTAGCGTATATAATACAAGAACACATAATATTCGGCTGGTGTAGGGGCTGTCACTGTGAGGTGTTAAGCTTTGAGAATTATTGTGGATGGCGATGCTTGTCCAGTTAAAACCGAAATCATTGAAACTGCTAAACGATTTTCAGTGCCGGTTTGTATGGTTGCATCATTTGATCATCGCCTGCCTGAAGTTGATGGAGTTGAAATGGTTCAGGTAGATCGCAGCAGTCAATCTGCAGATATGTTTATTGCGAATAAAGTGAAGGCTGGCGACGTGGTCATTACACAAGATTTTGGTTTAGCATGTTTAGCAATTGCAAAGCATGCGTATACCCTTTCTTTTCGTGGTGAAACTTATACTGAACATAATATTGATTATTTGTTGGAGCGCCGAGCGGAGTTTGCTAAACGCCGCAGACAAGGGATGCGCAGTAAAGGCCCGAGACCGCTTACAGATGAGGATCGCAAAAAATTTCAACAAAACCTGACAAAACTTTTAACAGAAAAGCAGGAAAAAAGTGAAGTTTAGCGAATATTACTAGAGCGCACATTTTGAAGGTGATGTGAAATGGCTGGTGAATTAATCCCAGATGAAGTAATTAATGCAGTCAGAAATCACCATGACATCGTAGAAGTAGTGGGTAAATATGTTCATCTGACAAAGCAAGGTAAATATATGAAGGGGTTATGCCCTTTTCATTCTGAAAAAACTCCTTCATTTACAGTTACACCTGAGCTGCAAATTTTTTATTGCTATGGATGCAGCAAAGGCGGTAACGTTATTCGATTCGTCGAAGAAATGGAGGGATATACTTTTCCCGAGGCTGTACGTGCGTTAGCGGAGGAAGCAGGTATTCCAGTCACCTGGATTTCTAATAGAAGTGGTTTCACACAAAATCCTGAGGATGATGCTCGCAGCAAATTGATCGAAGCACATGAGCTAGCTGTAAAGTTCTATCATTATATATTAAATAATACAGCACAAGGTGCCAGCGCAAAGCGCTACTTACTGGAGCGAGGTCTGACGGATAAGCTAATTGATCAGTTTATGATCGGTTATGCCCCAACTGATTGGGATGTGTTAGCTCGATTTTTAAACAATCGAGGATTTGACTACAAACTGTTAGAAAAGGGTGGCTTAATTTCACATAAATCTGACGGTGAGGGCTATTTTGATCGTTTTCGTAACCGCATAATGTTTCCGCTTTGGGACAGAAATGGTAAAGCGATTGCTTTTGCAGGGAGAAGCATTGGAGATGCCCAACCTAAGTATTTAAACTCTCCTGAAACGATGCTATTTACAAAAAGTAAGATGCTATATAATTTGAACTTAGCTCGACCTGCGATAAAAAAAGCGAAGCAGATTGTATTATTCGAAGGATATATGGATGTCATAAAGGCATGGTCGGCTGATGTGCAAAATGGAGTAGCAACGATGGGTACTGCGTTGACGGAAGAACATTGCTTAATGCTTAAACGTCATGGAGATGAAATTATTATTTGCTACGACGGAGACAGTGCGGGACAAGCTGCTGCCTACAAGGCAATTCCAATGCTAGAACAAGCAGGATTAAAAGTTTTGGTTGCGCTTCTTCCTAAAGGAATGGATCCAGATGAATATATTGAGCGTAATGGTGGACATGCGTTTCGCATGGAAATTATCGAGCAGGCGGTTTCACCTACAAAATTTAAGCTTATATATTTACGAAAAAACCATATACTTTCAAGAGAAGAAGGTCGAAATCAATACATTGTTGAGGCAGTAAAAATAGTTGCAGAGCTTGATTCATCTACGGAAAGAGAAATTTATCTTAAGGAATTAGCGAAGGAATTTGACATATCTTTAGACGCATTGAAGCAAGATTGTCATGAATTTCGCGTTCAAATGCAAAATTTCAAGCATCCAAGGGATAATAACGTAATTTCGTGGAATAATGGTAGGAATGAAAAACGGAAAAGAGAAGGAAGTTCAACAGTTCTACCAGCATATGTTAAAGCTGAGCGAATGCTATTGCATGTCATGATGAGGAATCGAGAGGTTGCGCTAGCAGTTTATGAAAAATTAGGTGATGCATTTAACGTTCCAAATCATGAAGCCGTTGCCGCGTATTTATATGCTTATTATTTTGCTGGTAACGATGCTGATGCAGCTCGTTTTGTTGAGACATTAAATGACCCAGAGCTTGAACGTACTGCCACTGAACTGCTTATGATGGATGGCGGATTTCCGTTTGATGAAGATATTATGACAGCTTGGATTACAGATATTCAAAAAGTTCCAAAGCTGCGTGAACTTAAAGAAAAGAAAGAAGAAGCTTTGCGTGCTGAACGCGCTGGTGATGCAATAACAGCGGCGTTGCTGCAGCAAGAGATTATTTCCCTAGAGCGTGAGCTGAAGCATGGATTTCAGTAAATATTCTAGGGAGGAGGGAGTCGCAAAATGGCGAATGATCAGCATACTGAATTAGATACTGAGCAAAAGTTGGATCTGGCGAAGGATCAACTAATTGAGCAAGGGAAAAAGAGATCTTCCCTTACTTATAAGGAAATTATGGAGAAGCTTTCTCCGTTTGACCAAGATCCTGAACAAATCGATGAGTTTTTCGAGCAGCTTGATGATTTAGGCATTGAAGTGCTGAACGAAAACGATGATGACCATCCACTTTCGCCTACAGGAGATGATCAGGAGCGAGATGGGGATGAGTTTAATTTTGATGATGATTTGGCGCTACCGCCAGGCATTAAAATTAACGATCCAGTTCGTATGTACTTAAAAGAAATTGGTCGCGTTCCTTTGTTATCTTCTGAGGACGAAATTGAACTGGCTATCCGCATCGAAAATGGCGACGAGGAAGCGAAAAAACGACTTGCAGAAGCAAACTTACGTCTTGTTGTAAGTATTGCGAAGCGCTATGTAGGTCGCGGAATGTTATTTCTTGATTTAATTCAAGAAGGTAATATGGGCTTGCTAAAGGCAGTGGAAAAGTTCGATTACCAAAAAGGATTTAAGTTTAGTACGTATGCAACTTGGTGGATTCGTCAAGCCATAACTCGAGCTATTGCTGACCAAGCGCGTACAATACGTATTCCTGTTCATATGGTTGAAACCATTAACAAATTGATTCGTGTTTCTCGTCAACTGCTTCAGGAGCTTGGGCGCGAACCGACACCTGAAGAAATTGCTGCTGAAATGGATCTAAGCACAGAAAAGGTTCGCGAGATAATGAAAATTGCGCAAGAACCAGTTTCGTTGGAAACTCCAATAGGTGAAGAAGATGACTCACATCTAGGGGATTTTATCGAGGATCAGGAAGCACTTGCTCCAGCCGATGCTGCTGCTTATGAATTGCTGAAAGAGCAGCTAGAGGATGTACTCGACACATTAACAGAGCGTGAAGAAAATGTTCTTCGTTTACGTTTTGGCTTAGATGATGGTCGTACTCGTACATTAGAAGAGGTTGGAAAGGTTTTCGGCGTAACACGCGAGCGTATACGTCAAATAGAAGCAAAAGCATTAAGAAAGCTTCGTCATCCAAGTAGAAGTAAACGTCTGAAAGATTTTCTTGAATAAGCGGTATATTGATGACCTTTCTGCATTGCAGTAAAGGTCATTTTTATCAATACAAACCTCCAATAGAAAGGAACAGGTCTATGAAGGCAGAGCGAAGAACAATTATCGTTCGCGAAATAGAACATTGGCGTAGGTCAAAGCTGCTACCTGATCAATATTGCGACTTTCTACTTAATTTATATGCAGATCCTATAATCGCACCTAAGTCAGAGGATGAGCAGCCAAAGCATCTAGTTGGTAAAGCAATTTATGCAGTTTCAAAAGCAACAGGCAAACAATGGTTTATGACGATTGGACTATTTACAATCATTTCATTTATTGTTCTTTATTTTAGCGTTTTTCATCCTGTATTGCAAATTTCGATCATACTACTTGGAACACTTGTTTTGCTCTGGTATGGTGAAAAGATTCGTAAAAAAAATCCACCTGTTGGTTTTGTTGGAATTTTTCTCGGACACTTAGTTTTGCTGTATGGCGGTCTTACTTTAATATCCCAGTATGAATTATCGGAATGGTATTGGAGCTTCGCATTAATTTTATTATGTTCAATCTTTTGGATAGTTTATGGAATAAAGAGTCAGCTTGGCATTTTGCACTTAGTTGGCTGGGTGGCGTTTTTAATTGGGTATGCAATGCTTCTGCATCATTTAACGAGCGGGCAAGAGTGGTATGAAATACAGCTTTACTGGCTACCGCTTTCTATTCTTTTCTTCTGGATAAGTTGGTTTATTCATCGTTGGTTTAAGCCTGTTTCTGCAATTTTATTTCTTGTTGGGATAATTATTTGGTTTATGCCGGAATGTTTTCAATATGTCTTTATTGGAGAACAAAGCTTTTTGCAGCTTCAACTTATTTGTAAAGTTGTAGTAGGAAGTTTATTATTATTTGTATTGAGAAAAAAATGGATGGTGTGGGTAATCTAATGATTCAGCTTTCAAAACGGCTTCAAGCGGTAGCAGATTACATAAAAAAGGGAAATTCATTAGCCGATATTGGTTCCGATCACGCTTTACTTCCTATCTATGCTGTGCAAAGTGGGAAAGTATCACGAGCAATTGCAGGAGAGTTGAATAAAGGTCCTTGGCAAGCTGCTTGTAATGGTGTAGCAAATGCCAACCTTTCCTCGCAGATTGAGGTGCGTCAAGGAGACGGCTTAATGGTGTTAAACCCTTTTGAGGCGGAGACCATAACGATATGCGGAATGGGAGGCTCTCTCATTTCCTCGATTTTGCAAAGAGGATTTGAACAAGGAAAACTTGAAGGAGTGCAACAGCTAATTTTGCAGCCGAATGTTGGAGAAGATTATGTCAGAGAATGGTTGCTCCAGCACGATTGGCTGCTTCAAGATGAGTCCATCCTAGAGGAAGATGGAAAAATTTACGAAATTCTTCATGCAATAAAGGCGAGTGATGCGAAAGAAGCTAATGAGCGTCTTTATGAAGGAGAAGGCCTGCTGCCATATCCAGCACCGATTAATCGAGCGATTTTGCTTCGTATGGGGCCTCATTTGTTGCGAAAAAGAGATGAGGTTCTTAAAAGAAAATGGACAGCAGAGCTGGAAAAGCTTGAGCATATTATTTCCTCATTGTCACAGTCCGATTTAGACAGCGCAAAAGCTAAACTACTAACTGTCAAACAGGATCAAAGGCTAATAACGGAGGTTCTACAATGGCTATTCACGGTCAAACTTTAATTCAATATATGGAGCAGCTAGCTCCAAAATATTATGCAGTAGAAAATGATCGAATTGGTCTTCAGCTTGGCACGTTAAATAAAAAAGTGGAACGTGTGCTTATTACGTTAGATGTAACACTTGATGTTGTACAGGAAGCGATCGATAAAAATGTTGATTTAATCATTGCTCATCATGCGATTATTTTTCGACCTATCGGCAGCATTGATACTTCGACGCCAGCAGGTAAACTTTATGAGCAGCTAATTAAGCATGATATTGCCGTCTATATTTCACATACAAACTTAGATGTAGCGATTGGCGGAGTAAATGATTTATTAGCTGACCTTGCTGGTATGGAAAAAGAAAATCGTAAGTTACTGGAAACTACATATGTCGATGGATTAAGCAAACTGGTAGTTTATGTGCCTGAGTCGGCGATTGATGCTGTTTCTCAAGCTGCTTGGCGGGCTGGTGCAGGGCATATCGGCAATTACAGCCATTGCAGCTTCCAAAGTAATGGAACAGGAACGTTTATGGCAGAGGAAGGAGCAAACCCATATGTAGGCGAGCAACATAAATTGCATCGTGAGCCAGAAATTCGCTTTGAGTGTATCGTGCCAAACAGCTTGCAGCGTAAAGTAGTAAGCAGTGTTATTAAAGCTCATCCTTATGAGGAAGTTGCCTATGACTTGTTGCCATTGCAACAAAGCGGTACAGCATACGGTTTAGGTCGAGTTGGTAAGCTAAGCAACGGAACGACGACACTGCGTGAGCTTGCAGAAAAACTCAAAGTAGCATATGATGTGCCAGCCTTACGTGTAGTCGGCAATTTGGATACACCAATTACAAAAATTGCGATTTTAGGTGGCATGGGAGCTAAATATGTGCGATCAGCTAAATTTGCAGGTGCAGATGTCCTAATTACAGGAGATATCGATTTCCATACTGCACAGGATGCTTTAGCTGATGGAATGTGTATTATCGATCCTGGGCATCATATAGAGAAAGTCATGATTCAAGGCGTACAAAAGTGGCTGCAGAACAAATGCGCTTCAGAACGCGCAGACGTAACAATCCTTGCCTCCGAAGTTCACACAGAACCTTTTATTTTTCTGTAGGGCGATGCCTAACAGATTTGAAGCATCAATTTCATACATCACCAACAACAAGCTGCGCTTGCATTCGCAGCTTGTTGTTTTTTAGTCTCCAGAGTAAGAGCAACCAAAAGCACCGGAGGAGAAAAATGAAATAACGATCATTCTAAATTTTACTATTGAGTTATTACGTAAACGTGGTATACTGTACTTTGCATCGGAAAGTTTGACAGACAATCGCTGGCAGCCTTGATGCTGCGAGAGGAAAGTCCGGGCTCCACAAGGCAGGATGCTGGATAACGTCCAGTCGGCGCGAGCCGAAGGAAAGTGCCACAGAAATGGACCGCCGATGGCTGAGCAATCAGCACAGGCAAGGGTGGAACCGTGGTGTAAGAGACCACGAGTGGCGTAGGTGACTACGTTGCTGGTAAACCCCATCTGGAGCAAAACCGAGAGAACAACGCAGTGTAAGCTGCAACCTTAGCCTGAGGTTTGTTCGGGTGAGTTGCTTGAGCTATATAGTAATATATAGCCTAGATAGATGATTGTCGCTCAAAGTGGGAGGGTCGTTCCCGTTATCACCACAACGAGTACAGAACCCGGCTTATGGCAAACTTTCCGCACGGGCATTTAATATTTTAATTGTTGATAGCCGCTAAGCAATTAGCGGCTATATTTATTTGGTAAAGGCATTTATTTTAAATTTATTGTATTTCTAAGCAATTGAATCTCCATTGATGGATAGGGGGCGGGAGAGTTATGAAAAATCTTATGTTGATTAACGGAACAATGGGCGTAGGGAAGAGCACAGTCAGTAATGAGCTGAAAAAGATATTACCCAATTTCGTTTTTCTGGATGGAGATTGGTGCTGGGACATGTCCCCATTTGTTGTAACCGAAGAAACAAAAACGATGGTGTTAAACAATATTACATATCTGTTGAACAACTTCATCGCGTGCTCAGCATTTCAAAATATTATTTTTTGCTGGGTAATGCATGAGCAAAGTATACTCGATGATATTTTATTACGACTTAATCAAACGAATTGTACCGTCTACAAATTTTCGCTTATTTGCTCAGAGCAAGCCCTAATATCTCGCTTAACGGGTGATATTGAACAGGGGCTAAGAAATCAAGACATTATAGAACGAAGTGTTCCGCGATTAAAGAGCTACGTTGAAATGGACACGATGAAAATAGATGTAAGTGATATTTCAGCAAAAGACGCAGCAAAAATTATCGCAAATCAAATTAAGACCGATTAGAAGAAAACTAGACAAATAAAAGATAAGTAGAGCGATGATTTTATCGCTATGAGAAAGATGATAAATAAAAGGGATAACTAACTGAACTAAGCAAGCAGAACAGTTAATTATCCCTTATTCATTAGAGTAATTTAATTGCAATAAGTGCTAATTGCTTGTTATTTAAGATCAAAACGATCTGCATTCATAATTTTTTCCCAAGCTTTTACAAAGTCTCGTACAAATTTTTCTTTATTATCATTCTGAGCATAAACTTCAGCAATCGCACGAAGCTGAGAGTTTGATCCAAATACAAGATCAACAACGGTTGCAGTATGGAGAACTTGCCCAGTTTTCCGATCACGACCCTCGTACACGCCATTTTCTGCAGGAGACCAGGCAATGTTCATATCGAGCAGGTTAACAAAGAAATCATTAGTTAATACACCTACACGATCGGTAAATACCCCGTGTTTTGCTCCGCCGTAGTTTGCTCCAAGAACGCGCAATCCGCCAATTAGCACAGTCATTTCTGGTGCAGACAGATTTAATAATTGTGCTTTATCAATTAATAGTTCGGCTGGATTAATACCATAGTCTTGCTTCAAGTAGTTTCGGAAACCGTCAGCAACTGGTTCAAGTACAGCAAAGCTATTAGGATCAGTTTGCTCCTGTGTCGCATCACCGCGACCTGGAGAAAAAGAAACTTTAATATTAAAACCAGCTTCCTTCACAGCCTGTTCGACAGCGGCACTGCCACCAAGTACAATGAGATCAGCAAGGCTTACAGGCTTGCCAAAATCGTCTTGAATTCCTTTTAAGATAGCCAATACTTTTTGAAGTTGTTGAGGTTGGTTAACCTCCCAATCTTTCTGCGGAGCTAGAGCTATTCGCGCACCGTTAGCACCGCCGCGTTTATCTGAATTGCGATAAGTACTTGCTGCTGCCCAAGCTGTATAGACGAGCTCACTAATTGTTAAACCAGAATCAAGAATTGCTGTTTTTAGCTCTTCAATTTCAGCTTCCGTAGGAATATATTGTGCAGGCGGTATTGGATCTTGCCATATAAACTGTTCTTCAGGTACTTCAGGACCCAAATAACGGCTGCGCGGTCCCATATCACGATGAGTAAGTTTAAACCAAGCACGTGCAAAAGCGTCAGCAAACTCTTCAGGATTTTCGTAGTAACGACGTGAAATTTTTTCGTAAACCGGATCATAACGCAATGCCATATCTGCAGTCGTCATAATAGTGGTAACACGCTTTGATGAATCCTCAGGATCAGGAGCTAGATGCTCTTCAGATGGGTTAATTGGAGTCCATTGATAAGCTCCAGCTGGGCTCTTTGTTAATTGCCATTCATATTGAAATAACAGCTCAAAATAGCCATTATCCCATTGAGTTGGATTGGCCGTCCAAGCGCCTTCAATTCCGCTTGAAATCGCATCGCGTCCCTTACCAGAACCATAACTACTAATCCAGCCTAACCCCATCGCTTCAACAGGAGCCCCTTCTGGCTCAGGTCCAACAAGTGCTGCGTCACCGGCTCCATGCGCTTTACCAAAGGTATGACCTCCAGCAACAAGCGCTACTGTTTCTTCATCGTTCATTCCCATACGAGAGAATGTCTCACGAATATCACGTGCGCTGGCAACTGGATCAGGGTTGCCATTTGGTCCTTCAGGGTTTACATAAATAAGACCCATTTGAACTGCAGCTAGAGGATTTTCCAGGTCGCGATCGCCAGTATAGCGATTATCGCCAAGCCATTCTTTTTCAGCACCCCAGTAAATATCTTCTTCTGGATGCCATACGTCTTCACGGCCTCCGCCAAAGCCAATCGTTTTGCCGCCCATCGATTCAATTGCGACATTGCCTGCTAGTATAAATAAATCTGCCCAAGAAATTTTGTTGCCGTATTTTTTCTTAATCGGCCAAAGAAGTCTTCGAGCTTTATCAAGATTGGCATTATCCGGCCAACTATTTAGCGGAGCAAAACGTTGTGAGCCGCTGCCGCCGCCGCCACGTCCATCACCAATGCGGTATGTACCTGCAGAATGCCACGCCATCCGAATCATAAGTGGACCGTAATGCCCATAGTCTGCAGGCCACCAATCTTGACTAGTTGTCATTAGTTCTTTTAAGTCTTGTTTGAGAGCAAAATAGTCTAATTTTTTAAACTCTTCTGAATAATCAAAATCTACTTCCATAGGGTTTGATTTTCTGTCATGCTGGTGCAAAATGCTTAAATTCAGCCCATTTGGCCACCAATCTTTATTCGTGGTAGCAATTGATTTGTAGCTGGTTACACTGCCGTGCATCACTGGACATTTTCCTAAAGAGGTTGAGGTTTGTTTGTCCATAAAATCATCTCCCTTCAATTAAAAGAAGTAGCAAATAATAATTGCTCTAATCTTTTTATAAATCTAAATCAGTTAGAAATCAATGAAAGATTACAACATTCATCTAAACTTCACATTATTTGTAATTTAATGAAAAATTAATGAAATTAATTTTCTTGCTTAAGAACATAATGCTCGCATATAAGTTTCAATTGGATGAAATGACGAAAAGAGAATGAATTGAATGCGTAAATTGAAAACGATATATAAGCAATATGTAAGATGAAATTTATGCAGCTAGACCGAGCTTTAGACTACTAATTAATGGAAAGCTGTGCAAAACAGAAAAAAGAGACTGTTATTTGACAGCCTCTTAATTCTTTACTATTTATTGCTTAATGATTTTGTCTAGCTTATTTTTCACTTTTTGCGGATAAGATTGCAAAGTTCCTGTGTAGCTAGCAGCTGTAGCCAAAGCTTTTTGGACATTAATCTCGCCATAACCGTAATATGGGTCGTAACCTTCTTCACCGAGATCAGTTGCTGTTTGTCGCATAATATCCATTACCTCTACATTTGTGAGTGCCGGATTGATTGAGCGGATTAATCCAGCAAGTGCAGCGACATGCGGTGCAGCCATCGAGGTGCCGGAAAGCGCGGCATATTGTCCGCCAATGTAGGTGCTGGCGATCGAATCCCCAGGAGCAACAACATCGATATAATCTCCGTAATTGGAGAAAGCTGCCCGTTGCTGAGCACTAGTTGTAGCTCCCACAGCAAAAACCTCTGGATATGCAGCAGGGTAACCAGGCCGATTTGTATTATCATTACCTGTTGCTGCGATTAATACTACATCACGCTCATAAGCATACTTAATTGCTTCATGCAGAAAATCTGCAGAGGCATAATTGCCTAGACTCATATTAATGACTTTAGCTCCGTTATCGGTAGCCCATATTATTCCTTGGGCAACGCTGTAGGTTGAACCTGCCCCCGTACTATTAAGAACTTTTACAGGCATTAAGGAATTATACCACGATATTCCTGCAATCCCCTCGTAATTATCAGCAGTTGCGCCAATTATCCCTGCTACATGCGTGCCATGTCCCAGATCGTCATTGGCATTGCTGGAGCTATCGTTTACATTAAAACCAGTCATAAGCCGATTTTGCAAATCAGGATGATTTGACTGGACGCCTGAATCAAGTATCGCGATAATGACATCTTCGCTTCCTTTACTAAGCTTCCAGCCACTATCTGCTTGAATATTTTTTATATTCCATTGGTAGCGAGAATATAAAGAGTCATTAGGAATAATCGTTGTTGTTTCCGTTTCATCATTGGTTAAATAAATATAGTGTGGCTCAATAAACGATATTGGCCAGTTTTCTCGAAAATAAGCAATCAATTGCTCTGTAGGGACTGAGCCAGATACGAATATATAGGTGCTGTTCATTTGCTTAACACTTATACAATCGATATCTTTTTTTAACTGAGCCATTTGTTCATCCGTTAGCGGCTGACTGAATTGCACAACGACTTCGCGTTCATAGTAGTGACTGGCATTGCCGTTATCTTCTCCTGTAACTACTGTCGTATCAACGGTAGAATTTGGTTTAACGGACTCGACTTTCATCGTACCTTCACTTGGGTAAGGAACTAAGCGAAGATTTTTCCGTTGATGGTCCTCAACCTGAGATAGGATTGAGTTTTTCACTACTGCAGTTACTTTTACATCATTATTACCAATACGAGATAGAACGCGATATAGCTGGCGGTCATCCCCATAAAATAAGTCAGAGCTATATGAACTGCCCGGAACGTAATATCGACCTGCTTCCTTCATATATGCTTTCGCTTCATTACTGTTGGAAGCAGGGTAATTTCCGCTTTGAATTTTTGCTTTATCGTATTCCCATTTTAGATAAACATAGTGCGGATGTTCAGCTTGCAACTGTTTAATATAAGCAGAAGCCTTTTTTGCATTCTGGCAATTGATTAGCTTGTTTAGATCATTTTCAATTTCAGCAAGTATAAGTCGCTCACTATTATTAACATCCTTTTGCAAAATACTAAGCTTTTGCTCCTTCTCTAAATTGGCACTAAGCGTATCATGAATTGTCGTGGGAGGAAGTTTAGCGATATTTGGATCTTGCTCCTGCACCTGATTGCGATCAGGATTATATGCTAGAAGCAATAACAGAATTGCGGCTGCTGCACCAATTGGGACAAGCCATTTTTTTCGTCTCATTTTTACACACTCCTATTTCCTAAAGCCTCTGTCTTATAAAATAAGTTAAGCTGCAGTTTCGCAAGCCAAATTCTTCAGTTTATTTTTCGTAATTGTATGCAAAATATACAGGATTGTAGGAGAAGGAGTACCTTTTTACGTAAAATTATGATAGGATAGTATTGAATAGTTATTGGTTTGGAAAATGAAAGGGGATCTACCAACATGCCATCGACTGATGTGAAGTCGCTAAGTGAAGCATCACGTGAGAAGCTAAAACAAGCGATTGACATTTTGGAATCATTTTTAAATTCACACTCTTTGGACACACTTATTAGTGAGGAGAAAAAGGAAGAAGAGGAGCAATTTTATAAAGGATTTTTATCCGATCTAAGACATCTATTGGTGTTCTGTGAAGTTTCCTATGAAAAACTTGGAGTATTGTTAAGAAGACCAAACTTTGATCATGATTTTGCTGAACGTGCTCTTTACGAGGTATATCACAATTGTGTCAACGCATTCTTTTATCCGAAAAATGAATGTTATTCCGAAGATGGTCGTTATGCTTATACTGGACAGGATGCCATCCGTTTCCGCTATAAGCCAAAACGTGACGCAAGAAATGTAATTATGAATGTTACGAAATTTTTTGAAGAGCTTCGCGATGAATTGGCATATTATGAAAGTGACTATATGACTCAACGACGTATGATGGGAAAAAAATAACGAGTATAGATCGCCTCGTTATCAGGGAAACCTGATGATGGAGGTGATTTTTTATGCCTAAAGGCGTAGCTTGTTCTGTATCTAACTGTCATTTTTGGGCTGAAAATAACAAATGTATTGCTCCTGAAATTCAAATCGATCTTGATGCCCATTCCCGCCAGTTTGGCAGCAAGCATAATGACACTGAGTTTGCCACAGATTATGCTTATGCTCCTCACAAGGATACCGCTAAAAAATCTGCGGAGACATGTTGCTTGACCTTTGTAGCAAAGAATAAGGAGCGATAAAAGATGGGCAAGCATAATTCGTTCTCTAGAGGCAATAAGGTATATCGCAAAGCGCCAGTAATTCATAAATCAATGCTCCCGCATGATGATACAGCGGTTTTACAGCATGAGCCGCTTCCACCGCTCGAAAGAGGTGGAGTCTATACCGAAATGGGTGCAGATTTAACTTATGAAGAACGGCATGCGAGTCATAGCCAGCGCTTAAGTAACTTCGGAGAGAACCAAGCGCAAGGAACTGGAATAGTGAGCTGGTATGTCGGAATTTTAGCGTTAGTTGTATCAATTGTAGCGCTATTTGTTTGGCCTTTTTGGACTGGGTTATCAGGTTTAATTTTATCTTATTCAGCTTATCGGCAAGGTACCCGTAAAATTGCCATTGTTTCTGCAGTATTATCATTAATTGCGATTATTGGCTCAATTGTTGGTTATTTCTCTAGACTTTAATAGCAAAAAGCCCATCTCGAAAAGTAAATCGAGATGGGTTTTTATTTTTTCTATCCAGACTTGGACAATTGTACTATAATGTCATCAGGAAAGGATGATGACATGAAAACTCTATGGAAAAAAAGCGTAATTTTATCGATGGTGTTCGTATTACTCATTGCAATTACACCATTAACAGTGAATGTTGAAGCTGCAACAACACATCATTGGAAGCATTATAACAATGGTGTAGATCTAATGAAAAAAGGGAAGTATAAAGAAGCTATTGTGCAATTTCAAGAAGCAGTAAAGCAAGAGCCGAAAAATGCAAGTTATTTGCGTAAGCTTGCTGAAGCATACGAGAAAAATGAACAGTTTCAAAAAGCGGCTGATACGTATTATGCTGAAGCAGCGATCCATTATGAGCTTGGCTTGAAAAGCGGAGATTTGAATACATATTACGCAGTAATGTCAATGGCTGATGCATTAAATACGGAAATTGAACTTTATATTGAAGACGATGTACCGCTAGTTCAAGCTACAACTGGCTTAGCTAAATTTGAACCAGAAAACGGAATGTATATTGGAGCTTATATCGAGAAAGATAGCGGAGTTGAAAGTAAACGAGGAGAGAAGTTTGCAGCATTTAATCAATTAACAGGAAAACAGCATGCAATCTACTTTAATTATCATCGTTATGGAGCTGATTTCCCGTATATTTGGGCGTCCCAAGTAAAAGCTGCCGGCGGAGCAATTCATCTTGCGTTGCAGCCAGATGGCGGCTTGCAAGAGGTTAAAGACAATGAATATTTACGTAAATTTGCACGTGACGCGCAGGCAGCGGGCGTACCGATCTTTCTTCGCTTTGCTTCAGAAATGAACGGAAGCTGGGTTAAGTGGAATGGAAATCCTGAACTGTATAAAGAGAAGTTTCGCTTAGTTGCTAAAATTATGAAAGAAGAAGCTCCGAATGTAGCAATGGTTTGGTCGCCAGCAGCTAATCCTAAGCAGTACATTAACGATTATTATCCTGGTGACGATTATGTTGATTGGGTAGGCTTAAGTATTTATAGCGTTAAATATTTTAACGGCGATGTGAATAATCCCGCTGATCATGTTAATCCATTGTACTCATTAGATTATGTATATGAGCAGTATTCGGATCGCAAACCAATTATGGTCAGCGAATATGGTGCAACTCATTTTAGTAAGGCTGGCAACACTTCAGCAGTTAATTTTGCGATTACAAAAATGAATATGATGTATCATGGGGCAAAATTAAAATATCCAAGGCTGAAAAATATTAACTGGTTTAGTTTAAATACGTTAACCGATTCCCATAGTGCCGATCGCGCTTTGAACAATTTCAGTCTTACGGAAAACAGCTCTGTATTAAATGCATATAGCTCAATGATTAAAGATCCGTATTATTTAAGCAACGTTGCGCAGTTGTCAGCGAGCCGAAGTTCAGTTAAGCAAAGTATTGCTCAGTTAGCTGATCAAGCGGTGCGCGGTAAAAATTCAAAAGTTATCGCTTGGGTAAAAACATATGACCCGTACATCGGTAAAGTTGTATTTTCAATTGATGGCAAGCAAGTTGCTGAACGTAAGCAATATCCTTATCAATTTACAGTTGATACTTCGCAATATAAGCTAGGCAATCATAAACTTACAGTTACGGTATATGACTCTAAAGGACGAGTTGCTTCAACAAAGCAAACTACTCTAAAAATCGGTGCAGAGGTAACAGGTCTTGAGAGCAATCAGCTTGTAATGCATCTTAATGAAAAATATGTCTATACTGCAGGCGGCAAGCTGGAACTGGCAGCAGCTCCATTCTCAGAGCAAGGCAGAACGCTTGTCCCATTACGCTTTATTAGCACTGAGCTAGGCGCTGATGTAAAATGGAATAGTTCTAATAAAACGATTACGATAAAAGGCGCTTCAACGATTGTGTTAACTGAGGGCAGTAAAACAGTTACTGTAAATGGCGTGAAAAGTCAGCTAGAGGTAGCGCCAGTTACAGTGAAAGGAACAACCTTTGTGCCGCTTCGCTTTGTTAATGATAAGCTTGGCGGTAAAGTAAGCTACGATTCAACTAAGGGCAGCATTACAATTACAAAGTAAATTAGAAAATATGCAGTACTTATCTATTTTTGATGAGTGAACCAGCAAGGGCTATGCAATTCAGAGGATGAATAAGCATAGCCTTTGCTTATTGATATTTACTGTGTAGTAGAATTAAGAAATGGATGATATTTGGGATTAAGACGTTAATTAAGCAAAGCATAGCTTGTGAAAGTAGTGGCTTAGAGCAAGTTCGTGATAGAATATAGAAAAGGATACTTACTTCGGAGGAATGATCGATGATAATAGATTTACAGCAAATTGTTTGGGAACGAGATGATCGTACAATATTAAATAATGTTAGCTGGCAGGTAAAGAGGGGGCAGCATTGGTGCTTACTTGGGCTAAATGGTTCAGGGAAAACAACTTTATTAAATATGGTAAATGGTTATCAATGGCCAACTAGAGGCACCATTAGCGTACTTGGTCATCAGTTTGGTACATATGATTTAAGAGAATTACGTAAGGAAATCGGCTGGGTGAGTACATCTTTACAGCAAATGCTTTATGGAAACGATACTGCATTAAATATTGTTTTAAGCGGACGTTCTGCTTCAATTGGCATATATGATATACCGAGCGAGGAAGAACGTGAGCAGGCTTACTCCATTATGCGTACATTGCGTTGTGAGCAATTAGCAGATCGTAAATACCAAACACTGTCTCAAGGAGAAAAGCAACGCGTCTTAATTGGGCGAGCGCTTATGAACAAGCCTAAGCTGCTAATTTTAGACGAACCATGCACAGGTCTTGATCTTATCGCTAGAGAGCAGTTGCTAGAACGTATTGCGAGTCTTTCTGAGCAAGAAGATTGTCCAACGATGATATATGTTACGCATCATGTTGAAGAAATATTACCTTGTTTTACACATACGCTCTTGCTAAAAAACGGTGAGGTCTTTGCTCAAGGAGAAACGGAGCAAATGCTGACTGGAGAGCGGATGAGTGCTTTTTTTGAAGCGCGAATTCAGTTAGAAAAGGAGAACGAACGATTTTGGCTAACGATCAAGCAGCAATAAATGAAAATGTAAATGAGCCTAGTCCTAATCCCAACTTTAAGCAAAAACTTAGAGCTTGGCTAAAGCGACGCTACCAAACGGCGATTCAATTACCTAGTAAAAGCAATCAAGCTGCAATAGCTATCTTTTATATGGGGTTATGTGTAGAGATCGCCCTTACCATTCCGGGAATACCGACAGGGATAGGGATATGGTTTGATTATATTGTATTTGGATTAGGTTATTTACTTGCTGCAGCAATTGTTTATGGCTTATTAATATTCGTACTTTCTTTCTTTTATTTGAAATATGTTGCCGGTTGGCTTAGCGGAGCAATAGGAATCGCTGTACAGAGCTATTTAATTTTGCAAAAAAGCAATTGGGGCTGGAAAGCTGCTAGCATAATGTCTGGTATTATTTTAGGAATACTTATTCTAATTGCCTTGTTAGTTGCTTATTTATATGCTTATAAAAATAAGTCTCCGCGTTCTGTCATTACAACATTAGCTTCTTTAGTGTTGTTAGTCGTCCTTGGTTTAACTGGTAAAGCATATTGGAATAAAGTACAGCAGCAAAACTATCTTGCCCAATACTCTGAGCTGCTGCTGCAGGACAAAGTGGTGCAAAACAGTGACGAGGATAAGCAAGCTTTAGTTAAGGATTCATCAGACGGTTCAAATTTATCGTCGCAAGGTAATGATAAGCAGGATGGAGAAATAACAGGCGAAGCGGGTCAACAACAAGCGGATACGCTAAAGCTGCAAAGCTTAAATGAAAATTTAGCCGAGCAAGGTGAATATAGCTTTAAACATTATAGGTACAGTGCTAATGAAGTTTGGCTTAATGATGAGGATGCATCAACGCTATATTTTTCTCCTACGAATGGTGAGACTTTGTTAAAGGATTGGTCTTGGACCAAGGAACTTGTATGGGGGTTTACTGAAAAGGAAATTCCTATAAAGGGGCAATTATGGGTACCTGATGGAGAAGGACCATTTCCGATTGTTTTTATTATGCATGGTAACCACATAAGCGAGGAGGATTCCTCAGATGGCTACGGCTACTTAGGAGAGTTGCTTGCATCACATGGAATGATTGTCAGCTCGATCGACGCAAACTTTTTGAACTATTCCGTATGGTCTGGCATTGTAGATGATGATCAATTGCTAAGATCATGGCTTATGCTTGCCCATGTTGCAAAATTGTATGATGAAGCAGCTGACATTGTTCCTATCGATTGGAATAATGTTGCTTTAATTGGTCATTCACGAGGTGGTCAGGCGGCTTCGATGGCTGTAGATGCAAAGAGATGGATCCCTGATGAGCCTGTAGTAGATATACTAAATAAAGTAAATATTAAAGCCGTTGTTGCAATTGCTCCGACAGATTACGCAGTTGATGGAAAGCTGGCGAATTTATACAATATTAACTATTTAACATTACACGGCACGATGGATTCAGATTTGACGGAATCCTTTGGTGAAAGACAATATGAACGAACAAAGTTCACTGAAAATGGACATTTCAAAGCTACAGTCGAGTTATATCACGCCAATCACGGGCAATTTAACACAGTGTGGGGAAAATACGATGAGCAATTTCCTGGTGCACTTGTATTAAATACTGCACAGTTAATGAAAGGCGAGGATCAGAGACTAGCGGCTAAGCTGTTCATTCATAGCTTTTTGCAGGCCAGCTTTACTGGTGAATCGCGTTATGAGGCAGTATTTCAGGATTTTAGAACGATTGGCGAATATTTACCGTTGACTGGTTATGTCAGTCGCTATCATAGCTCGAATACTAAGTTATGGTATGATTTTGAAGGCGCAACGCAAGCAGAGGAGCTTATTGCATCAGATGAAGAAATGCGCATCAAAACAATAGATTTAAAAGGGCGAAGCGGAGGGGATAAAAAAAATCGCGTGCTTGCTGTAACATGGCAGCAGCCTAACAGCGTATTACAATTCCCGCTAGATTCTAAGTTAATTAATCGCCAGCAATCACGGATTGGTGCAATTGTCATTTCTCTTGCTCGAGCTGAATCATTATATCTTGATGCTGAAGAGGAAATGAATGAAGAGGTTGCTTTAGTTAGTGAAAGAGATGAGGAAAACCCTGTAATTGATATTGAAAATATTGCCAATACTGCTTCATCTGAATTACTAAACAAAGGAACTAATAAAACGCTTAAAGAATCCCCCGAACAATCCTCTTTGGCAGCGACAAGCAAAGATACGCAAGGGGAAAAGCAAAATGACGATGAGCAAGAGGCTGCAAAGGAAGATGAACCATACAGAGGATTACAGCTTATGATTGAGCTGAAGGCAAAGCAATGGGGGACAGAAATTATCGATCTTGAATCCTATTTTCATATTTTACAGCCAGCCGCGCATGATTTTACGAAAATAAAATGGCTGGAGGAGAACATAAAAAAAGGTAAATATGATGTTGAAATTGAACCTTTGCTACAAACCTATGTTATTCCGATATCGCTAATTGAGCAGCAGTCTCCACGAGATGGCTCGCTGTTTACGACAGATTTGGAATCTCTCTCGCTTATATTCAAGGGGGAACAGGGAAGTTTAATTATAGACGCAGTCGGATTTATAACAGAAGGAGGCACTTATGTCGAATATCGCAGATGATTATGAATTAGAGGAACAACGGGTAAAAGAAGTAACTGAGTTAATTAGACATCGTTTAGATAAATTAACAGATGAAACTGGGGATTTAAAGTCTGAAATCGTAGATATTAAACGGAATTTCTGGGATGACGTTACCGTCAATTTCGAGGACGCAGTTGAAACTGCAGAAACGTATGCCAGTATGAAGCAACAAGCAGAACTATTATCTGAGCGTGAACGAAGCGAGCGGGTAAGACAAAATGAAATCAAGCTATTACAAAAGTTAGAGATGAGCCCTTATTTTGGACGAATCGATGTAACTTTGGAGGGAGGAGACAGTGAAACGATCTATCTTGGGGTTGGTTCACTGCTTGACGATTCCAATGAAAACTATCTTATCTATGACTGGCGGGCGCCAATTTCTAGTGTCTATTATGATTATGGCCCGGGACCAATCACTTATAACACACCGAACGGTACAATCAATGGGGAAATGACGCTAAAGCGTCAATATATTATTCGTTACGGGAATTTATTAAGCATGTTCGATACAGGGGTAACGATCGGTGATGAAATATTGCAGGATGTGCTTGGTAAACACTCCGATGCACAAATGAAAAGCATTGTTGCTACAATTCAACAGGAGCAAAATGCGATTATTCGTAATGAAAAAGCAAAGCTGCTTGTTGTTCAAGGAGCGGCTGGCAGCGGAAAAACTTCTGCTGTGTTGCAACGAGTTGCTTACTTGCTCTATCGCTTTAGAGATGTGCTTACTGCTGAGCAAATTGTATTATTTTCTCCGAACCCAATGTTTAACAGCTATGTCTCGACAGTGCTGCCAGAGCTTGGCGAGCAAAATATGCAGCAAACTACATATGGAGAATATTTAGAGCATCGACTCGGTAAAAGTTTTCAGCTTGAGGATCAATTCCAGCAGCTTGAATATTGTTTGACTGCTTACGACGATCCGCAATATGAAAATAAGATCGAAAGCATTAAGCTAAAAGGCACTACGAACTTTATGGACTTTATTGATGAATATATAAGCCAGCTTGCAGAAGCGGGAATGTGCTTTAAGTCCATTACATTCCGTGGTAAAGTGCTGATTTCAAAAGATGAAATTCATGAAATGTTTTATAGTCTTGATGCTTCTTTAAGCATTCCGCTTCGTTTACAGGAGCTTACAAGACAACTGCTAAAAATGCTTACTGCCCTAAGTAAAGAAGAGCAAAATGAGGCTTGGGTAGATGAAGAAATTGAGTTGTTAGACAAGGAACGTTATGTTGAAGCATATTATGAGCTTAGGAAAAAAAATCACTTTCACGAAAATTCATTTAATGATTTTGAGACTGAACGCAACTTGCTAGCTGCTCGTGTTGTGCAAGAAAAATTTAAAAAGCTGCGCCGTAAAGTAAAGCTCCTTAAGTATGTCGATACAACACAAATTTATTGCGGGTTATTCCAGAGGGGTACTGCTCCTGCAAATTGTGATCGCTGGGAACAGATAGCGGCATTAACGATCGAGGCTTTAATGAATAAGCAAATGCCATATGAGGATGCTACGCCATATCTCTATCTCAAAGAACGATTGGAAGGCTTCCATACTAACACTTCCGTTAAACATGTCATTATTGATGAAGGACAGGATTACTCGCCATTTCAGTTGCATTATTTAAAACGAATTTTTCCGCGCAGTCGAATGACTATTGTTGGCGATATTAATCAATCAATTTTTGTTCATGCCAGCTTGCAGGAAAATCCTAGTCTTTACGAGAATATATATAACAAGGAAGAGATAGAACGTATAACATTGCATCGTAGCTATCGTTCCACAAAAGAAATTGTCGAGTTTACCGCAAAAATGATTGAAGGTGGCGAGCAAATTATTCCGTTCAATCGCCATGGCAAGCAGCCTGTCGTAACCATTCTAGCATCTGATGATGAGTACGATAATCAAGTAGATGACATTTTGCATCAATGGCTTAGAGAAGGGTATACGTCGATTGCAATCATTTGTAAAACTGCAAAAGAAAGCAAAGCGGTTTACCAACGCTTTGTACAGCGCTGGATAGCACTTCGTCTAATTACCCAAGAAACAGCTACGTTTGAGCCAGGAATCATGGTTATTCCCGCTTATTTGGCCAAGGGTGTTGAATTTGATGCGGTGTTAATTTATAACGCGAGCTCTCACAATTACCATTTGGAAAGTGAACGAAAACTGTTCTACACAGCATGTACACGAGCAATGCATGAGCTTCATTTGCTGACAGTTGGTGAGCCTAGTCCGTTCTTAAATAGTTAATCGGTCCTTACGGGATAAGTCGTTTTATGCTGGATATGGCAACTAACTTCACGTCAGTATGACTTCGCGGAGGTGAAGTGATGAAGAAATCGTATTGGGGTATTAAGCAAGAGGACTTATTCCTCTTTAATTGTGGTTCATCACATCACAGCTATCGGTTTATGGGGGCCCATCCTATACAATGGCTTGGCAAGTCAGGTGTACGCTTTGCGGTATGGGCGCCTCATGCCAAGGCGGTGTCTGTTGTTGGTGATTTTATCGGTTGGGATACTGCCGGCGCAGCCTTGCAGCGTGCAGGCGAAACCGGTGTATTTGTAGGATTTATAGAAGGTATTGGTCAAGGGGAGTTATATAAGTATAGGATTACTACACAGGACGACGAAGTAATCTTAAAAAGTGATCCTTATGCATTTTATAGTGAACTAAGGCCGAATACCGCCTCTATCGTGTATGGTCTATCCAAGTTCAAATGGACTGACCAAAAATGGTATAACAGCCTGAAAAAATATCGTTCTTACGAGCGACCGCTGCTTATTTATGAAGTACATGCAGGCTCTTGGAAAATAAAAGGAAAAGAAGATTATTATACATATGCAGAGCTAGCGGATATGCTTATCCCTTATGTTGTGGAATGGGGCTACACTCATATTGAGTTTTTGCCATTAATGGAGCATCCGCTAGATCAATCTTGGGGCTATCAGGTTACGGGCTTCTACAGTCCGACAAGCCGCTATGGTTCACCAGATCAGTTGAAAGCATTTATTAATGAATGTCATCGTAACGGAATCGGAGTCATTCTTGATTGGGTTCCAGGACATTTTTGCAAAGATGCTCACGGGCTGCGGCGATTTGATGGTAGTCCAATTTTTGAAGGAGCAGATTGGAAACGAGCAGAGCTGCCATTATGGGGTACGCTCAGCTTTGACTATAGTATTAGTGAGGTACAAAGCTTTCTTATTTCAAACGCAATTTACTGGATTGATCAATTTCATTTCGACGGCCTGCGCGTCGATGCAGTTGCGACAATGATTGATCTTCATATGGACAAACCGCCTGAGCTGCATACGTTAAATGCTGAAGGCGGACATCTCAATTTAAACGCAATTGCCTTCTTAAAGAAATTAAATGAAACAGTGTTTCATTATTACCCTAATTTGCTAATGCTTGCAGAGGATTCCTCGGCATATGCATCAGTTACGAAGCCGACCTATATGGGGGGTCTTGGCTTTAATTACAAATGGAATATGGGCTGGATGAACGATACACTTCGCTACTTAGCCTTATCTCCGGCTGACCGCACCCATCATCATCACTTAATTACTTTTTCATTATGGTATGCTTTTTCAGAAAACTTCGTACTTCCCTTGTCTCATGACGAGGTTGTTCATGGTAAACGTTCTCTGCTGAATAAAATGTGGGGCAGCTATGAGCAAAAATTTGCCCAACTTCGCATGTTTTACGGTTATTGGATGACCCATCCGGGTAAAAAACTGCTATTTATGGGCGGAGAATGGGGACAATTTGACGAGTGGAAGGATCAAGAAATGTTGGATTGGGTTGTCCTCCAATATGACTCTCACCAAAAAATGCACCAATTTGTAAAAAAGCTTAATCATATTTACCTCAATCAACCCATATTATGGGAAAATGATTTTCACCCAGAAACCTTTCAATGGATCGACGTTAATAATAACGAACAATCGCAAATCTCATTTATCCGCAGAAGTGCTTCGGGCATGTTGCTTATAGTCATTAATTTTTCCTGGAATCATTATCGTCATTATCGTATTGGAGTGCCCAAACAAGGTATTTACTCACTCATTTTGCATAGCAATGAGGTTGAACATGGTGGCACAACCACCGTTGTGACACGGGAATATCATAGTGAGGAGATACCGTTTCATGGACAAAACTATAGTATCTCCATAGAGCTTCCACCGTTCACCTTTATGTTATTTTCCTTCGCCGAAGGAGATCAATCAACTGGGGGATGATATTGATGGTTCGTAAAGAAATGATAGCAATGCTGTTAGCTGGTGGAGAAGGTAAGCGGCTTGGTGTGTTAACAAAGGATTTGGCGAAGCCCGCTGTCTATTTTGGCGGGAAGTATCGAATCATTGATTTTACGCTCAGCAACTGTGTTCATTCAGGGATAGATACAGTAGGGGTGCTGACACAGTATCAACCGCTTGAGCTAAATCGTTATTTGGGAATAGGTTCGCCTTGGGGCCTTGATCGCAGAGATGGTGGAATGACAATATTACCTCCTTATGTGCAGAAAGAAGGAGGCGTTTGGTATAAAGGAACCGCCAATGCAATCTATCAAAACATTCCTTATATAGAACGCTATGATCCAGAATTTGTGCTGGTAATTTCTGGAGATCACATTTATAAGATGGATTATGATCGAATGCTGCAGCATCATAAGCGTACTGGTGCGGAGCTGACTATAGCAGGTTTTGAAGTAGAGTGGAAGGATGCAAGTCGCTTTGGTTTAATGCATGTAAATGATGAGATGGTTATTACTGGCTTTGAAGAAAAACCTAAAATCCCGACAAGTAATCTAGCTTCTATGGGCGTTTATATATTTAACTGGAAGACATTAAAGAAATATTTGATTGCAGATGAAGAAAATGCTGAGTCAAGCAACGATTTTGGCAAAGATGTCATTCCTGCAATGATGAAGGATGGATTGCTGTTAAGCTGCTATACATTTGACGGTTATTGGCGTGATGTCGGAACAATTGACAGCTTATGGGAAGGAAATATGGATTTGTTGGAAGAAAAGCCACCGTTAGAGTTAAATGACCCCCAATGGAGAATTTATTCCGTCAATCCTAACCAACCTGCACAATACATAACGGAGGAAGCAAAGGTGACTTCGAGTATTGTATCTGAAGGATGCTTTATCGAGGCAGAGGTTCATCGTTCGGTATTGTTTTATGGTGTAGAGATAGGGCAAGCTTCAATTGTTCATGAATCGGTAATTATGCCCCGTGTGAAAATCGGTAAAAATGTGAAAATTTACAGAGCCATTATCGGTGATGGCGCAGTAATTGAAGATAATACAATTATCGGTGCTCCTGATAGCACTGAAATTAAAGTAATCCCTGTAGGTGAGCATGTATTTTCGCAAGAAAATTTAATGGGGGTGGAATAATGAACAGCTTAAAGGTTATGGGTGTAGTCAATCTTATCCATGAAACAGATGAACTCGATAAGCTTACAATTGGGCGCTGTACAGCGACAGTACCCTTTGGAGCTCGTTATCGGTTAATAGATTTTACTTTATCTAATATGGTCAATTCAGGAATTAACCAAGTCGGCATTTTTGTTCATAAAAAATATCGTTCCTTAATGGACCATATTGGAAACGGTAAGAGCTGGGATCTGCAAAGCCGTCAAAGCGGATTGTTTGTGTTGCCGCCCATCACAGATGATGTACAGGAGCTTAGTCGCGGAGATTTATTCCACTTTTATCAAAATCGAGACTTTTTCTTGCGCTCAAAGTCTGATTACGTGCTCATTGTACGCAGTCATATGGTATGTAATATCGATTATCGTAAAGTGCTTGCCTATCATTTGGAGAAAAATGCAGACATTACAGTAGTATGTCATCGCAGCAGTCAGCCCCTGCTTGGTAAGGCACGCAAGGTGCGTATGGATGAAAATGGAAAAATTACAGAAATCCAAGATTCATATGGCAGAATGCTAAGTGATTATTACAATATGGAAATGTATTTAATGAAAAAAGAGCTGCTTATGGATCTTGTAGAAACTTCATTAGCTAAGGGACAGGATCATCTTGTGCGTCATGCAATATTTTCTAAGCTTTCTCAGCTTAATGTATACGGCTATGTACATGATGGCTTCCTTGCCGTTGTTAATACGATTAACAGCTACTATGAGAATAACATGAAGCTGCTGCAACCAGAGATATGGCGAAGCTTATTCCGAGAGCCAGGTCCAATTTATACGAAGGTAAAGGACGGCCCACCTGCACGCTATTATCATGATGCAGTAGTGGAGCGCTCAATCATTGCTAATGGTTGTCTAATAGAAGGTACGGTGCGTAATAGTATTTTATTCCGCGGTGTCCATGTACATAAAGGAGCCGTAGTTGAGGATAGCATCATTATGCAAAATGGCGTCATCTTACCGAACAGCACAGTCAAATGTGCAATTTTTGATAAAGATGTCGTTATTGAAGAAAATCAGCATGTAAAAGGTGTAAGCTCTGGTCCTTATTTAGCGGGAAAACGTAAAGTCATTTAATCTTGTAAACCGTTAAGCTGCGATAAATGATGAATAGGAGCATTTATTATTTCTCGCAGCTTAATTGTTATATCAATAGAGATAAAGTGATAGGAGGTAGAGAGGATGAATGTTCTGTTTGCAACTTCAGAGGCTGTACCTGTTGCCAAGACTGGCGGTCTTGCTGATGTAGCAGGCGCTCTTCCGAAAGCGCTAGAAGGATTAGGTATTCATACTGCAGTTATTTTACCTAAGTATGGCTTAATAAAAGAGGAGATACTGAAAGATTTCAAGCGAATAGCAGAATTTGAAGTAGCATTTGGCTGGCGTAATCAGTATGTAGGCTTGTGGAAAGGTTTAATTGATGGAGTTACCTACTATTTGATCGACAATGAATACTATTTTAAGCGTGGCGGGCTATATGGCTATGGAGATGACGCAGAACGGTTTGTATTTTTTAGTGTCGCCGTACTTGCCGCAGCTTACTTTTATGAGGAAGAGCATTTTGATCTCATTCATTGTAATGATTGGCAAACAGGACTAATTCCTTTTCTGCTTAAGCAGCGGTTTAAGGAACATAATTATTGGTGTAATACAAGGAGCATTTATACGATTCACAATTTAATGTATCAAGGTATTTATAGTATTGAGCAAATGAAAGAGCTGCTCGGTGCTGGCGACGAGTGGTTTACGCATGAAGGCTTAGAATTCTTCGGCAATGCAAGTTGCATGAAGGCAGGCGTTCAATTTGCAGACAAGCTCACTACAGTTAGTCCAACCTATGCGCAGGAGATTCAAACTGAATATTATGGGGAAGGAATGAACTCACTGCTAAGTTATCGCCGTGAAGATCTTTATGGCATTATTAACGGTATTGATACGGAGCTTTATGATCCGATGAAGGATAAGCATCTTGTATCTCCCTACCGTCATTCATTAGCAAGAAAGCGCAAAAATAAAATTGATTTACAGGCGGAAATGGCGTTGCCCATTGATGAAAACATTCCTTTGATCGGTCTTGTCTCTCGCCTAGTTGAGCAAAAAGGACTTGATCTTGTTATTGCAACATTAGACGAGCTATTGCAAGAGCAGGTACAAATGATCGTTCTAGGCTCGGGCGAGGAGAAGTATGAACGGTTCTTTTATGATGCTTCACTCCGACATCCTAATAAGTTTCGTTTTTGGCTTGGTTATAGCGATCGTATGGCTAGTCGCATCTATGGAGGGGCTGATCTGTTTTCGATGCCTTCTCGTTTTGAACCATGCGGTTTAAGTCAGTTGATTTCACTCCGATATCGTACTGTTCCGATTGTGCGCGAAACAGGCGGGTTGAAAGATACCGTTACTCCTTACAATGAGTATACATTTGAGGGGAATGGCTTTACCTTTACGAATTACAACGCTCACGATTATTTATTTACGGTGAAGCGAGCGATTGGATTCTATCATGATCGCGATGTTTGGCAACGCATTGTCGATAATGGTTCACGTGACGACTATAGCTGGAAAAATTCAGCGAAGCAATATAAATCGCTTTATCAAACATTAAAGAACTAGGAGAGGGGAATCTTCATGGCTCGTCATCTTGTTGTTGGAAATGGTAAGCTGCTTATTAACTTAGATCAACATGGTTTTATCCGCGATATTTATTATCCTTACGTGGGGCAACTAAATCATGTGGGCGGACATTACTGTCGCGTCGGAATTTGGGTAGCAGGCGAATTTTCATGGCTGGATCATCCCGAATGGAAATTTAAGTTGGATTATTTGGATGATTCACTTGTCACAAATGTTATCGCCAAACATGACCGCTTAGGTGTGCAGTTGCAAATTCACGACGGTATTCATCAACGAGAGTGCATTTTCTTAAAGCAGGTTACAATTCGTAATCTTCGAGATGATGTGCGAGAAGTGAGACTTTTTTTTCATCAAGATTTGATGATCGAAGGCTCGGAGGTTGGTGATACAGCCGTTTATTATCCTGACAATAATACGATTTATCATTATAAACGTTCAAACTATTTTATGTTTAACGGATTTTCGGACGAGGGCGGAATTTATCAGTATTCAACTGGTGTAAAACGTTTTAACACTGCGGAAGGAACATGGCGTGATGCAGAGGACGGAAACTTGATGGGCAATAGTATTGCTCAAGGCTCTGTGGATAGCACGCTTAGCTTCAAAACAACATTAACTGCAAATTCCACGAAATCGATTTATTATTGGATGTCGATTGGTAAAAATCTTGAAGAAGTAAAACGATTAGATCAATATGTAAGAGATTCGCATCCTGAGCGCTTGTTAAGTAGGGTTGTTGTTTACTGGAGTCATTGGCTGCAGCGGGCTGAATCTGATCTTGGTGATTTGCCGCAAGAAGTTAGAAGGCTGTTTAAGCTTAGCTTATTGCTTGTAAGAACTCAGACGGATGAACGGGGGGCGATTCTTGCTGCGAATGATACGGATATTTTGCAGTATAACCGTGATCATTACAGCTATATGTGGCCGCGTGACGGTGCGCTAATTGCTGATGCGATGTCATTAGCAGGTTATCAGAGCATGATCGCACCATTTTTCCATTTTTGCGCCAATATTCTCTCTAGTGAGGGCTATTTGTTCCATAAATATAATCCTGATGGAACAGTAGGTTCAAGCTGGCATCCGTATATCGTTCAAGGTGTGCAACGATTGCCGATTCAAGAGGACGAAACAGCACTTGTATTATTAGCTTTATGGAAGGACTATACCAGACATCAAGTTATTGAGCTGCCACAAAGCTTATACTCTAAATTAATTCGTAAGGCTGCTAATTTTTTAAGCAGTTTTATCGAGCCAGAGCTAAATCTGCCGAAGCCAAGCTATGATTTATGGGAGGAACGCTTTGGCATTTGGACGTATACAGCAGCTAGCGTTTATGGCGGTTTAATGGCGGCAGCATACTTTACAGACTTATTTGGTGACTATGAACGCAGTGATCATTATCGTCATACTGCTGAAAAAATCAAACAAGGGATGATCGAGCATTTATGGGATGAGGAAGCGGGCCGTTTTGCACGCGGACTTATTTTTAAGGATGGAGCATGGGTTAAAGATATGACATTGGAAAGCAGCCTGTTTGGGGTGCTGGAATTCGGGGTACTGCCTGTAGAAGATGAGCGTGTCCAAAAAACGATGTTGGCAATAAAATATGGATTGCAGGTAAAAACAGAGATCGGCGGTATCGCGCGTTATAGAAACGACTATTATTTCCAGCAAACAGGAGATATCGATCGTATTCCAGGTAATCCATGGATCATTTGTACTCTGTGGGTTGCCAACTTTGAAATTGACTCAGCTAAAACATTAGCCGATCTGGAAAGCCCAAAGAGAACGTTAGAATGGGTAACAAGACATGCTTTAGAAAGCGGAATATTGCCAGAGCAGCTTAATCCGTTCGATGGCAGTCCATTATCGGTTGCGCCGCTAACTTGGTCTCATGCTACTGTTGTTCAATCGGTTTGTAAATATGCGGCTAAATATCGTCAGTTAAAAACGAAACAAGAAAATTATGTAAATCAATAATTGTTCTCTCTTTTTCATTTCCATAGACAAAAAAAGATGCTTAGAACGCCGCATAAACTTGCGTCTTCTAAGCATCTTAATTTTGCTGTGCTGCTGTAAGCTCTTGAAGATTAATCGTTAATCCATCCAAAAATTGACGAATATTCTTTTGCCGATTATCAGCGACTAATTTTTCTCCGTTACCAATATGAATATTGGAGGAAGAGGAATTGATTATGATGTTTACTCGTCCTACTTCAATTGTTGGCTGCGTATTAGGTAATGGTGCCAGCTTACTGTACATTTCATGTACTACCTTTCCAGCAGGCAAATTTTCAAATAATGGAGGCATTTCATAAAAAAACATCGGATACCAAGAAAAATAAGGCTCATCAGTACCATAAGTCGCTCTGCTGCGTAAAATAGATAAACCTTGATGGTAAAGATAGGTAGACTCTCGATCTCCTATTTGCAGAACCGAGCTGGTGGAGTTATTTACAACATTTAGCCGATTCAGCTTTACGCACGTTTCTTTGCTCATCTACTGGCTCCTAATAAGTATTTAGAGGAGTGACAAAAGACTGAATTGATTGCACTTGAGGAAATGGACCGATCTGTATGCTGTCAGGCACATCCTCAGCAATTGCATATAGAATAACTTGATCATTATCCCCGATTTGGAAAGTTGAACTCGAGGAAACCGCGATAATATCGATATTGCCTACCTTTAAATGCTGCTGATGAATATATATATTCATTTTTTATCCCTCCGGTTTTTGAGTTAATTGATAAATGTATCGGTCAATTGCTTCCTCAATATCTCGTTTCGTTAAGCTAATTACTTGCTGTAGCAGATTATCTTTGTTGGCATGAGTCAGCTTTATTTGTTGTTCTGTTAAGTAATGATGCACTCTCGCTGGCAACTGACGAGATATATCATCGATGATTAGCTTCATATGCTCTTCATTCATATCGACATTCATTAACGAGCTTTGTCTAGTGATATAGTGTTTATAACCATTATTTAAATCGCTGTTTAACACTTGAATGCAATGATCGATTAATTGTTGATTGATAAGCTCTGAATTGCTTGCTGCTGGTCCTTGCCCCACATTCTTGTTATTTTGTGTTTGCTCTAAAGGAAGTTCACTATCTGTTTGCCCATTCTGCTGACGAACCTTCGCATTTGAATGTTGGAAATTTTGCTCTAAATTATATAGCTTAGCATTTGACTTCTTGCCATATTTAGTAAACGGGGCTTGTGCTTGTTTCTTAGGAACGGATTCATTCGCTGCTGGTATAGCTCCATTGTCATGTTGCTGCTTCATCATAATGTCTTCAATCATCATTGGAAGCTGCTCAGGATTACTTGTAGATAATCCAATTTGCAACGAGCCTTCCAGTGTATCAACCTTTAATTGATCAAAATGATATTCAATTTTGTCGACGTGAATCGTTGCTGGAGATTGCTGCTCTCTGGTGAGCTGTTGTTTAAGCAAGTCGAGCTCCTGTTGCAGCTTTTGGATCATATCCTGCTGCTCCTGCAAGCGCTGCTCTACACGAAAGGCCCAATGCTGCCAAGCGTTAAAATATGTGCCAGAAGGTGGATCAGAATGATGCATAGTGACCAATACCCTTCTTTAATAATTTAGGTTGGGTTAGGCAATGGAACTAGGGAAGGAAAGAAAAACTCTCCTGGTTCACTGGGTTGCTCAAGCACGGTGCCAAGAGGAGACGTTTCGTTAGAATATGAGGTGGCACTAATCCCACCGGAAGTTCCAATTTGCAGCATGGAGCTGTTGCTAATTGCATCAATTCGCAGGTTTCCAATGTAGATATGCTGCTGAACATGGATCGTCATTATGACGTAGCTCCTCCTAAGTTGCCAATTATCTCATTATCTAACGTATTTGTTGCACTTGCTCCCGTATTAGAGTTGGCAAGACTGCCGGTTAAGAAAGAACCTGCACCCGCAAAGGTTTTAGATGAACTGTTTGGGGTAACTCCTATCGAATCGCCAAATTGCACGACTCCCCCTGAACCATTACTGACGATATTTACAAATCCTACGAATGACGGCATAACTTCACCTGCTTTCATTTCTATAATGTAGTCTATGCAGCATTCGCCTAGACGTGACACGTTCGTAGCGGCAGTAGCCTACTATAGAAAGATTGCATATGCTGTATAAGCTAAAAAATATAGTGTAATTTGAAATGAGGCATGAAAAGGTGAGCACAATGAATAATAGATGGTCGGAAGTTGAGAAATGGTTAAATGCAACAAACTTTGAAAAAGCAATGGAAATGTTCAAAGATATTCCTGTAGTCGAACAGTTTTTTCGCAGCTTACGACAAGGTGCAAGCAATAAGGAGCAGACAAATGAAGGGAAAGACTATCGATTTAAAGAAGGAAAAGAGTTTATTGATGTGTTATATACATTGCCAATCAATTGTAATGTTGAAGATTTAAGATTATTTTTACGGGAAGATTATATTCGAATTGAAGGATTACCTGATGATTATATTGAAATGATTAAGCTGCCAAAACTAGTAAAAGCAAAATATTGTCGAGCAAAAATTATTGATCAGGAATTGCAAATTAGGCTGCAAAAGCGTCCGCGTTCAAGAAAGTTTTATGAGCACTACATTCAAACTAGCTAATAAAGCTAGGATTTAGTATAATGACAATGGATTGAGTTCTGTCATATGAAGGAGTGTCTACCTTGACTGTAGTAGATGTAAGCGAAGTTTCAGCAGGATTTTTTGTTTTTGCTGTTGTATTTATATTACTCGTATTTGGTTTACTAAGCTTAGGCATCCTAAAAATGTTTCAGCAGCGTTTTCGTGCTGGCTGGATTAGTTTTGCAGGCGCGGTTGTCAGCTCTATCATCTTTGTTATCTTACTTAATAGATGGTACTTGTAGTTGGAGGCAGCAGCATGAATTTGACAGCAGTCTGGTTTGTAATTAATATTTTCTTTGTTGCATCATTTATTGTGACGCTATTTGTTCAGCGAGCATATTCAATGGCTAAGCAAGAACGTTCTAATGCGCAAAAAATTAGAAAAATATACGTAATACGAAATATTTTTATTGTTGTTACCGTTATATTGTTTATTGCAATGAGCGTTTCGTTTTTAGCTAATATGCATATTAATGGGTAGACTAAGTATAGTTTGGAGGAATGTTCATGCAAACGATTGATGAAATCGTCTCGCTCATGTCTTCCAGTGGGTTAAGAGTAACCGATCAAAGAAGAACGTTAGCGAAGCTTTTTTCAGAAACGGACGGCTATTTGTCGCCTAAGGATGTTTATGAATATATGGGCAAATCCTATTCTGGATTAAGCTTTGATACTGTCTACCGCAATTTGCGAGTAATGGAAGAGCTAGGCGTACTAGAGCAAGTTATGTTTGAGGAAGGAGTAAAGTTTAAGCTGCATTGTCGTGAGCATGATCATCACCATCATTTGATATGCTTAGGCTGCGGAAAAACATATCCTATTAAGGTTTGTCCAATGGATCAAACGGAAGTGCCAGCAGATTTTAAAGTGCTGCGCCATAAATTTGAAGTATTTGGCCATTGTAAAAGCTGTGCTGAAGAAGAAGGGTTGTAAAGTGAAGTCAACAATTACCTCGAATTGGATGAAAAAAGTAGCTAAAGCTCCGATTCATTTTTATCGGAAAGCGATATCTCCGCATATGCCACCAACCTGCCGCTTTTATCCTACATGCTCTGCCTATGCTTTAGAGGCTATTGATAAGCATGGGGTGTTTCGTGGAAGCTGGCTGACAGTGAAACGGATATGCAAATGTCATCCTTTTCATCCTGGCGGCGTTGACTTCGTGCCAGAACCTAGGAGAAAGCATAACTGTGAGGATCATTGAAGGCTTTTGAGAGTCGAGCTAGTATGGGAGCTTGACTTTGCATGGTACTTTTTTTATATTAAATATTGATATGGAAGCCAATGAACAGATGAGTACATTAGTGAGCTTAGATAGAGAGCACGACGGTTGGTGGAAGTCGGCAAAGTAAGCTAGTGGAAGATGGTCTGGGAGGCACTTTTTTCGAGCGTCTTCACTTCGTATCTGCGGATGGTATTGAAGGCTGTAAGGTGTAAGGGAAAAGCGTATGTCTGCGATAAAGACTTAAGCCGATAGGCGCAATGAGCAAGTCAATGTTGATTGACTTGGAAATTGGGTGGTACCACGTGAGTCATGCTCTCGTCCCATGTTGGACGGGGGCTTTTTGATTTTAAACTTGTAAAAAAGTAGGAGGTTTAACGATGGGAAAAAAGACATTTTATATTACAACGCCAATTTATTATCCAAGTGATAAATTGCATATCGGCCATGCGTATACGACTGTTGCTGGTGATGCAATGGCACGCTACAAGCGGTTGAGAGGTTATGATGTTTGGTACTTAACAGGTACAGATGAGCATGGACAAAAAATTGAACGCAAGGCACAAGAAAAAGGTCAAACTCCGAAGCAATTTGTTGACGAAATTGTAGCTGGCATCCAAGCGCTGTGGAAAAAACTTGAGATCTCCAACGATGACTTTATTCGTACAACGGAAGAACGTCATAAAGTTGTTGTACAAAAGATTTTCCAACGTTTGTTGGAACAAGATGATATTTATAAAGGTACTTACGAAGGTTGGTACTGTACACCGTGTGAATCGTTCTTCCTTGAGCGTCAACTGCAGGACGGAAATTGTCCAGACTGCGGACGTCCAGTAGAGCTAGTTAAAGAAGAAAGCTACTTCTTCAGAATGAGCAAATACGCTGATCGTTTGCTGCAATATTATGATGAAAATCCAGAGTTTATTCAGCCAGAATCACGCCGTAATGAAATGATTAACAACTTTATTAAACCAGGACTAGAGGATTTAGCTGTATCTCGTACAACCTTTGATTGGGGTATTAAAGTTCCTGGTGATCCGAAGCATGTCATCTATGTTTGGATTGATGCGTTGACGAACTATATTACAGCAATTGGCTATGGTGATGAGCAAAAGAAAGAAATGTTTGAAAAATATTGGGCTGCGGATGTTCATCTTGTTGGTAAAGAAATTGTTCGCTTCCATACGATTTATTGGCCAATTATGTTAATGGCGCTAGGTCTGCCGCTTCCGAAAAAAGTGTTTGCCCATGGCTGGCTATTAACGAAAGAAGGAAAAATGTCCAAGTCAAAAGGTACAGTTGTTGACCCAGTAGTGTTAATCGATCGTTATGGACTAGATGCACTTCGTTATTATTTGCTGCGGGAAGTTCCATTTGGAGCAGACGGTGCATTTACACCAGAGAACTTTGTAGAACGGATTAATTTCGACCTTGCAAACGATCTTGGAAATCTGCTTAATCGTACTGTTGCGATGATTGATAAATACTTTGACGGAGTCATTCCAACAAGCGGGCTTGAAGCAACAGAGTTTGACAGTGAACTTGAGCGGATCGCAACTCAAACGTTACAGCAAGTTGAAGATGCGATGGAAAAAATGGAGTTCTCCGTTGCTTTAACAGCGATTTGGCAATTTGTTAGCCGCACGAATAAATATATTGATGAAACTCAACCATGGAGCTTAGCGAAAGACGAAAGCAATCGTGGCAAATTAGCTTCAGTAATGAATCACTTAGCTGAATCATTGCGTTCGATTAGCATTTTGCTACAACCGTTCTTAACTCATGCACCAGCGCAAATCTGGCAGCAATTAGGTCTGCAACAGGGCGAGGCTACCGGTTGGGAAAGCATCGGTAATTATAAAGTAATTGCAGAAGGTACAAAAGTTGCTAAAGCAGCGCCAATCTTCCCACGTCTTGATTTGGAGCAAGAGGTAACATTTATTACAGAATCGATGAGTGGTGGTAAAAAGCAAGAGGCTAAACAAGAGCCGCCTGCAGATTTAAAACCAGAAATCGCTATTGATGATTTCTCTAAGGTTGAACTGCGTGTAGCACAAGTCATTAGTGCTGAGCCAATTCCAAAAGCTGACAAGCTATTAAAATTGCAACTAGACCTTGGCTATGAGCAACGCCAAGTCGTATCTGGTATTGCGAAATTTTATAAGCCAGAGGACCTTGTCGGGAAAAAAGTAATCTGTGTGACGAATCTTAAGCCTGTTAAGCTTCGCGGAGAGCTTTCTCAAGGGATGATCCTAGCAGCTTCAAAGGATGACCAGCTAACATTGGCAACAGTAGCAGACAGTATGCCTAATGGGGCAATTGTAAAATAAGGTTAGCTAGTACAAGCTTCAAAATTAAAAATAGACATAGTTTATTAGGATTGTTTAGGTGTCAGATATAAAGCTGACAGTCTAAATAATCCTTTTTTTTATTTCTATGCGAAGTAATGAAACCTATGAAAATGAAAACGGAAGTGAACAGGACGAATACTAGGCAATAATTAATCTGTATTGCAAGGGATAAAGCCAATGGGATTATGGAAAAATGAATAATATACTAAGTTTAATAGTTGACATTACGATTAAGCCCCAATATAATTGAAATCGTAATAGTAACGATTACTATTAAATGCAAGAAACTATAAAAAAGAGTGGGAGAAATAATGAAAAAGAAATTATTATTTATTCTATTAGCTGTAGTCCTAGTGTTGACAGCCTGTGGTAGTAATGAGAAGAACAGTAATAGCGGAAAAAGTAGCAGTGAGCAGGCTAAATTAAATGTTGTTACTAGCTTTTATCCAATTTACTACATAACAAAGCAAATTGGTGGAGAAAAAGTGAATGTGGTTAATTTAATTTCCACTGGAGTGGAACCGCATGATTGGACGCCAAAAAGCAAGGATTTGCTGACCGCATCAGAGGCAGATTTATTGTTATACCATGGAGTAGGGCTTGAAACATGGATAGATAATTTTGTAAATGGATTAGAAAAGGATAGCTCAGTAGTTATTAAGCAGGTAAGCGATGGAATAGAGCTCATTGAACCAGATGATGATGAGCATGGAGCTGAAGCAGAGGAGCATGACCACGATCATGAGGCAGAAGAGCATGATCACGATCATGAAGCAGAGGCAGAGGAACACGATCATGATCATGAGGCGGTGGCTGAGGAGCATGACCATGACCACGAGGCTGAAGCAACTGAAAGCGAGCATAATCATAATCACAATCATAGTCATGACATTGACCCTCATACTTGGGTATCTCCCAAATCAGCTCGCATTATCGCAGAAAATATTAAAAATAGCTTAATTGAGGTTGATCCTGCTAACTCAGCTATTTATGAGCAAAACTATGCGGCGCTAGACGAAAAATTAAAGTCCATCGATGAGCAATATGAGCAGCAGCTTGCCAATGTGTCAAAGCGTACGATAGTCGTATCTCACCAATCATTTGGTTATGTAGCACGTGATTACAATCTTGAGCAAGTTTCGATTATGGGCTTGTCGCCAAGTGCTGAACCAAGAGCGCAGGATATTAAAAATATCGCAAATTTAGTGAAGGAAAAAGGTGTAAAAGTAATTTTCTTTGAGGAGCTAGTCTCTGATAAATTAGCGAAAATGCTTGCTAGTGAAGCTAAAGTTGAAACAAATGTGATATATTCGCTAGAGGGACTAACAACGAAACAGGAAAAAGCTGGAGAAGATTATTTGACACTTATGGAACGCAACTTGCAAAATTTAGTTGAAGCATTACAATAAAACTTATGGAATTGGCTGCGGAGCAATTATTAATGCTCCGTTTTGCTGTGAAGGGGGAGAAAAATGAGTATAGGAACAGAGGATTGTCATCAGGATGTCATAACAGTAGATTCGGTTTCGTTCTCCTATCAGCAAAAAAACGTGATAAGCGATGTTAGCTTTCGCGTAAAGGAACGCGACTTTATTGGATTAATTGGAACAAATGGAGCAGGTAAAACAACGATGCTTAGAATGATTGTTGGCCTGCTAAAGCCTACTTCAGGTGAAATTAAATTATTTGGGGAACCTATCTCCAAGTTTAAAGAGTGGCATAAAATTGGTTATGTTCCGCAAAAAAACGCACTGAATCCGCTATTTCCTGCGACTGTGAAAGAAGTTGTGTTGTCTGGCTTAGTAGGAAAACGAAAGTGGTTTGGCAGATATACTCGTGAAGATCAAATCAAATGCGATGATGCGTTAATGGCAATGGGAGTAGAGGATTTAGCTGATAAGAGGATAGGACAACTTTCAGGCGGTCAGCAGCAACGTGTGTTTCTTGCACGCGCCTTAATTAATAATCCTACACTATTAATTTTAGACGAACCAACTGTTGGGATTGATTATGAAACGCAGGAAAGCTTTTTCCATATGATTAAGCATATGCATCAGCATCATAATATGACGTTTCTTATGGTTTCGCATGATATGGAAATGATTAAAGGATATTTGGGTGCGCAGCCAGCTGCAAAAGCTGGTAAGTTGAACTTTTATATTCGCCATTCACACGAAACACAGGATTGCGTTGAGCAAAATCTTGCCCATAGCTTAAAGCATTTACGAGCACAAATGGCTGGCGTGAAGGAAGGGAATTAGTGTGGATATAATTTGGAGTGGCTTTTTTCAACGGGCATTAATCGGAGGAATGCTGATAGGTATTACGGCTCCACTAATTGGTATCTTTCTAGTGCTGCGCAGATTATCAATGATTGGGGACACTTTAAGTCATGCTGCGATTGCAGGGGTAGCATTAGGCTTTGTTATTGGAGATTTTCCAATTCTGTTTGGACTATTGTTTTCATTATTAGCATCTTTTGCAATTGAAAAGTTACGTAAATCATATAAATCGTATGCTGAATTATCGTTAGCAATTATAATGTCCGGGGGCATTGCGCTTGCTTCAATCTTTTTTACATTGGGAAGAGATTTAAGTATGGATGCAGACAGTTTCCTCTTTGGATTCATTTATACATTAACAGCTACCGATTTATGGGCAATGTTTGCTGTAACGGTTGCTGTACTTTTAATCGTAGGCAAGCATCTGCATGGACTATTTTTAATTACTTTTGATGAGGAAGCAGCGTCTGTAAGCGGCTTGCCCGTGAGCTATTACAATGTTATGATTAGCGTACTTACCGCACTCGTCATTAGCATTTCAATTAAAATTGTTGGCGGGCTGTTAGTGTCGGCATTGTTAACGATTCCTGCTGCTTGCAGCTTGCTATTGGCAAAAAGCTTTAAGCAAAGCATTATTATTGTTGTTGCCGTAGGGGAATTAGCGGTGATTGCCGGATTATTAATTGCTGGTGTATGGAATTTAGCGGCCGGCGGTACCATTGTGCTTGTGCTTATTGTCATGCTGCTACTTATTTTGTTAGGAAGAAATATATTCGCACGACTGGTCTAAACCAAAATGGGGTGATGTTGTGAATGATATTACGATATGGGTCGCTTTTGCAGCGGGCTTTGCTTCGTTTATCTCGCCATGCTGTTTACCGTTGTACCCATCTTATTTATCTTATATAACGGGGATATCTGTTTCAGAAATTATAAACTCTGAACTTAAAGGTAAAAATCGATGGTTAATGCTAAGTCACACCTTCTTCTTTATTTTAGGCTTTAGTACAATTTATTACACGCTAAGCTATGGAGCTAATGCGTTTAGCGAATTATTTTTTGAATACAGTCAATTGATTCGACGTTTATCCGCAATTTTAATTGTTTTAATGGGATTATTTTTAATAGGAATTTTTAAGCCGACGCTGTTAATGAAGGATACTCGCTTTAATTTTATTCCGAAAAAAAGCAGCTATATCGGATCTTACATATTTGGTCTTGGTTTTTCTGCTGGTTGGACTCCTTGTATTGGTCCTGCACTTACTGCTATTGTCGGAATGGCTGCAGCTCAGCCTGGCACTTGGTTTTCATTAACAACCGCCTATGCTTTAGGCTTTGCTATTCCATTTTTCTTAATGGCGTTTTTTCTAGGCTCATCGCGTTGGGTAATAAAGTATTCAGGACGAGTAATGAAGGTTGGCGGTGTGCTGATGATATTTATGGGAATATTATTATTTACTGATCAAATGACCAAAATAACAGTTTGGCTTAATATGATTACCCCTGATTGGTTAAAGTTTTAGTATGTGCAAAATTGTTCATTTTCGCTTAAAAAGTTGCAGAATGATCGTAAAAAAGTGTATGATAGATCAGTGACACCAACGTACGGTGATGAAGCAATGATAGGAGGTTCTTCAATGCCGACTACTCCGAGCATGGAAGACTACTTGGAACGAATTTATAAATTAATGGAAGAGAAAGGATACGCTCGCGTATCTGATATTGCAGAAGGCTTGTCTGTCCATCCTTCTTCAGTTACTAAAATGATTCAAAAGCTAGATAAGGACAGCTATTTAATTTATGAAAAATATCGTGGACTAATCTTGACGCCAAAAGGGAAAAAGATGGGCAAACGGCTAATGGAAAGACATCAATTGCTCGAGGAGTTTTTAACTACGATTGGTGTACAAGAAGAAAATATATATCATGACGTGGAAGGAATCGAGCATCATTTGAGCTCGGATTCTATTACTTGTATAGAAGCGCTAGTAGAATATTTTCGAAGAGATCCATCTCGTATACAAGAATTGCAGCAAGTAAAAATGGAAATGGAAAATAACGACTAATACAATGTTCGTAAAAAAGCCAATATGGAGAGTACACAATGCAACATGCAGTTGTAACTCTCTATATTGGCTTTATTATTTATTAGGAACCTTATTAAAGTTAATGATAACGAGGAGTGTCGTTATCGTCTCTGCCGCCATCAATTACTTTAAATGGCACAGTTTTTGAACGAGAACGTTTTTCTTTTGCTTTACTTGTTTTCGTCGTAGCACGATAGCTGCTGTACGTACGCTGTTGTCCTCTATTTAAAAAAGCAGGCGGCTTTTTGTACCAGTACGCAATGAGCGCGAAAATGACAACAGGGATAATGATCAACATAGGCGATTCTTTTAGAGTAACTGCCACTCCTAATACAATAAGCCCAAGAACAATGTAAGTCCCCCATTTTCTTGCTTTCATAGTGCTATTCTCCTTTCTGCTTACGAGTTAACAGATGCACTATTTTTTTCGTGCTGTTTGTCTAATTCTAACATACGATTAAAGGAGGCAATTGATACTTCAACTTGTTCATTATTTGGTTCTTTTGTTGTTAAAAGCTGTAGCCATAGTCCAGGGTATCCTAAAAAGCGAAGCACAGGAATATCGCGTACAGCATTTGTGATACGAAGCACTTCATAAGAGACACCGAGTACAGCAGGCAGCAGCAAAATTCTTATCCAAATTCGTTCCCATAAAGTATCCCATGTGAACATAGAGTAAATAATAACACCGACAATGACCGTAAAGACGATAAAGCTTGAACCGCAACGATAATGCAAACGACTAAAACGTTGAACGTTTTCCACTGTTAACTCGACACCAGCTTCATAAGCAGAAATCACTTTATGCTCAGCTCCATGATACTGGAACAAGCGTTTAATAATTGGTGTAAGTGTCATTAAATAAAGATAGCCGAATAAGAAAATAATTTTTATTAGACCTTCTATTAAGTTGTGACCAATCTTGTTTTCAAACAGTTTGCCGAACAACAATTGTTCAGCAGCAGCTGGTGCTGCCGTAAAAATTAACTTACCAAAAATGAAGGAAAGTACGCCGATTGCTGCGACGCTGAAAATCATCGACAGACTTAGTCTTCCTTCTTTCTTTTTAGCTTTTTCTAATTGCTTAGCTCGTTCTTCCTCAGTCATGTCCTCCATTTCATCCTCGGCATATTTATCTGCAGAAAAGTTAAGATGAACGGAGCCCTTCGCACTGGATTCAATAATTCCAACGACTCCACGCACAAACGGGATCTTTTTTAGTGCTTGTACCCAAGGTATTGTTTTCTTTGGCACTTCAAAATACTCAATTTCATTATTTTTACGACGAACTGCGGTGACATTAACGTGTTTACCTTGAAACATAACGCCTTCAATGACCGCTTGTCCGCCATATAATGTAGGTGCATTGTCTGACAAGAATAAGTCCCCTTCCTTACTAACCAATATAGTTCTATTGTACTTTATTTTATGTATGAATGCTAGTTAATCAGGGATAAGCTATCGCTGAAACGCCCATACTATTCATATCCAAAAATAGATAGATCATTAAAGGAGTGTAATCTGTGAGCAGTATTTTTAGTAACTTGCAACAAACAGGAGTAACAAAGCCTGTTCCATATGCTTTAAACATTGGTTTTTTTGCAGGTTTAATATGGGGAGCGTTACGTTTAATTGCTTACTTTCTTCATTTTACTTATGAGCCCCCATCATTATTAATTAAAGGCTGGTTAACAGAAGAAGCAGCAACTGGTATGTTTGGTCATATTACAGGAACAATTAGCTTTATTATTTTTTCGATGATTGCGTCCTTTTTGTACATATTGTTTTTTCGCACACTAGAAGGACCTTGGCCAGGAATTTGGTATGGGATTGGCTGGTGGGGAATATTATTTGGACTAGGACCATGGCTAGGCTTTACTCAAACTTCACTAAATGTTACGTTCACCTTTGCAGCTACAGATTTTTGTTTTTTTCTGCTTTGGGGATTATTTATCGGTTATTCCATAGCCTTTGAATTTACAAATGAAGCTAATCGAGAACCAGCAACGTTGCATTAGCTAAGAGAGAATACGCGATGCTAACTGCAAGTAAGGCTTCTCAAATAGCCTGTTTTTGTGGTAAAATGTCAAAGGCTCATTATGTGGGCTCATTTGATGTAGGTTGGAGGTGCAGCTAATGCATCGAATTGAAGTATTAAATGGCCCGAATTTAAATATGCTGGGAATTCGTGAGCCTGGAGTTTACGGCAGTCAATCATTGTCAGCAATCGAAGCAAATTTACAGGCTAAAGCTAAGGAGCTAGGTGTTGAATTACACTTTTTCCAAAGCAATCATGAAGGTGAAATGATTGATCGAATTCATGCCTGCTACGGACAAGCAGCTGGGATTATCATTAATCCTGGAGCCTGGACACATTATAGTTATGCGATTCGTGATGCATTATCAGCTGTTTCACTGCCTGTCGTTGAAGTTCATATTTCGAACATACATAAACGTGAAGAATTTCGCCATCATTCCGTAGTTGCTCCTGTTGCCGTTGGGCAAATTGCTGGATTTGGCGGTTACGGATATGAATTAGCACTGCTAGCATTGCTTCAGCATTTGCAGCAGTAATGTAACTATATGGTATAGAATTGCTGCATGATTAACTATTAATATCTTCTTATATGCCTAACTGAAAGCGAGGGAATATGATGACCAATGTTAGAATTGAAAAGCTTCGTCAATCGCTGACTAGCAAGGGACTAGATGGAATCATTATAGATAGTGCAGTGAATCGTCGTTATCTAAGTGGTTTCCAAGGGTCAGCAGGAACATTGCTTATTACTAATGACGCGTGCTATTTGTTAACAGATTTTCGATATAAAACTCAAGCAGCAGAGCAGGCACCAAATTTTGAGGTTATCATCTATGCCTCGCATCCATTAGATGACATTAAGAATTTACTTGCGAAGCATGGGGCAAAAAAGGTAGGTTTTGAAGAAGATATTATTTCTTTTGCTCACTATAAACGCTATGAGGCTGCGCTAAATAATGTTCAAATTGTCCCAACCTCAGGTATTGTCGAGCAAATCCGTCAAATAAAAGATGAGCATGAGTTAGCGATTATTAAAGAGGCAGCCAAACTTGCTGATGACGCGTTTACTCATATTTTAAATATTATTAGACCGGGTTTGCGTGAGTTGGATGTTGCATTAGAACTTGAAATGTTTATGCGTAAAAACGGAGCGACGAGTACTTCATTTGATACGATCGTTGCATCTGGTGAACGTTCTGCATTGCCGCATGGAGTAGCAAGTGAGCGAGTTATTGGTAATAATGAATTTGTTAAGCTTGACTATGGCGCATATTATAAGGGGTATTGCTCCGATATTACTCGTACTGTATTTGTAGGAAAACCGACAGAAAAGCATTTAGAAATTTATAACATTGTGCTAGAAGCTCAGCTGCATGGGTTAAAGCATATTAAAGCAGGAATGTCGGGAATTGATGCAGATGCATTGTGCCGTGATGTTATAACGAAATATGGCTATGGAGAAAACTTTGGACATGGCACTGGGCACGGTATTGGGATGGAAATCCACGAAGCCCCTAGATTGTCACGTCTAAGTGATACAATGTTAACACCCGGAATGACGGTTACTGTAGAGCCTGGTATTTATATCCCTGGTTTCGGTGGAGTAAGAATCGAGGATGATATTGTAATTACGGAATCCGGAAATCAAATATTAACCGCATCACCTAAAGAATTAATTCTTTTGTGATTGGGATCAAAAATTTCAGGAGGGAATCATTCATGATTTCAGTAAACGATTTTAAAACAGGTTTAACAATTGAATTTGAAGGTGATATTTTCACAGTATTGGAGTTCCAACACGTTAAACCAGGTAAAGGTGCGGCATTTGTTCGCTCTAAATTAAAAAATCTTCGCAACGGTAACATCGTTGAAAAAACATTCCGCGCTGGTGAAACTTTAAGCCGTGCAATGATTGAAAACCGTGAAGTACAATACTTGTACAACGCTGGTTCTGAGTATACGTTTATGGATAACGAAACTTATGACCAATTTACTTTAAGTGAAGAACAGCTTGAATGGGAATTAAACTTCCTTAAAGAAAACATGAATGTTAACATTACAAGCTATCAAGGAGAAATTATCGGTATTCAATTGCCAAACAACGTTGAACTTAAAGTAGTTGAAACTGAACCAGGCGTTAAAGGTAACACTGCAACAGGTGCAACTAAAAACGCTAAACTTGAAACAGGTCTTAACGTACAAGTACCTCTATTCATTAACGAGGGCGATGTACTACTAATCGATACTCGTGAAGGTAAATATATTTCTCGTGCCTAATCATTCACAGAAAGGGCATGACTAGCCCTGCTGTAAAAAAGTTGTAAGGAAAAGACCGAGCGTCTTTTCTTACAACTTTTTTGTGCGTATTTAGCTTTTTAGCAAATATGCTGTCATTATCCATTAAAAAGTGGCTGGATACGCATGCTAGTTCTGCAGTGTTGTAAACAATAAAACAAATTTTCAAACAACAGTATTCATTTAGCATAATGGGTGATATAATATATAACCGTATGCATATGTCAGAGTTGGGAGTGAGCAGCTTTGTCTTTGATCGTGATGAAGTTTGGCGGAAGTTCAGTAGGAACACCAGAAAGAATGCAACATGTTGCACAACGCATCATTGAGAGACAGCAAGAAGGAAATGATATTGTTGTAGTCGTATCTGCAATGGGTGATACAACGGATGATTTAATTGATCAATCTAAGATTTTAAATCCTAATCCATCACCTCGTGAGATGGATATGCTATTAACAGTAGGAGAACAAATTTCAATTGCCTTGTTATCCATGACAATTGAAGCTGCCGGCGGTAAGGCGATGTCCTTCACAGGTTGGCAGGCAGGTATTACAACAGATGCGATTCATGGAAAAGCAAAAATCGCAGATATTCAAGCTAATCGAATTACTGATGCATTAAAAGCTGGATATATCGCTGTTGTTGCAGGCTTTCAGGGCGCAAGCGAAGATGGAGAAATTACGACACTTGGTCGTGGCGGTTCAGACACGACTGCTGTTGCGCTAGCTGCAGCGGTAAACGCTGATTTGTGTGAAATTTATACCGATGTAGACGGTGTATATACAACAGATCCACGTATTGTTAAAAATGCACGTAAGCTAAACGAAATTTCATATGATGAAATGCTTGAACTAGCTCATTTAGGAGCAGCTGTACTGCATCCGCGTGCAGTGGAATACGCTAAGCAATATAATGTTCAATTGGTTGTTCGTTCTAGCTTTACAAAGAATGAAGGCACACTTGTTAAGGAGGAAGCAGTTATGGAGCAAGGTGTAGTTGTACGCGGCATCGCTTCTGAAAAAAATGTTGCAAGAATTAAAATTATGGGCGTTGATGATGTTCCTGGTGTTCTTGCAAATGTGTTTGGGGCATTAGCAAATAACAACATTGATGTAGATATTATTGTTCAAAGTGGAACGCAAAATGGTAAAGCTGATTTTGCATTTACAGTACATGGAGACGATAAAGACAAAGCGTTAGCTGTTATTGAAACTTTGAAGGATGTTGTACCTTATCGTGAAGCTGTATCAGAGGGTAACCTTGTGAAAGTATCTATCGTTGGTGCAGGTATGGTAAGTAATCCTGGAGTTGCTGCGAAAATGTTCTCAACAATTTCTTCCCTTGGTGTCAGCATTAACATGGTAAGCACATCAGAAATTAAAGTTTCTTGTGTCATCGCAGCAGATAAGTTAAATGAAGTTATTATTGCACTTCATACAGCTTATGGTTTAGATGCTAATGAACAAGTATTTGTTGGCGGTCCTGCTGAAAGAAGATAATAAGTAATTACGCTATTGATAGATCATATAAAGCCCGGATGCTAGTTAACGCATAACGGGCTTTTATGTTTTAAAAGGATGTTTGTATTAAAACAATATCATTATTTAAAGCATTAAAACTTCTTAGCAACGGGCAGCATTAATAAGCCTATCAAAGCTAAAGAGTGGCACAGTTGGCATAGAATCTACTTGCATACAAGTGTCTAAATCTTTTTCTAAACCTAGTTCTAATAATCTTCTTCCAGAAATGCAACGACGAACAATATCATTAATATTGGGTTTGGCATATTTATATAGAGCCAGCATCGTGTAGGCATTATCGTCAAGTTCTAACTCCTCTGGAGAAAGGCGTTCCTGCAGTAAGGAGACCAAGTATCCTGCGCAATAGCCGTCCTCAATTGTAAATTGATCATGACTTCCAGCACATAAAATGACAATATCTTTACCTATAGCAATTGCTCGTTCACAGCAAGCTGTAACATTCACTAAACCAGCAACAAGTAAGGAATCTGCGCGAATACATCGTTTAATGGCACTTGTTCCGTTCGTCGTAGTTAAAATAATCGTTTTATCCTTCACTACGTTTGCGGCGTAATCCTGCGGGGAATTTCCTAAATGAAAGTCTGAAATTCGTTTACAAAATCTTTCCCCTCCTAATAAATCCCCATGTCTTTGAATATCTTTCGCTTCCATAATCGTTTCTACTGGAATAATACTAGATGCTCCTGCATGTAATGCAGCAATAATAGAGGTTGATGTGCGAATTACATCAATAACTATCGCCACCTTCCCCAAAAATTGAGCGTGATGGGCATCACTTGCATTGGAAATAATCTGAACTTTCATTCCTAGTCCTTCTTTCTCCTTAACGACATTCATAACATACCGTATGCATAATGCGTAAAGCTGGTGAAAGGCACTAGACTAACATTACTCTCTACTAAGCTAGCAATGTGTACAAAATGTTGTGATATTTTAAGCAAGACAAGCATAGACTTGTATCATTAACAGCAATTTGCAAGGAGTGACCACAAGCTATGCAAGAACATATCACACAAATTTTACCGCAAGAGCTAAAGAGCATCCTTTTTCAACTGCCAGAGAAAGTCAAACATAGCTTGGAGGAAATTCGTATCCGCGAAAATCGTCCACTTGAAATTTCATATCAAGGAAGCTTTCATTATGTAACAGAAAAAGGAGCATTAGTACTTGATTCTAGACAAGCTTACTGTCCATCCTTTGAACAGTGCCGAAAACTGTTAGAGCGCATTACAAATTATTCACTATATGCATTAGAAGAAGAATTACGCAGAGGATACATTACGATTGCAGGTGGTCATCGAATTGGACTTGCTGGGAGAACCGTATTAGAGGGCGGCATGGTAAGAGCTATCCGTGATATTGGTGGTTTTAATATTCGTATCGCTAGAGAGGTGATAGGAGCCGCTAAAATGCTATTGCCTAAGCTTTTTTCAGGTGAAGGTGGAACGCTGCAATCCACGCTTATCATTTCTCCACCTCAGCAAGGGAAAACAACAATGCTGCGTGATGTAGCTCGTTCATTAAGCTATGGAACACATACTCGTCAATTGGCAATGAAGGTAGCAATTGTTGACGAACGTTCTGAAATCGCTGCTAGTGTAAAAGGAGTCCCTTCGTTCGATGTAGGTCCTCGAACTGATATTATGGATGCTTGCCCAAAAGCAGAAGGAATGATGATGCTATTACGTTCGATGTCACCAGAGGTGATCGTTGTTGACGAAATCGGCAGACCAGAGGATGCACAAGCAATTCGCGAAGCTGCTCATTGCGGAGTTAAAGTTATCGCGACTGCACACGCTTTTAACGTACAAGATGCTTTAGGACGCAATGAACTAAAGGGACTTATAGAAGATAAGGTATTCCGCAATATTGTTGAATTAAAGCGCAGTCAACAAGGGTTTATGCATCGAATGATTTCCGTCGATAGCTTATTAGCTAAAGAACGCAGCAGCAGTTGGTTTTCTTTGCAGAAAAATGGCTGAGATAGTTCGTTAAGATGAAAGCTGTGGATCGCTAAGCTGAATAGCTAAGAGTTGGTTCTGAAATGAGGTGAGTGCATGTACGAGTTCACTAAAATACGTTCGTACAAGCAAAAAGTATGATTAAGCTAATAGGCGCAGTACTCATATTATTTGCTGGAACAGCGATTGGATTTGTACAGGCATCTGCGTACATCAACCGTAGTAAGCAACTTCGTCAGCTTATTCATGCCTTACAACGCTTAGAAACTGAAATTAATTATGGGCAGACAGAGTTGCCTAGCGCCTTAATTAAATGCAGTGAAGGTTTACAACCTCCTGTTAGCCGACTTTTCACAAAAACATCGGAACTGCTTCTTTCAGAGCATCAGCTATCAATGCAGGAGGCTTGGCAACAATGCATTGATGAGGAATGGGGCGCGACAGCATTACGGGATAGAGAAAAGGAGGTTTTGCTCCGTATGAGCAGTGTACTTGGTATGAGTGCTACGAATGAACAGCTCAAGCATTTACAGCTTGCTCAACTTCAATTAAAAAGTGAGGAAGAAATTGCTCGCGAGGAGCAAGCACGTTATGTCAACATGTGGCGAAGTCTCGGTACATTGGGAGCGATATTAATCGTCATATTGATGGTGTAAAAAGTTGGAGGATGACTATGGATATTACAGCAATTTTCCAAATCGCAGGTGTAGGTATTATTATTGCGATTATGCATACAGTGCTTAAGCAAATGGGGAAGGAAGATATTGCACACTGGATTACAGTGCTCGGCTTTGTGATCGGAATATTTATGGTGATAGATGTAATTGCACAACTTTTCCAAGAGATTAAATCCATTTTTTTATTTCAGTAGGGTGAAAGCTGTAAGTAGGTGAAGTCGTGGAAATTATCCAAGTTGTCGGTATAGGCTTAATTGCAGCGCTGCTAGTCATTATCGTTCGGGAACAGAAGCCACAGTTTGCCTTTTTAATTACTGTATTTACTGGAGTGTTTCTGTTTTTGCTAGTAATCGACAAAATAGGTGGGGTCATCAATGTCATAAACGAGCTAGCCAACCGTTCGGGTATTCCAGATGTTTACTTAAAAACGATATTGAAAATAATTGGGATTGCCTATGTAGCAGAGTTCGGCGCACAAATGGTGAGAGATGCTGGGCAAGAAAGTATTGCATCAAAAATCGAATTTGCCGGAAAAATTTTCATTTTAGTGCTTGCAATTCCCATTATTAACGTCATTATCGAGACGTTACTGACGTTACTGCCGCTCGGTAGTGGCTGATAAGGAGGCGGGCTGATGAAAAAATGAAGTCAACATTATGGCGCTTAATTATTATTTTAATAGGCTTGATGGTTATGGGCGCACAGCAGCTTTATGCCTCCCCTGCACAGCAGGAACAATCCCCATCGGATTGGAGCGATAAGTGGATCGAGCAGCAGGTCAATATGCTGGAAACCGATAGCATTGAGTATTACTGGAATGAGCTTGGCAAGCAATACGCTCAATATTTTCCTGGCGAGCAGCTACCTGATCTAACAGATTTAATGTTTAGTAATCAAAAACATGAGTTAGATAGTTGGGCAATGATAAAGGGGATTATAAATTTTTTTCTCCAGGAAGTGATTTACAACGGAAAGCTGCTGCTCATTATTGTAATGCTGGCTATATTTAGCATGATGCTTGAAACCCTGCAAACCGCATTTGAAAAAAATAATATAAGTAAAATAGCCTATTCGATCATTTACATGGTGCTTGTTACGATTGCAATCAACAGCTTTATGGTGGCCAGTGATTATGCCAAAGATGCGATTGAAAAAATGATTTCGTTTATGATGGCGATGGTTCCATTATTGCTCACTTTACTAGCTTCTATGGGCGGTGTTGTTACTGTTTCTGTTATGCATCCGCTAATCATTTTAATGATTCATGTTGTCGGCACACTAATTTATCTTGTAGTTTTTCCATTGCTTTTCTTCTCGGCTGTTTTACATATTGTTAGTGCAATTACCGATCGATTTAAGCTGACACAGCTTGCCAATATGTTACGTGGTGTGGCAGTAACCGTACTTGGTATCTTGCTAACTGCTTTTCTAGGTGTCATTTCGGTGCAAGGAGCGACAAGCTCAGTAACAGATGGCGTTGCATTACGGACAGCAAAATTTGTTACAGGTAATTTTGTGCCAGTTGTTGGAAAAATGTTTTCTGACGCAGCAGATACAATAATTTCAGCTTCGCTTGTTGCTAAAAATGCAATTGGAATCGCAGGGATTACGATACTGTTAATCATTTGTGCATTTCCAGCAATTAAAATAGTAGCTTTAGCAGCTATTTATCATGTTGCGGGGGCAGTAATGCAACCTTTAGGAGATTCACCTATCGCTACTTGTTTACAGACAATAGGGAAAACGATGCTGTACATCTTTGCCTCACTGGCAGTAGTCAGTCTGATGTTTTTCTTAGCGATAACGATCATTATTACCGCTGGAAATGCGAGTGTAATGATACGTTAAAAAGAGCTCGATATTCATTGAGTAAATAGAGCAAAAAATCATCATGTATCATCCAAAATATTGTATCTATAAGCATATTCCGCTAGGGAGGTGAGGAAGATGTGTTAGCTTGGTTAGGAGAATGGTTGCAAAGTATTGTAGTTGTTGTACTATTAGCAATCGTTGTTGAGCTAGTACTTCCTAACAATAAAATGCTTAGGTATTCTCGGCTCGTGGTGGGCTTAATATTGCTGCTAACTGTTCTCAATCCAATATTGCAGCTATTTCAGGTTAATCTACAAGAAAAGCTGAATGCGAGCTACTCCTTATGGGAAAAGGAAGCTCAAGCTAAAGGTAATAGTCTTCCATCTCTGCAGCAAATAACTGAACAAGCGGAGCAACTTAAGCAGAAACGAGAAGAAGCTGCACTAGAGATGACAAAGACTAGCATTGAACAAGCGATCGAGTCAGAGCTTAAGAGGTCAACTTCAGCTTTTATATCGCAAGTTTCCGTAGCATTAGGATGGAGTGAGACAAGCAAAAATCAATCCCTTCCTTATATAGAGGCAGTAACCGTAACAGTTCAAGAGCAGCAGGACTTAAGCGACAGTGAAGCAATCAAACTCATCTCACCAGTTGAAATTGATGAAGTAAATATACCTCTAGTTGAGATAGACAATTCACACAAGGAATCAAGTGAACAGCACAGGCAAGCAACAAAAGAAAGGCAGCAGGAAACACTGGACAGCAATGGGCAACGGACAGAACAGTTTCGCCAGCAAGCTCAAGAAATCGTTTCTATTATTGCATCGGGCTGGAATGTAAGAGTTGATCATATTTATGTGCAGCAAGCAGCCAACGATTAGGAGGAGTTGATGTGGGGAATTGGTATGCCAGCTTTGAAAAATTATTTGGTGGAGGACCAGGCGGCAAAAAGCGAATAACTGTCGTCAGAACGCTAATCTTAATTGGAGCCGTCGGCATTCTCTTTATGCTCATTCAATCTTATCTTCCTTTCAAACGAGTTGAAAATCTTGAAGCGTCACCAACTTCCGTACCTCCAACTGAAGAAGTGTTTAAAAGAGAGCCGTCACCCGACAATCCATTTGCCAGCATAGAAATGACTTTGGAGGAACGATTGAAAGAAATGCTAGAAAAGATGATAGGTGTAGGCAAGGTTGATGTGATGATTACAGTAGAATCAACGGAGGAAAAAGTAGTTGAGCGTAACCTAAGCAAGAGTGAGAGTGAGACTGAGGAAAGTGATCGCAACGGAGGAAAACGACATTTAACGACAGTGACAACTGATGGTCAAGTGGTACTTTATCAAGCTACAGATGGACAGCAGCCTCTTGTTACTAAAATCATTAACCCAAGGATTCGCGGCGTATTAATTGTTGCTGAAGGAGCAGAGGATGCTGCTGTACGAAAACTGATTATACAAGCAGTTGAAAAAGGACTAAATGTGGTTCCTACTCGGATCTCTGTCGTTCCGAGCAAAAAATAAATGAAAATATGGAGGGTCTATATGAATACGAGAAGACAAACAATTTGGTTAGTTTCAATGTTAAGTTTAATGGTAATTTTATCGGCTTACTATTTGTTTACGCAAGATATTACAGGTAAGGACAAATTGACTGATGCTACGCAAGGGGAAAATGGAGCAGTAGTTGCAAGCGTTGAAGGAGAAGAGGAATATAGCATTTCAGATGCAGATCAAGAAGTATTAAAGCAGCTTGAGGCAGAGGGCTATTTTGGTGACAGCGTCATTGGCGAGCTAATGACAAAGCGCGAAAATAAACTTGAAGAAGAAGAAAATCGCATTATGTCTGTATTAGCTGATACTACTGCCGATACAGAAACCTCTCTTGAAGCATGGAAAGAAATGGAGCAGCTTGAAGAAAAAATGGAGAAGGTAAGCAAACTTGAGGAGAGCCTAAAAGAAACGTATGAGGTTGTATTAATTTCTGAGGAAGTAGATGATAAATATAAAGTAGTAGTAACAAGCGACACTGCTGAGAAAAAACAAGCAGCAGCAATTATTGAGCAAGTGATTGCTGAGCTTGACATTCGTCCAAATCAGGTATACGTAGAATTTATCGCTAACCCGTAATCATAAATTACGTTATCATAATAAACTCCTAATCGTAAAAACTCCATTAGCTGCGATATTACGCGACTATTGGAGTTTTGTTTTAGTCACAATGAATCATATATATTGTTTCGTGATAAAGAAATCGTGTTATGATAGAATTATTGTGATATAATGTTAAACGTTATGTAAAAAAAGGAGTGATAACGTTAATGTTTAAGTTGAGCGAGATTAAAGAGTTAATCAAATTAGTTGATCAAACTTCTGTTGAAGAACTTGAAATTGAAAATGAGGGCGCTCGTCTTCATATAAGAAAACCAAAAAGCTCTGAATTGGTTACTGTACAACCAGCTCCAGTTATGCATACATATACACAGCCTGCAGCTGTTCAAACTGCTGCTGTTGCTGCACCAGCTCCACAACAAACTGCTGCACCAGCTGAGGAGGCTGTACCTGCACCAACTTCGACATCTGAGAATTATCATAAAATTACGTCTCCAATGGTAGGAACATTCTATAGCGCACCGGCTCCTGATGCAGCTCCATTCGTACAGGTTGGGGACCGTGTAAATACGAAAACCGTTGTATGTATTCTTGAAGCGATGAAGCTTATGAATGAGCTTGAAGCTGAGGTTAACGGTGAAATCGTTGAAATCTTAGTTAAAAACGGACAATTGGTAGAATTTGGACAACCATTGTTCCTTGTTAAGACGGACTAGCCACTAACTGGAAAAGATGGTTGAAAGGGGTCTTCATTAAAGTGAAATTCCAAAAAATTCTAATTGCCAATCGCGGTGAAATTGCAGTTCGTATTATTCGCGCATGCCGTGAATTAGGTATTCAAACTGTGGCAGTGTATTCTGAAGCAGATAGAGATTCATTACATGTGAAGCTGGCAGACGAAGCTTACTGTATAGGACCAATTGCTTCAAAAGACAGCTACTTGAATTTAACAAATATAATGAGTGTTGCAACGCTTACAGAATGTGATGCCATTCATCCAGGATATGGCTTCTTAGCTGAGAATGCTGATTTTGCGGAAATTTGTGAGTCCTGTAACATTACGTTTATTGGTCCTTCACCTGAAGCGATTAGCAAAATGGGAGATAAAGCAGTTGCAAAGCAAACAATGAAAGCTGCTAACGTTCCTGTTATTCCTGGTTCAGACGGATTAGTAGAAGATATTGATGAAGCGATTATGATTGCACGTGATATCGGCTATCCGGTCATTATTAAAGCAACTGCGGGAGGCGGAGGAAAAGGTATCCGCATTGCTGAGGATGAAGCAAGTCTTGTTTCACAAATTACAACTGCTCAGCAGGAAGCGCAAAAAGCATTTGGTAATGGCGGCGTTTATATCGAAAAATATTTAACCGGAATGAAGCACGTTGAAGTGCAAATTATGGCTGATAAGCATGGCAATGCTGTACATTTATTTGAGCGTGATTGCTCTGTGCAGCGCCGTCGGCAAAAGCTAATTGAAGAAGCGCCATGTGCTGTGTTGACGCCAGAGCTTCGTGAGGCAATGGGACAAGCTGCAGTGCGTGCTGCGCTAGCTGTACAATATTCTGGGGCAGGCACACTTGAATTTTTGCTTGGACCAGACGGTAATTTCTATTTTATGGAAATGAATACACGGATTCAGGTTGAACATCCAGTAACTGAAATGATTACGCACGTTGATTTGATTAAGGAAATGATTAGTGTTGCTGAAGGCAATCCGCTTTCCTTTACGCAAGAGAATCTTTCAATAAATGGTTGGTCCATTGAATGCCGTATTAATGCAGAGGATTCTGAGCGCAACTTTATGCCTTCTGCCGGTCATATTCCGTTTTATCTTGCTCCAGGCGGAAACGGCGTTCGCGTTGATAGTGCGGTTTATCCAGGTTATACGATTTCACCACACTATGATTCGATGATTGCCAAGCTCATTGTTTGGGGGGCAACACGCGAAGAAGCGATTATGCGTATGAAACGTGCATTGCAAGAGTTCTCAATCGAGGGCATTAAAACGACAATACCGTTCCATTTGAAAGTATTAGAGCATGAGAAGTTTTTAAGCGGGGATTTTGATATTAAGTTTTTAGAGGAGCATGAAATTTAAGCTTGCTTCATAAATTTATTTGCAGTGCTTCTATTAATGCAGGGCATGCGGCACTTACAAATTATTTGTACAGGCGACAATACTGTTTGTCATAATTGTTGTGCAATGTTATAGTATAGAAATAAGTAACATTGGTAAGCATGACCATATGCGTGAAATGATAATTTGGAGGTGCAACGAAAATGAGTATAATTGCAGAATATGAAAAAACAGACATGGGCACAATTCAAATTGCTCCTGAGGTAATTGAAGTAATTGCAGGGCTTGCAACAATTGAGGTTGAAGGTATTGCAGGCATGAGTGGTGGTCTAGCTGGAGGTATTGCCGAGCTTCTTGGCAGAAAAAATGTTGCTAAAGGCGTGAAGGTGGAAGTTGGACAAAAAGAAGCAGCGGTTGATGTTTCTGTAGTTGTTCAATACGGTTATAAAATTCCTGAGGTAGCTAGCAGCGTTCAGGAAAACATTAAACGTTCCATTGAAATCATGACAGGCTTAACAGTTGTCGAAGTTAATGTTCATGTTCATGATGTTCATTTTAAGACTGAGGTCAAAGCAGAGTCAGAAGAACAAACTTCGCGTGTGAAGTAATAGATCGATATTAACCCCCTAGTGACTCAAGCTTGCGCTTGACGCAGGGGGTTGATTACGTTAGATAGAGAGGATGAAGAACTTGATCAGAGTTGTGGACAAGCTACTATTGTTTTTATATAGCATCATCATCGCCCTTGTTTCTGCAGTGGCTGTCAGCATAGGATTCAAATGGATATCTGCTAGACTAGTGATGGATGCTATTGAAAGTTTGTATAGCAGCAGCACGATTCTATTGATCGTTGCTATTGTTGGGATTGTAATGTTCTTGATAAGTCTTCGCTTCTTTATTGTTTCATTATCTCGTAGCTCGGTGTCTAGTCAATCGATCGATCAGCGAACAGAATTTGGGGATATACGTATTTCAATTGAAACGATGGAAAATTTGGCATTAAAGGCAGCAATGAAGCAGCGTAGTGTTAAAGACCTGCGGGCTCGTGTGCATGCAACGGATGCTGGAATGGACATCGTGTTAAGAACTGTTGTTGATGGTGAAGTGTCGATTCCCCAATTGACAGAGGAAATTCAAAAGTCTGTTAAAAATTATGTTGAAGAAATAACAGGAATTCCAGTAACTAACGTTTCCGTTTATGTGGCAAATATCGTACAGAACAACACGATTAAAAGTCGCGTAGAGTAGAGGTGATCTATCTATGTGGAGAGATATTTGGACGCAGTACTGGAAACGAATTATTGGAGCAGGCGTTGGTTTGTTTTTTGGCATTATTTATCTAATATGGGGATTTTGGGACATGTTGTTTATTGCTTTACTTGTTGGAGCAGGATATTGGTATGGCAAGCAAAGAGAATATACTTCTGGCTCAATTTTTCCATGGGAGCGGATATGGCATAGTATTGGTAAACTATTTAAACCATATCGCTAAGCTGTGGTCTCCTCCGTGCCTCGGATTTATGAATTCGTAGCAGGGAGGAGATCATAACGTAAAGAATTGCATTAATGTGAATGACTTGGAGGTTCCATGAAACGAAGATTAGCAAGAGAGATGGTAATATCAAGCTTGTACAGTATGGAAATTAATGAAGTACAAGCCTATGAAGCATTGCAAAGCGTAATAGAAAAAGTAGCAGATGATGATGTAAGCAATAAAATTAGTGATGAAGATACAAATGAGTTTGCTCGCAAATTGCTCTTAGGTGTAGTGGAGCATCGTGTAGCAATTGATGATTTGTTAGCTAAGCATTTAACAGGTTGGCAAGTCGATCGCTTATCTCGTGTAGATCGTCAAATTTTACGTTTAGCATGCTATGAAATGGTGTTTGCAAACGATGCTCCGCCAAAGGTTGCTGTAAACGAAGCGATTGAATTAGCAAAGCACTTTGGAACAGAAGAATCAGGTAAATTCGTAAACGGAGTGTTGGCAAAGCTATTGCAAAATTTAGATTCTACGAAGTCATAGGCTTGTCGCGCAGCTTGCGATAAGCTTCTTTCATGAGCAAAATGAGGAGTGATTAATAATGGCAGCTAATATTATTGATGGAAAACAAATTTCAGCAGACATGCGTAATGAAATGATTGCAGAAGTGGCAACACTTAAAGAAAAAGGTGTAACTCCAGGTTTAGCAGTAATTTTAGTTGGTGAGGATCCTGCTAGTAAAGTGTACGTTGGCTCTAAGGAAAAAGCGTGCATCGCGCTAGGCATGTATTCTGAAGTTCATCGTCTCCCTGAGCAAACGACAGAAGAGGAACTACTTGCACTTATTGATAAATTAAATAAGCAAGAGAGCATTAATGGTATTTTGGTGCAGCTTCCATTGCCTAAACATATTAATGAAAAAGCTGTTATCGATGCAATTAGTGTTGAAAAGGATGTAGACGGCTTCCACCCGCAAAGCGTCGGTAATCTTGTTATTGGCGACGATAGCTTATTGCCATGTACTCCAGCAGGCGTAATTGAATTAATTAAACGCAGCGGAATTGAGATTGCTGGTAAACATGCTGTCGTTATCGGTCGCAGCAATATTGTTGGTAAACCTGTTGCGATGCTTTTATTAAGAGAAAATGCAACAGTGACCATCTGTCATTCTCGTACAGCTAACTTACAAGAAGTTGTTAAGCAAGCGGATATTGTTGTGGTAGCAATTGGCCGTGCAAAAGCAATTGATGCATCTTACATTAAAGATGGTGCAGTTGTCATTGATGTAGGTATTAACCGACTAGAAAATGGTAAGCTTGCAGGCGATGTAGATTATGAAAGTTGCCTTGAAAAAGCTGGCTATATTACACCAGTTCCAGGTGGCGTAGGTCCAATGACAATCACTATGCTTATGAAAAATACAATTACAGCGGCTAAAAAAGCAAACGGGATGTGATTTCCGATGGCGATGGAGCCACATATTTATACGATCAAGGAAATTAACAAATATATTCGAATGAAAATGGATAGTGATGCGATATTGTCTGATGTTTGGCTTCGCGGTGAAATTTCAAACTTTACGCATCATTCCAGTGGTCATATGTATTTTACCTTGAAGGATAAAGATAGTCGTATCAAATGTGTGATGTTCTCCTCCCATAATGCTCGACTTAAATTTATTCCTAAAGAGGGCACAAAGGTAATCGCCCGAGGAATCATTTCAGTTTATGAGCGTGACGGTGCCTACCAGTTTTATGCGAATATGATGCAGCCCGATGGAATCGGGAGCTTGTATTTAGCCTATGAACAATTAAAAGGAAAACTTGAGGAGGAGGGGTTGTTTGCAGCTTCACGCAAACGTACACTTCCTCTTTTTCCAGTTACGGTAGGTGTAATTACTTCGCCAACAGGCGCGGCGATTAGAGATATCATCACAACGATACAGCGGCGTATGCCGGCTACTCATATTTTATTAGCGCCAGTTCAAGTGCAAGGTGAGTTAGCAGCACCCTCCATTGTGCGGGCCATTGCGTTAATGAATGAGCTTGCCTGCTGTGATGTATTAATTGTTGGACGCGGAGGCGGCTCTCTAGAGGAGCTATGGGCATTCAATGAAGAAATTGTCGTGCGTGCAATCGCAGCTTCGCAAATTCCAGTCATTAGTGCAGTAGGTCATGAAACCGACTTTACATTATCTGACTTTGCTGCTGATGTAAGAGCAGCTACGCCAACTGCTGCTGCTGAGCTCGCTGTACCGCATATTCAGGAGCTAATCGCTACGTTACATAGATATGAAGAACGACTGGCTGCTGCAATGCAGCGCAAGCTCGATAGAGCAAATGAACGTTTGCAACGCTTGCAAAGCACACCGATCTTTGCTCAACCAAAGCGTTATTTCTTGCAGCAAGCAGAACGAATTGATTATTTGCAGCTCGCCTTGCGCAATAGCTTGCAGGAAAAACTACAACAAAGCAAGGTAAGACTGGCACAAAATGAAAGTAAACTGGCACGACTGCACCCTGAACAGCGTATAAAGCTATTAGGCAGTCAGCTAGCTTATCTAAAGGGAAAGCTAAATGAGCAAATGAAAGCAAATATAAAGCATAAATCAATGCAGACAGGCGCATTAATCCGCCAGCTCGATGCATTAAGCCCGCTTAAAGTTATGGCTCGTGGTTACAGCTTAACATATACTGAGGATGGGCAATTACTTAAAGATGTTGAGCAAGTTGTAGCAGGGGATGCGATAGTAGTAAAAATAACTAACGGCAACTTAACCTGCAAAGTAGAGGAAGTTAAAAAGTCTGGAAGTTGATGACGAAGCAGAGCTGTGAAGCTGGGTCGACGTCGAATATGGGACTCACCTAGATTTTCCGTTGCTCACGTAGGCTTATCTACGCTGCGCTACTCAAATTCAAGGTTCAATTCAAGGTTCAATTCAAGGTTCATCCCATCTTCTCGTTCCTGAACTCCCAGCTTTTTAACGGATATTAAATGAGGAAGTTAAAAAGTCTGGAAGTTGATGACGAAGCAGAGCTGTGAAGCTGGGGCGACGTCGAATATGGGACTCACCTAGATTTTCCATTGCTCACGTAGGCTTATTTACGCTACAAAAGCAGGCTTGAGCGAAGCGCCGAGGTTCGCAGGGAAACCCCCTGCAAATAGTACGCCATAACAAAATAAATCTACAGCAAAGCTTATGACACCTCTAAAGCGACTTTTTTCGCAGGAAAGTGGAGCGATAGAGGAGGTTATAAGCGAAGCACAGGAGGAGTGTCAAATGTCAGCCAATGAAAATTTAAGCTTTGAGCAAGCGCTGGAACGCTTAGAAGCTATTGTTAATCAGCTGGAAAATGGAGACGTACCATTAGAACAAGCGATAGAACTTTATCAAGAAGGCATGAAATTATCTAGTTTATGTACGGGTAAATTGAAACAAGTAGAAAGTAAAATTGAAATGCTTATCGAAAATGAGCAAGGAATAACAACAAAAGCCTTTACTACCTCACAATTAGAAAAAGGAGACTAAATTGTGAACCAATCAGAATCGATACATAAACATATTCAGCAAATAGCACAAGAAATTACCGAAAAATTAAAAGCATCTCTTGCTAAATTTGAGGGTGCGCCAAAACAGCTAATAGAATCAATGGAGTATTCCTTAACAGCTGGTGGCAAGCGAATTAGACCTTACTTAGTATTAGCTTCTGCTTATGCGATTAAAGGGGATCAAACGATAATTGACAAAGCTGCAGCAGCTGCATGTGCGGTGGAATATATTCACACGTACTCATTAATTCATGATGATTTGCCAGCAATGGATAATGATGATTTGCGACGTGGCAAACCAACCAATCATAAAGTGTTTGGTGAAGCGATGGCGATTCTTGCAGGAGATGCATTGCTAACAGGTGCTTTTAGCTTTATTACAGGATTAGTGAAGGAAGGCAAGCTTGCGGCAGAGATCGGTATTGAAATCATCGATGAGCTGTCTCGCTATGCAGGAGCTCAGGGAATGGTTGGCGGACAAGTAGCTGACATGCAAGGCGAGCAAGGGATTACAACAATCGAGCAACTTGAATATATTCACCAACATAAAACTAGTGACTTAATAGTTTTCTCTGTAAAGGCTGGAGCAAGAATTGGAGGCGCTAACGAATTTCAACTGCAACAACTTGAGCGTTACGGACGTAATATAGGTATGGCTTTTCAAATTCAAGATGATATTTTAGATATTATTGGTGACGAGACGAAGTTAGGGAAGCCAGTAAATAGCGATATAGAAGAGCAAAAGGTTACGTATCCATTTTTGCTAGGTATGGACGAAAGTAAACGGTTAGTAGCAAAGCTGACAGAAGAAGCAAAGGAAGCCATTGCTACGGCTGATCTTGCACATACAGAACAGCTTTTGGCATTAGCAGACTACTTAGTTCATCGTGAATATTAATAGCGTTGTAATTTGGCTGTAATATATCTGATAACTAAGATTATGTAGGTTGTTAATATTGTGTTATAATACCGTTAGTTGTCTGTTATCAGTAAACAAGAATTACAACCTTTTTTGAAAGCGAGGAAGGCGATGTGCTTTTAGATCAAATAGATGACCCGAAGGATTTGAAGAAATTGACAGTTGATCAATTAGATCAATTAGCAGAAGAAATACGTCATTTTTTAATTGAGAAATTGTCTTATACCGGTGGTCATCTTGCTCCAAATCTTGGAGTCGTAGAGCTTACCTTGGCTATCCATTATTTATTTGACAGTCCAAATGACAAGATAATATTTGATGTTGGTCATCAATCCTATGTTCATAAAATTTTAACAGGTCGTAAAGATAAATTTGACACTTTACGTAAATATAAAGGGCTTTGCGGCTTTATAAAGCGCAATGAAAGTTCACATGATGTGTGGGAAGCGGGACATAGCAGCACTTCTTTGTCTGCAGCTATTGGCATGGCAATGGCTCGTGATTTTAAAGGTGATAAAAACCGCGTTATTGCTGTAATTGGTGATGGTGCTTTAACAGGCGGTATGGCATTAGAAGCGCTTAACCATATTGGTCATGAAAAACGTAAACTAATGGTAATTCTAAATGACAATGAAATGTCGATTGCTCCCAATGTAGGAGCATTGCACCATTATTTAGGGAAAATTAGAACGGGGAAACAATATCAGAAGGCAAAAGAAGAAGTTCATCAGCTTCTTAACAAAATACCTTCAATCGGCGGTAAGCTGGCAGAAACGATTAGCCGTTTTAAGGATAGTGTGAAGTATTTATTGGTGAGCGGCATTTTATTTGAGCAATTTGGTTTATCTTATCTTGGACCGGTAGATGGACATAATACTGAAGATTTAATTGAAGTACTTAAGCAAGCGGATAAAATTAATGGTCCTGTTTTAGTCCATGTTATAACGACTAAAGGAAAAGGCTATAAACCTGCAGAAAAGGACTCTCATGCTTGGCACGGTGCATCCCCGTACAAAATTGAATCTGGTAAAATGGTTAAAGCTGTCGGACCGCAAATGTACACGCAAGTTTTCGGAGATGTGTTAATTGAACTTGCTGAAAAGGATGAACGCATTGTTGCCGTTACTCCTGCAATGCCTGGCGGTTCTGGATTAATGGAATTTGCTAGACGTTTTCCAACGAGAATGATTGATGTTGGTATTGCAGAGCAGCATGCTGCGACAATGTCTGCAGCTTTAGCAATCGAGGGAATGAAACCGGTGTTTGCTGTTTATTCAACCTTCTTACAGCGTGCGTACGATCAAGTTGTGCATGATATATGCCGACAAAATCTTAATGTTGTTTTTGCTATTGACCGCGCAGGCTTTGTCGGTCCAGATGGCGAAACGCATCAAGGGATTTATGATATTCCATTCCTTCGTCATATCCCAAACATGGTATTAATGATGCCTAAGGATGAAAATGAGCTGCGACAAATGATGAAGACAGCGATAGAGTACAATGATGGACCGATTGCCGTACGTTATCCGCGAAATCATGCTGAAGGTGTGGAAATTATTAGGGAACTTACAACCATTCCAATTGGAACTTGGGAAGTGTTGAAGGAAGGCGAGTCCGAATACGCGTTACTGGCAATTGGACCTATGCTTAAGGTTGCTAAGGAAGCATCAGAGTTGCTTATTCGTGATGGAATTGATGTTGAAATTATTAATGCGCGCTTTATTAAGCCGTTAGATGAAAAGATGCTGCTAAGATTAGCCGCACAGCATAAAAAACTTGTTGTGATTGAGGAAAGTGCTGAGTTAGGCGGTTTAGGAAGTGCAATTCTGGAATTTTACGCTAAGCATCATTTAGATGATATGACAGTTAGAATAAAAGGGATTCCTGATATGTTTATTGAACATGGCAGTATTGAGCAGCAACGTGAAGAGGTCGGCTTAAATGCTACAGCAATTGTCAATATCATACATGGAATGAAAGCGAGACGCAAAAAAAATGCAAATTAGCATAGTTGCAAGATAGGTAGGGATTTGATGACAACTGGACCTAAGGAGCGAATAGATATTTTGCTCGTTGAGGGCGGGTATTTTGATAGCCGCGAAAAAGCGAAAAAAGCATTAATGGCAGGTCTTGTACTTGTAGATGAAGTGCCAGTCGATAAACCTGGTATGAAAGTTCCTCGTTCTGCTGCCATTAAAGTGAAGGGTGCATTGCATCCTTACGTTAGTCGCGGTGGTTTAAAATTAGAAAAGGCAATTAAGCATTTTGAAATTGATTTAAAGGATGCAGTTATGCTGGATATTGGAGCATCTACTGGCGGTTTTACAGATTGCGCCCTGCAGCACGGTGCTCGCTATGTATATGCAATTGATGTTGGGTATAACCAGCTGGATTGGTCATTGCGGCAGCATCCGCAGGTCAAAGTCATGGAACGTACCAACTTTCGTTATTTAAAGCCAGAGGAGCTGGAAGGACCGACACCGAGTTTTGCTACAATTGATGTATCATTTATTTCCTTAAAGCATATATTGCCTAATTTATCTACTTTGTTGCCGCTGGATTCAACGGTTATCGCTTTAATTAAGCCGCAATTTGAAGCTGGTCGCGAAAAAGTTGGTAAGCTCGGAGTGGTGCGTGAAGCATCGACGCATAAGGAAGTTTTGCAGCAAGTGCTTACGTTTGCAGCCGAAGTTGGTTATGAACTAAAAGGCTTGACCTTTTCGCCAATAACAGGCGGGGAAGGCAATATTGAGTTTCTTGCACACTGGACTTGGCGAAATCAAACGATGCTCCATACACTTTCATTAGTTCAAGTAGAGGACGTCGTACAAGAAGCAAATGCAACATTTAAGCTGTCACGAGGTTAAACAGCTTAATAATATAGTAAACAGCAAAGATGCCAAACGAGTAAATCGGGAGGCATCTTTCTCTTTACAGTTAATTGCTTCGTTTGATACACTATATATGCAAACAAGTGTTCTGTAAATAGGATTTGTGAAAGGAGCTTTGCTCTATGGACAACCTTGTGGAACTCTTTATAATGCTAATTACTGCGTTTTTTTTAATCTTAGTGCTTTACCGAATGATATATCGCTGGTTACATTCACCGGCTACGATATCAAGAGTTAAGTTAGGACGTGGCGGAAAGTTAAAAGATAACGATCCAAACATTAGCTTACTTGAGCAGCACGGATATGTTGTTGTTTCTGGACGGCATCAGATTCCAGTAGTAATAGAGGTTGACCACGAGGTTTTAGATCGCACAGCAACGATTATTATTGATTATATTGCGGAAAAAAAGGGCCGTTCATACATAGTGAGAACAGAACGAGAACGACAACCAATCGAAATGACGGCGGCAGATTTAAAAAATCATTTATTAATGTACGCATTATTGCTGCCAGATATGAGTGGCATAATATACATAAATAAGAAAGAAAACAAACTTCATGTGATCAAATTTCACATTTCAGAATAAAAAAATTTAAATTAAAATCAGAATAAGGAGCCTTGAAAAGATGAAGGGAATAAGGCAGTTTCGCATAAAGGAAATTATTGCAGAACGTGATATTGAAACCCAAGAAGAGCTTGTTGATGCATTAAGAGAAAGCGGGATGAATGTAACACAAGCAACAGTTTCTAGAGATATTAAAGAGCTAATGCTTATTAAAATACCATCAGCCAGTGGCGGTTATAAATATGCGATGCCTGGGGAAACGCAAAAAACAAATCCTATTTTTAAATTGAAGCGGGCATTACAGGATCATTTCACAAGTATTGACTATACAGAGAATTTAGTTGTAATGAAATGCTTACCGGGAACAGCAAGCACGCTTGCTGCTCTTATTGACAGTATGGATACTGAAGATATTATGGGTACCATTTCAGGTGATGATACCATTCTGATTATTTGTCGTTCTAAAGAGCAGAGCAAACTCGTTGTAGAGCGCTTTTTATCGATGCTGTGATTACAGATTAATTTTGGTAATTTGAGGAGGGAACGGCATGCTGCACGAGCTGTCGATTCGCAATTTAGCGGTTATAGAGGAAGCACATGTACAATTTCACCGAGGATTTCATGTTCTAACAGGAGAAACAGGAGCTGGTAAATCGATTCTAATTGATGCGCTCAGCCTTGTTGTTGGTGGACGAGGATCAGCTGATATGGTGCGCTACGGCTGTGATAAAGCGGAGGTCGAGGCTTTATTTGATGTTGGAGCAGATCATCCTGTCTGGCAACGTTTAAAAAATCTTGGTATTCAGCATGATAATGAAGAGATGCTTGTAGTGCGCCGTGAATTAACAGCATCAGGTAAAAGCAGCAGCCGCGTAAATGGCCAGCTTGTCACAATTACCATGTTAAAAGAAATCGGGGAAAGCTTAGTTAATATTCACGGTCAACATGAGCATCAATCGCTTTTAAAAAGTGAACAGCATTTAGAATGGCTTGATATGTACGGCGGACCAGCATTGCTCGAAAAAAAACGTCAGTATAATGAACATTATGAGCAATTATTGTTCGTCCGCTCACAACTGCATGAGCTTGAAAATACATCACGTCATAATATGCAGATGCAAGATTTGTATCAATTTCAAATAGAGGAAATTAGCGCTGCTAAACTAAAAGTCGGAGAAGACGAGGAGCTTTTAGAGCAACGTAAAATGTTAATGTATGCTGAAAAGCGTGCCTCTTCCGTAAATGAAGCATATAGCTTATTAAATGATGGTCAAGGACTTGAGGCATTAAGTCGTGCAATTAGCCGATTATCTGACATCGTCAATTATGATGAAAATGCCTTAGCGCCTATGTTAGAACAATTGCAAAATGCCTACTATACCGCTGAGGATGTCATGTATCAATTAAGAAGTTATCGTGACGGGATTGAATCGGATCCTGAGCAATTGCAATATGTTGAGGATAGATTGGATTTGATTCGCAGCTTAAAACGGAAATATGGCGAAAGTATAGAAGAAATTAATAGCTATCTTGAAAAAATTATAAGCGAACGAGATAAGCTAGAAAATCGTGAAGAATTGCTTGCAGAATTAAAGGAGCAGGAAGCAGCGATATATAGTTCTGCATACAGTCTAGCTCAAGAGCTATCCGCTATGCGAAGAGAAGCAGCTGAACGATTAGCTGGAGAAATAAAAGCTCATTTAACCGAACTGCAAATGGGTGCAGCGAATTTTGAAGTGGATTTATATTCGATGCCGCATGACGAACAGCATGGAGCACGTTTAAGTGCGACTGGAATTGATCAAGCTGTATTTATGATGAGTACAAACCCTGGCGAACCGTTAAAGCCGTTGCATAAAGTTGCTTCTGGTGGAGAAATGTCACGGATTATGCTAGCATTAAAAACAATTTTTGCGAAAATCGACCAAATCCCAGTTCTTGTTTTTGACGAGGTCGATACCGGTGTGAGCGGTAGAGCAGCTCAAGCTATCGCAGAAAAGCTTTCTCGTTTAGCAAAAGAATGCCAAGTTTTCTCCATTACGCATTTACCGCAAGTGGCGTGTATGGCAGATCATCATTATGAAATTCGTAAGCAATTTGTTGGTGAGCGTACATATACGTCAGTGACTCAATTATCAGGAGAAGATCGAGTTAATGAACTTGCACGCATGCTTGGCGGAGTTGAAATTACTGAAAAAACGAAGCATCATGCACAAGAGATGCTTGATCTGGCAACTGGCTTGAAAGGTGCTTGATTAAAGGAAATTTGGGATGTTTTTGTGGTCATAAATCTTTTTTTGCGGGGTAACTTAATGTTACGCCGCTGGCGATGATGTCGTTAATGAATGCAATGACAGGAGCGTGAAAGATTTGGACCCAAAGCAACCGAAACGAATGATTGGACTTTTACTCGTCATAATTGTTGGTCTTATAGGAATTTCAACGCCAATGCAAAATATAGTTGCCTTTCCAAATGAGTTGAGACTGTTTGACGGACAATTGAAAAAAGTACAGATAAGTGTACCTGTACAAGCAGAGCTTTCATTTGATCCTAAAACTTTACAAGTTAATGGTTCCTCACAGTCAACTCTATCTGTAAGTTTAAATGAACCTTTATCATTACATTCAAGTCAGACTGGTCAAACAGAAATGAAGGTTAAGCTGTTTGGAAAAATTCCATTTAAAACAGTAAAGGTTGATGTCGTTCCAAATTTACGTGTAATTCCTGGTGGTCAAACGATAGGGGTGAAAGTTAATTCTGCAGGTGTTTTAATCGTCGGACATCATCAGGTGACAGATGAGCAGGGCAACAAATTATCTCCAGGAGAAGCAGCAGGACTTAAGCTGGGCGACTTAATTGTCGGTATTAATAAATACAAAGTAGAGGACGTAAAAACGCTCGGAGAGCTTACTGATAAGCTAAGCTCGCATAAAAAGCCTTTAACGATAACCTTTGTACGCAATGGTAAAACAATGACTACGAAATTAAAGCCTATTTACAATATGCAAGAAAAAGCATGGAGACTTGGCTTATATATTCGGGATTCTGCAGCAGGCGTCGGCACGTTAACATTTTATGCTCCAGACCAAGGAGTTTATGGTGCATTAGGTCATATTATTACTGATATGGACACTGGAACACCAATTGTTGTAGGTAAAGGGGAAATTCTTCAAGCTAGCGTTACTTCAATCAATAAAAGCCAAAATGGTGATCCTGGAGAAAAACGAGCTCATTTCGTTAAAGAGAAACAGATACTAGGGAATATTGAAAAAAATACGCCATTCGGAATTTTTGGTAAAATGAATCAAATGCCTTCTCATAGCTTGGAGACAGAAGCGATTCCGGTCGCTTTTGCAGAGGATGTTAAAGAAGGTCCAGCAGAGATATGGACTGTTGTAAATGGTCAGAAAGTAGAGAAGTTTAAAATCGAAGTCGTTCATGTTGCTAAACAGGCATCTCCAGCAACAAAAGGTATGGTTATTAAAGTTACGGATGAACGATTAATAAGTAAAACAGGTGGAATTGTTCAAGGAATGTCTGGAAGCCCAATAATCCAAGATGGTAAATTAATTGGTGCGGTAACTCATGTATTTGTTAACGATCCTACTTCTGGCTACGGATGCTTTATTGAGTGGATGCTGCAAGATGCAGGTGTGTTATTACATTCCGATAAAGAACAAAAAATCGATCAAGCCTCATAAAGGTGAAAATGCTTTCCGTATCAGCTGGAATGATAACGGATGGCATTTTCTTGTTATTTGCGAAAATTATCCTCAATTGTCGAAAAAATGAAGTATATGTAGTAAATTATTAATTATAACGAAAAACAGAAAAAAAATAAAGAAAAAATAATTCGACAGAAGGAATTCTGTGACCTATGTCGAAAATGAATAGGAGTGAAAAACAACTCGTCATTCATATTTAATTAAAGGGAGGCATTCATCTTGCAAAGGATCGATGTATTGTTAGCAGATGACAACCGAGAATTTACAAATTTATTATCGGAATATTTTGCCAGTCAAAATGATATGAATGTATGCGGTGTAGCTTATAACGGGGAAGAGGTACTAAGGCATCTTGAGAACGCAAGAAAGCTACCAGACGTACTTGTGCTGGATATAATTATGCCACATCTTGATGGCCTTGGCGTACTAGAAAAACTTCGTGAAATGAATCTAAATCCTATGCCTAAAGTGATTATGTTAACAGCATTCGGGCAAGAGAATATTACGCAGCGTGCAGTACAATTAGGCGCTTCTTATTATATGCTCAAGCCTTTCGATATGGATATGTTATCTACTCGTATTAGACAATTAGTTGGCGTCCCAACTGCAACGTCATCCAATGCAAGCTCATCATCATTTAGCTCGACTGTAACAACAAGTCGTGCAAATGTTGTGCCTATTGCAAAGCATAAAAATTTGGATGCCAACATTACAAGCATTATTCATGAAATCGGAGTTCCAGCACATATTAAAGGTTATCAATACTTACGTGAAGCCATTACGATGGTTTATAACAATATTGAAATACTAGGTGCAATTACAAAAACACTTTATCCATCTATCGCCGAAAAATTCCGCACTACTCCTAGCCGTGTAGAGCGTGCAATTCGCCATGCGATAGAGGTAGCTTGGACAAGAGGCAACATCGACAGCATTAGCAATCTATTTGGCTATACAATCAATATCAGCAAATCAAAACCAACAAATTCTGAGTTCATTGCGATGGTTGCAGATAAGCTTCGCATCGAGCATAAGGTGTCGTAGGCAAGTAAAGGTTTAGTGAGTACATAAGCAAGTTAATTATGCTTTGAAATGCTCATTGAAAGCCAATTTAACTTTTATATCATATTAACAAATACCGTTTTTTATTGGATTCAATCTTTCCAGTAAAGGACGGTATTTTTTAGCTAATCCATCAATTTTTACTGTTATTTGTAAATTTGCTATTGACCATCTGATGAAATGCAAGTATCATATAACACATATCCGAGTAATCTAATGAGAATAATAAGTTAAATAATGAGAACATCAACCGTTCCAACGGAGATGCCCACAGCTGTGAGGCATCTTTTTGTTTATTAATAGTGAGAGGATGTTGGAAATGAGTATAGTAAATGGAATTCAATCAAATCAAACTGGCGTTCAGGAGTCTCTGCCTAAGCAAACTTACAGTCCAGAGGTAGCGATAATCGCAAGCCAGAATATCCTGTTCATTCCTTGTTTTTAAACCGTTGGTCACCTCGCGCTTACTCTGACGCGAAAATCAGTGAAGACCATTTATTTACTGTATTAGAAGCAGCACGCTGGGCTCCTTCTGCAAGCAATGAACAGCCATGGAGATTCTATATAGCACGGACAAAGACAGAAAAAGAAATCTTTCATAAATTTATATTGCCGCGCAATTTACTTTGGGCGAGCAATGCTCCTGTGTTGCTATTAATTGCTTCCGAGAAGCTAAAAAAAGACGGCAACCTAAATGGATATCATGCATTCGATGCAGGGGCAGCCTGGGCAAGCATTGCATTTCAAGCAAGATTGTTAGGATTATCTACGAGAGCAATAGGTGGATTTGATCATGCGCTGGCAAGAGAGCTTTTACAAGTGCCTGAAGATATTGAACTGCATGCTGTTATTGCATTAGGGTACAAAGGAGACCGAGTTAAGCTAGATAAGTCATTTCAAGAACTTGAAAAGCCAAATGACAGACGACCAATAAAGGATAGTATTTTGCCAATTACATTGAAAAGATAGGAAAATATAGCTATTGGAGGCGATTTGGTGAAACGTACTGTAGTCATTACCGATACATGGTTAAAGGAAATTATTCAAAGCGTACAGGGCTTAGCGTATGGAGAAGTGCATATTACTGTACATGACGGACAAATTGTACAAATTGACCGAACAGAACGACATCGTTATCAAATAGTTAAAGCAGCCTCGCAGGGTGTGAAACGAAAATAACGATTGCTCATCTATATATGAAATGGTATATTGTACCGCTCTCTAGATTATGATAGGATAAATAGGAAGAATTATGGAATATTGTTGCAGCATTGGATTATATTAATGAGAGCGAGGAGGATTTCCATGTATATTCAAACGAATATTTCAGCTATGAATGTGTTACGTAACTATCAAATAAACTACAACTTATTAGCGAAATCCATGGAACGCCTGTCTACAGGTTATCGTATTAACCGCGCTGCTGACGATGCTGCTGGCTTAGCTATTTCTGAAAAAATGAAATTTCAAATTAATGGATATACACAGGCATCAAGAAATATTCAAGATGGTATCTCGTTATTGCAAACTGCAGAGGGTACGTTAACTGAGGTTCACGCAATGCTGCAACGAATGAACGTTTTGGCAAATCAAGCAGCTAATGGAACCTATAGTGATGAAGAGCGTAAAATGCTGCAATTGGAGTTTTCGCAATTACGGGAGGAAATTTACAGTGTTATCGGTATTTCTAATTTTAATGGGATAACATTGCTAAATGGGAATTTAGTATTAGACCCTGCTAACAATAAAAATGGGCTGCTTATCCAAGCTGGACCGAAAAATGAAGATGAAATCATATTTGATATACCAAATGTACTAACATCGTTACAGGGCATTTCTGCTCTTGATATTTCTTCTGTTTCAGGAGCTCAGTCGGCAATAGATGCATTAAAGTCTACAGTGGAGAAAGTTGCGTTTGATCGCGCTAAGCTAGGTGCTTATCAAAACAGGTTAGAGCATCGACTAAATTATGTGCTTAATTCAATTGAAAATCTATCTGCAGCTCATTCGCGTATTAGAGACGCGAATATGGCAGAGGAAATGATGAACTTCACAAAAGCGAAGCTATTAACCGAAGCTTCAATTGCTATGCTGGCACAAGCCAATACACTCCCTAATATGCTTCTAAAGCTACTGGAAAAGCTCTAATCTATCATTATTAATACAATAATCGTCTAAAAATAAAACGTCGTTGCTTCTGTTTTCGGTTTACCGAGAAACAGTTACAACGACGTTTTTATCTATACTGTGTTCCATGAATCTAAATAAAATAAAAATCTAAGTCAATGTTATTGCACGACTGCTCGTCTAAACTGACTGTTATAAAGCTCATAGTAGCGACCTTTTGCTGCTAGCAATTGCTCATGTGTACCTCGTTCAATAATTTTGCCATGATCAATAAATAAAATTTGATCAGCTTCAGCTATAGTACTTAATCGATGGGCAATAACAAAGCTTGTTCTTCCTTGCAAAAGCTTTTTAATCGCTTGCTGGATATGCATTTCTGTTCGAGTATCAATGTTACTAGTTGCCTCATCCAAAATAAGAATGGATGGGTTAGCAAGCAAGGCGCGTGCAATTGTAATTAACTGCCGTTGACCTTGACTTAAATTACTTCCTTCAGCAGCAAGAATAGTGTCGTATTGCTGTGGCAACTCCATAATAAATCGATGAGCATTAGCTGCTTTCGCAGCGGCAATGATTTCATCTTTACTAGCGTCTAATCGTCCATAGCGGATATTTTCATAGATACTTTCTGAAAATAGATGAGAATCTTGCAGTACAATACCAAGCTGTGAGCGAAGATGATCTTTATCTAGCTGACCAAGTGGAACACCATCAATATAGATTTCTCCTGATTGTATTTCGTAAAAGCGAGTCAGCACATTAATGATCGTCGTTTTTCCTGCTCCAGTTGGACCAACTAGAGCAATGGTTTGACCTGCTTTAGCATGTAAGTTAATATCCGTCAGCACGCTTTTTTCTTCGGTATAACGGAAGCTTACATGATCAAAGACAACATCCCCTTGAATTTTATGTTTGCGCCAATTGCCTTGTTCAGTATATTCATGTTCAGTGTCAATAACCTCGAACACGCGCTCTGCACCAGCAATCCCAGATTGAATCATATTAAACTGATTGGCAAGCTCTACAATTGGTCGTTGAAATTGCTTGGAATAATTCATGAAGGCAACGATTATTCCAACAGTAGTATACTCATGAAAAGCCATCCAGCCGCCAATAGCAGCGATAATTGTAAAGCTCGTATGATTTAGGACGTTCATTACAGGTCCAACGACACCAGAAAAGATTTGTGCTTTAATACTTGCCGAAGTTAAAGACTTATTTTTTTGTCTAAATTCATTTATTGCAAATTCTTCTCGCCGAGCAAGTTGCACAGCCTTCTGCCCGGAAATTGTTTCCTCGACAAAACCGTTTAACGCTCCAAGATGTTTTTGCTGATCACTAAAAAATCTTCTCGTAAAGGAAGAAACATATTTCGTAAATAAGGCAACTAGCGGTATGGTGACCATGCAAAGCAAAGTTAACCATACATTCATATAAAGCATAAAAGCAACCGTGCCGATTAATGAAATAATACTGGAAATAATTCCTGTTGTACTTTGGTTAAGACTGGCAGATACATTTTCAATATCGTTTGTTGCACGGCTCATTAGCTCGCCATGGGTACGTTTGTCAAAATAAGAAATAGGCAAGCGTTGCATTGCAGCAAAGATTGAAGTCCTCATCCGCTGCACAGCAAACTGAGCAACTTCAACCATCTTTTTTTGCTGCAACCAAGTAAACCAAGAAGAACCGAGATAGAGTAATAGTAGAACAATAGCAATCTTTATTAGACCTTGCCAATCGTGGCTCATAATGTACGTATCAATTGATACACCTAATAAATAAGGAGTAATTAAGTTTAGAATGGTCGCAATTACAGTAAAGCTGACGACTGCGATCATTCCTCGTTTCATATGACTTAAATACTGCCATAATCGCTTTACAGTACCCCAAGTATTGGCGGCCTTCGCTTTAGGTGCACCAATTGCACGACCAGGACCACGCATACTAAAATCGGGCATATTTGATGACGACTTGTTAGACATAGCTAACCTCCTAATATTTCAACCATTTATCCAGCTGTTAAATAGTAACATTAAATCGCAGGCTGCTGACCAAGCTGAGATTGATAGATTTCGCGATATTCAGGCGAAGCAGCCATTAATTGCTCATGGTTGCCCTGGGCGATGATTTTTCCTTGCTCCATAACTAAGATTTGATCAGCATCTAACACAGAGCTTATTTTCTGAGCAACGATAATAACGGTACTATGCTTCATCATTTCGTTAATAGCTTGTTGAATATAGGATTCAGTACGCATATCTATTGCACTTGTACTGTCATCGAGAATAAGCAGTTTTGGCATTGTAAGCAAAGCGCGTGCAATCGCAATCCGCTGTTTCTGTCCACCGGATAAGTTAATTCCGCGTTGGCCAAGCATAGTCTCATAGCCATCTGGGAAAGAGCTAATAAAGGAATCAGCTTGTGCTGCCTTAGCCACCGCTTTTATTTCCTCTAACGTTGCGTCAGGCTTCGCAAGTGCGATGTTTTCGGCAATTGTACCGGTAAATAAAATACTTTGTTGCAACACAAAACCAATTTGTGAACGAAGTGATGCCAAAGAATAATTTCGTATAGGAATATCATCAATAAATATTTCTCCGCTACTGACCTCATAAAGCCGAGGAATTAAAGAGATTAAACTAGATTTACCTGAGCCAGTCGCGCCAATAATCGCAAGCTTTTTGCCAGCTTCGATTGTAAAGTTAATATTTTGCAATTGATAGTTAGCAGAAGACTGATCGTAACGGAAAGAAACATTGCGAAATTCAAGCTTGCCTTCGATTTGCTTTTCTACTGTTCCCGTGTTTGAAATCTCTGATGCAGTGTTTAATAGTTCTGCGACACGGTCGCCGCTTACTTTGGCAGCACTTAAGCGGACAAGCTGATTGGCTACAGAAGAAATCGCAAATAATAGCTGAGTTACATAGTTAATATAGGCAACGAGCAAACCTACTTCAAAACCGTTAATCATTACTTCTCGACCGCCAAGTAATAGAACAGCAACGATACTAATATTAAGTATTATTGTTAATAGTGGACCATTAAGGGCGATAAGCGTCTGGGCTTTTATACTGTAATCTGTAAAGCTTTCATTCGCATTGCCAAAGCGCTGCTCCTCGTAGTCATAGCGCACAAAAGCTTTAGCTGCACGAATGCCTTTTAAGTTTTCCTGTAATACCGTATTCATACGATCTAGCTTGCTCTGTACTTTCGAAAACAAAGGTAACGTTTGTCTGATAATAACAAACATAATAATAAATAGAAGCGGAACAGAGATTGCGACAATGACGGATAGCTTTAAGCTAATATAAACAGCCATAATTAAGCTACCAATTAACAAAAGCGGAGAACGAACAAGTATTCTAAGCATCATCGATACCATATTTTGTAATTGTACAATATCATTGGTTAATCGAGTAATGATAGAGCCATTTTCTAATTTGTCCATATTGCGGAACGAATAGCCTTGAACTCTAGTAAAAACATCATTACGTAAATCAGCCCCAAATCGCATGGAAGCAATGGAGGCAAAAATCGTGCAGCCGACACCGCCGATCAAGCCAATAAGTGCTGCACCAATCATACTAAGGCCAGTCGTAATAATGTGGGATTGATTACCTGCGAGCACACCATTATCAATAATGCTAGCCATTAGCATCGGTTGTAATAAATCCATCGCCACCTCAATGACCATCAGCAGTGGGGCAAGTAATGCAGCTAGCCAATGTGGTCGTAAATAGCGGATAATTTGCTTCATCTCATCTTGTTTTCCTTTCTACATTTCAGCTGATTTTCGCAAAACTATAAACTATTTTACTACTAAAATAGTTTTAAATGAACTGTGAATTTGCTGAATCTAAAAGGAATATACAACAAGTGTAAATCTTCATCTACGTAGTATATTCATTGAACCCAATTCCCCTTTTAAAATTAAAATTAAAAACTAACATAGACAATACATATAGTTAGGATAGGAGGCAGGGCAATGAGAAAACCACTTATTGGTGTCATGCCGCTTGTAGACGAATTTAAAGACAGCTACTGGATGTTGCCAGGTTATTTAAAAGCGATTGAAGCAGCAGGGGGGATTCCTATTATGCTTCCCCTTACAAATGATTCCTCAATATTAGAGCAGCTAGTTATGACAATAGATGGCCTACTATTCACAGGAGGGCATGATATTAGTCCTTCTCTATATGGGCAATCACCTTCAAAGAAATGCGGCACGGTAATTGTCGAACGTGATGAAATGGAAAAGCGATTGTTTCAGCTAGCACTTGTAATTGATTTGCCAATGCTTGGCATATGCCGAGGTATTCAGTTATTTAATGCTTTGCTGGGAGGAACGCTTTATCAGGATTTGCCGACAGAGCGTCCATCAGAATTGGTACATGTTCAAAAACCGCCATATTATGAGCCTGTCCATGAAGTTACAATTGAGCGCCGCAGCAGTCTGCACCGTTTGCTCGGTGTCGAAAAGCTGCAAGTAAACAGCTATCATCATCAAGCGATTCATGATTTGGCGCCTGGTTGTCAGGTAATGGCACGTGCGAGTGATGGTTTAATTGAAGCGATAGAACATCCAAGTTATCGTTATTTACAGGCAGTACAATGGCATCCTGAGTTTTCATACGAGCAGGATCAAGCTAGTCAAAAAATATTTTCAAGCTTTGTTCAAGCGGCAGCAAGTTCTCGCCATTAAAATCATCCTTCAATAGAACTAGGAGCAACAAGTTACATAGCAATTTCCTTTTTGAAATGCTATAATACGTGTACTAAATGTTGGTATTGAAGGAGAGAATACATGTTTACTGTTAAAGAATATTCTGTCGAGGCAGTTGCTGATCCGTTTAAAATATTAAGTGGAGAGCGCTATGAATTTATGTTTGACCTAGAAGTTGAAGAAGATGATGAGCTTTATCATGAGGCTGGTGTAAAGCTAAGAGTAGTTTATGCGGTTGTTGATGGGGAAGGGAAAATTGTAAAGTATGAATTTCTAACTGCCGACACTAACAAATATATTGATATTGAAATGGAAGATGATGAGCTGGTAATGATTGCTAAGCTTTGTGAAGAAAATTACAAGTTAGAATAGAAAATAAAACGACAATGAAGAAAGCGTAACGAAGACTCGTAGAGGGATTTGTTGCGCTTTATTTATGTCTGTTAACTATCAATACATATTTTATCTATTTTGTGTTTAGACATATAAAAAGACGCCTCGATGTTAATACTCGAAGCGTCTCGTTAAATAAATATCTGTTCCGTATTTCATTTCAAGAATAGCAATTTGTTGTTCGATAAATTGCCGCAGCTCTCTTAAGCGAGAAGTCTTTGGACGTAGCGTTTCGATTTTTTGACCATTTACAATGACATCATAAACGATAACATTCATATTTATCCCTCCTCTATATCTTTATGCTAAGTATAGAGGAGAAAGATTAACGAAACATTAACGAAGTGTGAATAAGTTGTAAATTATTGCTGACTAGTCCTAGTAGGCTTTGGTGGTTTATTACGTTTTTCTTTAAAACGCGGGGCAACATAATTGCGTTTGCGATCGCGAAAGAAGATCCAGCCCCCAATAAAGCCTGCGCCTGCAGCAAACATAATTAATCCTAGTAAAAACTTACCCCACTGAAAGCCAGAATAATCTGCCTCATCAGCAAAGGAAGTCCAATATAGGAATAACGAATCTTTCATTTTAAGAAAGCCAAAGCATGCAACAATACCTGGTACGACTAACAAAATGATAGCTATTAGTCGTTGAATCGTTAGTTTCATGAAGCATCTCCTTATTTCATCGTAATTCGAAGTTTGAATGACAAAATTTGCTGATTATCGCTGACAATATCGTATCATAAATCATGAGTCAAATGTAGTCCCCTCACAATAACCGTGCGAGAAGATTAAAAAAGAGTTACAATTATAAAATGGCGGTAACAATTTACATAAATCTATAAGTACTTACAAAGTATTTTCATAAATTATGACTGTTCTTAAAGGGTTCTTCAGTGATGTAGCATGTCAATAATTTGAGGAGAAGGGAGTAATTTATTACAAAGTAATAATCATGATGAAACTGTAAATATGTATCTCGGTTAGACTAGGAAGATTTTAATCAATGCGATGGCCTACTATGAAAGTAACATTCATTGTTATGCAGATAATTTATGGTATTTTGTTGCTGTCATGGCTTATTGTAATGGGATATGGCATTTGACAATGGCATATCGCTCTGGGCAATTTTTATTGGTGGTTGCAATCGGTTTATATCCGATAGCGTTTATCATTTGTACTACACTTTCTTGGATTTTTCTAAAGAAGCTAAGAGCTGCTCAGCTTATAACGATAAATTTAATTCCAGCGCTTTGGATTGTTGCTTTTATCGTTCTCGTTTATTAGTCAAAAGTTGAGAATATGCTTCCGAAGTAACTTTTGTTGCATGGAAGTAACTCAAAGCAGTTACAAAAGTTTTAGGAGGATTTATATGACAATTCAGGTTGATGTGGCGATTTTGGGTGGAGGACCAGGCGGATATACTGCAGCGATTCGTGCTGCTCAGCAAGGAAAATCAGTTGCTATTGTTGAGATGGATAAAGTTGGTGGAACATGTTTGCATCGCGGCTGTATTCCAAGCAAAGCACTGCTAAGAAGTGCAGAGGTTTATCGTACAATTTTAGAATCAGCGAAATATGGTATTGAGCTAGCAACAGATGCAAGTAGTTTTCAATTTAGCTCAGTGCAACGTGTAAAAGAGGAAAAAGTTGATCAACTATTTAAAGGGCTTCAAGGTTTAATGAAGCGTAATGGGATTCAAGTTCTTAAAGGAAAAGGACGTGTAACGGGGCCATCTATTTTCTCACCGCGAAGCGGGGCATTAGCAGTTGAACTTGAAAATGGGGACATGGAATCAGTAGTAGGTCAACAATTAATTATTGCAACTGGATCTAGACCTCGTGAAATTTCAGGACTAGAACCAGATGGGATTCATATATTAAATAGTGACCATGCTTTACAAATGGACAAGCTGCCAGAGAGCATGTTAATTGTAGGCGGTGGTGTAATCGGGGTAGAGTGGGCATCCTTGCTTCATGATTTTGGTGTAAATGTAACAATTGTAGAGCTAGGTGCAAGATTGCTGCCTGGCGAAGATGCCGAAATATCGCTAGAGATGACACGTCAGCTAACGAAGCGTGGTATTCGTGTATTAACGAGTGTGCAACTAGATGTAGACAGCTATCAAGTAACAGATGGAGCTTTTCGCATTCATGCGCAAACTCCAGAGGGAAGTGTAGTACTAGAAGGAAATCAAATGTTAGTTTCCATTGGGCGAGTAGCTAATTGTGACAATATCGGTCTAGAAAATACAGATGTACGTATAAAAAATGGCGTTATTGCCGTTAATGAATATTGTCAGACAAGTGAGCCACATATTTATGCAATTGGCGACGTAATCGGTGGTGTTCAACTTGCGCATGCAGCCGCTCATGAAGGCATTGTTGCAGTGGATCATTTGTGCGGAAAAGAAATTATTCCAGTTGCACAGCATCAAATTCCGCGTTGTATTTATGCTTTCCCTGAAATTGCTTCATATGGTTATACAGAAGCTGCTGCGGTTGCTGCTGGCTTCGAAATAAAGAAAGCCAAAGTACCATTTGCAGCGATTGGCAAGGCGATTGTAGCTGGACATCCAGAAGGCTTTGTTAAAGTTATTGCCGATAAAGGAAGCGATGATATTTTAGGTGTACATATTATTGGCGAGCACGCGACAGAACTTATTTCAGAAGCAGCCCTCGCTGGCTGGTTAAATGCTGCTCCGTGGGAAGTCGGAGCTATGGTACATCCGCATCCAGCATTATCTGAAGCGATTGCCGAAGCAATGCTAGGTGTAGACGGACGATCAATTTCATTATAAATGTCACATATTATTTTTCGTAACTAAGGAGTATAATATAAATATGACGTGGTATTAGTACCAGGTTTTAATTTGTTAGTAGAGGAGGAAGATAATATGTCATTATTGTCTTCGACGAGTCAGCTAGAACGCCATCAGCAATTAGGGCTTAGCAATGTAACCTTAATTGAAATGTATACGCAAATGCTCACAGCAAGGATGTATGATGAGCGAATGATGCTATTGCAGCGAGCAGGGAAAGTAAATTTTCATGTGTCTGGTATCGGCCAAGAGGTCGCACAGGTTGCCGCTGCCTTTGCGCTGGATCGAAACAATGATTATTTTCTTCCTTATTATCGTGATTATGGCTTTGTGCTCTCAGTTGGCATGACGTTACGTGAATTGTTTCTATGTGCATTTGCAAAAGCAGAGGATCCTAACAGCGGTGGTCGTCAAATGCCTGGCCATTTCGGGAGCAAACGACTAAGAATTGTGACAGGCTCTAGTCCTGTAACGACACAAGTCCCTCATGCCGTAGGATTTGCTTTAGCGGCAAAAATGAAGAAAAAAGATTTTGTTAGCTTTGTTACGTTTGGTGAGGGATCGAGCAATCAAGGAGATTTCCATGAAGGCTGTAACTTTGCTGGTGTTCATAAGCTACCTGTCATATTAATGTGTGAAAATAATCAATACGCTATTTCTGTGCCTGTACATAAACAGGTAGCAGGTCGCATCGTTGATCGTGCGCTTGGCTATGGAATTCATGGTGAGCGAGTTGACGGCAATGATGCCCTTGAGGTTTATCGTGTCGTAAAAGAAGCGCGTGAGCGTGCAATTAAAGGTGAAGGTCCTACCTTAATTGAAGCGATGATGTATCGTCTTTCTCCACACTCTACATCAGATAATGATATGGTGTATCGTACGAAGGAAGAGGTTGAACGCCACCGTGCAATGGATGGCTTGCCTAAATTTAGATCATATCTGTATGAGCTTGGCATTTGGAGCGAGGAGCAGGAGCAAGAGCTGCGCAATGAGATTAAAAAGCAGCTGGATGAAGCATGTACGTATGCAGAAAATGCGCCTTTCCCTACTCCTGAGTCGGTATTAGATCATGTGTATGCTGATGTAAGTAAGGAGGAAAAACGATAATGCCAACAATGACTTATATTGAGGCCATTACTTCTGCGATGAGAGAAGAAATGGAACGTGATGAAAATGTATTTGTATTAGGAGAGGACGTAGGCGTTAAAGGCGGAGTGTTTACGACAACAAAAGGATTGTACGAGCAATTTGGCGAATATCGCGCACTCGATACGCCGTTGTCTGAATCAGCGATTGCTGGTGTAGCTATTGGTGCTGCAATGTATGGCATGCGTCCAATTGCGGAAATGCAATATTCTGACTTTATGTTCCCAGCAACAAATCAGATTATTAGCGAGGCAGCTAAAATTCGTTATCGTTCTAATAATGATTGGAACTGTCCAGTCGTAATTCGTGCGCCAATTGGCGGCGGTGTATTCGGCGGATTATATCATTCTCAATGTCCAGAATCAGTGTTTTTTGGCACTCCTGGCTTAAAAATTGTAGCCCCATATACACCATACGATGCGAAAGGCTTGCTAAAAGCAGCCATTCGTGACGAAGATCCGGTAATTTACTTTGAAAATAAGAAAAGTTATCGATTAGTCAGCGGTGAAGTGCCTGACGGCGATTATATCGTTGAAATAGGCAAAGCAAATGTGCTACGCGAAGGTGAAGATATTACGGTAATTGGCTATAGTTTACCGCTTCGTTTTGTTGAGCAGGCAGCCGAAGAGCTTGCACAAGAAGGGATTAGCACGCATATCCTTGATCTTCGTACAATTCAACCGCTTGATAAGCCTGCAATTCTTGAAGCTGTAAGAAAAACAGGTAAGGTCTTAATTGTTCATGAGGACAATAAAACGGGCGGAGTCGGTGCAGAGGTTGCAGCGATTATTGCTGAGGAGCTGCTATTTGAGCTTGACGCACCAATTATGCGTTTATGTGGTCCAGATGTGCCAGCTATGCCAATTAATCCTCCAGGCGAAAAATTCTTCTTGCTGAATACGGAAAAAGTGAAGGCAGCAATGAAGCAGCTTGCAGAGTTTTAATTGTGCCAACTTGTTAGGAGTGAAAGTAAATGAGTGTGATTAATGAAATAACGTTACCGCAGCTTGCAGAATCGCAAATCTCTGCGACAATCGAGCGTTGGCTAAAGCAGCCGGGCGATTGGGTTGAGGTATACGAGCCAATTTGTGAAGTAAATACAGATAAGGTTAACGCTGAAATCCCGTCAACTGTCGCAGGGAAACTTACAAAAATATTAGTTGGTACTGGCGAGGATGTGCCTGTTGGCACAGCGATCTGTATTATTGAAAGCGAAGCTAAGCAAACGTCTGCTGAAACAACTGCAACTTCTGGAAACAAAAATCCGGCAGCGGATCAAATTTCTGCAGCACCTAACGTTACGGCTTCTGCCAATGCACAGCTTAGCGAGAATGGACAAGCAATGCGTCATCGCTTCTCTCCAGCAGTTCAAACGTTAGCAGCTCAGCATGGAATTGATCTGACAAAAGTGCAAGGTACAGGGTTAGGCGGACGAATTACACGTAAGGATGTATTAAATTATGTAGCAAGTGGTGCTCAGCAAGTTGTTCAGCCAGCTGAGCCGGTAAATGCTGCTACTCAGCAAGTGCGTACAAGTGGTATTCATTTATCTGAAACACCTCGTATTCCAACAATTGAAATAGATGATACGTCGTATTTGCAAGGTCGCGGTGAAACATATATTGATGTCACACCAATTCGCAATACTATTGCCCGTAATATGCGCCAAAGTGTGAGTGAAATACCGCATGCTTGGACTATGATTGAAGTGGACGTCACGAATCTAGTCTTGCTGCGCAATAAATATAAAGATGAATTTAAAAAGCGTGAAGGGGTTAATTTAACTTATCTCGCTTTTCTAATTAAAGCAGTTGTAAATGCAATTCGAGATTTTCCAATTATGAACTCTGTTTGGGCAGTTGATAAAATTATCGTAAAACGAGATATTAATATTTCGCTTGCGGTTGGAACAGAGGACTCTGTTATGACACCAGTCATAAAAAATGCCGATCATAAAAATGTTGCTGGAATTGCCAAAGAGATCGAGGAGCTGGCACGTAAAACGCGCGAAGGCAAGCTGACTTTATCTGATATGCAAGGCGGCACATTTACAGTAAATAATACAGGATCATTCGGTTCAATTCTCTCTTATCCTATTATTAATTACCCGCAAGCTGCAATTCTAACATTTGAGTCGATCGTTAAAAAGCCTGTTGTTATTAACGATATGATAGCCGTGCGCTCGATGGCGAATATTTGTTTATCGCTTGACCATCGAATTTTGGACGGAGTCATTTGCGGAAGATTTTTGCAGCGTGTTAAAGAAAATCTTGAAAGTTTTAACCTCGAAAGTTCAATATACTGATATAATAGTTGTATTGTGAAGCAAAGGGGATGCAGGATAGATGTTAGCAGAAGTAAACAATACAAGCAGACAATTAGATACTACATATATCGGTATCATCGACTATCAAGAGGCCTGGGATTTGCAAAAAACATATGTTGGACAAATAGACAAGGGGGAGCGTGCGGAATCGCTGCTCCTTCTTCAGCATACACCGACATATACATTAGGGTCAGATCGTCATCCGGAACATTTATTGCTTGATGATGAGACTCTTAAGAAAAAAGGTATTTCTGTATATAATATTGACCGTGGTGGAGATATTACATATCATGGCCCAGGACAATTGGTTGGTTACCCATTAATATTTTTGGATGCAGTAGGTCTTGATCTACATGGTTATTTGCGCAATCTAGAGCAAGTGATTATTGATTGGCTTGCTGAGTATGGAATTCAAGGCGGACGCAAGCCAGAATATACAGGTGTATGGGTTGGCGATGAAAAAATTGCTGCTATCGGTGTCAAATTTAACAGATCAAAGCAACGTCGAGGTTTTATAACGAGTCATGGCTTTGCCTTAAATATTAAAGCGGGAATCGCTCAGGAAGGATTTAGCGGAATTATTCCTTGCGGAATTCAACAATACGGTGTAACCTCCTTTAATGATTTAACAGGAGCTAATTTGACTGTAGAAGAGGCAGCAAAGCAAATTGAGCCAATATTTAAAAAACGTTTTGGTTTCGAATAATTGAATTAGCTTTCTTAATAGAAATAGTATAGGCTCCATCTTATAGGAAGAAGGAGCCTATACTTGCAAACAAAGTAGTAATTAGCAATGCTGCAGTTACAATAATTGCAATAATCTTCATCAATTTTTGTTGACGCATAGTTGATTATCTCCTTTATATGAATTTCAATTAACGTATATATCTATTGTATACGAATTTGCATGTTGGAGGAAAGTAAATGGTCCAAGAAAAACGGTTAATTCAACAATTTTTTGATCTTGTCCAAGTAGACAGTGAAACAGGGCATGAGGCAGCAATAAGCGTTGTGCTTAAGCAAAGATTGCAAGAGCTTGGCTTAACGGTGATTGAAGATAATGCTAAAGAGATTACTGGTCATGGCGCAAATAACTTATTTGCTATTTTAGAAGCAACTGAGGATGCTAAGGATCAGCCAACAATTCTTTTTACTTGCCATATGGACACTGTGACTCCAGGTAAAGGGATTAAGCCGCAAATTGATGAGGATGGTTATATTCGTTCTGATGGAACAACGATTCTCGGCAGTGATGATAAAGCAGGCATAGCGGCTTTATTTGAAGCAATACAAGTTGTTAAAGAAAGCAATGCCTCACATGCACGTGTCCAAGTCGTAATTACTGTAGGCGAAGAATCAGGTTTGCTTGGTGCGCGTGCAATCGATCCTGCGATGCTGGAAGCAACATATGGATACGCGCTTGATTCTAATGGAGATATCGGAGATATTGCTGTTGCAGCGCCGACACAGGCTCAAATTTTTATCGAAATATTCGGGAAATCTGCTCATGCAGGTGTTAGTCCAGAAAAAGGTATCAGTGCGATTCAAGTAGCTGCCAAAAGCATTAGTGCGATGAAGCTTGGAAGAATTGATGAGGAAACAACAGCTAATATCGGACGTTTTGAAGGCGGAGGCCCAACAAATATTGTATGTGATTATGTGAAGCTTACTGCAGAAGCGCGTAGCATTAAGCAGGAAAAGCTTGATGCACAGGTTGCTCATATGAAGCAAGTCGTTGAAGAAACGGTCGCTCATTTTGGTGCAACATGCAAATTCCAAAGCAATATCGTTTATCCTGCATATGAGCATACAGAAGAAAGTGATGTCGTTAAACTTGCTAGCCGTGCTATTACAGCAATTGGCGCTACCCCGCGCACATTCCATTCTGGCGGAGGCAGTGATGCCAATGTATTTAATGGCTTAGGTGTGCCAACCGTTAACTTAGCAGTAGGTTATGAGCATATTCATACAACAAATGAGCAAATTAAAGTCGAAAATCTTGTGAAGACATCGCAATTAGTTGTTGAATTGCTGAAACAATCGGCTCATTTTAAAAGCTAGCTGCTAATAATAACACTTCATGCTGCTCATTCATAAGCTTAGTTTTGTAAAGGATTCCTTGAGCTGTTTACAAGCTGCGGTAAGGTAGTTCTTTCGCCTTTGCTTTTGATGAGGGCATGGAGTGATTTTTTTATTTCTGTTGCTTTTCCAAGGAGCAGCAAGCCGTTTTGCGACACATTTTGCTTAACCATTATTCCCACCTCATAAGAAATGAATTTGCTTTCAGCTTATGAGGTTAGTTTGAATAATATGACAGCTAGTCCAAATGTTTAATTAAGATTGTATTGGAGGTATTATCAATGGATACTGAGAAAAAAATTTGGCATGAACCAACGATTGCTACTAAGCAAATTTTCAAAGGCAAAGTAATAGATTTGCAAGTAGATACAATTGAATTGCCTGATGGCAGAACAGCCACTCGTGAAATTATTCGTCATCCAGGAGCAGCAGCCGTGCTTGCTTTGCATGAAGGCAGACTAATCGTAGTTGAGCAGTTTCGTAAGCCGCTAGGCAAAACACAAGTCGAAATTCCAGCAGGTAAACTTGACCCAAATGAAGAGCCACAAGTTGCGGCGGCTAGAGAGCTGGAAGAAGAAACTGGCTATATAGCAGCAAATTTAAAGCTGTTACATAAATTTTATACATCTCCAGGTTTTGCAGATGAGTTATTGTACATTTATTTCACAGACGAAGTAACGCTTGGCAAGCAAAATCTGGATGAAGATGAGGATGTTATTGTAAAGCTAATTACACTAGAGGAAGCGGAACATTACATTGCTAGTGGAGATATTAGTGACGCTAAAACTTTATTAGCGGTATACGCATGGAAATTGCTGCAAGCTACCGGTAAGCTGCAGTAGTACTTTCATTTATTATAGCGAGGCATAGCGGGGCAATTGGACAGGCATAAGCTCTATCAATCTAGCATATTTATTTAAGGAGAAGCTAGATTAGAGGAGTGAGAGTGATGCGTAACTACTGGAACAAGTGGATTTACTTGGCAGTTGTAATGCTAATTGGAGCAATTTGCAGCGGTGTTTTTTTACAAGCATTGCCAGTTGAACAACAAGAGAGATTAAATGAAGGAATAGTTCAATATGCAGCATGGCTGGAGCAATTGCCTGAGCTAGAGCCGTCTATGCTGTTTTGGGATATTTTTTTCAAACATGTACAATGGGCATTAGTCCTCATTATCCTTGGGATTTCTATGATTGGGGTGCCAGTCATCGTTATATTAAATTTTATAAAGGGTTTTTTACTTGGAAGCTCGATCTATATGCTTATTCAATCTTTGGGCAGTGACGGGGCGTGGTTAAGCATTTTAAGTGTCGCTCCTCACAATTTACTTGTAATCCCTGCTCTTATTATTATTAGCAGCTCTGCAATCAGCTTTGCCGGCTTTTTATTTAATCAACGGATTCGCAAGCTGGGGGGCAATATGAAAGAACAAGTTATTCATTTTTCGACTGTTGCAATGACGATGCTATTATTGCTAGCAGTGGCGACATTGATCGAAGTTTATGTTTCGCCGCAGTTAGTAAACTGGTATATAACGGATACAATTTGAGAAAACTTAAAGGATAACGTTTGACTTCTGCCTATTTTAACTAATATAATGAAAACATATTTTAGTAGGAGATGTAGGCAGGAGGATATTATGGAAGCCCAAATTGATAAAATAAAACAGCAGCTTCAAGCTCAGGGCTACAAGTTAACTCCGCAGCGTGAGGCAACTGTGCGCATCTTGCTTGAGAATGAAGAAGATCATCTCAGTGCTGAAGATGTCTTTTTAATGGTGAAGGATATTGCTCCTGAAATCGGACTAGCTACTGTATATCGAACCTTAGAATTGTTGACTGATTTACATATTGTTGAGAAGTTAAACTTTGGTGACGGAGTTGCGAGATATGATTTGCGTGGTGATAGCAATCGTCATCACCATCACCATTTAATTTGTGTACAATGCGGAGTCGTCAGTGAAATTAAAGATGATTGGCTCTTGCCGCTTGAAGAACGACTACTTGAGCAAATGGGTTTTGAGACTTTGGATCATCGGCTTGATTTTCATGGAATATGTAAAAGCTGTCGAACTAAAAATGATGGGAAATAATATGAGACCTGCTTTCCGAACAAAGGAAGTGCAGGCCTTTTTTCTAATGGTCGCTTAGACAACCTTCATAAAATGCTCATCAGGCACATATTTTCTAGGGAAAGGTGCATTTTGTGGGGAGGTTAGCGCAGATGATGAAAGAAATGCTAGGACGCTTTATGTTTTTTTTGCTTTTTGTAGTAATCCTCATCATAGTATTAATTGTTTATCAGTGGTTGAATAGCTTGTTTAGCTTTGGCTCACCCTATGATATGCCGAGCGGTGATGCCGTAAAAGCGTTTAAAGCCTATGAAAGACTGGAGGAGTACAGCATTCCAGATCGATTAATCTGGTTTTTGCGATACGGAGAATAAGGATGAAAGAAGTGATAGGATGGATGAGCAGTTTCAGCAATATTTAAACTATTTAAAGCATGAGCGAAAGCTTTCACATAATTCCTATCAGTCCTATGAAAGAGACTTAGTAAAATTTATTCAATATTTACAGGGACAAGCAGTAACAAAATGGAGCAGTGTACATAAGCATCATTTATTGAAATATATAAATATGCTGAAAGAAACGGGACTAAAGCCAGCGACAATTGCACGACATATTGTCTCAATTCGGGCATTATTTCATTTTTTAATGATAAATGATCATATTATATATGATCCGTCGATATACTTAGAGCCGCCAAAGCCCGATAGACAGACACCGCATATTATTACGCTGGAAACGACGACAGCGTTGTTAAATGCTCCTGATACTTCAAAAGCAAGCGGCTTACGTGATCGAGCGATGTTGGAGTTATTGTACGCAACAGGCATACGTGTCTCAGAGCTAGTCGCGCTAAATATTGATCAAGTAAATTTATCACTTGGCTACTTACAATGTATTAGTCCAAGTGGCAAAGAGCGTTTTGTGCCATTTGGCAGCTATGCTAAGCAAGCTGTAGAGGAGTATTTAAGCAAAGGTAGAGATCAGCTTGTTACTGAGCGAACAACTGCTGAAGTGCTGTTTCTCAATCATCTTGGCAGTCGCATGACTCGTCAAGGTTTCTGGAAAATATTAAAAAAATATGGCAAGGAAGTAGGTATAGAGGAGGATATTACTCCGCAAACGTTGCGTCATTCTGTAGCAGTTCATCTATTGCAAAATGGGGCGGATGTTCATGTAGTCCAAGAGCTGCTTGGACATGTTGATATTATAAGCACAATGAAATATACAGAAATTCCTAAAAACGGAATGAAGGAAGCGTATCGCAGCGCACATCCGCGCGCTTAGCAATCGCTCTTGAGCTTAATAAACGAACTAGACATAAGGAGGCAGTTATGAAATTTAAGCGAATTGCAGTCATCGTCATGGATAGTGTTGGAATTGGAGAATTGCCAGATGCAGCAGCATTTGGCGATGTAGGAAGTCATACTTTAGGTCATATTGCGCGTGAATACAATATGCAGCTACCAAATTTACGAAAGCTTGGTCTAGATCGCATTGCCTCTATTCATAATTGGCAGCCGGATAATACTTTCCCAGCGACCGCATATTACGGGAAAATGGCAGAGGTATCGGTTGGGAAAGATACGATGACTGGTCATTGGGAGCTTATGGGATTAAAAATCGAAAAACCGTTCCAGACGTTTGAAAATGGTTTTCCAGAAGAGCTCATTACTGCTTTCGAGCAGCGAACTGGACGCAAAGTAATTGGCAACAAACCAGCTAGTGGAACGGTAATTCTTGAAGAGCTTGGTAAAGAGCAAATGGAAACTGGTGCATGGATTGTCTATACAAGTGCCGATAGCGTATTACAAATCGCCGCACATGAGGATATTATTCCGCTAGAGGAGCTATATCGCGCTTGTGAAATTGCTCGTGAACTAACGATGGACGAGCGTTTCTCCGTTGGTCGTGTCATTGCTAGACCATACGTTGGTGAACCTGGTAACTTTACTCGAACGCCAAATCGACATGACTATGCTGTTAAGCCTCCTCAGCCGACTGTGTTAAATTCTCTAAAGGATGCAGGCTATGATGTTATTTCAGTTGGAAAAATTTCCGATATATTTGATGGAGAAGGAATTACAGTTTCTAATCCAACAAAGAGCAATGCTGATGGTATCGAAAAAACAATCTCACTGTTAAAAAACGATTTTAATGGTCTATTGTTTACGAACTTAGTCGATTTTGATTCGCTTTACGGTCATCGACGCGATCCGATAGGATATGGCAAAGCGCTTGAACAATTTGATGCGGCGATTCCAGACATACTTAATTGTATTACAGAAGATGATATGCTGGTTATTACTGCGGATCATGGTAATGACCCAACCCATCACGGCACTGATCATACGCGTGAATATGTACCGCTTCTTGTATACAGTCCTGCATTTAAACAGCCAACTAAGCTGGATACAAGAGAGACTTATGCTGATCTAGGAGCTACAATCGCTCATAATTTTCAGGTCACCGCTCCGCCAAATGGGAAAAGCTTTTTAGATTTATTAAAGTAATCCGTTGTAATTTTATTAAATGTAACTTTTAGGAGGTTTAAATGAGTAATCAATCTGCTAGCCAACAAATTAAAGAAGCTGCTCAATACATTGAGCAAAAACTAACAAGCAAACCAGAGATCGGATTAATTCTTGGTTCTGGGTTAGGGGTTTTAGGCGATCATATTGAAAATGCGATCGTTATTCCCTACGAGCAAATTCCACATTTTCCAATTTCGACAGTTGAAGGACATGCTGGTGAATTGATGATCGGCACATTGTCAGGACGTCAAGTTGTATTAATGCGTGGTCGTTTCCATATGTATGAAGGCTATGCACCTGAAACTACTGCATTTCCTGTACGTGTTATGAAAGCATTAGGGGTTAAAGCGTTAGTCGTAACAAATGCTGCTGGCGGGATTAATGAGCAATTTGCCGCGGGCAATCTGATGCTAATTGCTGATCATATTAATTTAACAGGCAAAAATCCATTAATTGGTCCAAATGATAATGAACTTGGCGTACGTTTTCCTGATATGTCAGAGGCTTATAGCAAACGATTACGTGGAATTGCAAAGTCTATTGCTGAAGAAAAAGGGATTCATTTGGTGGAAGGCGTATATGCAGGCTTGTTAGGTCCGTCATATGAAACGCCGGCTGAAATTCGCATGTTGCGTATTTTAGGAGCTGATGCTGTAGGTATGTCGACAGTTGCAGAAGTGATCGCTGCTCGACATAGCGGAATTGAAGTTGTTGGTATATCTTGTATTAGTAATATGGCGGCAGGTATTTTGGATCAACCATTGTCGCATGAAGAAGTTATGGAAACGACGAATCGTGTAAAATCTCAGTTTTTAGAGCTTGTAACGTCATTAATCGCCAAAATATAACTTATCCGTCACAGAATGTTCACAATTGTCCTGCCCTTTTCTGACAACCTTCGTCGTGACAATTATCGTATAATTTGTTTGTTCTGTTGCGTTTGCAGGACATGGCAGCTAGAAGAATTTGGCATGATGTCGAAAGGAATCAATCAAGCAAATTTTTTGAAATGTTTTAGGTGAGGATGGTTGCGAAACGAAATGGACAGTCAATTGAACAAGAAGATTGAAATGCTGCGCAAGCAAATGGAAGTTACAGCGGCACAAAGAGGAAGTCTGTTGCATAAGGATGTCATCGCGATTAGTCAGCTTTTAGATGAATACGTGCTTAAGGCACAGTACTTGAAAGGAAAGATGTCGTTGTACGAATGCGCACTATAACGTTCACCTAATAATTACGCAAAGCACATACTGGAGGAAACGATGAGAGCCGTAGATTTCATTCAACAGAAACGCGATGGGAAAGAGCATTCTACTCAAGACATATATGAGTGGATTGAACGATATTGCAAGGGTGAAATACCTGACTACCAAATGGCAGCTTGGACGATGGCTGTCTACTTTAATGGCATGACAGATAAGGAAGTTGCTGCATTAACGTTAGCGATGGCACAATCAGGGGATCAAGTTGATTTGTCTGCTATTGAAGGTATTAAAGTGGACAAGCATTCGACTGGTGGTGTCGGTGACAAAACAAGTCTCATTATCGCTCCGATCGTAGCAGCGGTTGGAGTCCCTGTTGCGAAGATGTCTGGTCGAGGACTTGGACATACTGGGGGAACAATCGATAAGCTTGAATCCATTAAAGGTTTTCATACTGAATTAACGCAAAAGCAGTTTGTCGATCAAGTGAACTCCATAGGTGTCTCTCTCATTGGTCAAAGTGGAGATTTAGCTCCGGCAGATAAAAAAATGTACGCTTTAAGAGATGTGACAGCGACCGTAGAATCGATTCCTCTAATTTCAAGCTCAATTATGAGTAAGAAAATAGCAGCGGGTGCAGATGCGATTGTACTTGATGTGAAAACGGGAAATGGTGCGTTTATGAAAAATCTTGAGGATAGCATAAAGCTAGCTCAAGCAATGGTGACAATTGGAACTGAAACAGGCAGAGAAACTGTAGCAGTTATTAGCGACATGGATCAGCCGCTTGGCTTTGCAATCGGAAATGCACTTGAGGTTGCTGAAGTTATTGCGACATTAAAGGGTGAAGGGCCGAAGGATTTAACCGAGCTATGCTTAAGTCTTGCTTGTCAGCTTGTTGTGCTTGGTAAAAAAGCTCATAATGTTGAAGAAGCTCGCAAATTGGTTGAGAGAGTGTTAGACAGTGGGGAAGCATTAAACAAACTGCGTCAGCTAATTACTGCACAGGGAGGGGACTCGAGCGTAATCGACAATCCAGCTCTCTTGCCGCAGGCTAAATATCGCTATGAGGTAACAGCATTGCAACGTAATGGCTACGTTACAGCAATTGCCGCTGAGCAGTTAGGGTTAGCGGCAATGAAGCTTGGTGCTGGACGAGCGAAAAAGGAAGATCCAATTGATCATGCAGTAGGTATTGTATTACGCAAGAAGGTAGGACAGCAGATTGCAGCAGAGGATGTGCTTGCAACACTCTATACCAATACTGAACTTGATGAAAATCATGAGGTCGTGAAAATGGTGCAAGAAGCTTTTCAGATAGCTCAAGAGCCGCCAGCACTTAAACCTTTGCTGCAAGCGATCGTAACTAAGGAAGGTGTGCAACGTTTTTAAAGTTGCAGGGAGTTCATAGATAGAGAAAAAAATCATATAAAAAGAAAATAAACCTATTTTAGAGGTGCATGTGATGCTCTTGTAACAATGATTCATATTGTTGAGAGCTGGCAGGCACCTCTTTTTTGCCTTGCTTTATTTTGGAATAAAGTAGGTTGTAATAGGCAATAATGAGTAACTAAGTTACATAATGCAACAGCATTCAATCTAATTTCCTAATGGAGGGACATGAGTTGAAAAAGTTTACCGTTTCGTTATTAATCTTCAGTATGTTGCTGGCAAGTAACGTTTTTGCACCTACGATTGCAGCAGAAGAATCAAATTCAGCCAAAACCGGCAGCACTAGCAATTCTGGTCCTGCTTTAGCACAAAATGCTGTATCTGCAATCGTAATGGATGCCGAGAGTGGAACCGTAATTTTTGAGAAGAATAGCCATCAAAAATTACCTCCCGCTTCAATTACTAAAATTATGACGATGTTGCTCGTCATGGAAGCAATTGATCAAGGTAAGCTTAAGCTGACTGATATGGTAACAACAAGTGAGCGTGCTGCATCAATGGGTGGCTCGCAAATCTTTTTAGAGGTTGGCGAGCAAATGACTGTAGAGGATATGCTGAAAGGAGTAGCAATGGCATCAGGAAATGATGCATCTGTTGCACTTGCAGAAAAAATAGCCGGAACCGAAGAACAGTTTGTTGCTATGATGAATGAGCGCGCATCACAGCTAGGCTTAAAAAACACTCATTTTATGAATTCAAATGGATTGCCAACAGAAAACCATTACTCTAGTGCATATGATATTGCGGTTATGTCACGTGAATTAATGAAATATGATTTAATTCGCAACTTTACGGGGAAATATCAGGATTATTTGCGTAAAGATACAGATAATCCTTTCTGGCTAGTCAATACGAATAAATTAGTTCGTTTTTATGACGGTGCAGACGGTATAAAAACTGGCTATACAAGTGAAGCAAAATATTGCTTATCTGCATCTGCAACGCGTGATGGCATGCGATTAATCGCAGTTGTCATGGGAGCTCCTTCAACTAAGGTGAGAAACGCTGAAGTTACTCAAATGCTAGATTACGCCTTTGCCCAATATATGAATTTTCCGATCTTTAAGAAGGGAGACTTAATCGGAACTTTAAACATTGAAAAAGGTATGGAAAGCAAGGTAGATATTGTAGCACCTCGCAACTTTAGCATACTTGTAAAACGCGGTAGCAACACTGAACAAATTCATTATGAGCTAGATATGGATGAATCTGTTAAAGCACCTATTGTTAAAGGACAGCCAATTGGCAAGCTAATGATTTATCAAGGGGATGTTCTAATGAAAGAATATGAGCTATTAGCCCCAGAAACAATTGAACGTAGCAATTGGTGGAGATTATTGAAACGTTCGACAAAAAGCTTGTTCCATTAGCATAAAAAATAAGCTTTTAGCGCTTTTCTTCTAGTTTTGTCAGGTGGCAGGAAAAGTTAATTTCATTGTTGAATCATACTCTAACAACTTATGCACCTTTGACAAAAATAACAAAGAGGAGCTGAGCGTGTAGTGAGTATGTTAGCAAATATTGAGCATCATCAAAATGCGATCATTGTCCGCTTAAAGGGCGAGTTAGATCATCATAATGCTGACAAAGTACGAAGCTTAATTGAACAAGCGATGATGAAAGAGCATGTAAAGCATGTAGTAATGGATTTGAAGCAGTTAAACTTTATGGATAGCTCTGGTATTGGGATCATCCTAGGCAGATATAAGCAAGTGAAGGCAAGAGGCGGCAAGATGATTATCTGCAATGCTAATCGTACCGTAAATCGTCTTCTCGAAATATCAGGCTTATTTAAAATCATTGAAAGCACTGATGATGAGTATCACGCGCTTTCAAGCCTGGAGGTGGTATCATGAGCGCCAATAATAAATTCTCTCTAACTTTTAGTGCTCAATCCTGTAATGAAAGCTTTGCCAGAATGGTCATTGCTAGCTTTGTCTCTACACTTGATCCGACAATGGAGGAACTGGAAGATATTAAAACTGCAGTTTCTGAAGCAGTCACGAACAGTATTATTCATGGCTACAACAACGACCCAAGCAAGCAAATTGTCATGAATGGTGTTATTGAAGATGGAAAAGTGACAATTGAAATTATTGATTACGGTGTCGGGATCGAAGATACGGAACTTGCCCGCACACCGTTATTTACAACAAGACCTGAAGAGGAAAGATCAGGAATGGGATTTACCATCATGGAGAACTTTATGGATCATTTTGAAGTAACTAGCACACTTGGCGGTGGGACAACAATATCGATGATGAAGCGCATCGCATCAAAAAAAGCGCTCTTTAGTTAGGGCATAGGGGTTGAACCTCATGAATGTGGATTTGAAGCAAACAGGCCAGCCTTATCTGGATGATGCAGAAGTAAAACGGTTAATAGCATTGGCGCAGGCGGGCGATATGGGCGCACGAGATCGACTTATTCAATCCAATATTAGACTCGTCTGGTCGGTGGTTCAACGCTTCATGAACCGTGGCTATGAGCCTGAAGATTTGTTTCAGATAGGTTGTATCGGGCTATTGAAATCAGTAGATAAATTTGATTTAAGCTATGACGTAAAATTTTCTACGTATGCCGTACCGATGATTATCGGCGAAATTCAACGCTTCCTGCGTGATGATGGAACGATCAAGGTTAGTCGTTCATTAAAGGAATTGGCTAATAAGGTTCGTAAAATGAAGGATGAGTTATCCAAAACATTGGGACGACTGCCAACAATCTCGGAGGTAGCCGAGCGATTAGGAATTACACCAGAGGATGTCATCTTTGCGCAAGAGGCCAATAAGCCTCCTACTTCCATTCATGAGACTGTTTTTGAAAATGACGGCGATCCCATCACACTTATGGATCAAATCGCGGATGAGTCACAAGAAAATTGGTTTGACAAAATGGCACTTGCTGAAGCGATTGAAGGGTTGAGTGAACGGGAACGAACCATAGTTTATTTACGTTACTTTAGAGATAAAACGCAATCAGAGGTTGCGAGCCGCTTAGGAATTTCTCAAGTTCAAGTATCGCGCCTTGAAAAGAAAATTTTGAAGATGATCAAAGATCAGATTGCATTATAGAAATATACTATGGCTAAAGCTTAGCTGATCTATATAAGAAGCTAAGCTTTAGCCTGTCATAAGCTGGGCAGAAACATGGAGTATTCTCTTGTAGCATCAGGAAGAATTTTAAATTCTACCTGCGAAGCGAAGGAGGAATAAGCCGATTTCTGCCCAGCTTTTTATGTGTAACTAGCTACCTTGATCGAGGTTTGCAATAGCCTTCCTTTTTAGCCATTAGGATAAAAATTCAAGATTTGCTCATACTAACATGAGGCTACATAGACGAAGAGGAGGCGTGTCTATGGCAACGGAGGCACAGGCAAAAACTATTTTTATCCGACTTAAAAAAAGAATAAGCATAAGAAAATACCAAGAAGTCAAACTCAGTGATGCTGCACATGTACTCTGTGAAGATAAAAATATAGAGCAAGAGCTGAAAAACTTAGTGTTATATAAACATCAGCAGCAAGACGGAAATCGTGTGGTCATTGATTTGTTGCAAATTATTGATCTTATCAAGTCTCGTTGGCTTAATATACAAATTGAAGTGTATGGTGATCCGCAAATATTAGTTATGATATCCGAGAAACCAAATAAGCCGCGTTATTTGCTGCTTGTTATATGCTGGCTTCTGTTATTTTGCGGTTCGGGGTTAGCGTTAATGAATTTTCATGCTGATGTAAATATGAAAGAAACACATATTCGTATTGTTGAGCTGATTACAGGCGAGCGAGTCGACCATCCATTATGGTTTCAAATCCCATATTCTATTGGGGTTGGCATAGGGATGGTATTGTTCTTTAACCATATTTTCAAAAAGAAATTTAATGAGGAGCCTAATCCTTTAGAAGTAGAAATGTTTATGTATCAGGAAAATGTAAACACCTATGTTATTGCAGAAGAAATACGTAAACGAGGTAAAAAGCAAAGAGAAAAGCTAGGAGAAGAAGGATATGATTAATGCTTCTTTAGTAGCTTTAACTGTGTTTTTGGCTTTGGCTGGCGGCATCGTTGTAGGTACGAGCTTTGTAGCATTACTTGTTATTTTTGACTTAGTTCCCCGTTTGGCGCAGCTATCGAATGCCTATCATCTTTCGTATATTTTTGAGGCTGCGATTATGCTAGGAGCACTGTACTTTACGGTAACAGATTTTTTTGATTTAACGATAAAGCTTCCTTATGCAGCGATTTGCATTGTATCAGGTTTATTAAATGGCATGTTTGTCGGGATGCTGGCAGCAGCATTAACCGAGGTGTTAAATGTGTTGCCTATTTTAGCGAAACGACTTCGCCTCTCTGCGGCAATTACTGCATTGATGATGGCGATGGTGCTTGGCAAAATAACAGGCTCATTAATTGACTGGCTTATGTTTCAATGGTGAGCTTTTATATTTGAAGAAAGGGTGTTATTGATGAGGGATCAAGAGCAACAACATTCTACGCAACAATCATTTCATCCATCGCAGTTGGAGCCGCGCTCTTTACAAGCAGAAGCTGATAACGAGAGTAATGGACAGGCTGAACAACAGCAATATAGTGATCAAAATGATGTTCAGATCGGTTTTCGCAATATAGTTGAAAAGGGAGTTTGGAAGCCTGCAAGTGGAACTTCAGATACAACTTCGCAACATAATCAGCAACAACAAAAGCAGCAAATACAAACCGCAGATTTAGAGCCGATACCAGGCACTTTGGATAACATTTTAAAGCGCCTAGAAGATGAGCTTGGTTATAAAACGAGCTTTGATGTATCGGTTAGAGAAATGACGATTGCTTCGAAGCGAGTTGCTTTTCTGGCTATGAGCGGTCTTGTCAATTCTTCCATTTTGCTGGAAACAATTGAACGTTTGACTTATTTACAAAGTGATGATTTAAAAAATGATGCGTTGGAAAGCTTTTTTACATACTATATTCCGACAGCTCAAGTTCGTAAAGAAGAAGATTGGAATTTAGTATTAGCTTCTGTCTTAGGCGGAGAATGTGCGATTTTTGTAGATGGAGATACTACTGCTTTAATTATTGAAGTGCGCAATTTTCCAGCACGAGGTCCAGAAGAACCGTCACTTGAGAAGGTCGTGCGCGGTTCTCGTGATGGATTTATTGAAACGATGATGGTTAATATTTCGTTAGTACGTCGTCGGTTAAAAGATCCTATGCTGCGCTACGAGCTGCTCAGGGTAGGGGCAAGGACAAAAACGGATGTTTGTATTGCTTATATTGATGATATTGTTGATAAGCAGCTTCTCCAGGAAGTAAAACGAAAAATTGAAATGATCAAAATTGATGGTCTTCCGCTTGCAGATAAACAGCTGGAGGAGGCAACAATTAAACGAGGCTGGAATCCTTTTCCGCTTGTTCGTTATTCTGAGCGTCCAGACATCGTAGCCTCCCATTTGCTTGAAGGTTCAATTGCAATTTTTGTTGATACGTCGCCTAGTGTAATGATGCTGCCTGTAACCTATGCCGATTTAATGCAGCACGCAGAAGAAAATAGACAAACCCCTTTAGTAGGTTCATATTTACGCTGGGTGCGATTTATTGGTATAATGGCTTCGTTGCTTTTGCTTCCACTCTGGATTTTGTTTGTACAGCATCCAGAGTATCGACCTGCTCCGCTTGATTTTTTAGGACCAAAGGAGACAGGAGCAATACCGTTAGTTGCCCAGTTTTTGATCGCTGAGCTAGGTATTGATTTGATGCGTATGGCTTCAGTTCACACGCCAAGTTCACTCGCTACAGCTATGTCATTAGTAGCAGCTATTTTAATTGGGGATGTAGCTGTTGAAACCGGTGTATTTGTAACAGAAGTTGTTCTTTATATCGCTGTGGCAGCAGTAGGGATGTTTGCTACTCCGAGCTATGAGCTGGGACTTGCGAATCGCTTAGTACGATTATTACTAATTGTTACCGTATCCGCATTTGGCTTGGCAGGTTTAACGATACCGTTAACGTTAATTATCGTTGCTTTAGCTTTGGAACGTTCTGTTAATCGTCCATATTTATGGCCGCTTATACCATTTGATATAAAGTCTGCAATAAATATTCTCATTCGCAAGCCGGTGTTGTATAATCGTACTCGACCTAATATTAATAAGCCGCAGCAATATGAACGGATGCCAATTGATGATCGGGATTCTAATGGAGATAAGACTAAAAATACAAACTAATTACGAAAATATCCATTTCTTCAACGTTCATCATTAGGTTATACTGTTGAAAACGATATTATGGGTCTATCTTTAGTATTGATAGAAGAAAGATGAGGGGAACTATGTATCTACACGGAACGAGTAAAATTAATGATAAAGGCCATTTAGAAATCGGCGGAGTAGATGTTGCTGATCTAGCAGCGCAATTTGGTACGCCGCTATATATTGTTGACGAGGCGCTAGTTCGTCAACGCGCACGTGAATATGTAAATGCATTTCAAGCTACAGGATTAAAGTTTCAAGTAGCTTATGCAAGTAAAGCATTTTCTGTAAAAGCAATGTGTGTGCTTGCAGAACAAGAAAACTTATCCTTGGATGTTGTATCTGATGGGGAATTGTATACAGCGATCCAAGCTGGTTTCCCTGCTGAGCGTATTCATTTCCATGGCAATAATAAAACTGAAGAAGAAATTAATATGGCATTAGAAGTTGGCATTGGCTGCTTCGTAGTTGATAACTTTATTGAGCTTCATACATTAAATGAGCTGGCAGCAAACAAAAATAAAGTAGTTAATGTATTGCTTCGCATTACGCCAGGCGTTGAAGCGCATACACATGATTATATTTCCACTGGTCAACAAGACTCTAAATTTGGTTTCGACTTAGGCAACGGTTCTGCTCGTGAAGCGATTATTCAAGCGAGCAAGCTTTCAAATCTTAAACTTTTAGGTGTACATTCACATATCGGTTCACAAATTTTTGAAGTTGAAGGCTTCCGTATGGCAGTAGAAAAAGTTACTCAATTTGCCGTAAGTGTACGCGATGAGTTTGGTATTCTATTCTCTGTCATTAATGTTGGCGGCGGCTTCGGTATTCGCTATGTTGAGGGAGATACACCGCTTCCGATTGCAGAATATGTTCATGCAATTGCTGATGCAATTAAAACAAACTTTACGGCTGCTGATTATCCTTGGCCAGAAATTTGGGTAGAACCAGGCCGCAGTATGGTAGGCGACGCTGGTACTACACTATATACTGTAGGAACAAGTAAAAATATTCCTGGAATTCGTAAATATTTAGCAGTAGACGGCGGTATGACTGACAATCCTCGTCCTGCATTGTATCAATCTAAATACGAAGCAATTCTAGCAAATCGTGCAAATGAAGAAGCTACTGAAGTTGTATCGATTGCAGGTAAATGCTGTGAAAGCGGCGATATGCTTATTTGGGATTTGAAGCTTCCTGAAGCTAAAAAAGGTGATTTGCTAGCAGTATTCTGTACTGGTGCATACAACTATGCAATGGCAAGTAACTATAACCGCATTCGTCGTCCAGCAGTTGTATTTGTTAAAGATGGTCAAGCTGATCTAGTTGTACAGCGCGAATCTCTTGAAAATATTGTATGCAATGATCTAATTCCTGAGCGTCTACAAAAATCTTCACTTGCGAAATAAGCAGGAAATTGGTAACGTATTGTTATCTAAATGAAGAAAGGTAGATGTAAATCATGGCAAAACAAGCGAAAATTAAACTTGCAGCAGGTGGCGAGGTTATTCTAGACCTATTTGAACAAGATGCACCAAACACAGTTGCAAACTTTGAAAAGCTTGCTAATAGCGGATTCTATAACGGATTAATTTTCCACCGTGTAATCCCTGGTTTTGTTGCTCAAGGCGGATGCCCTTACGGCACAGGTACTGGTGGTCCTGGTTACACAATTAACTGTGAAATTAATCCTAATAAACATGAGCGTGGATCGCTTGCGATGGCACATGCTGGTCGTAACACAGGCGGTAGCCAGTTCTATATTTGCTACCAACCACAACCACATCTTGATGGACATCATACTGTCTTTGGTAAAGTTGTGAAAGGCATGGAATTTGTTGATGCTCTTTCCAATGGCTCGAAAATGGAATCTGTTGAAGTTTACGAGGTTTAGTAGAAAACGCGTAAACAGCCATTTTTGATTAGGACAGTCTTGTATATGGAAGGCTTAGCAACACTTGTATTTGCAAGTTAGCTAAGCCTTTTTAAGTACAATGCTCATATGTAGCTTGGTTACAATGGTGTGTTAAAGAAAGCAACAGAAAACAGCTGAGATAAAGTTATAGCTGGCGCCTTGATTTTGCTTCGGAATAATGGTAATATTCGAGTATGAATTCATCTAACAATGATTAATAAGTTAATAATACAAAGCAAGCTCCTTCGGGGTCGGGTGAAATTCCCAACCGGCGGTGATCGAGAAAGTTGAGTGTTGCTCCTGTCTCGTAAGTCCGTGACCCAATTTATATGTGGTATATAAATTGGCTGATCTAGTGCAAGTCTAGAACCGACAGTAAAGTCTGGATGGGAGAAGGAGAACTTTCGACATTGTGCTCTCATTATTAAAAAGTGAGGACACGAATCTATTTTGCATTTTATATGTGCAGAATTTCACAAGAATCATGGTAGCGACTCTAACAAATGAGAGCAAGCATGTTTATTTGCTGTCGAAATTAATCAATCTCCCCCCGAATGGCAGTTTGTCGTTTCGGGGGTTTTTGTTTTGATTGAAGTTATAAATGATGAATACTACATGGATTTAGCGATTTCAATGGCGAGTAAAACTATCGGTCAAACAGGAATTAATCCAGTCGTCGGCTGTGTAATTACGAAAGATGGCAGTATTGTTGGTATGGGCGCACATCTGCAGCGTGGCGAAGGTCATGCGGAGGTGCAGGCTATTAAAATGGCAGGCGAAAAAGCAGAGGGCGCAACCGCTTATGTCACATTGGAACCATGCAGTCATTTTGGTAAAACACCGCCTTGTGCAAATTTGTTAATCGAAAAAGGGATAAAACGTGCCGTAATAGCTACACTGGATCCTAATCCACTTGTAGCTGGCAGCGGAGTAGCTCTTTTAGAGAAGGCAGGAATTGAAGTTGTTGTTGGTGTTTTACAAGAAAAAGCAACAAAATTAAATGAAAAATTTAATCACTATATTACAACAAAGCGTCCGTTCGTTACATTAAAGTCAGCAGTTACGCTAGATGGACGACTAGCGACAAAAACTGGAAGTTCGCAATGGATTAGCGGACCGGCTGCTCGAGCAGAGGTACATGCGCTGCGGCATCAGTACCAAGGGATCATGGTAGGAGTAAATACGTTATTAGCCGATGATCCTTCATTAACGACAAGGTTAGAGGTTGCTGCAAAACAACCTGTTCCGATTATCGTTGATGCTAAGCTCCGTACACCAGAAAGTGCAAGGGCGCTTAAACTAAGCAACTCAAAGGCAATCATTTTCACAACAAATGATGCCAGCCGCGAAAAGCAGGCACTGCTAGAGGAGGCAGGTGCAACTGTCGTTCGCTGCGGCGAAGGTGACAAAGTAGATTTATCTGCGGCAATGGCTTGGCTTGGCGAGCATGAGATTAGCTCGATCTTGCTTGAAGGTGGAGGAAAATTAAATGGTGCGATGCTGGAGGCAGGATTAATTAATAAAATCATTCTTTATTATGGAATGAAATTTGTTGGCGGCAGCTCCTCCCCATCCCTCTTCGATATGGAAGGGGTGGCGAAGATGGAGGAGGCTTTTAGCTTAGAGGAGGTTGAGGTATCGCTTGTTGGAGAAGATATACGGGTAATCGGTTATCCGCGTTATCGGAGAGGCAAGCAATAGCATGAATTGGAGAGGAGAAGAAGCTATATGTTTACAGGTTTAGTGGAGGAAGTCGGCAAGGTAAGCCAAGTAAGAAGCAAAGGAGAAGCAATGCAGCTTACAGTAGCGGCTAAAAAGGTGCTTGATGGGGTAAAGCTAGGAGATAGTATTGCTGTTAACGGTGTGTGCCTAACAGTTACCTCATACAATCAAGATAGCTTTACAGCAGATATTATGCCTGAAACATATCGACGCAGCTCTTTATCTCATTTAAGCAAAGGTGCAATGGTTAATCTGGAGCGGGCGATGGAAATAGGCTCACGTTTTGGTGGGCATATTGTACAAGGGCATGTCGATGGATTAGCGACAGTTAAAGATAGTTATGTGGATGGCAATGCAGTTGTTTACACTTTAGAGCTTGAAGATGAGCAGCAGCTGCGCTATATCATTCCTAAAGGCTCTATTACCATCGACGGCATTAGCTTAACCGTCGTTGCTGTAATGGAAAAATTTGTTTCTGTTTCAATCATCCCTCATACTTTAGCGCAAACCGCATTGCAATATCGAAAAGCTGGTGATGTCGTTAATATTGAGTGTGATATTATCGGTAAATATGTTGAGCATTTGTTGGGCTTTGCCGGAGTCGGTACGGAACGAGGAGACTCCAAAAAGCAGCCATCTAAGCTGTCCGCAGCTTTTTTACAAGAGCACGGCTTTATGTAAGTGACCCGAAGGGAGGACAATGAAAATGTCAGAGAGAGAGAATAATGGAATTGGAGCAGAGAATAACCCATTTGACAGTATCGAAGATGCAATTGTTGATTTAAAACAAGGAAAAGTTGTTATCGTTGTTGATGATGAGGATCGGGAAAATGAAGGAGATTTAGTTGCGCTGGCGCAATATGCCACAGCAGATACAATCAACTTTATGATTAAAGAAGGTCGCGGATTAGTATGTGCGCCAATTACTGAGGAACGTGCAATGCAGCTAGATTTGCCGCCAATGGTAAATCATAATACCGATTATCACGGAACAGCGTTTACTGTATCAGTTGACCATATTACGACAACAACTGGTATTTCAGCTGCAGAGCGTGCAATGACAGTTCAAGCACTTATTGATGATGAAGCGAAAGCACAACATTTTCGCAGACCTGGTCACATCTTTCCTTTAATTGCGAAAAAAGGCGGAGTATTGCAACGCGCTGGTCATACGGAAGCAGGAATTGACCTTGCGAAACTTGCAGGCGCAAAGCCAGCCGCAGTCATTTGCGAAATTATTAAGGAAGATGGCACAATGGCGCGACTTGATGATTTGATTCAGTTTAAAAAACAACATGGCTTAAAATTAATTACAATTAAAGATTTAATTTCTTATCGCAGCCATACGGAAAAGCTAGTTAATCGTGAAGTATCCTGCAAATTGCCTACTGACTATGGTGATTTCCGAATCGTTGCTTATACTAATGTTATTGATGGCAAGGAGCATGTTGCTTTAGTTAAAGGTGAAATTGATTCCAGTAAACCAGTATTACTTCGCGTGCATTCCGAATGCTTAACTGGAGATGTATTTCATTCTCATCGCTGCGATTGCGGTCCACAGCTTGCAGCAGCTTTGGAGCGAATTGAGCAAGAGGGCAGTGGAATATTGCTCTATATGCGTCAAGAAGGTCGCGGCATAGGCTTAATTAATAAATTAAAAGCTTATGTGCTGCAAGAGGAAGGTTATGATACCGTTGAAGCGAACGTTAAGTTAGGCTTCCCTGCTGATTTGCGCGAATATGGAATCGGTGCGCAAATTTTGAAGGATTTAGGTGTTAAGCAAATTCGTCTGCTTACGAATAACCCGCGTAAAATTAAAGGGTTAGAGGGCTACGGATTAGAAGTAGTGGAACGAGTTCCAATCCAATTAAAGCATAACAAACATAATGAAAAATATTTGCATACGAAGCACGAAAAACTTGGACATCTGTTAAAATTCTAATATTGATAGAAAATTAATGATTTTGCAGAAAATAATTATTAAAATAAAGGGAGAGTATTTATTATGGCATTCGTTTATGAGGGCAATTTAATTTCACAAGGTCTAAAATATGGAGTTGTAGTTGGTCGTTTTAACGAATTTATTTCTAGCAAGCTGCTTGCAGGTGCATTAGATGCCTTTAAGCGTCATGGTGCGGAGGATAATGAAGTTGAGGTAGCTTGGGTGCCAGGCGCATTTGAAATTCCATTAATCGCGCAAAAAATGGCCGAAAGCGGAAAGTATGATGCCGTGATTACACTTGGTGCTGTTATTCGCGGTGCTACTCCACACTTTGACTATGTGTGCAATGAAGCAGCTAAAGGTGTAGCTGCGGTTGGCTTAAAAACTGGCGTGCCAACGATTTTCGGTGTGTTAACTGTTGATTCAATCGAACAAGCAATTGAACGAGCTGGTACGAAAGCAGGAAATAAAGGCTATGAGGCGGCTGTTACAGCAATTGAAATGGCGAACTTGACGAAAGCTCTAAAAGCATAGTAAGCTAAGTTCGGTTTACATTAGTGAGAATTAGTTGTCCTAAGTTATGGAGAGCAACAGGGGGTTGAAAAGTGTCTGTACATTACAAGCTGGATTCTTTCGAAGGTCCACTCGATTTATTGCTTCACTTAATTGATCGAGCCGAGATCGACATACATGAAATATCCATTAGTGAAATAACAACACAATATATGGATTATTTGCATGCGATGAAGGAATTAGAGCTAGATATTACGAGCGAATTTTTGGTAATGGCAGCAACGCTGCTTAGCATTAAGAGTCAGCAGTTATTACCGAAGCCTCCTGTATTTGAAGACCATGATTTCGAGGAATGGGTTGATGAAGGACCTGACCTGCGTGAGGAGCTAATTCAAAAGCTAATCGAATATCGCAAGTTTAAACAAATTGCTGAGGAACTAAAGGAAAAAGAATTTCAGCGCTCCCTTGTATATTCCAAGGAACCTGAGGATATGAGTGCATATATGAAAGAGCAGCCAATTAATCCTTTGCAAGGGGTGTCCCTTGCAGATATTGTAGCTGCTTATCAAAAAGCGATAAAGCGTGCTAATCGCAGAGATATTATCGCCACTGTGCAGCGTGATGAAATTTCAGTGAAGGATCGAATTCGTGATATTGTTGAAGTGCTGCGACAGTTTGAAACGGTACGTTTCTCCAAGCTGATTCGTGATCATATGGCAAAGCATGAGATCGTCGTTACGTTTTTGTCTATTCTTGAGCTGATGAAGATGAAACATATCCGTTGTTATCAGCACGGACTTTTCGACGATATTGTCATACAGTGGAGAGGAGAAGGGGCTGTAGATGGAATTTCAGAAATTGAAGTCGATTATTGAGGGACTGCTGTTTATGGCGGGTGAGGAAGGGTTAACGAAGCGTCAGCTTGCCGATATTATGTCAATTGACGGAGATTATGCTGAGGAGCTAGTGCTTGACCTGCAGCGTGATCTAGAGCGTGATGGACGAGGTGTCCAAATCGGTATTATTGCTGGTGCATTTCGCTTAACAACAAATCCTGATCATGCGGCTTATTTTGAAAAAATGGCCTATACACCAACACGTTCTCAGCTTTCACAGGCAGCTTTAGAGACGCTTTCGATAATTGCCTATAAGCAACCAATTACGCGTGTTGAGATTGAGGAAATTCGTGGCGTTAAATGTGAACGAGCGATTCATACCCTTGTCGCTAAAGATTTGATTGAAGAAGTGGGCAGAGCAGATGCGATCGGCCGCCCGATTCTTTATGGTACGACGAAAACATTTCTAGACAGCTTCGGACTTGCGTCGATTAAAGATTTGCCAGAGCCTAAAGTGGTTTCACTGGACGATGAAGAGCTGGATCAGCAAACACAGCTTCTATTCGAGCGTTTTGAAGGACGGCAAATGACGATTGACGAAGTAAGAGAATAACATAGACAAGATTAATGCAATTATTATCATATTCATAATGTACATAAGACTGGTTCATACTATAGTCACATATGGCAATTTTGCTTAGCTTATCCTTAAGGAGGAGATTGAGCATGCTTGCAAGTTATTGGCTATTATGGATCGGTCTTTTTTTTATTGTCGTCATTATTGTTCTCTCTTTATCTAAAGTAGAATTAAAGTTTTTTGTGCGTCGTAAAAACGAAGACGATGCAATGAAAATGACGATTACAGCGTTATATGGACTTGTTTCATTTTCACTAAAAATGCCATCATTGCAATTAAACACAAAAGGAATTGGCTTTCGGGTAAAAAAGTCAGATGGTTCTGATACAACACACGAATTTGAAGTGGACGAAGCGATTTCAAATTTTGAACTTATTCTTGATATGCTTGATATGATTAAAGAGTTTAAGGTTTGGTTTCGCAATCTTTTGTATAAGGTAGAATTATTAAATTGGCGCTGGCATTCCGTTGTTGGCACTGGAGAGGCGATGTCTGCCGCGTTAAGCTGCGGCGCGCTATGGTCAATTAAAGGGCTTATCTTTGGACGAATATCACGCTTTATGAAGGTAATGAATGCTCCTGATGTAGTGATTCAGCCTCAATTTCAACATAAAGTGTTTATTACGGAATGGTCTTGTACGTTGAAGCTTAAGCTCGGTTCATTAATTGTAGCAAGCTTTTATCTGCTGTTTCATTTTACACAATTTCGCAAAAGCCTACGGCTATGGAAGACATTGGTGTCTAGGGTGTAACGAGAGAAGGGTACATACAACCTGCCTGTATTGGAAACAATACAACTGCATGGAGACGACCTAAATTTCTTATCGAGGAGGAGAAAAGATGTCAACCAATCAAATCGAAGGCTTGGTCGGTGTAAGCTTAAGTCAAATTAAAGATATGCTCGGCATTAATACAATTGTTGGTGACCCAATTCATACGCCAAGTGGTGATACAATTTTACCAATCTCACGTGTTGGTGTAGGCTTTGTTGCGGGTGGCAGCGAGCTGCGTATGAATCATGATGAGCATGAGCATCACGAGCAAGGAGCATCGGTAAATCGCCAGTTGCCGTTTGGCGGAGGAAGCGGCGGTGGTGTATCCATCACTCCAATCGCCTTTCTTGTAGTTGGGATGCAGGGAATAAAAGTAGTTCCACTTGATAATCAAACACATCTGCTTGATAAAGTCATTGATACTGCACCAGCCATAATTGAAAAAGTGACGTCTGCATTTACTGGCTCCTCTCGTTCAAACACATCAGCAGAAGCAAGCAGCGACAGCGGAATGCAGGCAAGTGTAATGAGCTTTAATCATAATGGCAATGGTACAGTCCAATAACTTGGATAAGGCAAACAAACCGTATTATTGATGAAAGAGTAAACCAATCTAGAAGCGTAAAAGCAAACGAATTGTATACAATAAGTTTTCCCTAAGATGATCAGAGCGTCATATATGGCCTTTTGATCATCTTTTTTTACTAATCTAAGCAGATTCAGGAATGTTAGGATTGCTCGTCTACAATGACAAGCCTCTGCATATACTACGAATAGACAACTAAGAGTTAGGAGGACATCAATGAACAAGCAATTAAGGAGATGGATTAGTTTAATTATTGTTGCGTTTATCATTTTCACTGCGACTGGCACACCAACTGTATACTCAGCGCCAGATATTGGAACAAATGCCTATGCTTCAGCCGTTATTGACGTACAATCTGGGCGAATATTGTATAGCAGAAATGGTGATGTAGAGACGAAAATCGCAAGCTTAACAAAAATTATGACGGCAATAGTAGCAATTGAGCATGGGCGGCTTGAGGATAAGGTGAAAGTTTCTCGACGTGCGGCAGGAAAGGAAGGCTCATCCATCTATCTTAAGGTTGGCGAGGAGATGACGCTATCTAATTTATTGTATGGCTTAATGCTTCGCTCAGGAAATGATGCAGCTACCGCAATTGCTGAGCATGTTGGAGGATCAGAGGCAGGCTTTGTGTACTTAATGAACCAAAAGGCGGAAGAGCTTGGCTTAAAGCATACCCAGTTTCGCAATCCGCACGGCTTAGATGAGGAAGGGCATTATTCTTCTGCCAATGATTTAGCGAAATTAACTGCCTATGCGCTAAAAAATAAAATTTTTGCGGAAATCGTGAAAACAAAATATAAACAAGCTCCTAATCCATATGAAAAATGGAATTATTCATGGCGTAACAAAAATAAAATGCTGTTTATGTATGAAGGAGCGGACGGGGTTAAAACCGGTTATACGAAGCAGGCACTTCGTTGTCTAGTTAGTTCTGCGACGCGCAATGGACAGCAGCTTGCAGTGGTTACATTAAATGATGGGGATGATTGGCGTGATCATCGCAATTTGCTGAATTGGGGCTTTAAACATTTCCCATTATCAAATTTAGCGGAGGCAGAAGAGCGGGTGCCTGGAAGTCAGCTTGTTTATGGGACAAATTTCCGTTATCCGCTTGAACAAGAAGAACTAGAAAAGATTAAGGCTGAAGTTTCCTTAGTGGATGCGAACAGTATTCATTATTCACTCGGTGAGCGTGGCAGAATGAACTATTATCTCGATGGAGTGCCAATTGGCTCTATTCCATTATATGAAAAGGGCAGTCCGCGAATTAAGCTAAACGAACGATCGGCAGAAGCAAGCTTTGCCCAATTTACGAAACAAAACCATTGGTATAGCTCATTGTACAACACGCTCAAGGAATGGCTGCAATAAATTCAATTGCTTACTGCAATATACAGAACAGATACGATCATGTAGGGGGAGGCATGACGATGGTTAATTGGATTTGGTTATTTTTTATAGTCATTAGTGTTATTTTTGGCATTATTAACGGTAATATTGATGCCATAACACAAGCTGCGTTTGATGGGGCAAAATCAGGAGTTACAATAAGCTTCGGTTTAATTAGCATTATGGTGTTTTGGTTAGGAATGATGAAAATAGCTGAGGAAGCGGGCTTGCTGGATAAGCTCTCTCGCTTCCTTTATCCTGCCGTAAGATGGCTGTTTCCGGATATTCCAAAAAATCATCCCGCATTAGGATATATTATGAGCAACTTAAGTGCCAATATGTTTGGCTTAGGCAATGCTGCTACACCGATGGGGATTAAAGCGATGCAGGAGCTGCAAACTCTTAATCCAGACAAACATACAGCAACGCCAGCGATGTGTACGCTGCTTGCCTTAAATACGTCGAGCATTACGCTCGTTCCTACGACGTTAATTGCAATACGTATGAATTATAACTCTGCCAACCCTGCTGAAATTATTGGAACGACGCTTGCAGCTACCTTTATTGCCACAGGAGCTGCAATCGTAGCTGATCGCTGGTATCGCAATCGGGATAAAGGACCTCCAGTTCCAATTACATATCGAAATCAATCTAAAAAACATAAAAAGCCGCTTCCTCCTAATACAAACGATATAACTGACTTGCCAAGGCTAGGAGGTGAGGCGCATGGTTAATTTTTTGTCGCAAATATCGGCCTATATGATTCCTGCAATCCTTGTTTTTATACCTCTTTATGCATTAGTGCGCAAAAAACAGCCAGTGTATGAGTTGTTTGTTGATGGAGCTAAAGATGGCTTTGATACGGCGATTGGCATTATTCCTCATTTAGTAGGGATGATGGTGGCAATAAGCATGTTTCGCGCTTCAGGTGCTATGGAAGCGATGCTTGCATTAGTTAAGCCGATATTTGATTGGCTAGGAGTTCCTAGTGAAGTATTCCCGCTAGGGATTTTACGTCCGATTACAGGTGCTGGATCACTAGCTTTTACTGCAGATCTAATTGCAACTTATGGTCCTGACTCGATGATTGGCAGAATTGCCTCGACGATTCAAGGCAGCACTGACACAACACTGTATGTGCTAACGGTTTATTTTGGAGCAGTAGCAATTCGCAATTCTAAATATGCGCTAAAAGTAGGTTTATTCTCGGATTTTGTAGGTTTTATCGCTGCTATTGTCATCTGTATGATCGTATTTAACTAGTGAAGCTTGTGCTTTTCGTTTCTAATCGTTATGATGGTAGATGAGGTGAACAAACTTGGAACGATTGCAAAAAATATTAGCTCAAGCAGGTGTTGCTTCTCGACGCAAATGCGAGGAGTTAATTTTATCGGGAGCGGTTGAAGTAAATGGTGAGCCTGTAACAACGTTAGGGACAAAGGCAGACCCTAATGTTGATGTGATTACAGTAAACGGACGTCCAATACGAAGTGAAAAGAAAGTTTATGTGATGTTAAACAAGCCTAAAGGCGTTATTACAAGTGCCAAGGACCCGCAAGGAAGAAAAGTTGTCGCTGACTTTTTGCCGGGAATTAAAGAGCGGGTTTATCCGGTTGGACGCTTGGATTATGATACAGAAGGCTTACTTTTGTTAACAAATGATGGGGAGTTTGCAAATTTGCTAACTCATCCTAAGCATCATGTACCAAAAACGTATTTGGCTACCGTAAATGGAATACCGCATGGAACTGCTTTGGAAAAATTGCAAAATGGTGTCATGCTGGAGGACGGAATGACTTCTCCTGCAGAAGTTGAGTATCATGATGTTGATATGGATAAAAATGAAGCCACGATTCGTATTACGATTCATGAAGGCAGAAATCGCCAAGTTCGTCGTATGTTTGATTCAATTGGACATAAAGTTATACGTTTAAAGCGTGTAAGATTTGGCGAGCTTACTTTAGAAGGATTGCCGCGAGGAAAATTTCGTCATTTAACTGAACAAGAAGTGAACATGTTGCGCAATGAAGCTCGCAAGTCACATAAAGTTCAAAAATAAGAAGAAACGACGGCATATGATGCCGTCGAATTTTCGTTATAATTAAATTGGGCTTAGTATGTCACAAACTTAATAAGGTGTGATACATAATGGGTAAATATCGAAAAAAGGTGCAGGTTGTTGTATTATTGCTAGCACTTTTACTCGGTGGCTATGCAATTATCCAAACCTTTACTGCAGACGAAGGTGGAATAGTAAAAAAGGGTGAACATGTTCCGCAATTTCGCTTAGCAAATTTACAAGGTGAGCCTGTTGCTTTAGAAGATTACTTAGGTAAGCCAGTTATCATAAACTTTTGGGGAACATTTTGTGAGCCATGTATAAGAGAAATGCCTTCTTTTGAAAGACAGTATGAGCAATGGAAGGATCAAGGAGTAGAAATTTTAGGAATTAATTTAAGCGAAGATACAATTACAGTATCGAATTACGTAAAAAAGCTCGGTGTTACTTATACCATACTACGCGATGTAGATCGCAAGACAGAAAAACGATACAGCCTTCGCTCGTACCCGACGACGTTTTTTGTTAACCGTGACGGGACGCTTTCCTCTGTATTTGTTGGAGAAATGACGGAGTCACAAATACAAGAGCATATTCAGCAAATCGTTCAATAATAGCTTATGCTTATGCACTGCTTTTCATGCAAAAAATTAGTTTTAACACTCAACTTAATGAAATGTATGAAAGGCTTGAGGAGGGTAGTTTGTGTTATTACCAGTTAATACGAAGTGTGAATGTGGGCATCAAAATGCTGTTGGTACTGTGTTATGTGAATCGTGTGGTAAACCGTTAGATAAAGAACTACTAGAAAGTAATGAACCATTAGAGATGCGTTATGATGGTGTAGCACGACGATCACAGAAAGCCAATCCCGACTTTTTAGATAAAGTATGGAACTTTTTCTCTTCTGTTAAAGTGGCAATCTATTTGATCGTTATTACATTCATTGGTGCGATGCTAGGAACAATTTATCCGCAAGCATCTACTTTTTTATCGAACACTTTTGATCCTAGTGTCTATTACGAGGAGAAGTACGGCTTTTCAGGTAAACTATACTACTTGCTAGGTTTGCATAACACTTACTCAAGCTGGTGGTTTATTACCTTACTTGTAATGATCGGCACATCGCTGGTAATTTGTAGTATTGACCGCGTATTGCCACTATATCGAGCGCTTAGTAAGCAACAAATTCGCAAGCATCATTCTTTTTTAAAACGGCAAAAAGCAACCTACAGTGGCGTTTTGAAAGAAGAGCCGATTGAATGGACTGCTAAATATGGTGAAGCTTTGCGTAAAAAAAGATATAAGGTGACGATCGATCAATCTGGCACAGCTCTGTTAGCGGAAAAAAATCGCTTTAGCCGCTGGGGACCATATATCAACCATATCGGTTTAATTCTCTTTTTACTTGTGCTGCTAGCTCGCAGCATTCCTGGTTGGAATGTCGATAAATATATTAGTATTGCTGATGGAGATACAGTACCGATTGTTGGTACAAATTATTATGTAAAAAGTGAAGGCTTTTCAATAGAGCTGTATAATAATGAAGAACTTCCGCAAGAGATGAAGGATAGCGGTCGCGTTAAGACATATCAAACGGATGTTATTTTGTATGAGTGTACAAATAACTGTAATGATGATACAACTAGACCGACATTAGAAGAAGTACATAGACATTCCATTTTGGTGAATTCGCCATTACGATACAAGGAATTGAAGCTTTATCAATTTGACTATAATTTAACTCCTCGATTAAATGCTGTTTCACCGATGATTATTAATCTTGAAACAGGCGAAAGCTTTGGTCCTTTTCATCTTAAAATGGTGGAGCCTGAGCTAAATTATGAAGTTGGCCCTTATAAGCTGGAGCTGTTAAGCAAATATATGGACTTTTCCATTAATAGTGAAGGCGAGCCAATAACATTATCCAATAATCCTAATGCCCCAGCGTTTATCTTTAATATTAAAGGTCCTGGTCTTGCAGAGAATGGTGAGGTGTTTATGTACTTCCCATTAGAAAAAGATAAGGTTCGCTTTTCTCAGGATGTCATTAATCGCGAGCTTGCTAAAAAAATAGATATTCGTGTAGAGGGTATGGAAAATATTGATTTTTCAGCAGCTACGACCTACTTAAATGTTCGCATAGATAAAGCAGTTAAATATTTATGGATTGGTGCATTTTTCAGTATGCTAGGCCTTATTATGGGAACCTATTGGCAGCATCGTAGAATATGGCTGCGTATTGACGATGGGCAATTAACGCTCGGTGCACACACAAATAAAAACTGGTATGGCTTGAGAGCGGACGTAGCTTATGCCCTGAAGCAATGTGGCATTGAGCTTGACCCTAAAAGTCTAGACAATGGAGGACATAAAGGATGAATTGGTTACAATTGAGTAGTTCTAGCCTTGGTGCTGCATTTTTTATCTATGTTATTGCCACAGTATTTTATATGGTTACATTGGCAGGGAAAAAATGGAGCAAGCGAGATCCTAAGCTTCATGAAGCTCGTTGGGGAAAAATAGCGTTTGCTACTTCAACCTTGGGGCTAGTTGCCCATCTATTGTATTTCTTTGCACGTTGGATTGGCAGTGGTCAAATTCCTACAAGTAATTTATACGAGTTTATTACGTTGCTAAGCTTGACCATTATGATTGCATATACGATCATCTTCGTTATTTATAGAAAACCGTTGTTAGGCTTGTTTGCCCTGCCGTTAACGATTATCGTAATTGCTTATGCTTCCGTATTTCCTAGTGAAGTGCAGCCGTTAATTCCTTCGCTGCAATCACATTGGTTAAAAATCCATGTAACGATGGCTGCGTTAGGGGAAGCTTTTTTCGCTGTTGGTTTTGCAGCGGGGCTAATGTATTTGCTTCAAATCGTTGATTACAGTGATAAAAGTAAGCTAGGTAAACGTGCAAGCCGTTGGCTAGAATTTACGTTAATTTCAATCATTATTGTTATCGGGTTTATTGTGGCAGCCTTTGGTTTTAAAGGGATGGGTTACACAGCAACATTCAATCAGGAAAATGTTGCTGTATCGGAATTAGGCGAACTATCAACATCTGTATCTACGGTTGAGTACACAATGCCGCCAATTTTCAAGCCATATAATAGTGAAACGGTTGAGGTAACACCGTTTTTAGGTATGAAGGATGGATTGTTTGAAACACCATCATGGTTTAATGGCGTTTACTCTGGACGAAAGCTTAATACAGTGGTATGGTCAATTATTGTTGGTCTAATCATTTATGGAATTATTCGTTTAATCATTAGAAAGCCGCTTGGTGCAGCAATTCAGCCTGCACTTAAAGGAATTGATCCAGATGATTTAGATGAAATTAGTTATCGAGCGATTGTTATTGGCTTTCCAATCTTCACATTAGGTGGACTAATTTTTGCAATGATCTGGGCAGAGAAGGCGTGGGGTCGCTTCTGGGGCTGGGATCCGAAAGAAGTATGGGCGCTCATTACTTGGCTTTATTATAGTGCTTACTTGCACTTCCGTTTATCGCGCGGCTGGCATGGCAAACCTTCAGCTTGGCTAGCTGTAATCGGATTTATTATCGTATTGTTTACACTTGTTGGTGTTAACCTATTAGTAGCAGGTCTGCATTCTTATGCAGGTGTCAATTAGTTTTAATTAAGTCGGAGAGAGGTGGAGGACGATGACTGATTTTTTTAATCGTATTTTAGTTGTCGATGATGAGGAGCGAATTCGTCGCTTATTGAAAATGTATCTTGAAAAAGAAGGCTATGAAATCGAGGAAGCTGAAGATGGTGAAACAGCATTAAGTCTCGCTATGAATCGTGATTATGCATTAATTTTGCTTGATGTTATGCTTCCAGGTATTGATGGAATTGAGGTTTGCTCAAGATTACGTCAAGTTAAATCCACACCAGTTGTTATGTTAACAGCTAAAGGGGAAGAGATGAATCGTGTTCAAGGCTTTGAAGTAGGTGCTGATGATTATGTAGTTAAACCGTTCTCACCTCGAGAAGTCATCTATCGCGTGAAGGCAATTTTGCGTCGCTCTTCCGCTACTGCCTTCCTAACGAAGGAAATGAATACTTCTAACAGCATCGTGTTTCCACATTTAATTATTGAACATGATGCGCACCGCGTAACTGCAGGCGGTCATGAAGTAAGTTTGACGCCTAAGGAATACGAGCTGTTGCACTATTTAGCAAGCTCTCCTGATAAAGTATTCTCGCGTGAAGAACTTTTGAAGGATGTATGGAATTATGAGTTTTTCGGTGATTTGCGCACTGTAGATACACACGTTAAACGTTTGCGTGAAAAGCTTAACAAAGTATCTGCAGAAGCTGCTAGTATGATTACGACGGTATGGGGTGTAGGCTATAAGCTAGAGGTGCCAAAATAAAATGAAGTGGCTGCGTAAAATTTTTAATCTACTGTATCATAGTGTCGTCGGAAAGCTATGGGTTACGATTATGGTGCTCGTTGCAGTAGTTCTGCTCATTTTGGGCTCTTTTTTACTGCAATACATTGATGTGTCATTCTCGGAAAATGCCCACGATATTAAAATGCTTTTTATTATTACAGGGATTATCGGCTTTTTGCTTTCAACGTTTTTTGCTTTCTTTTTGTCATCGAAGCTTCAACAGCCGCTTTTACAATTAAAAGATGCAGCCGTTTCAATATCTAAAGGGAACTATACAACTCGAGTTAAAGTAGTATCCTCAGACGAAATCGGTCAGCTTGCAATGACCTTTAATGAGATGACGGAAAAGCTGGAAAAGCTTATTTATGATCTGAATCATGAAAGTAATCATCTTTCCAATGTGCTTCGCAGTATTGGTGATGCGGTAATTACGTTTGATGCTAATGGCGAGGTCATTTTAACAAATCCGCAGGGTCATATGCTGCTTCAGCAATGGCAATTGATTGAGGATGAGCTAAATACTGAGGATGGCTTGAGATTTCCTAAGGTGCCTGCACCGTTAAGGGAAAATTATATTCAAGTATTAAGACATGGCAAAGATTGTACGGATAAAATTCATGTACAAAGCTTTGTTTGGTCAGTTGTATTTACTCCGCTCATGTCTGGTGATAAAATGCGTGGGGTTGTAGCGGTTATGCGTGATGTTACGGAGGAAGAAAAGGTAGATAAAATCCGCAGAGACTTTCTTGCGAATATCTCCCATGAAATTCGTACTCCTTTGCAAATGTTACAAGGCTATAGCGAGGCATTGCTAGACGATATTGTCGCATCGCCAGAGGAAAGACAAGAGCTAGTACAAGTGATTTATGATGAGTCTGTTCGAATGGGAAGATTAGTAAACGATTTTCTTGATATTGCAAGGATGGAAGCGGGCTATATGAATATGAAGCATCAGCTCGTTGATGTCAGCAGTATGATGACGCGTATTATACGCAAGTTTAGCGTATTTGCGAAAGAACGTGAAATAGAACTAATTTATATCCCAAGCAGCAATCAGCTAGTATTGCAGCATGCAGATGAGGATCGGCTAGAGCAGGTGATGACGAATTTAATAGATAACGCCTTCCGTCACACTGATACTGGCAAGCGAGTTATTATCGAAGCATCTGAAGTTAGCTTAAATCATCAAGCGTTTGTACAGATTAAAATCAAAGATGAAGGTCACGGTATACCAGCGGAGGATATTCCGTATATCTTTGAACGCTTCTACAAGGCAGATAAAGCTCGTAAACGCGGTACAAGCTCAGGTACAGGCCTTGGACTGGCTATCGTTAAAAATATTATCGAACAGCATAAGGGGAATATTGCTGTAGACAGCTTAGTTGGCCAAGGTACGACATTCACCATTTTATTACCAGTAGCTATTCATGAAAGCATCCGATGATCGACGGAGTCAGACAAGGTTAGTTAGATATCGAGATAATACGAAATCAGTGAATTGCTGATTTCGTCGACATTAATAAGATAAAGTTGATAGATCTTGTTAATCGTGAAACATTGTATGAATTAAACTGGTTATTACAAATGTCCTTTTCATATGAGGGTCATACGAAAAGGACATTTTTGCTTATTTTTTATGCAATATATCAAAAAGGGATGCTCAGATAGTCACTGATAGACTATCTAAGCATCCCTAATTATTTATAGCTTTACAGTACTACTTCTTTAGCGCTTAGAAGTTCTGGAAGGTCTGTAAGTTGTTTAAGAACTTCTTTAGGTGCTGGTTTGTCAACACGCAATACCATGATTGCTTGACCGCCTTCATCTTGACGACCAACCTGCATTGTAGCGATGTTAACATCGTTATTACCAAGCAATGTACCAACGCGACCAATGATACCCGGTTTATCGTTATGAGAAATAAGAATGAAGTTACCAGTTGGTGTTAAGTCAATATTGTAGTTGTTAATTTGAACAATACGTGCACCATATCCAGATAGAAGCGTACCTGCAGCAGAACGAGTTTCTTTATTTGTGCGTAATGTTACAGTTACAAGGTTTGTAAAGTCTTGAGAAGTACGAGATTTATTAATGACGATATTTACAGAACGTTGTTTTGCAATATGCATAGAGTTAACAACATTCACGCTATCGCTGCCTAAGTAGTGAGACAATACGCCGCGAACGATATAGCGAGTTAGCGGTTGAGTATCAACATCAGAAAGTTCACCAGCGTAGCTTACTGTAATATCTTCTACAGCACCTTCAGTGCTTTGTGCAATAAAGTTACCTAATTTTTCTCCAAGTTCAAAATAAGGCTCAAGCACTTTACGTACTTCTGCTGGAATTGGTGGCATATTTACGGCATTCATAAATGGCTCATTACGTAAAATATGCAATACTTGTTCTGAAACATCAATTGCAACATTTTCTTGAGCTTCAACAGTAGAAGCGCCAAGGTGAGGAGTTACAATAATTTTTGGATGATTCAAGAACGGATGATCAGGTTTTGGTGGTTCAGACTCGAATACGTCAAACGCTGCACCTGCAACGACACCAGCATCAATTGCTTCGATCAATGCACCTTCATCAATAATACCGCCACGAGCACAGTTAATAATACGCATACCTGGTTTCATCACTTCAAATTGAGCTTTACCAATCATATGCTTAGTCTCAGGAGTTAGTGGAGTATGAACAGTCATAAAATCAGCATTGCGAACAATTTCATCAACTGTAGCTAGTGTAACCCCTTGTTTTTGCGCACGTTCTTCAGTTAAGAATGGATCGTATGCCAAAATGCTCATGCCAAAAGCTTTAGCACGTTTAGCAACTTCACTACCAATGCGTCCCATTCCTAGAACACCTAGTGTTTTGCTGCGCAATTCAACGCCAAGGAAAGATTTACGATCCCAAGCACCCTCAGTAGTTAATTTTTTATGAGCTTGCGGAATGTGACGAGCAAGTGCCATCATCATAGCAAAAGTATGCTCACAAGTTGTAATCGTATTTCCATCAGGAGCATTAATAACGATTACCCCTAGTTTAGTAGCTGCTTCAAGATTGATATTATCAACGCCTACGCCAGCTCGTCCAACAACTTTTAATTTTTTACCTGCTTCTAAAATCTTTTCAGTTACAGTAGTTTGGCTGCGAACAAGAAGTGCATCATATTCGCCAATAATGGATACTAATTCGTCTTCGGATAAACCAGTCTTTTTGTCTACAACGATGTCTTCAGCATCCACAAGCTGTTGAATACCTTGGTCGCTAATTGGATCAGATACTAGAACTTTAAACATTACAATACTACCTCCTGGTTGCGAAAATAAATCGCAATTAATATAAACAGCAAAACTCTCGCACCGCATCGATGAAAGATGTGGACGAGAGTTTCATCAACGAACGTAACGGTCACTCTTATTCTATAGCAAGAGTACTCAGAAAATCAATGCCTCTATACAGAATAAATCGTGACATTTCGATAGCAAAACACGAATTTTGTTGTTTTTTGCTCACAAAGTTGACAAACAATGAAATTACTCTACATTAGGATAAAAAAATGGGATTTGCGGCAAAAACTGATCACTGTATAATTTATTGCGATACATATTATAGTCGCCTGGGCGCACCGCACCAGTGTTTAATAATAGTGAAATAACTCCGTCAACCGTTGATATATTCATACTTTCAGCTTGTCCTGAAGTAATAAAATAATCAATACTGCTTGTTAAATCATGAGGTAAATAGTCTGCGAAAATTTTCTTATCATTCAAATAATGAGCGATAATTGCATTTTTGATAAGTAGCGGTTTACTATTCCAATTATCAAATTTTACGTTAACATTTTTGTCAAATTCACTTGGAATGTTCGGATCTATAGAATTCCCCCATAGATGCATAGCACTATAGAATTGCAATTGCCCATTTAACGCTTGTGATACAGCAGAGATATAAGCTTCATTATTTTGTAATGCTTGAATAACTTCGTCATAATTTGCAGGTTTGCGACGCTGCAATGCCTCAGCAGCTTCTGCAAATTGCTTCAAGCTGCGGATGTAGCTTTGTTGCGCTTCACCGATTAAGCCGGCGTTTTTAAAGTTGGTGCTTGCAGCTTCTTCCGCTTTTTTACTTGCTTGACTTGCAATTTCCTTGTAAAGTGAAGCTACGTTGCTAATTTCGTTGTTTGCAATTTTAGTTAATGATGATGTCCAATTGTTTTGAAATTCGCGATATGGCGAGTAAACAGTTAAATAAAATGAGATTAGATCTTGCTGTTGATAAACATAATCGGTGGAAGTAGTCTCTGTCTCTTGCAAATGAGCATATTTTTGCTCCGTTTTTTTACTGCCAAGATTTAACCCGTAGAAAAATGCAGCTACAGCAAAAACTAACATGACTAAAAATAATGTACTAAATAACATCGCATTACGTGTGAATCTTTTATCCATTTGATTTCTCCTTTATGTAAATGGTAATCCCGAGGATCGGAAGTGTAATACATGAAAAAACTTTTGACGAAAATTAAAAACAAAATAAAATTAAAGATACAACGGTTGGGACGAATTCAAATTAAAATGGGAACCCAGGTCTCAGTCGATCAGCTTGATGATAAGGTGCTGCTACTCAATTTATACATTACGCAAGCTCTTACTTTTATTATCGGTTTATTATGGGTCATTTTTCAAGGGCAAAATGTTATTAAATTATTAACGATTGATACTTCTTTGTCGACAATTATCGTATGGGGCATAGGATTGGCACTTTTAGCAGTCGCGGCCGATCTATTGGTGTCGAAAGTTGTGTCAGAGGAAGCGGTAGATGATGGAGGAATTAACGAAAAAATTTTCGCGAATCGACCTCTGTGGCATATTTTTGTCATTTGCTTAATTGTTGGCTTTTGTGAAGAATTATTATTTCGCGGTGCAATTCAGCATGCAATAGGACCTTATTGGACAAGTATCGTTTTTGCACTGATTCATGTACGCTATTTAAAGCATTGGATACCAACTGGACTTGTTTTTAGCATCAGCTATGGACTAGGATATATCTATATTGAAACGGGAAGTATATGGACTCCGATAATTGCACATTTTTTATTTGATTTTATAATGGGTTTAATGATTAGGTATAGGAGGGGAAAATAAGAACCAATGAGTAGAATGGAAAAGTTCAGTCGTCGAGCTAGAAAAAATAAGCAGCACGAGACTGGCAATGCTATTCATAAAGAGTTTGAGGAGGAAAGTGAAGGGAAGCTTCCCTCAAGAACTAAGAAATTTCCCTCTAGGAAAGCAAAGTTAACGAAAATTTATTATAATGTCGTTTTCTTTTTATTTGTGGCACTAGTTCTATTTTTGCTGTGGTATGGCAACAATTATTATTCAACGGTTCAAGAAAACTGAATCAATTTTACCTAAACCTAACTCGAATGATTTATTCATCAGCAGGTCAAGCTACTGATGAAGTCATAAATCAAGCGAGGTGTTACTAATGAGAATGACGGGATTTATTGTAGGTGGTTTGCTTGGAATGGTTGGTGCATTTGCGTTAATGAAGCGCAAGCCAGGCGTAGCAAATGTGATGCAGGGGGCAATAAATGATATTCAAAGCAATATCATTTCATCTGCGGTGTCGAAATTAGCAAATTCGCAATCCCAGCAGCAGTCCCAGCAATCCCAGCCGCAAGCACAGGCACAATCGCAGCCACAGTCGCAGCAGCAAGCTTCTTCAAGCTCTTCAGCTAGTTCATCAGCTAACTCATCTGCGCAGAAATCAGTAAGCAAGTCGATGAGTCAGGGCAAACAGCAAAATTCAAAATCAAGTAATCCTGTGATGAGTGCTTCAATAATTGAAGGAATTATTAAAAATGATCCAGAGCTGCAAGCTGCAGTTGAAGAAATTAAAAAGGAATCGAAGTCAGTCCATTAATAACTAATCTTATGACTTTAACAAAGGAGCTGACTCAAAATGGGTCAGCTCCATCACATTATTATATTCTAAAATGGGCGAATCATGCATATTTTGCAATAACAATAATTATTTTTTATCATATCATATTAATATGAAACAAATCGCCCCAGCTGACGTATAAGCTATTAGCCTACATATTTTTACTTAAAGTAGTGCATTAGCAAGCAAGACATGTTAAAGTAAACATATAGCAAATGTATGCAGAAAAATGATTTTCCATACAAGAGCTATAGTTAGATGCTGCAAAGGAGGATCCTGTCATGAAGATCGAAAGACTGGGTCAGGACAAGATTAGGATTTTCCTGACTTACGACGATTTGTTGGAGCGGGGTATCCAAAAAGAAGACATGTTACGAGAGCCTCCTAAGCTACATGATCTTTTTATGGAACTTATGGAGCAGGCTTATAATGAGCTTGGTTTTGAGGCAAGTGGCAGACCGTTAGCAGTTGAAGTCTACGCAATGCCTGCGCAAGGAATGTTTGTTGTAGTAACACGAGGCAAGCGCGGCAGTGATTCTGTCGATGGCTTTGGTGAAGAAGACGATTTAGATGATGATATTTATGACCTCGATGTAACAATGGAGCATAGCGATATCATTATGTTTTCTTTTAATGATTTTGAGCACGTCATCGCGGTGTGTAAAAATTTAAAGTCTTCTCAGCTAACTGAAGGTGGAACCTTATATTCCTATAATAATAAATGGATTTTATCAATTGACCCATCAGATATAGATACACCAAGCTATAACTCCGTGCTCGCAATTTTAGCGGAATACGGCGAAGCCACATCCGTTACCTTCGCTATGCTAGAAGAATACGGTAAAGTGATTATGTCAGAGGATGCAATTAATCAAATCTGTGATCACTTTGCCTAATATACGTGCGACAGACAAAAAGAACATTGACTAAAAAAGTCAATGTTCTTTTTTTTGTTTATTCGTTATAATATAGCTATAATCGATTATGATTTGAAATATTGATTAAATTTACGCGTTCAGTACGCGATGAAAGCAGGAAAATAAATGCTCATATTCTCCATTTTATCGGCGGCGTTAGCTCCAGGCTTATCATTGCTAACGTATTTATATCTACGAGATAAATATGAGGCGGAGCCAATTCATTTAGTACTAAAGGTATTTTTAATTGGTATCTTACTTGTGGTGCCTATTATGGTGTTGCAACGAGGCATTGAAATATGGCTGGGCGAAAGTAATTTTGTTATGGCATTTATTCAATCGTCCGGGGTTGAAGAATTTATCAAATGGTTTGTCTTGTTCCATTTGATTTACAATCATATTGAATTCGATGAGCCTTACGATGGGATTTTATATGCTGGTGCATTGTCGCTTGGCTTCGCAACTACAGAAAATTTGCTCTATTCTATTTTTATGCCGGCCGATTTTGGGGCAATGTTAATGCGTGCAATTTTGCCTGTTTCAGGCCATATGTTATTTGGCGTAATTATGGGGTACTATTTAGGAAGAGCTAAATTTTCACAAAACAAGCAGAAACGTAACAGCTTTTTAGCATTTTCAATTATTGTTCCATTTTTTCTCCATGGTTTATTTGATTGGATTATTGTGGTGCGAGAGCATGATTGGATTTTTGCTATCATTCCATTTATGATATTGCTTTGGTTATTTGGTCTATCGAAAATAAGATCAGCTCATGTAAAATCTCCATTTCGTTATGTTCGTTCTAAGGATGAGGTTAAAATGTAATTTTTATGTTTATACTATGGCTAAATTCACCTGAATTAGCTATAGGAGGTTTAAGCGTGTCAAGGATAAAAGTATTAATTCGTTGTCCTGTATGCGGGGAAAAATACATTTTACGTGGACGAAAAGATCGAGATGTATTTGAAACTGGCTTTAAGATGTGCATTTGTAATAATACGGACAATTTTGAATTTGAAGAATTTCCTACTTGAAGCTCAATGCTAGCCTTGAAAGTTCAACGCTCAATGTATAAAGCTTCCTTCTCCAATCCAAACTAACATTTAGATTGGACTGAAGGGAGCTTTTTGTATGTATAAACGGCTAAGTAGCATCTTGTTTCCGATAATGACAATTTGCCTTATTGGAGCGCTATATTGGGGATATCAAGAACATCAAGAGAAAAATGCGGTGCTTCTCAAGGCTGAAAATAACTATCAACGAGCCTTTGGTGATTTGACATATTACGTGAATAAGCTAAATGAAGAGCTTGGTAACACACTAGCAGTTAACTCAACTTCTATGGATTATCATCGAAAGGGACTTGTTAACGTATGGAAAATAGCAAGTGAAGCTCAGCATGCGGTTAGTCAATTACCAGTAAGCTATGTTCCCTTCGCAAATGCAGAAAATCTATTATCACGTGTCTCTAACTTTGCTTATAAAACGGCAGTTCGTGATTTAAGCAAACAGCCATTAAGCAATGAAGAGTTTAAAACGTTGCATTCACTTTTTGATAGTTCAAATCAAATTTCAAAGCAGCTTCGTGATTTGCAAAACAATATAATGAGCAGTAGCTTACGATGGATGGATGTTGAACTAGCCCTCGCAGTAAATGAAAAAGAAACGATAAACCCAGTAGTTAGCAGTTTACGGACCGTAAATGATGATGCTGCTAAATATGCAGAAGTAGATTGGGGACCTGCCGTTAATAGTATGTATATGGATAAAACGGTAAAAATGTTAAGCGGTACTCCGATTACTGCAGAGGAAGCTGCAAAGATCGCTGCTAAATTTATTGGCACAGACGCATCGAATATCGAAATTAAGGAAAATGGCAAAGATAGCAGCTATCCAACATATTCAGCATATGTCAAAGATGACGCTGATGGAGATAAGAAGCTGACTATTACCGCAAAAGGAGGAAAGTTGATAAGCTTTGCTCATTATCGCGACGTTTCAAATACAAAACTGACAATCGAGCAGGCGAAAAAAAAGGCCGAGCAGTTTATATCTGATCGCGGGTATGAAAACATGGTCGTAGTCAGCTACGATGAGTATGAACATACAGGCACATTTACCTTTGTACATCAGCTCGATGGACCTACACTTGTCTATCCCGATAAAATCACGATTAAAATTGCATTAGATGACGGAGAGGTGCTTGGTTTTCAAGCAACAGAATATGTAAGCAATCATCGTGAACGACAGATAAATAAACCTAAAATTAATTTAAATCAAGCTGTTGCTGCACTAAACCCAGAAATGAAAATTAAGGATCAAAAGATGGCTATTATTGTCGGAGAGCTGGGAGAAGAAGTTTTATGCTATGAATTCACTGGAACGATTCATAATCAGCTATATCGGATCTATATCAATGCCGATTCGGGTATTGAAGAGACGATCGAAAAAATGAGTCGTGCCGATCAAAAAGCAACTGAATAGAAAGTTCATATAGCTCCTCCTTTCGGTAAATGCTATAATATTCCTTGCGAGAGGAGGAGAGTCGTTGTGATAGTGCCAAAAGTAACGCAAGTAGTTTATTTTCAAATTAAAGACGAGGTTACCGAAGACGAAATAGAATATAAAACAAGGGTCGCGGACGAAGACGAGGAAACATTATCACTGGAAATTCCGATAAATACGAAAAATGGTCGTATGAAATTGTTGCATCCAGGCAATGTGTTAAATGCTTATTTTATTACGGAAACAGGAGTTAAACATTTTTTTGAAACTTACGTGATAGCTAAAAAGGATGCAGAAATTCCTCTATTTATTGTCGCTAGACCAAGTCAAGATGAAATGACCTCAATTCAACGTCGAAATTATTTTCGTATTGATATAGAAGTCGATATTGCTGTGCGAGCAGAAAATGGCAAGCGTTATGTATTCAGAACATCAGATATTGGTGGTGGCGGCGCTTCGTTTGTCGCACGAAAAAATCAACCGTTTGCGATTGGAGAAAAATTGAGCTGCTGGTTGTTGCTTCCGCATCGGAATGGAACAATTGAACATAGCCAATTTGTTGGAGAAGTATTAAGGGACAGAGATTTGGAAAACGGAAATAAAGTTGTAATGCTGAAGTTTGAAACAATCTCTGAAACTGAAAGACAAAAGATTATTCGTTTCTTGTTTGAAAAGCAAATTCAATTTCGTGATCGCTAGTTGAAAAGACAGGAGGACAGATGAACTTTAAACGAGACTATATTAAGTGGATTGACAAATATAGTGTGCTAGCAATTAAGCTAGTCGTAATAGGTTTACTAGTCATGCTCCTACTGCAAATCTTACTGCAATTTGATGTGGTACGCGTGCTAATCGTTCCTACTGACTACTGGGAAGGAAAGCCGCTTCAACAACCGTAGTTTTGCATCCATTGGGAAACTGTGGTATAATATCAATCGACAAATGCAGGCTTTGCCTGCTTTTTGTTTGGGTTCATTTTGAGAGGAGTTGCCCACAACGATGACATTGTTAAAAGTTGATCGCATTAATATTGCGATTGATGGTCCTGCAGGAGCTGGGAAAAGCACAGTAGCTCGTGGAGTAGCACTTAAGTTAGGGTATATTTACGTCGACACTGGAGCAATGTATCGAGCAGTTACGCTGCTAGCACAGCGTCAAGGAATAGAACCTACTGATAGTGAGGCTTTGCGCTCGCTTATAGCGGACATTGACCTGAAGTTAACTCCTACAGATACAGGACAAAAAATATTGTTAAACAATGAAGATGTTACAGAACTGATTCGTTCAAGAAAAGTTACGAATCAGGTTTCGCTGTATGCAGCGAATGAACATGTTCGAAGCAAGCTTGGTGAAATGCAAAGACAACTTGCTAAAGAAAAAGGCATTGTAATGGATGGCAGAGATATCGGGACGCATGTGTTACCTGATGCAGAATTGAAGATTTTCTTAACTGCCTCTGTTAAAGAGCGAGCAAGACGACGATATCGTGAGCTAACCGAAAGCAACTACGTGCCTCTTGAACAATTGGAAGCTGAAATTGCTCAGCGCGATAAGATGGACGAGAACAGAGCTATTGCTCCATTAGTACAAGCTAGTGATGCAATACTGCTTGATAGCAGCGACATGAGTATTGAAGAAGTTATCGCTTACATTGTTAAGTTAAGCCAATCCAAGCTCATGGAGGTTAGCAAATAAATGCTGTATAAAATTTTCAGAGTTATTTTACGAATTCTTTATCGTTTATTATTTCGTTTTAAAGCTATTGGAACAGAAAATATTCCGTCAGAGGGCGCAGTTATTCTTGCATCTAATCATATTAGCTTATTAGATCCTCCTGCCGTAGGGGTGCTCATTAAACGTCGAGTTCATTTTATGGCTAAAGAGGAATTGTTTAGAATTCCAGTATTTGGTTCATTAATTAGAGCGTTTGGTGCATACCCTGTAAAGCGCGGAGGTGTTAGCATCGATGCGATCAAATCATCAATCAATTTACTTAAAGCAGGCCATACAGTTGGTATTTTTCCTGAAGGATCACGCCATGCTACGGCAGGCGCAAAAAAAGGAACTGCAATGATTGCGCTTCGCAGCAATGCTGTGGTTGTACCAGCTGCAATTATTGGCAGCTATAAGCTTTTCCGTTGCACAAAAATTGTGTATGGGAAGCCGATCGATATTAAATCTGTAGTAGCTGCTGAAGGAGAAGATCTTTATGAAGCGGTTACGGATGAAATAATGAAGCACATTAATCGGCTTAAAGCAGAGCATTCGTTTTAATGTTCAGTGCAAGTTAAATAAAACGTTGCATTGTGCTTAAAAATATAGTTTAGTGGGTTACGAATTGAGGAGGTTATTTTCATGTCAGAAGAAATCAATGTTCAAAATTCTGCAGCTGAAGAATCAAATCAAGCAGCACTTGATCAAATGGTGAATTTGAAAAAAGGCGATACTGTTAAAGGAACTATCGTTAAAATTGAAGATAACGTGGCGTATGTAAGCGTTGGTTATAAATATGATGGAATTATTCCTCTTCGTGAGCTTTCCTCCGTACATGTAGAACAAGCTTCCGATGTTGTACAAGTTGGACAAGAGGTTGAATTAAAAGTATTGTCAATTAATGACGAAAAAGAAACGATGACACTTTCCAAACGTCTTGTAGACAATGAAAAAGGCTGGGATGAAATTCAAAAGCATTATGAGCAAGGTGATGTATTTGAAGTTGTTGTTGCCGATGTTGTTAAAGGCGGTCTTGTTGCTGATGTAGGCGTACGCGCATTTATTCCGGCATCTATGGTTGAACGTCACTTTGTTGAAGACTTTAGTGATTACAAAGGACGCACTTTACGTGTTATCGTGAAAGAAATTGACCGTGAAAATAACAAAGTTATCCTTTCCCAAAAGGATGTGCTTGAGGCTGAATATGAAAAAGCTAAAGCAGCTAAGCTTGCAGAGCTTAAAGTAGGACAAGAGCTAACTGCAACAGTTCAACGTGTTACACCATTTGGTGCATTCGTCGATCTTGGCGGCGTAGATGGTCTAGTGCATGTTTCTGAACTTGCTTGGGAGCATGTAAAAGATCCTGCTGATGTCGTGTCTGTTGGTCAAGAAGTTAAAGTTAAAGTATTAAAAGTAGAAGCTGATAAAGGCAAAGTTAGCCTTTCCATTAAAGCAGCACAACCTGGTCCTTGGGAAAAAGCTGCTGGTCAATTTAAAGTTGATGATGTTGTAACTGGTAAAGTAAAACGTATCACAACATTTGGTGCATTTGTTGAAATTGCTCCTGGTGTGGAAGGCTTAGTTCACATTTCTCAGCTTGCTCATCGTCATGTTAACTCTCCTTATGAGGTTGTTAAAGAAGGTCAAGAGGTTGAAGTTAAAATTCTTGAATTTAATCCTGCTGACAAACGTGTAAGCTTGAGTATTAAAGCTACGCAAGAGGCTCCAGCTCAAGAAGAAGCAGATGAAATTCCTGACTTGAAGGAAATCAATAATTCTGCTGTAAGCTTAAACGGTTCGAATATGAGCTACTCTTTGGCAGAGCGTTTTGGTGATAAACTTAGCCAGCTTAAATAGTCTTTTCTCTTGTGTTAAAGCCTCAAACTGGTGGAGGAACTTACCAGCTTTGAGGCTTTTTGCTTGTAATGCAATAATTCCGCGATTATTCGTACATATTATGTAGGGGTGATCGCTATGATAGACGGTTATTGGACAGCGCTTGTTACCATTATGCTCATCATTTTGCTGTTAACGGGGTGGAGCAGCTGGCTTAATAAGCAAATGAACTTATTCATTTTGCTGCCCTCGCTTTTGATAATTTGGCTAACAGTTGGTGAAGGATGGAATTTTCAGTTCAAATTAGGACAGACTAGTTTACTGCTAAATGCTTCCTTTGTATTAATTAATATTTTATTATTTTGTTATTGGATGTTAACTAGACCCCAGTTTGATGCAAAGTTAATTATGTTATATACAGTAGCATTAGCGCTAGCTTTAACAATGATAAGAGCATTAATGATGATTTCTCCATGGGCAGAAGCAACTTTTTCAAGCTGGCAATTACCGCTAGTAAGTGGAATTTTGCTCAGTCTTATTGGGCTTAACGTTACTGAGCTCATACTTATTTTATTTTGGGGGACTAGCTTAACTGAGCTATTACTAATGTGGCAGCAGCGCGGAGAATATAGCGCAAAAGTAGCTAACCTGCCATGGTGGGATTTTATTGTGTTAGCCCTGGCAAGCATTGTGCTAGTAAAACTATTGCTGGGAATGCTGCATAAAGGTACACAATTTATTGTCCAATTACTAAGCAATAGAATGAAAAGTTAGCCATTTTCACACTTTTTTGCTATGATGGGTTACGAAGTATGAAAGTCGTTTTGGCTACTTCATGCGAACAGATTGAGGAGGAATTTACTGTATGGCTAGACCTGTTATTGCAATCGTCGGAAGACCTAATGTGGGAAAATCAACGATTTTTAACCGCATTATTGGGGATCGACTGGCAATTGTTGAAGATAAACCTGGTGTTACACGTGATCGCTTATATGGTACTGCTGAATGGAATAACAAGCCATTTAGTATTATTGATACAGGTGGTATTGAAATTGATGGTGATGATGAAATTATGCGTTCAGTAAAAATGCAAGCAGAGCTTGCTATTGCTGAAGCAGATGTCATCATTTTTATGACGGATGCGAAGACTGGTATTACTCATGCCGATGAGGAAGTAGCGCAAATGTTATATCGCTCTAAAAAACCGGTTGTGCTTGCGGTAAACAAGGTGGATAATGAAAACCGTCAAGAGGAAATCTATGAGTTTTATGGACTTGGTTTTGGCGAGCCAGTTGCAATCTCTGGGGCACATGGTTTAGGAATTGGGGATTTGCTAGAAGCAGCCACTTCATTGCTGCCTGAACCAGAGGATGATGAGTATGAAGAAGATGTTATTAAGGTTGCATTAATCGGTCGTCCGAATGTCGGAAAATCTTCACTGGTCAACGCTTTGCTTGGTGAAGAACGCGTTATTGTTAGCAATATTGCGGGAACAACGCGTGATGCGATCGATACCCCATTTGAAGTGGACGGACAAAAGTATGTTTTAATCGACACAGCAGGTATGCGTAAGCGCGGCAAAGTGTACGAATCAACGGAAAAATATAGTGTTATGCGTGCGATGAAGGCAATTGAACGCGCTGATGTTTGTCTTATCGTTATAAACGGTGAGGAAGGGATTATTGAGCAGGACAAGCATATTGCCGGCTATGCCCATGAAGCTGGAAAAGCGTCCATTTTTGTTGTTAATAAATGGGATGTCGTTGAAAAAGATGATAAAACAATGCAGCATTTCACAAACAGTATTCGTGAGCAGTTTTTGTTTATGACATATGCACCTGTCGTATTTTTATCTGCCAAAACAAAACTTAGATTACATAAACTGCTTCCTGTTATTAACCATGTATCTGAGCAGCATGCGATACGTATTCCAACTCATCTGCTAAATGACGTTGTATCTGATGCTGTAGCGATGAATCCTGCTCCTACTGATAAAGGTAAACGTCTACGGATTAATTACGTAACGCAGGTGGCAACAAAACCACCAACTATTGTATGTTTTGTAAATGATCCTGAATTGATGCATTTCTCCTATGAACGCTATCTGGAAAATAAAATACGAGCAGCCTTTGATTTTGAAGGTACGCCGGTGCGCATCTTTTCACGTAAAAAATCTGATCAAGATTAGGGGAGAGCACATTGTTATCAATTGTTGCGATAATCGTTAGTTATCTCGTTGGATCAATTTCTTTTAGTATCGTGATTGCAAAACTATTTAAAGGAATTGACATACGTAATCATGGAAGCGGCAATGCTGGAGCAACGAACACTTTACGTGTGCTTGGATTAGGTCCTGCGATTCTTGTTCTTGCACTAGATCTACTGAAAGGAATGGGAAGTGTAGCGTTAGCTTGGGCTGTTTCTGATGGCGACTGGATGCCGGTATTATGTGGTTTAGCAGCTATTATTGGTCATAATTGGCCGATTTGGTTTAAATTTAAAGGTGGTAAAGGGATTGCAACCGCAATTGGAGTGCTCTCTATCCTTGTCTTCATTCCTGCGCTTATTGCAGGGATTATTGCGATTTTAAGCATTGTTTTTACTCGTTATGTTTCACTTGGATCTTTGCTGTTTACATTCTTGACTCCAATCTTTGTACTTATTCTGCAATTTAATTGGGCGAATTTTATCGGTACAGTTATTATCTGCATCTTTGCCTTTATTCGTCATCGTTCAAATATTGTAAAATTGTGGAATGGGACAGAGAATAAGATAGGTAGCAAGAAAGGAGCTTAGTGCATGCAGAAGCCACACGAAAAAGGTAAAGTTGCAGTAATTGTAGCTGGTAGCTGGGGAACTGCACTTGCTTATGTACTCGCATGTAATCACTATGAGGTAACGATGTGGACACGTACTGAAGCGCAAGCTAAGGAGATTAGTACGCAGCATCATAATGAAAAATATTTGCCTGGACGTGTATTGCCACCTAATATTACTGCGACAACAGATATGAAGGAAGCGTTGCATGGAGCAAAGCTGACTTTATTTGTTGCACCGTCAAGTGCGATGAGACAGGTTGCCCAGGCAGCAGCTCCTTATCTTAGCAAAGATAGTATCGTTGTTCATGCGACTAAGGGCTTTGAACCGCAAACTTTAAAGCGGATGTCAGTCGTCTTAGCTGAGGAATTAGGCCGAGCGCAATCCGAAATTGCAGTTATTTCTGGACCTTCACATGCTGAAGAAGTTATTCTTAAGCTGCCAACTACAGTAGTTGTGGCAGCGGAGCAGGCTGATATAGCAGAAAAAGTCCAGGAGATCTTTATGAACAACGCTTTTCGCGTATATACCAATAATGATGTCGTAGGCATCGAAGTTGCTGGTGCTTTGAAAAACATAATTGCACTTGCTGCAGGATTGATTAGCGGACTTCAACTTGGTGATAACGCTAGAGCAGCATTACTTACAAGAGGATTAGCTGAAATTTCGCGTTTAGGTGTAGCTATGGGGGCAAATCCTTTAACCTTTATTGGTTTAGCAGGGGTTGGCGATTTGGTTGTTACAGCGACAAGTCAGCATAGCCGAAATTGGCGTGCAGGATATATGCTTGCAGACGGCACTCCGCTTGATATTGTACTCGAGCGTATGGGAATGGTTGTTGAAGGAGTAAAAACAACACGTGCTGCACATGAGCTCGCTAATCAGTATGGCATTGAGATGCCGATAACAGAGCAGTTATATGAAGTGCTGTTTAATAAGCAACCACTTGAACGAGCGATCGAAGTATTAATGGGTCGTACAAGAACGAATGAGATGAATCGTTAGGCAGTAGATATGTAACGATAAAGCTTATCTCCACATATGATGTACAGAACTATGCGTCGCCATTATTGTGCGCATGATAAACAGAGTTGGGAGGTAAGAGCATGTCGAAGGATTTGTCCAAAGATGTACTAGGCGCCATTAAGCGAAAAACAGGAAAGAACATTTCGGCTACTTCGGTTGGAAAAATAGCTAGCACGGTTCAGCCAAACACGTTAGAAAATGAGGCGGAATTAAAAAAATTAATTAAACGTGTAGCTGATATGGCAAATATAAAGCTATCTGATGCAAAGTTAAATGAAATAACAAAAACGATTCAATCAAGCGGTGTAAGTACGTCCAACCTAGAAAATTTAATGAAGTTAATGATGAAGTAAGTCTATTACTGTAATACGGGGATGTATAGGGACTAGCAATCAAGCTAGCACTCTATACATCCCTTTTTTTTGCAGTGACAATAAAGAAGCTACTTACGAAGAACTCGCAAGCTATTAACAGCATTCTTTGTCACAATAGAAAGCTGATGCTATAATAGTCGTGTAATTATTACATAATAGAATAGGGGAATAAGAATTCATGGATTCAATGACAAAAATGTGGGTATCATTAATTGGCATCGGCTTGATGGCAATTGCTGCGTTTTTAATTACTTTTGCGCGTTACAAAACAAAAGGAGTTATTAAATTTATCCTATCGTTTTTTGCATTCATAAGTTTGATAATCGGATTTATTCTTGGCGTTATTTCTATTATTTAATTACAACATCCGTTATAGAAAGCGGTGAAGATTAACATTGATTGAATTAATTGGACGTAGCATAACAAAAAAAGTTGAAGCGGAGAAAGGGTTAACCCTGCTCGATCATGCGATAAAGCACAAGGTGGATTGGAGTTTTTCTTGCACTAGAGGAACATGTGCTAGATGTCGTTGTCTTATTACTGAAGGCGCAGAGTATTTAGATGATATTACTGATGTGGAATGGGATCGCTTGGAGCCGGAGGAGTTTGAGCAAGGATATCGTTTAGGCTGCCAGGCAGTAGTTATTAGTGACGATGCAGTGATTGTTGCAAAAAATAAAACGTATTTTTAATTGTTTATAGTAAGTGCGAAAACTTTAGAACAAGAGAGAAACACAAAATGATTGTCAAGTACATAATGTGAGGGGGCTGCCAATGGACGCTGAAGTTACTTTTTTACCGATCGATCGTTCCACAAAGGTTCGAGCAGGTACAACTGTGCTACAAGCAGCACGCAAAGCAGGAGTAGCAATTGTAACTCGTTGCGGTGGAAATGCAGCTTGCTTTATGTGTAAAGTAATTATCGAAGATTGGAGCAATCTCGCACCAATGAAAGATAATGAGCGCCGCAAGCTTGCAGGCTTGGAGTGTAATGGGACTAGATTAGCTTGTCAAACTATTTTACAGCACGGAAAAACAATTGTTCAGCTTCCTCCTGACCCTTTTCGCGCTGCTATAGCAAAGCAATTAGCGCGTCAGCAAGACGAGGATTCTTTATGGTAGGAGAAATCGAAATGAAAGAGAAGAAAAAAATATTTCAACTATATAAAGTAACATTAACCGCTATGCTGCTTGTTGTTTTATCGGGTTGTTTATATCCGCAAACCGATTCTTCGCCGCGCGACTTTGTTTCCAAAGAGGCGATTCGCAACGTGCAAGGTGCAATTGACCAATATATGGAGGATAAATCTATATTGCCAATTATTAATAGTGATGATTCAGTTGATCGCTTTGAAAAGTTTCGTGTTAATTTTGATTTGCTGAAAAGGGAAGGTTATCTCGAAATGTTGCCTAGCTCTTCATTTGAAGGGGGAGGAAATTTTTATTTCCTAATATTAAATGAGGAGACAGAGCCAGTTGTTAAAGCACAAAGTATTTATTTATCGCAAAAAATTATAGATATTCAGCGCACAGTTGATGAATATAAAGCTAATACTGGTAAGTTTCCGTTTGCTGATCAGCTTTATGATGGTTTTTATGGAATTGACTACAAAGCGCTTAAGATGAAGACACCAGAGCTGCATAGCCTCTATTCCGGAAGTATTGCTCAAATTATGATTAGCGAAAATGGAACAGTTTATATCGACCATGCAAGCGATATTTATCAGGCGAAGCTGGCTTTACCTGAGCTGGCTGAGGATGCTTATGATGATTGGCGCCATGTATTAGTGTTAAAGAGTGAATATGTGCCTGTAAAATCTCCAAAATATAAATTTGAAAACGGAGAACCTGTACCTTACGAATAACGTTAAATATATTAGATTTTTTATCACTTTTTTACTGCAACCTATCATAATATCTCCTCTCAATGAATATATCCTTAGAGTGGTACATATCGTTCAGACTTGAAGATTAGCTTAAAAAATAAAAATACAAAGCTATCGGAATATTTGGACAAAGTGGACATAAGATATTACAAGTCCAATAAGTATGTACGAGTTGCGTCGCTGGCCTGCCCTTTTGTCCGGTGGATAGCGGCGAACCGGAAAATCAATTGGGAGGGGATATTCAGTGAATAAAGTAGATATTTTTAAGGACATTGCCGAAAGAACTGGCGGGGATATTTACCTCGGAGTCGTCGGTGCAGTCCGTACAGGAAAATCAACCTTCATAAAAAAATTTATGGAGACTGTCGTACTTCCCAACATTCCAGTAGAGTCAGAAAGAGTCCGAGCAATTGACGAATTGCCACAAAGCGCTGCTGGTAAGACAATTATGACAACCGAGCCTAAATTTGTTCCAAATCAAGCAGTACAACTTCGTGTATCTGAAGGCTTGGAGGTCAATGTCAGATTAGTAGATTGCGTTGGCTATGCAGTCGATGGGGCAAAGGGCTATGAGGATGAGAATGGACCACGTATGATTACTACGCCTTGGTTTGATGAGGCGATTCCATTCCAAGAAGCAGCAGAGATCGGTACACGAAAAGTAATTCAAGAGCATTCCACATTAGGGGTTGTAGTAACTACTGATGGTACAATCGCTGAAATTCCGCGTAGCTCTTATATCGAGGCAGAGGAGCGAGTCGTTGCAGAGCTTAAAGAGGTTGGTAAGCCTTTCGTGCTTATCGTGAACTCTACTAAGCCTCGCAGTGAAGAAACTCAAGCACTTCGTCAAGAGTTACAAGAAAAATATGATATTCCTGTAATTGCTTTAAGCGTAGCAACAATGAATGAAGAAGAAGGTCTAGCTGTCTTACGTGAAGTATTGTATGAATTCCCAGTACATGAAGTGAATGTAAATCTTCCTAGCTGGGTAATGGTACTTAAAGAAGGACACTGGCTGCGTACTAACTTTGAAAATAGTGTGCGCGACACAGTAAAAGACATCCGCAGATTGCGCGATGTAGATCATGTTGTACAACAATTTATGCAATATGATTTTATTAGTCGTGCTGGCTTAAGCGGTATGGATCTTGGTCAAGGTGTCGCGGAAATAGATCTATATGCTCCAGACGAATTATATGATCAAATTTTAATGGAAGTTGTTGGAGTTGAAATTCGCGGCAAGGATCATTTGTTGTCATTAATGCAGGAATTTGCCCATGCGAAGAAAGAATATGATCGCTTTGCTGAGGCGCTAGAAATGGTGAAAACAACCGGTTATGGTATTGCTGCTCCAACGCTTGCTGAAATGGCTCTAGATGAACCAGAGCTAATCCGTCAAGGCTCGCGCTTTGGTGTACGATTAAAGGCGACTGCACCATCTATTCATATGATTAGAGTCGATGTTGAGTCTGAGTTTGCGCCAATTATTGGTACTGAGAAACAAAGTGAGGAGCTTGTTCGATACTTAATGCAAGATTTTGAAAACGATCCGATAAAAATTTGGGAATCCGATATTTTTGGAAGATCGTTGCATAATATCGTACGCGAAGGCATTCAAGGCAAAATTGCGATGATGCCAGACACTGCTCGCTACAAACTGCAAGAAACATTAGGACGTATCATTAATGAAGGCTCAGGCGGATTAATTGCAATCATTCTATAGGTAAATGAACTGTAGGTAAATGAAAGTTAGGTGAGTTCTCACCTAACTTTTTTATTTGTCATGTAAGAAAACAATTGCTATTGTATTATCAAAACCAGTTCACAAGAGGGAAGGGAAATCAATTTGCAATCAATTGCTCAAAGCTATACGGTTAAAGGATTAAATTATACGATTAGAAATGCGATAGTAAATGATGCTAAACAATTACCAAAATTGCGCTGTACCATTGATGGAGAAACCGAGTTTTTGGATAGAGTACAAGGGGAAGGATATATAGATGAAGCTGGTTTTGTACAGCTTATTAAAACGGATACTGAAAAGGTTAATCATCTTTTTTTAGTCGCAGAGGTGGAAGGCAGGTTAGTAGGTTTCGCCAGATGCCAAGGAAGCGACTTACGGAGATTTTTACATAAGGTTGAATTTGGTGTATGTATACTTAAAGACTACTGGGGCTATCGAATAGGCAGTAATCTTTTAGAGCAATGTATCCAGTGGGCAGATTGCAACGGAATAAAGAAAATAACGCTTACTGTCGTAGAAACAAATAAAAAAGCGATTGAGCTGTACAAAAAACATAGGTTTGAAATTGAAGGGATTTTAAGAAAAGATAGATTGCACGCAGATGGCAAGTACTATAATACAATCATTATGGCTAGACATCAGGATTAAATTTAATAAGGTAGCTGTAAAAGAGCAAGAACTAGAACGTTCAAGTAAATGAGTCGCTAATAAAGAAATTGCAACAATAATTCTATGAGGATGCAAACTCTTTATTAGCGACAATAAAAGCGCTCTAATTCGCTGCTTAAGTCGTTAAATTAAGCCAATCAATTTCTTCTGCAGTTAATTTAATACGAGCGCCTTCATCGCATGACAGCAGATTCGAGCGCTTTTGCGCCCCAATAATTGCACAGGTTGGATATGGTTGATTTAAAACATAGGCAAGAGCTATTTGAATTGTAGTAAAGCCTTTTTCTTGAGCAAGCTGTTCAGCACGTCTAAATCTCTCCCAATTTTCCTCACTATAAAATACTCGTACCATATCTAGATTGTCTGTAACTTCTGGTGAATAGCGGCCAGAAAAAAATCCTCTCGCTTGTGATGACCAAGAAAGTACAGGCATTTGCGTTTGTTCATGCCATTTGCTAGACTCCTTATCAATAGAGACGCAATCAGGCCAGAAAGGCTCATTTGGCTTGGCAAGACTTAAATTAGGACTATTGAACGTAAAGCCGACTAATCCGTTCTGCGCTGCATACTGATTAGCTTCAATAATTCTAGCAATCGACCAGTTTGATACGCCAATCGCTCCAATACGACCAGCAGCAATATATTTATTCAGGCAATCAATAATTTCACTTACTGGTACGGACGTGTCATCACGATGTAACGCAAACATATCAATATAATCCGTTTGTAGGCGCTGAAAACTGCTGGCAAGGTCAGCCTCGATATCTTTCTGATTGACTTTTGATTGGCCATTGCTCGGATGGGCACCTTTGGTCAAAATAACCCATTTATCCCGATTACCACGTTCTTTAATGTATTTTCCGATCACTTCTTCACTTTCACCGTTGCTGTAAATATGTGCAGTATCGATTGTATTACCGCCAATTGCAAAGTAAGCATCTAGATTGTCTGCGACTAGCTCGTATTTATCGTGAAAAAAGTAATCGCTTCCTTTAATTAATCTGGAAATCGGTTTGCTGACCCCTTGAATATGAATGTATTCCATGTTATTTGGCTCCTTTATGATTCTATAGCAGTTCAACGCGAGTGCGCGTACGGGCTGAACGAAGAACAGCATCAATTATTTTCATGTTTTTGTATGGATCATCGCTAGCTACGAGCGGTGAAGCTTGCTTATAGACAACAGCGGCAAAATCGTCTACTTGCTTGGCATATTGGTTAATAAGCGGAACGGAGATTTTTTGCACATCGTCCTTAGAATGAACGTAAAAGGACCAGCCATCGTCACGACTGCAGATAAAAGCATTAGGCACAGTTATATAACCGGTTGAACCAACTATTTCTAGTGTGTTTCGCTCTCCAGCCCACATTCCGCAATCGAAGCTTAACGCTACCCCATTAGGAAATTCGATTAATCCGCTAGTCATCATATCGACATTATCATGCTCAGACGAGAAGAAAGCATGTGCTGTTACAGCTTCTGGCTCTTGTTCTAATATTAATCGCGCAGCGGTAATTGGATAACAGCCCACATCATAAACCGATCCACCGCCCCATGCTTGTTTGTATCGTACATTTTCAAGATCAGCAGAATTATTAAATGTGAAACTGCCCCGGATCGCACGAATTTCACCGATTACTCCTTCCGCAATCATTTGCTTCAGTAGCTGGTATCGCGGATGGTGACGATACATAAAAGCTTCTGCTAAATGCACGTCAGCAGCTTTACAGGCTGTAATCATTTCCAAAGATTCATCTGCTGTAAGCGCAATCGGTTTTTCACATAATACATGTTTCCCTGCATTAGCTGCTTTAATTGTCCATTCCTTATGTAGATGATTGGGCAATGGGATATATACAGCATCAATATTGTTGTCCTGTAATAACTCCTCATAGCTGCCATAGGCAGTAGCAATGTTTAATTGTGCAGCAGTTAGCTGAGCTGTCGCTAATGAACGGCTAGCGATTGCAACTACTTCATTATTTTGCGATTGCTGTATACCAGGAATGACCGCATGTTTAGCTATATTTGCACAGCCTAAAATCCCCCAGCGTAACGGTGTTTGCATCATCGTTGCTTGCCTCCTAATACAAATTTTTGCAATATTATATTGTCATTATAAGCCATCATTGCATCGGAAGCTATTTTGCTAAGAAAATAGTTTTTAGTAAATCTATCGGTTAATTAAAGCCATTTACTAGCACTTAAAAGGTTATAAAATAGGCTAAATAGCTGATTTTGCACGGTTATCAAAGGGATATTTAAAATAGTGTGATAAAGTTATGTCAATACTTGTATTTGCATCTTGCTTGTATTACTATAGTTTTATTGTTAATAGGTATATATTTCTATAAAAAGGTCAATATGAGTGATAGCAGTGTACGTTAAGGAGGTGAAAGAAATGAATAAAACGGATTTAATTAACCAAGTAGCAGAGCTTTCTGGTCTTTCTAAAAAAGATGCAGGTAAAGCGGTTGACGCTGTATTTGGCGCAATTGGTGAGGCTTTGCAAAAAGGTGATAAAGTTCAGCTAGTAGGTTTTGGAAACTTTGAAGTTCGTGAACGTCAAGCTCGTAAAGGTCGTAACCCTCAAACTGGTGAGGAAATCGATATTGCAGCTAGTAAAATTCCTGCTTTTAAACCAGGTAAACAACTTAAAGATTTAGTTGCTCAATAGTATTAAGAGAAAAGCTACAGGAAAGCGATTCGCTTCTTGTAGCTTTTTTTTCAATTATCAAATATAATGCTTTGAGAAAGCTTGTTTACAGAAAGCGAGGGATAAAGATGGATCCACTGACAGGTGATTATGTCGTAATCAAAGCAAAGGATTCGGGCGTTACTGTTATGGGCTTAACTAGAGGGCAGGATACAAGATTCCATCATACTGAAAAATTAGACAAAAACGAAGTGTTAATTTGCCAGTTTACTGATCACACCTCTGCAATAAAAGTTCGTGGCAAAGCGCAAATTATAACGCGTTACGGTGTTGTACACACCGATGAGGATTAATATCGAAACAGGAAGCTCGAGAAACTAATTGCATAATTAGTTTTTGCAGAAGGAAAAACATAGAAGCATTCTACTCAGCTTATTAAAGTTGAGCAGGATGCTTGTTTTTTTATAATTTATCATGTGCGGTACAGGCTTTAACGAATAATGTGAACAAGTAGGCGTAAACTGTAAGTAGGAAAATATTGAAACATGATATTGAACTACTTATTTCTAAGAGAGAAGGGGATCTTGTGAAAACATTACTCGCCCTCCTTAAAAGCAGTTTAGTTACTCTGCTTATTGTCCTGATGTTTTCCGCGGTTACGCGTCATATGAATTTACCGCAAGTGCATGATGAGCATTTAACAGCAATGACATATCATAAGCAAGTCCCATTAACAAATGAAAATCTCGTTGATGTACTGACAGAGCATGTAGATACAAGAAACCTTCATGCCATTCATTTAAAGCATGATTTGTTAGAGGTTGAATTATTGCTTGATGCTAAGCAAGCAACAGAGGAGCAGATCTATAATGTAGTTCCGCTTTATGTTGCATTAGCCTTTCATTACAGCAATAATGTAGAACATTTAACGATCAAAGTAATGCGTCAAGGTAAGCATGCATTTGAGCATATTCAGCTATTGAAGCTAATGATTAACCGTGAGGACGGATGGTTAAAGGAAGGGGTGCAGCAATTAAAGGAATATGCGTGGCTTGATGATCCTTATTGGATAAAGGTGCTGCGGATTGAAAAAACCGTATTTTGGCAAACCAATTATGAAATTTAACAGTTGTCTATAGGTTGTCATAACCTTTCTATGAATAGCAATGAAATTATGTTATAATAATTTTTATTGTAAAGAGGATAATTTACCTATTTTGTTCGGAGGCTTCATCAATGAAAAAATACCGTGTAGCTGATGCTGCCGCACCTTATGTACAATACGACATGATTCAATTACATACAGAGCTTCCTAATTACGCTGAGCCAAGATTACAGCTACTACTCGGTGCACTTAGAAGTTCAAAAATAAGCAGCGAGCGAGCAGAGTTATTTAATTTGGTGACTGCATTAGTGCAGCTTGGCATGGATACACATGATCTGATTGATACAGAAACAGGTCAACGGACGGAGAAACAAATGCGCTCCAGACAATTAAAAATTTTAGCAGGCGATTTTTTTAGCGCAAAATTTTATCAGCTATTGGCAGCTAGCGGTGAAGTGGAATTGATCGGTATGCTAAGTAAAGCGGTTGCGAGCGTCAATAGATTAAAGGTTTCATTTTATCAAAGTGTACAGGCTGCTGCATTAACTGCAGAAGAATATTTAAAAAATAGAGTCAATTTGAAAAGCGAAATGTTTTTACCATTTGCTACTTTTCTTGATGAGCCTGTAGCTAACATTTGGCGAGATTTGCTTAGCAGCATTTCCCGTTTTGAAGTGATAAATGAAGAACTTAAAGATATGGAGTCTGCTGGCGGCTATGCACGAAGCTTTACGTATTGGTCGCTACTTGGCACAATTAGCAGTGCGGAAGAAAAAAATATGCTGAAGTCTGGCAATCATGAGCATTTAATGGAAAAGTACAATGTTCGAGGATATTTGCTTGATGGACTTCATGCAGCATATGAGTCAGTGCGTCAGCTATTAGAAAGTGAGCATTTGACAGAACTGAAAAAAGAGCTCCATTCTCTGATGGAAGAGCTAAATATAAAAGTAGCTAAATATTCAATGAAACGAGTGGAGGCACAATGAGTTTTAATTCAATGCATAATTCCAAAAGTCATGTTCATGATTTGTTTGAAAATATAGCTCCAAAGTACGATAAAATGAATGACATTATGAGCTTTAAGCAGCATAAAGTATGGCGTAAAAAAACGATGCAGATTATGAACGTCCAACCAGGACAAACAGCATTAGATTTATGTTGCGGCACATGCGACTGGACGATTGATCTCGCAAAAGCAAGCAAAACAGGTAAAATTATTGGGCTTGATTTCAGCGAGCAAATGTTGGCAGTCGGCAAGCGAAAAGTAAAAGAAGCGGGCTTGGACAAACAAATTGAGCTTGTTCAAGGCAACGCAATGGAACTGCCTTTTGCTGATAATTCCTTTGATTTCGTGACAATTGGTTTTGGTTTGCGGAACGTGCCAGATTATAAGCAGGTTGTCTCTGAAATGCTGCGCGTTGTTAAGCCGGGCGGTAAAATTGTATGTCTTGATATGTCAAAGCCACAGGTGCAACCATTTAAAAGTATTTATTACTTTTACTTCGAAAAGATTGTTCCGATGCTTGGGAAATTATTTGCCAAACAGTTTGCTGCATATAAATGGCTTCCAGATTCTTTAAAACTTTATTTAGATGCGAAGGAACTGAAGGAGCTGTTTGAGGAAACTGGAGCAAGAGAAGTATTCGTAAAAAACTTTTTCCTCGGAATTGCTGCTTTGCATATTGGCGTAAAGAAGCAGTAGATGTTGGCAATGAGTAGTCGCAGAAGTAAGGGTGATGAAATGAAATTAATGGAAATTTACGCCAAAATGAAGGGCGATATTAATAAAATCGAGACTGAGCTCGAGCGAGTCGTGATGGACGAGCAACCGCTATTGTCCGAAGCGGCCCTGCATTTGTTAAAAGCTGGCGGTAAGCGCATTCGCCCAGTTTTTGTTTTGCTTGGCGGCAAGTTCGGTCAATATAAGTTAGATGAGCTAAAAAAGGTTGCAGTGACACTTGAATTGATTCATATGGCATCCCTTGTACATGATGACGTTATTGATGATGCTCAAACTCGCCGAGGACAGTTGACGGTTAAATCGAAATGGGATAACCGAATTGCGATGTACACTGGGGATTATATACATGGACAAGCGTTATCTCAAATTGCTGAGATAAGCAACCCTATCGTTCATCAAAGACTTTCTAAAGCATTGGTTGAGATGTGCATCGGCGAGATGGAGCAAATAAGAGATTTCTTTAATACGGAACAAAGCGTTCGTAATTATTTGCTGCGAATAAGAAGAAAAACTGCGTTGCTGCTTGCGATTAGCACTCAATTAGGTGCTATTGTAGCTGGCTGCACTCCAGAGCAATACAATGCTTTATACCGCTATGGCTATAATGTAGGCATGGCCTTTCAAATTCGTGATGATTTATTAGATTTATACGGAACAGAAAAGCAAATTGGCAAGCCGCCAGGTTCCGATATACGTCAAGGCAATATTACATTGCCTGTTATTTTAGCATTGCAGGATAAGTCTGTTCGTCAGCCATTATTGAATGAAATTCAAAAAATTCATCGCGAGGGCGATCGTGCAGATACTAGTCTAGCAATCAAATATATTCGAGCTAGTGAAGGAAGTCAGCTTGCAGAGGAGCTTGCGAATCGTTATATTGCAAAAGCGCTGGCGAATTTGCAACAACTACCTAATATAACGGCTCGTAAAAATCTTGTTGATATAGCTCATTTTGTGGGGAAACGTAATTATTAAATGTAATGGACACATGGGGAAGGGGCAAAAGTTAATGGAAAGAACTTTTTTAATGATTAAGCCTGATGGTGTTCAGCGTGGATTAATTGGAGAGCTAGTATCACGCTTTGAGAAAAAAGGCTTAAAGCTAGTTGCAGCTAAATTTATGAAGGTTTCACCAGAGCTGGCTAAACTTCATTATGCTGAGCACGAGGGCAAACCATTCTACGAGCCACTTGTTGCCTTTATTACATCTGGTCCTGTGTTTGCAATGGTGTGGGAAGGGGATAACGTTATCGCTCTTACCCGAGCGATGATTGGAAAAACTAATGCACTTGAAGCGGCACCAGGTACTATTCGTTCAGATTACGCGGTACATACAAATTACAATTTAATTCACGGTTCGGATTCTCCTGAAAACGCAGCGAGAGAGATTTCTAATTTTTTCAGTGACGAAGAACTAATTCAATACGAATATCTTATACAGCGCTGGGTATAGAGATCGAATACGGAGGCACAGTGATGTCAGATGATTTAGATTTTTCTAGATTTATAGAAAGTATTAAGAAAAAAACAGCGATTGATTTATCCTTATATAAGGAAGCGCAAATGAAGCGCAGATTAACGACGCTTAGGCTAAAGCACGGCTATTCTACGTTTGATACATATTTCCAAGCACTTATTTCAAATCAAAAAATGATGGACGAATTCCTTGATCGTATGACGATTAATGTATCAGAATTTTGGCGAAATCCACAGCGCTGGGAAGTATTGCGTACCAAGTTTCTGCCGCAGATGGTTGCTGATAACAGCAAACTGAAAATTTGGAGTGCAGCGTGTTCAACTGGTGAGGAACCATATACGTTAGCAATGATTCTTGATGAGCTTGGAGCATTAAATAAAACATATTTACTAGCAACTGATCTCGACCAAGGCGTGTTAGCAAAAGCGAATCAAGGCTTTTATTTGGACCGCTCAATACGCGATGTTCCTGAGAAATTTCTTAAAAAGTACTTTCATGAAGAAGAAGGCGTTTATTCCGTTGTAGACTCCTTAAAGAAATCTGTAACCTTTAAACAGCAAAATCTGCTAAATGATCCTTTTGACTCAGAGTTTGATTTAATCGTTTGCCGTAATGTTATGATTTATTTTACAGAAGAAGCAAAGCATGAATTATATCATAAGTTCTCAAGAGCATTAAAAAAAGGTGGCATATTATTTGTAGGCAGCACAGAGCAAATTTTTTCACCTTCACAATATGGCTTTGAGACGGCAGAAACATTTTTTTACCGAAAAATGTAAATCTATTCTATCTGTTTAAGGTGAGCATCGTAGCGGAGTCTGCTTTGCTCACCTTCTTTGTTTTCGGTTGTATTTCTTGTCAAACTAGCAGGGGTATACTATAATGAGCAAAGATATTCACGGTTATACGTCGTTTAAAGCTGAAAGTTTACTATAAGAGTAATGGTCGTGATACGACAGCTTGAACGGATTTACATTAGAATAATTAAGAATTTTATCGCAGAGCTATTAATCTGCTTATTTTAAGGAGGAGCTAGTCTTGAGTTTACGTTATTTGACAGCAGGGGAAACCCACGGTCCTCAATTGACCGCAATTATAGAAGGATTGCCAAGTAATTTAACTATTGATTTTGAGGAATTGAATTTCCAATTGCAGCGCCGTCAAAAAGGACATGGACGCGGCAGACGTATGCAAATTGAAAAGGATACTGCAAAAATTGTTGGCGGCGTACGTCATGGAAAAACTACTGGCGCTCCAGTAGCACTCGTTGTTGAAAACAATGACTGGAAACATTGGACAAAAGTAATGAATATTGAACCAATTGAAGGCACAGATGAAACAAAACGTCGTGTTCATCGTCCACGTCCAGGTCATGCAGACTTAAACGGCGGTTTGAAATACAATCTAAAGGATCTTCGTAACGTGCTTGAGCGTTCTTCCGCTCGTGAAACTGCTGCTCGTGTAGCAGTCGGTGCGATTGCTAGACAATTGCTTGCGGAATTTGGCATTAAGGTAGCAGGTCAAGTTATTCGAATTGGCGAGATTGAAGCTCCGCCGCATAATTTGCCAATTGATGAAATTATTGCCCGTACAGAAGAATCATCTGTTCGCGTTGTCGATAAAGAAACCGAAGAAAAAATGACGGCTTATATCGATCAAATTAAGCAAGAGGGCGACTCTATCGGCGGTATCGTAGAATGCATTATCGAGGGAGTGCCAGTTGGACTAGGCAGCCATGTGCAATGGGATCGCAAGTTAGATGGTCGCATTGCTGGAGCAGTGATGTCGATTAATGCATTTAAAGGTGTAGAAATCGGCATTGGCTTTGAAGCAGCGAAGCTTCGCGGCTCACAAGTTCATGATGAAATTCTTTATACTCCTGAAAAAGGCTACCATCGTGCAACAAACCGTCTTGGCGGCTTTGAAGGCGGTATGACAAATGGTGAACAAATCGTTGTGCGTGGCGTAATGAAGCCAATTCCAACATTATATAAACCGCTTCGCAGTGTTGATATTGATACAAAAGAAGAATTTACAGCTCAGGTAGAGCGTTCTGACAGCTGTGCAGTACCAGCTGCAAGCGTAGTAATGGAACATGTTGTAGCATTTGAAGTTGCTCGTGCATTCCTTGAAAAATTTGGTGGAGATTCAATCGAGGAAATTCACGCAAATCTTAAAAACTATAAAGAACAGTTGGAGAGATACTAAGATGCGTGAGTTAACGGTTGAACTAGGCGAACGATCTTACCCAATCTATATCGGGGAGGGCCTCTTAAATGAGGTCTCCTCTTATTTTATTAAGCATCGGATTAGTCAAAAATCTCCACTAATGATTATTACCGATGAAAAGGTTGCTCCGCATTATCTTGAGCAAGTTTCAAGCAAGCTGGAGCAAGGCGGATTTCAGGTTGTCACTGCAGTTGTTGCTGCTGGCGAACAGTCTAAGTCTTTAACAGTTTTAGAGTCACTTGTAACGAAAGCGCTGGAAGGCGGACTTGATCGCAAGTCGACGATAGTTGCACTTGGCGGCGGAGTAGTTGGTGATTTAGCTGGTTTTGTTGCTGCATCGTATATGCGCGGTGTGAAGTTTATACAAATTCCTACAACAATTTTAGCTCATGATAGCAGTGTTGGCGGCAAGGTTGCCGTAAACCATCCACTGGCTAAAAATATTATCGGTGCTTTTCATCAGCCTGAGTTTGTATTGTATGACTTGAATACATTACAAAGCTTGCCGGAGCGCGAAGTAAAAGCCGGTTTATCTGAAGTTGTGAAGCATGGATTAATTTGGGATAAAGAATTTGTAGACTGGTGTATCGCCAATGCAAATAAAATGCTAAGTCTAGAGCCTGATGCGTTAGGCTATGCCTTATATAAAGGCTGTGGTGTAAAAGCACAAGTTGTTTCCCAGGATGAGAAGGAATCTAGTCTGCGAGCAATTCTCAATCTTGGACATACCATTGGTCATGCGCTTGAAGCTGTAGCAGGCTATAACGAGCTGTTGCATGGTGAAGCTATCTCGATCGGGATGATTGGTTCTGCAAAGCTAGGGGTGCGTTTTGGTGCCTCAGAGGAACTTTTACGCATAACTACTTTAGCGCTGGAAAGCTGTGGTCTGCCAACACGTATTCCAGCACATTATAAAACGGATGATATTATCGCAGCGATGATGCACGATAAGAAGTTTACGGAAGGTCAGGTTTCATTCGTTGTACCAGTGGAAATTGGTAAGGTAACACTTAGATCAGATGTGCCTTTAGAATGGGTAAGGGAAATAATAGAGGAGCTAAAGCAGGGGGAAGGAAAATGACAGTTCGAGGAATTAGAGCAGCGGCTACTGTGACAGCAAACGATTCAAAAGAGATTAAAGAAGTAACCTTAGAAATGATTACAAAGCTGGTACAAGAAAATGAAGTGAAACCAGAAGATGTAGCAAGTATTTTTATTACAGTGACAAATGATTTAGACCAAGCGTTTCCTGCTCAAGCAATTCGTCAATTGCCTGGTTGGGAGCTAGTTCCTCTTATGTGTGCGCTAGAGGTTCCAGTGCAAGGCAGCTTGCAAAAATGTGTTCGTTTAATGGTGCTAGTAAATACGGAAAAATCACAGCAAGAGATTAAGCACATTTATTTAGGTGGGGCTAAAGTATTGCGCCCAGATTTAGCGAAGTAAGGTTTTCCATTGACAGAACCTGCTATATTATCGTATAGTAAATAGCAGATGAGTAGAGTGAAGTTAGATGAGATAGGTTTATGAGATGAGATTAGAGGATTAAGTATAGTCGTTTCACTTGCCAGTGCTGTATTTTTATAGCATGTGGTTGGTGTTGTTATAATTATATGCTTATATTCTATAAATCGATCTTATAATTTAACGGCTCCCGCTCATTTAGCGGGGGCCTTTTTTAGTTTACATAAACCTGCTCAGGACGTTAATGATATGGCATTGCCAAGAAAGTGAGAGTGTTGCTAATGACGACAGAATTAAAGCAAGTTATATTACAAGCCAGCAAATATAATTTAATCCCAATCGTACGTCGATTAATGGCTGATACGGAAACCCCGATTCGTTTATTTAAACATTTTGCAAAGCGTGAACATGCATTTTTACTTGAAAGTGTTGAGGGCGGTGCAAAATGGGCACGATACTCCTTTATTGGTACGGATCCTTTCCTAATGCTATATGGCAAAAACGGTGAAATGGTATTAGAGCAGCAAGGGGAAAAGCAAGTACTTCACGAAAAACCTTTGGAATTGCTTAAAGCGAAGCTAAGAGCGTTCCGCACCCCTTCTCTTGATGATATGCCTCCTTTTACGGGCGGAGCAATTGGTTTTTTTGGCTACGATTTATTGCAATATTATGAGAAATTGCCAGCACATCGAAACGATGACATTGCGATGAATGACATTCAATTTATGTTCTGTGATCAAGTTATTGTATTTGACCATTTGAAACAGCAACTGCTAATTGTTAGTAATGTGCATATTGCAGAAGGAGCAACAGATACAGAAATTGAAGCTTCCTATAATAAGACCGTGGCAAAAATTGATGCTGTCATTAAAGAAATTCGTCAAGCAAATGTTGTACTAGACATTCCACACGGTTCATTTGAGATAGATCCTGAGCTTGGAGAAGTGAAGTCTAATTTAACTAAGGAACAATTTATTGATAACGTTAATCGAGCGAAGGAATATATTCGGGCTGGCGACATTTTTCAAGTGGTGTTATCCCAACGCTTTACGATAGAGACTACGGTTGATCCATTACATGTGTATCGTGTACTGCGCGTCATGAATCCGTCTCCGTATATGTACTATTTGAAAATGGGGGATCAAGTCATTGTAGGTACTTCGCCAGAGGCGCTTGTAAAAGTAAATAACGGCAAAGTTGAGACTCGTCCGATCGCAGGAACTAGACCGCGTGGAAAAACAATAGAGGAAGATAAACGTTTAGAACAAGATTTGTTAGCTGATGAGAAAGAAAAAGCTGAACATTTAATGCTTGTTGATTTAGGACGAAACGATATCGGACGTGTGGCAAAATACGGGACAGTTCGCTGTGATTCATTTATGGAAATTGAACGATATTCGCATGTTATGCACATAGTTTCCAATGTATCTGGCGAACTAAGAGAAGATAAAGACTTCTTTGATGCATTTATCTCTTGCTTGCCTGCTGGTACAGTCTCTGGAGCCCCAAAGCTTAGAGCAATGGAAATTATTGCAGAACTAGAAAATGAAGCGCGTGGAGCGTATGCGGGAGCGATTGGTTATCTTGGCTTTGCAGGCTCAATGGATGCATGTATTACGATTCGGACTATTATTTTCAAAAACAATAAAGCTTATGTACAAAGCGGTGCCGGCATCGTATGGGATTCCAACCCAGAAAGCGAGTATATGGAAACTGTTAATAAAGCGAAAGCTAGCTTAAAGGCGATACGTGCGGCCGAGCTGCTGTTCGCTAAAGATAAATACGTTGACAGAGATACAGTCAATTCTGACTATGAGCTAATGAACAATTAATGAAACGTTCGGTTTAAGTTGTGAATGAATTTTTAGGAGGTATGATGAGATGGTAGAGCAGTTAAGCATTCAAGGAGCAATTAATAAGCTAGTCAATGGAATTAGTTTAACAAGAACAGAAGCTGAAGCAGTAATGGGACAAATTATGCGAGGTGAAGCAACCCCTTCACAAATTAGTGCGATAGCGATAGCGCTTCGCATGAAGGGTGAAACTCGAGACGAAATTGCCGGTTTAGCGCGTGCGATGCGCGCTGCTGCCTCACATGTGCAATCTAACAAGCAAGGATTGCTTGATACTTGCGGCACAGGAGGATCTGGGATTAGCAAGTTCAATATATCTACTGCTTCTTCGATTATTGCTGCAGCAGCAGGCATTCCCGTTGCTAAGCATGGTAATCGTGCGATGTCAGGAAAATCAGGCAGCGCGGATGTGCTCGAGGCGTTAGGAGTAAACATTAATATTACCCCTCGCCAAGCAGAAGAATGTCTTGATGAAGTTGGCATTTGCTTTATGTTTGCGCAAATCTATCATCCATCTCTAAAACATGCAGCACAACCTCGGAGAGAAATTGGTACACGCACGATCTTTAATATGCTTGGTCCGTTAACGAATCCAGCAAATGCAGATCGTCAATTGCTAGGTTTGTATGACGCTAGTAAAACAGAAGTTATCGCTGAAGTATTGCACGAGCTTGGCATTGTACGAGCGCTTGTTGTAAGCAGCGAGGACGGACTCGATGAAATTAGCATTTCTGCTCCTACGAAAGTATCTGAGCTAAAGGATGGAAAAGTCATTACTTATACGATAACTCCAGAGGAATTAGGATTAACACGTTATCCACTGGAAGAGTTATACGGCGGTGAACCAAGTTATAATGCCCAGCTTATTAGAGAAATCTTTGAAGGTAAACGCAGAGATGGCTATCGTGAAATTGTGTTAGCAGGTTCCGGCGCTTGTATTTATTTAGGAGGCTTGGCAAATAGTCTGCGCGAGGGTGTACAATATGCAGCGGATATTATAGACTCAGGTAAGGCGTTAAATAAATTAACCCAACTTATACAGAAGACAGGTGAATGCGTTCATGTTTCTTAATCGTATTGTTGAAACAAAAAAACAAGAGGTTGCTAGACTAGCAGAAACCTTTAATCTTCAAGAAGCAGAGAAGAAAATTGCGGAGCTTGCACCATGTCGTGGATTTGAGCAAGCACTGCGTCAAGGTAAGCGGCATCGTGCTCTTGGATTAATTGCCGAGGTAAAAAAAGCGTCTCCTTCTAAAGGATTAATTCGTGAAGATTTTCATCCCGTTGAGCTGGCACGTGCCTATGAAGCAGCAGGCGCAGATTGTATTTCGGTGCTAACGGACGAACAATATTTTCAAGGCAGCAATCAATATTTAAGTGATATCGCTAGAGCAGTTAAACTGCCGCTTTTACGTAAAGATTTTATTATTGATGAACGTCAAATTTATGAAGCACGCTTAATCGGAGCGGATTGCATCTTACTTATCGTAGCGATTTTAACAGATAAACAAATTAGCGATTATCATGACTTAGCGAAATCGTTAGGGATGGACGTGTTAGTTGAAGTGCATGATGAGGTTGAGCTGAAGCGGGTGCTAGCACTGGACAAAGCAACGTTAATTGGAATTAACAACCGAAACTTGCACACGTTTGAAACAAGCTTGCAGACGACAGCAGAGCTTATTAAGCTAATGCCGCCGCATGTGCTAAAAATTAGTGAAAGTGGAATATTAAGCTCTGAAGACTATGAATATGTTCGTTCTGTTGGGGCAGAAGGTTTATTAATTGGGGAACACTTTATGCGGCAAGGTAATGTTGGTAAAGCAATTGAAGATTTGATGGGTGCGGTGCTATGATGAGAAATGTTCGTTCCCATCCACATATAAAAATTTGTGGTTTACGTGACGAAGCAACGATAGCTGCTATGGACGGATTACCGATTACTGAGGTTGGACTCGTTTTTGCTCCTAGTAAGCGACAAGTTACTATTGAGCAAGGAGCAAAGCTTGCAGAGGCAATCAAAAAGCTTCGCGGGCGAGATGGAAAGGCTCCACAAGCTACCGGTGTATTCGTCAACTATGAACTAGTGGAAATGAAGCAATTGTTATCGATTGTCCCTCTAGATATTGTTCAGCTTCACGGACAAGAGTCGATAGCATATGTTCAGGAGCTAAAGCAGCTGTATTCGCAACTGAAAATTTGGAAGGTAGTCTCGATAAAGCCGGAGCAGGAGCTTGAACAACCTTCTTTAAGTAAGCAGCTTGCATTTCAAATCATTGACGAATTGAAATTATTCGCTCCGTATATTGATGCTGTTTTGCTAGATGCGCCTGGTGGTGGAACTGGCAAGCCGTTTAACTGGAAGGCAATTGATGCTTATCAGCAAGCACTTGCTAAGCTGGGGAAGCAGCTTATTGTTGCTGGTGGCTTACATGAGGATAATGTAGGCGAATTGCTTAATCAATATGCAGTAGATGGCGTAGATGTTTCCAGTGGAGTAGAAAGTAATGGGATAAAAGACATTAATAAGATTAAACGATTCGTTAGAAAGGTGATAGAAGCATGACACAAATACCGGATTCCAATGGACGCTTTGGACCATTTGGAGGCAGATACGTACCTGAAACATTAATGAACGCTTTACTTGAGCTTGAGGAAGCGTATCTTCACTATAGTAAGGACCCAGAGTTTAAAGCAGAGGTGCTTGATCTGTTATATCGCTATTCTGGCAGACCAACTTCTCTTTACTATGCTAAAAATTTGAGCGAAAAGCTTGGCGGGGCAAAAATTTACTTAAAACGTGAGGACTTGAACCATACCGGTGCTCACAAAATTAATAATACAATTGGACAAGGTGTACTCGCTAAGCGCATGGGTAAAACTAAAGTTATTGCTGAGACAGGTGCTGGTCAGCACGGTGTAGCATCAGCTACAATTGCTGCTTTGCTTGGTTTAGAATGTAAAGTATTTATGGGCGAGGAAGATATGAAGCGTCAGCAATTAAACGTATTCCGTATGCAATTGCTAGGTGCGGAAGTCGTGCCTGTAACAAGCGGTACACGTACGCTAAAGGACGCTTGTAATGAAACGTTGCGTTATTGGGTAAGTCATGTAGATGATACGTACTATATTCTTGGCTCAGCAACTGGACCACATCCATATCCAATGATGGTGCGTGATTTCCAACGTATTATTGGAGATGAAGCGCGCAAGCAAATCTTAGAATACGAAGGAAAATTGCCTGATTATGTAGTGGCAGCAGTTGGCGGCGGCAGTAACGCAATCGGCATGTTCTATCCATTTATCGAGGACGAAGGGGTTAAGCTGCTTGGCGTTGAAGCTGCAGGTCGTGGTGTGGACACTGCTGAGCATGCAGCAACGATGACAAAAGGTCGTAAAGGGGTATTCCAAGGCTCGATGAGTTATGTTCTGCAGGATGAACATGGTCAGGTTTTACCAGCTCACTCAATTTCAGCCGGACTTGATTATCCTGGTATTGGACCAGAACATTCCTATTTAAAAGATTCAGGTCGCGCAAATTATGTGCCGATTACTGACCAAGAGGCGCTAGATGCATTGCAGGAGTTATCGCGTACAGAAGGAATTCTTCCAGCATTGGAGTCTGCCCATGCAATTGCTCAAACAATTAAGCTAGCTCCAACGCTTAATAAAGAACAAGTTATCGTCGTTAGTCTTTCTGGTCGAGGCGATAAAGACGTCGAAGCGATTATGGGATACCTTGGAGGGAACTAGCATGAATTTAATAGATCAAAAATTTGCAGAGTTAAAAGCGCAGAATAAGACAGCATTAATTCCGTTTTTGACATGCGGAGATCCAACACTAGATAATACAATTGAAATTATTAAAGCTATGGAAGCTGCGGGAGCGGATATGATTGAGCTAGGTGTTCCTTATTCCGATCCGTTAGCGGATGGTCCTGTTATTCAGCGTGCATCTGAACGCGCTTTGCAAAATGCAGTTACGCTTGAGGATTGTGTAAAGCTTGGAGGAAAGCTGCGTGAAGCGGGAGTGCGCATTCCACTAATTATTTTCTCTTATTATAATCCTATATTCCAATACGGCATTCAGCGGTTTATCGATTTAATTAAGGAAAACGATATAAGCGGATTGCTTGTTCCTGACCTTCCAATTGAGGAGGATGCTGAGCTGCGTGGATTAGCTGCACAGCATAACGTGTATCTAATTCCATTAGTTGCACCAACGTCGAATGAACGAGTTGCACGCATTGCAGCATCTGCACAAGGTTTTATTTATTGCGTATCTTCGCTAGGCGTAACTGGTGAACGTTCAGATTTCCATGAGCAAGTAGATCAGTTTTTAGAGCTAGTACGCAGCTCAAGCAATGTGCCAATTGCGATTGGTTTCGGGATTTCTTCAAGAGAACAGGTAGCGCGTTTCTCTGAAAAATGTGATGGAGTCATTGTCGGTAGTGCGATTGTCCGTAAAATTGAAAACAACATTGAGCTGTTGACGAAGCCTGAAACGAAGCAGCAAGGCTTGCAAAATATTGCAGATTTTATTGCTGAACTAAAAGGATAGGCTAATATTGTTTTTGATTTAATATGGCTGCAATCATATTCATTCTTAATTAATTTAATAGAATGTATATCTTTTTACGCACAGGCGTGGCATTCCATTGCTTGTGCGTTTTATTTATACAAAGATATACTTTAAATGATGAGATAGTTGTGAGAAAATAAATAAAGCAGTCGTTAATTAACGCTTTAAAGCAATTACTAGTAACTATGATAAGAGGTGAACGGCTCATGCAGCCTAAAAAGAACATTATGCACTTACCAGTATATCAACCAGGTAAGCCAATAGAAGATGTAAAGCGTGAATTGGGCTTGGAAGAAGTCATTAAACTTGCTTCCAATGAAAATCCAATTGGTTATTCTCCAAAAGCTAAAGCTGCGATGCTTGAAGAAATAGAGCAGTTGAATTTATATCCAGATGGAGCCAGTGTTGAATTAACAGCAGAACTAGCTAAAAAGCTTGGTGTAGAAGAAGGGCAAATTATTTTTGGAACAGGCTCCAGCGATATTATACTTATGATTTGCCGTGCATATTTAACAGCTGAAGACGAAACTGTAATGGCGGATGAGACTTTTTCACAGTATAAGCATAATTGTGAAATCGAGAATGCGAAAATCGTTGAAGTTCCGCTTAAGGATGGCGTACATGATTTATCAGCAATGTTAGCTGCTGTTACGGATAAAACAAAAGTACTGTGGATTTGTAACCCTAATAACCCAACAGGCACGATTGTTAAACATAATGATTTAGTGGACTTCTTAACAAAAGTTCCAAAGCATGTGCTTGTTGTGCTTGATGAAGCTTACTGTGAATATGTACGTGATGAAAACTTTACAGACGGTATTAAATTAATAAATCAATTCCCTAATCTTGTAGTATTGCGTACATTCTCTAAAGTATATGGCCTTGCAGCAAACCGCATTGGCTATGGAGTTGGTAACGCTGATGTAATTCGCACAATTAATCAAGTACGAGAACCATTTAATACGGGTCGCCTAGCGCAAGTAGCGGCAAAAGCATCGCTCCTCGACGATGAATTTTTGGCTCGCAGTAAAGCAGTTAATGCTGCAGGCTTAGATTATTTGCATGCAGAATTTGACCGTTTAGGCTTAACATACTATAAAGGTCACGGGAACTTTATCATGGTTGATGTGCGTACACCATCAATGCAAATTTTTGATTTGTTGCTACGCAAAGGAATTATTGTGCGCGCTGGTTGGAAGCACTATCCAACATGGATTCGTGTATCCGTTGGAGTAGAGGAGCAAAATGCGAAATTTATTGCAGCTCTCGAGCAGGTGCTTACAGAATTGGCGGTGCTTCAATAAACAATGAAAAAAGTTGCGATTTTTGGTGTCGGGCTAATTGGCGGCTCGATTGCATTATGTCTTAAAGGGCAGCCAGACATTACAGTTGTTGGATATTCTAATCGGGAATCCTCTGCTTTAAAATATGTTCAGCGTGGTGTGGTCGATTTTGCAACAACCTCAATTGAAGAGGCAGCAATAGACGCAGATTTCATTTTTCTCTGCATGCCTGTCGGTTTAATGGATAAGTATATTGCTGAGCTATGCAAGCTGCCGCTAAAAAAAGGCTGCATTGTAACAGATGTCGGCAGTACAAAGGCATCGGTAATGGAATCCGCTAAAGCGTTAGCTGATACGAATGCAATTTTTATTGGCGGTCATCCAATGGCAGGCTCCGAGCGTTCAGGTGTTGAGGCTGCTTCCAGCAGACTGCTAGAAAATGCATTTTACGTATTAACTGTGGATTCTAATACACCAGATGGTGCGGTTCAAGATCTAGAGCAGCTGTTATCGTATACACGCGCTCATATTGTAAAAGTAGATGCTGAGCAGCATGATGCAATTGTCGGGGCAATTAGCCATTTACCGCATATTATTGCGGTTGCACTTGTTAATCAAGTGCGTAAATATAATGAAAGTAATGGGCTGTATGAACTGCTTGCTGCTGGTGGCTTCCGCGACATTACAAGAATTGCCTCAGGTGATCCTACACTTTGGCGTGATATATTATTAGATAATAAAAAAGTAATGTTAAAGTTGCTAGGTGATTGGCAGGAGCAGATCTTACAGTTCCAAAAAATGATTGAAAATAATGATGGAGAGGGTATTGCCCGTGAATTTCAGCAAGCTGGAGATTTTCGCGGAAAAATGCCAGAGCGTCGCAAAGGGATATTGCATGCTGTTTTTGAATGTTATGTTGATGTTCCAGACCATCCAGGTATTATCGGTGCTATTGCATCTGAGCTTGGTAATGCAGGTATTAGCATAAGTAATATCCAAATCATCGAAAGCCGTGAAGAAATTCCAGGAGTTCTTAAGCTAAGTTTCCGTACGCAGGAGCAGCTTGACGAAGCAATTGCCGTGCTAAATAATAAAGGCTTTCATGTTGAGCAATAAGAGAGGGCTACTGGAAAGAGCGAAGGGATCGTTTACCCTGGATAAGTAAAGTGGGTCGCCTTTAAAGCTGATGCTAACATCATATAAGTAAAAAGCGTCAGCTTTAAAAAGCGACAGAAAGGGTAAACGGATTCCAAACACTGCAAGGCAACGAGAAGGTAAACGGATTCCGAAGCACTGCAAAACTACCGGAAAAGTCAATCTAATTTCATAGCAAAATAAAATGAAAACGCTTATTGACATTTTGGAAGCGTATACATATAATAAAGATACAGTATGGTTTCTCTCCACTCCTATCCAATAACTGTAGCATTCATTTAGTAATGCTAACCACTTTAACGAATGTTGAAGTGGTTTTTTTTTGTCTTTTTTCTGTTATAGACTCGCAAACTTATGAAAAAACACTTATTTTTGCCACAAATTTTGTCGATATGTTATTCTATACATATGTGTTCATTTGTCTGCTGCTCTATTTATAGAAAAAAAGTAGAGCTTAATAGATTTTAAGCTTTATATTATTTTGTGTGTATTAGCCGATTAGCTTTGATTGGGTTAATTTGGCTAAGCATATAACCTTATAGAAATCGCAACTTTTAGCTCCAAGTGAAGTATATGCTTATAAGCATACTTTCTTGGGATAAATTGCAGGTGGAGGAGGTTCGCCTGTCATGAATGATTCCCAGATTATACGAGAAATAAAAGAAGGTAATGTTGAGCTTTATTCAGAGCTTATGAATCGCTATCAACGACGGATATTATCTTTCATATATCATATGTTAAAAAGTGCTAAGCTTGAGTCTATAGCGGAGGATCTTACATCAGAGACGTTTTATAAAGCGTATAAAGGTCTTCATTCTTTTCGTGAGCTAGATGCAACCTTTTCAACTTGGTTATATACTATTGCACGAAATACAGTGCTAAGTGAGCTTCGCAGACGTAAAGCAGCTACCGTATCAATCGAGGAAGTCAATATTGAACCAATAGTTTCACAAGAAGCAACACCAGAGCAGCAACTGCTGCTTAATGAACGTATGAATCTTGTGCGCAGAGCAATTGATCAATTACCTGAAAAACAGCGTTCAGCCATTATTTTACGAGAATATGAACAGTTAGATTATCAAGAAATTGCAAATATACTTGGACAGTCAGTCAGCTCGGTAAAGTCATTACTGTTTAGAGCAAGAGCGAGTATTAAGGGACAATTGGAACCTTATATTGTTCAAGACACAGATAGTCATGACTTAGAAAGGATGAATCGGAAATGAATTGTAAGCAAGTAGATGAACTTCTTCCAAATTTTTGGCAGCTAGATGAAGAGAATCCACTGCGAATTGAAATAGAAGCACATTTGTTTGAATGTGAGCATTGTGCAGCTAAATTAGATTTGGATACAAATTCATTTCCAGCTGTTTTTTATGACGAATTGGCAACTCTCGATGATGAGATGCCAGCTTATTCAGAGAGCAATATTAGCAATAACGTAATGAAGCGGATTTATGAAGAAGAGTCATGGTTTATGCCAATCGCTACGAAGCGATACCAATTTTCAAAATCTTTTCGCCGTAATGTTTTTATTATTATTGCAAGTTGTTTAGCAATGTTCTCACTGGCATTATTTGTATTTATTTACGATTATTATCAAACTTCTTCAAATGCTTCTTCGACAACGATCTCCGGTTTAGTTGATGTGGCGAATGCAGCCGTTACTCCGACTCATACGTCGATTTACACAAGCTCTATTCCTGTTGCTAGTATTAGTGAGCCGATCGTTTTGCAGGTAGTGCCGACGTTTCCGCAGTATTATGTTGCACTTTCTTTTATTGGAATTGTGCTGACATTGCTAATGATGAGCTGGTTTACGCGAACGAAGCGTTAATGGAAAATTTACTAAGAATAATATAAATAAGCTTGTAACACTAAATAAAAGATAAGAAAGATAATTATTAAAACGATAGGATGGATTATACATGTTGATCGGTTTAGTACGTCATGGAGAAACGAGCTGGAATGCTGTCAACCGAATTCAAGGTCAGACAGATATTCCGCTTAATGAAAATGGAATCCAGCAGGCAAAACTTCTAGCTTCTAGATTAGTAAGTGATGAAAAAATTTGGGACTATGTGCTAACAAGTGATTTGCAGCGTGCTGCAGCAACGGGTCAAATCATTGCAGAAGCATTGAATATTAACATGCTTCCACCCGAAAAACGATTACGTGAACGGTATTTTGGTGAAGTGGAAGGAACAACGCTTGAAGAGCGAATTGAACGTTGGGGAGAAAACTGGAGGGAGCTCGATTTGGGAGCTGAATCTGATGAACTCGTTCGTGCGAGGGGCGTGCAATTATTAGAAGAACTTTATTTACGCTACCCAACAACAAATATTCTTTGCGTCACTCATGGCAGCTTTATCGCTCAGCTCTTGCTAGCACTTTTCCCGCAAATTGAAGATTTACGAATACATAACCTTTCCTATTCGATTTTAAGTCGTAACGAGCAAGGCTGGCATTTGATGTTGCATAATTGCACCAAGCATTTGTCAGCAGTTGATTTACAATAATCGATGATTGCGATATGATTGTTTATTGATTGCTGAATATGAAGAGACGAATAATGTAGTTAGAAATGAGGATTTAAAATGTCTGTTAGTATAATTGAGCCAGAACAAACTGTGAAAAAAAGAGGAATTATTGATTTACGTCAAGCGTTAAGTGAGCTTTCCAAGGATGCACTTACAATAATACGTAAAAATAATTCTGTTAAAAATGTAAGTAAATTAAACCGTGAGCAGCTAGTTGCTGCACTAATCGAGCAATTGCCAAGCAGTGTAGCAAACGAGCTCCCTGAAACATTTAAGCTGTTTGATGAAGAAAGAATTACTTTGTTAGAACAAGTCACAGCGAAACATGGCTTTGTCGCGATCGGTGAAGGTTGGACTGACTTAATGACGCAGTATTGGCAGGAGCTAGGCCTTTTGTTCAAAACGAAATATGAAGGTCAAGATGTCATGGCTATGCCAAGTGAGCTAATTGATGTTGTTAAGCAAGCGCTGGCCGAACTTAATCGCAAAATGATTACGTTAAATACAACCTATTTACAAGTTGTTAAAGGAATGATGTATTACTACGGTGCGTTAACTCATGAGCAGGTCGGTGAAATTACAGAGCGCTATCCAATGTTTGCTGATTTGACTGCACCATATATGCATCTAATTATTAATTATCGTCATTATCGGACGGATATTAGTTTAAATGATCAATTGGTGTATCATTTTGCTATTCCTGATCCAACTTTAATAATCCGTGAGCAAAATAAGCGTGAAGAACTACGCTTTGCAAGCTTTACGTTGCTTCAATTGCAGCAAGCAGGTGAACTTGATTATGTAGATCGTACGGAAGCACATCGCTTATTCGTTGACTTTTTAATGAAGCAATTTAAATTGCCGCATTTTGAGGCGAATCTTGTTGCTAATCAATCCGAATTTGGTGTAAGAGCAGGTTTACAATTGCAGGATTTGCTCGAATATATTCGCCGGGAGCTGCAGGTAGATGAAGCGACACTGCAGTTAATTGTCCCTCGTCTAATTTTGATGTATAACAATACACCACAATGGTGCTTGAAAGGTTATAGCTCTGCCCAACTAGCAAAAGACGGGGAAGCTAACCAATCACCGCAAATTGTAAAAGAAAAAATTGAACTTGGACGTAACGACTTATGTTATTGTGGTAGCGGCAAAAAGTATAAAAAATGTTGCATGAACCGCTAATAAAATATAGCTAACTATTAGAAATACAAGAATATAACGACTTTACTTAATAAATCTAATTGATGATTGGAAGCATGAAGCTGCTAAGAAAGTGGCTTCGTGCTTTTTCTTTTAAATGGTCAAAGGAAATATATGTCTAATGGTATGAAAGTATAAAAATTACCAATACTAAAACTACAAGATTAAATAAGTCAGCTTAGAGTTCAGATGCAGTAACAATAAGCAGCTACGACGACAAAGATTGGAGGAGAAGAGCAGATGATACTATCAGAGATGCTTAGCTATGCCGATATTTCACAGCTTTCCTCTATTGCTAAGCAATATGGCTGTGAATGCAATGGTCATTCCAAGCATGATCTTATTCAGGCTATTCTGTCCAATGTACAGCGCAAAGAAGTGATCGCACACTCACTCGATCAGCTAGAGCTTGAAGAGTTAAGATTTCTTAACTTTTTATTATTTGAACCTGTAGAAGCTTATAGTCTAGAGGATTTGCTTGCGCGAGTTCAGCAATGCAGATTTGATAGCGGGATAAATAAGAGTTCTACTGAGGTGCAGTCACAGCGAAGCTCTCTGTTAAGTGATAGTAATGGTATTACTCTCACAGCGTTGTCGAATACTAGCACTCAAGCTAAAGCAAAGCAAAGGAAATCGCGAAAAAAATCAGATGATTTAGCTAAAGTGATCTCACCGCGTGAAATGATCGTACGTTTCAAAAATCACGGATGGTTATTTAATGGTCATCAGGCACATGATCGGTATATGTTTCATGTACCATCTGATTTTCGCATACGCTATCGGCAAATGCTGCTGACTAAACTGAGCAAAGCGGTTACTTATTGTGAAGCTCCATTGCGAATTGAAGATGAAAGTGGAAAACTGCTTACAGACATGGGGATTATGCTTGACTATATTGCAAAATATGAGCCAAGTGCAGCAGCCGACGGGGTAATCCATAGACGGGCCATACAGCAGATTAATGAGCTATGTACTATAAAAGATGTGCTTCCGAGCAAAGGTGCTTGGCGATTCGGTTATGGAAAAGGCTTTGGAGAGCTGCCTGATCGAATGACAATGATGTATGACTATATGTGGTGTAAAAGATGGATTACACTTGCCAATGATCGCATTACGATTAATGAAGCACAGTTTGCAAAGAACAATAATCTGCAAATAAATGAGCTTCGGAATATGATACTCCATTGGTTGAAAAGCTATCGCACTCCGATTCCGAACATTCGAGCCTTAGTCTATTGGGTAGTTACTTTATCTAGCAGTTGGTGCTCATTGCAATCTCTAGAACAGTTGCTGCTACCGTTAATTAAACCTTATTACTTTGATTCTGCGACAAGTGTGCTGCATAAGCGAATTATTAAGCCGCTTAAGCATTTTGGAATGCTGCAGCTTGGACAACATGAGCAGTTTGGTTGTGTATTGCAAGCAACCAATTATGGAAAGCAAATGATGGCTGAGCTATATATGGATTGTTGACAAGGCTTAAGCTCACTGGTAAAATCTCTCTACATTTTACAAGGAGCTGATTCCATGTTGATTCCATATAAAGGAAAGTATCCAAAGCTAGGTTCTAACGTTTTCGTTGCTGATGGAGCCAAAATAATTGGTGATGTACATATTGGAGATGAAAGCACCATTTGGTTTAATGCTGTTTTACGTGGAGATTTAGCGCCAATTATGATTGGCAACCGCTGCAATATCCAAGATTCTGTCGTAGCACATATGAATGCCAATCAACCGCTTATTGTTGCTGAAGAAGTTTCCGTTGGCCATAGTGCAATTATTCATGCCTGCACGATTGGTAAAGGCAGTTTAATTGGAATGGGTGCAATTGTCTTAGACAAAGCGGAAATAGGAGAATATGCGTTAATAGGAGCAGGTGCTGTCGTTACGGAAAATAGTAAAATTCCGCCCTATACTTTATCATTAGGAACGCCAGCTAAGGTTGTTCGTGAGCTAAATGATTCTGACCTCGAGCGTATGAAAAGAACAATGGAAAGCTATGTAATCAAAGGATACGAGTATAGGAATCAATAGCACCGCATGGAGGTGTTTCGTATCGATAAGATGAATATTAAATATGAAGCAATTCTTGGTCTGACTGCAGAGCTAATCCTAGATGATGCAGTGCGCAGCTATAAGCGAGATCAATTACAAAAACAAATTGATGAGGCTCTGGCTGCAGGGGACGAGCAATTGTTTTATAAGTTGACTGAGGAACTTCAAGCGCTAGAACTATAAATAAATGTAATGCCGTCAAATAAAGACTATAGTTTTTGACGGCATTGTTTTGTATGATGGAGCTATGGAAAGTCATAGGAATGCATTTACGGAAGTTATAACAACGGCCTAAATGTGATGTTAGTTATGAAATCTTAAAGTTGTAGGGGGGAGCAACTTGAAATTTAGTGAAATTGAACAGGAGCAGTGGGAAGAATTAAAGCCTTATTTGGACACTTGTTTGCTTCCTATTACTGGGATGACGGGAGAAGAATCTCCGATTGAGGCGACAAAATGCTTAGAGGATTTAAGAGACATTATGGATCTTATTGAAATTCCTTATCGCGGCAGAGTTGTGACGTATCCGGCACTTCATTATTTGGACAAGCATGATTATACTGCTGACGCAATTAATAACTACTGCATGAATTTAAAGAAACAAGGTTTCAAGTATATTATTTTGATTACAGCAAAAGTGAAGCTAAGCTTTGAAATAGCGGCTGCTGATCTTTGGATAACTCCGAATGAAGATGGCAGTTTACCACAGGATAGTGACATTCAGGCAAAGATAAGGCAGTTATGGCAATCGTAAAATGACATAATTTATTGATTATATGAATAATTTGACTGGAAAAAGGGGAAAACAATTGCAATACTGTGGCAATTGTGACAAATTGATAACAAATTAATGAACGACTTTCCATAATGTCGCAAATGTCTTGTCACATTCTTGACGGTATTTGGTAGCTAAGCTATTATATTTATGTCCAAGTTCGTCATATAGTTTTGCCTATGGCAAGACAGAAGAATTGGTTGGCAAAGGGGGTTAGAACAGATTATGAGTAACCATGAACATCATGAATCGAAGCATCAACCTGCCCAACGTAATGAGATGACGCGTCGTCAATTTTTATCTTATACGCTTGGCGGCACAACAGCTTTTATGGTAGGCGGTGCGGTGTTGCCGATGGTTCGCTTTGCAGTAGATCCAATACTAGCTCAAGGCAGCGCAATTGATCTAGTAAAGGTAATCGAAGAAAGTAAAGTTACGAATGAACCTCAAGAAGTAAAATTCACAATCAATCAAGTAGATGGTTGGTACAAAAGCAAAGCCGAGAAAGTGGCCTGGATCGCCAAGGATGCAAACGGAAAAGTGTTTGCGCTTTCTCCAATTTGTAAGCATTTAGGTTGTACAGTCTTTTGGAACTCACTTGGGAATAACGAGTATGATTGCCCGTGTCACAATGCACGCTATTCAATCGACGGTAAAAATTTATCCATAGCAAATGCACCGCTTGATGAATATGAAGTGCAAGTACAAGATGGCTATGTGTATTTAGGCGGCATTATACCGAACACGCGAGTATAGGAGGGCGTAAATTAGATGTTTAAAGCTATTTACAATTGGATTGATGAACGTCTTGATATTACGCCGCTTTGGAGAGATGTTGCGGATCATGAAGTGCCTGAGCATGTTAACCCGGCACATCATTTCTCAGCATTCGTATACTGCTTCGGTGGCTTGACGTTTTTCATCACTGTAATTCAAATTTTGTCTGGAATGTTCTTAACGATGTATTATGTTCCGGATATTATGAACGCTTATGCAAGTGTTGACTACCTGCAACACCAAATTCCATTTGGTAAAATTGTTCGTGGTATGCATCACTTCGGAGCGAGCTTAGTTATCGTAATGATGTTTTTACATACTCTACGCGTTTTCTTCACAGGATCTTATAAAGCTCCGCGTGAAATGAACTGGATAGTAGGGATGCTAATTTTCTTTATAATGTTAGGTTTAGGCTTTACGGGTTACTTACTTCCTTGGGATAACAAGGCCTACTTTGCAACTAAAGTAGGGGTTGAAATTGCTGCTAAAGTTCCTTATATTGGTCCGTATATTGCCGACTTCTTATATGGCGGTGACATTGTAGGTGCACAAACACTGACAAGATTCTTTGCAATCCACGTATTTTTCTTGCCAGGTGCATTAATTGCAATGCTTGCAGTGCACTTTATTATGATTAGAAGACAAGGTATTTCTGGTCCACTATAATAGAAGGGAGGCTGCAAGAATGGCACACGGTCATAAATCAGATGAAAAAGTTGTATATGTAGGCGATTCTCGTGTGAAAAAATCGGGACGTATTAACAGTACACCTCCAGATTACACTGCTTTCCCTGGAAAATCGGAAGCCTTCATTCCAAACTTCCTTCTTAAAGAGTGGATGGTAGGATGCGTTGTATTAGTTGGATTTTTAGTTTGGGTAATGGCTGAGGCTGCTCCGCTTGGATATCCAGCCGATCCTAACAATGCTTCGTTTATTCCGATGCCAGACTGGTATTTCTTATTTTTATATCAATTTTTGAAATACCCGTATGTTTCTGGAGATTATGTACTTCTTGGAAGTATCGTTTTTCCACTCATTATGTTTGGTGCTTTGTTCCTTGCTCCATTCCTTGATACAGGGAAAGAGCGTCGCTTCTATCGTCGACCAATCGCTTCATCGTTAATGCTGCTTTCGCTTGTTGCGGTAGTGTACTTAACTGTTGTATCTTGGACACATTACCAACATGAACTTGAAGACAAAGGGATTATTCCAGAGCATATTGAACGTGAAGAAAAGGTTCGTGAAGCGTTAGAACGTGGCGAGGAACGTCCTAGCTTCGTAAAAACAGCAGATGCAGAAGTGCCTGCAATCATTGAGGCAGACGACCCTGCATTTGAAATTGTACAAGCAAATTGTATTAGCTGTCATGCAACGGATTTGAATGGTTCTAATATGGCACCTTCCTTACTTGGAATAGGTAACCGTAAAACTTCTGAGGAAATTGCGGAAATCATTACTCATGGTGCAGGCGGCGGAAATATGCCAGCATTTGAGTCGGTGCTTTCTCCAGAAGAAATCAATCAAATCGCAGAATGGTTAGCTAAGCAAACTCAATCTTAATATTCTTAAACAGATTAAGACCCTTTCGCTTATAGCGATCGGGTCTTTTTTAAAAGAAGGGAACTTGTGATGAAACTTTCATTTTTCTTTAGTTCACGTTTTTTGCTTGACCGTAATGTTTTATGGTTACTTTTTTTCGTTAATTTAGCAGGTACAGTTTATGGTTATATGTGGTATGAAAATCAGCTTATTTGGACAATTGAGGAAAAAGGGAGCTGGATGCTGCCATTTGTACCAGATTCACCGACTGCTAGCTTATTTTTTACGTTGTCGCTTTTATACTTATTATTTACTCCGCAAGGAAAAACAGCATTTGTTCGCTGGTCACAGAAAATAATTAATGCACTAGCAGTCGTATGCTCGATCAAGTATGGGGTATGGGCAACAGTGATTATTATAGCTGGTGCGGCTCAGGGTGAAACTTTAAATTGGCAAAGCTATATGTTAATGGCATCTCATATCGCTATGGCAGTAGAAGTTATGCTTTACGCAAGATTTATGAAACTTCATACTGTTAGCTTTCTATTGGCAACAGCTTGGCTTCTGTTAAACGATACGATGGATTACACCTTTGACATTTATCCATGGCTGCCAACGGCTTTGCATGATGATGTTAATGCCGTCAAAATATTTACATACAGTCTTTCTCTTGCAAGCTTTTTACTAGGTTTTATGAGCTGGAAGCTATTTGCTGCTAAAAGCAACACAAGTAAATTTTTGTAGGCTAAAAAAGTAAGGTTATAGTCGCAATCCTTTCATACAGATAGTCATAACTTGTCCGATTCCTCCATATGATGGTTATATCAACCGTAGCAGCTTTTTCTCTGAGAAGCTATAAAGCTATGAAAAGCGTAAGGAGGAATACGATGAAATTTCGAATATGGATTATGGCATGTATTAGCATTGTTTGCATGATAGGAACGACACTTACGGTTTTTGGCAGTCCTTTCCAGCCAATATCGTATCAATATAGCTCCTCTGAAAAAAAATTACTATTGCTAGAAGAAACAATTGCAGAGCTTTATGAGCAAAGCAACGCTTCACATAAGCAAGAGGTCTATCGCTTATTGCAAAGTTTAAAACATCAGTTAGAAGAACCGCAGCTGCTGCAATATGGCACGGTCAATGGCTGGAAGATGATGAAGGCAGATCTTTTGCAAGCGGAAAAAGCGCTAATTGCTGAGCAGCCGGGAATTGTGTGGAGAGAGCCAGTGAATCGTTTGCGCCTAGCCGTTGATGCTCTGCTGCAGGCAGAGCAAGGACCATGGCTGCAGTATGAATCATTAATGTTAGATGATTTACAATCGATTCGTCGTGCTAGTCGCAGCAGTAAGGATAGAGCACCTGCTTTAACATCTATTTACGTGGATAAGCTGTTCGAACGAATGAATCGAATGCAAATCGCTGCATTAATGGTTGGGGATGAAGAACAGTTGAATCATTTATTTAAACGAGCTGAGTTATTGAAAAATTTTATGGACGCCCATTTAGATGGCTGGGACAGTGAACAGCAAAAGCGACTGATTACCATTGTGGATAATATTGAGCTTTCCATTCATGCATTGTTTGCTCAAGCAGATGAGACAATTAGCGTACCAGTCGTTACTGTTCCATCGGGAATTAATATGACAAGCATTGCATTATTTATTGGAAGCTTAATTTCTGCAGTTTTAACGTTTATAGGTTATCGCAAATATAAGCAAGAGCCTTATGGGGTGAAAAATTGGCGGTTATAACAACAAAATTGGCAGTTGAGGCAGGATTAATCCTCATCTTCCTTAAAGCCTTCACCCAGCACTTCTTGCACTTCATGAATAACGATAAATGCTTTAGGGTCTATACTGCGAACAAGCTGCTTCAGACGATGTGTCTCTGAGCGCTGTACGACACAGTATACGACCTTTTTTGTTGTTCCAGAAAATGCTCCCTTAGCTGGCATAATCGTTACTCCGCGATCCATTTCAGCAGTAATTTTATCGGCAATTGGTTCTCCATGGTCGGTAATTATAGAAAATGCTTTTGCTGTATATGCTCCATTTTGCATAAAATCAATCATTTTCGAGGCAATAAAGACCATTACAAGAGTATATAAAATTTTGTCCAGTGAAATATAAAAAACAGAAACACCAATAATGATCGTATCAGCAACAAGAATGATTTGTCCCATGCTATAACCGCGCCAGCGTGATAATATTCGTGCAACAATATCAATCCCGCCAGTAGTCCCTCCATAGCGAAACACAATGCCTAGGCCAGCCCCTAATGTAATTCCTGCATAAAGTACAATAAGCATAGAATCATTGCCTTGTTCAAAAGAAATGATGCGTATCAGCTCTTTGTTTTTTTCAAACAACGCTAAAAATGCAGATAAAGCGACAGAGCCATAAATCGTAAACACCATTTTTTTGCTGCCGAGTATTTTCCAGCCAAGCAAAAATAGAGGAATATTAATAGCTAAAGTTGTGATCGACATCGGCAGCTTAAAAATATAATTTAATAGCACAGCAACCCCTGTAACTCCACCCTCCATCAGTTGGTTTGGGATTACAAAGCATTGTAAGCCAAAGGCATAAAGCGCAGCTCCAAGTGTAATTGGGATAAGCTGCCTAAAGAACAATGCGCTTTTATTTAACATAGTATCATTCCTTTTTTTCATATAAAGTATTGATAGTATACGTAATTTTTCAATGCAAAAAACATTGTTTTCTTAATACTGTTACGGTAACATATAAATGAATCGTGTTTTATGAAAGGAAGTAATGACATGAGTGAAAAATCACTTGCGCAAATCCAGCGTGAGGTTGATCAATACATATCTCAATTCAAAGAAGGCTATTTTAGTCCGCTTGCTTTAGTTGCAAGATTAGCTGAAGAAGTTGGCGAACTAGCTCGAGAAGTAAATCATACTTATGGAGAAAAACCCAAAAAACCAGATGAAGCTGAAAATTCGATTGAATTGGAGCTTGGTGATATTTTATTTATCCTTAACTGTTTTGCCAACTCTTTAAATATCGACTTAACAGCGGCTCACGATAAAGTAATGGAAAAATTCAATACTCGTGACGCTAATCGTTGGACAAAAAAAGAACAAGAATAAGGTGAAATTATGACAATTAAAGTTGCAGTAATTGGTGCAAGTGGAAGAATGGGTAAAGAAGTCGTAAAGATGGTGTTAGCTGACGAAGCGTTGCAACTCGTTGCCGCTGTTTCACCATCACGGGCTGGCATAGATGCAGGTGAATTAGTTGGTGCTGGAAAAACTGGGGTTACAGTAGCAGCTTCATTACAAGAAGCAATTAACCAGACGACAGCAGATGTTATGGTTGATTTTACAGTACCGCACCTTGCATATGAACATGCTAAAATTGCTATTGAAAATGGGATTCGTCCTATTATGGGGACGACTGGCTTTACCCCAGAGCAAATCACTGAACTAGATGAACTATGCAAAAAACATGAACTTGGCGGATTAATAGCACCAAACTTTTCAATTGGTGCAATTTTAATGATGAAATTTGCGCAAGAAGCAGCAAAATATATGCCACATGTTGAAATTATTGAGTATCATGGTGATCAAAAGTTAGATGCTCCTTCAGGTACATCCATTAAAACAGCAGAATTAATTGCCCAAACTCGTCAAGAGCTGCGTCAAGGTAATCCTGCAGAGAAGGAAACGATTGAAGGTGCGCGTGGCGGCTATTACGAAGGCTTCCGTATACATAGTGTACGCTTGCCTGGTGTTTTTGCTCAACAAGAAGTAATCTTCGGAGGCAATGGACAAACATTGAAAATAAGACATGATTCTTATGATCGAGCTGGTTATATGCCGGGTGTAAATCATGCAGTAAAAAAAGTCATTGGTTATACAGGGCTAGTTTACGGTTTTGAGCATATTATGGATTAATCTATCACAGATCGAGTAGCAGAGGAGAATGAACATGTTGAAGATTGCATTTATTGCACATGATAGAAAAAAAGAGGAAATGGTCAACTTTGTTATCGCATATGAGCATGTGTTTGTTCCTCATACACTGTATTCAACAGGAACGACTGGGACAAGAATTATGGAGCAAACGAAATTGAAAATTAATCGTTTTTGCTCAGGACCGCTAGGCGGGGACCAACAAATTGGAGCGCTTGTTGCTGAAAATGAAATGGATCTTATTATTTTCTTACGTGATCCATTAATGGCACAGCCGCATGAACCTGATATTACTGCTTTACTTCGCTTATGCGATGTACAAGGAATTCCAGTTGCAACCAATATTGCTACTGCAGAAATCTTAGTTAAAGCGCTCGATCGTGGTGATTTTTCATGGCGCGAGCTAGTTCATAAATATAAACCAGGAGTAGAATAATGGAGCAGTTAGACATTTTAGTGTTTGGTGCACATCCTGATGATGCTGAAATTGGCATGGGCGGGACAATTATTAAACATGCAGAAGCAGGCTATAAAATCGGCATTTGTGATTTAACTGAGGCTGAAATGTCCTCCAATGGCACCGTAGAGCTTAGGCAGCGAGAAGCTGCGCAAGCATCTGCGGTGCTTGGTTTATCAACAAGAAGTTGCCTGAAGTTACCTGATCGCGGCTTACGTCTGGAAGCTGCATGTATTGATCCAATTGTAGAAACAATACGATTGCATCGTCCGCGAATCGTATTTGCTCCTTATTGGGAAGACCGTCATCCTGATCATATTATGTGCAGCAAACTGGTTGATGAAGCAATATTTAACGCTAAATTGCGTCGTTATATGCCTCACTTACCAGCTTGGCAAGTGGAGCAAACTATTTATTACTTTATTAATGATGTCCATCAGGTTTCGCTAATGATCAATATAAGTGAAGTGCAACAGAAGAAGGAACAAGCATTGCGTGCTTATGCGTCACAGTTTAATACAGCAGCAACAGCAGATGGTGTTGCAACTCCGCTTACTAACGGTTATATTGAACGAGTGACGGCAAGAGACTACTTATTTGGACAAGCAAAAGGCTGGCAGTATGCCGAAGGCTTTGCTGTAAAAGGACCCTTTCCTATTGAAATGCTATAGTGGATCACTTTAGTAACTTTTTGGATTCAGGAGGTGCGTCACTCTGGCGCGAAAACTAAAAATAGGGATTACATGTTATCCAACACTCGGGGGGTCAGGCGTTGTTGCAACTGAGCTTGGTAAACTGCTTGCAGAACGTGGCCATGAAATTCATTTCATTACACACAGTGTTCCTTTCCGACTTGGAAAATTTCATAAAAATATATATTTTCATGAGGTTGAGGTAAACGATTATTATGTGTTCCGTTACCCGCCATATGATCTAAGTTTAGCAAGTAAAATGGCGCAGGTTGCACAAATGCAAAATCTAGACCTAATCCATGTGCATTATGCGATTCCACATGCTGTTTGTGCATATTTGGCAAAGCAAATGCTTGGAAATGGTTTGAAAACTGTGACAACGCTGCATGGTACTGATATTACTGTTTTGGCACAGGATGAGTCCTTAAAGGATTTGATTCGCCTTGCGATTCATCAAAGTGATGCTGTAACAGCAGTATCACAGGACTTAATCCGTGAAACAAGACAGTTACTTGATATTACAACGCCAATAGAGCTTACCTATAACTTTGTTGATAAACGAGTATATTATCCGCGCGACATTACAAATTTACGCCAAGATTATGCAGCACCGAACGAAAAGATCTTAATGCATATTTCTAATTTTAGACCTGTAAAACGCGTATCAGATGTTATTGATATCTTTGATAAAGTTCAGCAAAAATTGCCAGCAAAGCTGTTGCTTGTCGGCGAAGGACCTGAACTGTCTAAAATCCAATGTAAAATTAAATCGCTTGGCTTGGAGCACAAAGTGATGTTTTTAGGCAAGCAAGAAGATGTTGCGCAAATTATTTCCCTTGCAGATGCATTGCTATTGCCATCGGAAAAAGAAAGCTTTGGCTTAGTTGCCTTAGAGGCAATGGCTTGCGGTGTACCAACCATTGGTTCGACTGCAGGAGGAATACCAGAGCTTGTTACCCATGGAGAAACAGGGTTTCTTTCACCAGTTGGCGATGTGCAAGGAATGGCTGATCACGCAATTAAGCTGCTTAGTAACGAATCATTGTATCAATCTTTCGTAGCTGCTTGTATTGAACGTGCGCAGACAGAGTTTTGCAATGATCGCATTACTTATCAATATGAGAGCATTTATTATAAGGTTCTAGGGCTAGAATCAGAAATTGAACCACCCCAATATAATTTATGTCGTTCTCAGTAGGTGATGATATGATTCAGCAATTGAATCCACAGCTCATTCAGCCTGCTATGAAGAAGGCTTGCTCCGTACTGGACATCCTGCTTCGTGCAGGCTTTTCTGCTTATTTCGTTGGTGGAGCAGTTCGCGATACATTGCTCTGTAAACCAATCCACGATATAGATATTGCAACCAATGCATTGCCTGAAGATGTTTTAAAATTGTTTCCTCATAGTATTCCTACTGGTTTGCAGCATGGTACTGTAACTGTGTTGCATGATAAGGAAGCGTATGAGGTGACTACATTTCGCTCAGAGTCGGGTTATGCTGATTACCGTCGTCCAACGGATGTTGCCTTTGTCAATAATTTAGAGCTTGATTTGCAGCGCAGAGATTTTACGATGAATGCAATGGCGATTGATCGGGAGTGGAAACTTTATGATCCATTTGGCGGACAAGCTGACTTGCGCAATGGAGTTTTAGCTACAGTTGGAATAAGCGAGGAACGATTTCAGGAAGATGCATTGCGCATGCTTCGCGCGTTACGCTTTGCTTTAACATATAAGCTGCGTATGGCGGAAAGTTGTGAGCAAGCGATCATGAAATGCGGGAAGCTGCTGAAGCACATCGCAATGGAGCGAGTTTTTTATGAGCTTTCACGAATGCTGCAAACAGCTCCATGCAACGATGTTTTTCAATTATTGCAGCATAGCAAATTGCTTCAACATACAAAGGAAAAGTTATTCCTTGGAGATGTTTCTTTACCGATGTCAGCAGAGCTGCAAAGCCGGTTGCCGCAAGCTGCTAAGGAGAGCGAAGCTAGTAATTGGGGTTTGCTTTTTCTTTGTTTTGGCATTAACAGCGAGCAGGCACAGCAGGATATGCGGGCATTGCGCTTCAGCAATCAACTATCGGCGGAAGTTCGTACGATACTTCAGTTAAATGAGTGGATTAATCAGGTGAAAATAGCCATTGCTAATATTAGTACTCCACCTAAAGAAGCTCGTGAACAAAAGCTAAGTGCTGCCTGCCATCTGCCAATTGAACTTAAGCAACAATGGCTGCATCATTTGCTTAACTACTCGCCGGAACAATTAGAACGATGGTTGGACGATTTTCAGTGGCTGTCGCCTCAGCTAATGAGCAGTTTAAGGGAATTTCATGAAAAGTTGCCGATCAATAGCATTAAGCAATTAGAAGTGAATGGTAAGCATTTGCTTAAGTGGTATGACAGACCATCTGGAGCCTGGATAAAGGAGTTGCTGCAACAGCTATTTATTAAAGTGGCAAGTGGCAAGCTGCAAAATTCTAAGGAAGCTATTCAAGCTTTTGTATTAGCAAACAATGAAGGGGAATGTAGTGATGAGCAATGAACGTCTGATTGAGCTGTTATCTAGCTCTAATGACTATGTTTCGGGTGAAAGAATAAGCGAGGAGCTAGGAATATCAAGAACTGCTGTTTGGAAGCAAATTAAGAAGCTGGAAAGTCTAGGATATGAAATAGAGGCTGTAACGAAGCATGGCTATCGTTTGCAATTTGCACCTAAAGCATTTGTTGCTGAAGAAGTGGAAAGGGCTCTATATGGGCATCGCTTTGGTCACAAAATTCATTACTATAAGTCAGTTGCGTCTACTCAATTAATAGCACGTGAGCTTGCAGAACAAGGAGCTACGGAAGGCGAAGTTGTGCTAGCAGAGCAGCAACTAAGTGGCAAGGGAAGGATGGGCCGCAACTGGCATTCTCCGTACGGGAAAGGGATATGGATGAGCATCGTTTTGCGTCCGCATACCCCTATCCAATTAGCGCCTCAGCTTACGTTATTAACTGCTGTTTCCTTAACACAAGCGATTCGCAAGGTGACAGGTTTAGAAGTTGGGATTAAATGGCCCAATGATATTTTGTACCAAGGAAAAAAGCTGTGCGGAATATTATTAGAGTCTGCTGCTGAGGAACAGCGCTTGAAATATGTAATAGCAGGAATCGGTATAGATGCAAATCTTAGTGCACAAGATTATGAAGAAGAGCTGGCTGCGAAAGCTACTTCTCTCCGTATCCAATGTGGTCAAACTTTATCTCGCGAAGAACTAGTTAAAGCCTTCTTATTGGAATGGGAAACGCTATTTCACCGGTATGAACAAGAGGGGTTTGCACCAATTGCGTCGTTATGGGAAAGCTATGCTCTTTCACTCGGTAAAAAAATGATGCTGACAACAGCACATGAGCAGTTTATAGCTACACCAATCGCTTTAACAGAAAACGGGGCTATTAGAGTGCGGTTAGATGATGGCTCGCAACGTGAAATTTATTCAGCAGAAATGGGAGAAGTGCGACAGTAATATTGGAAAGCTAAAGCAGTAATTTACGTGTTCGATATTTTCTGTTAAACTATGTCTACCAGGCAGTATTCGGTTGAAACTGCACTGCACTGCTAATTGAGATGGTCTTGCGCAATTGATTTGTCAGCGCCATACTGTTTATTTTGTGTATTTTTCAAATGATATTTTAGAATGCACACTCTGCTCAGAGCCGAAGGGACCGAGACAGAAGGAAGCATTACTAGCAATCGTTTCCTTTACGTTCGAGGACCTTTTTAGCGATGGCTAAAAGGTTTTTTTGTGTTGCACATCAACTAAAGGAGCTGAATTTTAATGAAAAAGAGATTGACGATTTCTGCTATGGCAAAGATGAAGACGGAGAAAAATCCAATTACTGTCATTACGGCTTATGATTATCCCTCGGCAAGACTTGCGGAGGAAGCAGAAATTGATGTTATACTTGTTGGAGATTCCTTGGGTAATGTTGTATTAGGCTATGATACGACGATTCCCGTTACACTAGATGATATGATCCACCATGCACGAGCAGTAACTCGCGGTGCTCAACATACATTTATTGTTGCAGACATGCCATTTATGACCTATGGCGTTAGTATAGAGGATACCTTGAAAAATGCAGCGCGTCTTATGCAGCAAGCTGGAATTCAAGCAGTAAAGCTAGAGGGTGGGGCGAACATATGCGATCACGTTCGAGCGCTCGTCAATGCAGGAATTCCTGTTATGGGGCATATTGGTTTAACCCCACAAGCTGTTCACCAGCTAAGCGGCTATAAAGTTCAAGGTAAGCTGGAAAAGGAAGCAAAGAAGCTGCTTGATGATGCAAAAGCACTGCAAGAGGCAGGAGCATTTGCCGTTGTGCTTGAGCTTGTAACTGAAGAAATTGCTGAATACATTAGCCAGCAGTTGACTATACCGACAATTGGTATTGGTGCAGGACGCGGCTGTGACGGTCAAGTATTAGTTTATCACGATATTTTACAATATGATGCCTCGTATGTTCCTAAAAAAATGGTGAAAACTTATGCTAATGTCGGAGCAATCATTAAGGATGCAATAAGTTCATATGTGTATGAAGTGAAAAACAAACAATTCCCAGCCCAAGAGCATGTTTTCCATGGCGACGCAGAAAATTATCAATCGTTGTATGGTACAGCTAAGCTGGAAGGAGAAGATAAAGCATGAATATTTGTCGCACAAAAGCACAATTAAAGCTAGCGATTAAAGAAGCAAAAAAGCAAGGGAAAAGCATTGGGTTTGTACCAACGATGGGATATTTACATGAAGGTCATGGCAGCTTGATGCGTGCAGCTCGTGAAGAAAATGGTGTTGTTGTATTAAGTATTTTCCTTAATCCAATGCAATTTGGACCAAATGAGGATTTGGATAAATATCCTAGAGATGAAGAGCGAGACTTGGCACTTGCTGCTCAATGTAAAGTAGATATTGTTTTTATTCCTTCTGTTGAGGAGATGTATCCGACTAAACCACTTACAACGGTTAAAGTTGCAACGATAACTGAATGTCTATGCGGTGCTTCTCGTCCTGGCCATTTCGACGGCGTAGGTTTAGTTGTAAGCAAGTTATTTCACTTAGTTGAGCCTGATCGAGCGTATTTCGGATTAAAGGATGCACAGCAAGTTGCTGTTATTCAGCAAATGGTACATGATTTAGATATGAACGTAAAAATTGTACCTTGTCCAATTGTGCGTGAACCTGATGGTCTTGCATTAAGTTCGCGTAACGTTTATTTAACTGCACGTGAGCGTAGTGAAGCAACTGTTTTAAGTCAATCATTAAATGAACTAACCAATGAATTATTATCTCGGGCCGATATGACAGCAGAGCAATGTATCAATCTAATTACAAACCGTATCCAAGAAACCTCTGGACAAATTGATTATGTAGAGCTACTTGAATATCCTTCTTTATCCACAGTTCCGCGCAAGCTGCCATTGTCTCGGGCAGTAACCAGCGGCAAGTTTATTGTGGCACTTGCAGTACGTTTTGGAAGCACAAGATTAATTGACAATGCGTTATTCCAAGTAGAAGAGGTGATCGAACGTGTATAGAACGATGATGAAATCGAAGCTACACCGTGCGACAGTAACAGAAGCGAATTTGAATTATGTTGGCAGTATTACGATTGACGAGGACTTAATGGATGCAGCTGATTTATTAGAAAATGAAAAAGTTCAAATTGTAAATAACAACAACGGTGCCAGATTGGAAACTTATGTTATTAAAGGTGCTCGTGGCAGCGGTGTAATTTGTTTGAACGGTGCAGCTGCGCGCTTGGTTCAGCCAGGAGATAATGTTATTATTATTTCATACAGCTTAATGACTGAAGAACAGGCTCGATCATATAAGCCAACAGTTGTTGTGCTGGATGCGAACAATAAGCCAATTCAGTTTATGAATGGTGAAATTCATTCAACCATACTATAATCAAGTTAATCCCTTGTTTATGTAACGAATACCATGCTGAATGAAAAACGAGCTTTCAACAAAAAATGACCATACACTCCAACTAACAAAGAGAAGGCGGGATGCGGTATGATCAACAAGCTGTTTTCATCCATGCATGAACTTCTTGACTACATTATTGAGCATTATTGTGAAGCTGATGAGCAGCAAAGAGAGCAATATTGCTCTGCTGTAGGTGAGATTAAGACGAGCATAGACGAGTTATTAGATCAATATGTTACTTTAGAGGAAAAGCTTTCTCAATTTTTTGAGCTTTATCGTGAACTTGAGGAGCAAACCGAGGATCAAAGTAATGTGACTGCACATGCGGACAAGCAGCTTAGTTCAAAGGATGAGCTTAGCTTTGCTGAGGCTCAGTCTTTCAACGCAGTGCGTTCGCGTCAGTCTGCCTTATCTGCTGCAAAAGAAAGTCAGCAAGTTATGGTAGCACAGGCTAGTCAAGCAGACATGATTTCATTAAATAACGATAATCAAATGACCTGCAATGAATGTGATCTTTTTGTTTCACCAGAGCATGAACAGGCTTTAGAGTATGCACAGGGCTACTATAAGCTATTTATGTTTGCGGAAGCAGCTCATATTTTGCAGTCAATTCTTGCCGAGAAACCGGAGTGTAATATTGCTCGCATTTATTATGGAATGAGCTTAATGCATTTACGAAATTGGAATGAAGCACAACGACAATTCCAACTAATGACTGTATTAAGTGATTTTCCGAAATGGCTAGCATTAAGCTACAACGCACTTGGTTGTATCCATGCAATTAAGCTTAATTTAAATCAGGCAATATTGTTATTTAAAAAAGCATATGGTTTATATCCTAAGTTTGAGGATCCATTAAAAAATATTCAAAACTGCTTGGAATCTCCTCATAAATTGTCATTATATTTAGGAAGCACCGAGCTGTGCTATACGTGAGAGGAACGGTTAAAAAATGAAATACGCCATTTTGGATTTGGAGACAACAGGACATAGTGTGTTGGACCAAATTATACAAATTGGGCTTGTCGTTGTATCTGATGAATTAGAAATAGTTGATACATTCAGCACATTTGTAAAACCGACAGTTGAAATTCCTCCCTTTATTACGAATTTAACTGGAATCAGCATTACTGATGTTCAAGATGCTCCTGATATTAGCGAAGCATTGTTACAACTTATCCCATACATTGATGATGCTGTTCTTGTTGCGCATAATGTTGGATTTGATGCTAATTTCTTAAATCACGCACTTGAAAATAGCGGGTACCTTCCTTTTGTTGGAAGAAGATTAGACACAATGGACTTATTGCGAATTTTATTTCCGTCGATTACGTCTTATCAGTTAGGAACGGCAGCTGAACAGCTTGGAATAGTTCATAATCATCATCACCAAGCCGATGCTGATGCTATGGCGACAGCGCAAATATTCATTCAATGTGTTCAAAAGCTTCGTTCCCTGCCGCTGCTTACGTTGCAGCGGCTATCTTCATTTTTTGATGAGAGTCGTGATTTGGGCTGGTTTATTAAATACAATGAGCAGCTTGTTGAGCAAGGAGCAGTTTTTGACTCAGCGGATTATGATTACTACAGACAATTTGCCTTGAAGGCGAAGCCTTGGCAAGAGGAAACTTCTGTACGTGAAATGGAGGATGCCAACAGTTACTTCGAGGGCAATGTCAGCTTCGAGCAATATATTGATGATGTTCAACAGCGTTTTCAGTCATTATATGAAAACTACGAACGGCGTGAGCCGCAAATGCAAATGTTTTCCGAAGTTTTTGATGCACTTAGCAAACAAAAGCATTTGTTAATTGAGGCTGGGACAGGAACAGGAAAATCATTAGGTTACCTTATACCTTCCTTATATTATGGCATCCAAGCGGAGCAAAAGATCGTTGTTAGTACCCATACCATTAATTTGCAGGAACAGCTGCGTCATCGAGATATTCCTCTCTTGAATGAGGTTTTGCCATTTCCTTTTCGTGCTTCTTTGTTAAAAGGGAGAAGCAATTATTTATGTATGCGCAAATTTGAACATAAGCTCAATTTACTTGATTTTGCAACACCTGTAGATGATCCAATTACAGCATCACAGATGGTAATTTGGTTAACTGAAACGGAAACAGGCGATCAAGAAGAGCTAAATTTAGGTTTACGTGGTCAAGACTTTTGGGATACCGTAGCTAGTGATGCAGACTCATGTTTGAATCGAGCTTGTCCTTGGTTTAAACGTTGCTACTATCATCGTGCGAAGCATGAAGCGAATATCGCTGATGTATGCATTACGAATCATTCGATGGTATTTACTGATATTCAAGCCGATCATAGGCTGTTGCCTAGCTATAACAATTTAATTTTAGACGAGGCGCATCATTTAGAAGAAGTTGCAAGCAAACATCTTGGTAACCAAATTAATTATTTTTCGTATATTCATGCAATGACCACTTTGTTTAAAGACAGTAGAAGCGGCTTACTTCCTTCTCTGCGAGTTAAAATTGCTCAGGAGGGAGATGATCATCTGGCAGCATGGCAAGAAGCAATCGACACTTCCTTCCCTACGCTACAAGATATTAAAGAGCATTGGGACAAGCTGTTTGAATATTTATATGAAATTTTAACAGCTGAAGCAGAAACTTCTGGCAATGATGCTACAGAGCAGGCTGGAGGTTTTGTGCTGCGCCTAGATCAAAACAATCTGCCGAGCCGTTGGAGCAATATCGTCGAAACTGAAAATGAAGTATATGTTGGACTCAATCGCTTTACGAAGTCATTAGAAAAGCTAGCTGCAGATATTAAAGAGCGATTAGATGAAGATCTTGTACTGTCTGGATTATTAACGGATTTAAATGGGGTTGTGCGTGAGCTAAATCGTATTAAGGATGAGTTGCGTCAATTTATTGGGTTTAAAATGGACGATTATGTATACTGGGTGGAAGGAACTCAGAACTATAAGTTTCGTTCTGTTCAATTATTAGCATCGCCAATAGACGTATCGCCATTGCTAAAAAAATATCTGTTTAATGTTAAAGATAGCGTTATTATGACCTCTGCGACGTTATCTATCCAAAAAAATTTCACTTATGTGAAAGAACAGCTAGGTCTCAATTTTGAGCTAGAGGACCGAGTCAATGAAGTAATTCTTGATTCCCCGTTTCGTTATCGTGAGCAGGCGTTAGTTATTATTCCAAGAGATTTTCCAGTATTGAAGGGTTCTAACGTACCTCAGTCGTATTTAGATAAATTAGTAAGCTCATTATTTGATTGCGCTGTTGGGCTTGGTGGCAAAATGCTTATTTTGTTCACTTCCTATAGAATGCTTAAGCAGGTGTATGATCCGTTAAAGGAATTGCTTGAACCTCAAAATATTACCGTTTTAGGTCAAGGAATTGATAGTAATAACCGGACGAAGCTGACGAGAAGATTTTTACAGCAACAGCAATCTGTTTTGCTAGGTACAAGCAGTTTTTGGGAAGGTGTTGACATCCCAGGAGAAGCATTGCAATGCTTAGCGATCGTTCGCTTACCATTCCAGCCGCCTAATCATCCGCTAGTTGAAGCGAAGTCAGAGTTACTTTTACGCGAAAAGAAAAATCCGTTTATGAAGCTTTCTATTCCGCAGGCGGTTATTCGCTTTAAGCAAGGTTTTGGGCGTTTAGTACGCACAGCAACCGATAAAGGAATTGTTATCATTTATGATACACGCGTAATCGAAGCTTATTATGGCAAACATTTTCTATATTCATTGCCAGGTCCGAAAATTGAGACAATGTTTGCAGACCAGATGGTACAACGAATGGATCAATGGCTTAATCCTTCATAGATCCTTCATAGTACTAGGAAAGATTGGTTGTAAAAGAAAGGGAGGGGCATCAATTGAAACAAGAAAAAATATCTGATGCTGTCGTCAAGCGATTACCCTTGTATTTGCAAGTATTAAATGAGTTAAAGGTTCGTGAGGTTAAGACAGTATCTTCACAAGAGCTTGGACATTTATTAGATTTTAATCCTGCGCAAATACGCAAGGATTTAGCATACTTTGGTGATTTTGGTCGCAAGGGCATTGGCTATGAAGTTGATTATTTAATTGATAAAATTCGGCAAATTCTAAAGATTAATCAAACGATTAATGTAGCACTTATCGGTGCAGGAAATTTGGGGCATGCTTTATGCAACTATAATAAGTATAGCAAGGATAATATGCAAATCGTTGCGGTATTTGACTCATACGAAGGTAAAATCGGGACAAAAATAAATAATTTAATTGTTCAACCGATGTCAGAGCTTTCAGAAACGATTAAGAAAATGAATATCCGCATCGGAATTATTACCGTTCCTGCTCAGGAAGCACAAACAGTTGCCAATCAGTTAATTGAAGGGGGAATTGAAGGGATTCTTAATTTCGCTCCAACTATTTTACGTGCTCCTGAGGAGGTACGGGTACAACACGCTGATTTTACAAAGGAATTATTAAGTCTTGCCTACTACTTAAATCATAAAGAGGAGGAAAATAATGAGTAAAATATGGGTAAAAAATGGTGCCTTCATTACAATGGCAACTGACAAGCCGCAGGTGTTTCATGGACATATGTTAGTAGAAAACGGAGTTATTTCATATGTTGGTGAACAAGAGCCTGCTGCTTGCGAAGGGGCAGAAGTAGTTGATGGCAAAGGCTTATTGTTTATGCCTGGACTTGTAAATACGCATGGACATGCTGCGATGTCGTTGCTGCGCGGTTATTCAGATGATCAGCAACTGCAAGTATGGCTTCAAGAAAAAATGTGGCCAATGGAGGCTAAATATGTTGATGCGGACACAAGAGCCGGCAGCAACTTGGCGATTGCGGAAATGCTATTAAGCGGAACAACAACGTTTGTTGATATGTATGATCGTATGGATCAAGTAGCAGGAGCCGCAGTGGAAGCTGGTATTCGTGCGTTTTTAACTCGCGGTGTTATCGGTTTATGTTCTCCTGAGGAGCAAACAGCTAAGCTTGAAGATGCGATTAGCTTTGCAAAGCAATGGAACGGAGCGGGGGATGGACGAATTCGAACAATGCTATCTCCGCATAGCCCATATACTTGCCCGCCTGACTATATTGAGCGTATTATTGCCGCTGCACATGAGCTTGATTTGCCGCTACATACGCATATGTCAGAAACAAAAGCAGAAGTTCAGCAAAATGTTGATCAGTACGGAAAACGTCCTGTAGCACACTTAGATGCGCTTGGCTTTTTTAGTCGTCCTGCATTGCTGGCTCATGCTGTGCATTTGACTGATGAAGAAATTGATTTATTAGCAACTCGCGGCGCTTCCATATCTCATAATCCGATTAGCAATCTTAAGCTAGCCAGCGGTGTTGCTCGTGTGCCTGACTTATTAGCAAAAGGGGTAAAGCTGTCTTTAGGTACAGATAGCGTGGCAAGTAATAACAATTTAGATTTGTTCCAGGAAATTCGTGCAGTTGCATTATTGCATAAAGGAGTATATGGTGATCCAACTGCGGTGCCTGCATACACAGCATTGCAACTTGGCACATCGCTTGGTGCGCAAGCGATATGGCATAATCATATCGGTATTTTAGAGGCTGGAAAAGCTGCTGACTTTATTGCGATTAATATTGATCAGCCTCATTTCTTCCCGCGTACCGATCTTGTTTCGCATCTTGTATATGCTGCAAATGGACGAGATGTTCAGCATGTTTGGGTAGCTGGTAAACAACTTGTGAAAAACAGACAGCTGCTTACACTTGATGAGGAAAAAATTCGTTATGAGGCAGAGGCAGCTTATCAGCGCCTATTGAAATAAAATGAGAGCAATTGAAAAAAAACGACCGCCGTTAATGACCAAACGACGCTGGACTATTTTAATCTTGTTGTTGCTTGTCGCAATCATTACATTGATTGCACTTTTTTACCGTTCCATTCAGAGCGAGGTTTGGCAGCAAGAAAGCGATATTAAAAAAATAATCGAGCAGAGAGCAGCCTATGATTTAGAAAGCATCGAGAGCTTAGAAAAATATGTATGGGAATCTGCTTATTGGATATTGCTGGCTAACAAGGTTGAGAACGGTGCATTAACATATTCAGTGTGGGATAATACAAATTTCATTGCTGAGCTTAATTATAACGTGGCAATAACGAAAGAGGATATGCAGAATATCGTTACAAAAAGCAAAAGTAATGCGACGAACATCAGCTTGCAAGCGGGTTATGCATTTAATCAATTTGTATGGGAAGTTAAATATCGTGATCGCGATACTTCGCATATGAAAATTGCTTTCTATAATATGACCACTGGAGCCTTAATTGATGAATATACGATTCCTAAGGGCAGTATGCCGATTAGCGATTCGTAACTGAATAAGGCAACATGAAAATTAAATAATTGTATAAATCAATTAAAACCTTTAAGGATTATAACTGCAAGATTAGAATAACTAATTTTATTGCTGTTAATTTTCCTTAAAGGTTTTTTTGCTATCGATTTGTATATTTCAACTTTTTAATCAATTTCATGCATAATCTCCTCATTAAAAAAAGCTTCCTTTATTTATATAATACATCAAGTGTAAATAAGTGATATACTTATTGATATACTCTAGTTATATACATTTATATATACTAATTATTATGTTTTATTATATAAAATTTTATTAGATAGAGGAGATGCTGCTATGAAAGATTTGAAGTTTAAACCAGTTATTGTTTCATTCCTAGTTGTTGTTCTGCTATTAGCAGCAGGAAGTCTTGGATATCGTTATATTGCACAGGAAAAACCGTTGCAAGAACAGCTTGCAAGCATGCAATATTCACAGATTACATTACCGCTTAAAAAGCAAGATGGGAAATATAATATCTCCATGCAAGTAGAAGAGAACTACAAGCTTCAGCAAGCATTCGATGAGCTTAAAGAAGTGATGGCTAAGCAAAAGTTAAATGAAACTGACTACACCCTTTCATTAGTTCACAATGATACTGAAAGTGCAGAGCTAAAAGCCATTTGGCAGAAGCAGTTGTTTGCAATAGCAGAGATAATGGCTAACGGGCAATATTCAAAATTACCTGAGCTTATGCAATTGATTGAACAGCAAAATGAAGGTGTAGAGGCAATAGCCGATATGGACGAGCAATATGTTTACATTACATTGCTTAAGGATGGACTGCGTTTAGATCAATTGCTTCCACTTGATGGCGGTAAAATGGAGGTATGGAATAATGCGAAATAATATATTAGAAATCTTGATCGGAACTGCACTAGCTCTGCTCGTGTTTGCGATAGGTTATTTCGTACATTTTGGTGCAGCGGTATTAATATTGCTGCTTATTGCTTTCTTATATGTCATGCAATTTAATAGTAAAGGCTCTCTAGGTTTAGCGAGCTTAAAAAATAAAAAGGAGCAAGTTATTCCGCCTATTACATTTGATCATGTTGGCGGGCAAGAGCATGTAAAGCATGAGCTTCAAGAAGCGCTTGATTTTCTTGTTAATCGTGAGCAAATTGCTAAACGAGGCATACGAATTTTAAAAGGGATACTTTTAACGGGTCCTCCTGGAACAGGTAAGACATTGTTAGCGAAGGCAGCAGCAAATTATACAGACAGTGCGTTTGTCGCAGCATCAGGCAGTGAATTTGTCGAAAAGTACGTAGGTACAGGCGCCAATCGCGTACGTGAATTATTTACGAAGGCACGCAAGCAGGCTAGAGCAATGGGGAAAAAAAGTGCAATTATCTTTATTGATGAAATCGATGTGATTGGCGGTAAACGTGACGGTGGACAGCTGCGTGAGTACGATCAGACGCTCAATCAGCTATTAACGGAGTTAGATGGGATTTATCATGACGCTGAAGTTCATATTTTATTAATCGCAGCGACAAACCGTAAAGATATGCTTGATGATGCTTTACTTCGTCCAGGGCGATTCGATCGCCATATTGAAGTAGCATTGCCTGATAAGCGGTCAAGAAAGCATATTTTACAACTTCATGCTGCCAACAAAACACTAGCTGATAACATCGATTTTGATGAATTAGCAAAAGATACGTACCAATTCTCTGGAGCACAATTAGAAGCAGTAATGAATGAAGCGGCAATATATGCGATGCGAGCGGGCGATGAAGCCATCTTGCAGGAGCATATTCAAAATGCAATTGATAAAGTGCTGTTAGGTGAGAAAAATAATCGTGAAGCAACAACTGAAGATAAAATTCGAGTTGCTCGTCATGAACTTGGTCATGCGATTATGGCAGAAGTAACGACTCCCGGATCGGTAGCACAAGTCGTACTTTCTCCACGTGGAGGAGCACTAGGCTTTGTTAGGCATACGCCGCTTGCGGATAAATATCTGTATACAAAGACAGAGCTTGAGCATAAAATAATGGTCACACTTGGTGGAGCGGTTGCAGAGGAAATTTATTACGGTGAACGCAGCACTGGATCAAAGGGAGATTTTGATCAAGCGTTAAACATTGTGAAAACGATGGTTGAATGCGGATTAACAGATGAAGGGATCATTAATGCGGAAATGATGACCGCTGATCGCTGGAGTGCTATTAGTAACAAAGTACTAAATGAATGCTTAGAAAAAACAAAACAATACCTTATCAAGCATGCGAATGTTTTTGAACAAACGTTACCAATATTGTTAGAAGAAGAATTCATAAATGGTGACAAATTTCGAAATCTTATGCAAGAAAACGTTTGAAAATAAGATATTTTTGTAACAATTTGCAGAATAGCGCTTACTTTCACTACAAAATATCTTTAAAACAGGTATAATAATATTGACAAAACACTAAGGAGAAACTAATACCTATGATAAAGAAAGTTGGAGTTGTTGGAGTAGGCACAATGGGTCAAGGCATAGCAGAAATGCTTGCAAAAAATAGTCTTGATGTCTACATTATGGAGAAATCTGCTGATCGTCTTGAACATGCACAGCATATGATCGAAGTAAGCCTAGATAAACAAATAGAAAAATGGGCTATTACTACTTCTGAAAAAAAATTGATACTTTCTCGTATCCATGCAGTAACTGAACTTGAACAGTTATCTCAGTGTGAATTAATTATTGAATCCATTTCTGAAGATCTTGAAGCGAAAAAAGAGCTTTTCAAGCAATTGGATCAAATTACTTCCGCTGAAACGATTTTGGCAAGTAATACCTCATCTTTAAGCTTAACTGAAATTGCAAGTGCAACACGTTCTCCTGAACGTGTAATTGGAATGCACTTTGTTCATCCAGTTGCAACAATTAACATTGTTGAAGTTGTTCGCGGATTGAAAACTTCTGAAGCAACTGTTGAAGCAATGAAAGAGTTTGCTGATGCCATTCAGAAAAAAGCTGTTATGGTGTTTGAATCACCAGGCTTTGTTACAACTAGACTGATTTGTCTATTCATTAATGAAGCACTCCATGTATTAGAAGAAGGGGTAGCAACTGTAGAGGATATTGATTTGGCGATGCGTAACGGATATTCCTTTAAATATGGACCTTTCCAAATGGCAGATCATTTTGGCTTAGATTCTGTTCAATCTGCATTGGAAAATATGTTCCGTGAGTATGGCGAATTGAAATATCGTCCTTCTTTTGTCCTTAAGAAAATGGTCCGTGCAGGACATCTAGGTGTGAAAACAGGACAAGGCTTTTTCAAATATGATACGGATGGAGATCGAATTTAATGAAAATACTTGTTATTAATGCTGGTAGCTCTTCGATTAAATACCAGCTTTTTGATATGACTGATGAGAGTGTACTAGCTAGCGGCCGTGTAGAACGTATTGGAATGGATTCTTCAATCATCGTACATGAGCCAAAAGGTATGGACGAAATTGTAGAGGTTAAAGAAATTTTGGATCATGTTGCTGGTGTTAAAGTCGTTATCGAAAAGCTGACACATGAGCAATATGGTGTTGTTAAATCAATGGATGAAATTGAAGCGGTTGGTCATCGTATTGTCCATGGTGGTGAGTCATTCAAAGGTTCAGCAATCGTCACTAACGAAGTAAAAAATGAAATTCGTCGTTTGTTTGACCTTGCACCATTGCATAACCCAGCTCATATGATGGGGATTTTAGCGGTAGAAGCCAATTTGCCAAATGTACCGCAAGTCGTTACGTTTGATACTGCGTTCCATCAAACAATGCCAAAAACTTCTTACCTATATGCAATTCCTAAAACACTATATAACAAACATAAAGTTCGTCGCTATGGTTTCCACGGCACATCTCATGCTTATGTAAGTGAAACAGCTGCGAAAACATTAGGTAAGGATCTAAAATCATTAAAAATGATTACTTGTCATATCGGTAATGGTGGCAGCTTAACAGCAATTCTAGACGGTAAATCGTTTGATACTAGTATGGGTATGACACCGCTTGAAGGTTTAATGATGGGTACACGCTCTGGTGACTTAGACCCAGCGATTGTTCCTTATGTAATGAATAAAGAAGACCTTACATTGAATGAGGTTAACTCAATGCTTAACAAGCACAGTGGTTTGCTTGCTGTATCTGGTTTAAGTTCAGATATGCGTGAAATTACTGATGCAATGGATAGCAATGAAAATGCAAAACTTGCTTTTGATATGTATGTATATCGTATTAGAAAATATATCGGTAGCTATGCTGCTGCGATGAATGGACTAGATGTTATTGTATTCACAGCAGGCGTTGGCGAAAACTCTATTGTACTTCGTCAAGCAGTTTGCGAAGGTCTAACATACTTCGGTATTGAGCTTGACCCTGAGCGTAACAAAATTCGCAGCAAAGAGCCTAGAATTATCTCTACAGACAATTCTAAAGTAACAGTTATGGTTGTACCTACAAATGAAGAATTAGTTATTGCGCGTGATACCTATCGTCTTGTGAAGTAATGACAACTTCAAAAGGGGGGGCTTGATTGAGCGATCATATTTGGAAAGCATATGCTCATGGCATGCAGGTGATGCTAAGTGAAGGTGGTATATATGTACCTTCCTTATTGCTAAAAAGCTATCGCGCACTTGGCTTATCTCATGCTCAAGCGATGTTAATGCTGCAAATTATGTTATTTTCAACTGCCGAGCAGCAACCATTTCCAACTCCAGAGCAAATTGCAGATTCAATGAGAGCCGAGCTGGATGAAGTGACAGAGTGGCTTCAGCAATTGTTAAACAACGGCTTTTTGAGCATTGATCATGAAACGGTCAATGGAGTTATCGTCGAACGTTACAATTGGTCTGGTTGGATGATTAAAGCGACTGCTTGGTATGCCGAGCAGCGTAGAGAAAGTAAACAAGCTGATCGCCGCAAGCTCGAGGCTATCAAGCAGCAGGATGATATTACTAGCTTATTTCGAAAATTTGAGCAGGAATTTGGTAGACCTCTTTCACCAATGGAATATGAAACGATACATGCTTGGTTTTATAAGGATAACTATTCAGAGGAAATCATTACGCTTGCCTTAAAGGAAGCGGTCTTTGCAGGCAAGCTAAGCTTCCGCTATGTAGATCGAATCTTAATTGATTGGGCAAGACATCGCGTTACAAATGCGGAAGAGTTAAAGCACTATCGTAATCAGTTTTACAACAAAAACCTTTAAGGACTATAGTAGCAGCTTTTATAATTGACGCTGCTATAGCCTTAAAGGTTTTTTTATCTAAGAAATTTACCAAAACAAAAATATTTACAAATATTGAATATATCTTCCAATGGATCTTATTTTGATAAAGTGATAAAAATGCGAATAGAGGTAAATATTGTTATAGAAGTAAAATTTACAGTCCTGATAAAATAAGGGCGTTATCCACAGTCAAGTTTTACCAATTTACCGAATAAGGAGGAAGGACATGATTAAGCGAAACATAATGAAAAAGATGACCATCTCTGGTCTTACTCTATCATTGATAGGGTCAATGTTTGCTAGTTTGTCGCAGCCAATAAGTGCTGCTTCTGCTCCAAAGGTAATTTTACTTGATGCTGAAAAAATGAAAAAAGAATGGGATGGCTGGGGAACAGCGCTAGCTTGGTTCGGAAACGTAACAGGCGGCTGGTCCAATGAAGAAGCAAAAAGCAGTTTAGTCGATGCACTGTACAGTGAAGAAGGACTTAATTATAACATTGTTCGTTACAACATAGGCGGCGGCGATGATCCAAATCATGAACCTTATATGCGGCAAGGCGGTGCGATGCCAGGTTTTTCTTCGGGATTTGATGAAAGCGGTAACATTATTTTTAATTTTGACGAGGAGCCTGATGCAAATCAGCGCTGGTGGTTATTAGAAGCAAAAAAGAGATTAGATGAGAGAGGGGATAAATTCATATCTGAAGCTTTTTCTAACTCACCTCCATACTACATGACATATAGTGGGTACACCTCTGGTCACTTTGATGCAAACAAAACGAACCTAAAGGATGAGCATTATACTGATTTTGCTAATTATTTAGCGGAAGTTGTTAAATATTATAAAGACGTACATGGTATTACGTTCGATACATTATCACCGATTAATGAACCAAATACGAATTATTGGCGGGCAGGCGGCAGACAAGAAGGCTCTCATTGGGATCCTGACAAACAAGCATGGATTATTTGGGAAACAAGTGAGGCTCTTAAGCGGCTGGACTTGCGGGATGAAGTGAAAATCTCTGCAATGGAAGAGTCGGTTATTGATACGTTCCTTGTAAACTGGAGTCAATATCCAGAAGATACGAAAAATGCGATTGATCAGATGAATGTACATGCTTATGGAGGGAGTAAGCGAGTTGAAGTTCGACAGCTTGCTGAACAAGAAAATAAAAAGCTATGGATGTCAGAGGTTGACTTAGGACCAAGCGGAGTTGCCCACGATCACTCTAATATTACCCCTGCCTTGGCACTAGCAGATCAAATTATGGTTGATATTAAATGGTTTGAACCGCAAGCCTGGGTACTATGGCAAGCAATTGAAAGCGAGAAAAATATGCTGCCAGACCAAGAAAATATGAACTGGGGACTTATCCATGCTGATTTTGATACGGAGCAATGGTGGTATACAAAGAAATATTACGCAATGGCTAATTTCAGTAAATTTATTCCGCAAGGCTCACGTTTCTTTGAAAACAGTGATGATGAAGGACGTACGTTAACCGCATTTAACCCTGCAGATGAGGAAGTTATTATCGTTTATCGTAATCCGGACAGCTCTGCTCGATTACTGGAATTTGATTTGTTCCAATTTACAGGAATTAGCTCAGAAGTAGATGTCTATACAACCTCATCTACGAAAAATTTATTGCTTTCAACTGCAACAACAGAAAACAATAAATTAACGACAGAGGTTGAAGCTCGCTCGATTACTACCTTTGTTATTAAGGATGCTAAACCATCAGAATTATTATTGAAATTAAAATCGGATATGGAAAATTATTTACAGAAAATTGATAACAGTGATGGGGAATTTTCTGAAGTTACAGCATTAATTGCGGAAGCAGATAATGCTTTACAGGGCGATAATTTTACAATAACTGAGGCATTCGTTTCTATTAGCAAGCAGTTTGCTCAATATTCATCAGGAGAAATTCCTAAAGCAGGAATCATAGCAACAGCGACTAGCTCACATACAGGCGAAGGTCCAGAAATGACGATTGACGGATCAACTAGCACAATGTGGCACACAAGCTGGAGTAATGACTATACACCATTGCCTCATTCGCTCACCTATGATTTAGGGCAGCTATATAAAGGAGTGTATAAACTGGAATATGTGCCAAGACAAGATAGAGATTGGAACGGAATTGTAACGGAATTTATGATCGAGGCAAGTCAGGATGGCATTAATTATGAGAAAGTTGCAGAGGGTACATGGGCTGCTGACAAGCAAATAAAAACAGCCTCCTTTACTGCTGTAGATGCAACGCATATTCGCTTTACTGCATTAGCTTCGCTAAGTGATGCTGGATATCAATTCGGCTCTGCAGCTGAAATTACGTTATTCCGTAACACACAATTCGTTGTCAGCAAAGCTCAGCTTGAAGAGGTGATAAGCAATGCAGAGCAATTTATGGAGCAATATACAAAGGATGCAGAGTACTTACAAGAGCTTAACAATTTAATCGAACAAGCAAAAGAGTTATTATCATACAATACAGTAACGCAGGAAACGATCGATTCTTTAACTGCGAGAATAGTAGAAGAAATGAACTTATTGCAACAAGACAGCATTCGAATTAGAGATATTGGCATTAAATTTACACCTTTGGAACATTCAACAACGCCGGCGACAAATATGCTTGATGGCAATCGCAGTACTTTTTTTGAGACAAATTGGACTAATGTAGGTCATCGTTATGTGCCAGGTGATTTTATCGTACTAGATTTGCAAAAACCTAGAGAACATATAGGCAGAATTTTATATACACCTAGACAAGATATGAGCAACGGGCGCATTGGTAAATTTAGAATTTATACAAGTAACGAGGATTTAAGCAATGTAGCATTAACAGGAACAGAAGAAGAGCTTGATCAATATTTTGAACTCGCAGGCATAGGATTCTTTGATCAGAATAGTTTGGAAGATCAGACAGCAACATTTACTTCTAAGGACGCAAGATATGTTGCTTTGCAAACGTTCACAACCGGCGGCAATGCAACGACACTTTCAATTGCAGAAATAGCAGTTTACGAGATGGAAGTAAATGAGCCAGAAATAACTGATTTGTCAGAGGCGTATAACAAGCTGCTGCAATTACGCGATACAAGAAGCGATTATGTAAAATCGTTAATTGATGAAGCGCTTAGTGAATTGCCAGCAGTAAATGAAATTAATCTTATCACGAGAGAATCGTATAATTACTATGCAAAGAAGATTACTGGCATTTATGAATCTTATGCAAATTACGGAAATATTCAATCGATTCGAAATGGCGAAATTTGGGTTGATACAGATGGCGTACCAATTCAAGCACATGGCGGCGGAATTTTATACGATGAAAAAAGTAAAACGTATTATTGGTATGGCGAGGATAAGACAGAAAATAACTTTAAAGATGGATCAGTCGTCGCAACAGGAATTCATGCATATTCATCGACAGATTTGTACAATTGGAAAAATGAAGGAATCGTATTGCCTGTATTCAATAACGTGCGATTTGGTGCCGATGAACTGCCAGAAGAGGATCAACCATTATATTTATCAGAGGATTCAGAGGAGTATCAAAATTTTGGTGAATCATTTAGTTATGACAAATACGAGGCAATGCCTGCAATAACCGATCGCAAAGGTTACTATACAGGTACATTGAAATCACCATACAATACATTGATAAAGCATAATTCACCAGAAAGAATTGCTGAGCTCAATGCGCTTTACGAAGGATATACGAATGAGCAGAAGCAGGAGATGTATCGTAACTTTAACTGGGATAAAGTCGTTGAACGTCCAAAGGTTATCTATAATCAGAAAAATGATAACTATGTGATGTGGTGGCATCACGATGGACCTAAAGCTGGATCCTATTGGACGGCGGAAGGAGGAGTAGCAGTTAGTGACTCACCGAATGGTCCGTTCAAATATATTGGTACAATGAGATTGCCGAATGATGGCTGGAACGATGACAATGACGGTATGTTGCGTGATATGACATTATTTGTTGATGATGATGGTGATCCGAGCACATATGATCCTGCTTATTTAATTTATTCCTCTGAGGAAAACAGCACGATGATTATTCTAATGCTGAATGAGGATTATACTGGACCTGCAACTGATGAAAACGGAAATTCGATTGAGGGAGTTCATTGGGTTAAAGCGTTTAAAGCATGGAGAGAGGCACCAGCTGTATTTAAGCAAGATGGTACTTATTATATGATTACTTCAGGATTAACTGGCTGGAATCCTAATCGAGCGGAGTACTTTACAGCACCTACAATGTTTGGTCCATGGGTATCTCAAGGAGATCCATTTATCGATGATGTAAATGGAACTACCCATGATAGCCAAAGCACTTTCATTTTGCCTTATCGTAACGGAGACGGAGAATTAGTAAAAGATAAGTTTATCTTTATGGCGGATCGCTGGGTGCCAAATAATTTAAAAGATTCGAGATATATTTGGCTTCCATTACATCTAGATAACGAGACTGCCCAAATTAGTATGAGCTGGTCTGAAGAATGGACTTTCGCAGCAGAATTTGGAGCTGAGGAAGAAGTTTTAGTTGAAAATATTGAAGTAGAGTCTGCTAATCATATTTATGAAATTACGGAAAAAGGCGGAACATTGCAGTTAAAGGCTAATGTACTGCCTGAACAAGCAACAAATAAAGCAGTGACATGGGCAGTTTATGAAGAAGATGGTGTTACAGAAACAGATAAAGCAACGATTGATGAAGAAGGCCTGCTAACTGCTGTTAAGGATGGCAAAGTTCTAGTAGTTGCAACTGCAACAGATAGCTCTGGCGTTAGTGGCAGCAGACTTATTACGATTAGCAATCAAGCAGAAGAGGAAGCAGAACCTGAAATTGTGAAAGTTGAGTCAATAACAATCACAAGCGAAAGTCATCTTTTTGAAATTAATGTGAAAGGCGGAAAGCTGCAATTAGGCGCTATAGTATTGCCAGACAATGCAAATAATAAGGAAGTGACATGGGCAGTTTATGAAAAAGATGGGGTTAAGTGGACCGATAGAGCTAAGATTAGTTCAAGCGGTTTGCTTGCAGCGGAAAAGAACGGTGTCGTTAAAGTTGTAGCGACTGCCAAAGATGGTTCAGGTGTATCTGCAAGCATAGAAATTAGAATTAATGGTCAATTAAGCAGCAGCAGCGGAGATGGTCAAGCTGGAGATAATACTGGAGCAACACCGGGTACTGCGCCAAGTATACCTGATGCAAATCCAGAGCCAGAAGAAAATTTAGATACATCAAGTCCAGTTGAACCAACAGAGCAACCAGTAATTAACTTTAGCGATATAAGCGGACATTGGGCAGAACATGCGATTAAACAAGCAGCAATTAAAGGTATAATTAATGGTTATGAAGATCAAACATTTAGACCGAACGCATTTGTAAATCGTGAAGAATTTATCGTGCTCTTAGTACGAGTATTACAGCCTAAGGAGCAAATCGCAGAAACATTTAACTTTACCGATGCAGAGCAAATTAGCAATTGGGCGAAAGAAGCAATAGCTTTTGCAGCGCAAAATGGAATAGTGAATGGTTATACAGATGGCAGCTTTAGACCAAAAGCAGAAATAACACGTGCGGAAATGGTCACACTTATCATTAAAGCACTTAAACTATCTGTTCCAGAAGTAGCGCAAACAAACTTCTCAGATGATCAACACATTCCGAAATGGGCAAAATCCTATATAAAACTTGCTGCAGAGCAAGGAATCGTTACTGGTAAAGTAAACAACACCTTTGATCCAAATACAACAGCAACAAGAGCTGAAGCAGTAATAATGCTGCTGCGTATGCTAGAGTTGCTAAAATGAACTAGGAAATAGCTATAATAAGGCAGCGGGCATAAAACTACAATGTTAACTTGAAAAGTAAGCTGCTACCAGCGGAGGAAAGTTAGCACTGGAGAACGGAGCGGTACTGAAATGACTACAGCGAAGGAAAGTTAGCACTGGAGAACGGAGCGGTACTAAAATGACCACAGCGTAGGAAAGTTAGTACTGGAGAACGGAGCGGTACTGAAATGACTACAGCGAAGGAAAGATAGCTCTGGAGAACGGATTGAAACTGAAATGACTACAGCGAAGGAAAGTTAGCACTGGAGAACGGAGCGGTACTGAAATGACTACAGCGAAGGAAAGATAGCACTGGAGAACGGAGCGGTACTGAAATGACCACAGCGAAGGAAAGATAGCACTGGAGAACGGATTGGAACTGAAATGACCACAGCGAAGGAAAGTTAGCACTGGAGAACGGAGCGGTACTGAAATGACTACAGCGAAGGAAAGTTAGCTCTGGAGAACGGATTGAAACTGAAATGACTACAGCGAAGGAAAGTTAGCACTGGAGAACGGAGCGGTACTGAAATGACTACAGCGAAGGAAAGTTAGCACTGGAGAACGGAGCGGTACTGAAATGACCACAGCGAAGGAAAGTTAGCTCTGGAGAACGAAGTGTGACGCCTTTAAACCTCATGCTAACAATTTATTAATCATAAAAAGCATCAGGTTTAAAAAGCGTCCGTAAGAGCAAACTGTTCCGGAGCGTTGCAAAAGCGTCCGTAAGAGCAAACTGTTCCGGAGCGTTGCAAAAGCGTCCGTAAGAGCAAACTGTTCCGGAGCGCTGCAAAAGCGTCCGTAAGAGCAAACTGTTCCGGAGCGCTGCAAAAGCGTCCGTAAGAGCAAACTGTTCCGGAGCGCTGCAAAAGCGTCCGTAAGAGCAAACTGTTCCGGAGCGTTGCAAAAGCGTCGATAAGTAAGAGCAAACTGTTCCGAAGCGCAGCAAAAGCGCGTCAAACAAGGCGAATTATCCGTAGCGCAACCGACGAGGATGTTCAAAGATCAGCTTTTTGCTGAGCGAACATCCTCGTTTTCAATTAAATGAAACTACTGTAAAATATAAACTTTCGCATTTTTCAGTAAAATGATTTAGAATGAATTCGTTAGAAAGGAAGATATTGACGAATAACTAGAAAACGTTTACTATATTTTTTTTAGTTTCTCTAAATGATGGTTCAAGTTAGGAGGATATAAATGGAAACTGTATGTAAGGTAATCATTGTCGACGATGAAGTACTTGTTCGGCAAGGGATTAAGCATTTACTGCAATGGGAGCAAGAAGGCTTCACTATTGTTGGTGAGGCTGCAAACGGGCAAGAGGCACTCAAACTTATTGCAGAAGTACAGCCACATATCGTGATTACCGACATCGTAATGCCACAAATGGATGGCATCGAATTAACTAGTTTAATAAAAGAACATTATCCTTTAATTGAAGTTATCGTACTAAGCAGTTTTAGTGAATTTAACTACGTTCGAGATACATTTCAAAAGGGTGCAGCAGATTATATCTTAAAACCTAGATTAGATGCTGATCAATTACTTGCGCTCTTGAAACGGACAGCAAAACGAATTCCATCATTACAGTTTGAAGGGAAAAATGACGGCCATCAGCCAAACATTAGCATGTTATTAGATCGTTTATTAGCAGGCTATGAATTAAACGAAGCCGAAAAAGATTCATTGAGCTTAATTCCGTTTGCCGGATTTCGCATTTTTGGCACTGAAATTAGAAGCGGGGGGCTAAATCAAACAAAAAAGGAGCAACTGCTGCAGAAGCTAGAGGATATATTTATACCGTTTAAAGAGCAATTGAGTTACTACGTTCTGCCAACAGAAGCAAATACTGTAGCTGTATTGCTGAATAGTAATGAGCAATTTTGGGCTAGTATTATTCCTGCAATTCGGGCCTTAGCGAATTCTGCACGCTGGAGTGAGGAAAAATTAATATGGTCATTAGGGAATAGCTTTTCTAGCATAAGCAAATTACATGAGCAATATCAACAATTTAGTAAAATACTTGCTTATCGTTATTTCTTACCGCAAGATCGAAGATTTATTATGGTTGAAGAGCTTCCTAAGTTAAATGGAGCTGAACCAAGCTTTAATATGAGTCAGTATATGGAATTACTGCAGCAGCGAAAAGTAAATGAAGCGATTGATATGATTCATCAATACGTTGCAGCGGCAGAGTCATATTATGCGTTAGATGTATTTGCATTTAAGTCGCTTGTAGGTAACATGATTTTTAATATGATTGTTATGTTAAATAAGCTCGAGGTGAATACGAAGGAATTAGAAACTAATAAATATCAATACTTCCGCAGCATTAATGAATCGTCGCATATCCTCGATGTAATTGAGCAGTTGCAAAGCTTTATTGAGTCAGTCAGAGAGGCTGTAAATAAAACTAAACAACCGTATTATAATGCTAATTTAACAATGATTGTGGACTATATACATCAGCATTATATGGAGCCAATTACGCTAAGTGACGTGGCACAGCATTTTCATTTTAATCCGTCTTATTTGTCCAGCTTCTTTTCCTCACATCATGCGGAAGGGTTTAATGAATATTTAAACCGAGTGCGAGTTGAAAAGGCAGCAGAGTTATTGCAGACAACCGATCAAGCAATTGCTGATATTAGTGTTCAAGTAGGCTATTCCGACCATAGCTACTTTACAAAAGTATTTAAAAAACTTAAAGGAGTGTCTCCTAGTCAATATCGCAAAAGCTTCATGTTTTGATGCAGTAGAGGAGAGTGCAGGATGAAATGGATTAGTGACAAGCTAAAATACACATTTAAGTATAATAATTTATTTATCAAAATGTTTTCGATTACGCTAATAAGTATTATTACTGTTGCAGTGCTTACCTGGATAGTGATGGTTTCGATATCAGAACGATTATTTATTGATACATTTAGCATTACCAATGGAAAAATAATGACCCAAATTCAGACAAGTGCAGAAGCGATGAATTATGCAGTCTCAATGACTGCAAGCGATGCAATGACTAACGGGGAAATTAAGCGGTTTTTAACGCATAAATATAACAATTCGATTGAGGCATTAACGAATTATTACAAAGTAACAAAAGAAATTGAGCGAATTCAATCAACGCTTGTATCTTATCCAGTAGCATTAATTATTGTTGGCAATAATGGCAATCGGCATGCTACGGATACGACATTTTGGCCGCCTACTTACGATGGATTAGAAGAGAATTTGATTACGGTTCAGACACTTAGTCAACCACGTAAATTACATTATCATATCGACAAAGCAACATTAAATGGCAGTACGAATGAGCAGGCGGTAATCGTTGCTTCTAAAGCACTTTACGATCAAGTGACTGGGATGCAATATGGTGTATTATATTTCGCAATGAAGGAAACGGAATTTAAAGAAAATTATGTAGGCTTTACGAGTGAAGGCAATGATGTGCTGCTTATTAATAGCAGCGGTACAGTTGTATCTTCAAATATTGCAAATAAGCTAGGTACAGATGAGCTTGAGTTGCTTCAATATGCTCAAGAAATCGAAGCACAAGGAAAAGAATCACTAAATGTACAATGGCAAGGCAAGCAATATTTAATTTTATCCACCTATTTGCCTACCTACGATCTATATTTGGTGAATACAATTGACAAGCGTGTTGCTTTATCACAAATGCTTGATTTTAAAATGCTTTCTCTTTTAATTGCTGCGATTGTGTTAGTCTCATTAATTATTGTTTTTATTGTTACAAGACGTATTACTCGTTCCTTATCCTTGCTAGCGCGTCAGCTTTCGCGCGTAACAAAACGAAATTTTGGCAATTACATTACTGTTTCAGGTAGCTATGAGATAAGAGAGGTAAGTAAAGCGTATAACTTAATGTTGGACGAGCTAAATGAATATATTGCCGAGCTGATCAAATCGCAAAAAGAGCAGCGGCATGCAGAGTTGTCAGCTCTGCAAATGCAGATCAATCCTCATTTTCTATACAATACCTTGGCCTCAATTAAAATATTGGTTCAGCAAGGAAATAAAGAAAAAGCTACTTCAACGATTAATGCTATGATCGAGCTATTGCAAAATACAATAGGCAATGCAAGTGAAATGATTACCGTTGAGCAAGAGCTAATTAATTTGAAGAATTATGTGTTTATTAATCATGTGCGCTATGGTGAGCATATTAATGTCAATTATTTCGTTGACGAGCAGTGCTCGAAATATACATTGCCGAAGTTAATTATTCAGCCATTTATTGAAAATGCCTTTTTCCATGGCTTTCACGGCGTCAATGAAGGCTATATTTACGTGATGATTTCTCGTGAAGGAAGTAATTTGGTTTGTGAAATTGTCGATAATGGTGTGGGCTTTGAGTACGACTGGAATGAACCTATTCCGAAAAGTAATAAGCGAAGCCAATTTTTCACAGGAATTGGTATTCGTAACGTTAATGATAGATTAGAGCTGCTTTATGGAGAAGGATATGGTGTTGAAATTCATAGTGCAAAAGGAGAAGGGACACGAGTTAAATTAAAAATACCGATCACGATACCTAATAAAATTACAAAAATATAAAAAAAGTAATAGTAATAATTTTCCGAATAAGTTTTGCCCCCTGAGAAAGCATAGAAAACACCAATCGGGATAAAGATATTGCTAACGAGCAATAATTTTTCCTTGCTATAATGAAGTCGTTAGCTAGCAAACGTTTTCAATGTAGCTTTCAAATTTGCGTAAAAAAGAAAAGGGGCTGAATGATGTGAAAAAATTACTAACCGTTTTACTAGCGAGCTTTATGTTGCTAACAGCATGTTCAAACGGTAACAGTGCTGACAAGGAAGGAGCAAATACAGATACTTCTTCAAATTCTTCAGGCACAAAACAAGAAATTACAGTATGGGCTTGGGACAAAGCGTTTAACATTGCAGCAATGGAAAAAGCAAAAGCAGTTTACGCTGAGAAAAATGCTGATTTAACTGTAAATCTTGTAGAAAATGCTCAAGCGGATATTATCCAAAAGCTAAATGCTGGTCTTAACTCTGGTACAACTAAGAGCTTGCCAAACATTGTGCTAATTGAAGACTATCGTGCACAAAGCTTCCTGCAAGCTTATCCAGATGCATTTTTCCCTCTAGACGATTACATTAATGCAGATGATTTTGCAGATTACAAAATTGGACCAACAAGCTTTGATGGTAAGCAATATGGCGTACCATTCGACTCTGGTGTAGCAGGTCTTTATGTTCGTACAGATTACTTACAAGAAGCTGGTTACACAGTAGATGATCTTCAAGATATTACTTGGGACGAATACATTGAAATCGGTAAAGCTGTTAAAGAAAAAACAGGTAAAGATATGCTAACACAAGATCCTAACGATCTAGGTTTAATTCGTATGATGATTCAAACTGCTGGTTCTTGGTACTTGAAAGAAGACGGTACAACTCCTAACCTAGCAGGAAACGCGGCACTTGAAGATGCTTTGCAAACTTACAAAAAACTAATGGATGCTAACATTGTAAAAATTACTTCTGACTGGAGCCAATTCGTTGGTGCATTTAACAGCGGCGACGTTGCTACTATCCCAACAGGTAACTGGATTACAGCTTCCGTAAAAGCAGAAGCAGACCAAGCTGGTAAATGGGCAGTAGTTCCATTCCCAACATTGCCTAACACACCAAATTCTGTACACGCATCTAACCTTGGCGGTAGCTCTTGGTATGTATTAAATGTTGATGGTAAAGAAGCGGCAGCTGAGTTCTTAAAAGAAACATTTGGTTCTAACGTTGAGCTTTATCAAACACTTGTAAAAGACATCGGTGCTATCGGTACATTGAAAGCTGCATCAACTGGTGAAGCATATGCTGCGGCTGATGAGTTCTTCGGAGGTCAAAAAACGATTTCTGATTTCGCAGCTTGGACTGAGCAAATTCCTAACGTAAACTACGGTATGCACACTTATGCGATTGAAGATATTATGGTTGTTGAAGTTCAAAACTATATGAACGGTACAGATCTTCAAACAATTCTTCAAAACGCTCAAACTCAAGCCGAAACACAAATTCGTTAATAGCAGTTTGCTAGTCACATTCTAACAAATGTGGGCTCCTGCTCAACTGGAGCCCACTGTTTTGTTGGTACAGAAAGGAGCAATAACAGTGGGAACAGCGAGAAAGGCCATGAGTATTCAGCGTAAAATTAACTTGACTGGATGGTTGTTTGTTAGCTTAGCAGTTATCATGATATTTGTATTTTATTTTTATCCGATGCTGCAAGCATTACTGCTTTCCTTCAAATCCGGTACTGGGATGAATTTGCAGTACGTTGGTTTTGACAATTATAAACGTTTATTTAGCGATTCAACATTTATTACAGCACTTGGCAATACTTTTATTTACTTAATTATTCAAGTGCCGATTATGATTATTCTTGCATTATTTATTTCTGTCTTATTAAACAACAGTCAATTAAGATTTAAAGGCTTTTTCCGTACGGCAATTTTCTTGCCAGCGGTAACTTCGCTTGTAGCGTATTCCGTAATTTTCAAATATTTATTTGCAACTGATGGCTTAGTAAATAAGCTACTTATGAACATTCATTTAATTCAAAATCCGATTCACTGGATTACTGATCCGTTCTGGGCTAAAGTTACAATTATTATCGCAATTACTTGGAGATGGACTGGCTATAATATGATATTCTATCTATCTTCATTACAAAACATCGATCATTCGATCTATGAGGCGGCACGTATTGACGGTGCATCTGCAACTAGACAATTTTTTGGAATTACAATTCCGTTGCTTAAGCCGATTATATTATTTACGTCAATAACATCGACAATTGGTACACTGCAACTATTTGATGAGGTAATGAACATTACGAAGGGTGGACCAGGTAACGCAACCTTGTCGATTTCTCAATATATTTATAACCTATCCTTTAAATATTCATCTGACTTTGGATATGCGGCTACTGTCTCCTATTCGATAGTAATCATTATCATTATCCTTTCATTCTTACAATTTAAATTGGCGGGTGATGATAAATGAGTACAGTTAAAAAGTTTTGGATGTATTTGTTCTTAGCAGTATGTGCGTTTATCTCGATTTTCCCATTCCTTTGGATGATTACAAGTTCAACTAACGTATCCGCGGATGTTACAAAAGGGAAAATCTTACCAGGCACACATCTCTTTGAAAATGTAAAAAACTTGTTTGAATCAATTGATATTGCTAATGCATTATTAAATTCAGCAAAGGTTTCAATCTCAACAACACTTTTGTCGTTGCTAATCGCTTCGCTTGCTGGATTTGGCTTTGAGATTTATCGCAGCAAAGCAAGAGACAGAGTATTCTCAATTTTGTTGCTTTCTATGATGATTCCTTTTGCAGCGATTATGATTCCGTTGTTCCAAATGTTCGGCAAAATTTCTAATGTAATTCCATTTGTTGGGATTGATACATTGTCAGGTGTTGTATTGCCTACAGTTGTAACAGCATTTCTAATTTTCTTTTTCCGTCAAAATGCGAAAATGTTTCCGAAAGATTTATTGGAAGCAGGACGTATTGATGGACTATCAGAGATTGGCTTGTTCTTTAGAATTTTCATTCCAACAATGAAAACAACTTATGCGGCAGCAGGGATTATTACATTTATGTCAAGCTGGAACAATTATTTATGGCCGTTAATTGTTCTACAATCGCCTGAAAATCAAACTGTACCGCTATTAATTTCAACACTTGGTTCGGCATATACGCCAGATTACGGTATGATTATGACTGCGATTGTTATCTCAACAATTCCAACTGCATTGGTGTTCTTCTTTATGCAGAAGCATTTCGTTGCAGGTATGACAGGTTCCGTAAAATAATTTTCTGTACTATAAAAGTTTTAGTTGCAAGGCCAGGCATTGCTGCAAAAGTAGTGGACAATGCTTGGCTTTTATAGTATTTATAGAGTAATGTATTAATTTAGTGATTTACAAAAATGTAATTTCAATTGGAGGTAGTAGCTCAATGACTAGTAATCAACCTACATTAGATTGGCTAGCGAACCCTGCAGTTTTCGCTGTTAATCGCATTAAAGCGCATTCAGATCATCGTTATTATGAAACAGTTGAAGAAGCACAAGCAAGAGGAGATATGAAGCTAAGATTTAGCTTAAATGGCTCCTGGAAGTTTCGTTATAGCAATAAACCAGAGGATCGTCCCGTTGAATTTTATCATACGCAATACGATGTAAGCAGTTGGGATTATATACAGGTTCCTGGACATATTCAATTACAGGGCTTTGGCAAACCGCAATATGTGAACACAATGTATCCATGGGATGGAATTCATGAGCTTAGACCGCCGCAAGTAAATATGGAAGATAATCCAGTCGGCAGTTATGTGAAAACCTTTACTTTACCGCAAAATATGATCAATAGACCAGTATATATCTCCTTCCAAGGGGTTGAATCAGCCTTCTATGTATGGTTGAACGGTAATTTTGTAGGTTATAGTGAAGATAGTTTTACTCCTTCAGAATTTGATTTAACACCATATCTTCAACCTGGGGAAAATAAACTGGCTGTTGAAGTTTATCAACGCAGCACAGGCAGCTGGCTGGAAGACCAAGATTTCTGGCGTTTTTCAGGTATTTTCCGTGATGTCTATCTTTATACTGTACCTGAGCTGCATGTACAAGATTTATTCGTTCATGCTGGACTAGATGATACGTACACATACGGTACACTTTCTGTAGATGTTGCACTTCTAAATGACGCACAAGCTGAACTAGAGCTTGTCTTACAATCTGCAAATGGTGAACAGCTTGCAAGCCAGTCACTGCAAGTAAACGGTTCCGCAACGATTACAGTGGAGCCTGGCAAAGTGCAGCCATGGAGTGCAGAAGCACCTAATCTATACAGCCTATATATTTATGTGCGTAACGCTGAAGGCAAGGTTGTAGAGGTGCTGCATGAGCGTATTGGCTTCCGTCGCTTTGAAATGATTAATAAAGTAATGCATTTGAACGGAAAACGTATTATTTTCAAAGGTGTAAACCGTCATGAATTTAATCCTCGTCGCGGCCGTGCCATTACGAAGGAAGATATGTTATGGGATATTAAGACGATTAAGCAAAACAATATGAATGCTGTTCGTACTTCCCATTATCCTAACCAATCACTTTGGTATGAGCTATGTGATGAATACGGAATTTACTTAATCGATGAAATGAACTTGGAAACTCATGGTTCATGGCAAAAAATGGGCGCTGTAGAGCCTTCCTGGAACATTCCGTTGCACCATAAGGAATGGCAGGATATTGTTTTAGATCGCGCAATTTCAATGTTGGAGCGAGATAAAAACCATCCTTCAGTGCTTATTTGGTCACTAGGTAATGAATCGTATGTTGGTGAAGTTCTGTTAAATGTTGCGAACTACTTCCGCTCTGCGGATCCATCTCGTCTAGTCCATTATGAAGGCTGCGTTTACGATCGCACTTTCTCAGATTGTACGGATATGGAATCTCGTATGTATGCAAAACCTGCTGATATTGAAGCTTATCTTAACGATAATCCTACTAAGCCGTATATTAGCTGCGAATATATGCATGCGATGGGGAACTCCGTTGGCGGACTTCATAAATATACAGAGCTTGAAGATAAATATGAACTGTATCAAGGCGGATTTATTTGGGATTATATTGACCAAATGCTAGTGAAAAAGGATCGCTACGGCAAGGAGTTTTTAGCGTATGGCGGAGATTTTGATGATCGTCCAAACGATAATAACTTCTGTGGTAACGGTATCGTATTTGCAGATCGCACTGTAACGTCAAAAATGCAAGAAGTGAAGCATTTATATCAAAATATTAAGCTGAATGTTTCAAGAGATACTATAGAAGTTCGTAATACGAATTTATTTATTGGTACAGAGCAATATGATTTAATTGTTGTACTGGCACATGAAGGTGTGGAGATTGAACGTCAAAAGCTGGCTATTAATGTTCCTGCTGGACAAACAGCGAAGCTGCCAATTGATTGGACTAGTCCAATCGGAGCAGGGGAGTACACGATAACAGCTTCCTTCGTGCTAAGAGAGTCTACTTTATGGGCAGAACAAGGACATGAAATTGCTTTCGGTCAGCATATCTTTATTGCTAGTAAGCAAGAAATAGCGCCTGTTGCAAAAACATTCCGTGTTGCAGTCGGTGATGTTAATGTCGGTGTACACGGTAAAGACTTTAGCATTATTTTCTCAAAACAAGCTGGAACATTGCTGTCTGTCCAATACAGTGGCAAAGAGATGATTGCACAATCACCGCAAGTTCAGTTCTGGCGTGCAATGACAGATAATGATAAAGGTTTTGGTCAAGGCTTTGATCGCGGCTTATGGTTTGCAGCAAGCCTTGCTCGTAAATGCGTCGGCTTTGATTTGCAAGAGGATGAATATAGCGTAACAGTGACTTATACGTATAAATTTAGCATTAACAATGATATTGAAGTGAAAGTAGCTTACAAAGTTACTGAAGGCGGAGAAATTACGGTAAATGCTACGTATTTTGGTGCTGAGGGCTTACCGACAATGCCAACTTTCGCACTGTCATTTAAAATGGATGCAGATTATGATTATTTGGATTGGTATGCGATGGGACCAGAAGATAATTATATCGATCGCGTACATGGTGCTCGCCTTACTAGATTCCAAACTCGTGCGAAAGATCATGTTGCTCCATATGTGGTGCCGCAAGAATCTGGCAACCATACAGGTGTAAGAGAAGTAGCGATTAAAAATGTACTAAACCAAGGCATTGTCATTACTTCTCCTGCAGAAAATCCAGTGGAATGCCGCATTTCACCGTACACTGCATTTGAGTTAGAAAATGCTTTGCATCATTATGAGCTGCCTAATGTTCATTACACGGTTGTTACAGTTGCTGCGAAGCAAATGGGTGTTGGCGGCGACGATAGCTGGGGCGCGCCAGTTCATCCTGAATATCATATTCCAAGTGATGGACAGCTAAGCTTTACATTTACAATTAAGCGTGCTTAATTTCCTTAAGTTGATGATTTCATAAAAAATGGTCTATATGGTCTCAGTCCGGAAAGATAAAGGGCTGAGACCACTTTTTATTCGATTAAAGTGTTATTTGCAAAAAAATTCAATTTCCGCATAAGTAATAGTAAAAAGCCAGCTTCAACGGTTCTCTTTCTTATAGTTGGTGCGTGTGTACCGAAGAGAAGGAGCTGATGAAAGCTGGCTTATTCGTTATATACTTACTATTTTATATTACACAGTCGGAAGCCCTTTTTTGAGCATTTCCAAGCGGTAAACATACTCGAAAATAAATTCAAATGATTCTAAATGGCGTTTAGCTTCAAAGGCATTTGCGCCCCAAGCATATACGCCGTGTTTACGCAAAATAATTCCTGGAACGATTGGGTTAAGCGACTCTGTAATTTCAGGAATGATTGAAGGAATATGGGCAAAGTTACTTACGATAGGAATTTCTAAATGATATTCCTCGTCCCAAATGTTTAATCCTTTAATTAGCTCTACACCATCAACAGGCACAGAGCGGCGTTCCCAGAAATATTCTGAAATGACATTACTGAAAACAGAATGAATATGGAAGATTGCGCCTGCTTCTGTTAGGCGATAGATTTCACAATGAATCAACGTTTCAGCAGAAGGGCGGTTATTAAAAGCTTCTACAGGTTGTCCAGTTTGATCGACAAATAAAAAATCTTCAGGAGTATTTACATATTTATCTTTACCGCTAGCTGTAATTCCAAAATAAAATTCATCCGGTTTATAGTCACCAACACGAATAGAAAGATTGCCTGCTGTTCCAGGAAACCAATTACGAGCTGCGAATGTATTTTTAATTTCTCGTAACTGCTCAAGAACTTCTTGTTTTTGTTGCTGTGAAATTTGCTCAAAGCTCATCATTAAACTATCCTTTCTGTTTCATTGCCTCAATAATATCGTAAAAGGTTTCAAATTCGGTATGTGCGATTCCGAGCTCACGACATTTTGTAGTTAGGTGAGAGCGTGAGTAGACCGAATCAGCGAGCTTTGCACCTTCAAAATCAGTAACACTATCGCCAATAATAATCCGTTCATATTGCTCTGGGTTAAATTTACGCATTACCGTAGGCTTACACATGCCGCAATCATTTTGACATTGCTCATCACAGCTGTTAGGCCATAAAATTTCGATGCGTTCACCAGAAAAATCACTGCCATTACAGTAAATATGATCTCGATCAATATTGAATTTCTCCAAAATCGGGTAAACAAAAAAGTCAATACCGCCGCTAGTTACGTAAAAATCAATATTTTCCCGCTTACAATAGTCAACAAACTCGGCAAAACCTTCACGAATTTTTGCATTATTAACCCCAAACTCCACTACTTCTTTTTGAAGGGAGGTAGGGAGGAGGCGGAAGAGCGCGCCGACACCTTCTCTCACAGATATTTCAGTGGATAACGTTTTTTGTACAAGCTCTTCCCAGCCTTCAGGCTTAAAATGTTTAATAATCGCGATAATATTATCGTTGACGGTAATTGTTCCATCGAAATCACAAAAGATGATTTTTTTCTTAGCTGTTGTCATTGCTTGATCCCCCAAGCTTGAATTGCTTTAGCTAGCTCCTCATTGCCAGCTTGCTGTGCAGCTTCGGCAAGCGGAGTACCGTTTAGACATGCTGTTATTGCTTGATGGAATGCTCGTCCACCAGCAGCTGTTCCCATTGGATGACCATGAATTCCACCGCCTGCGTTTACGACAACATCCATACCAAAGTCTTTTATAATTAATGGGACAATGCCAGGATGAATGCCAGCAGAAGGCACAGGCATACTTGCTTTTAGATGATGTAACGGTTGCTTCAATGCAGCATCAATCGCCAAATTCTCTTCCTTCGGCATTACAACTGATCCGTAAGGAGAAGGGAAGAGGACAAGATCAGCACCGGCTAGACGATTTAGTTTACCTAATAGCACTGCTGGACTGATACCATAATAAGGAGAAGGATAAATTGCTCCAGCCAGTGCAGGATGAGAAGCGATTGGAACATTAATTTCTGGATCGCTGCTTAATTCATGTAAAACATCAAAGCCATAGGAAAGCGTGTTAAAGAGCAGTGCATTTGCTCCTGCAGCAATCGCTTTTTTCGCTTGCTCTGCTAGCTTGCTAGTTGGACCAGTTAAGTTAACAGCATATAGAAGCTTTTGTCCTGTAATCTCTTGCGCCTTGCGTGCTGCTTCCATACACACCTCAACACGTTTCTCAATCGGTGTAAGAGGATTTTCAAAAAGAATTTCGTCATCTTTTATTAGATCGACTCCACCAAGAGCTTGCTGATAAAATTGCTCACGCAAGGCAGGAAGGTCGTAGCCAACGACAGATTTGAAAATACTCATTAATAGCGGGCGATCATACACGCCTACTAAATCACGAACACCTTGCAAACCGAATTTAGGACCAGGGAATGCTGAAGCAAATTGCTCAGAAAAATCTATATCAATTAGCTTAATTTTTCCGTCCATCGATAGTTTTCCGAAAATAGTAACGAGTAACGCAGGAATATCACGACTAAAATTAATATCTGGATAACCGATCGTAATATCAGCGTATCGCTCACCAGGTGCAGCGTTATCTGGCTCATAAACTTCAATGGATAGCACCTTACCAAGGTGCTTTTCCATCGATGCTTTTTGCGCTTCAGGAAGCTCAGTCCAGCTGCCGACCGTTAAGCCAACAGCAATAGACATTGCTTTTTTATGAAAATCGGCCTTGTCATCATAGGCACGATAGGTTGCAACACACATACTCATACTAGATGTCCTCCTCAATAGCTCTCCCGATTTCAGCAGCGCGTTCCTCACAACGTTTAATGCCAGCAAGGATAATTTCTTGCAAGCCGCCTGCTTGCATTGTTTCAATTGCTGCTTGTGTTGTTCCGTTCGGAGAAGTTACTTTGCGGCGCAATTCAGCAGGATCTTCCTTCGTTTTGTGGACCATTGTTGCTGCACCCAGTGCAGTTTGCGTTACAAGAAGTTCAGCTTGCTCACGTGTGAAGCCTGCTTGCATTGCGCCAGTGATCATAATCTCCATCATGTAATAGAAGTAGGCAGGACCGCTGCCTGAAATACTCGTTACTGCATCGATCATATTCTCTTCTACTACAACACTTGCCCCAACTGCTTCAAACATCATTTCAGTGATAAAGCGTTGTTGCTCAGTTACTGCAGGAGAGTAGCTGATGCCGGTAACACCAAGACCAATAGTGCTAGACGTATTTGGCATAGTGCGTACAATCGCCATTTCAGTACCTAGCAGCTTCTGAATTGCCGAAATGCTTAAACCCGCAATAACGGAAATAATGAGTTGAGAGGGATTAAGCAATGGCTTTAGCTCACGAAGTGCAGCAACAGCATCTTTCGGCTTCATAGCAAGAAAAATAATATCGGCTTCTTGCAAATATTGCTCATTGCTTTTTCCTTGCATCGTCGTTTGAACACCATATTGCATATGCAATTGCTGCTGGCGCTCTTTGTTTGCACGGTTTAGCATAGCAATCTGCTTACTGACTACAAGCTCTTTATCTAGTAGTCCTCTTACGATAGCTTCTGCCATAGAGCCCGCACCATAAAAACATAGATGTTTTCCTTCCAAATTACTATTGTAGTCAGCACTCATTGGCTATTCCTCCTTAAGGCAACTTATTTTCGAATTTGACCGTTGCCGCTAATGATATATTTTGTACTTGTTAACGCTGGCAGCCCCATTGGTCCACGAGCATGGAGTTTTTGTGTACTAATGCCAATTTCCGCTCCAAAGCCAAATTCAAAGCCGTCTGTGAAGCGGGTAGAGGCGTTGTGATAAACTGCAGCAGCATCGACACTGCTTAAAAATAGCGCAGCATTTTGCTTATCCTCAGTTACGATACATTCTGAATGTTGTGTACCGAATTTAGCAATATGCTCTAATGCTTGTTGGACATTATCTACTACACGCACATTTAAGATATAGTCGTTGTACTCTGTTGCATAATCTTCTTCCGTAGCAGCTACTGCAGAAGCGATTAAACTTGTTGTTAGTTGACAGCCACGAATTTCTACATTTGCTTTTATCATTGGTTCAAGCAGCTCTGCAAGATGCTGCTTAGCAAAGCTTTTATGGACTAATAATGTTTCCATAGCGTTACATACGGATGGACGTTGAACCTTTGCATTAAATGCTATTTCCTTTGCCATTTCAAGCTGCGCACTTTCATCCACATACGTATGACAAATGCCTGCTCCAGTTTCAATAACTGGCACATTTGCATTTTCTACTACTGTACGAATGAGTGATGCTCCACCACGAGGAATAACAACATCAAACAAACCTTTTCCTTTTAATATTTCGTTAACAGATGCACGATCAGAGTCTTCAATTAATTGAATTGCATCTACTGGAATGGCTGTTTTTTGAAGTGCTTGACGCATAATCTCGACAATTTTCCGATTAGAAGCAAGTGCTGCAGAACCGCCTCTTAATACAACAGTATTACCAGTTTTTAAGCAAAGTCCTGTTGCATCAACCGTAACATTTGGACGAGCTTCATAAATCATACCAATGACACCAAGCGGTACGCGAATTTGCATAATGTTTAGACCGTTAGGACGCGTAAATTGGGTAATTTGCTCGCCAACCGGATCTTCAAGATCGACAATTTGTCGCAGTCCTTCGGCAATTCCAGCAATCCTTGCCTCATTTAAGGCAAGACGATCAAGTAAAGATTCACTCGTTCCATTTGCACGTCCATTGTCCAGATCGATTTGATTGGCAGCAATGATGTCACTTGCTTGAGCGATAAGTGCATCAGCCATTGCAAGTAAAGCTTCATTTTTTTGCTCAGTAGTAAGCTGACTTGTAATGACTGCAGCTTGCTTTGCTAATAAAGCCTTTTGTTTAACTTCAGATACATTAGACATACATTTACCTCCTAAATATTTTAGCCAAGTGTAATCCATTCATCTCGGTGAATAACTTCAATTCTAGGCACATCGACACGGCGTTCTATTTCCTCAGAAGAGAGGCCTGCTGTCGCTTGCAATTGCCAGTGGGCGTAATTTACAACACCTCTACCGATGAGTTTGCCTTCTGGGTCAACGACCTCAACTACATCTCCTGGATGAAAGTCGCCTTCACAGCTTATCACTCCAGCAGGCAATAAGCTTTTATGATTTTCGAGAAGGGCAGTTACCGCACCTTTATCTACAGTGATTATACCAACTGGGTTAGAATGGAAGCCAAGCCATTGCTTTTTCATGGATAACGATTGTTCAGAAGTATCAAAATAAGTACCGCGACCTTTACCTTCAACAGCTAGTAGTAACTCTCCGTCATATTGCACGCGGCCGATAAAAGTCGGAACGCCGCCGCGCATTGCGATGCGTGCAGCGCTTATTTTTGAACGCATACCGCCTGTACCTACTGCACTGCCGGCATCACCAGCTAGTTGAACTAACTCCTCAGAGATCTTTTCTACGCGATCAATTTTTGTTGCATCGGGATCTTTACGCGGATCGGCTGTATATAGCCCATCCATATCTGTAATAATAACAAGCTGATTTGCTTTCGTCATCGTAGCAACAAGCGAAGATAAATGATCATTGTCGCCGAACTTCAATACAATTTCTGCAGTTGATACCGTATCATTTTCATTAATAATCGGTATAATACGTTGAGATAATAGCTCTTCAATTGTCATTAACGCATTATTAATTCGCTTGCGATTTGAAAAGTCATTTCGTGTAAGCAAAATTTGCGCGGTGACAATACCGAACGTAGAGAAGGCCTCCTGATAAGCCTGCATAAGCAGCGCTTGACCGACGGCAGCCGCAGCTTGCTTCTGGTGCACAAGCTTAGGCTTACTTTCGTAGCCGATTTCGCGAAAGCCTGCAGCAACAGCACCAGAGGTTACAAGTATCACCTGTTTATTCGCTTGATGCAGTTTCGCTAGCTCAGAGGCAAAAAATTGAATTCTCTCTTTATTTAATCCTCCTTGCTCTGAAGTTAACGAGCTGCTGCCTATTTTCACTACAATACGTTCCATCTAACTCACCTAATTCTTCTATATATGATTAACAATAATAAAAACGACTTCCGTCCCTAAAATAAAGGACGAAAGTCGTTAAACCTCCGCGGTACCACCTTTGTTGACATAAAAATGCCCAACTCAAAGCCCGATAACAGGGGCACTGTCCGATTACTCGGCCGCTTAGAGATAGGATTCGGTAAGATGCTTACGGTAAATTCTTACAGCCTATGGAATTTACTCTCTGGGCAAAGCGAGTCTTCCTACTGGTCTCTTCAACACGTTTAATATACAGTTATTTATAGAATATCATGAACTAACTGCCTCTGTAAAGAAAGCATCTACCTAAATAAGGATAGCTTGCCAATCCGATAAATTGCTTCCTGCAGACGTTCTTCACTTGTAAGTAAGCCCAAGCGAACATAGCCTTCGCCCGTTGCACCAAAACCATGACCTGGAGCAACAACTACTCCTGCTTGCTCTAGCACTAGATCTGCAAATTCAGCAGAAGTAAATCCTTCAGGCACTGGTAACCAGCAGAAGAAGGAGCCGCTTGGCTTTTCAGCTTTCCAGCCAATTTCATCTAAAGCTTGGAATAAGGCATTACGGCGTCGCTCGTACGTAGCGGTCAACTCTGCCACGCATTGTTGAGGTCCAGTTAAAGCAAGAGCTGCAGCTTCTTGGATTCCTCCGAATAGCGAGCAATAATAATGATCTTGAATTAAGTTGATCTGCTCAATAACTTGCGCATTGCCAAGTGCAAAGCCTACACGCCAGCCAGCCATATTGTAGCTTTTTGAAAGTGTGTAAAACTCAATACCAACATCTTTTGCACCTTTTGCTTCAAGGAAGCTGACAGGACGTTTCCCATCATAGCCAATCGTTCCATATGCAAAATCACTCGTTACAATAATATTATGTTTACGAGCGAAGGCAATAACCTCATCGTAAAATTCAATGCTTGCAGTAGCTCCTGTAGGGTTATTAGGATAATTTAAAAACATAAGCTTTGCTTTGTCTGCAACTGCAGAATCAATTGCCGAAAGCTGCGGTAAATATTGATGCTGTGCGGTCAAAGGCATAAAGTGCATCTGAGCACCTGCAAGAGCTACTCCAGACCAATAATCAGGATAACCTGGATCAGGAACAAGGCAAATATCGCCAGGATTTAAAAAACATTGGCTAATTTCTACAAGTCCTGTTTTACCGCCAAACAAAATCGCTACTTCAGTAGTTGGATCCAGGTCAACACCATAATCTTCTTTATAACGTTTAGCTACAGCTTCTTTCAAAAAAGGGTATCCGCTAAACGGGGGATATTTATGATAAAGCGGATTTGCAGCCGCTTTTTGCAGCGCTTCTACAATATGTGCAGGCGTTGGCTGATCGGGATTGCCTTGTCCTAAGTTGATAATGTCTTTGCCCATCGCAATTTGCTTATTAGCTTTAGCGACAAGCGACGAAAAAAATTGAGTTGGCAGCTCTGTCATGCGTACTGCAGGCTCAATTTTAATTTGTTGCTCAGTTGCCATTTATCTCCACCATCCACACTAATATAATTGCTTGAAATGTAATCAATAGAACTAATTTAGCATGAATGGCAGGAGAAATGAAGTATTTGATAAAGAAAATCTGAGTAATTTACTAAGCATTGATTTACTGAGCATTAGTTCGTTTCCGGTTTAATTTGCATTAATGAGGAAGATCAAGTTTTTTTAGGAATGGGGTTACATCCTCATGAATATGGAAGAAAAACGGCTTTTTATTTTCATCAAACACAAGCAATAACGGTTCATCATCCGTGTCGCTATAATAGAAGAGAAATACTTCCTTAGCATTTAGCTTAACATCACCGACATTTACGTTTTGTGGCGGAGTGAGCGGAACACGAATAATATAGGTTGCACCCATATCGGGTTGAACTTCAGGAGCTAAGCTAGTAATATCTGATAACCATTTTTTTGCTTCTGTTTGAAATGATTCATTATTTTCTACAGATAGCACTACTCTTCCTTTTTTAACATCAAACACTTGAATTTTATTGTTTACTGGCTTATCCTGTTCACCCATAAATTGGGCTGGCAAACTAGACCAATCGAAATTTTCTGGTAATTGATATTGGTCGGAATAAGGCTGATGATTGTTTATGTCAGCATGTACATTTTGTGGATACGCTAACAATGTCCCAAATATGAACATAGTCGCACATAAAAATAAATAAGTTTTCTTTGTTGGATACACAATGGTCACTCCTTTATGTCAAATGTTTCGTCTTGTTATCGCTGAGTAAGCTCTTTGCAACTTGACATGAATTAGTGTACCCATCTTGACATGTTGTCATGAGGAGGTATGATTAGGGAAATAGTTTAACTTCATGGTAATTTGTTCAAATAAGCTTAGGAGGCTATTCATAATGACTCAACTTTTAAATATTGCGATTATTCAAATGAATGTTAAAGTCGGGGATGTCGCACATAATACACATATATTGCAGCAAAAATTAACAGAAGCAATTTCCACAGAAACTAAACCAGACGTTATTATTTTTCCTGAAATGTGGAATACAGGCTATGCCTTAACGAAAATAGAAACATTGGCTGATGAAGATGGAAAACAAACGATTGCTTTGCTTTCTAGCTTTGCTAAGCAGCATGGAGTAAATATTGTTGGCGGCTCAGTTGCGCAAAAGAAAGAGGACGGGGTATATAATACGATTTTCGCCTTTAATCGAAACGGAGAATTGATTAACGATTATTCTAAGCTGCATCTGTTTCGTTTAATGGACGAGGAGAAGTATTTGCGAGCTGGCGATAAACTAGGCTTGCTTAATATAGACGGCGTGCAGGCAGGAATGCTAATTTGTTATGATATTCGTTTCCCAGAGCTTACTCGTTCCTTAGCACTTCAAGGAGCGCAAATTATATTTGTTCCGGCACAATGGCCTAAGCCGCGACTTAATCATTGGCGCACATTGCTTACCGCTCGCGCGATTGAAAATCAAATGTATGTTGTTGCTTGCAATCGTATGGGGGTAAGCGGTGAATCCGAATTTTTTGGTCATTCGATGATTATTGATCCTTGGGGGGAAATCATTGTTGAGGCAGGCGATGAGGACACTATCCTGCATGCGCAAATAGATCTTGGACTTGTACAAAAAGTTCGTTCAACGATTCCAATTTTTGAGGATCGCCGTCCAAGCTTTTATACAACGGTGACTAAGTAACAGAAAACTAAAAGTAATAAAAAGATTTATAGAAAAATAGACCGCATCCCTCTGAAGCGAAGCGCCCCTAAAAGGTTAGACATATCTAACAATTAGGTGCAGTTAGGCTAAGGGAGCGGTCTTTTTATTACATCGAATCGGTTCAAATAGAGGAGCGTCTTTTACAGCTCGCCAGCTAATTTATGCTCATGTATCGTTTCCTTCAAAGTTGTAATAAAGGCTTGTGCTGCCTTCGATAAATATCTTCCTTTACGAGAAGCAATCACGAGCGTTCGTGTTGGCTGAGACTTAATTTGCAAATATTTTGGCGTGTAATTACTTATTGAGGAACGAGTCAGCATCTTTGGCACAAAGGCGATGCCCATTTCAGCAGCAACGAGTGCCTGCACCGTATCAATATTCGTGCTTTCAAATACGATGTTTGGAGAAAAGCCAGCTTTTTCGCATATATCAACTGTAATTTTACGAAAGCCTTGCCCGCGCTTTAAGGCAATAAATGGCTCGTTTTTAAGTTGGCTTAAGTCAATCGGCTCAGTTTCCTTAGCTAAATAATGGTTTTGCGGCACAGCAAGACAAATTTCTTCTTCTAGATAAGGCTCACAACTTAAGTTGGCATCAATCAACGGCAGTGTAAGCAAACTAACATCGGTTCCCCCGTTAGCGGTAAGCTGCTCTAACTTAGCCGTAGTTTCCTCAACAAGCACAACCTCGATTTGCGGATATTGTGCTCCAAAGCGCGGCAGAACAAGCGGTAAAATATGGGCTCCTGTAATAGGAAGCGTTCCGACTACGAGCTTACCTTTGCGCATTTGCGCCATATCGTCCATTTCTTGCTTTAACTGCTCAACCGCATCTAAAATTTGCTGTGCTTTCTCAACAAAGATTGCACCAGCTTCAGTAGGCTCGACACTGTTTGTCGTGCGACGGAACAGCATTACATTAAGCTCTTGCTCTAGTTTAGAGAGCTGCTGACTAAGTGAAGGCTGAGCTATATGCAGTTTTTCGGCGGCTCTGGAAAAATTTTTGTCTTTAGCGATTTGAATCGCATAGTTTAACTGACGAAGTTCCATTTGGTCATTACTCCTTAATATAAAGTAGATTTGTCGGCAAAAGAATAGGGGATTATCAATAAACTCATTGAGAAAGATTATCAAAATCAATAAAGCATTTAATACTAATAGGTTTTTCCTATAACACCTATAGTTATTATATCTTAGAATTATGAAAAAAGACATGTTATCATAGCATTAACAAAAAGAACGCATTGCACAGCGCAATGATATTTTTCATAGAGGTGAGTTTAATGGCGAAGAAAAGAACGATGTTCGAAAAAATTTGGGATAATCACGTCATTCATGCTGAAGAAGGTAAACCAAGCATTTTATACATTGATTTACATCTAGTTCACGAGGTTACTTCTCCACAAGCATTTGAAGGACTTCGTATGTCAGGTCGTAAAGTTCGTCGTCCAGACCTAACATTTGCAACAATGGATCACAACGTTCCAACGTTTGATCGTTTCAATATTAAAGACCCAATTTCCAAACAACAAATTGACACTCTTACTAAAAACTGTCAAGACTTCGGAGTAACATTATTTGACCTTAATACACTTGACCAAGGTGTCGTTCACGTTATGGGACCTGAGCTAGGCTTAACTGCTCCAGGTAAAACAATTGTGTGCGGTGACTCTCATACTTCTACACACGGTGCTTTTGGTGCGCTAGCATTTGGTATCGGTACATCTGAAGTTGAGCACGTACTAGCAACTCAATGTTTGCAACAAGCAAAACCTAAAACAATGGAAGTTCGTTTCGTAGGTAAACGTAAACCTGGCGTAACAGCAAAAGACATGATTCTTGGTCTAATTGCAAAATACGGTACTGACTTTGCAACTGGTTATGTACTTGAATATACTGGTGAAGCAATCCGCGCTCTTTCTATGGAAGAACGTATGACTATTTGTAACATGTCTATCGAAGCGGGTGCTCGTGCTGGTCTTATCGCTCCAGACGAAACTACTTTTGAATTCCTTCGCGGTCGTCAATATGCACCAAAAGACTTTGATGCAGCAGTTGAAGTTTGGAAACAGTTGCCTACTGATGAAGGTGCAACATACGATGCAGTAGTAGAATTTGATGTTGATTCTCTAATTCCACAAGTAACTTGGGGTACTAGCCCAGGTATGGGTACTGACATTGAATCTTGCGTTCCTAATCCAGCAGATTTCCCTACTGAAAATGAACGTAAAGCTGCAGAAAAAGCGCTTGAATATATGGACTTAAAACCAGGCACTCCAATGACTGATATTAAAATCGACTATGTGTTTATCGGTTCTTGTACAAACGGTCGTATCGAAGACCTTCGTGCAGCAGCAGAAATTGCTCGCGGCTACAAAGTTGCAGAGGGCGTTACAGCAATCGTCGTACCAGGTTCTGGTCGCGTAAAATTACAAGCTGAAAAAGAAGGTTTGGATAAAATCTTTAAAGAAGCAGGCTTTGAATGGCGCGATGCTGGTTGCTCAATGTGTCTTGCGATGAACCCAGACGTATTGAAACCAGGTCAACGTTGTGCATCAACTTCAAACCGTAACTTTGAAGGTCGTCAAGGTCGTGGCGGCAGAACACATCTAGTGTCTCCAGCTATGGCAGCAGCAGCAGCGATTAAAGGTCATTTCTATGACGTTCGTAAATGGGATATTAAACAACCAGTAGCTAATTAATTGCTAATGATGGGAAGGGGTAAGTATAAATGGAAGCTTTTATCAAACATTCAGGCATCGTCGCTCCAGTCGACCGTGTTAACGTAGATACAGATGCAATTATTCCAAAACAATTTTTGAAACGTATTGAGCGCAGTGGTTTCGGACAATTTTTGTTCTATGAATGGCGCTTTGACGAGGAAGGTAATGTAAATCCAGATTTCGAGCCTAACAAGCCTCGTTATCAAGGTGCATCCGTACTAATTTCTCGTGCTAACTTTGGTTGCGGTTCTTCTCGTGAACATGCGCCATGGGCAATTCTAGACTACGGATTTAAAGTAGTTATTGCTCCGTCTTTTGCAGATATTTTCTATAATAACTGCTTCAAAAACGGTATTTTGCCAATCAAACTAAGCGAAGAGCAAGTAGAGGAGCTATTCCAACGTACTGCGAAAAATGAAGGCTATAAACTTCATGTTGATTTGGAAAATAAAACAATCACTGATGATTACGGCTTAAATATCAACTTTGATCTTGATGAGCATCGTCGTCAATTTCTATTGCAAGGTTTGGACGATATCGGCTTAACATTGCAGCATGAAGATTTGATTTCAGCATATGAAGCAAAACGTGATGCTCAAGTAACTAATATTATTTAATTTGAATAGCAGATATTTAATGAAAGCTGACAACTAGAAGGATTTCTAGTCGTTAGCTTTCTTTTTTGTACAATAAATTATGCATACAACTATGTGAAATATGGTTTGGTTGTTGACAATATACCGTACGGGGTATATTATATATGTATCGCTTTTAACACCTGAACGTTTTGCTAAGGAGCTGATAATTTTGAATGCATATGACGATAAAGTAAGAAATCGAGTAAGACGGATGGAAGGCCAACTTCGCGGAATTATAAAAATGATGGATGAAGGAAAGGACTGTAAAGAAGTAGTTACTCAGCTTGCTGCCGTTCGCTCTGGCGTGGATCGAGCCATTGGTTTGATTGTAAGTCAAAATCTTCTTGAATGCGTTCAGAATGCTAACGGGGATGAAGAAGCATTAAATGCATCAATACAAGAAGCAGTAAACTTATTTGTAAAAAGTCGATAAAAAAGTAATCGACTTTTAATTTTGTCTTGTAATATACCCCTATAGGTATGGGAGGAGGGATAGGGATATAATGCTAACTCCAATGATTATGATTTTGCTGGTTCTAATCATTTTGTGGCGCATAAAACCATTAAAAGGAATAAACACGATTTCAACTGATACATTAAAGGATATTGTAAATGATTCAGATAAAATTTTTATTGATGTTCGCACACCTACGGAGTATAGAAATCGTAATATTCGACAATTTAAAAATGTTCCATTAGGCACTGATTTTTCTACGCTACTGAAAGACAAAGAAATTGTAGTCATTTGCCAAAGTGGTATGCGAAGCGTGCAAGCATGTAGACAGTTAAAGAAATTGGGTTATAAAAAAGTAACAAATGTCCGTGGAGGAATGAGTGCTTGGCGAGATTAAACTAAAAAAGGAGATAGTAAAATGAAAGAAATTACACCAGAACAAGTTCAACAACGATTAGAAAGCGGCGAACAACTAAACATTATCGATGTTCGTGAAGTGGATGAAGTTAAAGAAGGTCACATACCAGGGATAGTTCATATTCCGCTTGGACTGCTTGAATTTCGCATGCATGAACTTGATAAAAATAAACCGTACATTGTCGTTTGTCGCTCTGGAGGTCGCAGCGGCAAAGCAACTGAATTTTTATCCTACCAAGGTTATGATGTAACAAACATGACAGGCGGAATGCTTGCTTGGAAAGGGCAAGTTGAATAATAGTTGAAGTCGATTATTTTTTTAAACATAATAATACCCTGCTGGGTATAAAGGAGTTATAAGATATGTCAATTTATGTGGATTTACGGCTAGATGCCAAAGGGTTAGCTTGTCCAATGCCAATTGTGAAAGCAAAAAAAGCAATGGGTAGCTTAACAGATGGTCAAGTATTGGAAGTACAAGCTACTGACAAAGGTTCAATTGCAGATTTAAAAGCATGGTCTGAGAGTGTTGGGCATCAATATATCGGCACGAAGCAAGAAGGGGAGGTCATTTTACATTACATTCGTAAAATTAGTGACGACCATCTTAAAGAAAGAGCATATGAAAAAACAATGATGATCGATGAGCTTATCGAGCGTGCTTATAATGGAGGGATAATTTTAGATGTTCGTGAACAAGCAGAATTTGCATTTGGTCATATTGAAGGCTCTAAATCTATTCCGATGGGGGAACTAGATAATCGCTTAGATGAGCTTGATAAAACGAAAGAGATCTATGTCATTTGTCGAACAGGAACTCGCAGTGATTTAGCTGCACAAAAATTAGTGGACAATGGCTTTACTAAAGTATTTAACGTGTTACCAGGCATAAATGCTTGGTGTGGTAATTTAACGAAAGAAATTTAATTTATTTAATTTATATATTACTGAATTTATACATTCTGGAGGTTATTTTATGTCTAACAAAGTAGCAATTATCGCAAGTAACGGTGGTCTATTTGATGCTTATAAAGTATTTAATATTGCGACGGCAGCAGCTGCAACTGAAAAAGAGGTTGCGATCTTCTTTACATTCGAAGGTTTGAATTTAATTCATAAGCAAGCTATGCATCAACTACCAATGCCAGAAGGTCGTGAACATTTAGCAGAGGGGTTTGCTAAAGCTAATGTTCCAACAATTCCGCAACTTATAGAAATGGCGCAAGAGTTAGGTGTTAAATTTATCGGTTGTCAAATGACGATGGATGTAATGAATTTATCTAAAGAAGATTTTATTGATGGGATTGAAGTAGGGGGAGCAGTAACATTCCTTGAGTTCGCAAAAGATGCAGCACCAACATTGTCATTTTAAGTAAAAAATATGCTCTACCAATTGTAAGTGGAAGGAATTTTCCTTCCACTTTATCAGCACAAAAATATACCTATGGGGGTAAAAAGAATGGCGATTAATAAAATGAAGGCAGTGGAAGTTGCTCGCAAAGTTATTGAAAATGAACCACTGTTTATTTTAGATGTACGTAACCGAGAGACTTATCATGATTGGCGAATTGAAGGGAAAAGATTTGAATACTTAAATATTCCTTATTTTGAATTGCTGGACGGAGTAGATGAAATTGCAGAAAAACTTCCCATCGACAAAGATATACTTGTTGTTTGTGCAAAGGAAGGTTCCTCTGTCATGATAGCGGAAATGTTATCAGATGCAGGTCGTGATACATTTTATCTTGAAGGCGGGATGAAAGCTTGGAGTTCATATATTGAGCCTATTAAAATAGCAGATTTAACTGGTGGCGGAGAATTATATCAGTTTGTTCGTTTAGGTAAAGGTTGCCTGTCCTATATGATCATCTCTGAAGGAGAAGCCGCAATAATTGATGCTGTTCGTTTCACTGAAGGATTTATCAATTTTGCTAAAGAAAAGAACGCTGAAATTAAACATGTCTTTGATACCCATTTACATGCTGATCATATTTCGGGTGGTCGGCATATTGCAGAAGCAACAGGGGCAACGTACTATTTATCAGCAAAAGATGCTGAAGAAGTAGTATTTGAATATACTCCTCTTGAAGACGGACTAACGATTAAAATTGGGGCTTCCCGCATTGAAATAGATACACTTTATTCGCCGGGACATACGATTGGCTCTACTTCATTTATTATAGATAAGCAATATTTATTAACAGGTGATATTTTATTTATCGATTCAATTGGCCGTCCTGATTTAGCAGGTCTTGCAGAAGACTGGGTAGGGGATCTGCGCGAAACGCTATATCGACGTTACCGACAATTAGCGGAAGATTTAATTGTTTTACCAGCTCATTTTATGATGATTGAAGAGTTAAATGAAAATGGAACGGTAGCAAGACGTTTAGGAGATTTATTTGCAGAAAACCATGGGCTTAATATTGAAAACGAACAAGAGTTTCGTCGCACTGTAACGGATAACTTACCACCGCAACCGAATTCATATGTTCAAATTCGTCAAGTAAATATGGGGAAAATTACGCCAGAGTATGAGGAGCAAACTGAAATGGAAATCGGTCCAAACCGCTGTGCAGTTCGATGATCATTCCTAGAAAGAAGAAGGAAACAACATGGATATAACATATACGCTCCTTATTTTCGTGATTGGTTTTATAGGCTCAATTTTATCCGGAATGTTTGGGATTGGCGGGGCGGTTGTAAAATATCCTATGTTGTTAATGATTCCGCCTTTGTTTGGATTTCAAGCTCTAACAGCACATGAAGTTTCCGGTATAAGTGCCTTAGATGTATTATTTGTTTCGCTCGCAGGGGTATTAAGCTATCGTAAAGCTGGCTATTTAAATAAATCATTAATTATGGTGATGGGGATAACCGCCCTGTTTGGTACATTATTAGGAAGTTTCGGATCGAAATATTTTACGGAAGCCCAAGTTAATGTTGTATATGCTATTTTAGCGTTGCTAGCATCCGTCTTGATGTTCATTCCTAAAAAGAAAATAGAAGATATTGCTTTAGAAAAAATCACATTTAACAAACCGCTTGCAGCAAGCTTTGCATTAGTAATCGGAATTAGTTCAGGTATTGTTGGAGCTGGAGGTGGATTTTTATTAATTCCAATCATGCTAAAAGTATTGCGGATTCCAACACGGATGACAATTGCCTCGAGTTTAGCAATAACGTTTATTTCATCCATAGCAGGTTCAATTGGAAAAATTTCAACAGGACAAGTTGATTATGGATCGGCAGTTATCGTAATTATTGCTGGCTTGATTGCTGCTCCACTTGGTACAAAAATTAGTAGAAAAATAAGTACAACGTTGTTGCAGGGAATATTATCAATATTAATTTTAGGAACAGCGATAAAAATATGGCTCGATATATTGTAAACTTATTTTTCTAATTTACTAAATGATATCAACATTGTATAATGACTAAACTATGTTTACGTTTTAGTTTATTACAGAAAATGTGTGGATTTATTTAGGAGGCAAGCATGATTAAGCTATTTGTAAGTGATTTGGATGGAACATTATTAAGTCGTAACATTGATATTGAAATGGACAATAAGTTAGCGATCATTCGTGCAATGGAGCAAGATATTCATATTGCTATCGCCTCTGGACGTATGTCATCAGAAATTCGCAGTCTAATGGCTGATTTTCCACAAGGCAGCTATGCCATCGGACAAAATGGTGCAACGGTATATTCTAAAGAGCATCAACTTTTACAAGCGGATCAGCACTTGCCAGAGCATGCCCATTTATTATTTCAATTAGGTATGCAGATGAAGGAGCTAGTTATTTTTGTAAATTCAATCTATGATGATTCATTTGTTATAGAACGCAATGAACGGACAAAACAGTATGAACCACGTATCATTGCTGCGATAAAAGAGCTTCCTAATATTGAGGAGCAACTGAGCAGCGGGGCGCTGCATTGCAGTAAAGTAACATTTTTAGGCAATATGAAATTAATTGAGCAATTAAAGGCACAATTACATGAGCAACTAGGAGATAGTGTTGAAATCGCAATATCTGATTTTGATTGTATGGATGTAACGCCTAAAGGAGTTAGTAAAGGAAAAGCAGTTCAGCTTTTAATGGAACAGCTTAAGCTGGAAGCGCATGAAGTAGCTTGTATAGGCGATTCTTATAATGACTTATCAATGTTTAAAGTAGCTGGACATAGCTTTGCAATGCGTCATAGTGATGAGCCTATTCTCGAACAAGCTAATTACATCGTAGATTCAGTCGCTGAGGCGATCGATTACTGTCTACAGCAGATTAATAGCAAATAATATTAGCAATGATGAAATTGCTGCTGCCAGACAATCACGTAGAATGTAACAGAAGATGTGTGTTAATAAACATTCATTATAATGATTAAAATGTGGCTGCTTCAAATTGAAGCAGCTTTTTTTATTGATAACTTTTATTTTTACATCTAAATTACTATAGAACTTACTAGTTTCGATTTGGTAAACTGTTGGTAAAGCTAAAAAAAATAATAAAATGTTGAGTAAGAGCAACTTTTGCCGATATTTTGCGTCTCAATTAATGATAGTATAATAGAATTGAAACTCGGGGTGGGCTATGAAGAAAATTGTAAGTAGTTTAATAATTATCGCAGGTTTATTTGTTTTGTTAGGCTTTGCTGGCGCTGTCAGCGCTTCAACCACACCCAAGCTTATTTTGGATGGAAAGCTGCTTGCTACTGATGTTGACCCGATTATAAAAAATGGAACGACACTAGTGCCACTTTCGGTTATTTCCACTGGACTTGGGTATGAGGTAAAGTGGAATCAGACAGCAAAGCAAGTTACGGTACTTGATAAAAAAGTAACGATTAAGCTCACCATTGGTGAGAAGCAAGCGTTAGTAAATGAAGCGAGCTACGATATGCCGCAAGCACCAGTTCTTGAAAAGCAAAGAACAATGGTGCCTGTCCGTTTTGTTTCAGAGGTATTAGGTTTGAAGGTAGATTGGAGCCAAAAAACGTCAGAAGTAATTTTAACAAGTCCAGTTATTGCGCCAGAACCAACACCGACGCCGACGCCAACGCCGACGCCAACAGCTACGCCAGGAGCAGCATTGCAGGAAGCGACTGTCACAGCAGTATATTTAGAGGAAAATGGTAATTTTCATATTTCATATACAGGCAAGTTAGCTGAGCCTAAAGTTATGTTATTGCCAAAGGATCAAAGCAATGCAACAGACAGACTAGTCGTAGACTTATCCAACACAGGTTATACAACTGAGCTGGCTCATAATTTTAAAGGTGTGCAAACTTCAATTACGGTTGACGGCTATGCGACGATGTCAGGCTATCGTTACAGTCAATTTTCTACAGAGCCGTTAACAGCTCGTTTTGTCATTCTATTAAACGATGGCGTAACATATCAAGTTACCAAAAGTAATAACGAAGTAATCATTAGCTTCAATGGAAATGCTAGTGAATTGCCGGAGGAATCAGCAAATCCATCTGATGGAACAACAGGCAACGATAATTCGGATTCCAATTTACCTGTAGTAACAACGCCACCAGACTTTGGAAATAAGGTATATCATATTGTTTTAGATCCAGGTCATGGCGGGAAAGATCCAGGAGCCAGCAATAAAGATTTAGGATTGCTTGAAAAAACATTTACTTTAAGTGCTGCATTAAAATTGAAGACCGAATTAGAAAAGTATTCTAACATCAATGTTCACTTAACACGTTCGGGTGATACATATCCTGAGCTATCTGAGCGTGTAGCTTTTGCTGAAAAAATTCCTGGGGTTGGCAAAAAAGCGGATATATTTATTTCAATTCATGCCAATAGTTTTCCGCAAAATCCAGCCGTAAGAGGAACTGAAACGTACTATTACCGAGAAAATAGTAAGTTACTAGCAGAAACACTTCATCCTTATATCTTAAATGGAGTAGGCTTACCAGATCGTAAAGTTCGTACAGCATCCTATAAAGTTATTCGTGAGACAACAATGCCCGCTGTATTGTTAGAGGTGGGGTATTTAAGCAATACTTCAGATGCAGAAGCTATCTTTGATGAAAGTGTGCAACAAAGCTTTGCTAAACAGACAGCAGCAGGAATTATCGCTTATTTACAATTACAAAGTAAATAAGATGCTGGAATTTTATATTCAATCTCTAGCAGATTGAACAATCAATGTTATAATGGAATTAGTTGCTAGATTTATATTGTATAAATCTACTATAACAGTTTAGAGCTGGTCTTTATCTTTAAGAAAAAATCAGTATCCCATTATAGTATAAAGTAACAACTTAAATTAACTCATAATATGAACAGGGGGCAAATTATGCTCAATCATACAACTTGGAAAAAAATTATGACTGGGGCACTTGCATTTACATTAGTTAGTGGTGTTGCATTGCCAGTTCTTTCAAAAACTGCACCAATTGTACATGCAGCAGAGGCTGGGATTACTCCATTTACTGATGTTCCTGCAGGGTTATATGCAGAAAAGCATATTTATCGTTTATCGCTTCAACAAATTGTAAAAGGTTATGAAAATAAATCGACAGGTGAATATACGTTTAAATATAACAATACGATTAGCCAAGAAGAAGCTGTCATTATGGCATTGCGGTTTGCAGGTTTAGAAAGTCAAGTGCAAAAGGATCAACTTATTATTTTCCCAGAAGATTTTTATGTAAAGGAAGACTATAAGCCGTACATAGAACTTGCGTTTGAAGCTGGCATACTAGATCGAGAAGAGGAATATAGTATCGCAGCAGCTGATCCAGATACGAAATGGGGTTCAAAGGCAGCTTCGCGTGAGTGGGTAACAAAGCTCATTATTAATACGTTAGGTGTGGAGGAAAAAGCAAAGGAATATTCCACACAAAAAACTAGCTTTACAGACAATAATGAAATAGACAGTAAATACATTGGCTATGTTAATGCAGCAGTAGAGCTTGGTTTAGTTAAAGGTTATACGGAAACGACATTTGCACCAAAAGCAGCGATTAATCGTGCTAGTTTTGCAACTATTTTAAGTCGTGCGCAAAAGGATTTTCCTATTAAAGTAGATGGTCAACATTATGGGATTATTACAGCGTTAAATGATTCTTACATTACGATCTATGAGAACGGAAAAGAAGAAACGTACAGCATCGATAAATCTACTGGGTTCTATAGCAGTGATTCCGATTTTGCCGTAGATAAATCAAAGTTTGAATTATATACTGATGTAGCGGTTATCGAAGTCAATGGACAAGCTAAATTTATTGAAACGCATGGATCTGATCGTTATGTTAAGGAAACAACTGCTCCGATTTTGCTAATTAATAGTGATGAGAAAACTATTTATATTCGTGAAGATAATAAGCCTGTTGAAATTAAGTACGATGAAAATGTAAAGCTTGTTGATTCAACTGGTAAGCAAATCGCAATTAGCGACTTAAAGGAAAATGATAATATTACGATTGTAAGTGATACGTTCCGAGTTACTCCGCAAATCATTTCAATTGTGTTGTTTAAGGAAGAAATTCCAGAGACAACAACTGTAAAAGGGACGTTCTTTAGCTTCGATAGCAGTAAAAATTTAATTACACTTAAAGATGAAAATGGAGCATTTATCAGTAAAATTGTTGTTAAAACGCCGATTATAAAAATACCGTATGTAAAAAATGCAGCTATTACAGATCTAATTAATGGGGACAATGTAACCCTTACATTAAATAAGAAGGGTGAAGTTACGGAAGTCGTTGTACCGTCAACTGATTTTAAATTGAGTTATTTACCTACAATCGTAAATTATGATGTGAAAAAAGATCAGATAACTGTGCTTGATGCTTCTGGACTAAAGGCAGATACCTTCTTCTTAACAGATTCAACTCGTTACTTGTTAGATGGTATTCCAGTTGATTCAAAATATGTAAAAGATCCTTTAGAATCAAGTGCGCTTTTATTGCGTTACGTTGAGTCAAACGGCAAAAAGCTGATCGTATATGTGGACATCCTTTCTGAAATTGAGGCTACTATAGTATCCATAGATTATTATGAAAAGGTAGCTAAAGTAGAGCTTCCTGATGGTACAGTAACAGAGCTAGATTATAATAGTCCAACAGTTGAAAGCTTAAGTAACTCTAAATTAACATTGATGGATATTAAAGAAGGCGTGACAGTTATGCTTGATCTTGCGAAAGATGAGCGAGCTATAACGGGCTTCAGGGTAAATGAAAATTATCAAATGACCATTTCATCAATTAATACGGTGACTAAAGCAGTTACTTTAAAGAAAGATAAAGAGACTTATACTGTGTTATATGACGAAGCTCAGTTTGTAGATAGTAGCGGTAAACAGGTATTGTTTAACGAACTAAAAACAAATGCAAATGTAATAGTAAGTTTCTATGGAAAACGGATTGTTCGTGCTATTTTACAATAATTTTACTTGATTTTAAGTAATTTTTTGTGAAAACTGCCCATTTGGGTAGTTTTTTTTTCTGATATATCCAATTGTGACTTGCCTACTGGCTTGTTTTTCGCTAAACTTTGAACGATGGTAATGAAGTGGAGGCTAATGGATGAATGCGAAGCAAAAAATGAGATATGTTCTCGATGTTCTTGCTGAAATGTTTCCAGATGCACATTGTGAACTAAATCATAGTAATCCATTTGAATTAACGATAGCTGTGTTGCTTTCTGCACAATGTACTGACGAGACAGTCAACAAGGTTACTGCGAATTTATTTCAAAAGTATCGAACACCAGCTGACTATTTATCTGTACCGTTAGAGGAATTGGAAAACGATATTCGACGAATTGGACTATTTCGCAGTAAAGCGGCAAATATCCAAAAGCTATGTCGGATCGTTATTGATAAGTATAATGGGGAAGTCCCTAATACGCATGAGGGGCTAGTGGAATTGCCAGGTGTTGGCCGAAAGACAGCGAATGTTGTCATGTCCAATGCATTTGGTGTTCCAGCTATAGCTGTTGATACGCATGTAGAGCGTGTATCGAAGCGGCTCGCATTCGCTAAGCCAGATGATAGTGTACTTGAGGTTGAGGAAAAGCTGATGAAGCTTGTCCCGCGTGATGAGTGGACGATTACTCATCACAGATTAATCTTTTTTGGGCGCTATCATTGTAAAGCTCAAAATCCACAGTGCCCTGTCTGTCCATTAATTGATCTTTGCAAAGAAGGGCAAAGACGTTTAAAGTCTGCGGGTAGTGGTAAAGTAAAAAGAAAACAAACAAAAAATAAAGGATGATTAAAAATGAAATGCATTTCCGTGTACACTAATGATTTCGAGCAGTTTTCTGATATTTATGAACAGGTATTAGAAGCAGCTCCACAAGAAAATGAAGACATCGTGATTGAAGGAGTTACAGTTTGTGGCTCTGGAAATGTACCGGTTCAATATATTGATCGTATGAGACAGAAACCTGAGGTTGTTGTAATGAAGGAGAAAGCTCGTAATATTATGATTCTACAGCATGGAAATGTTTTTGAAATATGCTTACCTTCTGTTGAAGATGAGGCAGCCGAATAGTTCTAAATGAGGAGATAAGATAATGGTGACTGACAATTTGCTTGAGAAACTTGATAAAATCTCCAGTGAAATGTCCTCACATAACGATATGCTCCATGCTCAAAAGCTTCACGAGCTAAATAGTAAGCTGACCGAGAGTCAGCTTACTATTGCTTTATGTGGACATTTTTCTGCGGGTAAATCAACACTGCTGAATACGCTTTGCGGAGCGAAGCTGCTACCGTCTAGCCCGATTCCGACTAGTGCTAATGTCGTTACGATTAGCTATGGCGAAGAAAGTAAAGCAGTTGTTAAGGTATTAAGCAATGGTGAAATACGATATGATGAAGTAGCAATTGAGCAGTTGGATACGTATTGCAAGGATGGGGAAACCTATGTTTCTGTTCAACTTCAATACCCAAGTCCGCTATTAAAAAATGGTGTAGTTTTGTTAGATACACCAGGAATTGATTCCACAGATGCTGCGCATAAGCTGGCGACGGAGTCCGCTTTACATATGGCAGATGTCGTATTTTATGTGATGGATTACAACCATGTTCAGTCAGAAATTAATTTCTCATTTGCTAAAGAATTGCGTGAGTGGGGAAAGCCATTATATTTTATAGTCAATCAAATCGATAAGCATCGCGAGGAAGAGCTGAGCTTTGAGCAGTATGCACAAAGTGTTCATGATGCTTTTTTAGCTTGGCATCTTGAGCCGGCGGGGATACTCTATTTATCACTGCGCCAGCCAGATCATCCTCATCATCAATGGGAAAGCTTAATCAAGCTAATTCATGATTTACAGAAGCAACAGCAACAATTAACCCAGTACAGTGTATGGAATTCACTTGAGCATATAACACAAGATTATCTTGCAGGACAACTGGAAGCGCTTGAACCGCAAAAAGAGGAGTTGTTATCGCATATCGGTGGCTTGGAGCAGCTACATAGCTTAGAGCAACAGCAGCAAGAAGTAGAGAAGCAAATTGCTGCTATCTCAGAAAAAATCGAACAGTATCCGATGGAGAAACGAAAAGAGATCGAAAGTCTGTTAGATAATGCTAATATTACTCCTGCGCCATTACGTGATCTTGCACAGTTGTTTTTAGAAAGTCGCAAATCTGGTTTTAAAGCTGGCTTTTTAGCCTCAAAGCAAAAGACCGCAGCAGTCCAAGCTCAGCGCTTGCAAAGCTTTTATGAGGAGCTTATTAAGCTAACCGAAGCAGGAATTCATTGGCACTTGAACGCACTTCTGCGGCGTGAAGCAGAAGCTATTCAGTTTGATCAAGCGGAGCTTGAGCAACTGCTTAGTGAATTGCAGGCGGCAGCGCCAACAGAGCAAATGCTAATCGATACGATACATTCTGGAGCGACGATAAATAATGAATATACGTTGACTTATAGTAAAGATTTATCTGCTGCAATTAAAAGTCGTTATCGCAGAGCAGCATTGTCGATTATAGAACAGTTGTCAAAATCTTTAAGCAGTAAGCAAGAACAGCAGCTTGCCGATATAAAAGAGCAATATGCAGCAAATGTTGAAAAGCTGAAATTCGTTGCACAGTACCGTGAACTAGAACGACAGTATGAGCGCTATGCAGCACAGCTGCAGCAATGGCTATTGCCTAAGCAGCCAATGCCTGAATTGCCTCATCCAGAAAAGCTAGAGGAAGGCGTAAGCAACGGAATTAGTTTTGTAGAGGAAAAGGAGCAGCTTAATTTAGCTGAACTTTCAACAGCAGTGAAATATGCTAAAGCAATGAAAGGGAATCAAGACGGCGAAAGAGAGCAACTAGTTGAAGCGCTAGAGCTAGGAGCTAAGTGGCTTGCTGATATTGACGGCATGGAATCGATTTGTGAGGAGCTGCAAGAAAAGGCACGTCGTTTGAAGCAGCGCAGCTTTACGATTTCTTTATTTGGTGCATTTAGTGCTGGAAAATCATCATTAGCCAATGCTTTAATTGGAGAACGGTTATTGCCTGTTAGTCCTAACCCTACGACGGCAGCGATTAATAGCTTATTGCCGCCAGATGCTGAGCATCGGCATGATACGGCAACGATCTATATGAAATCATTAGATATTATGCTTGATGATATTTCTTATTCTTTAAAGCTGCTTGGATATGAGTTAATAGACGAGCAATGCCGAGACCAAAAATATTTATTTAAAATAATCCATTCGATTAAACCAGAGGATGTTCACAGCGGAGGCAGAGCCCATTATAGCTTTGTCAAAGCTGCAGCCCAAGGCTGGGCAGAACAGGAGCAATGGCTCGGAAAGCAAAGAAGTGTAGATCGCCAGCTTTATCAAGCATATGTTGCTGAGGAGCAGCGCTCATGCTTTGTTAGTGAAATTAAGTTTTATTATGATTGCCCCTTGACCCGAGCTGGCATTGTGTTGGTAGATACGCCAGGGGCTGATTCAGTCAATGCTCGTCATACAGGGGTTGCCTTTAATTATATTAAGAGTACGGATGCAATTTTATTTGTTACGTATTACAATCATGCGTTCTCTCATGCTGATAGTCAGTTCCTTGACCAGCTGGGACGAGTAAAAGACCAATTTGAATTAGATAAAATGTTCTTTATCGTCAATGCAGCAGATTTGGCAAGTGATGAGAAGGAATTGCAGGAAGTGATGGAGCATGTTGAGCGGAATTTGAATCGACATGGAATTATTGCTCCTCGCATGTTCCCGATTTCTAGCCTACGTGCAATTGAGGGCAAGTTAGCAAATGATAATGCAATGACAGAAGCATCAGGGATTAAAAGCTTTGAAGCTGTTTTTCATTCGTTTATTCATGATGAGCTTGGTTCACTTGCGGTACAATCTGCAAAACAAGAGCTTGAGCGCGCAGCGAATATTGTATCGCGTCTGCTTGATGGAGCACGCTCTGCGAAGCAGGATGCGGCAAGTCAAAAAATTCATATCGAGCGGCATTTGGAGCAGCTTGCTCAAGAAATTCATATGCACAAAGAGACAACTCTGCCAGCTTTAATGAAGCAAGAAATTGAGGAGTTAATGTACTATATTGTACAGCGCATTAGCTTTAGGTTTGGTGATTTTTATAATTATGCCTTTAATCCAGCATTGCTGAAGGAAGATGGCAGAGCGTTGGCGCAATCTGCATGGACAGCATGGCGGGAGCTGGAGCGCACTCTTGCATTAGAATTGCAGCAAGAGCTGCTTGCAACTACACTGCGGGTAGAACGTGCTCTTAATCTAGAGATCAATAAACTTGTCGGTAATATCGCTGCAAATGCAGTTAATCTGCTTTCAGGTTATCAGATGCAAAGTGAGCAAAAAATTGAGTTAGCTCAACCGATTCAACCTGCCGACTGGAGCGGAAATGAAATTTCTGCAAAATGGATTTCTAGCCGTATAAAATCGGCAAAGCAGTTTTTTGAAGGGGACGGGAAAACAAAGCTAAGAGGAGAACTTGAGGCCTATATTTTCCCTAACATTGAAGGTTGGATGAAAACTGTGCAATCTGCTTGGATTGAGCATTATGAGCATGAATGGCAGAGTGCATTAGCTGCTCAATTTGAACGTCTAAAAGGCAGCATTGACTTGTATGGAATGCAACAAATCCGCTTACTTGAAGATGAGAGCTTTGTATCGAAGCTTGAATCAGTGGATCAAAAAATGCAGCAGCTAATCCATTAGTAAAATCATGAAAATACGTGTTTAGTAAACATAATTGCAATTGTTCTCATATTGTGATGAAGCTTTCATTTTTCATATTGAAAAGTGAAAGCTTTTTTTTCGTCTTTTTGTGTGAAAATGTGCAAAAATGAAGGAATTTGCACATAAAAGCAATTGTTAGCCATCATTTAAGAGTAAATCATAATTATGTTCAAACATTTGCCAAATTAACACTCTACAGGAGAACTAATGCAGATGTTTGCTGTTTGCTGATCAAGATGGGAGTTGTTACTATATCATTCATACTTTAATAAAAGTGAGGAGTGACCATCTTGGAAATACTGAGGCAACTCAAGGAATTCTATGCAGCAGAGAAAAAACTGATTGTTGGGGCAATACTTTTTCTTGTGCTTGCGACAGGTATTGGACTTATTCAGCCTTACCTAGTAAGTTATCTGATTGACTCTATTATTATTCCAGCGAATTATGAAATGGTAGCACCAATTGCCCTGTCTGTTGTAGGAGTCGTTTGCTTAAAGGCACTAAACCAATTTTTGCATGGTTTTTGCGGTGGCAGACTTGGAAACCGTGTTGCAACGAAGATGAGAAACAGACTATATGAGAAATTGAACACATTATCTTCTCAGTATTATGATAAGGCAAAAACAGGAGATTTAATGTCTCGCTTAACTGCAGATTTAGAAGCAATTCGAAACTTTATCGGATTTGGTCTTGCTCAATTATTGAATGTGTTTTTTATGGTTGTACTTGGCGGAGGAATGATGCTGGCAATTAACTGGAAGCTGACATTAATTACACTTTTGCCAGTGCCTGTGTTACTTTTCCTAGCATTTCGTTTTGAGTTGCAAATTCATCCCATTTTCCGTGAAATGCGAAAAGCAATGAGTAACTTAACTACAGCAGTGCAGGAAAATATTACAGGTGTTCGTACTGTAAAATCATATGCACAAGAAGACTATGAGGTACGTAAGTTTTCAGATCGCAACGAGCAGTTTCGCAGTAATCAAATTGAAGCTTCATCCAAATGGGCATTCTATTTTCCAGTCATCGAATGGATAGCTAACCTGTGTGTTATTATCTTGTTTATTGTTGGCGGGATTATGGTCATTAACGGAAGCTTTTCTCCAGGAAACTTTGTCGCTTTCTTTAGTTTAATATGGTACATTATAGGACCGATGTGGGGACTAGGTTTTCATATTAATAACTTTACACAATTTAAAGCATCTGGTGAACGAGTGCTTGCACTTTTAAGAGAGCCTATTCAAATTAAAAATAAGGACAACGCAATCAAGCTAAGTGGTAAAGTAGTACGCGGTGATGTTAGATTTAATGACGTTACCTTTAATTACCCTGACAAAAAGCCAGCGATTCAAAATATTACTATCGACGCACCGGCTGGTTCAGTTATTGGTTTGCTTGGACCTACAGGCTCAGGTAAATCAACGATTATTCAACTGTTAATGCGCGCTTATGATGTGAAAAAGGGCTCGATTACAGTAGATGGAATAGATATTCGAGACCTTGATGTTGCTTCATTGCGCACTATTATAGCGCCTGTGTTCCAAGAAACGTTTTTATTCTCGGCAACTATTCGTGACAATATTGCTTACGGAATAAGTAATGTTTCGGATGAGCAAATCATAGAGGCTGCGAAGCTTGCAAAAGCTCATGACTTTATTATGGAGATGCCAGAAGGCTATGACACAGTTGTCGGTGAGCGCGGTATGGGCTTATCTGGCGGACAAAAGCAGCGCATTGCGATTGCACGAGCATTTATTAAAAATCCAAGAATTCTTATCTTAGATGATGCAACGAGTGCAGTAGATATGGAAACTGAGCATGAGATCCAAGCAGGCTTTAAGCAGCTTATGGCTGGCAGAACAACATTTATTATTGCACATCGGATCTCATCACTGCGTTTTGCCGATGAAATTATCGTACTTAATGAAGGACAAATCGTTCAGCGCGGAACGCATGATCAGCTAGTTAAACAAGCTGGACCGTATCGTGATACTTATCAGATTCAATACGCAGATTTTCCAAGTGAGCTGGAGACAGCCTTGAATCTTAAGGCGTAATTAACGAGGAAGTAAACTTTTTGTATTAAGTTGTTTTTGAATTGAAAACGAACGATAAAAAAGGTTTGAGGTGAGAAGCTTGGCTAATAAGGCAAATGCGAGTGAGTCTGTTAAACGTGATCGCTTTGTATATACAGATGATAATGAAATTGAAAAAAGTTTTAACTGGGAGCAGATGCGAAGATTGTATACGTACATGAAACCGTATAAGCTTGAGCTTATCCCAGTCATTATAATGATGATTATTGGAACGCTTACGCGATTAGGCGTGCCGCTTTTAATTTACTATGCAATCGACCATATTATATTGCCAGAAACAGGATCAGGAGATAAAGTGCACCTGTGGCTGCTTGGATTGCTTATGCTTGGCATGTACATTATTCAAATGATAACGACACGCTATCGCATTATAAAAACTAATGTGATTGGTCAAAAGGTGCTATACGATATTCGCAGTCATATTTTTACCCATATTCAAAAGCTTAGCTTTCGCTTTTTTGATAAAAGACCAGCTGGCTCGGTATTAGTACGTGTGACCAACGACGTTAACTCATTACAGGATCTATTTACGAATGGCGTAGTCAATCTTTTAATGGATATTATTCAGCTTGCCGGCATTATCGTTATTTTGCTAGTGATGAACTTTAAACTAGGCATTGCAGTTATGGTTACAGTGCCAATCATGTTTTTTATTTCAACATCGCTACGGAAAAAAATTCGCTACGCATGGCAAGAAGTGCGCATGAAAAACTCGCGTATTAATTCACATTTGAATGAGAGCATTCAAGGGATGAAAGTTACGCAAGCATTTGTCCAGGAAAAGAATAATATTGAATTTTTTAAGCAAATGAACGATTCAAATCTAAAATCTTGGAATCGTGCTTCAGCTCTTAACCAAAGCTTTGGTCCTATTATTGAAATAACAGCAGCGGTTGGTGCATGTATTCTCTATTGGTACGGTACGTATTTAATTAAAAATGATATGTTTACTGTCGGCTTATTAGTTGCTTATTCGACGTATATGTCTCATTTCTGGGAGCCAATTAACCGTTTAGGGCAGCTTTATTCTCAGTTGCTTGTAGCCATGGCTTCATCTGAACGTATTTTTGAATTAATTGATGAGCAGCCAAATGTACCTGAAAAAGCAGAGGCAAAGCCGTTATCGCAAATAAAAGGAAATGTTTCCTTTGAAAACATTGTGTTTGCGTATGATTCTGATCGTCCAGCCTTAAAGGGAATTTCAATTGACGTCAAAGCAGGGCAATCGATCGCGCTTGTTGGTCACACTGGCTCAGGTAAAAGTACAATTATTAATTTACTATGTCGTTTCTATGATCCTGTTCAAGGAAGAATTACAATTGATGGAATTGACATTCGAGATGTAACCCTTGAAAGCTTGCGCAAGCAGGTTGGTTTAGTTATGCAGGATACATTTATTTTCTCAGGTACGATTCGCGATAATATTCGCTACGGCAAATTAGATGCAACGCATGAAGAAATTGTAGAGGTTGCTAAGGCGGTTAATGCTCATGATTTCATTATGAATTTACCTGATGGCTATGATACACAAGTAGAGGAGCGGGGAAATGTATTATCAATGGGTCAGCGCCAATTGCTTTCCTTTGCAAGAGCACTTTTGTCTAATCCAAAAATTTTAATTTTGGATGAAGCAACGGCTAGCATTGATACGGAAACCGAGCAAAAAATTCAAGAGGCGCTGAAAGTATTGCTAAAAGGCAGAACTTCGTTTATGATTGCACATCGACTTTCAACGATACGTAATGCCGATGAGATTATCGTGCTTGATCACGGTAAAATTGTTGAGCAAGGCAATCATGATCAGTTAATGGAAAAACAAGGCGTTTATTATGGACTTATTCAAGCTCAGTATCGTTTTGTTTAACACTTTTTAACCTTGATAAGGTTGCTTTTTTGACAAATTCCCTCAATAATGAAGAAATAGTGAGCGTTTTTTCATGACTGACATTAATCGGAAAGTTTGAGGAGGAATATTGTTAATGTATGGAGCGCCTTATTCATCACAGGCTAAAAAAATGTTGCTGTTAGGTTCTGGTGAGCTAGGAAAAGAAGTTGTTATAGAGGCTCAGCGATTAGGAGTAGAAACGATTGCTGTAGATCGATATGCGCATGCACCAGCTATGCAAGTCGCACATCGTTACTATGTCACTAATATGCAAGACGGAGCTATGATTCGCGAAATTATTGAAAAGGAAAAGCCAGATTACATTGTTTCTGAAATCGAAGCAATTGCTACAGATACATTAGTTGAGCTAGAGGCAGAAGGTTATCACGTAGTACCAACAGCACGTGCAGCTAAGCTGACGATGGATCGTGAAGGAATTCGTCGCTTAGCTGCAGAGGAGCTAAAGCTGCCGACTGCACCTTATCGCTTTGCTGATTCACTTGAGCAGTTAAGAGCGGCTGCATTAGAGCTTGGCTTTCCTTGTGTTATTAAGCCGATAATGAGCTCGTCTGGTAAAGGACAAAGTGTATGCCACAGCGAAGCAGAGATTGAGCAATGTTGGACGTATGCGATGGAAGGTGGTCGCACCCAAAAGGGACGAGTAATTGTCGAAGGCTTTATTTCATTTGAATCGGAAATTACGTTACTTACCGTTCGTTCAGTATCTGGAACTAGCTTCTGTAATCCAATAGGTCATGTACAGCGAGACGGTGACTATATCGAATCGTGGCAACCTCATGCGATGAGTGAAGCGCAAATACATGAAGCACAGCAAATTGCTCGTACGATTACAGATGCCCTTGGCGGCTACGGAATCTACGGTGTTGAATTATTTTTAACAAAGGATGGCGTTTTGTTCAGCGAGGTCTCACCGCGTCCGCATGATACTGGAATGGTTACGATGGCTTCACAGGATTTATCACAGTTTGCTTTGCATGTACGGGCGATCTTAGGCTTTCCGATTCCAACGATACGTCAGTTAACCCCAGCGGCAACACATACATTAAAGGCAACTGAAGAAGCTAAAGAATTTAAAATTGGCGGAATAGAGGAGGCCTTATCAATTCCAAATACTTCAGTTCGCGTATTTGGCAAACCAGAAACGAAGGTCGGTCGTCGTATGGCGGTTGCACTTTCTAGTGCTGATTCTGTTAAGGAGGCAAGAAGCCTGGCAAGTAAAGCAGCAGCAGCGTTAAATATTCAATACTAAGCAAGTTTATTATGATGTACTAGGTGATTACAATGGGCAAGAAGCAAAAAAAACAAAGCAGTCAGCATGCGAGATCATTTTCAAATCAGGCGAAGGAAAAAGAAGTTCAGTCTAGCGGAGCAAGCTTAAAAGATTTGCTTGACGGTGATACGCTTGCTAAGCTAAAAGCGCAAGCAGAACAAGTTAAACAGGCAGAAACAGCTAGATTAAAAGCTGAAGCTGAGCGTAAAGCAGCAGAAGAGCGAGCTGAACGTGAACGATTAGAAAATGATTTCAGCTACTTACTAGAAAACTCTGATCCAAACTGGAGTAAATACAAATAGCAAATTGTTGTAAGCAGTGACTTTCATGCATGTGCTGCATCTAGTCGCTAGGAGCTGTTCCTCGCGATTAGGTGCAGCTTTTTTTATTTAAGAATGAAAATTTGACAGCAGATATGGAACACTTTCTAGGCATTTGTCATAGGCTAGTGAAGAATGTACTTGAGAGGGATGATGGAGATGCAAATTGCTGTACGACCAGGCGACACGCTTTGGGGCTATAGTGTAATGTTCGATGTGCCGCTTCAGCTAATTATAGACAGCAATCCTTCAATCGGAAATACTTTGCAAGTAGGTGATCTCGTTCAAATTCCCGGCTACGTTTGGCATGAGTACACCGTACAAGCAGGAGATACATTATGGCAAATTGCACGGCGAAATAATATTCCATTAAATCTGTTATTGCAAAGCAATCCAACGTTAGAAACAGAACAGCTTCAAATTGGTACAAAAATTATGTTGCCACAACGAATAACGGAAGGTGTAATCAGTGGCAACAAAAATTACACATATGAGCAATTATTGCAGGATATTGAGCGGTTGCGTCAAATATATCCATTCTTAACGATGCGAAGCATCGGAAAAAGTGTAATGGGTAAAGATATTATCGAACTGCGTGTCGGTAACGGACCATCTGAAATACATGTGAATGCTGCTATGCATGCAAATGAATGGATTACGGCTGGAGCGCTAATGCAGTTTATTAGTGATTTTCTGTTAGCTGTTACAAATAGCCAACCATTAAGCGGACAATACGTTTATCCGCTTTACACGATGAATACAATGTCCTTTGTGCCAATGGTAAATCCTGACGGCGTGAATCTTGTTATAAATGGTGCTCCGTGGGAGGAGCCATATCGCTCACAAGTGCTGCAAATTAACGGAGGATCAAGCGATTTCTCTGGCTGGAAGGCGAATATTCGCGGTGTCGATTTAAATAAGCAGTTTCCTGCACTATGGGAAGTAGATGCGGTAAAAGGACCGCAGCAGCCAGCTCCGCGTGATTATTCTGGTGAAGCTCCATTAACTGAACCTGAGGTGCAAGCAGTTGCTGAGCTAACGAGAGAGCGCAGCTTTAATCGAGTTGTAGCTCTCCATACACAAGGTCAAGAAATTTATTGGGGTTTCCAAGGCTTAGAGCCGCCTGAATCAGAAATTTATGCAGCTCGAATGGCCGCAGCGAGCGGATATAAAGCAGTTCGTTCAGTAGACAGTACTGCAGGATATAAAGATTGGTTTATTCAAGATTGGCGCAGACCAGGCTTTACGATTGAGCTCGGGCTAGGTCAAAATCCATTGCCGCTTTCACAATTTCCGAGCATTGCACAAGCAGCAACGAGTATTATTTTGGAAGTGATGAAAAGTGCGTATAGTTAATGCAGTGTAGCCAAACGCTATCTGTGCATGAAACTTTCTGTCGAACGCACGGGCTCTTCTTTGCAGCGGATGCTTACATCTAAAGTAAAATAATGAAGGAAGCATCCGCTGTAAATAGTAAGAGGACGCTTGAAAATTTTTAGACGATGGTTTTAGATTAAGCATGATCCGTCTAATCGTCTTACTTGCATAAAATGATTTATTAATTTAGAATATATGTTCGTATTCTGCTAGTTGGTTTATTGGTCAAAAGTACTATTTTTACATTACATGGCAGGTTAATGTTTGCTATCTTATCGGTTTTCGTTTTATATTGAAAGTATTGTTGCTTTACGTGAACCGTTATTTACACTAAAATACTAAAAGATATGACAAAGCGTGGTTGTTGATTGGGGGAAGATCATGAAGGAACAATTGGATCTTTTTAATATTACTGAACAGGAAAAGCAATACGGTGCTGATGATATTCAAATTTTAGAGGGCTTAACAGCAGTACGTAAGCGTCCTGGTATGTATATAGGCAGTACTGGCAATTCAGGTTTGCACCATTTAGTATGGGAAATTGTCGATAATGCAGTGGACGAGCATTTAGCGAAGTTTTGTACTGCGATCGATGTTACGATACATAAAAATGGCGCAATTACCATTATCGATAATGGCCGGGGTATTCCTACGGGGATGCATAAATCCGGTATTCCAACACCACAGGTTGTATTTACAATACTACACGCTGGAGGCAAGTTCGGCGGTGGCGGCTATAAAAAATCTGGCGGCTTGCATGGTGTAGGTGCATCGGTAACAAATGCGCTTTCCGAGTTTTTAGAGGTAGAAATTTATCGTGAAGGCAAAATCTTTAAACAACGCTTTGAATATTGGGTCGATGATCAAGGGAAAGAACATGTCGGTGAGCCTGTCACAGGACTAGAAGTGATCGGAAATACGAATAAAACTGGGACAAAGGTAACTTTTAAACCTGACATTCGAGTGTTCCAGAATGGAATTTCGTTTAACTATGATACATTGGCAGAGCGCTTGCAGGAGATCGCCTTTCTAAACTCAGGCTTAAAAGTTAGTCTTAAGGATGAGCGAACAGGTTCAAGCGATGTTTTTCATTATGAAGGCGGCGCTAGTCAATTTGTTGAATTTCTTAATGAAAATAAAACGGTATTACATGATGTCATCCATTTTACAGGCGAAAAAGATGATATTGAGGTTGAAGTTGCCTTCCAATATAATGACGGCTATACAGAGACGATTGCATCCTTTGTTAACTCTATTCCAACTCGCGGTGGCGGTACGCATGAGACTGGATTTAAAACTGCCTATACTCGTGTTATGAATGATTACGCACGCAAGGTAGGAATTTTGAAGGAAAAGGATAAAAATCTTGATGGCAATGATTTGCGCGAAGGTATGATTGTTGTTATTAATATAAAAATGGCAGAGGTAGAGTTTGTTGGGCAAACGAAAGATCAATTAGGCAGCTCCTCAGCTCGTGGTGCGGTTGATACAATTGTCGCAGAACGAATGAATGTATTTCTGGAGGAAAATCCACAAACTGCGCAAGCTTTATTGAAAAAAGCGGTACAGGCGGCTAAAGCACGCGAAGCTGCACGAAAAGCGCGTGAAGAAATTCGTTCAGGCAAAAAACGTAGTGAGGGCTCTAATTTAGGTGGTAAGCTTACTCCAGCACAATCAAAGGATTTTAGTCGCAATGAGCTTTTTATTGTTGAGGGTGATTCAGCGGGTGGTTCAGCTAAGCAAGGCCGTGATTCTAAGCATCAAGCGATCTTACCGCTTAAAGGTAAGCCGATGAATCCTGAAAAAGCAAAGCTAGCAGATATTTTGAAAAATGATGAGTATCGTGCGATTATCAATGCGATAGGCGCAGGTGTTGGCTCTGAATTTGAAGTTGAAGAAAGTAACTACAGTAAAATTATTATTATGACGGATGCCGATACGGATGGTGCACATATTCAGGTGCTGCTGCTTACGTTTTTCTATCGTTATATGCGCCCGCTTATTGATAGTGGTCGAGTATATATTGCTCAACCGCCGCTATATAAAATTACGAAAAAATCAGGCAAGCTAAATACAGTTCGCTATGCTTGGACGGATGAACAATTGCAAAATTATATTAAGGAAATGAAAAATTATGAATTGCAGCGCTACAAAGGTCTTGGCGAAATGAATCCTGAGCAGCTATGGGAAACGACAATGAATCCAGAAACGAGAACGCTTCTGCAAGTGCAAATTGAAGATGCAGCAAAAGCCGAACGCCGTGTATCTACATTAATGGGCGATAAAGTTGATCCGCGTAAGCGCTGGATTATTGAAAATGTCGACTTTACTGAATATGAGGAGTAATGATAATTGTTGTAAGGAGAGACGCAAATGGATGCACTAGAACAGTTTTTACCGGCGTTTCTTGAGGAGGTCGTTGGTGACCGCTTTGGGCGCTATTCAAAATATATTATTCAAGATCGTGCAATTCCCGATGTACGCGATGGTTTAAAGCCTGTACAGCGTCGTATATTGTATGCAATGTATGATGCAGGTAATACCCCTGACAAGCCATATCGCAAGTCTGCTAAAACGGTAGGGGATGTAATGGGGAATTATCATCCGCATGGCGACTCCTCGATTTACGAGGGGATGGTCAGAATGGCTCAACCATGGAAGATGGGACATCCGCTAATTGATGGGCACGGAAACTGGGGATCACAGGATGACGATCCAGCAGCAGCAATGCGCTATACAGAGGCGCGTTTATCAAAAATAGCGATGGAGCTATTGCGCGACATTGAAAAGCGAACAGTTTTATTTAAAGATAACTTTGATAATACAACGAAGGAACCAGTTGTCTTGCCAGCTCGTTTCCCTAACCTATTGGTTAACGGTGTCAGTGGAATTTCCGCTGGCTTTGCTACAGAGATTCCGCCGCATCATTTGGGAGAGGTAATTGATGCGAGCATAGCTTACATGAAAAATCCTAACATTACACTTGATGAAATGATGCAGATTGTAAAGGGACCAGATTTTCCTACAGGCGGCATCATTATGGGCGGCGACGGTATTCGTGAGGCATATGAAAAAGGTAAAGGTCGTATTTATATCCGTTCTAAGACGAGTATCGAAACATTGCGTGGCGGAAAGCAGCAAATTGTTATTACCGAAATTCCTTATCAAGTAGTGAAGTCGCGTCTTGTTACAGCAATGGAAAATATTCGCCTTGAGAAAAAGGTTGAAGGTATTGCAGAAGTTCGTGATGAAAGTGGACGTAACGGTCTAAGAATCGTTGTAGAGCTTAAAAAAGATGCAGACGCAAACGGTATTCTTGCATATTTGTTGAAAAAAACTGACTTGCAAGTTACATATAACTTTAATATGGTAGCGATTGTTAATAAAGCGCCGCAGCAGTTAGGATTAATTGGAATTATTGCTGCTTATGTTGATCATCAAAAAGAAGTTGTAACAGAACGAACTAAATATGATCTTGAAAAGGCAGAGGATCGCGCTCATGTTCTTGAAGGCTTAGTTAAGGCGCTAAATATACTTGATGATGTCATCGCTACTATTAAAGCTTCGAAAAACCGTGCAGATGCTAGTGCGAACTTAATCAATAAATTTGAATTTACAGAGCGTCAAGCTGATGCGATCCTTACTTTGCAGCTTTATCGCTTAACCAATTTAGAGATTACAGGTCTAGAAAAAGAGCATGCAGACACGCTCAAAAAGATTAAGCAATTACGCTCAATTTTAGAGAGCGAGAAAAAGCTGCTTAGTGTCATTGAACAAGAGTTAACAGAAATTAAAAATACGTACAGCATTGAGCGCCGTTCTGAAATTCAATCTGAAGTTGAAGAATTAAAAGTGAACCTTGAGGTGCTAGTAAATGCTGAGGATGTGCTGTTAACGTTCAGTCATGAAGGATATGTAAAACGTACAAGCATGCTTTCCTTTACTCGTTCTGGCGGTGAATTGGATAGTGCAGGAGTGAAGGAAGGAGACGTAATTACCCACTGCTTGTCCGTTAATACGTTAGACAATTTACTATTGTTTACGAAAAACGGTCAATACTTCCTGCTTCCTGTGCATCAGGTTCCTGAGTTTAAATGGAAGGATACGGGAACGGCGATTGTTAACGTTATTCCTTTACCGAAGGACGATAGCATCGTATCGATTATTCCAGTGAAGGACTTTAATCGTGATCAGTCTCTCGTATTCGTTACGAAGCGGGGACAAGTGAAGCGTACCGAGTTGAAGGAATATGCAACGACAAGATCAACAGCAATTGTAGCTTGTAAGCTGTCCGCTGGGGATGAGGTCGTTGAAGTGGCACTTAGTGATCAATCTAAGCAATTAATGCTAATTACTGCACAAGGAATGTCGATACGTTTCTATGAAAATGAAGTTAACAGTATGGGACGAAGTGCAGGTGGAGTAAAAGGAATACAGCTTAAGGCGGAGGATGAAGTGATTGCTGCGCTTTGGGTAGATAATGATGAAGGCGAAGTGCTTGTTGTTTCTGATTTAGGCTATGGCAAACGCACACTGCTGCTTGATTACCCAATCCAAGCTCGCGGTGGGAAAGGTGTGCAGACCTTTGAATTTAAAGAAGGTAAGCGTGTCCGCAGCAACGGAGATCGATTATATGCTGCCTTCTATTGTCGTGAAGCGCTAGATCTTGCTGGATATTCGACTAAGGGGAACAAGCAAACGATAAATACAGATAAAACGCCAATTGAGGAACGTAAGTCTATTGGTAAACAGTTATTTAATTTGGATAAAGATGAGCAATTGCTGCAAGTCATTTCGTTGACTGACCGCATACATCAACCAAGCACCGAAAGTTAAACGATAAAAGCATCCTGTTGATGTACTGAAGTTTTACGTTTAAGAAACGTTAGAGGTTCAGTTCATCGGCGGGATGTTTTCTTTTATGTCAAATTTCGCAGCTAACTCGACAAACGATTGTAAGAATAGCAAAAACGTTTACGCAATCTATCATTTTTTAGCGCAAATTATTAATAGCGTTAATCTTTCTTTCGACATTTTCAATTAGTATAATAATAGATAGAGACTACGACGGAAAGTTGGTGGTAATTTGATCGTTGAAGATTTCGCAAAATTGTGGAATAAGCTTTCTCGAGATTGGAAGCTCGCGCTTGAACAAGAACTGGCACCATTAACCGAAAGTCAACTACATATTTTAGAGCTTTTGCTCGAGTCTAACGCAATGAAGCCTTCTGATTTTGTCCAACATCTATCTACAACTCCAGCGGCAATTACAACGATACTAGACCGCATGGAGAGAAATGGATTAATTACACGTGATCGAGATGAGCACGATCGTCGAGTTGTATGGATTAATGTTACCGAAAAGGGTTTTGCTGAAGCTGTTCGAGGCTCGATGATACGAAAATCAGTTATAGAGCAATCGCTTGACCGCATTTCAAGTCATAATCAACAATTACTTGTATATTTACTTAGTAAAATTGCAAACCCTCCTGAATCCTCATCTTATAAAAAAGAAAATGATCGTATATCTAATGCTTAACGGAATGCCGCTGGACTGCTAATCGGCAAAACTGATTGGCGTGCAGCATTTTTTTTGCTTACGTTACAGCTTTCGCACACATGATAAGGGGAACGATAGAACAACATGACGACTAAAAGTACAAAGCATAATTACATTTGGCAATTACTAACTGTCTATTTGGGTTTTATTTTGTTTGGTCTGTCTGAAAATATTAAAGGACCAGCAATACCGCGTATGCAGCTTTCATTTCATTTGAATGAATCACAGATTGGAACATTGCTATCGCTTAATTCATTAGGCTATTTGCTTGCTTGTTCATTTACGGCACTGCTTGTGCGAAAAATAGGGATTAAACATACGACTAATATTGCTTTTGGGTCAATGCTGCTTTCAGGCGTGTTAATTTGGCTTTCTCACAATTATGCGCAGCTCATAGGTTCAACTTTTCTTCTCTATATTGGTAATGGCATACTAGAGATCGGTTTAGCAATATTAGCAGCACGAATTTTTACGCGCAATACAGGAACGATGATGAATTTAGCTCATTTCTTTTATGGGTTAAGCTCAATCGGCGCTCCATTATTAGCCACGGGATTGATGAGTATAAGTATCGCTGGACATCAGATTGATTGGGGAATTATGTATATGATCGTGCTGGCAGGCTCCTTAATCCCAATGATTCCAACATTTCTAGCTAAGTTTCCTGAAGATGAAGGGAATCAGGAGGAGCGCAAATCCTTTCGTACGCTGCTATCTGATCGAAGCTTATGGCTATTAATTGCAATTTTAACATTTGGCGTTGTTTCTGAGCTGTCTGTAGGTGGCTGGCTAGTCAACTATTTAGAGAAAACATATCAATGGAGCACGGTATCCGCTTCAAGTATGCTATCTTCATTTTTCATCGGGTTCTCTTTAGCAAGATTATTGCTTGGTCCTATTATCGATCGAATTGGCTATACACTATCAATTATTGTCGTATCGCTATTTGCAGCTATTTGTACATTTATTGCCGTATTAGGCGGAGAACATTTTGCGATTTTCTTTGCCCTGGCAGGGGCAGGAGTAGCGCCGATTTATCCGACCGTAATGGCATTTATCTCTAAACGTTATGCGAATGACAGCGATGTCGTTATTAGTGTCGTTGTTACGGTAATGGGAATAGGAACTGTGATCGGAAACTATCTGATTGGACTTATTGTAGAATTAGGGAAAAAGTTTTACGGCGGAGAAAGCCAGCTTGCGATAATGCGAGGCTATCAAGCGGGATATATATTTATTGGCTTATGTGCACTGATTTGCGCTGGATTGTCGCTTATTTTATATATTTATCTTAAAAAACGTAAGCAGCTTGTATAGAGATTGAATATAAGAAATTAATATGAAA